>NZ_JAFKCZ010000012.1 GCF_017255185.1 Parahaliea mediterranea
AGCCCATCGGCAATATTCCGCCGGCGGAATTGGAAATGGCGTACTATCGCCAGCAAGAAGAGTCAGCCATGGCGGCCTGACTCAAGCAACTGAGCCTCCGGAAATCCCGGGGCGATTCAGTAGGCCTTTTCCTTGGGCTAACCTCTAGCGCCTCTACTTTCTCGACAAAAGTTGCAGTCACCGTCGCCGGCAACTACAAAGTAACTGCGTGGGACAGCGACTTGAATACTCTCTACACATCGAGCAGCGTCGCACTGGATACAAGCGCAACTACACTGAATATTCCAGGAGACGTGGCCTGGGTCGCAATTGAAGATGCCGCCAATATCGGCGGACGAGTTATTGTGGACGACCTCATTGACGCGGTTCCGGTAGCACCGGAAATGGCTCTTTCCCAAGGCGCCACCGGCATCGCCGACGGCGGCACACATGACTTCGGAGCTCGAGCACTCAACTCCAGTACCGATACGGTATTTACGGTGGCCAACTCGGGTAGTGGCAATCTAACATTGAGCACACCGATCAGCCTGGGCGGAGCGAATGCCGATCAGTTCAGTATTCAAGCTCAACCTTCATCGACAATAGCTTCCGGCGGCGGCGAGACCACCTACACCCTACGCTTCACCCCCACCAGCACGGGAACCAAGACCGCCACCATCGCAATTGCCAACAATGATAGCGATGAAAATCCCTATAACCTGACCATTACCGGTACGGGAACGGCCCCGGAAATGGCCCTGTCGCAAGGTGCCATACCCATCGCCGATGGCGGTAGCTACGGCTTTGGCAATCACGCGCTGAATTCCAGTAGCAATGCGGTATTCACTGTGGTGAACTCGGGCAACAGCGATCTGATGCTGACCACGCCGATCAGCTTGGGGGGAGCCAATGCCGATCAATTCAGTATCCAGACTCAACCTTCGTCCCCGGTAGCTGCCGGCGGCGGCACGACCACCTACACCGTGCGTTTTACCCCCACAAGCGCGGGCGCCAAGACCGCGACTATCGCAATAGCCAACAACGATAGCGATGAAAATCCCTACAATCTCTCTGTTACAGGAGTGGGAACCGCTCCACCTGCTTTCAGCATGAGCTTTGCACCAAATTCAATAAATGCCGATAGCACTTCGACGCTAACGCTCACTATAGACAACAGTTCAAATACTGTTGGAGCAACAAATCTGTCGTTTACAGATAATCTACCAGCCGGGCTAGTTGTTTCCACGCCAAGCAATGCCGCAACCACCTGCAGCGGTGGAACGCTTACAGCCCTCTCGGGAACGGGTAATGTAAGTTTCACTGGAGGCACTGCGGCAGCAAACACCGTCTGCGTGATCAGTGTAGATACCACCTCCAGCAACGCGGGAACGTATATCAACACAAGCGGAGATCTATTGTCATCCCTGGGCACTAGCGGTTCGGCTACTGACACGCTCACGGTCATTTCAGTCCCGGAAGCTCCTGTTATAGGCACAGCAACCGCCGGGGAAGCTCGAGCGACCATCGAGTTTACCGCCCCCGCTAGTGATGGTGGCTCTCCCATCACTGAATACACGGCCACCAGTACACCAGAGAACCGAACCGGTACCTGTTCGAGCTCTCCCTGTACTGTCACTGGGCTCACAAATGACACAACCTACACCTTTACCGTCAAAGCCACTAATAGTGTTGGAACGAGCGAAGTATCTGAAGCCAGTAATTCAGTAACACCTTCGGGAGACACAGACGGTGATGGAACACTCGACTCAGATGATGCATTCCCTTTCGATCCTGTGGAAAAAGATGATTTTGACGGCGACGGAATAGGTGACAACGGAGATGCTGGCGGACTCGGAGTGGGTGTAAGGGTTGTTGATGCACCGCTAACTTGCCAGTTCCAAGGGCCGGTAACCGCCGAGCCGGTATCGACAGAGAAGGCACCGGGGCAAGCCATATCGACACAATTGCGGTTTGTTCTCGCCGGTTGTGGTAGCTCTGTCTCGATAGAAGCCCTGTTCGGCGACGACCTCCCGAATGGAAGCATTGCCTATAAGGTCACCTCTTCTGGTGACTGGATTGCAATACCGAACGCAACTATTGAAGGTAACAAGATCAGCTACATCGTGACGGACGGAGGACCTCTGGATGAGGACAGCATTCCAGGCACCATCACCGACCCAGTCACTGCTGTGGTACTGCCAGCGTCCGTGACCGCCGTACCTACCCTCCCGGAATGGACTCGAATATTCCTCGCTGCGGTCATCGGCCTCATCGGTGTATCCTATGTAAGGCGCCGATGGGCATGGTAATTTCCTGATTTATCGCACTGAGAAAACCCCGCCTAGCGCAGCGAACGGGGTCAGGCCTTACATTTGACACGTTGTATCCACGTTTTTCTTCGAGCGCCCTCACCGCTCGACTGACAGTGGCGTAGCTCACACCAAAAGCTTCACCCAGCTTTGCGAGGGTATAGTGCCCGCTGCGATGGGCCATTGCCATTGCGACTTTCCGCGCTGTAAAACTCTCTGCAAAATAGCTCAAAGGCTTTGGCGGACCCAATTTCTGGAGCTTGGGGATATCCCGCAGCGACTGACCGGCGACGAGCTGCACCTGACTCCTGACGCATAATTTCTTTATCTTTTCCCTATGACCACATCGGATCTAACAAATCCAATAAGCTCATCATGTCCGAAAAGCTCATTGTCCTGATTGTCGACAAAATATACCCAGTACATATTCTTATCGCGAGAGTCTGCAGCCAACCTGATATTCAAAGATTTTTCCCGCGTTGTTATTGAAACATCAAAATCAAATTCAGGATGAGACCCACTTCGTATCTTTAAATATTGTCTATTTGAAAAAACCCGTTGTAGCTCACACAAATCATTAAGGGGCCTACCGTTTATATATACAACAACGGTCGGATTCTGCAGCATGCGATCAATTTTTCGGAATATAGATACTGATTGATAAGTATTAGTAGCCACCGCGCACAGTATAATTAACGGAATTGCCAGCAAGACAAGCCAGATACCAAATTTCCTAATAGATATTTGCATAAACTTTCATTGGATTAGCTAACCAACACCGACTACTTGAGCGTACCAGTTTTTCAGAAAGGAGATCGCAAGACTTCAGTTGCAAGTCAGCCCTGCGTACCCACAGTCTGCGAGATACAACGGAGCCTCCTTCACACCTCTGATCTCAACACGGGCAGACTCTACTGCGGATACACAAAATCAACACAGTCCTGCGTGTACTCCCACAAGCGTTCCGCGGCGCCCTCGTCCAGCGCCCAGGGCCGCGGTTTCACCGCCTTGCAGCGCACGAAATAGCGCCCCGTCACATCGGCCACCGCCTCGTCACAGCACAGGTAGATCGAGGTTTGCGCCCCCTGTTCGGGACTGCGGAAGAAGGGCTTGAGCAACACCGGCAACAGGCGGCTCAACACGCCCGGGTTCTGCCCGCCCAGGGAAGTGGACACCGCCCCGGGGTGCAGGCAGTTGACGGTAATCCCCTGCCCTTCCAAACGCCGCGCCAGGCTGAGGGTGAACAGCATATTGGCCAGCTTGGAGCGCCCGTACTCCCGGAACGTCCGGTAGTTTTCCTGTGCCTGCATATCCTCGAAGCCCATGCTGCGCACGAACTGGTGGGCGTCGGAGGCGACGTTGACGATGCGTGCGGCCTCCGCCCGCTGCAGCGCGGGCAACAGCAGGCCGGTCAACAGGAAGGGGGCGAAGTGATTGACCGCCAGGGTCTCCTCGTAACCGTCCTGGCTCTCGCGGCGCTCGGTGTTGATCAGGCCGGCGTTGTTCAGCAGTACGTCCAGGGGCTCGCCGGAGGCCAGTATGGCGCGAGCGGCCTCGCGCACGCTGGCCAGGGACGCCATATCCATGTGGACGACCTCCGCCGGCGAGCCTCCGCGCTCCGCGATCTCCCCGGCAAGCGCCTCGCCCTTGGCCACGTTGCGGCACAGCAGCACCAGTTGCGCGCCGCGGCGACCCAGTTCCAGCGCCGTCTCGCGGCCGATCCCCGCCGTGGGCCCGGTGATGGCTACACGTTTTCCCTGCATACTCGACTCCTGTCCACACTGTTATGATTATTGTCAACGGCCGCGTTGCCGCTGCCCATAGCAAACACTAGCACGCCCCTGCCTCTTGCCGACACCGGACTTTTCCCGCCTAATAACAGGTATATGAACCCCCTACTCGAACTGACCCGAATCGTCCAGGCCGCGGCCCAGGCCAGCAGCGACGCCGACCAGGTGGAGCTGATCGTGGAATCCATCCACCGCGCGGTCGGTGTGGATGTGTGCAGCCTGTATATATCCCAGCCGGATCACAGCATGCTGCTGGCCGCCAGCCGGGGCCTTGATCCGCGCTCGGTGGGACACACCCTGCTGCCGGAGGGCACGGGCCTGGTGGGACTGGCGGCGCGCAGCCGGCATCCGGTGAACGTCGCCGAGGCATCCGCCCATCCGGATTTCCGCTACGTCGCCGAAACCCACGAAGACGCCTTTCACAGCTTTTGCGGCGTACCACTGGTGCGCGGCGGGCAGGTGATCGGCGTGCTGGTGGTGCAATCCCGCGAGGCGCGGCTGATGAGCGAGGAGGAACTGGCCTTTCTGGTCACCCTCTCCACCCAGCTCGCGCTGGTGCTGCCGATGGACCCGGCGGCGATCAGCCGCGCGCGCGGCACCAGCCAGCGGGTGCGGGGGGTAAAGGGCGCTCCCGGCGTCGGTATTGGCAAGGCATGGATCTGCGATCGCGACGACCTGTACAAAGTCCCCGACAAGGCCTGCGCCGACCCCGAGGCCGACCTGCGGCAGTGGCATGCCCTGCTTGAGCAGGTTACCCAGGAGGTGGAACAGGAGCGGCGGTCCCTGGAACCGGGTCTCTCCGACGCGGTGACGGCGGTGTTTTCGGCCTACCAGATGCTGCTCGGCGACAGCCAGCTGCGCGACGGCGTGGCCATGCGCATTCGCGCGGGCCAGTGGCTGCCGGGCGCCCTGCGCCAGACCGTACAGCATTTCGCGGACGTGTTCCTGGCCATGGACGACCCCTACCTGCGCGCCCGCCACGAGGACATTCACCACCTGGGCAACAAGCTCTACGCGGCGTGGACCGGCAACGACGCCCGCCCTGTGAGCAGCGGCAAGGGGCCCGTGGTGCTGGTGGGCAGCAAGTTGAGTGTGTCCGACATCGCGGCCTGCCACCCGGACCGGCTGCAGGGCATCGTCTCCTTCGAGGGTTCAACCCTGTCCCACACCGCGGTGCTCGCCAACGCCCTGGGGGTGCCGGCGGTAATGGGCACCGGCGGCCTGAAACAGCTCAACAACGGCGATACGGTGATCGTCGACGGCAACGTCGGGCAGGTACTGCTGCGCCCGGCAGCCTCGGTGAAAAGGGAATTCCGCCGCCTGCAGCAGGCCGAGCAGGCCTTGAAGGGCGAACTCGCGGAACTGGTCAACGAGAGCGCCACCACCACCGACGGCCAGCGCATCCGGCTGTTCGCCAACACCGGCCTGCTGGCGGACATTTCCCCGGGTCTGGCCAACGGCGCCGAGGGCGTGGGGCTGTACCGCACCGAGATGCCCTTCATGCTCAGCGACACCTTCCCCTCGGAGGAGGAGCAGGAGCACATCTACCGCCAGGTGCTGGGCGCCTACGCCGGCAAGCCGGTGTACATGCGCACCCTGGATATCGGCGGCGACAAACCCCTCCCCTACTTCCCCATCGAAGAGGAAAACCCCGCCCTGGGCTGGCGCGGCATCCGCTTTTGCCTCGACAACAGCGCCCTGCTAATGACCCAGCTGCGCGCCATGCTGCGCGCCGGACGGGACAGCGACAACCTGCATATTCTGCTGCCAATGGTCAGCAATACCGGCGAAATCGACGCCCTGCGCTCGCTGCTCGACGACGCGCTGGCGCAGCTTGGCGACGAGGGCTACCCGCTGAAACGACCGCCCGTGGGCATCATGGTGGAAGTACCGGCGGCGATTTCACTGCTTCCCACCTGGGCGCCGCGCCTCGACTTCGTCTCGATCGGCTCCAACGACCTCAGCCAGTACCTGCTGGCCCTCGACCGCAACAACCCGCGCGTCGCGGCGGCCTACGACCACCTGCACCCGGCGGTGCTCAGGGAAGTGGCCCGCGTCACCGCGATCGCCGACGAAGTGGGCCTGCCCCTGAGCCTGTGCGGGGAGATGGCCTCCGACCCGGCGGCGGTACTGGTACTGGCCGGGCTGGGCATTCGCACTTTGAGCATGAGCGCCGCGCGCATCCCCCGTATCAAGTGGCTGCTGCGCACCATCTCACAGGCGGATGCCGCCGCCCTCGCGCAGCGGGCACTGCACATGGAGCACGCCGCCGACATCCGCGAACTGCTGCAACAGGCCCTGCGCGAGCGCGGACTCGAGCGCCTGCTGAATTCGACGTAGCCCGGCACCGGGCCTGGCCTCTATACTGTTTGCGTAAACCCTGGTTCATTGTCACCCTGCGGGACAAGCAGGAAGAGCGGGAAGAATACTATGCCGATCAGCTTCAGCGCCGACAACGACCCGCTAGCGGGTGATGCCCTGCAGCGCCATATCGCGGCCGCGATCGCGGCCCGCCCCCTTCAGGGCAGGGAACTGGACGCCTGGTACCTGGCGGTGCGCGCGCTGTTCAAGCCGGTGCTACTGCACAGCGAGCGCGTGCCGGACCGGCCCTGCCTGTTCGTCGGCAACCACTCGCTGTTCGCCCTCGATGGCATGGTGATCTCGCCACTGCTGGCCCGCGAACTGGGCCGCGCGGTGCGCCCCCTCGGCGACAAATTCCTGTGGAGCAACCGCACCATCGGCGACACCCTGATCCGGCTGGGGGCGGCAATGGGGCACCCGGAAGTGTGCACCGCGCTGATGGAACAGGGCGAGGACCTGCTGGTGTTCCCCGGCGGCGCGCACGAGGCGGTCAAGCCCGCCAGCGCCATGTACGAGCTGCAGTGGAAGGAGCGCTACGGTTTCGTGCGCCTGGCGGCGGCGCACGGCTACACCATCATGCCCTTCGGCATCGTCGGCCCCGACGAGTTCTACGACCACTGGATCGAAAGCGAGGAACTCCCCAACACGCCTCTGGGCGCCCTGCTGCGGCGCTTCGGGCTGCTCGATGGCGACACCCGCACCGACATGCTGCCGCCCATACCCCGGGGCAGCCTGGGTACGCTGCTGCCGCGGCCGCAGCGCTGTTTCCTGGGTTTCGGCGAGCCGGTGGACCTCGCCGCCTACGCCGGCAAGACGCCGACCAAGGCGCAGCAACGCAAGATTCGCGAACGCGTGGCCACCGAGATCGAGACCCAGCTGGCGGAACTGCTGCGGGTGCGCGAACAGCGCCGGCGCGAGGATGGCCTGCTGCGCCGCATACTGACCCTGTGAGGTAGCGGCCGCGGCCGCCACCCCTCTTTCCCTATTCCGCCATCACCCGGGCCAGCCGCTCCGGCGCGCGCCAGGTGCTGCCGAGCAGGCGCCAGGAATAGATCATCGCCAGCGCCAGCAGCATCACCACGAAGGCCCACCAGCTGGCCATGGGCCCGAAGTCCAGGACCTTGATGATCACCACCTGGGAGACCAGCATCAACAGGTGCACCAGCATGGAGGTCTTCATCAGCCAGCGGGTGTCCCCGGCGCCGCGCAGTACCCCGCTGGCAATCAGGATGGTGGCGTCCGCCAGGACATAGGTGGCCAGGCCGGTCATCATCTGGCTGCCCAGCCGGGCGATCGCGCCAAAATCGCCCTCGGGGGTGGCGAACACGTTCATCAGCTCGGTGCGAAATACAATAAAGCCGATCCCCAGCACCAGCGAATAGCCGATGGCCAGCAAAAAGCCGGCGCTGATAACCTGGTTGGTACGGGTCATGTCGCCGGCGCCCACATAGCGGCCGATCATGCTCGTCACGGCGATGTTCATACCGATCAGCGGCACGTAGTTGAGCATGTCCCAGTTGAACACAATGGCCATCGCCGCGCCCTCAGTCACCCCGTAGGACTGGAACAGCAACAGGAACAGGTTAAAGGTGGCGGCGCCCACGAACAGCTCGAAACCCGAGGGCAGGCCCAGGCGCAGGTAGCGGCGCAGGATACCGGCGTCGTAATGAAAGGACGCGGCCACCGAGAAGCGCTGCCGGTGCACCCGGTTGAAATAGAACACCATGTACACGGCGATGGTGAACACCGTGGCAATCACCGTGCCCAGGGCCGCGCCGCGAATCCCCAGCTCGGGGAACCCCCAGGCGCCGAACACCAGGGCGTAGGTCAAGGGGATGTTCACCGCCACGCCGAACAGGTCCGCGATCATCACCACCCGGGGCCGGGCGATGCCGGTGAAATAGGCCGCAATCCCGGTTTTCACCAGGGTAAAGAAAGAGCCCGCCATCAGGACGTAGTAATACTGCCGTTCCAGGCGCACCTGGGCCGGCTCGTGCCCCATCACCGCGAACAGGTTCCCCGCCTGCCAGGCGACCAGCGCCAGCAGGGGCTGGCACAGCAACGCGATCAACACGCCCTGGGTCACCACCCGCGGGCATTTGTCCATGTGACCAGCGCCATAGTACTGGGCCACCACCGCGGTGGCGTAGGAGATCACCCCCATAAAGAAAGCGATGGAGACGAAAAAGGTCACACCGCCGCCGAGGGCGGAGGCGATGTGCAGGGCGTCGATGCGCGACATGAACAGGCGGTCGGTGAACACCATGAGCGCAAAGGCGCTCTGTGACACCACCATTGGCAGCGCCAGCCGGAACAGTTCCCTGAGTGTCGCGGATGAAAACACGGTCAGCCGGCGGCGATCCACTCATCCACGCGCCGCTCCAGGATGTCCAGCGGCAGGGAGCCGCCGCCCAGCACCAGGTCGTGGAAGTCGCGGATGTCGAAGTCGTCACCGAGGGCCTCCCGGGCCCGCTCACGCAACTCGAGGATCTTCAGCATGCCCACTTTGTAGGAGGTGGCCTGCCCGGGCCACACCAGGTAGCGCTGGATCTCGGAGCGCACCGAGGCCTCGGGAATCGCCGAGTTGTCCAGCATGTACCGCACCGCCCGCTCCTCGGACCAGCCTTTGGCGTGCATGCCGGTATCGACCACCAGGCGAATGGCGCGGAAAATTTCCGCGCCGAGACGGCCGAAGTCGTAGTAGGGGTTATCGTAGACGCCCATCTCCCAGGCCAGCAGTTCCGAATACAGGGCCCAGCCCTCGCCGTAGGCGGAATACCAGACGTTGGTGCGAAACAGCGGCAGGTCCTCGCGCTCCAGGGCGATGGAACCCTGCATGTGGTGGCCGGGGTCGCCCTCGTGGTAGGCGGTGGTCTGCAGGTCGGTGCGGTTGTTGGCGCGCATGTCCGACAGGTGCATATAGTACACGCCGGGACGGCTGCCATCGGCGGTGCCCGGCTCGTAGAAGGCGGAGGCGCCATCGCGTTCGCGGAAGGCCTCCACCCGGCGCACCTCCAGCCCCGCCTTGGGCAGGATGCCAAAGTACTGCGGCAATTTGTCCTCGATTAGCTCCAGGTAATGGCGGGTCTCGTCGATAAAAGCCTGCCGCCCGGCGTCGGTGTTCGGGTAGTAGAAACGGTCGTCGCTGCGCACATACTCGAAGAAGGCGTCCAGGTCGCCCTCAAAACCCACCTGCTCGCGGATGGCCTCCATCTCGCCGCGGATGCGCGCCACTTCCTCGAGGCCCAGCTGGTGAACCTGCTCCGCGCTGAGATCGGTGGTGGTGTACTGGCGCAGGCGGTGCGCATAGTAGGCACCGCCGTCGGGCAAGCCGTGCACGCCCCGCGCCTGGGCGTCCGCGTTGGCACGGTCCTGTTGCAACCAGGCAATCAACGTTCGGTAGGCGGGCCCCACCTCGTCCACCAACGCGGCGCGGGCACGATCACGCAATGCCTGCATTTGCGCGTCGTCCACCAGCCCCGCCTCGCGCAGGGCGGCGGTCTTGGCCAGTACGTCGCTCCACAGCGGAGCGGGATTCCCCTCATTCTCGAAGGGCGCGCCAGTGATCATGCCCCGTGACTGCTCGATCACCACCCCGTAGGCAAAGCGTGGCGGGCGGATGCCCTCCCCCGCCGCCACCGCGGCCCGCGCCTGCAGTTGTCCCAGGGCCCGGGCGACCCCGGACAGTCGCGCGATGTAGTCGCGCATATCCTGTACCGTGTCGACCTTGTGGTAGTTGATCATGAATTGCGGCAGGTCGGTGTGGCTGCTGGTAACCGGGTCCAGCACGTAGTCGTGGCGCCGCCACTTCGCCTGGTTGCTCGCGCGCTCGGCGCGATACACCCAGTAGTCGTAGGAGACTTTTGCCTCGGGCTCCAGCGCCCCGTAGTCAAAGCGCTCGCGCAGATCGTCGACGGTACCCAGTTGCCAGGCCAGCTCGGCGTCCAGGGCAGCCTCGCTGTAATCGTCGATCTGGTCGTACTGTTGCTTGCGCCCCAGTTCGGTCAGGCCCATCGGGCTGAAAGCCAGCTCCTCTTCGTAGCGGTCATCGAGCCAGCGCGTCAGGCGCTCGCTCTCGGTTTCCGCCCACAACGGGGCGGCAAGCGTGAACAACGGCAAAAACAGCGCCGTCACAATATAGTTGCGCATGGAGATACTCCTGATTTTGGGGGCTGCGCCGGGCGGGCCGGAAGTGTCGACAGGCTACTTTGCGTGCGCTGGAACGAGCGGCGGGTCCTCTGCCCGGATGCGGCCAAGCCGCCTAGTATAGACGCTGGCGCGGGATTGGAAAGCCCGTAGCCGGGACCGCGCCTGGTCTATACTTGCCCGGGTCACCCGGCCACCTGGAAGTCCAGATGTTCCATCGAAAGCGCATTGACCGACAACCGCCCCGAAGCCAATCGCGTCGCCGTTCGGCGCGCGCCGCGGCGTGCCTGGCCTGCATGGCCCTCGCCCGAACCGCGGCGAGCCAGACAGGCGAGGTTGATCGCGGAACCCTTGAACTGCGTGAACTGGGCAGCGCCTATGCCCACCTGATCAGTTTCGCCGCCGAACCGGAAATCTCCGCTTCCCGCTTCAGCATCGACAATGACAGCAACGGCGCCATCGACCAGGACATCGACGTGATCAAGCTTCCGCTGTATCGCGAATTCGAACTGGAAGGCCGCCGGTCCAAGGCCTATCTCCAGGCCGCGTTCAGCGCCCTCAGTTACACCGAGGAGGGGCGGGTCGACTTTCCCGCGCTGGCGCTACCCCCGGTGGAACTCGACGCCGAGTGGCAAGCCTACTCCGCGGTGATCGAGGCGGGCCTGGTCATGCCCCTGGGGGGCGGGTTTTTCCTGGCGCCGGGACTGGGTCTCGGCGGCACCCGCATCGACAACGAAACGACCATTACCGGCGAGCCCCTCGGACCGGCCCTTGAAGCATTGCTCTCGGGCGTCGTCATCGACTGGCAGAGCAGCGCCTATATCGGCCGCGCCAATATCGGCCTGCTCTACCGGGAGAAATGGGGCTCAATCAAGGTCCGGGGCGCGGCACACTTCGTATACAGCTACGTGGAAAGTTTTAACGAATCGAAGGGCTTTGCCCCCTTCGACGCCCACAACGGCAGCGTGTCGGTCAAACTCGATCTCGCCAAGCCGCTGGCGATCAAGATCGGCGACGACCCGCTCTACCTGATCGGCCACGGGGCCGCCACCAGTTTCGTGGGCGCTCCCCGGGAGGTCCTGAATTTCGACCACTTTTTCGAACTGGGGGCCTCCCTGGGCTACCGGCAGGTGGCCCTGGGCATACAGGCGGTACTCGGACCGGACGTGGACGGGTTGAGTATCGTATTCGACTACGGGTTCTGACCCCCGGTCGCGACGTCGCGCTGCCCGCCATTCCCCGACGGCGGGGTCACCCCGGGCGGCAGGAAAGTGCAATCATCCCCCGCGACTGCCCGGCAGCGCCGCGCCCGCGGCGCGAGCAACGGGTCCGGGCTGTCCTGCCAATCGAGAAACTCAATGTCGCCGAGAGCCGTGGTGCTGCGCCCGGACACCTGGGCCACCAGGCGCAGGCCGTCGCTGATATAGGGGTCACCGGTCAGGTTTTTGCGCGGCTCGTCGAGGTCGCCGACGGGCGCGCCGGCCGCGAAGGCGAAGCGCTGCAGGACACCCGCCAGCATCAGTGACTGCAACAGGTTCTCCCTGGCCTCGTCGACATTGGGGTCGATGACATGGGTCACGAAGTTAGGGCTGCGCAGGGTGGGCTTGATACTCACGTCGCGGCTGACCTGCCCCACCCAGACCGAACGCTCCTGGTGGCGGAAGGGCGCCAGCCACAGCCGTATGTGGTTGCGTTGCAGGATGGTGTTGCGCGCCCGCTGCAGGGCCAGGTCCTGGGGGCGGTCAAACAGGTACAGTGGCGACACCGGGGCCACCGGATAGGCGCCGCCGGAAATGCCCGCGCCAATCAGGCGGCGCACGGTGTCCAGGTTGATTTTGTGGGTGAACGACCAACCCGCCCGGGACAATCCCGCCAGCACGTCCCCGAGATTCCCCAGGAACACGAGATTGACCGGGTCGCCCTGCCCCTGCGCCTTCTTGTCGGTGGTACAGCACGGCAGCCCCCGCAGCCGGGCCTGCAGCGCGTCCAGATCCAGGTCGGGGCGCACCTGGCCCGCGTAGATCTGTTCCGGCTCGAGACTTTCAAAGTCGAAGGTGCCGTCCGGCAGGGTCACCGCGAAATCGAAGTGCAGCGAGTGCTTTTCCCCGGCCAGGGTGACCGCCAGGTAGCGGCCGCCCTCGTGCCGCGGCGCCAGCACGTAGCCCTCGGTGATCGCCCCGGGAGGACTCTTCAGGGGCATGGCGAGGTCATTGAAACGCTGCACCAGGCGCGTTTCGTCCTCTCCCATCAGACCCGGCGTAAACAGGGCGGCGGCCTCTCCCGGCGCGAAATAGTTGGCGTCCAAGGCCGCCACCAGCAACCAGTGGCTGTGATCGCTGCGGTTTTCCATGCGCAGCCAGATCGCCTGCAGGCCGACATCGGCCAGGTCCACGCCGTAAACCTGCCGAGCCTGCCCGTCGGTCAGCAGGGTCGTGGACACCGTCACATCGTGACGGGTCTGGGTGCGAAAATCGTTGCTGGCGCCCCCCTGCGCGCTGTCCTGCCGCGGTGTGCTGGCCCCGCACCCGGCCAGCAACAGACAGGCCGCCAGGACCCAGCAGTAGGCCGGCCGCTCAGGCAAGCTCATGCTCCCTCCCCCAACTGCCGCGCCACAAAGCGCACGATGGCTTCGAACAGCGCCGCGCGCGGAAAAGGCGCATCGTCGTCCCGCGCCGCCAGCGTTTCCAGCTCTCGCTCGATATCAATGGCCACCCCCCAGTGGTCGGTGTTGGCGTAGCCCAGCAGGCTCGAACCCGGCCACAGCCCCTCGCTCAACATCAGTTGACCGTCGTTGCGCAACTCCCGGCGCGCCAGCAATTGCCAGCTGGGCCTGAGTGCGCGGGCGATGCGCTCGCGGGTAGTAAACGCCTCCAGCATAAAATAGCGAATGTGGGCCGGCAACGCATGCGCCGCCAGCCAGCGCTGGCGGCGCTCGGGCAACAGGCTGTCCACCACCCCGCCATCGCCGGGATCGCAGCGCCCGGCAAAGGCGTGGACGAGCAGTGTGTCGTAGGCCCAGGCGCCACTGCTGGCCACCTGGCTTCCCCGCACCGGGCCGGCCACGCTGACCACGGCGTCCACCCGGGCCGCCAGGCGCGGATACTCGCCGAGAAAGTGCAAAATATCCACCGCACCCTTGGAGTAGCCGACCAGCAGGGTGCGCTGCCCGGGTGCGGGCGGGTCGCTGCGCAGGGCACCGGCGATCAGGTCCGCGTTGGCCGAGGCACTGGAACGACTGGCGATGGGCAGTTCCGCGACCGGGTAGCCCGCCGCCGACAGGGCGCCCACCGCCCGCCCCCAGGCCAGGGAGGCGGCCCCGAAACAATCCGAGAAGGCCCCGCCCACCACGAAGACACGCAGGTTGCGATCCAGGGCCGGCAGCGGCGCCGGCGCCGCGGCGGGCGACTCGTCGGCAAGGCGCCACAGCCATTCGCCGCAGCCCCGATCGTCCTTCGCCACGTCTTGTGCCACGTCTTGTGCCACGCCTTGTGCCACGTCTTGTGCCAGAGTGGCGCAAAACACCTGCCGAAAACCGGCGCGCAAATCCCGCGCCACGCCGGGGGCCGGCGCCGGCAGCACGGCCTCGCCCGCCCGGTAATCCTCCGCCGTGGGCACCGCCACACACCCGGCGACCAGTGACGGCACCAGCAGGGCGGCGATCCAGCGCCATACGGCCACCGATGTTTTTTCCGGTGCTTTCTCCGATGTTTTCTCCAACGCCTTGGCCAACACCCTGTCCAACTGTTGCTTCGGCCCCTTCTCCAGTGCGCTACCACCGCCGTCGGTAGAGCCAGTTTGCTCACATTATAGTGCGCCTGCGGCGGTGTTCGCCTGGCGTTAAGGCGACGCCGCGGGCGGTGGATCCACCGGGGTGGATTTTTTTCTATACTTGGTCAATACAAGCGGCCAATACACGCTGCCGGTACACGCGGCCGGCGGCGCGATTCACGGCGCGGCGCACAGCCCATCGCGGGCGCGGGGCATACACAATGAAGATCGCGGTCTCGCGGGCCCTCGGGCCCGTCCTAAGCACTTTCCTGGCCCTGCTCGCCGCGGGCTGCGGCGGCAATCCGCCGCGGGGAATCGAAATGATGCCAGCGCCCGCTGTCTACGGCTCCGGCGGGGGCGAGGCGCTGGGGCACCTGAGCGGCCCGGAGCCGCTGGACATGCTGTATGTCACCAATCGGGCCCCGGTAACCGAACGGGGGCAGCACGGCGAACGCCACTACAGTGGCGAGCGGGGCTATCTCCTGCGCGCCGGCAGCGCCGACATCGCCTTCGGCGACACCGATGTCACCTGGGACGAGGCGCGCAAGATCTCCCTGCTGAAGAACCGCCCCGGCTCCTTTCCGCTAGAAGTGAAGGGCATCAACGAAACCGGCATCCTGCGCAACAGCGTCTCGCTGTTTACCCCCGAGGACATTGCGGCGACAGTGGACGATACACCCACGCGGGCCTTTCTGGAGGCGATTGAGCAGCGCCTGGCGCGCTCTTCTATGAAGGACATTTTCATCTATGTCCACGGCTACAAGGTGATCTTCGAAAACCCCCTGCTGGTGTCCTCCGAATTGTGGCACTTCCTCGGCTACGAAGGCGCGGTGGTCGCCTTCTCCTGGCCCTCGACCCCCGCGACCTTTGCCTACATGAAAGACATCGAAACCGCCCGCGTGTCGGCCTGGGGACTGAGGCAACTGCTCGAACTGCTGGCCCGGGAAACGAGCGCGCGGCGTATTCACATCGTGGGCTACAGCGCCGGCACCCGGGTGGTGCTTACCGCGCTCCACGAGATGGCGCTGCAACACCAATGCGATCGGCCCGAGGCGATCAGCGACACAACGCGGCTTGGCAACGTGATCCTGGTGGGCTCCGACGTCGATACGGGCTTGGTGGCGAGCTATATGCTCGATGGCCTGTTGTACACCCAGGACCGCCTGACCTTCTACACCTCCCCCGGCGACCAGGCCCTGAAGCTGTCGAAACGCCTGTTCTCCCACCGCCGCTTCGGGCAGGTCGTGCCCGGTTCCCTGGACGAGCGCATGCGCCAGTTTGCCCACGCCTCGTCCCGCTTGTTGCTGGTGGACGTGGAGGATGCCGACCATTTCGACGACGGCAACGGTCACGCCTATTTCCGCAAGAGCCCCTGGGTGAGCAGCGACATCCTGATGACACTGCGCTTCGACCTCGCCCCGGGGACGCGGGGTCTCGAGCAACGCGACACATCGCCCTTCTGGCGCTTCCCGGCGGACTACCACCAGCGCTTCGAAACAGCCCTCGACGCGGCGCGCATGGCGCGGCAGTGAGTGAACGCCGGCCTGGCACCCAAAGCCCGCCAACCCGGTCGCATTGGGCCACCCTTGTGCCCGCCTCGCATCGAATACACTTCAATCGGCGTGCGGGACCCGTTAATCTGTTTACACCAGGGGCCTGGTCCGGGGAAGCAAGCCATTGATGACACTGTATAAACGCTGGCGCAACCTGGACCTGTCGGTGCGCATTCTCATCGGCCTTGCCGCCGGCATTTTCACCGGCCTGTTTTTTGGCGAACCGGCCGGCATGCTGCAACCGCTGGGCGATATCTACATTCGCTTGATGCAAATGACGGTGCTGCCCTACCTCATTACCTCCCTGGTCATCGCCTTCGGCCAGCTGGAAGTCAGCCAGGCGAAACGCCTCGCCATCTGGGGCGGGGCGCTACTGGCGGTTGTGTGGGCATTCACCGGCGTGGTACTGGTACTGTTTCCGGCGACCTTCCCGGAATTCACCAGCGCCACCTTCTACAGCCAGGCCCTGATCGAGCAGCGCCCCGCCATTTCCTTCACCGACATCTACTTTACCCACAATCCCTTCGACTCGCTGTCGCGCAACGTGGTCCCCGCCATCGTGCTGTTCAGCAGCCTGGTGGGGGTCGGCGTCATGGGCCTGCCCGACAAGGACAAGCTGCTCGCCCCCCTGCGCATCTGGAACCAGGCCATCGTGCGGGTCACCCACTTCGTGATCGGGCTGACACCCATCGGCGTGTTCGCGCTGGCCTCGGTCATCGCGGGCACCCTGACCACCGAAACCTGGCTGCGCCTGGAGGTGTACTTCCTGGTGTTTGGCGCCGCCGCGTTGCTACTGGCCTTCTGGATCCTGCCGCTGATGGTCACCGCCGCCACGCCCTTCAGCTACCGCGAGGTCACCGGCGTGGCCCGGGACGCCCTGCTGATGGCCTTCGTCACCAACAGCGCCTTTATCGTGCTGCCGCTGCTGATCGACCGCTGCAAGGAACTCCTCGCCAGACACGGACTGCTGGAAGAGAACAGCGACTCGGCCACCGAGGTACTGATTCCGGTGATGTTCAACTTCCCCAATGCGGGCAAGTTGCTGACCTTGCTGTTCGTGCCCTTCGCCGCCTGGCTGAGCGGCGCGCCCATGGTGTTCGGCGACTACCCGACACTGCTCGCCGCCGGCATACCCAGCTACTTCGCCAAGGCGCAAACCGCCCTGCCCTTCCTGCTCGATTTGTTCGCCCTGCCCCAGGACCTGTTCGACCTTTACATACCCACCACCATACTCACCGGCAAATTCGACTCGCTGGTGGCGGCGATGAACCTGATCGTATTCGCCCTGCTGGGCTCCGCGGCCATGGCCGGCTTCCTGCGCCTGCGCCGCGGCCGGGTGCTCGCGGCGCTTGCGGCCATCGCCGGCGGGACCGTGGCGGCAGTGCTGGTCCTGCGACTGCTGCTGGGCGCCCTGATCGATACCAGCTACCAGCTGGACGAGGTGGTGCAATCGATGCACAACGCCAAGCGCCACTCCGGGACCATCGTGCACCGGGACGCGCCGCCGCCCGTCGCGGCGGATGCCCCGAAGGACGCCCTGGAGCGGGTGCGACGGCGCGGCACCCTGCGCATAGGTTACGATCCCGACAACCTGCCGATGAGCTTTTTCAATCGCGACGACGAACTGGTGGGTTTCGATGTGGAGCTGGGCGAGGAGCTGGCCTCCGCCATGGGGCTGCGGGCCGAATTCGTCCCCATCCGCTGGCCGGCGCTGCCAACGATGCTGCAACAGGGGGTGATCGATGTCATGCCCGGCATGTGGTACCGGCCCTACTGGTTCTCGCGCCTGCAACTGAGCGAACCCTACTTCACCGGCACCATCGCCCTGGTTACCCGGGATCACCGGCGCCAGGAATTCCAGCGTGTCGAGCAATTGCAGCGCAGCGAGGGGCTCACCATCGGCGTGCCCCTGGATTCGGAACAGATCAGCACCAGCATGGAGTACTACTTCGCCGGCAGCGATGTCCGCTTCCAGGTACTGGAATTCTGGAAACCCTTCTTCGAGGGCCGCCACCCGGAGATCGACGCCTTCCTGATGCCGGCCGAACACGCCGCCGCCTGGACCCTGCTCTACCCCCATTTCACGGTGGTGGTACCGCAACCGGACCCGGTCAGGCTGCCCTCGGCCTTCGGCGTGGCCACCGACGCCCTCACCCTGCGCCGGGTGGTCGACGAGTGGACCGTGTTCGCCCGCGAGGCCGGGTTGGTGGACCAGCACTACCGCTACTGGGTGCTCGGCAAGGGCGCCGAGACCCGGGCGCCGCGCTGGTCGATCCTGCGCGACGTGCTGGGGTGGAAGAACCGCGACTAGCGCGGGCGGTTCGTGGGTGACTCCCGCGTTTGCCGGGCAACCGCCGCCGCGGCCCACTGAAGTTGTTCTTCCGAACAGGTGGCACCGGCGACAATCTCCGCGCCGGCCGCGTCGTAGAGGGCGATGCAACCCTCGGGGAATATCACCTCGAACTCACCGCTGCCGCGCACGGCGATTTCAGGCCCGCCATCGCCCGATGAAATCACCGTGCGGCCGACTCCCGTGGCGGACGGAGGCGGCGCGCTCTCGCGAAGGTGGCGCCCCGCCACCCAGCCCTCGGTGGGCGGGTCCTCCAGGGTCCTGATTCGGCACCAGCGCTGCCCTTTGTGGGGCGCGCACCCCAGGTTGCGGCCGATATCGCCATTGCCGAGCGCCCCCACCAGCGGATTTTCGCTGCCGGGTTTGGCGCGCACGTCGAGGACCTCGTTCCCGGGGACCCCGGCAACTACCCAGAAATCCGGGCCGCCGGCGTAGCCGTCGGCAAAATCCGGCTCGACCGTCTCGACCCTCGCCGCACAGGCGGACAGCGCCAGAAGCAGGGGGGCGAGCAAGCCCGGGAGTCGACCCCTAGCCACCATCCGCGGCGCGGCGGTGCTAGCGCTCATCCAGGGCCACCCCCAACTCACCCAGCGTCGCCGCCATGTCTTCCGCCGAACTCGCGGGCTTCACGTCGGTATCGATTTTGAGGATGGTGCCGTCCTTGCCGATGTAGAACGTATGCCGCTTGGCGTAGCCCAGGGGGTGCAGCACCCCGTAGGCCCTGGCCACGGTGGTATCCGGGTCGCTGAGCAGGGGGAAGTCCGCCCGGGTTTCGGCGGCAAAGCCCTTGTTGTCCTCCAGCGGGTCCACGCTGGCCATGAAATAGCTGACGTCATAACGGCGGATCAGGTGGCCCTTCTCCGCCAGCGACTTGCACTCAATGGTGCAGCCGCGGGTAAAAGCCTTGGGGAACCAGGCCAGCACCACCGCCTGTTCGCCGCGGAAATCGGAAAGCGTATAGGTCTCGCCGTCGCTACCGCGCAGGGTGAAGTCCGGGGCCTGGTCGCCAACCTCCAGGGCGTGGGCTCCGGTCGCGCCGAGCAGCGCGAACACAAGGGCAGCAAGGGCATTGCGCATCAGGATCATCGGTTTCTCCGAGCTACAATCGGTGGGGATAAGCGTGTATGGTACGGCCGCATAGCAGTATGGATCACTGCACCTTCGACAACAAGCCGACGGATTTATCCATGAGACTGACATTTTCTTTCGCGCTGGCGGGCCTGATGGCACTGCCGGCCCACCTTTCCGCCAGCGACGAGACTCCAACCTGGGACGTCGGGCAACCGGACTACTCGGTATCCGCCAGGCGCGCCAGCCTGGACGTGACCGAGGGCACCTGGATGAGCCTCGACGTGTCCCCGGACGGCAAGCAGGTGGTGTTCGACCTGCTGGGCGACATCTACCGCATTCCGATCGCTGGCGGCGAGGCCCAATCCCTGACCTCCGGACACGCCTGGGACATGCAGCCGCGCTACAGCCCCGACGGCCGGCGCATCGCCTTCACCTCGGATCGCGCCGGGGGCGACAATATCTGGACCCTCGACCTGGAAAGCGGCGACTTTCACCAGGTGACCTTCGAGCAGTTCCGCCTGCTGAACAACCCCAGCTGGAGCCCCGACGGGCAGTACATCGCCGCGCGCAAGCACTTCACCACCTCGCGCTCCCTCGGCACCGGCGAGATCTGGCTCTACTACGCCGCCGGCGGCGACAACAACAGCGGCCAGCAGGTGGTGGCGCGCCCCAGCAAGACCTTCCAGAAGGAACAGGGCGAACCCATGTTCACGGCGGACGGTTCGGGCATTTACTACACCCTGAACACCACCCCCGGCGACACCTTCATCTACCACCAGGACAGCAACACCGAGCTGTTCCAGATCCGTCGCGTGGACCTGGACAGTGGCGAGGTCACCACCGTGGCCGGCGGCCCCGGCGGCGCGGTCAGGCCCACCCCCTCCCCCGACGGCAAGTGGCTGGCCTACGTCAAGCGCGTGCGCGCCCAGTCCCGCCTGTTCGTCATGGACCTGGCCTCCGGCGAGGAGCGCATGGTCCACGACAAGCTCGACCTGGACATGCAGGAAACCTGGGCGGTGCACGGCCTGTACCCCAACATGGACTGGACCCCCGACAGCCGGCGGCTGGTATTCTGGGCCGGCGGCAAGCTGTGGAAACTCAGCGTCGCCGATGGCGCGCTGGAAGAGATTCCCTTCCATGTCAAAGACCAGCGCGACATCTACCCGGTACCGCGCTTCGAGGTCGAGGTGGCGCCGGAATCGGTGGACACCCGCATGGTGCGCTTTGCCCAGCCCTCCCCCGATGGCGAGGCAGTGGTGTTCGAAGCCCTGGGGCGCCTGTACATCAAGCACGGCGACCGCGAGCCCAAGCTCCTTAGCTCCGACAGCGGCAACGGTTTTGACTACGCCCCGGTGTGGTCCCCCGACGGCGATAGCGTGTATTTCCTGCGCTGGAACGACAGCGAGCTGTCCTCGATCCGCCGGGTCAGCGCCCGCGGCGGCAAGTCCCGCGAGCTGGGGAATCTGCGCGGCCAGTTCACCGAGCTGGCCATCGACCCGCGCGGCGAAACCCTGGCGTTTCGCAAGCGCGCGGGATCGGAACTGCTCAATCCCGCCTGGGATATCAAACCCGGCATCTACCTGATGGACATCGACGGCGGCGACGCGCGCTTCGTCGGCAAGCGCGGCACCGACCCGCACTTCGGTCCGGACCCGGCGCGCCTGTACGTGCAGGAACGCGCCGACACCGCTTCCGGCCGCGGCAGCAGCACCGCGGTCACCAAGCTGCTGTCGATGACCCTGGAGGGCCACGACGTGCGCGAGCTGGCCCAGGCCGAATTCGCCACCAGCATCCGCATGGCGCCCACCGGGCGCCACGTGGCCTTCGAGAACAGCCATCACATGTACCTGGCGGCGCTGCTGCCCAGCGGCAAGGCGGTGGAACTCGACGCCGACAAGCCCGCCTTCCCGGTAGTCAAGTTGAGCCGCGTGGGCGGCACCTACCTGTACTGGAATGCCGACGGCAGCGCGGTCAGCTGGTCGGTCGGCCCGCGGCTGAAAACCGTGGCGGTGGACGCGGCCCTGGCGGAGGGTTTCACGCCCCCCGACAGCGACAGCGGCACCGACCTGTCGGTTACGGTGCCGGCGGCGAAACCGGAGGGCCGGCTGGCGCTGGTCAATGCGCGGGTCATTACCATGGACGGCGAGCGCGCGGTACACGAACGGGGCACGGTGCTGATCGAGGACAACCGCATTCAAGCCGTGGGCGACAGCGACCGGGTAACGGTTCCTGACGGCTATCGCACGGTCGACCTGAGCGGCAAAACCATTATCCCGGGCCTGGTCGACATCCACGCCCACGGTCCCTACGGCGACGGCGAGATCATTCCGCAGCAGAACTGGGACCTGCTGGCCCACCTCGCCCTCGGGGTGACCACGGTGCACAACCCCTCCAGCGCCGCCAACCTGGTGTTCGCCGCGGCGGAATACCGCAACGCGGGGCTGATTCTCGGCCCGCGGATATTCTCCACCGCGGAGATCATCTACGGCGCCAAAAGCACCTACTGGTCACCGGTGAGCAGCCTGGAGGACGCCCTGGCCCACGTACGCCGACTCAAGGCGCAGGGCGCCATCTCGGTGAAGAACTACAACCAGCCGCGGCGCGAACAGCGCCAGCAGGTGATCGAGGCCGCGCGTCAGGAAGGCCTGATGTCGGTGGCCGAGGGCGGCTCGCTGTACCACCAGGACATGGGCCTGATCGGCGATGGCATCACCGGCATTGAGCACAACGTGCCGGTATTGCCGATGTACGAGGACGTCAGCCAGTACTGGTCCCAGTCCCAGGCCGGCTACACGCCGACCCTGGTGGTGACCTTTGGCGGGTTGACCTCGGAGGACTATTACTACCAGGACACCGAGGTGTGGAAGCACCCGATCCTCGCCAACTTCGTGCCGCCCTCAGTGCTGCAGCCGCGCTCGGTGCGCCGGCCGATGGCGCCGGAAGCGGACTACCGGGACGACGACGCCGCGGCCGCGGCCAAGGTGCTGCTGAACCAGGGCATCATGGTCAACACCGGCGGTCACGGCCAGCGGGAGGGGCTGGCTACCCATTGGGAGATGTGGAGCTTCGCCCGCGGCGGCTTCAGTCCCATGGAGGCCCTGTCGGCGGCCACCATCAACCCCGCCACCTACCTGGGCATGGACCGCGACCTGGGGTCCCTGGAAGCCGGTAAACTGGCGGACCTGGTGATCCTGGACGCCAACCCGCTGGAGGATATCCGCCACACCGACCACATCAGTCACGTACTGCTGAACGGGCGGATGTACCGGGCAACCGACCTGGCCGAGCAACACACCGGCGACAGCACACTCGCGCCCTTCTACTGGCAGGGCAAGCCGGAGTCGGATATCCGCTGAACAAAGTGAGCCCCCACTGTAGGGTCGAATTCATTCGACCGCCCCCGGCAAACGGCGGCGCAATGAATTGCGCCCTACAGTGGGCTCGACCGGCGCCCACCCTGTAGGGTCGAATTCATTCGACCGCCCCAGCAAACGGCGGCGCAATGAATTGCGCCCTACAGCGGGCACAACCGGCGCCCACCCTGTAGGGTCGAATTCATTCGACCGCCCCAGCAAACGGCGGCGCAATGAATTGCGCCCTACAGCGGGCACAACCGGCGCCCACCCTGTAGGGTCGAATTCATTCGACCGCCCCAGCAAACGGCGGCGCAATGAATTGCGCCCTACAGCGGGCACAACCGGCGCCCACCCTGTAGGGTCGAATTCATTCGACCAACCCCGCCAAACGGCGGCGCAATGAATTGCGCCCTACATATCGTGCTGCTGGCACCAGGCCAGCAGCATTTCCCCCAGCTGCGTCCGGCGCTCGGTGGCGCGCTTGCCGGCGCGCAGGTCGGCGAACAATCGCGCCAGGGCGCGGCGATCCCGCTCATCCACCTGTTCCAAAAGGGCCTCGTCCAGGGCCAGGGCACTGCGATCGGCGTGGGTGCGATGGCACAACAGCCGGTGGTGCAACAGGGCCCGCCCCAGCAGCACAAAGGGAAAATTGAGATTGCGGCTGGGGCCCACCGTAAGCAACTTGCCCCCGGTGGGAATGCCCTTGATCTGTATGCGGGCAATCTCGTCGGCGTAACGCCGGGCACCGACGCCCCCTGAGATGGCTCCCACCGCGCCGCTGGTCAGGGTGGCGAGGCCACCCAGCAAGCCGCCGGTGGCGCCATCCACCACCATGCCGGCACCGCCGCCGAGCAGCGCCCCGGCCGACGAGGCCACCAGTGTCAGCGAAGTCCGGTTCAGGCCCCACAGGTACCAGTTTTCCACGTTGAACAGGTCGGAGTCCTCCAGCGCCAGTCCGCCCTCGCTGCGCTGCAGGTTGTGGTAGTGGTACACCTCCTCCACCCGCCGCCGGCAGCGGCGCTCCCGCTCGGCCAGTTGCCGGCGATAGCTCGCGGCCAGGGCTTGTTGCACCGGCTCGACGGGGGCGCCCTCCGGCAATCGCCGGGAGGTACTGAATCCGAGGGCGTCGACAATCAGGTCGGCGATCAGCAGGCTGGCGCCGTGGTGCTGGCCGGCGCGCTCGTCCTCGAGTACCTGCACCGCGCGGCGGAGCGCATCCTGCCAGTCGGGGTCCAGGTGGCCGAACAGCTCCAGCAACTCCAGTTGCTTGGCGTGTTCGGCGCGATGGGCGTCGAAGCTGCGCACGGTGCGGAAGAACTGGCCGAGGCCCGCGGACCATTCCTCGGCGTAGTCGTCGTTGTCGATGGGATTGATCACCGCCAGGCTCGGGCGCCCGGTCCAGCGCAGGATTTCCATTTCCGCTTCGTAGTCGGCGCCGAAGGGCACCGAGCCGTCCACCACGTAGATAATGCCGGCGCCCGCGACGATGGGCGCCAGCAGTTCGCATTCGTCGGCAAAACGCGGGTCGCCCCGGTGTTGCTCGACAAAATCGCGCACCGTTCGCGGCCGCGCGGCGGCGTCGACGCAGTGGGCCTGCAACCAGTCGAGTACCGCCCGCGCCCGCTGAATGCCCGGGGTGTCCACCAGTTGATACAGCGTCTCCCCGTTGACCTCCATCGGAAAGACCCGCGCCTTGCGGGTCGAGCCCGCCCTGGCGTCGATATACACCGAGTCGTCCCGGGCCAGGGTGGCCACGATGCTCGACTTGCCCTTATTGGGGCGCCCCACAACCGCGAAACTGGGCAGGCTCACGCGGCGGCCACCCGGTTCAGCAGGCGCACGTCGACCGCGGCGAAGGGCAGGCCGCGGGTGAAGGCCCGCCAATCCTCGACCTTCCGATGGGGCACGGCCTTGCCCGGCAGGGGCAAGAGGTAGAGCGTGCAGCGCGGAATCCCGCGCAGGGTTTCCAGCAGGTCCGCCAGCTCCGCCATCGGCGGCTCCCAGGACTTGACCACGACCAGCAGGTGATCGAAACCAGCGCCCGAGCGATCGTGCAAGCGCCGCCGGTCCTCCTCCAGGGTGCCGCGGCCGATCACCACGCTGTTGCCGGCGCCCACCGCCAGCAGCTCCTCAAAACCCGATGGCGGCTCGCCCGCGAGGGCGTCGCCCCAGTCCAGCAGCAGGAGCTTGCCGTCCAGCGTCACATCATGGGCTGGCGCGGTCGCGGCGGCCCCGCCCTTGTCGTCCGCCCCCTCCCCCGCCCGGGCCTGGGTCCGCACCAGGGGCTGGCGCATGCGGCTCAACACCAGCTCGGCGCCCGGGTAGCCCAGGAATGTACGGCGCAGCAGTCGCGGCGCAATCCAGCGCGCGACCAACCACAGCAGTATACGCGGCAGCAGCGCATAGCCGAGCAAGCACATAAAGAGAAACCCCCACCAGCCGCGCATGCTCTCGATGCCCACCCGGTCGAGGTCAACCAGGGCCGGATGGTAGCGGCTGTTGGCCACCACCTCCGGCGGCACCGTCGCCCCCGGCAACAGCGTCGACCAGGGCGCCGCCAGGGTATCGACCAGGCCCTGCATCACACCTTCGCCCAGGGGAAAGGTCGACCCCCAGACGAAACTGAAATCCGACAGCGCCGGCACCAGTACAAAGGCCAGTAGCGCGCCCAGGGTAAACAGGGCTCCCCACTCCTGGCCGAAGCGCAGGAACAGCAACCGCAGCACACCGCCAGCCTCCCGCAAGTAGCGGTCGTCGGGCAGGCTGCGCCCGGCCACCCAGCGCGCGGGGCTGGCGGGCAGCGCGGCCGGGACATGGCCGGAGGCCGTGCGCAACAGACCCACCGCCGCGCCCAGGCTGGCCAGGACCTGCAACACCACGAACACACCCAGCAGTATCAACACATTGACCAAGCCGCGGGCGCTGCCCAGCAGGAAACCGGCCATGGCGCCAAAGCCCAGCAGCGGGCACAACAGCCGCGACAGGTACAGTGCCACCGAGCCCTCGCGGCTATCCCTGTCACCTCGCGGCGCCAGGCGATCCAGCCAGTGCAACAACAGCTCGGGGTCGGCCCCGTGCCGGCAATCGGCGGCAATCGCATGGTCGCGCTGTTTCAGCTCGTCCAGGGGCCTTTCCCGGTCGCGTTCCAGCTGGTCCGCAAGCCGGTAGATATCCCGCAGGTCAGGGCGCGCTTTCATCACGCGCCGCCTTGTGTCCAGGCCTTGTGCTTGCGCCGGTCATTCACTTGAGTACCCTGTCTCCCCAATGTCGTAGGCGAACGTAGTAAGCTGCCGTAGTAAGCTAACATAGTAGGCTATAGGGTAATTGAGCCCGAGGGGAGTTGCCATCCATGCCGGACCGGAAGAAGTGGCCCATTCGCTGGGATCTGCTGGTGCGCTACCGTTTTATCGAAACCCTGGTACTGTGGGAGGGACGCCTGACCACCCGTCACCTCTGCGATACCTTCGGTATCGGCCGCCAGCAGGCCAGCAAGGACATCAACAATTACATCCGCGACATCGGCCCGGGCAACCTGGAGTACGACAAGTACCTCAAGGGTTATAAACCAACCCCGGGGTTCCAGCCCCGGGTAACCCGCGGCCTGGCGGACGAATACCTCCACCTGATGGCGCGCAACAACGAGCTGTCGAACGTGTTCGAGTCCCTGGCCCTCAACGTGGCCAATGTCGAGGTGCTGTCGGTGCCGGTGCGCGATGTGTCGCCGGCGGTCCTGCGGCCGATCATGCAGGCGGCGCGACAGCAACGGCGCCTGGAGGTGGACTATGTCTCGATCAACAACCCCGATCGCCAGGGGCGCATTATCGTCCCCCACACCCTGGTGTACACCGGCCTGCGCTGGCACGTGCGCGCCTGGTGCGAGAAGAACCGGGAGTACCGCGACTTCGTGTTGAGCCGATTCCGCGACGAGCCGGAGATCATGGAGCCGTCGGAACACGGCCTCGACGGCGACAGCGAATGGAACACCCCCGCCACCATCCGCGTGGTGCCGGACCCGCGACTGCGCCCCGACCAGCAACAGGTGGTGGCGGTGGACTACGGCATGGAAAACGGGGCCCTGGAAATCACCACCCGCGGCAAGCTCGTGCCCTACGCGCTCAAGCTCTTGCACATCGATCCGGTGGAATCGCGCGCCGGGGCCGAGGCGCAGCAGATCATCGTGGAAAACCTCGACGAGCTACGGCGCTGGCTTTTCGCCTGACGGGAACAGGCTCGCCGCGTCAGTAGACATCCCTGCGGTAGCGGCCCTCCAGGGTGAGCGCCTCCAGCCCGGCCTCTCCCAGCAGATCCAGCAGCAGGCGGTGGATGGCCGGCGCCATGCCCCGCGCGCTGCCGCAGACGTAGATCGCGGCGCCGGCGTCGAGCCAGGCGCGCAGCGGCTCCAACCGGTCGCGCAGCAGGTCCTGCACATAGCGCTGAGCGCCGCCGTCGCGGGAGAAAACGCGGTCCAGCCGTTCCAGGTGACCGCCGTCCCGCCAGGCCCCCAGTTCGGCGTCGAACAGGCGGTCGTGGCGCCGGGTGCGTTCGCCAAAAACCAGCCAGTTGCGCCGCGCCCCGAGACATTCGCGGTGGCGCAGGTGAGCGCGCAGGCCGGCAATACCGGAGCCGTTGCCAATGAGGATCATCGGCCGCTCCGCCGGCGGCGCGTGAAATGCGGGGTTGCCGCGCACATTCACCGTCACCGCCTGGCCTAGTGCAAGCCCCGCGGTAAGCCAGCCGGAGCCGATGCCCAAAGCACCGTCGTCCTTGCGCACCTGCCTGACCACCAGATCCAGCGTGCCGTCCCCCGGCAACGAGGCGATAGAGTATTCGCGCGTCACCACCGCCCCGCGTCCCACCGGGTCCGGAATCGAGAGCACGGCGATATCGCCGGCTTGCCAGTCAACGGGGCCCGACGCCGGGCAGGCAAGGCGCAGGTGAAACACCGGCGCCCCCGGCGAACCCGCGTTGAGCACCCGGCGCTCCACCAGGCGGCCGTCCCATGCGCCGCCAGCGGGTGGCGCCGGCACTGGCGCGACCGCGCCCTCGCCCACCCCGCAGGCGAGGAGCTGTTGCCGCCACGCGGCCAACTGCGTGTCCTGCAGGCGATCCACCATCACCGCATCGAACATGGCGCGGCCACCGTGTTCGCGCAGTCCCCGCTCCAGGGCAAGGCCGAAGCCGCAAAAATGGCGGTAATTACTGTCGCCCAGCGCCAGCACGGCGAAATGCAAATGGGACAGGTCGCGGCCGTTGGCGCCCCGGGTCCAACGGCGGGCAAAACGCAGGGCATTGTCCGGGGGCTCGCCCTCGCCGTAGGTGCTGACCACGAACAGCGCCAGGCTGGCGCCTTGCAAACGCCGGTCATCGATCTGGTTCAGGGGCTGGACCGCGACCGGCCCCTGACTGGCCAGTATCCCGGCCTGCCAGCGCGCGATCCGCTCCGCCTCCCCGCCCTGGCTGGCATAACCCACCAGCACCGCTCCCCGCTGCGGCAACGCCCCCCCGCGGGGGCGCACCAGGTAGTACCAACACAGCGCGGCATAGGCGAGCAGGGCCGCACCGGCCTGTAGCACTTGCGCGGCGGACACCTCCATATTAGAGCGGCAGCACCTCGAAGGTGGCGGCATAGGCGCCGCGACGCGCGGTGGCAGGGGCCCGCGCGCGGTCGTCGGCGTAGTCCGCCTCCAGGAAGTACATGCCCGCCCGCGGCCAGTCGATGACCACCAGGCCCGCCTCGTCAGCGGTGAGCTCGATCGCGAGCTGGCTGTCGCGGTAGCGCATGCCCGCCGCCAGCACGCTCACTTTGGCGCCAGCGGCGGGCTCGCCGTCGATAAGCAGCCGGAAGCTGGCCGGCTCACCGACGTAGAGGTCGTTGGGATGGGTCACCGGGACCAATTCCAGGCCGATGTTGCCCGGCGCCAGCGCAGTTTCATTGGGTTGGCCGGCGGTGACAAAGGTCTCGATCCGCCAGGAGCTCTGGGTGATCTTCAGGTCCTGCGCATCCATCGGGACCTCGCGTTCAAAGTCACCGGGGGCCGGGCTCGCGCCGCGACCGGGCCAGCGCCGGCGCTCGCCGTTCTCGGTCCAGGTGGCGGTGGGGCCGTTGCTGGCGCGGTAGACCTTGTAGGTGCCGGCCCGCGCCAGGGCGAGGTCGAAGGTGCTGCGGTACTTGCCCGTGTGGGGGTTTTGCAGGGCAACCGCCTCGCTATTGGGCCCGGCCACCTCGACACCCTCCAGCCCCAGGGCGTGATAGTCCGGATGGAAGATATCGTTGGAAATCGCGGCGTCGAAAGTGACCCAGGGGTCCTCGCTGGACAGTACCGTGGCGGCAGGCAGGATCCAGGCGCGATGGGCCTGGGCCGGCGCCACCAGGGAACTGAGGCCCGCCAGGATGGCGAGCGCGGCAAGGGTCTTGTTCATGTTCACTCCTATGTGTTTGCTGAAAAATTGGACTTACTGAAAGGTGGCGGCAAAACCGGCGCTCGACCTCGAGGGCGACGGCATGACCGTGCGCCGCGACCGAAGAGACACGGCACAACCCGGCTTACGGTGTACGGGGCTGTAGCGTCAACACCACCTCGCCCAGCTCTTGCCCGCCGGCGACACGCTGTTCACTGCCTTGTGCCGGCGGCCACTGGAAGGGAATCTCCAGCATTTCCCGGCCACCGACCTCGCGCGCGGCCTCCACCAGCAGGCGGTATTGCCCGGGCTGGAGGTCGGCGAGCTTGTCGCTGAACACAAATTCGTGCCGGCCCGGACCGCGCGTCGCGCCGCTCAGGCCATCCACCGGCAATGACAGGCTCCTGCCGGTGCGACGCCACCACTGGCGCATGTCCTTGAGCCACTTCTCGCCCTCCTCGTCCGCCATCGCCACGTCGTAGAGAACCGCCAGGTTGGCGGCCACCGAATTGTCCTCCCGGGCAACCCACAGGGCGATATAGGGGCGGTGGTACTCGGCGACGCGCAGGCGCGGCACCTCGAGATCGACCGACAGGCTTTGCGCGTTGGCGGCGGTGGTGCCCGCCAGGGCGAACGCGGCCAGTGCACGACTGAAACTTCGCGACATAACTTCCTCGATTAACGGTGGACGAACAGGATGGCCAGCAGCACCGGGATCACCAGCCCCAGCCCCGCCACCGGCCAGGTGGCGGGCCGCGCGGCGCCGTGGCGCAGCAACAGCCACAGGCCGGTTGCGGTAAAAACCAGGCAGGCGACGGAGAAAAGGTCGATAAACCATCGCCAGGCAACGCCGGTATTGCGCCCCTTGTGCAGGTCGTTGAGATAGGAGATCACACCGCGGTCGGTGTCCTCGTAAAGCAACTCGCCGGCGCGCAGGTCGATGGCCAGCCAGGCGTCTCCCCCGGGGCGCGGCATGGCCAGGTAGATTTCATCGACGCTCCACTGCGCCAGGCGGCCCCCGGTGGCGATGGCGCGCTCCCCGAGCCAGTGCCGCAACGCGGTGGGTAACCTCGCCTCCTCCGGGGCGCCCTCGGCGCCGGCCTGCTGTCGCAGCGACTGCAATAGCGCATCGGGCAGGGCCTGCTCCACGGTTGTGGTCACCGGTCTGGCCTCGATCTGCCCGGCGTGGTTCAGGGTGATGCCGGTTACCGCGAACAGCAGCAGACCGACCAGGCACAGGGCCGAACTGACCCAGTGCCACTGCCGGACGGAACCCAGCCAATCAGGTGTGCGTAATCTCGTCATGGTCGGAGATTATAAACACGAATCATTATCATTTGTACTTATCCCGGGTGTTTTTATTGGCATTGCCCCGCGACCCGGTTCCAGCGCGGAGCGACGCGGCGAAACCGCACCGGGGAACAGCCCCGCGCTACGCGTGTCCAAAGCGTTGTGGGAATCGCGGGGCAACCGCTACACTGCCACGTGGCCGGACAGCAGTAGCAGGTGAGTACGATGTCGTATCGAGGAGAGCTGGAAACAACGCGTCACGCCGGGCACTACAGCGAGGCTGGCTTCTGGCGCAAGCTGGGCCAATACGCCGGCGCCGCCGGGCGCGAACTGGTGGAGAAGGCCCTGCTGATGTACTACGCCGCCCGGCGCGACGAGACGCCGGCCTGGGCCAGGGCGACCATCTACGGCGCGCTGGGCTACTTCATCGCGCCCTTCGACGCCGTGGTCGACATCACCCCCGTGGTGGGCTACAGCGATGACCTCGGGGTCCTCGCACTGGCCTTCGTCACCGTGGCCCGCTACATCGACGATGGCGTCCGCGCGCAGGCCGCCGAACGCGCGCGGCGCTGGTTCGGCGACGACGCCTGAGCGACGGTCCGGTGTTTACCCTGTTGCGCCGCGGCCTCGTCATCGCCGCCTTTATCGCACTGCTGGCCAGCAATATCCTGACCCTGACCTGGAGCGCCGCCACCGCGGCCCTGTCGGGCCTGTTGGGCGCGCTCGGGGTGAGCACGGTTCACGCGCAACTGGAAACCCGCAATCGCACCCAGGCGCGCCAGCTGGCCGCGCAGAAAAAGCGCCTGGCCCTGCAGCAACGCCAGTTGCGCAAGGTGGGCGGCAATATACGCGCGCGCACCGTGAAATCCGCCGCGGCGAATATCGGCTCCCTGCCCGCCGAGGCGGTGCCCCTGCTGGGCTGGGCCGTGGTGGTGGGAGTCACCGCATACGAACTGACACTGGCCTGCGACAACCTGCGTGACCTCGATAGCCTGTACCGGGACATGGGTATCGACCCCGAGGCCGACCGGGAAGTCATGGACCTGATCTGCAATCCCGACCTGACCCGCGACGGCCGGCTCTGGACCGGGGCGCCGGAACGGCTGCATCGCGACTACGGCGCGTTCCAGGCCTGGTCGCGGGGACAGGCCAATGGCGAGGCGCCGCCCTGACAGGCCGCTGAAAAACCGCCTGCCAGGGCAATCGTTGAGACCCTACAGGGTCAGAATGATCTTGCCGATATGCCCACTGCTTTCCATCAGCGCGTGGGCCCCGGCGGCCTCCTCCAGGGGGAAGGTCCGCGCCACCACCGGCTGGAGCGCGCCTTCGACAAACAGCGGCCACACGTCGCGCCGCAGCGCATCGGCAATGCCGGCCTTGTATTCGGGCGACCTGGGGCGCAGCGTGGAGCCGGTCAGGGTCAGCCGCTTCGTCAACAGCGGCACGAAATTCACGCGGGTCTCGAAGCCCTGCAGGAAGGCAATATTGACGATACGGCCATCGGGGGCCGCGAGTTTCAGGTTGCGGTCGACGTAATCCCCGCCCACCATGTCCAGAATCACATCGACCCCCGCGCCGCCGGTGGCCTCGCGGAGCACCTCGACAAAATCCTGCTGCCGGTAGTTCACCGCCAGTTCCGCCCCCAGTTCCTCGCAGGCCCGGCATTTCTGCTCACTGCCCGCGGTGGCGAACACCCGCGCGCCGCGCGCGCGGGCGAGCTGGATGGCGCTCACGCCGATACCGGAACTGCCGCCGTGCACCAGCAGGCTCTCGCCCCGCCGCAGCGCGCCGCGCTCGAATACGTTGCTCCACACGGTGAAGTAGGTTTCCGGCAGGCCCGCCGCCGCCACGGCGTCCAGGCCGTCGGGGATTGGCAGGCACTGCCCGGCGGGTGCCGCCGCGTAGGCCGCGTAACCGCCGCCATTGGTAAGGGCGCACACCGGGTCGCCGACCCGCCAGCCCGTCACCCCTTCGCCCAGCGCCGCCACACACCCGGCCACCTCGAGGCCGGGCAGGTCGGAGGCGCCGGCAGGCGGCGGGTAGCGACCCTGTCGCTGGGCCACGTCGGGCCGATTGACACCGGCGGCGGCCACCTCGATCAACAGCTGGCCGGGGCCGGGTTGCGGCACTGGCCTTTGGGCTGGCGTCAGGACCTCGGGGCCACCGGCGGTGGCGATTTCAACGCAGCGCATCGCTGCGGGGACAGGCTTGGGCGTTGTGGAAGACATGGCACGGCTCCTGGAACGAACCGCCGCATTCTGGCATAAACCAGCGCGGGCTTACGAGTCCGGCGCCGCCGCGCGCGCAAAGCGTTGGTAGACTTGCAGCTGGGCGTCGACGAACTCCGGCGCCAGGGGCGTCTGCACATCGTCCGCCACCGCGCCCCCCAGCCCCCGCGGCCAGTGAGCCAGGTAGGCCCCGCCCTGCTCGGAAGCCAGGAAATTTTCCGCGCCGGCGGCGGCGTCCACCGCCAGCTCCCAGTTGTTCTCGCGCATCGCCACCCCCAGTCGCGGATGTGGATGGGCGGCGAGACCGGTCAGCATCCGCAGGCTGTGGGCATCCAGCGGGCGATAGGCCGACACCACAAGTCTGGAGTCGATATTTGGCGCCAGCGCCGCCAGCATATAGCCGTCGCGCTCCAGGGTGACCAGTTCTCGGTCCAGGGGCACCGCGTCGAGCTCGAGCCACCAGTGCTCGGAACTTGCCACCCGGTTCTCCGGCACCGCTTTTGCAACACTGGCCACCGGGGGCTCCGCCACCAGCTGCTGCAGCAACCGCTGCATGGCGTATTCCAGGCCCAGCCAGTCCGCGCCGGGTTGGGCACTGCACAACTGCAACCAGTAAAGCAGGCGCGCCACCGGGGGATCATCGGAATGCTCAATGGCTTCAACCCGCAGGTCGCTGGGCAGGGGGTAGGGAATCGGCGGCAGGCCAAGACGGCCTAGGACTTCGGACTGGCTGGTGTTGTCGATATATTCCCGCATGCGTCGCCCCTCCATGAGCTGATTCACGCACTGTACAGATTGCCGCTTGAGTCCTTTGCATACGTGCTCAAGGCTGTTGCTTGGGCGCGCAGGCTGTTGCCTCGGAACTCAAGGCTGCCGCTGGCGGGTGTCCTTCCGCGCCAACAACAGCTACCTATCAAGGTACTCCAGGACTGGAAAATTGCAAGGCCCCGATCGGGATTGTGCGGCGGCGCTCACACTGGCTCCGCGCGCGATCGCCGCGCGCGGGTGGCCGAATGAATTCGGCCCTACACGGACACGTTCCCAGCCAGTTGAGAGCCGAGGGAGCGCCTATCGACCATGGATCCGACCGGCTCAGGACTTGAACAGCGAACCCGCCGCGTTCATCAGGCCGCCCAGGCCACCGACCGAGGACAGCAGATTGCCGCCGCTGCTGGCCTTGTCCATCAGCTGGGGCAGGACCTCCGACAGGCCCTGGGCCGCGCTGCCGGTGTCGGTGCCGACCTGACCGGCAAAGTCGGACACCCGGCCCTCCCCCAACAAGCCCAGAATGCTGTCCGCCGAGATCGGACTGTTGGACCCGTCACCCAGCCAGGAGCCGAGAATCGCCTCGAGGCCTCCGTTTTCGGTCATCCGGCTGGCCAATCCGGCGAGGTCCAGGTTGCCCTGCCCATCGCCCAGCAGTTGGCCCAGTGCGGCGGTAATGGTGGCGGGGTCGACATTCAGGCCCAGTTTTTCCGACAACAGCTGGGCGCCCATTTCAATCAGGTCCATGGTCTGCTCCTCTCGCAGTATGTAGTCAAGACCACCGGATTATAACCGAGGTTCCAGCCCGGCAGGCTGATTAAAAACAGCCTGCGTCATTGGCCGCGCCTACCCGGGACAAATCAAGGTGGCCCAGCTCTAGCTCCGCAACTTCTGCAGCATATCCACCGGCAGGGGGAAGACGATGGTGGAACTTTTGTCGCCGGCGATTTCCACCAGCGTTTGCAGGTAGCGCAGCTGTATGGCCTGGTCCTGGGTGGAGAGCGTCTCGGCGGCGTTGGCGAGTTTCTCCGCCGCCTCGGATTCGCCCAGGGCGTGGATCACCTTGGCCCGGCGCTCGCGCTCGGCCTCCGCCTGCTTGGCGATGGCCCGCACCATGGACTCGTTGAGATCCACGTGCTTGATCTCCACATTGGCCACCTTGATGCCCCAGGCCTCGGTCTGCTTGTCGAGGATGTGCTGGATGTCGTTGTTGAGCTTGTCGCGTTCCGCCAGCATGTCGTCCAGCTCGTGCTGGCCCAGCACCGAGCGCAGGGTGGTCTGGGACAACTGGCTGGTGGCCTCCAGGTAATTCTCCACCTGGATGATGGCCCGCTCCGGGTCCATGACGCGGAAATAGATCACCGCGTTGACCTGCACCGACACATTGTCCCGGGAAATCACGTCCTGGGTGGGCACATCCATGACCACGGTGCGCAAATCCACCCGCACCATTTGCTGCAGCACGGGGATGATGATGATCAGGCCGGGCCCCTTGACCTTGTAAAAGCGGCCCAGCATGAAAATCACGCCGCGCTCGTACTCGCGCAGCACGCGGAACATGGAAACCAGCAGGCCGATCACCAGAAACAGCAGCATGGCCCCAAAATACTCGAATTCAAACATCTGTCGCTCTCCCTCCGGTTTTGCGTACCTCGACGGTCAGGCCGTCGACGGCGGTAACCTCCACCTCGTCCTCGGGCGCCAGGTCGACGTCGCCGCGGGCATGCCACAACTCGCCGTCGAGCCACACATAGGCGTCGCTGCCTTCGCTGCGCTGCACCACCGCGCGCTGCCCCAGCAGTCGCTCCACCCCGCTGACCAGGGCCCGGCTGCGGCTCCTGGCCAGCATCCCCAGGGCGAAGATCAACAGCCCCGCGCTGAACACGGTTATGGCGATGATCATCGGCAACGCCACCTGGTAAGCGGGCAGCTCGGTATCCATGAGCATGATCGAGCCCACCACGAAAGCCACGATCCCCCCCAGGCCGAGAATCCCGAAACTCGGGGCGAAGGCCTCCGCCGCCATCAGGGCCACGCCCAACAGGATCAAGCCCAGCCCCGCGTAACTCACCGGCAGTACCTGGAAGGCGTACATCGCCAGCAGCAGGCTCACCGCCCCCACGACTCCCGGCAGGCCGACTCCCGGGTTGTAAAATTCGATCAACAGGCCATAGATGCCCGCCAGCATCAGCAGGTAGGCGATATTGGGGTTGGTAATGACCGCCAGGAACTCGCTGCGCCAGTCCACGGCGTGCTCGTGCAGGGCCACGCCCTCGGTGGCCAGGGTGAGGCCGCGGTCGCCGACCGTGACCTCGCGCCCGTCGAGCGCCGCCAGCAAATCCTCGCGCGAATCCGCCACCAGGTCGATGACGCCCAGCTCGAGCGCCGCGGACGCCGGCAGGCTCGCCCCTTCGCGGACCGCTTTTTCAGCCCAGGCGGCATTGCGTCCACGCAACTCCGCCAGACCCTGGATATAGGCCACCGCGTCATTGATAACCTTGCGTTCCATGGCCGTGCCCGGTTGCGGCGACGCCGGCGCGTCGGCGCCTTTGCCCTTGCCGTCGCGCACTTCGCCCTCACCCCCTTCTCCCTCACTCCCGCCGCCGTCCTCGCGGCGCTCGTCGCGGGCTTGCGGCAGGCTCGGCGGCCCGGGCGTGCCCATCTGCACCGGCGTGGCCGCACCGAGATTGGTGCCCGGGGCCATCGCGGCTATATGGGTGGCGTAGAGGATATAGGTACCGGCGCTGGCGGCCCGGGCGCCACTGGGGGCCACGTAGCCAACCACCGGCAACGGCGCGGCCAGGATCGACTTGACCATGTCGCGCATCGCGGAATCGAGCCCCCCGGGCGTATCGATGCGCAGGATCACCAGGCTGGCCCCGGCCTCCGCCGCGGCCTCGATCCCGCGGATCATGTGATCGGCCGTGGCCGGCCCCACCGCGCCCTCGATGCTCACCTGCCAGATGGCACCGGGAGGCGGCTGCGCCGCGGCCAGGCCCGGTGCGACCCACAGCAAGCCGTATAGCAGCAGGCCCAGTAGCCGTGTCACGCTGTTATCTTTCGCTGGCACATATCCCGAAGTATAGGCCAGCCGCGCCACTGCGCGTCAATCCCTCAGCAGGCGCAGCTCCCCGTCGATGTGCAGGTCCCGCTGGGGGAAGGCAATAACCACGCCATGCTCGCGAAACAGCGCATCGATGCTGAAGCGCAAGTCGCTGCGTATCATGCGCAGGCCCCGATCAGCGGTGGCATAAATCCAGATATTGAGTTCGAAAATCAGGGCGCTGTCGCCAAAATCGTCGAAAATCACCATGCTCTCGGGTGTCTTCAAGACATCGGGGTGTTCCGCCGCGGCCTGGGCGATCAGGCGCTCGGTGAGGCGCACGTCGGAACCGTAGGCCACCCCCACCCGCACCGTGGTGCGCACCAGGCTGTCCACCAGGGTCCAGTTGGTGACCGTGTTTTCGAGCAGCTGGCTATTGGGAATCAGCAAATGCACGCCGTCCACGCGGCGAATGCGGGTGGAGCGGGTGTTGATCGCCTCGACACTGCCGCGCACCTCGCCGAGTTCGAGGAAGTCGCCGATCTTGATCGGCCGCTCCCACATCAGTATCCAGCCGCTGATGAAGTTGTTGATGATGTTCTGGGCACCGAAACCCACGCCGATCGCCACCGCGCCGGAAATAAAGGCGAAGGCGGTCAGCGGCACGCTCAACATGTCCAGGGTGACCAGGCCCAGCAATACCAGGCCCAGGATGAGGTAGGCCCGCGACACCAGCTGGATGGCGTTGGGGTCGATGCCACGCCCGCCCATCTGTTTGCGGATAAAACGGGCGCTCCACAGCACAAAGCCGCTGCCCGCCAGGACAAAGGCCAGGACCGTGAGTATCCTGGCCAGGTCGATGCTGATATCGCCGAGTACGATGATCGGGGTGTGAAGGATGTGTCGTAATTCTTCCATGCTATGATCCAGGGCAAACAAGCCAGAAGTGTTTACCATGATACGAGCCAAGTTACTATCCGCCGACGGCGAACAGCAAACGGGCGATGTGCATCTGGTGGAGCGGTGGCGCGCCGCGGACGGCGATGTCCTGTGGCTCGATATCGAGGGCGAGATCACGCCGCAGGTCCGCGAGCTGTTGCTGTCACTGGGCTGTGACGAGCTCGCCATCACCGACAGCGCCCGCCTCCGCCACCCGCCGAAGATCGAGGCTTTCGCCGACTATACCTTCGTGTTGTTTCGGGGGATTGCCAGCATCGATGACGAGTTGACCCTGGTACCCCAGCAAGTGGGGCTGTGGGTCGCCGACAACTGCCTGATTTCCGTGCACCGGGGGCTGTCGGTCAGCGTCAATCACTTCTGGGAGGAGGACCCCGCCGAACGCTCCCTCGCCTCGCCCCCCACCCTGGCCCTGCGCCTGCTGCATTTCGCCAGCGGCCGCTACCTCGACCGGGTGCTGCAATTCGAGGACACCCTGGGCGAGCTGGAGGACGCGCTGCTGGCGGGTGAATCCGACGAGGTGATGAAGGAACTGGTGGCCTATCGCTCCCGGCTGCGCAAGCTGCGGCGGATCTTCAGTTACCACCAGCGCATGACCGAGCAACTGCTGCACCAGGGCACCCCTCACCTGGGGAGCGGCGATGACGACAGCCACCACCTGCGGCGCGATCTCTACGACCGCTGTGAACGGCTCTACAGCCTGTGCAACATGTACTACGAAATCTGCGGCGACCTGGTGGAAGGCTATATCTCCATCAGCTCCCACCAGCTCAACAACACCATGAAAATCCTCACCATCATCACCGCGATTTTCGTGCCGCTGAGTTTCCTCGCCGGGCTCTACGGCATGAATTTCGATCACATGCCCGAGCTTCACCTGCGCTTCGGCTACTTCGGGGTGCTGCTGGTTATGGCCGGCGTCGCCTGCGCGATGTTGCTGCTGTTCCGGCGCATCAAGTGGCTGTAGGGGCGCGCCGATACAGCCACAAGCCAGGCGGGTTCCAGACCCGCCCGGTCAATGCCCGGCGGCCGCTCGGGCCGATCCGTTCCCGGAAGGCCCGGCCAGCTCGCGAAGTATAATGTCCCAGTGGTCGAGGGCGTCGAAAAAAGCCTTCTTCGGCACGCGCTCGTTCAAGCCGTGGGCGAACATCTCGTCCGGGTCCATGAAGATTCCGCTAACCGCCCAGGTGGGAATGCCCGCCTTGCGAAAGTGCATGCCATCGGTACCGCCGGATTCCATATAGGCGATCAGGGGCACACCCGGGTAGCGGCCGTGCACCGCCTTGCCCACCGCCGCCACCACGTCTTGCCGCAATTCGGAAATGGGGCTCTCGGTGGGATCCCCTAGCAGATTGAACGCGATGGCGTCGTCGGCCACCACCTGACGCAGGGCTCGCTCGACATCGGCCACCGATTCGCCCGGAAATATGCGGCAGTTCACGGTTGCGGTGGCGGACTGGGGCAAGGCGTTCTCGGCGTGCCCCGCGTCCAGCATGGTCACCACGCAGGTGGTGCGGGTGGTGCCGACGTAGGACGGCTCGCGCGCCAGGCGCGCCGCGGCCTCCGCGTCGCCCGGATCATAGGCGAAGCGAACCATCGCCTCGCCCAGCTCGCCGCCCAGGCGCTGCCCCGTCTCCTGGAAGTAGGCCAGGGTCATCTCGCTCCACTTTGCGGGGAATTTGTGGCGCTGAATCCTGCCAATGGCGGCGGCCAGGTCATAGATGGCGTTGTCCTCGCGCGGGCGCGAGCTGTGGCCGCCCGGATTGCGCGCGGTGATCTCCCAGGTGGCATAGGTCTTCTCCGCCGCCTGGATGTTATAGGTCACCGCCCGCCCCCGCTTGTCCAAATCGCCGCCCCCGGCATCGGAATTGAGCGCGAAAGCCGCCTTTGCCAGATCCGGCCGCTCGTAGGCCAGCATGCGCGTGGTGCTCATGCCGCTCTCCTCGTCGCCGGAGAAGACCAGGTAGAGATCCCGGGTGGGCACGAATCCCGCCCGCTTGAGGCGGATAAAAGTCGCGGTGAGCTGGGCGATGCCGAACTTGTTGTCGATGGTCCCCCGGCCATAGAAATAGCTGTCGTCGCTGGTGAGCTCGAAAGGCGGGCGCTCCCAGTCGCTGGCGCGGGCTTCCACCACGTCCATGTGCCCCAGCAGCAGGATCGGCGCGTCGGCGGATTGGCCATCGCCGCGATAGCGGGCCACCAGGGCGGCGAAGGGTCCCTTCATCAGGACTTCCACATCCTCCCCCGGGAATCCCGCCTCGGTGAGCTGCGCCGCGAGATAGCGCGCCACTTTCGGGGTGTTGCCGCTATGCTTGGAAGTGTCCACCTCCACGATGGTGCGATAGATCTCCAGGGTTTTATTGGCGTGTTCGGTCAACACGGGCTGCTCCGCGGCGGCGGCCCAAGGCTGGCACAGTAGCAGGGCGAGCAGGCAGGTCATTCGCTTCATCGACGCGACTCCGGGCAAAGACTGCATTGTAGGACCAAATGGCGCGTGCGTCATGACCGGGACTTTGCAAGCCGCCGCGCAAGGACTAAGGTTAAACGAGGTCCGCACGACAAGGATAACAGCAATGCGACGCATCCCCATGGCCGACGCCGGCTTTCTCTACATGGAACGACGCCAGACCCCCATGCACGTGGGCGGCCTGCACCTGTTCACCCTGCCCACCGGCGTCGACGAGGCCCGCTTCCTGCTGGAAGTGAAAGAGGTGCTGCGCCTCGAGGAGGCCTACCGGCGCCCCTTTGGCGAATTCGTGGCCACTGGTCGCGCCGGTCACCTGGGGCCGCTGTACTGGGAACAGGACGGCAATTTCGACATCGACTATCACGTGCGCCACTCGGCGCTGCCGAAGCCGGGGCGCTTTCGCGAGCTGTTCATGCTGATATCGCGCCTGCACGGCACGCTGCTGGATCGCAACCGCCCGCTGTGGGAGATACACCTGATCGAGGGCCTGCAGAAACGCCAGTTCGCCATGTACCAGAAGATCCACCACGCCGCCACCGATGGCGTCGGGGCGATGCACATGATCAGCGCGATGTACTCCACCCGCAAATCCGACAAGGCCAGCCATTCCCCGTTCTCGCTGGAGGCCTACGAGGCTTACAAGGCCCAGCGGCGAACGGCGCAACAGGAGCGGGTGACACCCCGCGGCGCGGAACTGCGCAATGTGCTGGACGTGCTGCGCGGCCAGCTGGACACCACGGCCAATTTACTGGGCGCGTTTCGCCGTTTTGGCGGCGCCTTCATCGGCGGCGGCGATGGCCTGGCGGTACCCTGGCACCGGATTCCCCACACCTCGATGAATGCGCAGGTCACCGGCTCCCGCCGCTTCGTGGCCCAGAGCTGGGACTTCGAGCGCGTGCGGGCGGTGTGCAAGGCGCTGGATGGCACGGTAAACGACGTGGTGTTGGCCATGTGTGGCTCGGCGCTTCGGCGCTACCTGCAGGCACAGAACGAGCTGCCCCGGCATTCACTCAAGGCGATGACACCGGTGTCGCTGCGCGAGGAGGACGACCTCGATTCCGCCAATGCGGTGGGCTTTATGGTCGCCGACCTCGCCACCAATCTCGACGACCCCGAGGCCCGCCTGCGCCGGGTGCAGGAGTCGATGACCGCCGGCAAGGAGCTGCTGCAAAGCCTGTCGCGGCGCGAGGCCATGCTGTTCATGCAGATTACCCAGGTGCCGGCGCTGTTGACCTCGGTGATGGGCCTGGCCACCAAGTTCCCCGCCTTCAGTACGGTGATTTCCAACGTCCCGGGCCCGCGCGAGCAGCTGTACTGGAACGGCGCCCGCCTGGAGGGCATGTACCCGGCGTCGATTGTGTTCGATGGCTTCGCGATGAACATCACCCTGGTGAGCTACAACAAGCAACTGGACTTCGGCATTGTCGCCTGCCGGCGCTCGGTGCCGCAGGTGCAGCGCCTGATCGACTACCTGGAGGAGTCGCTGCGGGAGCTGGAGCAGGTTGCCGGCATTCCAGCCGCGGCACCTAAACGTAAGGCCAAGAGTGCAAGGAAGGCGACAGTCCGGAGTAACAGCAAGGGCAAAGCATCCGCGACTGGCAAGGCGAAAACCCAGGCCCGGAGCAATGCAACCAGCTAGCCATTTGGGTTACTTTACAGTGGCAAAGGTCTTCTTTGGTCGGCAAGGGTTTGCGACTTCGCAAGTCGGGCCGGAAGGCGGGTTGGGGTCCGAACGGCCACTGGTCTTGTCATCACCTCCGGGCCGCTGCGCAACTCAACCATTTTTGCTGCGCAAAAATTGGGATTCGACCAGTGCTCGCGGTAAAGCCCCCTCCGGTGATGACAAGCCCTAAAAGCGTGGCCTGATTGTTCGAACCCCAACCCGCCTCCCGTCCCTCTCTACGGAGCGAGATTCAATATCATGTGATTTATATACCCCAACTGGCTACATGCTGCGTAGGTAGGGCCGGGGCGTGGAAGCACCTCTTCGAACAATCAGGCCACCGCTTTCGTTTTCCATATCTAAATCGTCCCCTCCGCAAAAGTATCACAGCGGGAAAAATCACCACTGTCGAAGCCCACGCGAAACCAGCGCACACGCTGTTGCGAAGTGCCGTGGGTAAAACTGTCCGGCACCACCTCCCTGCCCGCCTCCCGCTGCAGGCGATCGTCGCCGATCGCCGAAGCGGCACGCAGGGCTTCCTCGAGGTCACCGGGGTCGAGCAGCTGGCGCTGCGTATTCGCCGCGTGCCCCCAAAGGCCGGCGAAACAATCCGCCTGCAGCTCCTGGCGCACCGAAAGCGCATTGACCGCCGCCTGGCTCTTGCCGCGGCCGGCCGCGCGCACCTGCTGGCTGATGCCCAGCAGGGTCTGCACGTGATGGCCCACCTCGTGAGCGATCACGTAGGCCTGGGCGAAATCCCCGGGCGCGCCGTGACGGTCCCTGAGGTCGCCGAAAAAAGACAGGTCGATGTAGAGCTGCTGGTCCCCCGGGCAGTAAAACGGCCCAACCGCCGCAGAGGCCATCCCGCAGGCCGAATTCACCCGTCCCGAGAACAGCACCAGCGTGGGCTCCCGATAGCTGCCCCCCTGTTCCTGGAAAATCGCGTGCCAGGTATCCTCGGTATCCGCCAGCACCACCGCGGTGAAATCCGCCAGCTCCCGCTCACGGGCGCTCAGCTGCGCCGGGGCGGTGGCGCCGCCGCTGCCCGCGCCGCCGCCCAGAAACAGCGACAGCACATCCACCCCCAACATGCGCCCACCGACAACCACCAGGACACCGACAATCAGGATACTGCGCCCGGTCTTGCTGCGGATCAGCGCCGGCAGGAAGCGCAGCAGCGCCGGCGCCGCGGCGGCCGCCCTTCCGTAGGACGGCGTCTGGCCGCGTCGGTCATCGATGTTGCTGCTGCGCCTGCCGCTTTTCCAACGCATGGCTGTCACTCCCGGGATCACTTGCATACATTAGCACCTGCCCCGGTGGTGGCAAGCGGTAACAAAGCTGCTTAAGATGTTCCCCTTGGGACTATCCAGGGGCACTAACACATGGGCGAAGGGATTCTCATCGGCGGCAATGAGGCCGCCCAGGTATTTCTCCATCCACGCTACGCCAACCGCCACGGGCTGATCGCCGGCGCCACCGGCACCGGCAAGACCGTGACACTACAGTGCCTGGCCGAGGGTTTTTCCGACCTCGGCGTGCCGGTCTTCCTGGCCGACGTGAAGGGCGACATCTCCGGCATGTGCCAGGCTGGCAAGGCCCATCCGAAGATCGACCAGCGATTGCAGGCGATCGGCATCGCGGACTACCAGCCCCGGGACTACCCGGTCGCGTTCTGGGACCTGTTTGGCGACAAGGGCACGCCGATCCGGGCCACGGTATCGGAGATGGGGCCGCAGTTGCTCTCGCGACTGCTGGACCTGAACGACACCCAGGAAGGGGTCATGACCCTGGTATTCGAATTCGCCGACCGGGAAGGGATGCTGCTGGTGGACCTGGCGGACCTGCGCTCCACCCTGTCCTATCTCGGCGAGCACCGCGGGGAACTGGGCAGTGGTTACAACGTCGCCACGGCCTCGGTCAACGCGATCCTGCGCCGCCTGCTGGTGCTTGAGCGCGAGGGCGGCAAGGCCTTCTTCGGCGAACCCGCGCTGCAACTTCAGGACTTCATGCAGACCACCCGCGACGGCCGCGGCGTGATCAACCTGCTGGCCGCCGACACCTTGATACGCAGCCCGCGCACCTACTCCACTTTCCTGTTGTGGCTGCTGTCGGAATTGTTCGAAAACCTGCCGGAGCTAGGCGATCCCGAGCAGCCGGTACTGGTGTTTTTCTTCGACGAGGCCCACCTGCTGTTCAACGACGCACCCAAGGCCCTGCAGGACAAAATCGAGCAGGTGGTGCGCCTGATCCGCTCCAAGGGCGTGGGCGTCTATTTCGTCACCCAAAGCCCCGCCGACATCCCGGACAGCGTGCTGGGCCAGCTCGGCAACCGGGTGCAGCACGCCCTGCGCGCCTACACGCCGAAAGAGCGCAAGGCGGTGCGGGTGGCGGCACAATCCTTTCGCGACAATCCCTCACTGGACACGGTAGTGGCCATCGGCGAGCTGGGGGTGGGCGAGGCCCTGGTGTCGACCCTGCAGGAAGGCGGCGTGCCGGCGCCGGTGGAGCGCGTGCTGGTGCGCCCGCCCCACTCCCGCATGGGCAAGGCCACCGCGGCGGAGCGCGAGGCGGTATTGGCCCACGACCCCAACCAGCGCCGCTACCGCGATACGGTGGACCCGCGCTCGGCCCATGAAATTCTCGCGGAGCGCACCGCCGAGGCGTTGAAACAGCGGGAAGAAGCCGAACGCGAGGCGCGCGCCAGCAAATCCCGGGGCCGCCGCTCAAACCGGCAGAGTTCCGGCGAGGCCTTTTTCAAGAGCATGGCACGGGCCGCGGGCAGCAGCCTCGGCCGGCAGTTGTTTCGCGGTATTCTGGGCTCGCTGTTGAAAAAGTAATACCCGGCCAATTGGCCCGCGCGATATTACGCACCCCGTCGAGGGAGGCCCCGCGGCGCCGGCGACAATATCGCTCGCCCGGCCCTTCATCGGTCATAACCCTGGCTGTGTTGCCTAGAACTCGTATTCCAACAGACCGCGTAAAGTATAGTCCGGCGTCGTGCCGTCCACCCCGACCACGACCGCGGTTTGCCAGTGCAGGCTTTTCATGCCTCCCAGGCGAATATTGCCCTGGGCTGCGGGCCCCAAGCCAACGGTATCCTCGCCAAGGTAAAACTCCAGCATTGGTTCGAGGATCATCCGGTACCGATATCGCGCCTGCAACGCCAGGCCGGTTTCCCACTCATCGCGGATGTCCTCTCCCCACTCATAGCCAAGTTCAATGTTGGCGGTGACGCTATAGCGGCCCAGTTCACGCTCGAGCAACAGGCTCGCCGCGCCTTCCCAGGCGTTCTGACCGCGCTCTTTCTCCAGTTCAAACAGCAAACCGTAGTCCAGTGACTTTTCTCCCTGTTCCGTCAACTGCCACAGAGCCTCGAGCTCATAGCCCTCGATTTTCAAGTCCTGGTTGGCGCTGCGTTCGGCGATCAAATAACCTTCCAGCATCAACTCCGGAGCAACGGCCTTGGCCAGCCCGAACCGGTGAACCTCCTCGCGGTCAATATCGCTCGCCGGATTATAATCAGCATGTGTCACCCGCCACTCCAGCTCCCAGGCCAGCGGATCGACGTAGGGGTGGTACACCTTGTCAATGGCCAGGCCATCAGCCAGAACTCCACAGGCAAAGCCATTCAACGCAAGCATCGACAACCCGTATCGGATACACCTACTCAATCATCACCTCCTCCAGCCCTCGAGCGGATTGCATAGATACTGGCCATCAGGGACAGCGCCAGGCCCAGTCCGTACAGGGCAATCAGCAAGGGCCCCGGGGTGGCTTCATAACCAAACACGGCATACAGCAGCTCGCCGGCAATCGACTGTTCAGAAACTATCCCGCTGCTGTTCCACACCGGTTCTCCGGCCTGGACCCACCCCGCCTGTTCCAGCAATAGCGTGCCCTGCATGATCATCCCGGTGGCCAGCAGGCACAGGCAAAACAGGCAGAGGGGGTAAGCCCAGCGCCGCGGGCGGGTCACTAGCGTCCAGTAGAAAAGAATCCCCGCGCTGATGCCGATACCCGCTCCCAGCGCACTGCCCAGCAGCACCGCCTGGCGATACTCAACAACACTCATGAAGCCGCCAATATACAGTTGGATTTCCGCCCCCTCCCGGGTAACGGCGAGCGCCACGGCGGCGGCCATCAACCATCCGGTGAAGCGGGAATGGCGCCGGCCGCAAACCCGTTGCCGGGTATCGAGAATAACCAGCAGCACCAACAGGTAAACGCCGTATTGCAGCGCGGCGCCGATCACCTCCTGCCCGGTTCCATCGAGCATGTCGGTAACCGGGCCGAGCACCGCCGCAAGGCCAATCACCCCGACAAGCGATGCGGCTGCCGCGGCGTAAAACCAGGTCAGCCCCAGGCCGACAATACGCGCCAGACCCATCAGGGCCGTCACCAGGATGGCGGCTTCGAGAATTTCGCGCAGTACGAGCACAACGGAATTGATCAGCACCTGTCCCTACTCCACGATGACCTTTCCCTGCGCGGTCCTGGGGTTGAACTCGCCAAAGAAAGGATAGGTTCCGGGGGACAGCGGGCCGATATAAATGGTCGCCTTGCGGCCACCCAGAATCACTTTTTCACGGTTGAGTTCGTAGCTCTCGAACTCCTCCGGCGTGGCATCCTGGTTGTGAACCACCAGTTTCACCCGCGTGTCCGACGGTATCACCAGTTCCGCCGGATCGAAGAGGTGATCGCGTATGACGAGAGTGTATTCCGGCGCCGCCTGCGCCGAGGCAACCCCGGCAACGAACGCCATGCCCAGAGCCATCCTTCTCATGTTTGCACGCCCGCCCGGGGGAATGTGATCTCAACCGATAGACCTGCCCCCCCCTCGCGCTCGCCGAGCGCCACCGTGGCGCCATGGAGCTGCGCGATCTGCATCACAATGGCGAGCCCGAGACCCGCCCCGGAGACGGCCTTGCGATCGCTATCCACAGCGCGGTAAAAGCGACTGAACACACGCTCGCGCTCATGCGGGGGTATGCCGGGACCGCTGTCCACCACCGTCAGCACGGGTCCTTGCGCCGAGTCAGTTGTGAAAACTTCGACCTCGACACCGCGGCCGCCGTATTTGCAGGCATTCTCCAACAGATTGCGCAGCAGGGTCTCGAGCAAGCCCTCGTCGCCGTGCACCTGGCAGGCTTGTCCCGCCAGGGAAAGGGACACACCCGCTTCGGTAAAGTCCGGCCACAGCGATGCCGTAACCCGCTCCGCCAAATGATGTAAATCGACCGTGACAAAGCTTCGACCTATCTGTTCCGGCTGGGATCTCGCCAGGTCCAGGATCTGTTCGACCAGGTGCTGCATGCGCGCCACGTCGGAACGCAGGTGCGCCAGCGAGGGATGGGCAGGCAGTTCCTCCGAGAGGTTGTGCAGATGGACCTTCATGCCGCTGACCGGTGTACGCAGTTCGTGTGCCGCGTGGGAGGCGAAATCCCGCTCGCGCTGCAAGGCCGACGACAGCCTGGCCAACAAGGCATCGGTGGATCGGATGACCGGGGCCAATTCGGTGGGCGGGTCGGGAAACGACAGCGGCGACAGGTCGTCACTGGCCTTGCGATTGATCTGTTCCGACAGTGCCCGCAGGGGGCGCAGCCCCCAGCCAACCAGCACCCAGATAACCACCGCCGCCACGGGAATCCAGGTCAACAGCGGCAGAATCGACTCCATGATCACCCGCTCCGCCAGGATATAGCGCAAATCGGCGCGCTCGGCGACCAGGTACCAGGTACCGGCACCGTCGCTTCTGGCCAGGGTTCGCCAGCGAAACCCCGCGAAATTGGCGTAGCCATAACCCGTTTCCAGGCGCACGATGGGGGCCTCGTCCAAGCCGGCGGAATAACGCACCAGCGAACCCTCACGCCAAACCTGGAATGCAAGCCCTTCGGTATCCGGGGCCGCCCGGGCGGCCGCGCCGGTGGTATCGACGGCCTGCAGGATCTCCGCGACATAACGCAACTGTGAATCCAGCAGGTCCTCGGCCTTGTCCATGCTGGCGCGATAACCCAGTAAGGCCGCGAGAAACGATACCAGCGTAAATGCCGCCACCAGCATCGCCACCAGGGAAGCACGGATGGACTTCATGTCAACGCGATACTGTATCCGATCCCACGCACCGTGCGAATAAAGCCCTCGGGCAGTTTGCGTCGCAAGTGGTGAATGTGCACTTCCAGCGCGTTGCTGGACACCTCTTCCCCCCAACTATAGAGGTGATTCTCCAGGGTCGATCGCGTCAGCACCTTCCCCGCGTTTTCCATCAGCGCCTTCAGCAGCATGTACTCGCGTCGCGGCAGCTGCACGGGCGCGCCGTCGACCGTCACCGAGTGCGCCGCCGAATCAAGCGCCACCGCGCCCACGATCACCCGGTTACTGGCGGTGGTGGACAAACGCCGGGCGATGACCCGCAGACGGGCTGCCAGTTCCTGCATATCGAATGGTTTGGCCAGATAGTCGTCCGCTCCCCGGTCCAGGCCCACCACCTTGTCGTCGGCCTCGCCACGGGCTGTCAACAGAAGGACGGGAGTGCGATCCCCCGCGGCCCGCAATTCCGCGAGTACCTGGAGTCCGTCCATGTCCGGCAGGCCCAGGTCCAGGATCACCGTGTCGTGGGATTCGGCGCGAAGGGCAGCCAGCGCATCCCTGCCCCTGGCCACGTGATTGACGGCGAAGCCCTCCCGGCCCAGGGCCGATTCCAGCCCGCTGGCCAGGGACAAATCATCCTCCACCAACAGGACGCGCATCAGCCAGGGGGACTCAGCGACGACGCGCCATCGCCACGGCAGTGACGCTGGATGACGGGCAGGTTTTTCGCCAGCGCCCCGTCGACAATACCCGGCAACAGGGCGTTCAATGTTACGAACAGGCGCTCCGGCCAACCGACATGCCGCCGCGCCCTGCCCTGCTCCAGAAACTTCACCAGTGAATCGGCGACGCGCTCCGGCGTATCCATGGTGTTCCCCAGCTCTGCATTCATTGCTTCGATATTGGCATCGTTCATCGGCGTGCGAATCGCCCTGGGGGCGAAATAGCACACGCGAACGGAACTGTCCGCAAGCTCCCTGGCCAGGGCTTCGGTAAAGCCGCGCAGGGCGAACTTACTGGCACAATACGCCGTATAACCCGGATAGCCAATAGTGCCGAAGGTCGAACCCACGTTCACCACCAGCGACTTCCGCTGCCCCAGTACCGGCAACAGGTCCCGGATCAGCTCCACCGCGGCGATAACGTTCACCCGCAGCAGGCGCTCCAGGTCATCGGCGCACTGGTCGGCAAACAGGCCGAAGGTGTTGACACCGGCACAATTGATCAGCCCGTCCAACGATCCACCCACGGCATCGACGACCGCCCGCCGCCCGTCGACGGAGGCTATGTCGGCGAGCACCGACTGGTGATTGCCCGCGGGCAGGGCCCCGAGCTGTTCGTCCAGCGCCGCCCGCTTGCGCCCCACCAGCACCAGTTCCACGTCCCGATCCGCCAGGCGCACGGCGAGTGCGCGGCCCAGCCCTCCCGTCGCCCCTGTCAGCAGTATTCGCTTTCCGGCAATGTCCACGAACGCCTCCTATGCCGCGAGCGCGGCCACCTGATCGGCTTCAACGCCGCGAAACACGTCCGCGTAAAGGCGATAGAACATACCCGCACAGTGCAGGATCAACGCCCTGTCCGCGTCATCGTCCACCTTGTCCATCAACCCCCGGAAAAAATCCACATGCTCGATATCGAGGGCCCCGTGGGAGCGCAGGTAGGTGAATGCCTCCGGCGGCAATCCGGTCGAGCCCATGATCGCCTCCGCCGCCTGGTCAGCCACGGCAATACTGGTGCCCTCGAGAACATGAACCATGCCAAAAAAGCCCACCGGATTGACCCGGTCGATGACATGGTAGGCATAGGCCACCATCAACTCGGTGGCCGGATTGGGCTGGCTGGCCGCCGCCAGATCCCGGTCGTAGCCACAGGCGGCGATGTCGTTGAGCACCCATTCCTGGTGCCCGATTTCCTCCTCGATATACTCCGCCACCGCGCTGCGCAGCCATTCCCGGCTCGCGTCGAGGCGACTGCCGACGGCCATTAGCAGGGGGACCGTATGGCGCACATGGTGGTAGGCCTGGCACAGAAACGCGGCGTAGCGCTCACGGGTCAATTGCCCGGACAGCGCGTCCCGTACAAGCGATGTCGCCATCAGCGCGTTGCGTTCGCCCGCGGTGGATTCAACCAAGGTAGTATAGAAACTCATTGTGGCAAGGACTCCTCGTGTGGATAGAGAGACTCAATGTCTTCACGGTGATATCGTGCGATGGCCTCGCGTCTGGGCCGGCCATTGGCGGTCAACAGCCCGGGCGTGGACTCCAGCGGCCGCGGCAGCCGGTGCCAGCCCCGCACGCGGGCGTAATCCGGCAGTCGTGCATTGGCGGCTTCAATGGCGCCATCGATGGCTTCGTCTGCGGTCGTTTGATGCAGCGGATACACCAGCGCACAGCAACCGGGACGGCCATCCCCAAAGACCACGGCCTGGCGCAGGACGCCGCCGGCCAACAACTCGCTTTCTACCCACTCGGGGCTTACGTTGCGTCCAAACGAGGTAATCAGCAGGTTTTTCCTGCGCCCCTCGATCACCAGGAACCCGTCTTCGGTCACCCGACCAAGGTCACCACTGGCGATTTCGGCCGGGCTCCACCCCGCGCGGTCACCGAGGTAGCCCAGGAAAGCGTTGCCGGAAATACGCAGCTCTCCGTCCACTTCGCGAACGGATACATGTGGCAATATGCGCCCGCTGGTCCCGGGCCGATCCACCCCGGGCGCGTTGAGCGATACCACCGACGCGCATTCCGAAAGGCCGTAGCCCTCGTAGACCGGCAAACCCAGTTCCCGGGCGCGCAGCACAATTTCCGGCGACACCCTCGCCCCGCCCACCGCGAGGAAGCGCAGTGAGCCAGGGGGCGTCCAGCCAGCGCCGGTCGCGGCCACCAGAACGCGCAGGATTTCCGGGACCAGGATCGCGCTATTGGGTTGCCAGTGATCGATTGCCGACAGCATTCTGGGCACATCGAGTCCGCCGCTACCGGCCAGGCCGACCTCGCGCGCCCCTGGCAGTATCACCGTCCCGCCCGCCAGTATCGGCATATACAGTCCGGCGATGTTTTCCAGCAAGGTGGCTAGCGGCAGTATCGCCAGGTGCCGCGCGCCCCGAAGCCCGCTGCGAGCCAAAAGCGACTCCGCGACGGCCATGCACTGGGAAGTGGACAGGCAGACGCCCTTGGGTTGGCCGGTGGAGCCCGAGGTAAAAGTGATCTTGGAGGTCCCCCGAGGCAGCTCGACCGGTTCCGGGACCGGGCGTCGCGCCAGCACCAGCTCGTCCGGCACGCCAAGCTCGCCAAGGCTGTCACCGCCGGCCATGCCGGGAAACCACGCGTCCGACCGCGAGGCGCAAACACCGTCGATCCCCGCCTGGTCGAGCACCCATTGGGTTTGCTCCGCTGAAAAGAAAGTCGGAATTGGCACCACTACCAAGCCGGCAAGCTGGGCCGCGATATCCAGCATTGCCCAGCCGGGACCGTTGTCGGCGCGCAGGGCCAGCCGCCGTATACCGCTGGCGCGAAGCTCCACGAGCAGCGCGTCCAGCTTTTCCAGCAGTTGTTGCGCGCTGAATTCCCCGCCGGCGCAGGCGAGGACCGGGGTCGCGTCGGCTTCGGCGGCGCGCTGCCGCAGTACATTCAGAAGGCGAATCATTCGCGTACCAGCTGTATTTTTTCCGCCAGCTCGCGGATCGATCCGGCGTAGTGCTCCAGGCAGGCCACCATTTCCGCGCGGGTCGCGGCCTGGCGGGCCGTAAGTTCGATGTCCGCCAGCATGACCATGGGGTCGGAGGCGTAGTAGCTGCCCCATTGCGCGCCCCCGTCCGGCAGGCGCTCGGCCCGCGCGACATCGATGCCCTGTGGGGTAAAGCCACAACGCTTGAGCGACCGGCGAACAGAACGGTTGGCGGCAAACAGCAGGTAATCGACCCGCGCCTCGCGCAAGGCGGCCATCGTCACCAGGTAGAGGATCATGCTGTAGCCACTGCGGGTCACCGCCAGGTTGCCCAGCTCCATGATGCGGCCGCGGTCGCCGTCGTCCCCAAACAAGGTCCGGGCGTAGTACTCCACGGGCTGATCGAGATAGCGTTCGCAAAACAGGGTTTGTCCGCTGGCCCGGCGCAGGCCCAGGGAGGCCACCGGCATTCCGTCCTCGAAAAGCCCGACCAGCAGCGGCATGAACTCGCCGATACGCGCACCGTAAGCGGAGTCAAATACCTGGGTAATATAGCGAGAGAGAACCCCGCACCCGTCTTCCCCACCGCTGTAGACGCGCAGCTCCGGCAGCTGCCAGCGGACAATCCCGGGCGCCGGTGGGGCGGGGCTGGCGGCTGGCGCCGCGGTGGATAACTGGGTATACATCTGGTCACCTCCCGTTATGGTTGACGAAAGGTTAACCCTGCCCCCTTAGTAAAAACTTAAGGCCGGAAAAAGAGATATCAGGCTTCGGCCGCCCCGCCACCGCGCACCCGCTGCACGACCCCCACCAGCGCCATGACCAGCGCGCCGGCGACAATGCCACACAGGGCCGCCAGCAGGGTGAAGCCGGCGACGTCGATCACCGGGCCAACCACCTGCCAGGCGCTGCCCGCATGCACCAGGTGGTCGATCAACTCGGCCACCGGGTGCAGGCCGTGAACCAGAATCCCGCCGCCGACCATGAACATGGCGGCGGTGCCCACCACCCCCAGGGTCTTCATCAGCAGGGGGGCAAAGTCCAGCAGTCTCAGCCCCAGCCAGCGCCGAAAACCGGCCCAGGCCCCCTCCCCCGCGGACTCCGCGAGATGAAGGCCGGCATCATCCAGCTTGATGATCCCGGCCACCAGGCCATAGACGCCGATGGTCATCACCAGGGCGATGCTCGACACCACCAGCACCTGGGTGGAAAACGCGGCCTCGGCCACGGTGCCCAGGGTGATCACGATAATCTCCGCCGAGAGGATAAAGTCCGTGCGGATCGCCCCACGGATCTTGCGCTTCTCATAGGCCACGGGATCGATCGAGGGGTCGGCCAGGTGCTCCGCGAGATCCCGGTGATGGGCTTCGTCCTCCGCCTTGCTGTGCAGCAGGGAGTGGGCGAGTTTTTCGAAGCCCTCGTAGCACAGGAACAGCCCCCCCAGCATAAGCAGCGGTGTAATCAGCCAGGGAGCCACCACCGAGATCAACAGCGCGGCGGGAACGAGGATGCACTTGTTGCGAAAGGAGCCCTTGGCCACCGCCCACACCACCGGCAACTCGCGGTCGGCCTTGACCCCTGAAACCTGCTCGGCGTTGACCGCCAGGTCATCGCCGAGGACCCCGGCGGTTTTCTTGGCCGCCACTTTCGACAACACCGCCACGTCATCGAGGATGGTGGCGATGTCGTCGATCAGGACAAGGAGGGAACTACCCGCCATGGGGTATGGCCACCATCGTGCCGTTGCCCACCGTCGACGGCTCCCCGTCCCAGGGCGTGCATATCGACAGCATGGGCGCTCCCGGCGTATTGCCAATCGCGGCAAAGCGCCCCATGTCCATCAGTACACTGGCCCCCAGGGGGGCCAGCAAGGTGGTGTAGAAATACTTGGCACGCTCCATGTCGTTGGTGCCCAGGGTAACGTATCCAATCATCTCGCCACTCCGTTTCGCGCTCTGGCTGAGTGTAACCGAGTGAGGTGACAGCGCAAACAGAATGTGAAAGTAGCTAGTGCCCATCCGGAAACGGGCATTTTCGTTTGAGTCTTTGTGTACAAGTATTTCCCACTACATAGACTCCTGTTTGTTTTGGCTCTGTGCTCCGAACTTCGGAGCCAAAGCCCTCAATTTCGCGTTTCCTGCCGTCGGGGTTCCCGCGGGAACGCCAGTTTCCGCTCTCAACAACACCTCCACCAGCAACAATGTCGTTATGTGGCGATTAGTCGAGACATCTTCACCAGGTTATAACTGAAGATTGCTGACCAGACTTCGGCCATGAACCCCTTCAAGCCACGCCACAGGCTGCGCGCCAGACCGTAGGCCCGCTTCAACTCGGAGATGTTTGATTCAACACCAGCACGGAAGTTGCACAATTGCCGGTATAACGCCGGCGTGCTGCTCATTGCGTCGATCGCCAATCCTTTCTTCTTCTGGAAGGCCACCTCATTCACACCCAATGCCTTCGCGCCCTTGAGATTGGGGACGCTCGCATAACCCCCATCCGCCGCGACTGCTGCTGGAATCTTGCCGTAAAGAGCCATCTGACGTTCAATCAGCGGTAGGTAGCGCGTCACGTCGCCCGGATTACCTGCTTCAATCGTGGCGTCCAGCACCAGCCCCTGGCGGCCTGTGGTCAGGTTGATCTTGTGCCCGTACTGAACATCCCGGCTGCCTTTCACGATGATATCGGTGTGGGGTTCGTGCAGACTCACCAGTTTCTCCGATGCAGGCACCTGCTCCCCATCGATAACACGACGCCTGGTTTGCTGAATCACCTGCCTCAACAGTTGTCGGGTATGCGTGACCTGCCACACCCATTGCGCATACACAGGGCCATCCTGCTGTAATCGCTCAACCAGCTTCAATGCTTCCCGGCTCTCCTCCAGCACTTGCTCAGCATAGGACAATAGCGCTTCATACAAAGGCTTTTTCTTTGTCGCCCCCCGTGTGTAAAACACCTGCCGGCCCAGACTGCGCGCGGCTTTGCGGTGATCGGCAAAGCGAATGCCCGGCACCTTCAGTAACTGCCGGGCCTTCACCATCTGCCGGGTCAGCATGCGAATGCCATCGCAGAGCAGGCTGCTGTCGGAGGGCTCGTGTACATTGGTTTCCACTGCGGTGCTGTCCATCCGCACTTGCTCACCATCCTCCAGGCCCGTCGATAACGCTTCCTGCATCAATGCCTGATTAATGCGTTCCCACGTCGCCGGTTGAATACGGCGGATATTGGCCTGTAAGGCTGATTTCCTTGGCACAACCCCTTGCGGTAGCCGGGCGAAGCTGCGAAAACTGCCGCTATCCTCAAGATAGAAAGCCAGCTCGTGATAGCTCAGTTGCCGTGATTGCTTCAGTACCGCACAACGCAATACGCTCTCAACCGGCAGACCGGTACGCCCCGTCGCTTTTGCCCGACGGTCAATCAGATCTGACTCGACCAGATCGACGATGGCAGGACACCGGTCCAGCAGGGCCGACATCATCTCCAGTTGTGATCCCATCTCGTGTTTTGCATAGCGATCAAATATACTCGGTTGTGCGTTGCGGGCTTCTCGCATCGTAAATCCCTTTTGTGGTTGGTTTCTTTTTGGGTCGCACTTAAAAGCTTACCAACAACAGGAGGGATTTTTTATGCCTGAACGAAATTTCCTCTTATAATTCAACGCAGTAGAGTTTCCGGACGCACACTAGCTAGTGCTGGTGACGCCGCTTGCGCGTCTGCTCGCGCATGCGCGACTTGGGATAGCGCGGCAGCTTGCCGGTGGCGAGGTAGCGGTGAATGGATTCCTGCGAGCGGATCTGTGCGGATTTTTTCCGCCCCTTGGAAAAGGTATTGCTCTGGGTGTCGTCGATGATCCGCGCCTTGACGTTGTCGTGCCACTGCTGGTCCAGCACGTCCTGGATCATCTTTTGCGCGTCCTCGTCATAGACCGGGCACAACACTTCCACGCGAAAGTCCAGGTTGCGGGTCATCAGGTCCGCGGAGCCGATCAGGTACACCGGCCGGCCCCGGTTGTGAAACACATAGGCCCTGGGGTGCTCCAGGAAGCGATCGACGATGCTGATGGCGCGGATATTCTCGGAAATTCCCGGCATCCCCGGTTTCAGCGAGCACATGCCGCGCACGATCAGGTGAACCTCCACGCCGGCACTGGATGCCTCGTAAAGCTTCTCCACCAGCGCGGTATCCACCAGGTTATTGCACTTGAGGATCATCTGCGCGTGGTAGCCGTCGCGGGCGTTGGCGATCTCGCGGTCGATCAGCGCGTCGATGCCGCTGCGCGCGGTGTGCGGCGACACCAGCAAGTGCTTGTACTCGGGCCTTTTGTAGTTGTACTGCAGGAAATCGAAGGCGCTGTGAACGTCGCGACCAATTTCCTGGTTGTAGGTCAGCAGGGCGAAGTCGGTGTACAGGCGCGCGGTTTTCTCGTTGAAGTTGCCGGTGCCGATATGGGAGTAGAAGCGCGTGCCCCCCTCCTCGCGCCGCTCGATCAGGATCAGTTTGCTGTGCACCTTGAGACCGGGCACCCCGAACATGACGTCGATACCGTTCTCGGTCAGCCGCTGGGCCCAGGAGATATTGGCCGCCTCGTCGAAGCGCGCCGCCAGCTCGACCACCGCCAGCACCCGCTTGCCATTTTGCACCGCGTTGACCAGCGCGTCGATCACCCGGGATATCTTGGCCACCCGGTAGAGACAGATCTTGATATTTGTCACCCCGGGGTCCAGCGCCGCGGTTTTCAGCAGGTCGACAATGTAGTCGAAGGGGTGGTAGGGGTAGTACAGGAATACATCCCGCTCGCGAATGTTGTCGAACAGGCTCCCCGGCTCGTCCAGGCGCGGCATGCGGATGGGGGGCAGCGGCTTGAATTCCAGGTACTTGGGCCCGACGTTGGGAAAGGACATGAAGTCCTTGGAATTGTGGTAGCGGCCACCGGGAATCACACTGTCGTACTTGCCATAGCCGAAGCGGGTACGCAGATAGTCCAGCAGGCGCGGGGGCATGGTCTCGTCGTAGACGAAGCGCACGGCGTCGGCCTTGCGCCGTTGCTTGAGGCTGCTTTCCATCTTCTCGATCAGGCTCTCGGTGATGTCCGGATCGATCTCCAATTCGGCGTCACGGGAGAATTTGAAGCAATAGGCCGCCGCTTCGTCGATGGTAAACACGCCGCGAAACATCTGCGGCAGACAGGCGCGGATGACGTTGTCGAGGGCGATGAACACCTTGCCCGCCTTGCCTTTGCGCCGGGGGATTTCCACGAAACGGTCCAGGCGATCGGTGGGCACCTCCACCACGGCGTAGTTGTAGTCGTCGCCAGAGCGGATATCCAGGGCCAGGTAGATGGATTCGTCGTTGAGGGTGGGAATGGACTGGTCGGAGCGCAGCAGTATCGGCTCCAGCTCGGGCAGTACGGTCTGGGTGAAGTACTCCTGCACGAAGACCGCCTGGCCGGGATCGAGCTGGCGTTCGTTGATCATGTAGATACGCCGGCCGCGCAGGTCGCGCAGCACGACGTTGTAGACCTGCTCGAATTCCTTCTGCAGCTCCACCACCCTATCGAGGATATCCGCCAGGAGGTCCTTGGCCTGCTGCTTGGGCTTGCCGTTCGACACGGAGATAAGGCGGCGCACCTCCGCGACCCGGACACGGAAGAATTCGTCCATGTTGTTGGAGAAGATACCGAGGTAGCGCAGCCGCTCGATCACGGGCACGCTCTGGTCGGCGGCCTCCTGCAGGACCCTGGCGTTGAATTGCAGCCAGCTCAACTCCCGCGGCACGAACAGGTCGGTGTGCGATTCGACGAGACGCTGCTTGATCGGGCTGGCCATAACTCTCCCTGATTATCGATGGTTCGAACCGCACACCGGGGCGCGGTCAGTCGAAACCCGATATTGTCCAGACAGAGTATGACAGTTTTGTGACGACCGGAAGACGGGCGCGCGCCCTTCGCCCCACGGCGCCCCGACGCACCGGCATCCGCCAAAATCCGGTGACGCTTCCGGGGCCCCGCCCCCCGGCCGGGGTGGCGGCCGTACCGGCGCCGCCAGGGGTCGACACCGCCCGCCGCGACAGGCGCATGGCCGCGGCGACAGCGGCCGCCGAGGGATGTCAAAATGCTTGAGAAGAAGCCCCTAAGTATTTACAAAGTATAAAAAAAGCCCGCTAATCGGGAAGAGATGGCGGGCTAAAACAGCCGTATGTTTCGGGGCGGAAACATCGGCCAGGGGACGTGTAGCACGGGCAGAAATGCACCGTGCTACGTTCAAAATAGACCGCTTTAGCTAAATGGCAAGCTCTGTCACAAAAAAATTCCGGCCGGCCCCGGAACCACTAGGGCTTGAGGGCCATGACATCGGTATGCAGCAACTGCAACACCGACTCCGCCGTGTTGCCCAGCAGTCGCGCTTTCACGCCCCGGCGCCCCACGGTCCCCATGACCACCAGCTGCGCGCGCACCCGCGCCGCCTCGCTGGTGATCACCCTGGACACCGGCCCGCGCTTGACCTGGAAGGCGCTGCGCGGCAGGTTGTGGGCCTCGGCGAGTTCGGTGATATGGGACTGCATCGCCTGCTTCTGCTTCTTGACGTAACTGATCGGGTCGACCATGTCCAGTTCGTCGAGCAATGTCGGCACCTCAACCGCCGACAGCAGCTTCAGTTCCGCGCCCAAAACCTCGGCAATGCGCTTGGCTTCCGCCACCACCTGGTGATTCAGCTTGCGCTTGTCGCGGTTGGTGGTGCCCAAATCGAGCGCCGCCAGTACCGGCTTGGTGCGAACCCATTTGTCCCGGGCCACGATCAATACCGGCACCGGGCACTCGCGCAGCAGTTGCCAGTCGGTCGGCGTGTGCACCAGGGTCTCGGAGCGGTTACCGGTTTTGACCACCATTGTGTACTTGCCGCCCTCGACGCGGCGCAGCACCCAGGACACGATATCCTTGTTCCACACTACCTTGAGGGATACCTTCTGCCCCTCCTTGCGGTACTTGGCTATGCGCTCCTCTACCTCTTGCTCACGGGCGTTCAACAGTCGCTGCCTGGCCTCCGCCTTGTCGCCGGCGCCCAGCTCCAGGCCCTTCAGGGAAGCCCAGGCAAAGGCCACCACCTCCACCGCGAGCCCCAGCCGGCGCGCCAGCTCGAGACCCCGCGACACGGCGGCGTTGGATGTGTTGATATCGGCGATGACCAGCATCTTGCCCATGGTGCTCCCTCTTGGTGTTTGCGTCCCGCGGATTATAGAGGGCCAGGCGACGGGAGGTTAAGCCATTCTCCACCCGATTCGTTGATTTATATCAGCCGGCGCCCAGGCGGCGGTATCGACCCGGGCCGGGGCACCGCCCTGAAGGTGGTTGATTTTGTCTTCGGCCACTGCGTGGCCCGCTAGGCATAAAACCAGTAAGCCACGGCAATGGCGGCGAGAATGCCGGCCAGGTCGGCCGCCAGGCCGCAGGCCAGGGCGTGGCGGGCGTGGCGTATCCCCACCGCGCCGAAGTACACCGCCAGCACATAGAAGGTAGTCTCGGTGGAAGCCTGCAGGGTGGCCGCCAGGCGTCCCTGGAAGGAATCCACGCCGAAGGTGTTCATGGTATCGATCATCATCGCCCGCGCGCCGGACCCCGACAGCGGCTTCATCAGAGCCGTCGGCATGGTATCCACCCAGCGGGTATCCCAACCCAGCAGCGTCACTCCGTCGCGCAGCGCGCCCAGCACCAGGTCCAGGGCGCCACTGGCGCGAAAACAGCCAATGGCGACCAGCATGGCCAGCAGGTAGGGGATGATGCCGATGGCGGTTTCGAAGCCCTGCTTCGCCCCCTCGATGAAAGCCTCGTACACATTGACCGCGCGCCGGTGCGCCACCACCAGGAACAGGATCACCAAACCGAAGATCATCAGGTTGCTGACCAGGCTCGACTGGCGCTGCAACTCGTCGGCGCCGAGGGTACCCAGGTAGGCCACCAGCGACAGCAGCGCGACGAAGCCCAGGCCGAGAAAACCCAGCACCACCGTATCCCACAGGCGGATGCGCTGCACCCAGGCGGTGACCAGCAGGCCCGCCAGGGTCGAGCAGCTGGTGGCGATCAGGATTGGCAGGAACACCGCGGCCGGGTCCTCGGCGCCCATCTGCGCCCGGTATAGCAAAACGGTGACCGGGAACAGGGTCACCGACGAGGTGTTGAGCACCAGAAACAGGATCTGCGCATTGCTGGCCACCTCCGGTGTCGGGTTCAGGGTCTGCAGGTCCTTCATCGCCTTGATGCCCAGGGGGGTGGCGGCGTTATCCAAGCCCAGCACGTTGGCCGACAGGTTGAGGGTAATCGAGGAAATGGCCGGATGCCCGCGGGGCACCTCCGGCATCAGGCGCGTGAACAGCGGCGACAGCAGCCGCGCCAACTTGTCGACCAGGCCGCTGGCCTCCCCCACCGCCACCACGCCCAGCCACAGGGCCATGAGGCCGACCAGGCCGATCGCCAGCTCCACCGACAGTCCCGCCATCTCGAACAGGCTGGAGACCATGCGCTGGAACACCTCGGCGTCCCCCACCGCCAACCACTGGTACAGGCCGCTGGCAAAGGCCAGCAGGAAGAAGCCGAGCCAGATCCGGTGCAGCATCAGGCGTCGCGCGGGCCCAGGGCGCCCTGGCGGCCGAGAAAGTCGAGCACCAACGCCGCCGTCTCCCCGGGGCGCTCCAGCGGCAGCAGGTGGCCGCCGGGGCAGGTGTGCAACTCGGCATTGGGTTGCAGGCGGGCCCAGCGCCGCAGGGCGGCGGCGGAGAGGACATCCGAGGTCTCGCCGCGCAGACCCAGGGTCGGCAGCCGCATGCGCAACAGTCGCGGCCACACCAGGGGGGCCGAGGTGTACACCGCCGCCTCCCAGGCCGGGGACCAGGCCAGCTCCACCCCGGTGCCGGCGGTACGGGTACCGGCACGCACATAGTCCCACAGCACCGCGTCACTCATGCCGGCGAACGCGCGCTTGCCGCGGTGAAATTCGAAAGCCTCCGCGGTGTCGCCAAAGCGATGCGGCCGCCCCAGGGCCTTGCGCACCATGGGCAGGCGGCGCAGGGTCTTGTGTGGCGCCAGGCGTACCGACAGGGCCTGGCGCGACGGCAGGAACACCGGGTCGAGCAGTACCAGGCCTTGAAACAGCGCGGGGCGCTTGAGCGCCGCCAGCAATGATACCACCGCGCCCAGGGAGTGCCCCATCATCCACACCGGTCCGGCGGCGCGGCGCTCGAGCGTATCCACCAGGTCCCGGGCAAACAAGTGCCAATTCGCCCGCAGCGGCGCGGGCTGGTTACTCCACAGTGGCCGGTGGCAATAGCCGATCACCTCGCAGTGCTCCGCGAGTGGCGCCAGGAACTGGCGGTAGCTACCCGGGGGGTAGCCGTTGGCGTGGGCGAAAACCAGGGGGGTTCCCGAGCCGCCAAAGGACTCCAGGCGGTCTTCCATACGTGCAGATGCTCCAGGAAATCAGAATCGAAGGCGCCCAGACTAATGCAAACGCGACCAATGCAAAAGCTTGCAAAGGCCGATAGAGCCCGCTAGCCCGCGGGTGATTGTCGCCTGCAATCTGTGACCGGGTTCAGGTTTGACATGCCCAACGGGTGTTATACTGCCCGCCTCAACTGTACTGAAAAAACAACAATTCAGGGGCAGCGGTGTTCGATACCTATCAGCAGATCTTTCAGGAGCGCGCCGATCGCTATCATGCGGCGATGGCGGCCTTTCCCCTCGCCAGGCGCCAGGAATTCGAGCTGGCGGTCGCGCGCCTGGACCTCCAGCCCGGTTGCGACCTCTGCGACGTGCCGGCCGGTGGCGGCTATCTGGCCGACTACCTGCCGCGGGACGACCTGTTTCTGCTGTGCCTGGAAACCGCCAGTGAATTCGCCTCGCAGTGCCCGCGCAACACCGACCAGCGGGTGCTGGAAACCGCGCTGGAATCGCTCCCCCTCGGCGCTGGCAGTGTCGATAGAATCCTGTCACTGGCGGCGATGCATCACGTGGACGACAAGCACGGACTCCTGAAGGAGTTCAGCCGCATCTTGCGGGGTGACGGCCAGGTGGTCGTGGCCGATGTCGAGGCGGGGACCAGGACAGCGGCTTTCCTGAACGAATTCGTGGACCGCTTTAACTCCATGGGCCACAAGGGCCATTTTATCGACGCGGCTTTTATCGACGATGTCGACCAGTGCGGCCTGAGTCTGAAAGCCGTCGACCGGCCGCCGCTCACCTGGTCATTCGCCTCCCGCGCGAACCTCATTGATTTCTGCCGGCACCTGTTCGGCCTCGACCGGGCCGCGGACCAGGACATCATCGGCGGCGCGGAGGAATACCTGGGTTTGCGCGAGGATGCCCAGGGCGTCAGCTTCGACTGGCAACTGGTCTACATCACCGCCGCCAAAGACTGAACACACCGTGACCTCTGTTGTCGATCCACCGCCCGCAACGCTCAGCTACAATGCCAGGCTGGGCGCGAAGCTGCGCTATGTCTGGCAGCTCGGCGGCGCCATCGCAAGCCGGGAGGGTATAAGCCGTACCCGCCAGTACCTGGAGATCGCCTACCTTTACCTCACCCGGCGTTTTGGCCCGTTGATGTACTACGAGCATGCGCTGTGGCGGCGCGAACTCTCGCTGGCGCAAAAGCGTCGCCACCTGAAGAACGCGGAGTTCGTGCACCGGGTGCATACCCTGAACCCCCCCGTCTACAGGAAGCTGTCGGACAACAAGCTGGCGGAAAAGGCTTTACTGCAGAGCCTGGGCGTTCCCACCGCGCCACTGCTCGGCCACCTTCACCCCCACCAGGGCAGTGATACGCGCTGCCGTCCCCTGACCAACCCGAGGCAACTCGAGGCGCTGCTGGGGGAGCTCGGAGAGTCCCGCGTCTGTTTCAAGTTGCCCGAGGGCCTGGGTGGCGAAGGTTTTATCGCGGCCGAGATCCGCCTTCAGGCCGGCGATGTCCAGCTGCGCCGCCTGCCGGCCGGCCCGGAGTTCCAGCGGGTGGCCGAGTTCTATTCGCAGCACCTCGAACCCCGGGTAGCCGCCGGCCTGCTGATCGAGCGCTACGTCGAACAGCACCCGCAAATGGCCCGGTTCAATCCCAGCAGCCTGAACACCCTGCGCATCTGGGTGCTGCGACAGGAAGCCGAGGTGCGGGTGCTGGGGATGGTCTTGCGCATCGGCCGCCAGGGCGAAGTGGTGGACAACACGCACAACGGCGGCATTCTCGCCCAGGTCGACCTGGCGAGTGGGCGCCTGGCAAGGGCGAAGACCGGGGACCTGTTTCCCGCCACCTTCAGTCGACACCCCGACTCCGGCGTCCAGATCGAGGGCCAGGAAGTGCCTCTGTTCGACGCCTGCCTGGCGCTGGCGCGCGAAGCGCTGCGAGTGTTCCCCCGGGCGCACTTTGCCGGCCTGGACATGGCTATCACCGAATCCGGGCCATTGATTGTTGAGTTGAACCTGGAACCCTCCGCCATCAGCGCGCGCAATTTCGGCGCCCCCCTGGGGGACTTGCTGACCTGGTGAGGCGCCCCGGCCGCGATCGAGCGGCCAGGACACCCTGGCGCCCGGCTTGCAAAGCCCGCGGTCGCGCATATACTGTTTATCCATACAGTATTTGCGAAATCGCCATGGCCAACGAACCGGACCTGATCCTCGCCCAGCGCACCCCGCGCAAGGGTCGCGGCGCCCTGAGCAATCGCGACTGCCGCTACCGCCCCCGGCACAGCGAGTGGGACGACGGCATCGCCGGCCCCAGCCCGGTCACCGAGTGCCGGCCGGTGCGGGCCGGGAACATCATTGCCCGCAACCGCTCGCCGGACATCCCCTTCGAGCAATCCATCAACCCCTATCAGGGCTGCGAGCACGGCTGCATCTACTGCTACGCCCGCCCCACCCACGCCTACCTGGACCTGTCTCCCGGGCTGGATTTCGAAACCCGGCTGACCTACAAGGCCAACGCCGCCGAGCGACTGCGCGAGACCCTGGCCCGGCCGGGTTACCACTGCCGCAGCATCACCCTGGGCGCCAATACCGACCCCTACCAGCCGGTGGAGCGCCGCTACCGTGTCACCCGCCAGGTGCTGGAGGTGCTGCGAGCCTGCCGCCACCCGGTGTCCATCATCACCAAGGGCGCCCTGATCACCCGCGACATCGACCTGCTCGCCGACATGGCCGCCGACGGCCTGGTCTCGGTGGCGATCAGTCTCACCACCCTGGATGCGGACCTCAAGCGCGGCCTGGAGCCGCGGGCCCCCTCCGCCCGCGCCCGGCTGGCGGCAATGGCCGAGCTCAGCGCCGCCGGCGTGCCGGTCAGCGTACTGTTCGCCCCGGTGATCCCGGCCCTGAACGACAGCGAGATGGAGCGCATTCTTGCCCAGGCCCGGGAGGCCGGAGCCAGCCGCGCCGCCTACATACTGCTGCGCCTGCCGCTGGAAATCCGCGAGCTGTTCGAGGAGTGGTTGCGGGAGCACTACCCGCTGCGCGCCGACCACGTACTCAGCCTGATCCGGCAGAGCCGTGGCGGCAGGGACTACGACAGCCGCTTCGGCCTGCGCATGCGCGGCACGGGACCGTTCGCGGAGTTACTTGGGCAACGCTTCCGCTTGTCCTGCAAAAAGCTGGGCTTTAACATGGCGCGTGAGATCGAGGCGCGTTGCGATTTGTTTACACCGCCACGACCGGCACGCAACCCGCGGCACAACGTCAGTGCACAAGCCGACCTGTTCGACTAGAGTTGCTACAGTAGGCTGAAAAACCGCCTTCGGCCCAAGACCCGGCCAAAAACCCATACCCGAGGAGTCCCGGCATGAAAACCCGCGCCGCCGTTGCCTTTGAAGCAGGCAAAGCCCTGGAAGTCATAGAGGTCGACCTGGAGGGCCCACGCGCCGGCGAGGTGCTGGTGGAGATCATGGCCACCGGCATTTGCCACACCGACGCCTTCACCCTGTCCGGCGACGACCCCGAGGGCGCCTTTCCCGCCATTCTCGGCCACGAGGGCGCGGGGATCGTGCGCGAAGTCGGCCCGGGCGTCACCTCGCTAAAGCCCGGCGACCATGTCATTCCCCTGTACACGCCGGAGTGCAGGACCTGCAATTTCTGCCTCAACCCCAAGACCAACCTGTGCCAGGCGATCCGCGAAACCCAGGGCCAGGGCGTGATGCCCGACGGCAGTAGCCGCTTCTCCCTGGACGGCAAGCCACTGCGCCACTACATGGGCTGCTCCACCTTTTCCAACTTCACCGTGCTGCCGGAAATCGCCCTGGCCAAGGTGCGCCAGGACGCGCCCTTCGACAAGATCTGTTACATCGGCTGCGGGGTGACCACCGGCATCGGCGCGGTGGTCTACCGGGCGAAGGTCGAACCCGGCGCCAATGTGGTGGTGTTCGGCCTCGGCGGCATCGGCCTCAATGTGATCCAGGGCGCGCGCATGGTGGGCGCCAACAAAATCGTCGGCGTCGACCTCAACCCCGCCAAACGCGAACTTGCGATGAAATTCGGCATGACAGACTTCATCAACCCCGGCGAGGTCGACGACGTGGTGGAGGCCATTCTCGACATCACCGGGGGCGGCGCCGACTACAGTTTCGAGTGCATCGGCAACGTCAATGTCATGCGCCAGGCTCTGGAGTGCTGCCACAAGGGTTGGGGCGAATCCTATATCATCGGCGTGGCCGGGGCCGGCCAGGAAATCAGCACCCGCCCCTTCCAGCTGGTCACCGGCCGCTCCTGGCACGGCGTGGCCTTTGGCGGCGCCCGGGGGCGAACCGACGTGCCCACCATCGTCGACTGGTACATGGACGGCAAGATCAATATCGACGATCTGATCACCCACACCCTGCCGCTCGACGACATCAACCAGGGCTTCGATTTAATGCACAAGGGCGAGAGTATTCGCTCGGTGGTGGTCTACTGATGGAAACAATAGCCAACAACCGCTGTTTCGAGGGCGAGCAACTGCGCCTGGCACACCGGGCCGAGAGCCTGGGTTGCGACATGCACTTCTCCCTCTACCTGCCCCCCGGCGCGCGCGCCGGCAACGTGCCGCTGCTGTACTGGCTGTCGGGGCTGACCTGCACCGACGAGAACTTCGTGCAAAAAGCCGGCGCACAGCGCTACGCCGCGGAGCACGGCGTGGCGATCGTGGCGCCGGATACCAGCCCCCGGGGGGACGAGGTCGCGGACGATCCGGAGGGCGCCTGGGACTTCGGCCTCGGCGCCGGCTTTTACGTCAACGCCACCGAGGCCCCGTGGTCCCGTCACTACCGGATGTACGACTACATCAGCGAGGAGCTGCCCGCGCTGCTGGCGCGGCATTTCCCGGTGGACACCGAGCGGGCCTCCATCTTCGGCCACTCCATGGGCGGCCACGGCGCCCTGGTGATCGCCCTGCGCAACCCGGCGCACTACCAGTCGGTGTCGGCCTTCGCGCCCATCGTCGCGCCGACGCGCTGCCCCTGGGGGGAAAAGGCACTGGGCCACTACCTGGGTCCGGACCGCGAGGCCTGGAAAAACTACGATACCTGCGAGCTGATCCGAGCCGGCGCGCTGCAACTGCCGATGCTGGTGGACCAGGGCGAGGCCGACAACTTCCTCGAGGAGCAACTGAAGACCGAGCTGCTGGAAGCCACCTGCGCGGACACCGGCTACGAGGCCACCATCCGCCGCCAGCCGGGCTACGACCACAGCTACTTTTTCATCAGCAGTTTTATTGGCAGCCATATCGCCTTCCACGCGCGCGAGCTCGAGAAGTCGGTCAGCGACGACTAGCGACGGACAACCCGCCCATGACCACCCCTACCGGCCTGCGGCCGGCCACCCTGCTATTGCTGATGATCCTGGTGGCCCTCAACCTGCGCCCCGCCCTGTCCTCCCTCGCGCCGCTGTTGAGCCGGGTACAGGAAAGCCTGTCGCTGTCGCCGAGTACCATCGGCGCGCTCACCACGGTGCCGGTACTGTGCCTGGGCCTGTTCGCACCGCTGGCGCCGCGGCTCTCCCGCCGCCTGGGCCTGGAGCGCACCCTGTCGCTGGCGCTGCTGTTGCTGGCGGCGGCCCTGCTGCTGCGGGCGCAACACCAGGTGGTGGCCCTGTTCGCCGGCACCATGCTCGCCGGCGCGGCCATCGGCATCGGCGGCACCCTGCTGCCGGTGCTGGTCAAGCGCGAAATGCCCGAGCGCGCCGACCTGATGACCGGCGTCTACACCATGTCGCTGTGCCTGGGCGGCGCCTTCGGCGCGGGCCTGAGCGTGCCCCTGGCGCAGTGGCTGGGGGGTTGGGCGCCCAGCATCGCCAGCTGGTCGGCGCTGGCCGTGGTGGCGCTGCTGGCCTGGCGCTTGCTGGTGCCGCACCCCTGGCCCTCTGGCGGGCTTGGCGCCAGCCGCGAAAAATACCCGGGGCTGGCACGCAATCCCCTGGCCTGGCAGGTGACCGGGCTGATGGGACTGCAGTCCTCGCTGGCCTATATCGTGTTCGGCTGGTTGCCCACCCTGCTGCAATTGCGCGGCATCGGTGAATCCCTGGCCGGGACAATGCTGGGAGTGTCCGTTTTGATGCAGATATTCTCCGCCCTGGCCGCCCCCTGGCTGGGGCGCCTGGGACGCGACCAGCGCCCCGCCCTGCTGTGCCTGCTGGCGATGAGCGGTGGCGGGCTGGTGCTCGCCCTGGTCGGGCCCGACACGCTGCTGTGGCCGTCAATGATCCTGCTGGGGCTGGGCCAGGGAGGGTGTTTCAGCCTGGCGCTGACCTTGCTGGTGCTGCGCAGTTCCAATCCGGCCATCGCCGCCCAGCTCTCGGGCATGGCACAGGGGATCGGCTACTGCATCGCCGCGCTGGGCCCCTTCGCGGTGGGCCTGCTGCTCGACTTACAGGTGAGCCTGGGGGGTATCGGCGCCGTCATGGCGCTGGTGGTGGCGCTGGCGATGCTGTTCGGCGTTCTCGCCGGCCGGCGCCTGCAACTGGTGGTGGACGAGGATTCCGGGGCGGTGGTCACACGCCCCCACGGAAGGTAATCACTGTCCGTGGGGGCGACAACGGGTCAATTGGGGCGTTTGTAACCCGGGCCGCGCACCACCCGGCCCGGTTTGGCCCCGGTGTGCTCGCCGTCGCGCAGTACCGGCACGCCATTGACCAGAACATGGTCGACGCCGGTCGCCAGCTGTTGCGGCTCGGTATACGTGGCGTGATCCTGGATCGTGTCGGGGTCGAACACCACGATATCGGCGAAGTAGCCCTCGCGCAGCAGGCCGCGGTCGCGGATCTTCAGGTTGCTCGCCGGCAGGGAGGTCAGCCGCCGCAGGGCCTCGGGCAGTGAAATCACCTGCTCCTCACGTACGTACTTGCCGAGCAAGCGCGCGAAAGTGCCGTAGGCACGGGGGTGGACGCTCTGCTCGAGGAACACGCCCTCGGGGGCGAGCACCGGCGCGTCGGACTGGAAGCTGACCCAGTCGAGGGCGATCTGCTTGCGCAGGTTGTCCTCGGACATCATGAAGTACACCGCCTCCACGCGGCTGTTGTCCTCCACCACCAGGTCGATGATCGCCTCCGCCGGCGTCTGGCCGCGCAGCTCGGCGACCTCGGCCAGGGTCTTGCCCAGGTACTTGCGCAACTCGGGCTTGCGGAAACCCACCAGCATCACGTTGTCGGCGCCGCCGGATGCCACGTAGACATTCTCCCAGTTCTCGCCAGGATTCTCGATCTCGCGCAGCAACCGCGCGCGCAGCGCCGGGTCTCGCAGGCGTTGCATCCAGGCCGCCACGCCGCCCTCCTGCACCCAGGGCGGCATCGCCGCGCTGAGACCGGTGCTGCCGGCGACATAGGTGTACATGTTCGCGCGGATATCGACACCCGCCTCGCGCGCCGCCTCGATGGTGGCGATCGCCCGATCCATCTTCGGCCAGTTGTCGCGACCGGCGGCCTTGAGGTGGTAAATCTCCACCGCGGCGCCGGTGGCGCGGGCGATTTCCAGCATCTCGTCCACGCCCTCAAGCAGGCGGTCGCCCTCGGAGCGCATGTGCGCCATGTAGTAGCCGCCGTAGTCCCCGGCCACGTCGGTCAGGGCGATCAGTTCCTCGGTGGAGGCGAAGGAGCCAGGCGGGTAGATCAGCGCCGAACCGACGCCCATCGCCCCTTCCTCCATGGCCTGCGCGACGTCGGCGCGCATCGCCGCCAACTCCTCGCTGTTGGGGGCGCGGTTGTCGGCGCCCAGATGCTTGACGCGAATGGTCGCGGCGCCCACGAAAGAGGCGATGTTCGGCGACACGCCACGATTCTGCAAATAGTCGAGGAATTCGCCGAGGGTGTTCCACTCGATGTCGTAACGGATATTGGTCTGGCGGGCCTTGCTCATGGCCTTCATCGGCTCGTTCAGCGGGCCCATGGACCAGCCCTCGCCGAAGACCTCGAGGGTGACGCCCTGGGCGATATCCGACAGCCCTCGGCCGTCCTCGATCAGCGCGTCCGCGCCCCAGCTGAGCATATTGATGAAGCCCGGGGCGACGGCGCGTCCCCCGGCATCGATTACCACCTCGGCACGGGCGCCGTCCAGGTCGCCAATCGCCACGATGCGATCACCGCTGACCGCGATATCCCCGGCGACACCGGGCGCGCCGCTGCCATCGTAGATAACGCCGTTGTTGATCAGCACGTCGTAAACCTGCGCCTGCTGCGCCGGCACCGCCAGCGGAAACAGGCACAGCGCCGCGGCGGCGAGCCGGCGGCGCAGGCCGGCGGGCCGCCTGGATCGATCACTTGTCATACGCACGGATAGGATTCTCCTTGTCGTGAATTCGGTGGCGGAGCGGCTCAGCGCTCCGCGTTTTCGGGCACCCGCTGAAAGCGAATCCCGTCTTTCTGGGGACCTGGCATCTGCAGCAGTACGGACTCGACAACCCCGCTCTTCTCCACGTTAGCGCTGAGGCTGAAGGGCGCTGGCATGGTTTGGCGTCGAGCCCGGTCGTCGGGCACCACATCGAAGGTTGCACCGCGATACGCCTGCAGTTCGCCGTGGAAGGCCGAACCGTAGCGGGTACGCAAAACACCGTTTTCCAGGGTAATGGACAGCCGGCCGTAGACGGGATTGTCGTACTCGCCGGCCATCGCCTCCAGGGCGAACGGGGGCGCGACGGAGGGATCGCGCGCCGCGGCGTGCAACTGACCCGCGCCCAGATAGCGACCACGCTGCTGCTCGAGCTTGGCGCGCAGCGCGCTGTCGTCGGCCGCGGGCAGGCCCAGGAGGCGGTCCATTATCCAGTCGGTCAGCGCATAGCGCACGCCGGAACCGGTCTCGCCATTGGTCAGCACCGCGACGCAAAGTCCCGCCTCGGGAACGAAGGCGATGTTCGAGGCCATGCCCTGGATCGCACCGCCGTGGGTGTACATGACCTGGGACGGCCCGTAGTTCATGCGCTCCAGGCCCAGGGCGTAAGCCTTGTGCCGATTGCCGGCATGCCCCTCGTCTTCCAGGGCCATGAAGTTCCGCGGCTGGCGGGTGGCGCGCAGGGCCGCGGTCAATCCCGGGATGCGCGACTCCCACTGCTCCGGTTCAAGCTGCGCCCGGCACCACTTGACCATATCCGCCGCGGAGGAATACACCGCGCCCGCCGGACCGACATGGGCGAGGTCAAAGTAATCGGTGGTCACCGCGCCATCGGGGGTGAAATAGTGCGGCATCGCCACGTTGTCCAGTGACCCAAGCGACGCGTTACTGGTACCGCTGCGCGCCATGGCCAGCGGCTCGAACAGGCGCTGTGCGAGAAAATCATCCCAGCTGCCATCCGTCACCCGGGGAATGGTCTGCCCCGCCGCCAGGTACAGGAAATTGTTGTACAGGTAACTGGCGCGAAAGGCCTGCTCGACGGGAATGCGTTCAATGACAGACAGCATCTCCGAACGGGACGCGCCGGGACGCGCGAACCAGATCAGGTCCGCCCGGGCCAGGCCGCTGCGGTGACTGAGCGCATCCACCAGGTTGAGATTCGCCGACAGGTAGGGATCGGAGAAGCTCAGCTCCGGCAGGTAGCCCGTCAGCGGCGCCTCCCAGTCGAGCTTGCCCTCCTCCACCAGGATACCGAGGGCGGTCGCGGTAATGTGCTTGGTCATCGAGCCGATGGCGAACACGGTGTCGCCGTCCACATCCGACTCGCCGTCGACGATACGGCTGCCATAGCCCCGCACCAGGGGGGCTTCCCCCGTTTTCACCACGGCCACCGCCACACCGGGCACCTGGCTCAGTGACAACAACTCGTTAACGTGGGTGTCGAGCCCTTCCAGATCGGCGGCCACCGACCCGGCGGGCCGGCCAAAGGCCGTGCCGACGCCGCTGGCAAGGACCAGTAATACTGTCAGTATGATTCGCACGCGTCCTCCTCAATTAGCGCTGCGCTATCGTGGGGGGCCCGCCCCGACGAGCGAGCCCGCGTAAGCTCAGTCCTGCTTGCCAAACAGCAGCCGCAGACCGCGCGCGTAGGACACCGGCACCACGTCGAGGTGGCCGAGCCCCTGGTGGATCTCGCTGTGCAGGCTCAGGCCCGGGTAGTCGCGCGAGCGCAACAGACCACCCAGTCGCGCCTGGCCACTGGCGACCTGCCCCACGCCCTCCAGGTAGGCATCGGACAGCTCCAGGGAACCCGAACCCAGGTAGACGCCGGCCTCCAGGTTGTCGTGCTTCTTGGCGTAAGCGGACTCGGCGCGGAAGATCTCGCCGTCACCATAGGCCATCGCCGGGCTGGAAATGATGTAGTTCTTGAACGGAGAGCCTTCCTGGAACATGGCCCAGGCGGCGAAGTAGCCGCCGGCGGAAACGCCGCCGAGGGTCAGCTTTTCGGGATCGACACGCAGGCCGCCGGCGAGGAAGGGCAGCAGTTCGCGCGACAGGAACGTGAGGTAGCGCGGCGCGCCGCCGATGCAATCGCGCTTGGCGACGTCGTTCTGCTCGCAGGTTTGCGCCACGGTTTTGCCGAAGGCGTCCTTGAGATCCCAGCCGGGCGGGGAAAATTCATGGACGCGGCGGACATTGTAGGCGGCCTGCCCCTCCTCGAAGGGGGTGCCGACACCCACCAGGATCATCGGCTCCTCGAGCTCCGCTTCAACGGCCATCAGGGCCGACGCCGCGCCGCCGAAAAAGCGGTTGCCGTCGCTGATCACCAGCGCGGGAAAGCGGCGATCCGGCGACTGCAGGTAGGCCATGGGGAAGCGCACCACAATATCGTAGGTCCGGCCCATCACCTTGGACTGGAAACTGAAGGCCTGCATGCCCATCAGGGGGAAATCCCGTGGGGCAATGTTGTCAGGCATGTTCTTGCCCTGTGCCATCGCGGGCGCGGCGCCGGCAAGCAGCAGGCTTAGGAAAAGTGCAACACAATGCTTCATAAAACCGTCTCTCATAACCTTGTATGGGTCGGGCCCTCCCGGGCCCGGTTTATTCACAGTGAAACGTATTGCGCTAGAAGCGATAGGCGAGCTGGACACCCAGGGTCCGCGGGCGCAGACGCCAGCCGCGGTCGAGGAAGAAGCTCACCGTGACGTCGTCTTCATTGGTGAGGTTGGAGGCGTAAACCTTCAACTCGACGTCGTCGAGGAACACCCCGGCGTTGAGATCCAGGGTGACGTAGTCGCCGGACTCGGTGGGAATGGTAGCTCCGGTGTTGAAGGCTCCGACATAGGTGACGTCGGCGCGCAGGAAGGCGGGATAGTCCGCCAGGAACCAGTCGTACTGCAAGCCCATGTACGCGTTGTGCTCGGGCGACATCGGCAGGCGATCGCCCTCGTTGCCACCCTGGTTGTTGGTGAACTCGGCGTCGGTGTACGAGGCCGACAGCTGCAGGCTCAGACTGGCCGTCAGCAGCACCTGGGCCTCCAGCTCCACGCCCTGTGACCGGGCTTCGCCGCCGTTGACCGTGGCGGAACATACCGGGTTGGAGCCGACGGCGCCAACGGGGATGTCCGTCCAGTCAATGCGGTAGATCGAGCTGTTCAGGCGCACGCGGTTGTCCCACAGGCTGAACTTGCCGCCCAGTTCGAAGTTTTCCGTGGTGTCGGAATCGATACTGGAGGTCCCCAGGGAGATACTGGTGCCGTCCATCAAGCCGTCATTGTCGACGTCACAGATTTCCGGTGGCGCGGTGGCCACGCCGAGGCCCAGGCGGAAGCCCTCCGACCAGAGAGCATACAGCAGGGCATCGTCGTTCAGCTTGTAATCGAGCCCCGCCTTGTAGCGGCTGCCCGACTCGGTGGTGGACAGATTGCTGGGAATCGCCGCCAGCGGACCGGACTCGTCGATCTCGTCCTCGCGCTCATAGTCGAACCAGCGCCCGCCAACGGTCAGGGAGAATGCGTCCGTCAGTTGGTAATCCACCTCGCCAAACACCGCCACCTGGTCGATGGTCGACAGGGTATTCACCGTGCGCAGGTTTTCGGTGCCGAAAGGATTGAATTCCTGGTCGCCGGTCCAGCGCCAGCAGCAGCGCTCGAAGGACTCGAAATCCTCGTAGTAGAGCCCGCCGGTGAACTGGAGCTTGCCGTCGAGCTGGGAGGCCACGCGCAGCTCCTGCACCAGGCCCTCCTTGTCACGCTCGCTGAAACCGACGGCGGCCCAGTCGATGACCCGGCCGAGATCGGAGGAGTCCGCGGTGTCGCCGTCGACCCAGGAGGTCGAGGAAGTCAGCACACCCCACCCCAGGTCGTAGTTGACCAGCAGGTTGAACAGGCTCAACTCATCGGTTTTGTACTCGTCACCGGTCGCCAGCGCCGAGGCCTCGAAGGCCTCCCGGGAGATAGTCACATCGTTGCGCCCGTCTTCCTCCAGTTCCTGGTGGGCCAGCATCAGGGTGACATCCAGCTCATCGCTGGGCTGCCACAGCAGTGAGGCGCGCGCCCCGGTAAAGCGGTTGCCGCCGACGCCGTCCTGGTTCGCCACCGGCGTGCCGGTGGCGGCGGAACGGGCTTCGAGGGTCGGCGTGCTGACCAGGTCGACATAGCCGGCGTTATCGAAGCGATAACCGACCATGCGCAGGGCCAATTCGTCGCCCAGGGGCAAATTGACCATCGCCGTGACATTGCTGTTGCCACCGTCGGCTCCGTCGGTGGCGGAGTACTCGACGGAAACCCTCCCCTCGAACTCTTCGAGGTAGGGCGCGTTGGGTATATTGCGCACCGCGCCGCTCATCGAGCCGCCGCCGTAAAGCGTACCCTGGGGACCGCGCAGCACCTCGATCCGCTCCATGTCCACCAGCTTCATGTCGGTGGAGGTGGCGATGATCGGGTTGGACAGGGGCACCTCGCCGAAGTAGGAGCCCACGGTGGCGCGCTCGCCGAACGCGAGCCCGATGCCGCGGATGATGATCTGGTTTTCACCCACGCCCCGCTCGAGAAAATTCACGCTGGGCAGCGTGTTGAGGTAGTCGTCCATACTCACCAGCGACTTGTTGTCGATTTGCTCGGCGCCCAGGGCCGAGATACTCCCGGCGGTATCCTGCAGGTCGGTCGCGCGCTTGGTCGCGGTCACCAGTACGGTTTCGATGGCGAGCGTTTCGCCCTCATTCCCCGCGGCTTGCTGGGCGTGGCTGACACCAGACATCGACAACAGTGCCAGGCTCGCGGCCAGCCATTGTTCGGATTTTATTGTGTTCATAGCAGACTCCCTTTAATGAGTTGTTCTAGCCTGTTTGCTTATCCCCACAGTTGCGGGCTGGGCAGCGCTACCTCGCCTCCCGTTCTGTAATCGAGTGCGTTGTCGACATCGCTGGCCAACAACAGCGGCCCGTCGATGTCCACGAAGCTGCAGTACTGGCCCACCACCATGGCCGGCGCCATCGACAGCGAGCTGCCCATCATGTTGCCCACCATCAGGCCCTTGCCGTCACTGCGCGCGCGATCGACAATCTGCAGGCCCTCGGTCAGGCCACCGCACTTGTCCAGCTTGATGTTGATGACGTCGTAGCGCCTGGCCGCCTCCGGGTACTCCGCCAGACTGAGGCAGGATTCGTCCGCGCCCAGCGGTACCGGGCTGCTATAGCCATCCAGGGCCTCGTCACCGCCGCGCGGCAATGGCTGCTCGATCATCGCCACGTTGAGCCGCGCCACCGCCGGTGCGTATTCGCGCAGCTCCTCGAAGCTCCAGCCCTGGTTCACATCAATCACGATGCTCGCATCGGGGCGGGCCGCGCGTATCGCCTCCAGCCGGGCGATGGGGTCCTCGGCGCTGAGCTTGACCTTGAGCTTGCCGTAGGGGGCGTAACGCGTGGCGGTTTCAGCCATTTCCCCGGGGCTGCCAATGCCGATGGTGCATACGGTCACCAGCGGTTTCGCCTGGATATCCAGCAGCTGCCAGATCGATTTGCCGGCGCGCTTTGCCTCCAAATCCCACAGCGCGCAGTCAAGCGCGTTGCGGGCGCCGCCCGGCGGCATCAGCTCCTGCAGCTGCACGCGCGTGATACCAGCTTCGACATGGCCGCGCATCAGCTCGAGCTGCTCGTGCATCGATGCCACGGTTTCATCGTTGTAATACACGCCAACGGCCTCGCCCAGGCCGGCAGTGCCGCCATCGGCCAGGACCACCTGGACCACGTCGACGTGCTCGAAGGTGTAGCCTGTAATTGAAAACGGGGCCTTGAGGGGGAATCGTTTGTGTTCTATCGCCAATTGCATCGTCTATCTCTCCATTTGATCCAGTTCCGGGCGCCTCAGCGCAGCCCCCGGACAATAGCCTCGGCACCGTCGATCAGGGGGTCGACACAGGGCAGGACCAGGCGCTTCTCCAACTGCGCCAGGTAGCTTTTGCGCTCGTCCTCCGCCAGGGAAGAGGTATTCACGCACACGCCCACGCAATGAATCGCGGGGTTCACCAGCACACCAAGCTCGACAGTGCGCGCGATCACGTCCTCGATGGAGGGCAGGGGAAAGTCGTCCCAGCCGGAAATTCGCTCGCGGCCGGCCTCGTGGCAAACCACGAAGGCATCGGGTTGCGAGCCGATCAACAAGCCGGTGCTGACCGAGGAATACCCGGGATGGAAGAGTCCGCCCTGCCCTTCGATAACATCCCAGTGATCGTCGTCATTGTCTGGTGACAGTATTTCCGCCGCGCCGCTGAGGAAGTCGCTCACCACGGCATCCATTGGAATGCCGCAACCCGCGATCATGATCCCGGTTTGGCCGCTGGCACGAAAATCCGCCTTCATTCCCGCCGCGCGCATATCCCGCTCGAGGCACAGCGCGGAGTATTTCTTGCCGACGGCGCAATCGGTGCCCACCATCAGCAGGCGCTTGCCGCGGCGTTTCTTGCCGGTGCCCACCGGCAGCTCGGCCGGCGGCACGCGGACATCCACCAGTTGGGCGCCCCCTGCCGCGGCCGACTCGCTCAAACCCGGCACCTCGGCGAGTCGCTTGTGGGCGCCGGCCACCACGTCGATGCCGCGGCTCAAGGCCTCGCGCAACACCGGGTACCAATCCTCGGGGATACCGCCGCCCACCGCGGCGGTGCCAATGACCAGCGAGCCGACACCCGCCTCGGCGGCCTGCTCGAGGGTCAGGTCCGGCAGGCCCAGGTCCACGGTATCGGCCGCCAGGCGCAACTGACCGCTACACAGTTCGGGCCGCCACTGGGCGAGACCGGCGCCGGTCTTGGCGTAGGTCGCGCGCGATTCGCTACCCAGGAAGATCAGGTAGGGAGGTCTGATTTCAACAACTTTCATAATCAATTCCTTGCTGTGATACTCAATTTAAACTGGATAAAACCGGGCATCGGGTCGCGCACGGTGACACAACGACCGCTCACCGAACCAGCGCCGGCGCGCGGACGATCCTGGCCACGCCCAATGACAGCAGCGGCAGGATCAACACGGCGATAAAGACCAGCGTCAGCAGGCCATAGCCCTTGGCGATGAGATCGATAATTCCCACCACTTCCCCGGCGAAAATCGCCACCACCAGGAAAGCCAGCGAAACCGCCGGCCGGGCGAAACGCGGCAATTCACCGCCGCGCTCGCGCACACTGGCGTCGAGCCGTTCATTTACCGCGTGCAGCAGGGCGGTGCCGGTTTCAATAAAGGTGCCGAAAACCACAATCTGGAACAGCACGCTCAGCCAGCCGTTATTGAGCTGGCTCATCAGGAATGTGGCCGGCAGGGGTTCGTCGCCGATCTCCGGGTAGAAGGACATCATTGCGATGTAGAACAACAGCGCCGGGATGATCGCCAGCAGCCCCCCCATCAAGCCCGCGCCAACCGTTTCGCGGCGGCTGCGCAGATGGACCACGGCGAACAGTACGGCCGGCAACAGCGCCAGGTTGTAGCCGGAGTAGAGCACGCCGCTCTTGGCCCAGCCCTCGCCCACCGGCTGGCTGGCGAAGGTATCGCCGATGACACCGGAGTAACTGGCGAAGGCCAGTGCGAACAGCAACAGGTACACGCCGTAGAGCACCACCGACCAGGCGGAGAGCACCACCTTGATCACCTCGGAACCGTTGAAGGTGAGGATCGCGATCAATACCATCAATGCCACCGTGCCCCACAGGGTCGGCAACTGAAGCGTCGACTGGACCATCTCACCGGCCGCCGAGCCGATAACCGACAGGATCAGCAACAACTGGATGATGAAGGCCACCTCGAAAACCGGCCAGCCCCGCCCCAGCAGCGAACGGCAAAAACGGCGGTAGTCGTAGCTGCCGGTGACACGCGCGAACTCGAAGCCCACCGCGAGCACCACGCCAAAGACCAGCGCCGCCGTCAACAGACCGAGTACGCCGCCGAGGGGGCCCTGGGGAAAGAAAAACTCGATCAGTTCCCTGCCGGTGGCGTAACCGCCGCCGATGATAACCGACTGGAAAATCAATCCCGGCAGAATGAACGTTCTAAACCATGCCATCGTTGATCCCCCCTATTTCAGCTTTTCATCGGCGCCCGGCACAGGGGCGCCCGGCTCAGGGGCGCCCGGCACAGGGGCGCCCGGCATAGGGGCGCCCGGCACAGGGGTATCGCGCCCGGTGTTGCGGACCGCGCGGCCGGGCAGCACCGCCGTGTCCAGCTGACCATCGTCAACCAGGGGCACACCGCCCACCAGCACGTAGTCAAAGCCGGAGGAGGTTTGCGCGGGTTCGGCATAGGTCGCGTTATCGGTGACCGTGTCGAGGTCAAACACCACGATATCGGCATCCGCCCCGGCCTGTATCCGCCCCTTGCGGCGCATCTGGGGTACACCGTCCTGCAAAATGCGCGCGGGACCATAACTCACCCGCTCGATGGCCTCAAGCAGCGACAGCTTGCCTTCTTCTCGCACATAGTGCCGCAGGAAGCGCGAATAGGCGCCGGCACTGCGCGGATGGCTTCGGGCCTCGGCCGGTGCGGGCCAGGCGCTATCGGGGGCCGGCCGGCCATTGATCATCCAGCCCATGGCGTCGGAAGCGATCACGCCCCCGGGGAACAACACCGCCTGGTCGAGATAGGCCCGATCCTCGGCGTGATCGGTCTCCAGGAAGTGAATCACGGCCTCTTTGCCGGGATTGTCACGCTGGAGACGCTCCAACTCCTGTTCGGTAAGGCGCTTGCCATCCACTTCGAAGCTGGCCGCGCTGGCCCCGCCAACGCGCTCCCGCCAGAAAGGCCCGCGGAACATGGCCGCACCGATGCCGGTAGAGCCCGCGCCATAGGGATAGGCTTCGGTGCTGACCCGCAAACCGCGTTCACGCGCGCCGCGGATCAGGCCGCCGATGGCGTCGATCTCGCGCAGGCTGGTGGAATTCAAGTGCACGATATGTGCGTGAACCCCGGTGCCCGCCGCCGCTGCCACGATCTCGGCCACCCCTTCGAAGGAGCTGCCCGGCTCGATCATCGACAGGTACCGGGCGTGGGTGTAGGTGGGCACGCCGTAACGGGCGGCGAGCTCGGATACCCGGTAGTATTCCTCGCGACCGCTGTCCGGGGCGTAGCCCAGCAGCACGCCGACGCCCAGGCCGCCTTCCTCCAAACCCTCTTCCACCATGGAGAGGATATCGCCGAGCTGCTGCTCGTCGGCCTGTTCCCGCTGCCACTTCGGCACATGAAAATACTTGAAGAACCAGCCGGCGTTCGCCTCGGGCTGGGTATCGAGGAATACCGCGATACGCGCGTAGGCCCAGTTGACCGAAACACCGTAATTGATGGGACGCCCTTCCTCCCCGGCCCGCGCATAGAAGTCGGCGATCGGCAACGAGCCGCCCTCGAGGTCGAGGGCGGTGGTAACGCCGTCCATCGCCTGCATCCGCCCGGCGAGTATGGACTGCCCGTGAGCGTGCATATCAATAAAGCCCGGCGCCACGACGCGCCCGCTGGCATCGATCACGCGATCGGCCTCCAGCGGATCGGTGGTCACGGCGACAATGCGCCCGTCCTCGATGCCGACGTTGCGCGCCGCGTCCAGGCCGCTCTCTGGGTCAACCACCCGTCCGCCGACAATGGCGATATCGAGCGCCGCCAGGGCCACGGGCGCCAGCATCGATGCAGCGGCCGCCATCGCTAGCCGCGGGAGTGTTCTGGTGAGTACCGGTTTAAGCATTTATGGTTATCTCTCCGTCTGCTTTTTCTGTGTTATCGGTGTGTTGGCGGCACGCCCCCGGTGAATCGCGGCCGCCGGCGGAGCGCCTTCCGCCCGCCCTCGACAACAGCCCGCCGAAGTGTGCGCCACAATGCCCGCAAACCGCTTTCACACGACCGGCCACTGCTCCAACACCCAGGTTTTCTGATTGTTCGAACACATTAATACAGCCTTATTTTATTTACAATATATTTTTGGCTGCCTTATATATTTTTTTGGCTGCTATATTTAGACTCTCTTATGCCTTTAATCATTGAACAAGCGTTACTATTGGTATAAGAACAGCGTTGAACTTGCTGGAGATCGCACCATGACGGAGAAAAGAACCAAAAAGGACGAAGCGGCGGAAGCCACGGAACGGGTGATGGACGCCATCGTCACCCAGGCGCTGGCTCCCAGCCAGAAAGTGTCGGAGAACATTCTCAGCGACATGTTCGGCTTCAGCCGCACCCTGGCCAGGAACCTGATCGAGCGCCTGACCGCCAAGCATTTCCTGACCCCGCTGTCGCCCCGGGTGACGGTGGTGGCGCCGCTGACCCTGCTGGAGATCAAGCAGAACTTCACCCTGCGCAAAGTGTTGCTGCCGGCGACCTTTTCCCTGGCGGCGGCCAACCTCGATTACGACAAGCTGAAAGTGCTGAACCGCAAAATCCAGAAAATGCAGCCTGTCCGCGATGACGCCACCGCCCTGGAGGTGCTGAAAAAGAACAAGGAGCTCAACCTTACCCTGTGCGCGCAGGCGGGCTACCCGCTAATGCTGGACTGGGCCCAACAGCTGGAGGATACGGCGATGCGCATCTACTGGCTCTATGTCAAAACGCGCGGCCACTTCCCCTACTCCAGCGACCAACAGGGCATGATCCTCGATGTAATGAAAAGCGACGAGTCCAGCAAGATCCAGGCGGCCATTCTGTCCACCCTGTCGCAGACCGAGGAGCGGATTCTGAACGCCATCTTTACCCATGAGCAGTTCTACAACCAGGACCTTACTGTGTAGTGCGCATCCGGAAACCCCGCCGCCCGCCAATTCCGTCTTTCCCACGCAAGCGGCGGCGCCAATGCCCCCCGAAGCATCGGCAACTCAGTAACACACCAGGGTCAGGCTGAGATCCAGCCAGGCCCAGGCCACCTGCCAATGACCGCTACCGTTCCCCGCCGCCAGCTCCATCGCCCAGGCCGGCAGGTCGAGCCAGATTGCGATATCCATTACTACCAGCATTCCCTTGCCCCCCGCGGGGTCGTCGTTGTTATCGGGCAAACTCCCGCCGTACCCGCGCAATGGCGCGGATCGGCGCACTATCAATAGATGTGTGGCTTAAGTGTTGCGGGTGCGGCCCACCCGGACTGCGCAGTGACCCCGGCGTCCACGATTGCGGACATGCGCCGCAAACGTGGCTTGAAAAAGCCCATTGGGCTTTTTCAACGCCCTGTTAAAGCCGGGAGAACTCCTTGTTCAGCTGGTACTGCCGCGAGGTCACGTAGGACTCCATGTCCTCCACCCGCTGCACCGCCGCGTTGAGCCGCTCGCGGGCGCGCTGCAGGCGCACGCTGGAGGGCTCGGAATACTGGAAGACCTTGCGCGGCCGGTAGTGGTGATGCCGTTCGTCGTACTCCATCTCCAGGTTCGGGTCGTCCAGGGGGTCGTCGATGTAGGGGTCGGCGTCGCCGGCGCGCCGGGTGGGCCGCGGCGCCAGCAGTATCCAGGCGCCGATGTAGGCCCACAGGGCGAGGGTGCCGGTGAACAGAAAAGCGCCCACCCACAATAGCCGCACCACCCAGTGGGCGACGTCCCAGTGATCGGCGAGCCCGGCGGCCACGCCGGCGATCTTGCCCTGGCGGGTGTTGCGGTAGAGGTTCATGCCCCAACCGCTCTTTTTCCGCGAGCGGATGCTGCGGCGGCAGCGACGGGTCCCGTCCATGAAACGCTCGTCGTGCCCGCGGCTATGCCTGCGCTCTTGTCTGCGATAGTGCCTGTGACCCATGACTTACTCCTCGCGCCGCGATTCGCGGCTCATCTTCGCGCGCCAGTCCGGGTGCTCCGCATCCAGGATCGCTTCCAGCGCGCCAATTCTCTCGGTCAGCTTGTCCACCGTTTCGAGCATCTGCTCCACCGACTCGCGGTCATCCTCGCTCAGGCCGCGGGACGAACGGTTCACGCTGCGGTAGTGCATGGTGATCCAGATCGGCGCCACGATCACCATGAACAGGATGGTCGGGACAAACATGAATTGCAGAAATTCCATTTTTTACTTCCTTGGGCAGCCGGTCGCTCGGGCCATGCTGCCACCGTCGTGGTGAATCGCCAAGCGGGTTCAGTCCTTGCCGCCCTGCCCCGCCGGGTCGCCACCAAGCTCCTTCTTCAGGCGCTGCAACTCCTCGTTGATGCGCTCATCCTCCTCCAGGGCGTTGATTTCCGCCGCCAGGTCCGGGGGCACGTCGCGGCCGATGTCCATGGACTCCAGCTGACTCTCCAGGTTGTCCATGCGGCGCTCGAAGTGCTCGAAGCGGGTGAAGGCGTTGTCGAGGGCGTCGCGCTGCATCTGGCGCTTGACCTTGATGCGCGACTCCACGGTCTGGCTGCGCATGATCATCGCCTTCTGCTTGGCCTTGGCGTCACCCAGCTTCTGCTGCAACTGCGCCACCTCCTCGCCGAGTTGCTCAATATGCTCGTCGAGGGCGACGAGCTCGGCCTCGACCACCGCCACCTCCTCCTCGATGGCGCGTTTCTCCAGCAGCGCGGCGCGGGCCAGGTCCTCGCGCCCCTTGCTCACCGCCAACTTGGCTTTCTGTTCCCAGCCCTCGGCCTCGGCCCGCACCTGCTCCAGGCGGCGGGCGGCGGCCTTGCGGTCGGCCAGCACCCGGGCGGAGGAGCTGCGCACCTCCACCAGGGTGTCCTCCATCTCCTGGATGATCAGGCGGATCATCTTCTGCGGGTCCTCGGCGGAGTCCAGCAGGGAGTTGATGTTGGAATTGATGATGTCGCTCATGCGGGAAAAAATACCCATGGTTCTACTCCTTTAAACGCGATAGTCGCGAATGCAATCCGCCGTGTTGTCATTGATCCTGTCGCCGGCCGCACGACCCAGCCAGTACACCAGCTCCACCACGCAGGCTATCTGAACCAGGGTCCAGAGGGCGGCCTGCCAGCCGACAAACACGCCCGCCGTGCTGCACACCAGCAGCAGCGCCGTGTAAATCAGAAACCGTTCTTCGATGCCGTTCATGCTTCCTGCTCCCTTCCTGTGGCGTTTCATACACCGGGTTCTGTGCCCTGATGGCACGACACTTCTTCCATTACAGAATTCGTGCCAGAATTAGTTTTTTCTTTTATTTCAAAGGGTTATAAAAACTCCACTCGAATCTCAGGTCAACTCCAAGGCTATACCAGGCATTTTTAACTCCAATAAGGCTATATTGACCTTTAAATAGAGGCTATATTTACCTATATGCGACACCCCGAGAGCATCATCGGCAATTCCGCCGCCCTCGCCCAGGCCCTCGAGCACGTCTCGCGCCTGGCGCCGATCAACCGGCCGGTGCTGGTGCTGGGCGCACGGGGCACCGGCAAGGAACTGATCGCCGAGCGCCTGCACTTCCTGTCACCGCGCTGGGACTCGCCGCTGCTCAAGGTCAACTGCGCCGCCATGGCGGAGTCGCTGCTCGAATCGGAACTGTTCGGCCACGAACCCGGGGCCTTTACCGGCGCCACCCGCGGCCACCGGGGCCGCTTCGAGCGCGCCGACGGCGGCACCCTGTTCCTCGACGAGCTGGGTACCATGTCGCCGCGCCTGCAGGAGAAACTGCTGCGCCTGGTCGAGTACGGCGAATTCGAGCGCCTCGGGGGGCAGGACACCCTGCGGGTGGACGTGCGCGTGGTGGCGGCGACCAACGCCGACCTGAGACAGCTCGCCGAGCGCGGCGAATTTCGCCACGACCTGCTGGACCGCCTCAGCTTCGACGTCATTCACCTGCCCGCGCTCAGGCACCGGCGGGAGGACATTCCCCTGCTGGCGGAGCACTTCGCCATGCAGATGTGCCCGGAGCTCGGCTGGGAGTTTTTTCCCGGCTTCGGGGACGATGCCATGGCGACCCTCATCGACTACCCCTGGCCGGGCAACATCCGCGAACTGAAAAACGCGGTGGAGCGCTCCCTGCACCGCTGGGGCGCGGCGGACGCGCCGGTCGCCGAAGTGGTGGTCGACCCCTTTGTCTCGCCCTTTGAACCGGCCGGCGACGCACCGCCGCCGGCCGAACCGGAGGCGCCCCGCGACGACGGAACAGCGGCGGATTTCACCGCGCGCCTGACGGGTTTCGAAAAGCGCCTGCTGGAGGAAGCCCTGGCGGAAAACGGGCATAATCAGCGCCGGACGGCCGAGGCCCTGGGTTTGAGTTACGACCAGCTGCGCGGCCTGATACGCAAACACCGACTGGGCGGCCGGCGCCGCCGGAGCCGATCATGAGCAAGACCCCGGCGCAGCGCTGCATCGACGCCCTCCCCCCCGCTATCGACGCCCTCGGCGGCGAGGACTTCTGCCCCGCGCTGCTGGCGCTGATCGACGCGGCGGCCCCCTTCGATAGCGGGGTGATCATGGGCTACCCAGACAGCGGTGAACTGCTGGTGGTGCACAACGCCCTCCACGCCGGCGACCAGCCGGGCTTCGGCGGCGCCTACCGCGACGGCCTGTGGCTGCTCTCCCCCCTCTACCTGAGCGCCAAGGCCGGGGTGCGCGGCTTCTTCCACATCCTCGATATCGCGCCGGACAATTTCCGCGACAGCGAGTACTACGCCCTTTACTACAGCAACAACGGCGTGCTCGACCACACCAGCTTCCTGGTGGAGACCGGCGACGGCACTCCCCTGGCCATCTCCCTGGAGCGCACGCCCGCCATGCCGCCCTTCTCGTCGCGGGACAAAGCCGCGCTGCGCGCGCTGGCGGCCACGGTCGCCGCGCTGGCGCGCCGCCACTGGCCGGGCGGCCTCGCCGCCGGAGCCAGCCAGCAGGGCGGCCTGCACCGGCAGGTACAGCAGGTCCTTCAGGCCTTCGGCAGCAGCCTGCTGACCCCCCGCGAGCGCGACGTGGTGCAGCTGATCCTGCGCGGCTACCCGTCCAAATCCGTGGCCCGCGAATTGGGCATCAGCGCCCAGACCGAGCAGGTCCACCGCAAGAACATCTACCAGAAGCTGGGCCTGTCTTCCCACAACCAGCTGTTCTCCCTGTTTTTCGACGCCCTGGCGCAGCCGCTGCGCCCGGGGGTCGACCCCCTGGTCGCGATCAACACCACTACCTGACTTCAGGTATAGCCGCCCCACCCCCGGGCGCACTATGCTAGCTTGATAACAAAGCCACTCCGATCTAGAAGGATACGAACATGAAGCTTTCACTGTCCGACCCCTCCCTGTTGAAAACCCAGGCCTATATCGACGGCCAGTGGGTTGACGCCGACAGCGGCGACACCTTCGCGGTGAACAACCCCGCCACCGGCGAGGAGATCGCGCAGGTCGCCAAAACCGGCGCCGCGGAAACCGCGCGCGCCATCGCCGCCGCCGACCGCGCGATGGCAGCGTGGAAACAGCAGCCCGCCAAGGCGCGGGCGCAGATCCTGCGCAAGTGGTTCGACCTGATGATGGCCGCCCAGGAGGACCTGGCCATTATCATGACCGCGGAACAGGGCAAGGTACTGGCCGAATCCCGCGGCGAGGTGGCCTACGGCGCCGCCTTTGTCGAATGGTTCGGCGAGGAAGCCAAGCGCATCGATGGCGACGTCATTCCCGGCCCCACCGCCGACCGGCGCATCGTCTGCATCAAGCAGCCAGTGGGCGTGGTCGCGGCCATCACCCCCTGGAATTTCCCCAACGCAATGATCGCGCGCAAGGCCGCGCCGGCACTGGCGGCGGGCTGCAGCATAGTGATCAAGCCCGCCAGCGAGACGCCCCTGTCGGCCTTCGCCATGGCGGAACTGGCCCATCGCGCCGGCGTACCCGCCGGGGTGATCAATGTGCTCGCGGGCAGCTCCTCCGCGATCGGCGGCGAGATGACCTCCAATCCCATCGTGCGCAAGCTGACCTTCACCGGCTCCACGCCGGTGGGCAAGCAGCTGGAAGCCCAGTGCGCGGCCACCATGAAAAAGACCTCCATGGAGCTAGGCGGCAACGCGCCCTTTATCGTCTTCGACGACGCCGACCTCGACGCCGCGGTTCAGGGCGCGGTGGCCTCCAAGTACCGCAACGCCGGCCAGACCTGCGTCTGCTCCAACCGCCTGCTCGTGCAGGATGGCATTTACGACGCCTTCGTGGAAAAACTGGTGAAGGCCACCGCGGCATTGACTGTTGGCGACGGCCTCAAGGACGGCATCGCCGTCGGCCCGCTGGTCAACGCCAAGGCGGTCGCCGACGTGGACGGACTGGTGCAGGCCTCGGTGTCCTCGGGGGCACAGGTCGCCCTGGGCGGCGCGCCCCACGAACTGGGTGGCTGCTTTTACCAGCCGACCGTACTGACGGAAGTCAGCTCCGAAATGGCGGTATTTCGCAACGAGATTTTCGGCCCGGTGGCGCCAGTGGTGCGCTTTGCCACCGAGGAGGACGCGATCCGCATGGCCAACGATACCGAGTTCGGCCTGGCCTCCTATTTCTACACCCGGGATATCGGCCGCGTGTGGCGCGTGGCCGAGGCGCTGGAGTACGGCATCGTCGGCATCAACGAGGGCATCATCTCCAACGAAATGGCGCCCTTCGGCGGCGTCAAGGAGTCCGGTAGCGGCCGCGAGGGTTCCAAGTACGGCATCGACGACTACGTGGAAATCAAATACATGCTGATGGGCGGACTGGACCGCTAGCCAGCCCCCCAACGAAGGAGTAGACATGAGCGATTTCAATCTCGACAACTGGTGGCAACCCTTTACCAACGTGCGGGCCTTCCGCGACAACCCGCGGATCTTCACCCGCGCCGAGGGCAGCTTCCTGTACAAGGAGGACGGCCAGGAAGTCCTCGACATCACCGCGGGCCTGTGGTGTTGCAACATCGGCCACGGCCGCCGGGAAGTCGCCGACGCCGTGCACAAGCAACTCATGGAACTGGACTACGCCCCGCCCTTCCAGTTCGGCACGCCCCCGGCCTTCCAGTTCGCCGAGCGCATCGCCGGGCACCTGCCCGAGGGCATCAACCGGGTGTTTTTCACCAACTCGGGTTCCGAGGCGGTGGACACCGCGCTGAAGATCGCCCACCTGTACCAGTTCGCCCGGGGCAAGGGCGGCAAGAGCCGCTTCATTTCCCGCGAGCAGGGCTATCACGGCGTGAACGTCGGCGGCACCTCGGTGCAGGGCCTGCCCAACAATCGGCACGGCTTCCCCTTGCTGCAGGAAGTGGATTTCCTCCCGGGCATGCTCGACATCGCGCGCAACGCCTTCAGCCGCGGCTGCCCGGAGCACGGCACCGAACGCATGGCGCAGGCCTTTGAACAGATCGTGGCCATGCGCGGCGCCGACAGCATCTGCGCGCTGATTATCGAGCCTGTCTCCGGCGCCGGCGGCATGGTGCCGCCGCCGGTGGGTTACCTGCAAAAAGCCCGGGAGCTTTGCGACCAGCACGATATCCTGTTGATCTTCGACGAGGTCATTACCGGCTTCGGCCGCACCGGCTCGGCCTTCGCGGCCACCGAATTTGGCGTCACGCCGGATATCATGACCAGCGCCAAGGCGATCAACGGCGGCACCGTGCCGATGGGCGGCGTGTTCGTGAAGGACGAAATCCAGCAGGCGATCTTCGACAGCGCCCCGGCGGGTGTGCCGGAGTTCTTCCACGGCAACACCTATGCCGGCACCCCGGTGGCAGCGGCGGCCGGCCTGGCGTCCATGGATATCTACGAGCGCGAGGGCCTGTTTACCTGCGCCGGCGGCGCCAAGGGCGAGCACTGGGCCGACACCCTGCACGCCATGCGCGACCTGCCCCAGGTGATCGACGTGCGCAACTACGGCCTGCTCGGCGCGGTGAGTTTCGACAGCGGCGACCTGCCCGCCAAGTCCCTGGGGCCGAAAATCCACCAGCGCTGCTACGACAACGGCGTGCTGTGCCGCGCGGTGGGCGACCACATGGTCATGTCGCCGCCCCTGTCGATCAGCGAGGGCGAGATCGACCTGTTCGCGGAGCGCTTCCGCAAGAGTGTGAACGAAGTGCTGGGCTAACCGCCCCCCTTCCTTGCTAGCTCCAGCCACCGCCGAGAGCCCGGTACAGCGCCACCAGCTGTAGCAGGCTCTCGGTTTCCGCCCGGGCGAGCTGGTCCTCGGCCCGGCGCAACTCGCGCTCGGCATCGAGCACGTCGAGAAAGCCCGTCACGCCCTCCTCATAGCGACGCCTGGCCAGCCGCACCACCCGCGCGCTGGTATCGCTGGCCCGGTCCAGTTCGGCGCGGGCGTTCAGCGATTCACTGTAGCGCAGCAATGCGGTCTCCACCTCGGCCAGTGCCTGCAATACCACCTGCTCGTAGCGCAGCGCCGCTTCACTGTTGCGCGCCTCGGCCACCTGGATATCGGCGCGCAGCGCGCCGCCGGCGAACACCGGCCAGTCCAGCCCCACGCCCAGGCCGTAGGTTTCGCTGGCGCTGCCGAGCCAGTTGTCGCTGTGACTGCTTGCGCGACCCAGTCCGGCGGTCAGGGAGAAACGCGGAAACAGCGCGGCGGTGGCCACGCCAATATCGGCGGTGGCGGCGGCGAGGGCGCGCTCGGCGGCCATCACATCGGGCCGGCGCTGCAGTACCTCCGACGGCAGGCCCGCGGGAATGCGCCGCGGCGGCAGCGCCGGCGGCGCGCTGGAGAACAGGCTGTTCGCCACCTCTCCCGGCGTGCGCGCCAATAGCACCGCCAGGCGATTGGCGAGCGCACCCCGCTGGCCGCGCAGTTCCGGCAGTTGGGCGCGTGTGCGCTGCAGCTGCGCCCGGGCGCGATCGAGATCGAACTCGCTGACCAAGCCGGCGCCCAGCTGCCGTTCCACCAATTCGACGGTGGAGCGCTGCAGGGCGATGTTGTCGGCGGTGATCGCCAGGCGGCGCTGCAAGCCGCGCAGCTCGAAGTAGGCGGCGGCCACCTCGGCGGACACCATCAACCCGGTGCCCCGCGCCAGCGCCGCGCTCTGTTCCACCCGGGCGTCGGCGGCCTCGACCTGGCGGCGGGTATGGCCGAAGAGGTCCAGCTCCCAGGCCAGGTCCAGCCCCATGCGATAGCCGTGTTGATTCAACGACTGCCCCGGGATAAAAGCCACCGGGTCGGGGCCGTTGCCGCTGAAGCGTTGACGACGGGCACCGGCGCCGAGATCGGCGGAGGGATAGGCGCCACCCGCGGTGGACGCGCGGATCGCGCGGGCCTGTTGCACGCGCAGTGCCGCCATCCGCAGGTCGTGATTGGCCTCCAGCGCGCGCTGCACCAGCGCGTCGAGCTGCGGGTCGCCGAAGGCGCGCCACCATTGCGCGTCCTCAAGGTCCGCGGACCGGGCCGCGGCCCCCTGCCACTGCCCGGGGGCATCGATAGACGGCGGCTGGTACCGCGGCCCGACGGCACAGCCGGCCAACAGCGCGCCCGCCAACAGCGTTGCCGCGCAACGGGAGCCGACTCGCCGCCTGTCGGCGCCTGGTTTCCTACATGTCCTATTCACCTCAGTGAGCTCCTGCGGTTAGCAACTGCCGGGGGCGCTTCAGCAATGGCACCAGTAATAGCGCCAGGGCAAAACAGAGCCCCATCAGTGTGTGTACGTCATTGAACGTCATCACCAGGGCCTCGCGATGGGCCAGCTGGCGCGCCATTTCCAACACAACCCCACCCTGCGCCGTGGGGTCGCCGCCCAGCGCCTGGCCGACGCGCTGGCCAAAGGCCTGGTATTCCGGCCGCGCGGGATCGAGCCAATCACCCAGCCTCGCGAAATGCAGATCGAAGCGGCCGTCCAGCAGGGTATTGATCGCCGCCAGCCCCAGCGCGCCGCCCATGTTGCGCGCCAGGTTGTACAGGCCGCTGGCATTGCTCAGCTGCTCCGGCGCCAGGGTGGCCAGGGCCACCTTGTTGAGCGTCACAATCATTGTGACCAGGCCCATTCCCCGCAGCGCCTGCGGCCAGAACAAAGCGTCGCGCGCCGAATCGGCACTGAAGGAACCCGCGCCCAGCAGGCCGATGCCCGCCAGCAGGATGCCGACGAAGAGTACGGCCCGCGTCCCCACCCGCTCGGCGAGCTTGCCCGCCACCGGAGCGGTGATAAACATGAAGATCCCCATGACGCTCATCACCATGCCAATCTGGTAGGCGTTGAACCCCTGCACCCGCGACAGATAGAGGGGCGTGATATACACGCCGCCAAACAGGCCGAGTCCCAGCACGCCGGCTAGCAGGCAACCCAGGGCGAAGTTGCGGTTGGCGAATATCCGCAAGTCGACAATCGGCCGGTAATAGCTGAAGCAGCGCCACAGGAACAGCGCGCCCGCCAGCAGGCTGATCGCCGACCACAGGGTGATCACCGGCTCGTCGAACCAGTCGTCGCGGGGGCCCTCGTCGAGCACGAATTCCAGGCCGCCGAGAAACAGCGCCATCAGCACCAGGCCGAGGCTGTCGAAGCCGCGGGCCAGGGAGGGATCGCCGCGATCGAAGTCCGGCATCGACGACACCAGCAGGATCACCACCAGGCCCGGCACCACGTTGATCAGGAACAGCCAGTGCCAGGACAGGGACTCGGTGATAAAACCGCCGAGGGTGGGGCCCACCGCCGGCGCCAGGGTCACGATCATCCCCACCGCCACGCTCGCCGCCGGCTGGCGCGCGGCGGGAAAGACCAGGTAGACCGAAGCGAACACGCAGGGGATCATGCCGCCGCCGATAAAGCCCTGGATCGCGCGCATGACGATCAGTGACTCCAGCGACCAGGCGAAGGCGCAGGCCAGGCTGGCGAGGGTGAAGCCCGCGGCGGAGAGCACAAACAGGCGCCGGCTGCCCCACATCCGCGCCAGGTAGCCGGACAGGGGGATCATGATCACCTCGGCGATCAGGTAGGCGGTCTGGATCCAGCTGATCTCGTCGGGGCTGGCCGCGAGACCGGCCTGGATTTCCGACAGCGAACTGGCGACGATCTGGATATCGAGGATGGCCAGGAACATCCCCACCACCATCGCCACCCAGCCCACCAGCAAGGGCGTCGACATGCCGGCGGCGGCTTCAGCGCCGCCAGCGGACGCGGGTGCGGTCGCGCTCACTACCGGCCGCCGGCCTGGGCGAGCCGCCCGGCGAGCGGGCTTTGCGCCTCCCGCGTATCCACCGAGGCCACGACCGACATGCCCGGGCGCAGTCGTCCGACCAGCGCGCTATCCGCCGAAATGCGTATGCGCACCGGAATCCTTTGCACGATCTTGGTGAAATTGCCGGTGGCGTTCTCCGGCGGCAACAGGCTGAAGCGCGAACCCGCGGCGGGTGAAAAACTTTCGACAACCCCCTCCACCTCGGTGCCGCCGTAGGCGTCCACCGCCAGCGTCACGGGCTGGCCGACAGCGATCCCGGCCAGCTGGGTTTCCTTGAAATTCGCGGTTACGTGCACCGCCCCGAGAGGCACCACGGTCAGTACCTGAACCCCCGGCTGCAGGTATTGCCCGACCTCCACATGCTTGTTACCCACCACGCCATCCATCGGCGCCTTTATCACGGTGTTGTCGAGGTCGATACGCGCCAGCTCCAGGTTGGCCCGGGCCTCCGCCAGGGTCGCCTCGATCTCCACGCGCCGCGCCCGCATCACCGCCAGGCGCTGGCGCTCGGCGCCGAGCTTGGCGCGTGTCGCATCGACCCCCGCCGCGGCCTGGCTCGCCTGGGCAATGGCGCTGTCCAGTTGCTGGCGACTGGCGGCGCGGGCGTCGACGAGGTCCGCGTAGCGCTGGCTGTCGCTGTTGGCCCGCCGCTGCTCGGCCACGGCGCTGGCCTCGTCCGCCTCCGCCTGGCGAATAAGCGAGTGCTGCAGATCGATCTCGCTCTCCAGGGTGGCCAGGGCCGCGCGACGGGACGACAACACCGCCGCCGCCCGATCCAGGCGCGCGCGGTAGTCGCCGTCCTCGATGCGCAGCAGCGCCTGGCCGGCCTCCACGGCGGTGTTTTCCGCCACCAGCACCGCCGCCACATAACCCGCGATCCGCGGCGCGACGACCGACATATCGGCCTCCACGTAGGCATTGTCGGTGGTTTCGATAAAGCGGCTGAACATCAGCCAGTACACGGCGAAGCCGGCGCCGGCCAGCGCCAGCACGAGCGCCAGCAGCACGAGTTTCAGCCTGGCGGAATCGGTAGTCATTGCATCGCACTCCCTGTCGGCGACCTTTTGGTACCGACTGGTACCAATTGCGCCGAAGATGGTATTGTATAGTACCGTACCTGGTCAAGAACCTTTGTTACCATTCACTCATCCCGTCGATGTGCCAACATCCACAAAACGAGAACAGGAGTAACTGCATGCCTAAATCTGCCGGGGCCGCGATCAGTCGCCAGGAAGACATCATCGGGGCCCCCACTCGCCGGGGCGCCCAGCGACGCAAGGCCGTGCTGGAGGCCGCGCTGGACCTGTTCCTGCAAGACGGGTTTGCGGCGACTTCACTGGACAGGGTCATTGAACGGGCCGGGGGGTCGCGCCGCACGATCTACCAGACTTTCGGCGGCAAGGAGGGCCTGCTGCGCGCCGCGGTTTCCGAGGCCTGCCGGGACATGTTCGAGTCCCTCCCCAGCCCGGAACAACTCCTGCGGGAATCGCCCGAGCAGGCCCTGCGCCTGGTCGGCGGGCAATTCCTGGAAAGGTTGATCTCCCCGCGACGCATGGCGCTGCTGCGTCTGGTCATCGCCGAGTCCACGCACTGCCCGGAACTGGGCCGGACTTTCATGGCCTCGGGACCGGAGCGCACCTACGACTTGATGCTGCAGTATTTCCGCGCCGCCATCGACGCCGGCCAACTCACGCTTTCGGACCCGGAAATCAGCGCGCGCCAATTCCTGGAGCTGGCCAAGGGCGACCTGCACTTCCGCGCCCTGTTCCACAACGAGGTGGCGGACAGGGAAACACAACAGCGCTACGTCGAGGCGGCGGTGTCGGCATTCCTGGAGGGGGCAAGAACGGACTGCTGACGGACGCCCGCTGTCCTGTCAGTGGGCTTTTACCCGTTCCTTGCCGCAGCGACTGCAACGATAGCGAGTCACCAGCTTGCCCTGCCTGACGTCGAACTGCTTCTCCTTGTCCACCACCCATTTGTGGTGGCCGTGGCGACAGAGGGTACCGCCCTTATTCCTGGACGCCGGGGAAGGTTTGCGAAAAGGCAGGATATCGGCCATGGTCCACCCGTCAGGCTATTTGAGTCCAGGGCATTGTAGCAGTGCGGCCGGCCCGGGGATCGCTATTGCTCGACCCAGCGCGCCAATTGCTCGACCGCGTCGGTAACGCGCGCGCAATGCCGCGTCACGAAGGCGTCATCGACGGCTTCCCCGACAGCCGCCTCCAGCGCCCCCGCGCCGTCAAAGTCAACGATCGCCAGCCGCATTGACAACTCCCCCGGCGGCCGTCCGAAGCACTGGCCGGGCAGCACCGCGACGCCGGTATCCTCCAGCAGCGTTTGGCAGAGCGCCGCGCCATCGACGATGCCCCGGGCTTCCAGGCGCGGCCGGTGCCGCTCGAAATGGGGAAAGAGGTAAAATCCGCCGGCGGCGCGATTCACCGTCGCCCCCGCGGCGGTCAAAGTGCGCCTGGCATGCGAAGACAGCGCGCCGAGTACCCGCCGGCTATGCGCCAGGTAATCGCGCATCTCGGGCCGCTCCTCCAGCGCGGTAACCGCGGCGTACTGAATCGGCGCGGCGGTGGAGGTAAAGGTCTCGCTGGCGACCGCCGCCATGGCCTTTGCCAGCCAGGACAGGCCCTCGGGAAAAACCAGGAAGCCCAGGCGCCAGCCGCCGGCGCCACACCACTTGCTGAGGCCGTTGCTGATTATCGTGCCCTCCGGATAGTAGCGGGCCAGGGATACGTGCTGGTTCGTGTAATGCGTACCGCTGTAGATCTCGTCGGACAGCACCAACACGCGGTATTTGCGCAACACCGCTGTCAGGGCCTGCAATTGCGCCGCGTCGTAGCAATGTCCGGTGGGATTGCCCGGCGAGTTCAATATCAGTAAGCGGGGGCGATTGGGGTCCCGCGCGCACAATTCCTCCAGCGCGTCGGGCTCCACCCCCAGGCCCGCTTCCGGCCGCGTTCGCAGCCAGTGGATGTGGCGCCCGATAATACGCGCCTGCGGCGCGTAGGAAACCCAGGACGGCGAGGGGATCACCAGGTCGCCGTAGTACACCAGCTGCATCAGGAACATCAGTTCCTTGGTGCCGGGGCCCACCAGGACGTTGTCCGCCGCGTAGTCCAGGCCCTCGGTGCGCTTGACCCAGGCGACCACCGCCTCGCGCAGGGCCTGCAGGCCCATGACCGGCAGGTAGTCCTTCTGGTGGGCGTTGCGCGCCAGGCTGTCTCGCACATGCTCCGGCACCGGAAACGGCGACTGCCCGAGACCGAGGCGATATACCCGCCGGCCCTGGGCGAGCAACCGCCGGGAGTGTTCGTTGATAGCCAGGGTGGCCGAATGGCCCATGCCCCGGACATTGAGATTGAGGTAGACCTCGGGGGAGCGCTGTTCAGTCATGGCGATGTCGAGTGCGCGAATGAATGCCTGCCAAGGACTGCAGGAACCCTATGCAGTCTTCGGCTGCCTCAAGGGATTGTAGACGCTCAGAGCAAGGTGCGCTCCAGCGCCTTCTGCCAGCTGGCGAAACGCTGGCGCCGCCGGTGGGGCGTCATTTTCACCCGGAATTCCTGCTCGGCCTCCCAGATCTTGCGGATCTCGCCCACGCCGCTCCACAGGCCCACGCCGAGCCCCGCCAGGTAGCTGGCGCCGGCCACGGTGGTTTCGATCACCCGCGGCCGGATCAACTTGCGCCCCAGCACGTCCGCCTGGATCTGCATCAGCAGGTCGTTGGCGGCGGCGCCGCCGTCCACCCGCAGGGGCTTCATGCGCTTGCCGAGGTCGCGTTCCATGGCCATCAGGATATCGGCGTTTTGCAGCGCCATGGCGTCGAGGGTCGCGCGGGCGATATGCCCGCGCCCGCTGCCGCGGGTCAGGCCGCAGAGCATGCCGCGGGCCTCCGGCGCCCAGTGTGGCGCGCCGAGCCCGGTCAGGGCCGGTACAAACTCGACACCGCCGTGGTCCTCGACCTGGCGGGCGAGGGTTTCCACCTCGCCGGCGCGCTTGATGATCTGCAACCCGTCACGCAGCCACTGCACGGCGGCGCCGCAGACAAAGGCGCCGCCCTCGAGGGCGTAGACCGGCTTGCCGGTCTCGCCCAGCTGCCAGGCCAGGGTGGTCAGAAGATTGGAGCGGGAATACAGCAGCTCGCCGCCGGTGTTCATGACAATAAAGGAGCCGGTGCCGAAAGTGCACTTGGCGTCGCCCGGGGTGAAGCAGGCCTGGCCGAACAGCGCCGCCTGCTGGTCCCCGGCGATACCGGCGATGGGAATGCCGTCGGGCAGGCCCTTCACGCCCCTGGTGTGCGCGAGCACGCCACTGGAGGGCACGATGCGCGGGAGAATGTCCGCGGGCACCTCGAACAGCTCCAGCAGTTCGCTGTCCCAGCCCAGGCTGCCCAGGTTCATCAACGAAGTGCGGGAGGCGTTGGAGACATCGCTGACGTGGGCCCCGCCGCCACTCAACTGCCACACCAGGTAACTGTCGACGGTACCGCCGAGCACCTTTCCCGCCTTCAGCTTGCGCCCCACCCCGCGGGTGTTGCGCAGCAGCCAGCGGAACTTGCTGGCGGAAAAATAGGGGTCCAGCAACAAACCGGATTTGCGCCGGACCATTTTTTCATGCCCGGCGGACTTCAATGCTTCGCAAAAGTCGGTGGTGCGCCGGCACTGCCAGACCACGGCATTGTTGAGGGCCTCGCCAGAATCGCGGTCCCACAGCATGGCGGTCTCGCGCTGATTGGTGATGCCGATCGCGGCGATATCAGAGGGCCGGCACAGGCGCTTGCGCAGCACCGCGCGGATGCCCTTGCGCACCGACGCCCAGATATCCGCCGGGCGATGTTCCACCCAGCCCGGCTGCGGGTAATGCTGCGTAAACTCGTGGTTAACGCTGGCCCGCAGCCGGCCACCGGCATCCATCAGGGCGACCGTGCTACCGGTCGTACCCTGATCGATGGCGAGGATGAAGTCCCCCATATCAGGCGGCGTAACCCTCTACCGCCTTGATCTCCAGGAAGTCGGTGAAGCCGTGATGGCCCCACTCGCGACCGTTGCCGGACTGCTTGTAGCCGCCGAAGGGCACGTTGAAGCCGCCGGAGGCACCGTTGATGTGGACATTGCCGGCGCGGATGCGCGAGGCTACCTGGCGCGCGTGATCGATATCGCCGCTCTGCACATAGCCCGCCAGACCGTAGGGGGTATCGTTGGCGATACGGATGGCCTCCTCCTCGCTGTCGTAGGGAATGAGCACCAGCACCGGGCCGAAGATCTCCTCCCGGGCGATGGTCATCTCGTTGTTGACGCCGGAGAATACCGTCGGCTTGACGAAGTAGCCTTTTTCCAGGCCCTCCGGCCGGCCGGTACCGCCCACCACCAGCTTGGCGCCCTCGTCGATGCCCTTCTGGATCAGGTCCTGGATCTTGTTGAACTGCAACTCGGAGACCACCGGGCCCATGGTGGTCTCGTCGCTGGCGGGATTGCCGACCACGACCTTCTCGGTCGCCGCGCGGGCGATGGCTTCGGCCTGCTCCAGCTTGGCCCGGGGCACCAGCATGCGCGAGGGCGCGTTGCAGGACTGGCCGGTGTTCACGTACATGTGCATGACACCCTGGGTCACCGCTTTCTCCAGGTCGGCATCGTCGAGCACGATATTGGGGGACTTACCGCCCAGCTCCTGGGCAACCCGCTTCACCGTGGGCGCCGCGTTCTGGGCCACCAGGGTGCCGGCGCGGGTGGAACCGGTAAAGGACATCATGTCCACGCCGGGATGCTTGCTCAGCGCGGTGCCGACCCCGGGGCCGTCGCCGTTGACCATGTTGAACACGCCAGCCGGCACGCCGGCCTCTTCAATGATCTGGGTCCAGACATAGGCGGACAGCGGCGCCACTTCGCTCGGTTTCAGGATCATCGTGCAACCCACCGCCAGCGCGGGGGCCACCTTGCAGCCGATCTGGTTCACCGGCCAGTTCCAGGGGGTGATCAGGCCGCACACGCCGATGGGCTCCTTGAACACGCGATGCTGGCCGAGGTCCTCCTCGAACTCGAAGTTCTTGAGCACCCGGGCCGCCTCTTTCAGGTGGCCCAGCCCGGTGCCGGCCTGGGCGGTTACCGCGAGGGATTTGGGCGCGCCCATCTCCTCGCTGATCGCCGCGGCGATGTCATTGAAACGCTTCTGGTACACCGCGACGCAGGCCTCCAGCAGTTCCACCCGCTGCTGGCGCGGGCTGTAGCCGTAACTTTCAAAGGCCCTGCGGGCCGCGGCCACGGCCTTGTCAACATCCGCCTCGGAGCCGATGCTGATCACCGCGCAGGTCTCTTCCGTCGCCGGGTTGATCACTTCGAGGGTCTTCGGGGTAACCGGATCGACCCACTGGCCATCGATGTAAAACTGCGTGTACTGGTGCATGCTGAATTCTCCGTGTACTGGAATGAAAGGCGGTAAGTGTAGCACCCAATAGATGTGTGAGTACCACCCCTTGGGGTTATCGACGCCGCGCCCGGCGATACGCCAGCGGCGACATCCCCGTCCACTGTTTGAACGCGCGGCTGAAGGCGGGTTCCGTCATTGCCAGCGCGCGCGCCACCTCGCCCACCGCGCAGCTATCTTCCAGCAACAGCGTCTCCGCGCGCTCGCGCCGGTACTGTTCGCGCAGGCGCCGGAAGCTGTTGCCCTCGCGCTTGAGCTGCCGGTGCAGGGTGCGGCTGCTCACATGCCAGCTGCGGGCCAACTCGTCCAGGTTGAGCGCGGCGGAATGTTCCGCCAGGGCACGCAGCACCCGCGCGCTGACACTGCCGTCAAAAATCTGCTTGATAAACCACTCGTCCGGCAGGACTTGCAGGTAGCGTCGCAGGTCATGGCGGGAGCGGATCACCGGCGCCTCCAGCCAGGCGGCGTCGACGGTAATGGCGCTGATCGGCCTGCGGTACCGTAACTGACCGGGAAACATCAGGCGGTACTCGCCGCGGTGGGGCGGTGGCTCAAAGGCGAAATCGGTCAGGCGCAGGGGCATGCGCTCGCCCACCAGCCAGTTGCAGAATCGATGCAACACCAGCAGCATGAACTCCTCCAACAGGTGTTCCCGATCCCGTTCCGGCTCGACCAGGCGCAGGGCCAGCTGGCAGTGGGGCGACTCACTGAGCTGCCAGCGCAGGGCCGGCGAGGTCAGGTTGAAAAAGCGCACCGAATAGCGCAGCGCCTCCCCCAGGGTCGCGCTGTCGACCATTTGCCGGGCCATCAGCGCAAAGGTGCCAAAGCGGTGAGCCCCGGCGCCGAGCCCCATCAGCTCGTCGTCCAGCTCCCGCCACACCGTGCGCATCAGCGCGCCCAGCTGCACCGGGCTGATGCGCACCCGGTCCTCCTCCAGCAAACGCCGGTTGAGGCGCACCGCCCCCAGCAGCCGCTCTTCCGGCACCCCCAGTTCGGCGGCGCGCAGGGTCAGGACCCGGGCGAAGTGGGTGGCGATACCGGGGCGTCGCAGGTCGGCGAGAACTGTCATCTAGGGGTAATTTCTCCTGGCAGCGGGGGTTTGTCCGGCGATATTGCGCAGTGATTAACCACACGCTGTCGTGTAGGATTAAGTTTTGGCGGTTTGCGTCATTGTAACCGGATCGGCTTTTGCGCACACTTCGGCCTCCCCCGACAGTCGATCCGGATGGAGAGTCCCCCGATGAACAACGAAGAACTGACCCTGTTTCGCGACATGGCCCGGCGGGCCTTCGAGCAGGAAATCGCCCCCCACTTCGAAGCCTGGGAAGAAGCGCACAAAGTGCCCCGGGAGATGTGGAACACCCTGGGCGCCGCCGGACTGCTGTGCCCCGACGCGGACGAGGCCTATGGCGGCGCGGGCACCACGCCCCACGTCACCCTGGCCCTGATCGAGGAACTCTCGCGCATGGGCTTCGGCGGTGTCGCCACCGGCGTGGGCATCCACTCCAATATCGTGGCGCCCTACATTAGCCGCCACGGCACCGAGGAGCAGAAGCAACAGTGGCTGACCAAAATGGTCAGCGGCGAGGCGGTGGGCGCGCTGGCCATGACCGAGCCCGGCGCCGGCTCCGACGTACAGGGCATCCGCACCAACGCCGTGCGCGATGGCGACGAGTGGGTCATCAACGGCTCCAAGATTTTCATCACCAACGGCATCCACGCCGACGTGGTGATCGTGGCGGCCATCACCGACCCCGGCAAGGGCGCCAAGGGCACCTCCCTGTTCCTGGTGGACGCCAGCCTGCCCGGTTTCGAGAAGAGCAAGAAGATCGAGAAGATCGGCCAGCACACCTCCGACACCGCGCAGCTGTTTTTCCAGGACGTGCGCGTACCCGCGAGCGCCCTGCTGGGCGAGGAGAACAAGGGCTTCGTCATCATGATGGAGGAACTGCCCCGGGAGCGCCTGGGGATCGCCGCCCAGGCGATTGCCGCCGCCGAGGGGGCGCTGGAACACACCATTGAATACGTCAAGGAGCGCAAGGCCTTCGGCCAGGCGGTGAGCAGCTTCCAGAACACCCGCTTCAAACTCGCCGACGTGCGCACCGAAATCGCCCTCAACCGCGCGCTCTACGAGCAGTGCGCCGACGAGTACGCCCGCGGCGAACTCACCGCGGACAAGGCCGCCATGCTCAAGCTGGCGTCCTGCGAGATGCAGTGCAGGACCATCGACGAGTGCCTGCAACTGTTCGGCGGCTACGGCTACACCACCGAGTACCCGATCTCGCGCTACTACACCGATGCGCGCATCCAGCGTATCTACGGCGGCACCTCCGAGATCATGCGCGAGCTGGTGGCGCGCTCGATCCTGGGCCGCTAAACCTTCCGGGCCGGGGATTTCCCGGCCCTCCCGCCCTTTCACCAAGCCGCCTGTTCCGGCCGGCTAGGCCAGATCGCCAACCAGCCCCAGGTAGACCAGCGCGGTAAAACCGAGTGTGACCGTGGCGCAGGACAGCAGCGTGGTCAGCACGATGATGTTGGCCGCCAGCGTGCCATTGCCGCGCGCGGCCACCACCATGACGAAACTGGCCGCGGCCACCGGCGCGCTGAGCAACAGGAAAATCACCCCCAGGGGGCGCCCCTCCACCCCCAGGGCGAGGGCGATCGGCACCGCCATCGCCGGCGCCACGCACAGGCGCCAGGCAGTGGCCTCCCAGGTGAGCGGCCCGAGGCGGTGCAGGGTGTTGAGCTGAATGGAGCCGCCGATGGCGACCAGGGTCAGGGGCAGGAAGTAACTCGACAGCATGTCCCCCGCCAGGGGCACCACGGCAGGCAGTTCGTCGACCGCCAAGGCCACGGCGACGCCGAGGGCGATGCCGATCAGCAGCGGATTGCGCGCCATGCCGCCGAGCAGACCCGCGATCGACCGGCTGCCCCCCAGGTTGACGTTGAGCACCCACACCGCGAGCACGTTGTACAGGGCGGTCATCACCGCCACCGGCAGGGCCGCCAGCACCAGGCCCGCCTCGCCGTAGGCGGCGTGACACAGGGCGATGCCGACAATGGCCAGGTTGGAGCGGAAGGCGGCCTGCACGAACACGCCGGTATCCGGCCTGGTGAAACCGCGCCAATGGCAATAGGCCCAGCTCGCCAGCAGCGACACGAAGGTCGCCACCACGCCCGCCAGCAGGTAGCGCGCCCCCGCCAGTCGCGAATAGTCCACCGCCGCCGCGCTGCAGAACAGCAGCACCGGCAGCCCGGCGTTGAAGGCCAGTCGCGACACCGCGTCGATGTGCCGCTGGCGCAGCGCGCCCAGGCGGCGCAACACCACCCCCAGCAGCACCCACCCGAAGGTGGGGCCACTGACGGACAGGGAGGTCAGTATCAGGTCGAGTGGGTCAGCGGACGGCAAAATGCAAAACGGTCACGGGTAAAACGACCATTATGCCAGCTCTTGCAGAGTCTCGCCGAGCGCGCCCAGCAGGGCGTCGATTTCCGCTTTTTCGATGACAAAGGGCAGGCCCAGCTGGATGGTGTCGCCGCCGTAGCGCACGTAGAAGCCCTTGTCCCACATTTTCATCGCCACCTCGAAGGGGCGGCGGGCGGGCTCGCCCGGGTAGGGCTGCAACTGCAGCGCGCCGGCAAAGCCGAAATTGCGGATATCGCTCACGTGGGGCACGCCCTGCAAGGCATGCAGCGCCGCCTCGAAGTGCGGCGCCAGCTCCGCGACCCGGGCCGGCAGGCGCTCCCGCTCCAGGATGTCCAGCGCGGCGATGCCCGCGGCGCAGGCCACCGGGTGGGCGGAATAGGTGTAGCCGTGCGGAAACTCGAGCATGTAGTCCGGCCCGCCCTGGGCCATGAAGGTCTGGTAGATCTCCGTCCGTGCAATCACCGCGCCCATCGGTACGGCGCCGTTGGTGAGCTGCTTGGCGACGTTCATGATATCCGGCACCACGCCGAAGGCCTCGGCGCCGAACAGGGTCCCGCAGCGACCAAAACCGGTGATCACCTCGTCGAAGATCAGCAGGATGTCGTGGGCGTCACAGATGTCCCGCAGCCGCTGCAGATAGCCCGCTGGCGGCGGGATCACCCCGGCGGAGCCCGCCATCGGTTCCACGATGACGGCGGCGATATTGGAGGCGTCGTGCAGCGCGATCAACTCCAGCAACTCGTCCGCCAGCTGCCAGCCGTTGGTGGGCATGCCGCGGGTAAAGGCGTTCTCCGGCAACAGGGTGTGCGACAGGTGATCGGCGTCCACCCCCTGGCCGAACAGCTTGCGGTTGGCGCCGATGCCCCCCACTGAAATACCGCCGAAATTGACCCCGTGGTAACCCTTGGCGCGACCGATCAGCTTGGTCTTGGCCGGCTGCCCCTTCAGGCGCCAGTAGGCCCGCGCCATCTTCAACGCGGTGTCGGCGCACTCGGAACCCGAGTTGGTGAAGAAAACGTAGTCGAGATCCTCCGGGGTCAGGTCCTTGATGCGGTTGGCCAGCTCGAAGGAGCGCGGGTGACCGAACTGGAAGGCCGGGGCGTAATCCAGGGTCCGCAATTGCTGGTGCACCGCCTCGGCGATCTCCGGCCGGTTGTGTCCCGCCCCGCTGCACCACAGGCCCGACAGGCCATCGAGCACCCGGCGTCCGCGATCGTCGATAAAGTAGCAGCCCTCGGCCCCGGTGATGATTCGCGGGTCCGCCTTGAACTGGCGGTTGCCGGTGTAGGGCATCCAGTGCGCTTCCAGTTGCGCGGGGCTCAGGCGTTGGGTATCTGGCATGTGGGTCATGACCTGCTCGTACGTTGCTGACAATCGGGCAAGTCTAGCCCGCGCCCATTGTTTCAAAGATCAATAATTAGCTACACTAAGTTTCACCAATATGAAACTTTCTAACACCGGGGACGGCGGATGAAAAAGCGCGCCCTGCTGGGCACTGTCACCGACAATGACCTGCGCCTGCTGCGCGTATTCCACGCGGTAGTGGCCTGTGGCGGTTTCGCCGCGGCGGAGCTGGAACTCAATATCAACCGCTCCACCATCTCGCGCCATATCAAGGACCTGGAGACGCGCCTGGGCATGACCCTGTGCCGGCGCGGCCGGGGTGGCTTCGCGCTGACCGAGGAAGGCGCCCAGGTCCACGCCAGCGCGCGCAAGATGATGGCCTCGATGGACGACTTCCAGCACGAGGTCAACGACCTGCACCGCCGCCTGACCGGCACCGTGACCCTGGCCCTGTTCGACAAGACCGCCTCCAATCCCGCCTGCCGCATTCACCAGGCCCTCGGCCAGTTCGACCGGCTGGCGCCCGGCGTGCACCCGGAACTGCACGTGGAACCGATCAACGCCATCGAGCGCGGCGTCATGGAGGGGCGCTACCACCTGGGCGTCATCCCCAACCACCGCCCCTCCAGCAGCCTCGAATACTACCCCCTGTTCGACGAGCAGATGTACCTCTACTGCGCCCGAGGCCACCCGCTGTTCACGCGCGCCCGGGCGCGGGACCCTGTCGACATCGAGGAGGTGCGCGCCGGCAAATACGTCGGCATCGGCTACCACTCGCCCAATATGGAAGTCACCCGGCAACTGGGCCAGACCCGGCACGCCACCGCCTACGACCAGGAGGCAGTGGCCCACCTGGTGCTCTCGGGGCGCTACCTGGGCTACCTGCCGGAACACTACGCCGCCAGTTTCGTCGACGCGGGCGCCATGTGCCCGGTCCTTCCCGGAAGCTTCCAGTATGTGTGCAAATTCAGCGCCATCGTGCGCCGCGCGCCGCCACCCAGCCGGATTGTACAGGCCCTGCTGGATGCGCTGGTCGCGGCGCACTGAGCCCGCGCCCTGTCCGGCGGCGCGGGAATTCGCTATCCTGCGGCGCTGGAAAACAATCCCGCGCCCGACAACCATACGGAGATGACCATGCCCGCACACCTTCTCGCCGTCGCCACCCTGCTGCTCGGCTTTGCCAGCGGCGCCAGCGCCCACGAAACCACCGGTTTCGGTGGCGGTTTTTCCAGCGGATTCATGCACCCCCTGCTGGGCTGGGATCACGTCGCCGCGATGGTGGCGGTGGGTTTGTGGGGCGCCTTCCTCAAGAACCCCGCGATCTGGCTACTGCCGGTGGTGTTTCCCCTGGTGATGGCGGTCGGCGGTGCCCTGGGGGTCGCGGGCGTGCCGCTGCCGGGCGTGGAAATCGGCATCGCCGCATCCGCCATCGTACTCGGCTCAATGGTGCTGCTGGCACTGCGCCCGCCGCTGTGGGTCGCGGTGACCCTGGTCGGCGTCTTCGCCCTGTTCCACGGCCACGCCCACGGCACCGAATTGCCCCACGCCGCCGGCCCCCTGGCCTACAGCGTCGGCTTCGTGCTCGCCACCGGCCTGCTGCACCTGTGCGGCATCGCCTTCGGCCTGCTGACACGCTGGCGTTTCGGCAAGACCCTGGTGCGCGCCGGCGGCGCGGTGATCGCCCTGGCGGGCGCGATATTCCTGATCCGCGCGGTCTAGCCCGCGGTGCGGAAGTTATTGGCGCCGGCCCTGGCCGGCGTCTCCGCCCCGGTATTCGCCCACAGTCCCATCGAGGGTATCGGGCAATTTTACGGCGGCCTGCTCCACCCACTGCTGGTACTGCCTCACGCACTGTGCCTGCTGGCCTTTGCCCTGTTGGTGGGCCAGCGCGGCGTGCGCGCGATGCAGGTCGGCTACCCGCCCTTCCTGGCGACCCTGGCCATCGGCCTGGTGCTGGCGGGCTTTTCCATTCCGCTTGGTATCGCCAGCGAGCCGGTATTGTTGACACTGACCGCGGCTTGCGGCGTGCTGGTCGCCCTGCAGTGGTCGCCCCCCCTGTTCGCGTTCACCCTGCTCGGGGCGGTGATCGGGCTGGTGGTCGGGGCGGATTCCGGGGTTGAGGGCCTGAGCCGGCAGCAGACTTTCGCCGCACTGCTCGGCTGTTGGCTGGGGGCCGTGGTTGCGCTGATCGTAATCGCGGGCCTGGTGGAATTGTTCACCCGTCCCTGGCAACGGGTGGTTGTCAGGGTGCTGGGCTCCTGGGGCAGCGCCAGCGCGATTCTGGTGCTCGCGCTGGCGTTGCGGGGCGCCTAGCCCACCGCGGGTTCGTCGCTGTAGCCGGTGATGGACTTGGCCGCCTGGTAGGCGAAGGTCATCGCCGGCCCCAGGGTGGCGCCGGGGCCCGGGTAGCAGGGCAGCGTGGGCGCACTGCAATTGCCGATGGCGTACAGCCCCTCGATCACCGAGCCGTCCTCGCGCAGGACCTGGGCGTCGGCGTTGATGACCATGCCGCCCTGGGTGCCGAAATCACCGGGATCGACTTTCATCGCGTAGTACGGCGGCTTGTCGATCGGGCCGAGGCAGGGGTTGGGCGCGAAGCGTGGATCGCCGTAGTAGCGATCGTAGGCGGAGTCGCCGCGCTTGCAATCCGGGTCCACCCCGGTTTTGGCATACTCGTTCATTTTCGCCACGGTGTCTTCCAGCCCCGCGGGATCGACGTCGATCTTGCGCGCCAGCTCGGCGATGGAGTCTGCCTTGGCGAAAAAACCCTCCGCCTCGTAGCGTTTGGGCAGCGCCCAGTCGGGACGGAAACGGCTGTTGTAGAGGGGCCCGACGAAATAGCGCGCGCGGAAGTTGGCGTCGAAGACCTGCCAGGCGGGATTACAGGGACTGTCCTCGCTGTGCTTGCGGAAAGTCTCCTGCTGGAAAGCCATGTAGTTCTGGGACTCGTTGCCGAAACGCTGCCCCGCCGGATTGACGACGATGGAGCCCGGGTAGGATTTCTCCATGATGCTCAGCCGCGGAATGTCCTCCCCCGGCACCGAGAGGGTATTGCACCACCAGGCCTCGTTCAGCCGGTGCATCTTCGCCCCCAGGCGCTGACCCTCGCGGATGGCGTCGCCGGTGTTGTCCAGGGTGCCCGCGCTCCAGCGGTGGTCGGTCGGCTTGGGCAGATACTGTTCGCGCATTGCCTGGTTGTGCTCGAAACCGCCAGCGGCCAGTACCACGGCCTTGCGCGCCTGGATACGCAGGGTCTGGCCGTCGCGTCGCACCTCCACGCCCAGGACCTTGCCGTTGTCGTCGATCACCCGGGTCATCGGCGTGTTCAGCCACAGGGGTATATCCCGGTCCAGCAGCGAGGCGCGCAAGCGCGCAACGCCGGCGCAGCCGGTGGCCAGGCGGCGGTGGAATTTGTCCTTGAGGCGCCAGGGGATGTCGATGAGGTAGTCGAGCGCCAGCTTCGCCGCCACCTTCCACCAGCCGGGCTGCTGCCCCACCAACAGGGCGGCCTCGACCTGGGTGATACCGATCAGCCCGCCCAGGTGCATCATCGGGTGGGTGCGCCGCAGGCGACGCCACTCCTCGCCCAACCGGTCGGCGTTGAAGGTTTCCGGCTCCATGGAGCGATGCCCGACCCGGGAGCCCTCCAGGTTGGTGTAGTAGTCCGGGTAGTGGGCCAGCGAGACGTAACGCACCTGGGTGCGCTGGTGAAGGAAGTCCACCATCTTGGGACCGTTCTCCAGGAAGGCATCGAGCTGGTAGTCCGGCACCTCCTCGGTGGAGATGAGCTGTCGCAGGTAGTGGCGCGCATCCTCGATGGAGTCCTCCACGCCCTGCTCCCGCGCATAGCGGTTACAGGGAATCCAGACCCCGCCCCCGGATATGGAACTGGTGCCGCCGTAAAGGTGGGATTTTTCCACAACCAGCACATCGCGGGTGCCCATTTCGTAACTGCACAAGGCCGCCGTCTGGCCGCCGTTACCCGAGCCGACAACCACCACGTCGAAGCTGTAGTCCCATTGTTGCGCAGTCGCCATGAAGCACCTCAATCAATAATTGGCGCCATGGTAGCCCAGCCCGGCGCCATTTCCGCCCGCGCCGCGCGGCGAAAGCCGGGAAGGTTCAACATTTTGGTCGCCAACGGGGGCGCGGAATAAAAAGCTGCACCACGGGAATACTTGCCTACCCGGAACCGCGCTGTCTAAGATGGGTCGAAAGCCGACAACAACCACCCGCACAAGGAAATTCGCACATGCGCAACTCGCTCCGCCGCACTCTGCTGGCCGCCGCCGGCCTTTCCGGGATCGCCCTCGCGCCCCTGGCCCTGTCCCACTTCGACGACAAGGAGCCGATGCAATCCTATCGCCAGTCCTACTTTGCCCTGGTTGCGTCCAACTTTGGTCCAATGGGCGCCATGGTGAAGGGCGACATGCCCTGGGACGATGCCAAAATGCAGGCCTATGCGGAAAACCTGGATACGCTGATGGAGCTCGACCTGCTGCGCGGTTTCGCCGCCGGCTCGGAGCGGGGCACCACCCGTGCCAAACCGGAAATCTGGGAAAACCAGGAGGATTTCGCCGACAAGTTCGAGGACCTGCGCAAGGCGGTGGATGCCCTGGACGACGTGGTGGAGGATGGCGGCGAGCGCGCGGCCATCGCCCGGGCCGTGGGCGAGACCGGCAAGGCCTGCAAGGCCTGCCACGACGACTACAAGACCAAGGACTACCTCTACTAGCCGGCGCTCACCGGGCCGCCCGCGCGATGAGCCTCGCAGGGGCCGGCAACGGAATCAATCAGCCGGCAGATTGATTTTTCCTGTCCCTGTCGGCGGCCACGCGCCGCAAACAGGGCTTGAAAAGGCCTCGCGAGGCCTTTTTGAGTTCAACACACGGGCAAACACGCTACCAGGGGCTGACCGGCGCCGGCACCAGTTCCAGCAACAGCCACAGGCCGGCCCCGGCCAAGGCCAGGAAGCACAATGCCCGCCACGCCGGCGCGGGGGGCGCGGCCCCTTCCCGGCCCGCGACACTACCCTTCACCATCGCCTGGACAAGCTTCTCTCCCCTTGCCCACTGGTGCCAGGCCACCGCCAGGATGTGCAGCGCGACCAGGCCCAGCAAGGCGTTGAAAGCCACTTCGTGCACCGCGCCAAAGCGGTCCTGCCAGGCGCCGCTCGCCAGGTGGTGCAGCGGCCCGTCGAACAGGATATCGTCGGAATTGAACAGGCCACTGACCACCTGCAACAGCAACAACGCCAGGGCGACAACCACGAACCAGCCCCCCAGCGGATTGTGTCCCGACGCGGCGCCGTCCCTGTCGCGCAGGCCATCCCGGACAAAGCCGGCAACCGCGCGCGGCCCGCGAAGAAAAGCGCCAAAGCGCGATGCCCGGCTGCCCCAGAATCCCCATGCCAGGCGGAACAACACCAGTACCAGCACAGTGTAGCCAAGGCGCTCGTGCCAATCGGTCAGGCCCTCTTCTCCCGTCCACCAGGCCAGGGGAATGGCCAGCACCAAGATCCAGTGAAACAAGCGCGTCGGCCAGTCCCAGAGCGGGTAGCGTTTCGATGACATCAGCCTCCTCCCCTCGCTAGCCGTGAACCAGGGAGGGCCACGCCGCGTCGACGCCCTGGTAACGGTAGTGCCAGCGCCCCTCGCACAGCACGGCGCGATGCCGGGGACCCGGCGTGGTGGCGTCACCGCGGTCGTAACCGGCGTCGCCCGGAAACATGACCAGTAATTGCCCGTCTTCCTTGCCGATCACCGGCATGACTTGCGGCGGCGCCGCGCGCTCACCCCGCGCAAGGAAGGACGCCAGGCTGTCGAATCGGGCGAGATCACACAGGGTGATGAAGGTGGGCGGCAGCAGGCCCAGCTCCCCCTGCTCCTGGAATTCCACGGCCTCGCGCACCGGCAGCCAGCGGGCATCGTGAATTTCGCTGCCGTCGATCACCACGTCGCCGGCGCCATCCACCGGCGCCGCGTAGAAGCGCGTATCGAAGCGCTTGGGCTCCACCTCCGGCGTGATCCAGCGACTGATCAGTTGCATGCGCTCGGGAAGCGGCGCCAGGCCGCACTCTTCCCGCGCCTCCCGCACCGCCGCCAATCGCGCCGCCCGATCGGGGTCGTCCGCCGCGGCGGTCCGGTCGGCGGCCTCTATGGCCCCGCCGGGAAACACCCACACTCCGCCCGCGAACATCAGCGCCTTGTTGCGCTTGAGCAGCAGCGTTTCCAGCCCCCGCGCGCCATCCCGCAACAACACCACCGTGCTGGCGGGACGGGCCAACACCGCCTTGTCCATCGTCTATTGCTCCCGCAGCAGGTCGAGCAGCGCGGTAACGGTTGCCTCGACACCGAGGGTCACCGCTGGTTCTGGCGTGATTTTGAACAGCGGGGAATGGTGTGAAGGTACCGCCGTGCCGCCCGCTTCCTCGCGGTCGAAATCCGCCTGCGGCGTACCGCCCACCGCGAAGTAGGTGCTGGGAATATAGGGGTCGGTGGTAAAGAAGGGGAAGTCCTCCGCGCCCATGCCCTTGCGCTTTTCCGGTTCGGCGATCACCTCGGCGCCCAGTTCCTCCACCCACAGCGCGCGCAAACGCTGGGTCAGCCCGGTGTCGTTGATCGTGGGCGGCACCCACTCCTCGGACACGATTACCTCGGGCAGCTTGTCCTCCGGCAGGCCGGCCACGCGACCCATGTTCTCCGCCACGCGCTTGATGCCATCCAGTAGCAGTTGCCGCGTCTCCAGGTCGTCGTTGCGCACCGTTAGCTGCAGGTGGGCGCGGTCGGAAATAATATTGTGCTTGGTGCCGGCGTGGAAGGAACCCACGGTGATCACCCCGGGATAGCGCGGCGGCTTGTCGCGACTGATGACGGTTTGCAGCGCGAGCACGATCTGGCTGCCGAGGACCACCGGATCCACGCCTCGGTGGGGGCTCGCGCCGTGGGCGCCGACCCCGTGCACGATGATATCCACCGTGTCGGCCCCGGAGTACGGGGAGCCATCGGTCACCCCGATCTTGCCGGTGGGCAGCTCCGAGGTGACGTGAAAGGCCATGGCGTAGTCGGGCTGGCCAAAGCGTTGCCAGAGATTGTCCTCCATCATCATTTTAGCGCCGCCGACACGCTCTTCCGCGGGCTGCCCGATCAACATCAGGGTGCCGGACCACTCATCCCTGCGCGCGGCCATCGCCCTGGCGGTTCCCACCAGGCTGGTGATGTGCACGTCGTGTCCACAGGCGTGCATCACGAAGACCTCATTGCCGTCCCAGTCCACCTGCTTGTGACGGGAGGCATTGGCCAGGCCGGACTTTTCCTCCACCGGCAGGCCGTCCATGTCGGCGCGCATCATAACCAGGGGGCCGGGACCGTTTTTCATCATCGCCACCACGCCGGTGCCGCCCACCCCCTCGGTGACCTCGAATCCCGCGTCACGCAGCTCTCGCGCCAAACGGGCCGAGGTCTTGTGCTCCATGCCGGAGAGTTCGGGATTGCGGTGGAAATAGTCGAACAGGTCTCCCAGGTGGGCGCGATAGTCAGCCGCCACGGCATCGGCCAGTTCGTCGGCGTGCAGGGTGGGCACGACGAAAGCACAGCCGATGACGGCCGCCGCGAGGTATCTCAGTGGTCGATGCATTCCGGTTTTTCCTTTTCTGGCTCACTCGGTTCGGGTATCACCGAGGCTATCAGAGCCGTGTAAAAGCGCAAGCTCGGGCGACCCCAAACGAAAGCGCGCAACCGCGGCGCGGACAATACAGGGTCCTTGCGGTACAGTGGCCGCTTTTGCTGGAGACCGTCCATGACAACAACGGACAAAACCCTGCTGTGGTTGCGCTGCGAGAACCGCGACGAAGAGGCGCGCAGCCCGCTCACGCCGACGGACGCTGGCCGCCTGGTGAGCGCGGGCTTTACGGTGGTGGTGGAACGCTCCTCACAGCGCTGCTTCGGCGACGAGGCCTACCTGGCCATGGGCTGCCGCATCGCCCTGCCCGGCCAGTGGCGGGAGGCACCCGCGAACGCGTTTATATTGGGACTCAGGGAGCTGCCGCCGCCCCCCGTCGCGCTGCGGCACAGGCACATCTATTTTGCCCGAGCCGACAAAGACCAGCCGGGCGCCGCGGATTTGCTCGCCCGCTTGCGTCACGGCGGCGGCGAGCTACTCGACCTGGAATACCTGGTGGACGAGCGCGAACGTCGCCTGGCGGCCTTCGGTTACTGGGCGGGCTTTGCCGGCGCCGCCCTGGCGATACGGGCCTGGGCCAGACAGTCACTGGCCATCGAACCCTGCCTGCCACCGCTGGCGCCCTACCACTCGCGCGCGGATTTGCTCGGCGCCCTGGAGCCGGAACTGGAACGGGCCCTGGAGCGCGCCGCGCCGCCTCGCAGCCTGGTCATCGGCTCCGCGGGCCGCTGCGGCAGCGGCGCGCGGGCCCTGCTGGAAGCACTGCAACTGCCCTGCGACGGCTGGGACATCGACGAGACCGTTGGCGGGGGCCCTTTCGATACTATTTTGGCGCAGGACATCCTGGTCAATTGCGTGCGTTTACAGCGCGCGACACCGCCCTTCCTCACGCCCGGGCTACTGCGGCGACCGCGGCGTGCGCTGCGCGTCATCGTCGATGTCAGCTGCGACCCCGGCAATCCCCGCAACCCGCTGCCCGTTTACCGCGAGGCGACCTCCTTTGCCGCCCCCGCGTTGCGCCTGCGGGTGCCCGCGCCACTGCTGCACCTGATCGCCATCGACAACCTGTCATCGCTGCTACCCGCCGAGGCCAGTACCGACTTCAGCGCGCAGCTGCTGCCCGCCCTGCTGCAGCTGGCGAATGACCGGGCCTCGGTCTGGCGCCGCGCCCGGGCACTGCTGCGCGAATACGCCGACCCCGTCCCCATCTAGGCCCACTGGCTCGACACCGGGTCCCGGAGAACGGGCCCGCGCGCCGCTATCAGGCGGCGCGTAGTCAGTGGCCCGCCAGCAGGCGGTCGGCCATGGACAAGTCGTACCCGAGTTGACGCGCCCGCTCACGGGCATCCGCCCGCTCCCCGGCGGGGCGCGACACCACCCACAGGTTGGTGGAACGGGTGCCCGAACGGCAATAAGCCAGTACCGGGCCGTCGCCGTCAAAAGCCGCGGCCACGTCCGCGAGCGCAGCCCCCGGGAAATTCATGGCGGTGACCGGCAGATAGCGGTATTCCAAACCGTGGGCCGCCGCGGCCGCGGCAATTTCCGCGCTGCCCGGCTGGCCGGGCACCTCGCCGTCGGGGCGATTGTTCAATACGACCTTGTAGCCCGCGGCGGCGATGGCCGGCATGTCCCGAGGATCAATTTGTTCGGAGGCGCCCACGCCCGGGGCCAGTTCCACGATATTCATACGGTGTACACCCTGGATTGCATTCAGTACCGATTCCGCTTGCATTGTAACTGCTGGGGACGCGAGCACACCACTCGCCCCCAGCCACAACAGGCGCAGGCCCACCAGGACGAGGAAGGCGCTGATAATGCCGTAGTACAGCCGCGGTTCGGTGCGCTCCACCAGGAAGCGACCAATCCACACCCCCAGCGGCGCCAGCGGCACCAGCGCCAGGGAGTACAGCAGGTTGTCGCCGCTGAACTGGCCGAGCAGGTAGTAGGGCAATAGCTTCACCGCGTTGACCACGGCGAAAAACATGCCCGCGGTGCCCGCGAACAACAGTGGCGCCAGGCCGCGCGGCAGCAGGTAGACCGTGAGCGGAGGCCCCCCCGCGTGAATGCTGAAACTGGTGAAGCCGGCGAGGCCACCGAAAAAGGCCGCCGACACGCGGTTGTGGGGCTTGTGCGCGGCCGCCGAGCGCGACAGCAGGAAATTGGCGCCAAAGACCAGCGCGACAATGCCGATCAGCACCCGCATCCAGTCCTCGCTCATGGACTCGGCGCTCAGGTAACCCAGGGCCACGCCGCACAGGGCGCCCGGCAGCAGAATGCGCAGGGCGCGCCGGTCGAAGTGCCCCCAATAGGTTTTCACCACCACCGCGTCCATCACCACCAGGATCGGCAGCAGGATCGCCGCGGCCTGGGTCGGCGACATCACCAGCGCCATCATCGGCACCGACACCATGGCGATGGCACCGCCGAAGCCGCCCTTGGCAATACCATAGAGCAGTACGGCGGGAACGCTGACCAGGTAGAAATAGGGGTCGGTCAGCAAGGGCGGGTCAGTCGATCAGGCCGAACTCGCGCCCCAGCACATCGATGATTTCCGCCCGGGGATTGTCGGCGATGCTCAGGGGCTCGCCGGTGATGCGCTCGGCAATACCGGTGTAGGTCGCGGAAACCTCCATCAGCACTTCGGTGGGCAGCGCGTGGTCGCGGGCCAGGGCCTGGCGCTGGGTCATGCGGTCCTTGTCGAGCAGGACATCCGGGTCGGGGAAGTGGTTCAGCAGCAACTGGCGGAAGCCTTCCTTGGAGTTTTCCACGATCCGCCCCTCGCGGTAGGCGGGGCCGTCCCAGATGCGCGAGGAGTCGGGCGTGCCCACCTCGTCCATGTAGATCAGTTTTTCCGCGCCCGAGGCGTCGGTCACGTAGCCGAACTCGAACTTGGTATCCACGAAGATCTGGTCCAGCTTCGCCAGTTCGTCGCCGATGACCTCGAAACCCTCGCGCAGCAGGGTCTCGTAGCGATCAATGTCCGCCTCGGTGGAAAAATTGAAGGCCTTGAAATTGGCCTCGATATCGCCGCGGGTAATGTTCACGTCGTCCACCGCCGGCACGCCGGGGATGCCCTCGAGGATGCCCTTGGTGGACGGGGTAATCAGCAGCTCGGGCAATTTCTGGTCGCGCTCCAGGCCGTCGGGAATACCAATACCGCAGAACTCGCGCTCTCCCTTGGCATAGGCGCGCCACATGGAACCGGTGATGTACTGCCGGGCGATCGCCTCGATCATCACCGGCCGGGCCTTCTGTACGATCCACACCAGCGGGTGCGGGATTTCCAGGATATGGCTGTCGGCCAGGCCCCGTTCGCGGAACAGGCGGAACCAGTGATTGGAGATGGCGTTCAGCGCCGCGCCCTTGCCGGGGACGCCGTTCATGCCACCCTCGCCGTGCCAGATGCAATCGAAAGCGGATATGCGATCGGAAATCACCATGATGGCAAGCGGCGCGTCGGCGGCCACGTCGTAGCCCCGCTCGGCGATAAGCCGGGCACTGTCGGCGGCGCTGAGCCAGTACACGGATCGCACCTTGCCGCTGTGGATGGGGGCGTCGGTACGGATGGGCAGGTCGTTGTTTACCGCCAAAACCTTGTCTGCAAGACTCATTTGAATGTCCCGATAGTTCATACGAAGAAGAGGCCGCACGGGCTCGCGGCCCGGGCACCGGAAAAGCGCGAATTCTAGCAAAAACCTCTGCCGCGGGCATCCCGGCGCCGCGATTGTCCCGGCCGCCCGCCTTCCACTATCATGGCGGCCCTCTCCCGCTTTTTGGTACTGCCGCTATGCGCCCGGTAACAGCTTCCCTCGTGCTCCCCGTTCTGGCCGGCGTCCTGGCCCCGCTCGCCGGCGCCGCCAACTCCCTGGCCGAGTGCGCCCTGCTCCAGGACGACGCGCTGCGACTGGGTTGCTACGACGCGCTGGCCAAGGCGGAGGCGGAAGCCAGCGACGACACCCCGACCGACGCCAACGCGCTGGCCGAGCAAGTGGTCAGGCAGGAGGGTCCGGGTCGCAAGGAGCTGCTTGCCGGAGAGCGCCTGCGCCAGGAGCAGGCGGTCGCCAACAATGCCTTTGTGCTTACGCCCCACCGGCGCAATTACCTGCTGCCGGTCACCTACAACAGCCGCATCAACGACGAACCCTGGCGGGCACAGTATCCCGACGACGACATGCAGGAAGTCGAGGCCAAATTCCAGTTCAGCGTGAAGGCCCTGATCTGGGGGGACCTGCTCGGCGAGGGCAACAGCCTGTGGGGCGGATACACTCAGGAAAACTGGTGGCAGGTCTACAACGAGTCATCGCCCTTTCGCGAGACCAACTACCAGCCGGAGGTGTTCTTTACCTTCGAGAACGACTGGCAAGCGCTGGGTTTCACCAACACCCTGCTGACCCTGGGACTCAACCACCAGTCCAACGGCCAGGGCGGCGACCTGTCGCGCAGCTGGAACCGGATCATCGGCGGCGCCGTGTTCGAACGCCAGCGCATGACCCTGGGGGCGCGCCTGTGGTATCGCCTGCCAGAGAGCCGGGAAGACGACGACAACCCCGACATTCTCGACTACTACGGCTACGGCGACCTCACCGGGGTGTGGAAATACCACCAGCACGAGTTCTCGGTGATGCTGCGCAACAACCTGCGCAGCGACAACAAAGGCGCGGTGGAACTGGAGTGGACCTTCCCCATCAGCCCCCGTTTCAAGGGCTACATACAGTACTTCCACGGTTACGGCGAGAGCATGGTCGACTACGACCACATCACCAACCGCATCGGGGTGGGCCTGTCGCTCACCGATTTGCTGTAGCGCCCGGCGGCGCGGGGACCATCGCCCTGTTACTCCCCGCGAGACCCGTTAAAATATAGCGCAGGGACACTCTCAGACAATAAGCGGACGACAATGAACAATGCCCCGGAACTCACCCTGATCGCGGCCCTGCTGGCGGCCAGCCAGCCAGCGCTGGCGACGGAAGAAACACCACGGAACCCCGAGCACATCCTGGTCACCGCCACCCGCCTCGCCCAGGACGGATTGCCCACTCCCCTGTCCTATACCAGCATCGACGACGAGGCGCTGGCCCTGACCGGACATGTGCACCCCAACGAAATCATGCAGCGGGTACCGGGCACCTGGATCAGTCGCGGCAACGGCCAGGAGAGCCTCACCGCCCTGCGCTCGCCGGTGCTGACCGGGGCCGGCGGCTGCGGTTCGTTCCTGATGGCGGCGGATGGCATCAGCCTGCGCGCGCCGGGATTCTGCAACGTGAACCAGCTGTTCGAGGCCAATACCGAACAAGCCGGCCGCATCGAGGTGATCAAGGGACCCGCCACCGCCCTCTACGGCACCAGCGCGATGCACGGCGTGATCAATGTGCTGTCCCCGGGGCCCGCCGAGGTACCCGAGCAGGAACTGTCCATGGAGGCCGGGCCCGACGACTACTACCGCGGCCGCTACCGCTACAGCGGCCGCCACGGCGCCCACGGCTTCAGCCTGCGCGCCAACGGCACCACCGATGGCGGCTATCTCGACGACGCCGGCTACGACCAGCAGAAACTCAGCCTGCGCCACGATTACCAGGGCCCGCGGTGGCGCCTGCGCTCGGTGCTGGAAGGCAGCAACCTGAACCAGGAGACCGCGGGCTTCATCCAGGGTTACAAGGTCTACGAGGACGATGACCTGCGCACCACCAACCCCAATCCCGAGGCCTACCGTGACGCCTGGTCACTGCGCGCCTACAGCCAGGCATCCACTGAACTGGCCGGCGGCGCACAGCTGCAACTCACCCCCTACTACCGCAACAACGGCATGGCGTTCCTGCAGCATTTCCTGCCCTGGCAGGCGGTGGAGGAGAACGGCCACGAAAGCCTGGGCCTGCGCGCCCTGCTGCGCGGCGAAGCCGGTGACAGCGACAACTGGCGGTGGATCGCCGGCGCCGAGGCCGAATACACCGAGGGCTGGCTCAAGGAGACCCAGGCCGAGCCCTTCAGCCCCAATCAACCCGCGGGCGTGCACTACGACTACACGGTGGACGCGCTCAACGCGGCCCTGTTCGGCCAACTGAGCTGGCAACCGGCGGCGCGCTGGACTCTCGATGGCGGCCTGCGCCTGGAGCACACCGGCTACGATTACGACAACCACACCGGTGACGGCCCCGCCTGCGGCACGGAAGCCAGCGCCTGCCGTTTCTACCGCCCCGCCGACCGCGACGACCGTTTCCAGGACTGGTCCCTGAACCTGGGGGCGAGCTACGAGTTCAGCCAGCGGCAGTACCTGTTCACCCGCTTCGCCAACGGCTTTCGCGCCCCGGAGACCGCGGAGCTGTACCGGCTACAGGCCGGGCAGCGGGTGGCCGACCTGGATTCCGAGCAAATCGAAAACATTGAGCTGGGCATTCGCGGCGCGCTGGACAACGGCCTCGAGTACAGCCTGTCGCTGTACCACATGCACAAGGATGACGTGATCTTCCAGGATGCCGACCGGCAGAACGTCAGCGGCGCCAGCACCCGCCACCGGGGCGCGGAATTGTCGCTGGACTACCGCCTGGGCGAGCAGTGGTACACCGGCCTGGATTTCACCGTGGCCCGGCACACCTACGACGGCGACGCACCACTATTGGGCGTCGACGGGAATATCGACGGCAACGATATCGACACCGCCCCGCGGCGCTTCGGCAGCGCCCGCCTGGGCTGGCTGGGCGCGCGCGCGCGGGCGGAACTGGAGTGGGTGTACCTGGACGAATACTACCTGGAACCCACCAACCGCTTCCGCTACGACGGCCACCAGCTGCTCAACCTTCGGGCCAGCACCGCGCTTGGCCGCGGGCTCTCGGCCGCGGTACGGGTGACCAACCTGCTCGATGAAGACTACGCCGAACGCGCCGACTTTGGTTTCGGCGAGTACCGCTACTTTGTCGGTCAGCCCCGCGGTGTCTACCTGGAGCTGAGCTACCTGATCGGCGGCTAGGCTGCCCGCCTAGCCCATGGCGCGGATGCCCACCGCCTCGCGCACTTTCGCCAGCAGCGGCGCGCTGTGTTCCCGCGCCCGCTCGGCGCCGCGCTTGAGCACCGACTCGATATAGCCCGGGTCCTCCATCAGCGCGTTGTAGCGCTCGCGGGCCGCGGCCAGTTCGTCGTTGACCAGCTCGAACAGCTGCTTCTTGGCCTCGCCCCAGGCGATACCGGCGGCGAACTCGGCGCGCATGCGCGCGGTTTCCTCCGCCGAGGCGAAGGCGGACCACACCTGGAAGACGGTGGAATCGTCCGGGTCCTTGGGCTCGCCCGGCTCCAGCAGGTTGGTCTTGATCTTGTTGATATGCTTGCGCAGCTGCTTTTCCGGCAGGAACAGGGGAATGGTGTTGTTGTAGCTCTTGCTCATCTTGCGCCCGTCGAGGCCCTGCAACACGGCCACGTTATCGTCGACCACGGCCTCGGGCAGGGTGAACAGCTCGGCGTAATTGTGGTTGAAACGCTGGGCGATATCCCGCGCCATTTCCAGGTGCTGGATCTGGTCCCGGCCCACCGGCACCTGGTGCGCGTTGAACATGAGAATGTCCGCCGCCATCAGCACCGGGTAGTTGAACAGGCCCATGGTAACGCCAAAGTCGGGGTCCTCCCCCGCTTCCTCGTTCACTTGCACCGCCGCCTTGTAGGCGTGGGCCCTGTTCATCAGGCCCTTGGCGGCACTACAGCACAGTACCCAGGTGAGTTCGGTGATCTCGGGAATGTCCGACTGACGGTAGAAAACCGCCTGCTCGGTATCGAGCCCCAGGGCCAGCCAGGTGGCGGCGATTTCCCGGCTGGAGCTGGCCACATGCTCCGGATCCTGGCACTTGATCAGGGCATGGTAATCCGCCAGGAAAAAAAACGAATCGCTGCTGGTGTCGCGCGAGGCGGCAATCGCCGGGCGAATGGCGCCGACGTAGTTGCCCAGGTGGGGAGTGCCGGTGGTGGTGATACCGGTCAGGACGCGTTTTTTGGCCGGGGTGCTCATAGCGGGACATGCTCGTAAAAAGCGGCAATTCTAGCGGGATTCGCCGCCCGCGGCTATCCCGCCCGACTTCGCCCCGGCCGCGATCAGCCTGAACGGCTGGCGAGCTGTTGCAGGATCGCGCGATAGCGCGGCGCCAGCTTCTCGAGGCTATAGTCCGACACCGACGGGCCGGCGACATCTCCCCGGCGCCACGCGGCGGCCAGGTCCAGCAGGCGCTCACAGGCCGCGTCCGCCTCGCGCCCGGGGTCGTCCGGCCGGGAATCGTACAGAAACTCCGCGGGGTACAATTCCGGGTACGCCAGGCGCGCGGGCAGCACCGGCACGCAGCCCCGGGCCACCGCCTCCATCACCGCGACACCCTGGAATTCGTGCAGGGCGGTGCCCAGCACCATGTCGGCCTCCTCCAGCAGGCGGTGGTAATCCGCCACCCGCTGTAACCAGCCGAAGTGCACCAGCCGGTGACGGTATTGCTCGCGGATGCGCCCAAACACCGCGGGCAAGCGGCGAAACTCCTGGCCCACCAGTGCCAGCTGGTAGTCCAGGCCGCTCCCCTCCAGGCGCGACAGGATTCGCTCCAGCCCCTCCCCGCCCTTGTCGTATTCCAGCCGCCCCGGCCACAGCAGGCGCAGCGGGCGCGCGCCAACGGCCGGGACCGGCGGCCAACAACTCTCGCCCGCCGCCGCGTCGTCCCCCGGCAACAGGGGCACGGGCAGCACGGCGCTGCGCCGGGCGAGATGATCCACCGCCTCCCGCGGCGCATAATCCGGCAGCCGCGCCAGCAGCGCGTCCACGCCGCGCAGGAAGCTGTCGCGATTGTAGGCGCTGTTGAAGGCCAGGCGATCCGCCGCGAGCGCGCCGTAGAGGCTGACCATCTGCGCCTCCAGCAAGCCGTGGCGACCACTGCCCTCGGGGTAGGCGAACTGGTTTTCGTGGAAGTACAACAGGGTCGGCACCGCGGCCAGGCTCGGCACCAGGCCGCGCAGGGTGGCCAGGTCGACCATGGAAGTGGCCACCACGAGATCGGGCCGGCATTCGAGCCGCTCCCGCTCGCGCAGGGCCCAGTACAGGGGGTTGCCGCGCACCCGCCAGCTGAAGTGGCGCGGCGGCAGAGCCAAACCGCGCCACTCCCAGTCCGGCAACATCTTCGACAGGCCCCGCCGCCAGTAGCGGTGGCTGCCGGCGTCGTAGGCGGACAGTAGCAGTACCCGCACCGGATCAGGCGGGGAACAGCGGCCCGTCGACGTCGTAGAAGCGCCGCAGCACGCGGCTCAAGTCCCAGGCATCGCGGCTGCCGGCCAGCTCGCGGATGGAGTGCATGCCGAAGGTCGGTACGCCGATATCGAGTGTCCGTATACCGGTACCGCCGGCGGTAATCGGGCCGATGGTGCTGCCGCAGGCCATATCGGTGCGCACTACGAAGGCCTGTACCGGCACCTCCTCCTCCCGCGCCAGCAGACGGTACAGCCCCGCGGTCTGGCTGTTGGTGGCATAGCGCTGGTTGGCGTTGATCTTGATTACCGGACCCGCGTTGAGCCGGGGGCCGTGGTTGTCGTCGTGGCGGTCGGCGTAGTTGGGGTGAATGCCGTGGGCATTGTCGGCGGAGATCATCATCGAGCGATCGGTGAGCCCGGCGTAGGCGGTTTCATCGCCGCTGATACGCCGCAGTACGGAGCTCAGGAAGGGCCCCTGGGCGCCGGCGGCCGACAGGCTACCCACCTCTTCGTGGTCGTTGCACACCAGCAGCGCGCTCTGCTCGCCGCCGGCGGCGAGCAAGGCTTCCAGGCCGGTAAAACAGCTGAGCAGGTTGTCGAGCCGGGCCCCGGCGATGAACCCGCCCTCCAGGCCCAACTCCGCCGCCGGCTGGGTATCGTAGAAGCACAGTTCGTAATCCAGCACCCGCGCCACGTCGATGCCCGGGTGCTCGGCGCGCAGGCGCTCCGCCAGCAGCTCGCGGAAATCCGGAGCCTTGTCGCCCTGGAGCTGGGTCAGCACCGGCAGGATATCGGTCTGGGGGTTGATACTGCGGTTCTGGTTCACCTCCCGATCCAGGTGGATCGCCAGGCTCGGGATGGTGGCGATGGCGCGCCGGAAGTCGACCAGCGCCGAGCGCATCGCCCCGCCGCCATCGGCGTAGGTGACCCGCCCCGCCAGGGACAGATCGCGGTCGAACCAGGGGTTGAGCAATACCCCCCCGTATACCTCGACCCCGAGCTGGAAGTAGCCCTGGCGCAGCTTCTCCGGTTGCGGCTTGACCATCAGGCAGGGGCTGTCGGTATGGGCACCGACCATGCGCATGCCCTGCTCCGGCCCGGCGGCACTGCCGAGGTTGAAGGCGATAATCGAGCTGCCGTTGCGCGTCAGGTAGTACTTGCCCCCGGGCTCCAGACGCCAGGCCTGGTCCTCCCTGAGGGCCCGAAATCCGGCGGCCGCGAGGCGCTCGGCCATGACCTGCACGGCGTGAAAAGGGGTAGTGGCGCGGGCGAGGAAATCGCACAGCGCGCGATTGAACTGGGCGTTGTCGGGCAGCGGCATGACCTGCGGTACCTGCTTGGCGATGCGAAGCCCGCTAGGGTAGTGGCGCGGGCTCAGCGACGCAAGTCGTTAACCGCTCCCTTGAGCAGGCCCTTTTGCACCGCGGGGCTCCACTGCCCGTCCCCCACCACCGCCGCCACGCCCAGGCCGTTGACCAGGGACGACAGCAGCCGATAGGCATTGACGGGCGACACCCCCTTTTTCAGCTGGCCGGCCCGCTGGGCCTGGCGCAATAGGCGCACACCCTCGGCCTGCTGGGTGGCCTGGCGTTCGGCGATAATCGCCTGGACGTCGTCCGATTGCCCCGCCAGGGTCACGAAAGCCAGCCGTACCCGCCACTCGTCCACCAACTCGTCATTTACCGGCAGCAGGGCAGCCAGGCGGGCGTGTAGCAGGTCGAGGCCCTCGTGGCCGCTGTCTTCATCGGGCAAGCGCTCCTCGCACTGGTCCTCGACGAAATTCAGCGCCGCCAGCAGCAGCTCGTCCTTGTCGGCGAAATAGTGCTGCACCATGCCCTTGGTACAGCCGTGGTGCGCGGCAACGGTGCGCAGAGTCGTGTGCTCCAGTCCGGCTTCCGCCACCACCTGCGCTACGGTTGCCGAGAGCTGAAGCCTTTGTTCGTCGTGATCAACTATCTTTGGCATGGCAACAACCCTCCCGGGGATACCATTGCAGCTCGAAAGATCTTTTACACCCACCTACAGTCATACACCCAATACAGAGTGTAGCAAAGGCCAGAAATGTTGCAGGCAAGTTTTTTAACTAGGCGATCCAGATGGCATAAAGAAGGAGGGAAAGGATAACCCTGTAGTATACGAAGGGCATCAACCCTATCCGCTCAAGCAAGCCCAGGAATACCCGGATACAGGCATAGGCGGTGATACCTGCCACCAGGCTGGCGACCCCGAGCCAGAACCAGTCCACCGGGGACGGGGCCTCCAGCAGATCGAGGGTTTTCAGCAAGCCCGCACCGGCGATTACCGGAATGGACATCAGGAAGGAAAAGCGGGCGGCATCGGGCCGCGACAGCCCCAGTAGCACCGCCGCGGTAATGGTGACCCCCGAACGGGACACACCGGGCACCAGAGCCACGGCCTGGGCCAGCCCCACCAGCAATGCCAGGCGCCAGGTGAGCTGCACGCTGTTCGCCGGCGCACGCCACTCCGCCAACCCCAACAGGAGACCGAATACCAGCGTGGTGGTGGCGATCACGGGCAGGGAGCGCAGATGGCTTTCGATGAAGTCGTCGCCGGCGAAACCAAACAGCACCGCGGGCACGGTCGCCAAGGCCAGCAATACCACCAGGCGCCGCTGCGCCGCCGACGCCTCCGGCGCGCCCATGCCAAGGCACCCCCCGGCCATGGCCATCAGATCGCGTCGGTAAAAAATCACCACCGCCGCCAGGGTGCCAACATGCACCGCGACATCGAAGGCCAGCCCCTGGTCCGGCCAGCCCAGCACCAGCGACGGAATCACCAGGTGGGCGGAACTGGAAATGGGCAAAAACTCCGTCAGGCCCTGCAGAAGGGCAAGAACCAGCGCCTGTAAGGGTTCCATCAATCCGGCCGTCCCTGTTGTGGTATTTTTTTCCAGGTAATTTCATCGCGCACGTAGACCGGGCGCACCGCATCCGCCCGCAGCACGCGGCCCGCCTCCCAGGCCCGCCCGGCAGCCGGCAACAGATCGCGGGCCCGGGGCAGCAGGTCGGGATACGCCGCGCCAATACGCGCCGCCAGGTCCGCCGGCAATGCCTCCCGGTGCACCAGGCCGGAGCCCACCACCACCAATTCCCGGGACGCCTCGCCGACGGCGCAGGCGTGCGGGGGCGCCACCCGTGGCCCCTCGACCAGCTCTATGTGCTCGCCGCTCACACGGCACAGGCTCCAATACAGCTCGCCGATCTGCGCATCCAGGGTGCTCAACAGCAAATCGCCGTCTCCCGCCAGGCCCTCCCGCAGTGCGGTGTAGGCCTGGGCGGTGAGCGTGCTCACCGGAATCGCCGGCAACGAAGCGGCGAAACACAAACCCTGCACCGCGCTGGCGCAGACGCGCAAACCGGTGAACGAGCCGGGACCCTCGCCGTATACCACCGCGTCGACACCCTGCTCGCGCAAGCGGCCGTGGGGCAGCAGCTCCCGCAACATGCCAAACAACCGCTGGCTGTGTTGTCGTGGAACGATCTCGTGACACTCGCTCAGTTCGCCGTCACGCAGCAAGGCCAGGGAGCAGGCGTCGGTGGAAGTATCTATAGCGAGGAAGTTGGCCATGCGCTGGTGTTCCGTAAAAAATTCGGGCAAGCGCCCTCCCGGCGGGTTGCCAGATTGTCCGTGGCGCGGGATTCTGGGATTATCCCACAGGCACATCCAGTGAAGAAGTGGCGGCGAGATTACCGTGGCGGTTATGCAATTTTCAAATACCCCTGGCATTACCGGCCTGGTCCTGGCCGGCGGCGCGGGCCGCCGTGTCGGCGGGCGCGACAAGGGCATGCTGCCCTGGCACGGCACGCCACTGGCGGAACATGTGTGCCACCGGCTCCGCCCCCAAGTCGAGGAACTGTGGATCAGCTGCAATCGCAATACCGATTTTTACGCCCGCCTCTCGGATCGCGTGTTCAAGGACGACCTGCCTGGCTTCGAAGGCCCACTGGCCGGTATCGCCACCGCCGCGCCCAAGCTTACCACTCCACTGCTGTTGGTTTGCGCCTGCGATACCCCCCGCGTCCCGGTTGACCTGGCGTCGCGCCTCAGCGCGCCGATGCAAAACCCCGCCCTGCAACTGTGCGTGGCCTTCGACGGCGAACGCGAGCAATACCTCGCCGCCGTCCTGCGCCGCGAGGCGCTGCCGGCCCTGCGTGATTACCTGGCGCGCGGGGAACGTTCGGTGCGCGGCTGGTATGCGACCCTGCGTCGTGAGCGCGTCGATTTTTCCGACCAAGAGGGCTGTTTTGACAATATCAACCGGATCGCCCCCGACAACTGAATGGTTGAGGCAGTCGCGGGCTACACGGGCCCTTGTTAAAAAGCGGCGGAATGAATTCCGCCCTACAGGGGAGCGGCGCCGTATAACGTGCAGGGATCGAGAGGCGAGGCACCGCGCGACCGTGCACGGAATCGGAGGGGCGAGGCACCGCGTACCGTGTATGGGGCGAGGGCGAGGCGCCGCATACCGTGTAGGGTCGAATTCATTCGACCAAAAAAAACGCCGGCAAATCGCCGGCGTTTTTGCCACGGTTAAAAGCCCAATGTCAGGAAGCGCGAGCCGCCGATTTCCTCGGGCTCGCCTTGCGCCGGGTGGCCGCCTTGCGTGCGGTGGTTTTCCTCGCGGGAGCCTTCCTGGTGGCGGTCTTCTTCGCCGCGGCTTTCTTTCTGGCCGGCGACTTGCGCGCCGTGGCTTTTTTCGGTGCCGCTTTCCGGGTTGCGGCTTGCTTCGGCGCGGCCTTTTTGCGCGCGGTAGTTTTCTTGCGTTTGGCCTTTGCCGCTTTTTTCTTCTCCGCCGCCTTTAATTTGGCCGCGGCCTTCTTCTCCACTGCCTTCAACTGGCGTTCCAGCTTCTTCTCCAGTGTGGAGAGTTTCTTGGCGTCGGCCTTGGCGCGGGTTTTCGCCCAGCGCGCGGCGTGCTTGGCCAGCGCCGCCGCCTTATCTGCTTCCGCCTTGGCGGCGAGTTCGACTTTCTTCGCCGCCAGCTTTTCCTTGGCCGCGACCTGCGCCGCCTTCAGCTTGGCGTCCTCGACCAATTCCTTCACGCGCGCACGAGCCGCAGCAATGCGCTCACGCACGGCTTTAATGCGCGCCGACGCCTTGGACGAGGCATTGGTCGCCGCGCGAGTAGCGCGCTTGTCCGCCTTGGCCCGTGCCGCCGCGGCGCGTTTGCGCGCATCGGCCAGGGCTTTCTGCTCTGACGCCAGGCTTTTCTGAAGTTTTTCCAGGGCCTCGCTAGCGCGTTTAAGCGCCGGCGTCATCGCGCTCGCGCTTGCAGCTTTCCTCCTCGGTGCTTTTTTTGCGGCGGTTTTTCGTGCCGGTGCCCGACGAGTCGTTCTCTTTGATTTAGCTGCCGCTGTCTTTTTAGCAGTTGCCATTGCGCAAATCTCCACGGTTGTTATTCGGGTGACGCAAACCAAAAATAGCAATAAAAGCAATGAGGTACAACAAATGCCCCGGCGATAATGCAACGGTTGCGCGACGCTCGACAGCACGATTATCAAACTGCGGGCGGGCTAAAACACACGGCGCCACTTTCAGCCTTCAGTCACCGCTGCCGTTTAACACTATAAAAAAAGGGGTTTTGCGCAAACCGCTTAGACTGCATTAACTCACGTGAAGCACGAGCAACCCGCGGAGTAGAGAAAAATGCCGTGGAAACAAGCGGGAAATAAATGCGGAAAAAAAACAAAAAAAAGAGGAGCCACGCTCCTCTTTCAATAAATGTTTACGATGATCTAGCTGGAAATCAGCTTTCCAGCGAGGTAAATACTTTGTCGCGGATTTCCTCGACACTGCCCACGCCGGCAATACGGTGATAGCCCGGGGCCTTGTCACCTTCCATGCTTTCGTAAAAATCGATCAGCGGACTGGTCTGCTCCTGATACACCTGCAGGCGCTTGCGAACCGTTGCCTCGGTGTCGTCATCGCGCTGTACCAGCGCGTCACCGGTTTCATCGTCGACTCCCGCCTGCTTCGGCGGATTGTATTTGACGTGATAGACGCGACCCGACGCGGGGTGTACCCGGCGGCCGCTCAACCGCGAAACAATCTCTTCATCGTCAACGGCGATTTCCACCACATGATCGATATCCACGCCGGCCTCCACCATGGCTTCCGCCTGGGGAATGGTGCGGGGGAAACCGTCGAACAGAAAGCCGCCGCTGCAATCGGGCTGGGCAATTCGCTCCTTGACCAGGCCGATGATGATGTCGTCGGACACCAGGCCGCCGGCATCCATGATTTCCTTGGCCTTCAAGCCCAAGTCGGTGCCTTCCTTGACCGCCGCCCGCAGCATGTCTCCGGTCGAGATCTGGGGAATCTGGTATTTCTCGCAAATATACTGTGCCTGGGTGCCTTTACCGGCGCCCGGTGCGCCCAACAGAATCAATCGCATTCGGGGAGTTCCTCGGTAGTGGTCCGGAAGCTGGCGCGAGGCAGCCCGGAAATCGGTATTTGGGTGTTATAAAGGGGCAGTAACCATACACAGCGGGCCGGACAAGCACAAGTCCTGGCGGAATCTCACCGCGCTAACACTGCTTGGCCTTGTCCCAAAGTGCTTCCAATCCCCCGGAATCCAGCTCCGCCAGGGCCTGCCCGGCTGACCCGGCGAGGTCTTCCATGGTGTTGAAGCGGCCCTCGAACTTGGCGGACGCCCGGCGCAGGGCGGCCTCGGCATCGACTCCGAGGTGGCGGGACAAGTTGGCGCAAGTAAACAGCAAATCGCCCATCTCCTCCTCCACAGCCGCGGCGCGTCCCGCGTCGATCGCCTCGCGCAGCTCGGCGATTTCCTCCTCCACCTTGGCCAGCACGCCGGCGGCATCGCGCCAATCGAAGCCCACCCGGGCGGCGCGCTTCTGCAGTTTCTGCGCCCGCGGCAGCGCCGGCAGGGCCCGCGGCACGTCGGCCAACAGGCGGTGCTGGTCCCGCGCGCTGCGCTCGGCCTGCTTGATCGCCTCCCAGCTTTCCTTGACCTGCTCCACCGCGATAGCCCCGTCCACCACGCCCTCGATGTCACCGCGGGCAAATACGTGGGGATGGCGCCGGACCAGTTTTTCCACCAGGGTGTGCACGACATCGGGAAAGCTGAACAGCTCGCGCTCACGCCCCAACTGGGCGTAAAAAATCACCTGGAACAGGACATCGCCGAGCTCCTCGGCGACGTGGGTAAAATCCTCGTGCTCGATGGCTTCCGCCAGCTCATAGCACTCCTCCAGGGTCGAGGGCACGATGCTGCGAAAATCCTGCTTGAGATCCCAGGGGCATCCGCGCTCCGGGTCGCGCAGGCGCTCCATCACCCGCAATAAATCGTCGATGGTGTAGCGCTCGTCCCGCACTGCCTTCTCCCCTACTCCGAGACCCTGGAGGTTGAAATCACATTGCTCAGCCGGTTGATCCGCTCCAGCAGGCGCGACAGCGCCCCGAGATCCGGCACTTCCACCCGCAGGCGCATGGTCGCGGTGTGCTGGCGCTTGTTGGTATAGGTGTTGATCGACAGCACATTGATTCTGGCATTGGCGAACAGCGCGGTAATGTCGCGCAACAGGCCCTGGCGGTCATAGGCCTCGATGGCCACGTCCACCTCGTAATTTTCCCGGGGCGACTCGCCCCAATCCACCTCGATGATGCGCTGCGCGGACGACTCCTGCAACTTGACCAGGCGCGCGCAGTCGCTGCGGTGAATACTCACGCCGCGGCCCTGGGTAATAAAGCCGGTGATGCGATCCCCGGGCAGCGGCTTGCAGCAGCCCGCGATATGGGTCAGCAGATTGCCCACCCCCTGGACCTTGACCCGGCTGCCGGACACTTTCTTGGCGCCGCCGCGGGCGATTTCCAGTTTCGGCTCGCTGCGCTTTTCCACCAGGCCCTGGGCGGCGTTGAGCACCTGGGCGGAGGACAGGTCGCCGGCGCCCACCGCCGCGTACATATCCTCCACGGTACTCATCTGCACCTTGGCGGCGATGCGCTTGTAATCCACGCTGGTGAGGGCCATGCGCTTGAACTCACGCTCCAGCAAGTGACGCCCGGCGTCGATGTTGTCCTCACGCGCCTGGGCTTTGAACCAGTGCTGGACCTTGGCGCGGGCGCGGGAAGTGCGCAGGTAGCCGAGCCCCGGTTGCAGCCAGTCGCGCTTGGGCCGCCCCTCCTTGCTGGTGAGTATCTCCACCCGCTCGCCGGTTTTCAGGCGATAGGTCAGCGGTACGATGGAACCATTGACCTTGGCGCCGCGGCAGCGGTGCCCCACCTCGGTGTGCACGTGGTAGGCGAAATCCAGGGGCGTGGCGCCCTGGGCGAGGTTGACCACGTCGCCGTGGGGGGTGAAAACGTAAACGCGATCCTGGGCCACGTCGAAACTGAATTGCTCGGCCACGCCGCCGGCGTCGCCGGTTTCCTCGTGCCAGTCGAGCACCTGGCGCAGCCAGGCGATTTTCTCTTCGTAGGTACTGGCCAGGCCGGATTCGGAATCGGAACCCTTGTAGCGCCAGTGGGCGCAAACCCCGAGCTCCGCCTCCTCGTGCATCTGTCGGGTGCGAATCTGGACCTCGAGAATTTTGCCCTCGGGACCGATCACCGCCGTGTGCAGCGAGCGATAACCGTTTTCCTTGGGGTTGGCGATATAGTCGTCGAACTCGTTGGGGATGTTGCGCCACAGGCCGTGCACCAGACCGAGGGTGGCGTAGCAGTCCTTGAGTTCCGGCACCAGGATGCGCACCGCGCGAATATCGTAGACCTGGGAGAAGCCAATACCCTTGCGCTGCATTTTGCGCCAGATACTGTAGATGTGCTTGGCGCGACCGGAGAGCTCGAACTCGAGCCCGGCGTTCTTCAATACCCGGGTCAACTCGTCCCGGACGCGATTGATAAAGCGGTCCCGCTCCAGGCGCTTGCCATCCAGCAGGCGGGCAATCTTGCGATAGGCGTCGGGATGAATGTAGCGGAAGGACAGGTCTTCCAGTTCCCATTTCAGGTGCCCGATACCGAGGCGATGTGCCAGGGACGCGTAGACATCAAACACCTCCTGGGCGATCGGGGTGCGCCGGGCCTCGTCGTTCTTCACCGCACGAATGGCGCAGGTGCGCTCCGCCAGCTTGATCAGCGCCACCCGCACGTCGTCCACCATGGAGATGAGCATCTTGCGGATATTGTCCTTCTGGCCATGGGCCTGGCCCAGGACCGGAGACTCGGTGGAATTCTTGAGGTTGCTGATCGCGGCCATGCGCAGCACGCCGCGTATCAGGTCCCGCGCCTCGCGCCCCACGCCCTCCTCGACCGCGTCGAGATCCAGGCGCTCCTCGCGCACCGCGCGGTACAGCAGGCCCGCCAGCAGCCCGTCCACGCCCACGTGCAGTTCGGCCAGGATCTGGGCGATGTCGAGACCGGCGTGAAAGGGCTTGGACTGGGTGGACCAGTCGGGCACGTCGTTGCCCGGCCGCGCCGCCGCCTGTTGGGCCAGCAGCAGGCCCCGCTGCAGGCGCTCGCGATCGCCGGCTTCGAAGACCACCGGCAATTGACCCAGCCAACGCTCGAGATCGATCTCGCCGGCGTCGGTAAGGTGTGACTGTTCCCTGACTCGAACCATACGACAGCGCTGGCTCAGCCGTCGGCGAACACGCCGGTGGAGAGGTAGCGGTCGCCGCGATCACAGATAATGGCGACGATCACCGCGTTCTCCACGGTCGCCGACAGGCGCAGGGCGCCGGCAACGGCGCCGCCGGAAGACACGCCGCAGAAAATACCCTCGCGGGCCGCCAGCGCGCGCATGGTCTCCTCCGATTCGGACTGGGAAATATCCAGCACCCTGTCCACCCGCGCGGCGTCGTAGATTTTCGGCAGGTAGGCCTCGGGCCAGCGACGGATGCCGGGAATACTGGAGCCGTCCTCGGGCTGCAGGCCAACGATCTCGATCTCCGGGTTCATTTCCTTCAAATAGGCCGAACAGCCCATGATGGTGCCGGTGGTGCCCATGGAGCTGACGAAGTGAGTGATGCCACCCCCGGTCTGGCGCCAGATCTCCGGGCCGGTGCCCTTGTAGTGGGCCAGGGGATTGTCCGGATTGGAAAACTGGTCCAGCACCCGCCCCTCGCCGCGTTCCTGCATCGCCAGGGCGAGGTCGCGCGCGCCCTCCATGCCCTCCTCCTGGGTCACCTCCACCAACCGCGCGCCGTAGGCCGACATGGCCTGCTTGCGTTCGTCACTCATGTGCGACGGCATGATCAGGGTCAAGCGGTAACCGCGAATGGCCGCGGCCATCGCCAGGGCGATGCCGGTATTGCCGCTGGTGGCCTCGATCAGGCTGTCGCCCGGCGCGATGTCGCCGCGGGCCTCGGCCTCGGCAATCATGCTCAGGGCCGGCCGGTCCTTTACCGAGCCCGCCGGGTTGTTGCCCTCGAGTTTCACCAGGATCGTGTTACTGGTGTCGCCGGGCAAACGCTGCAGGCGCACCAGGGGGGTATTGCCTATACAGGCCTCAATGGTTGGATATTGGGACATAACTCACTACCACCCGTTTCAGCGCAGAGTATATCGGCTTTGACGGCGACTGACAGTCCAAATTCTGAACGACTGGCCCACTAGGCCAGCGCGGCGAAGGCCACCACATAGTGCCTCTCGTCCGCCAGGCTGAGCAGCACCCGACTGCCGCCGCGGGCGCGGGCGGCGGCCAGCGCGCCGCCACTGAGATGGACTTCCGGAGCGCCATTGGCGTCGTGCGCAATCGCCATGTCCTGCCAACTGACCCCCCGGCCGATACCGGTGCCCAGGGCCTTGGCGACCGCCTCCTTGGCCGCGAAGCGCTTGGCCAGCAGGCGCATGGGCAACTTGCTGGCGCGGTACTCCTCGCGTTCGTCCGGGGTAAGGATGCGCGCCACGAAGCGTTCGCCGAGGCGCCCGACTACCGCCTCCAGGCGCTCGATTTCGAGGATGTCGGTACCCACCGCGATCACGCTCCGCTCCCTCCCTGGCGGTACTGGCGGAACAGCTCCCGGGTGTGCAGGGGTTTGCCGTCCAGGTGTTCGGCGATCACCCGCCGCAACAGGTGCTTGGCGGCGGCCGCCGCTGAACCGCTGAAATCCCCGGCGGCGATCGCCAACAGGTCTTCGCCGCGAAAACGACCGTCCGGGATACCGGCGTCGCCCTCGCAGGCCACCAGGCCCTGGCCCTCGCTGTAGCGATACCAGGCCTGCTCGCGCACCTGCCCGGCGTGCACGTCCCGGGCGGGGTCGAAGGCGTAGCCCAGTTCGTCCAGCAGTCGCAGTTCGAAACCACGCAGCACGCCCTCCGCGGGCCCTTCTCCGGCCAGCGCCGCCAGGGTTTCGCCGTAGTGGGCAAACAGGGTGGGCAGGGGATCGTGACGGTGCAGCAGGCGCATCAGCAACTCATTGAGGTACAAACCACTGAACAGGCGCTCGCCGCGCAGGACCACCCCGGCGCCGGCGGCCTCGACCGCCAGCAGCTTCATCAGGTCGCCGCGGCCGGCAAAGGACAACAACAGCGGGCGAAAAGGCTGCAGCGTGGCACTCAGGCTGCCGCCGCGCGCCCGCCGGTGCACCCCCTTCGCCACCAGGCCGAGCCGACCGTGTTCGGCACTGAAGACTTCCAGCAACTGACTGCTGTCGCGGTAGGCGCGGGCATGAAGCAGGTAGGCGGGCTGCAGGTTGACGTGCACGGTATCGCGCCCTCAGGGACGGGATTCAGCGGTCATCGTAACCCAGGCTGCGCAGGGCGCGCTCGTCGTCGGACCAGCCGGACTTCACCTTAACCCACAGGCGCAGCATCACCTTGCTGTCGAACAGCTGCTCCATGTCCTGGCGGGCTTCGGTGCCGATGCTGCGCAGGCGCGCGCCGCCCTCGCCGATGATCATTTTCTTCTGGCCCTTGCGCTCGACCAGTACCAGGGCGGAGATGTGCAGCACGGCCCCCTCCTGGGCGAACTCCTCGATCTCCACGGTCACCGAGTAGGGTAACTCCTCCCCCATCTGGCGCATGATCTTCTCGCGCACGATCTCCGCCGCGAGGAAGCGCTGGCTGCGGTCGGTGACCTGTTCCTCGGGGAAAAAATGCCCCGAAACCGGCAGCAGCGCGAGCACTTCCCGCTCCAGGGCCTCCAGGTTGTGCCGGCGCAGGGCCGACACCGGCATCACCGCCTTGAAGTCGCCCTTGCCGGCGAGGAATTCGAGCTGCGGCAGCAGGGCCTGCTTGTCGTCGAGCAGGTCCACCTTGTTCACCACCACGATGGCGGGCAGGCCCGAGCGCTGCACGTGCTGCAGGACCATTTCATCCTCTTCGGTCCAGGCGGTGCGGTCGACGACGAACAGCACGACGTCAACGTCCTTGATGGCGGAACTGGCGGCGCGGTTCATCACCCGGTTGATGGCGCGGGTCTCGACCTTGTGCAGGCCGGGCGTATCGACAAAGATAATCTGGTCGCGGCCCTCGGTCTTGATGCCCAGCACCTGGTGCCGGGTGGTCTGCGGCTTGCGCGACGTGATGCTGATTTTCTGCCCCAGCAGATAGTTCAGCAGGGTCGATTTGCCGACATTCGGCCGGCCGACGATGGCGACATAGCCGCAGCGTCCGGCTTCGTCGGTATTCGGGGATTGCTCAACCATTTGCGGAACCCTTTGCGGATGCGGAACCGGACAGGCTCTCCAGCGCGGCCGCGGCGGCGGCCTGTTCTGCCTTGCGGCGGCTGCTGCCGCTGCCGCGCACCACCAGCGCGGGCCGGCTGAGCTGGCAGGTCACCTCGAATTGCTGGCGGTGGTCCTCCCCTTCCACGTTCACCAGCTCGTAGCTGGGCAGCGGGTTGCCCCGGCCCTGCAGGAACTCCTGCAGGCGGGTCTTGGGGTCTTTTTCCGCGTCGCCGTCTTCCATATCCTCCAGCCGCGATTCGAACCAGCGCAACAGGCAGGCCCTGCAGGTCGCGTAGTCGCTGTCCAGGAGCATGGCGCCGGCCACCGCCTCCAGGGCATCCGCCAGGATCGAACCGCGCCGGTGCCCCCCGCTCTTGCGCTCGCCGGAGCCGAGCTTCAGGCATTCGCCGAACTCCAGCTCGCGAGCCACGCTGGCCAGGGTGTCGCCCTTGACAAGGGCCGCGCGCATGCGGCTCATATCGCCTTCGCGCACGGCGGGAAAACGGTGAAACAGGGCTTCGGCGATCACATGGTTGACGATGGAGTCACCCAGAAACTCGAGCCGTTCATTGTTGCTGCCAGCGGCACTGCGATGGGTCAGGGCCAGTTCCAGCAGGCCGCGATCGGCGAACTGGTAGCCCAGGCGGCGCTGTAGGCGATTGAGTTTATCCACTGCTCACCATGCTGACCAATCTATAACGGCAGGCCGGAGCCCGCTTCGTACTTCAGGTCGTCGAACTTGAGCACCGCGTCGATGCGCCACATGATGGGAATGCGGGCCTCGTAGCTGGCGTCGATGTAGGTTTTTCCCTCTTTGCGGTACACATCCACGTCCTGGGGCTTGATCCCGTAGACCTGGTTGGTATTGAGCAGGTTGGCGATACGCCGACGGATATCGGCGATGTTCTGCTCCTCGGGATCGTGTTCCTCGGCGACCTTGGCCATGATTTCCTTGACCGAGAGATACTCGAAGTAACTGGGCGCCATTTTTATGCCGCACATGACGAAAAAACCCACCATGACGGCGATGCACAGCATGCTGAGCATGGACAGCCCCGATTGTTGCCGGCGCAGCTTCATTTTGTTATTCCCCCGGTGATTGCAGGTGTTGCCTGGTGTCGTGTGTCACGGGCTATTCTATAGCAGCTATTCAATAGCGCCTACACGGCTGAAGCTCGGGATACTGAACAGCGAATCCCAGTGCATCCAGATCGCGAAGGCCTTGCCCACGATATCCCGCTCGGGGACCTGCCCCCAAACCCGGCTGTCGCTGGAATTGTCGCGATTGTCGCCCATCATGAAGTAGTGGCCGGGCTTGACCACCACCGAGAAATCCCGCACCGGACGCGTCGGATCCACCTGCACCAGGTGGTTGGCGTCACCCAGTTGCTCCAGCGCCACTTCCTGCCGGCCGGTGGTTTCGGGCAACATCGCCAGCGAGTCCCAGGGGACCTGCTCGCCGTTCACGTAGAGGCGCTTGTTGCGATAGGTCACGGTGTCGCCGGGCAGTCCCACCACGCGCTTGATGTAGTAGGTGTCGTTCATGTGCGGGGGAAAGAACACCATCACGTCGCCGCGCTCTGGCTCGTTGAGATCCAGCACCTTGGTGCGCAGCACCGGCAGCCGGATGCCGTAGGTGAACTTGTTCACCAGGATGTAGTCCCCCACCTGCAGGGTCGGCACCATGGAGGACGAGGGAATCTGGAAGGGTTCCACCAGGAACGAGCGCAGCACGAAGACCACCGCCAGCACCGGGAAGAAAGAGCGCGCGTACTCGACGATAACCGGCTCCGCGGCCCGGGCTTCCGCCTGGGCGGCGAACTGCTTTGCCTGGGGGCTGTCCAGCGCGCCGCGTTCGGGGTACTTGGCCTCCAGCGCGGCCAGCTCGCGGCGCCGCGCCGGGGCCAGGAACAGGGTGTCGGCCAGCCAGATCAGGCCGCTGCCGAACACCAGGATGACCAGGATCAGTGGGAAATCGATTGTCATTGTTAGCTATCCACCTTCAACACGGCGAGGAAGGCGGACTGGGGAATTTCCACCCGGCCCACCTGCTTCATGCGCTTCTTACCCGCTTTCTGTTTCTCGAGCAGCTTGCGCTTGCGGCTCACGTCGCCACCATAGCACTTGGCGGTCACATTCTTGCGCAGCGCCTTGACCGTTTGGCGGGCGACGATTTTGCCGCCAACCGCCGCCTGGATCGCCACGTCGAACATCTGCCGCGGAATCAGCTCCTTCATTTTCTCGGTCAGGGCGCGACCGCGATACTGCACCTGCTCCCGGTGCACGATAATCGCCAGTGCGTCCACCCGCTCGCCATTGATCAGCACATCCAGGCGCGCCAGGGGCGCCGCCTCGAAACGCTGGAAACTGTAGTCCAGCGAGGCGTAGCCGCGGCTGGCGGACTTGAGCCGGTCAAAGAAGTCCAGCACCACCTCGGCCATGGGGATGTCGTAGGTGAGCGACACCTGCGAGCCCAGGAACTGCATGTCCCGCTGCTCGCCGCGCTTCTCGGCGCACAGGGTGATCACGTTGCCCAGGTAGTCCTGGGGCACCAGGATATTGCAGCGCGCGATGGGCTCGCGCATCTCCTCGATGTCGCCCACGTCAGGCAGTGACGAGGGGTTGTCCACCTGGATGACTTCGCCGCTTTTCTTCACCACCTCGTAGATCACCGTGGGCGCGGTGGTGATCAGGTCGAGGTCGTACTCGCGCTCCAGCCGCTCCTGGATGATCTCCATGTGCAGCATGCCGAGGAAACCACAGCGGAAACCGAATCCCAGGGCGTCGGAGGTCTCCGGCTCGTAGAACAGGGAGGCGTCGTTCAGGGTCAGTTTGGACAGGGCGTCGCGAAAATCCTCGTAGTCATCCGAGGACACGGTGAAAATACCGGCATAGACCTGCGGTTTGACCCGCTGGAAGCCCGGCAGCGCCGGCACGTCGGCGTGCTGGGCGCTGACCAGGGTGTCCCCCACCGGGGCGCCCTGGATGTCCTTGATGCCGGCGACGACAAAGCCCACTTCCCCGGCGCGCAGCTCGCCGGTCTCCAGCCGCTTGGGCGTGAAAATGCCGATGTTGTCCACCTGGTGGACCTTGCCGTTAGACTTGGTCACGAACTTGTCGCGCTTTTTCAGCACGCCCTGCTTCACCCGCACCAGCGACACCACCCCCAGGTAGTTGTCGAACCAGCTGTCGATGATCAGGGCCTGCAGCGGCGCGTTGCGGTCGCCCTCGGGCGGCGGAATATGCTCGACCAGGTACTCCAGCGCGTCCTCGATGCCCATGCCGGTCTTGGCGCTGACCGGGCAGGCCTCGGTGGCGTCGATACCGATGATCTCCTCGATCTCGTGCTTGACCTTGTCGGGATCGGCCTGGGGCAGGTCCATCTTGTTGAGGATGGGCAGCACTTCCAGACCCTGCTCGATGGCGGTGTAGCAGTTGGCCACCGACTGGGCCTCCACGCCCTGCCCCGCGTCGACCACCAGCAGCGCGCCCTCGCAGGCCGCCAGGGAACGGGACACCTCGTAGGAAAAGTCCACGTGTCCGGGAGTGTCGATGAAGTTCAGCTGGTAGGTTTCGCCGTTGCGGGCGATGTAGTCCAGGGTAACGCTCTGCGCCTTGATGGTGATGCCGCGCTCGCGCTCAATGTCCATCGAATCCAGCACCTGCTCGGCCATTTCCCGGTCGGAGAGCCCGCCGCAGTGCTGGATAAAGCGGTCGGCGAGGGTCGATTTGCCGTGATCGATATGGGCAATGATGGAGAAGTTGCGGATGTGTTGGAGGTCGCTCACTCAGTAACGCTCGGTAGTAGGCCGGTTGCGGCTGCCTAGCGACCCCGCGCCGGAACGCGGGGCGGCATACGGAGGGCGAACGGCGCACCGGCGCGAGCACCCCCTGAGCATGCGCCGGGGCAGCCAAAAGACGCGCGATTGTACCCCAATGCGTGCCCCGGGGCCATGCCGCCCGGCGGCCGGCCCCGGACAAGCCGGCGTGAACGGCCCGGCGTCACTCGTCCTCGAGCTTGAGGCCGATAAACAGTGGCGATCCACGGCGGATTAGCCGCAGGGGCACCGAGCTGCCCGGCTTGAGGTCGTCGGCGGCGCGCTCGAAGGCCTCCACGCTGGTCACCGGCCTGGAGCCGATCAGGGTGATAACGTCGCCGGGGACGATGCCCGCCTCGGCGGCCACGGAACCGGGCTTCACCTGGCGCACCAGGACCCCACCGCCGATGCCCCAGCGCTCCAGGGTGTCGGGGCTGGCGGGTTCCACCATCAGGCCCAGGCGGCCCCCCTGCTGCTCCCGCTCGCCACCCGGGGTCAGGGCGAAGCTGTCTTCGGCGTCCAGGCCGCCCACCGTGACCTTGATGCTGCGGCGCTTCTGCTCGCGCACGATATCCACCGGCACCTTGGTGCCGGGGGCGATAAGGCCCACCACGTGAGGCAAATCGGAAGAGGTGTCGATTTTACGGCCATCGAAACGCAGGATCACGTCGCCGGCCTCCAGCCCCGCCTTGTCGGCGGGCCCGTCCTCGGCCACCTGGGTAATAAGCGCGCCCCGGGGGCGATCCAGGCCGAAGGATTCCGCCAGGGTCTTGTCCACGTTCTGGATGGTCACCCCGAGCCAGCCGCGCGTCACCCGCCCCTCGGCCTTGAGCTGCTCCACCACATTGTGCACCACGCTCACCGGGATGGCGAAGGACAGGCCTATGGAGCCACCGCTGCGGGTAAAGATCTGCGAGTTAACGCCGACCACCTCGCCTTTCAGGTTGAACAGCGGGCCACCGGAGTTACCCGGGTTGATGGCCACGTCGGTCTGGATAAAGGGTACGTAGTTCTCCCCCTGCTCGGTCGGCAGGCTGCGCCCCTTGGCGCTGACAATGCCCGCGGTGACCGAGTAATCGAGGCCGAAGGGAGAGCCGATGGCCAGCACCCACTCCCCGACTTTGAGCTCCTCGTCCCCGGCCAGCTCGAGTACCGGCAGGTCCTCGGCGTCAATGCGCAGCAGGGCGAGGTCGGAGCGGGGATCGGTGCCCACCACCTCGGCGTTGTATTCACGCCGGTCGATGAGGCGCACCAGCACGCTGCTGGCCCCCTCCACCACGTGGTTGTTGGTTACGATATAGCCGTCCCTGGACAGGATAAAGCCCGACCCCATGCCCATCGACCGGCGCTGGCTGGGTGGCGCTTCGGGAAAGTTGAAAAAACGGCGCAGGTACTCGGGGATTTCCTCGGGGCCCTGGCCGCGTCGCGCGCTGTCGCCGGTGTGCTCGACGATAATTTTCACCACCGCCGGAGAATTCTTCTCGACGATGTCGCGAAAATCGGGCAGCTCCGCGGCGCGGGCGCCAGCGGCGGCCAGCAGCGTGCAGAGCAACAACAGGGGGGCAAAGGTTTGGCTCAGTCGTTTCATACGTCAGTCCGGACTTCCTTGCTGAAAAAAATACGAATTGAATGGGGCGGCGAACCGCTCAGGCCAGCTCCACCGCCTGTGCGCCGGTGTCACGGCGGGACAGTAGCGTGGGTTGCAGGGCCGGGTCCTCCCGGTGCCGCGCGGCGTGAAGGCGCACCGCCAACAGGCCGGCAAACAGCCCCAGCCCGGCGCCCGCGAGGGCCGCCAGGTCCTGCTGCTGCGGCCACAGGGCACCGCCGAGGGCGGCGCCAGCGAGCAGCGCGAGCAGGGGCAGCAGGTAAACCAACAGGGAACCGCGCAGGATCACGGTCTCGGGCAGGCCGATTTCAACGGTATCGCCAACCCGGCACTGAGCGGGCTGCACCCGGCCCGGCAGTACGCGAATATAGTGCCGGCGCCCCGCGCCGACCCGGTTTAACAGGCCGTGGCCGCAACCCTTTTGGGCGGTGCAACTGTTGCAGGTGCTCCGGCGCAGGGTTTCCACCCACACCGCCCCGGGCTCCACCGCCACCACCTCGCCGCTCTCGACAAGCATCTCAGGGTGTCCAGCGCACGGAGTCGGCGACCATGCGGGCGGTATTGACCGGCACTTCCCCGATCACCGTGACCAGCACCGGCTGGCCCGACAGGCTGAGGCCGCGGGTATAGGAGGTGGTGCTGCCCTCCCGGGCCACACCCTCCCCGGAGCGGATATCCCGGGACAGGGGCTCGAGAAACACCGAAAACGCCGCCAGGCCATCGGTGTAGGTGCGACGCCCCGACACCGCCGGGCCGCTCTCGGTGGGGGCGAAGCCCCGCGGCAGCCAGCCGATGGTCCAGGTGACACCAACCTCGCCGGTATCCAGCGACGGTGTCGGGTGTCCGGCTTCGTAGACCACGTCGATATCGCCACTGGAGGGCATCGGCGCGCCGAAGGACAGGTTGGCGAACTGGAAGCGTTCCAGCACCAGGTCCCCGCGCCCCAGCGTACTGGAACGCAGCAACAGGCCGGTTTCGCGGTCGAGTTCCAACAGGTAGCCGTAGCGGTACATATCCCGGGGTTCCACCCTGACCTGCACCGCCTTGCGACCGGCAATCCGCTCGCCCGGCGCGACCTGAAAACGGTAATAGCTGGCCACCCCGCACTCTCCGGACTCCAGCCTGGCGCCCAATTGCAGCAGGCGGTGCCCCGTATGCACGCAATTCAGCGGATGTTCCTCGCGCACCACCTGGGCGCCCTGGCCGGTCAACTTGGTGAGCTGCTCCGAACTGGCCCCGCCGGATACCGAGTGGGAGATCTGCATCACCTGCATATCCTCCCCGCGCTGCAGGGTCACCACCCCGTGGTAGGCGGTGTGATGACTGCTGCGGGACATCTTGTCGAGCCATTCCAGGGCTTCGGGATCGGCCTCGGGACAACTGGCGGCGAGGCCGGGCAAGGGCAGCGCGGCGGCCAGCAGCAGGGCGAGCGCGCGGCCGCGCCGGGGGGTACGGGGGAGTCGTTGCGAGCGCCAGGTACTCAAGGCGGGCATCACTCCTGGATGCGGTGCACGCGCGCGAAGGGCAGCAGGCCCTGGGGCGTGTTGAGCGCCGCTTGCTCGGCGTGTTCCTGGGAGTACTGGTGCAGACGCTGGCGCGCCAGCTCGCGATAGGCGGTGCGGGTTGCCGGTTCGAGCACCGGCACCGGCTGGGTTCCGAGGCTGGCCTGCACCGAGGTGGCGCCGAGGCTGTTGACCAGACCCACCGGCGACACGCCCCCGGCGATAGTCGCGGCATCGGCGGACTCCGCGGCGCCGCCCAGCTGGGCCAGTTGCTGGCCGCCGAACACCACCGTGGCGGCGACCGAGGCGGCGACCGCGAAACTGGTCACCGGGCGCACCAGGCCCTGCCATCGCGAAGCGCCCGCGGTTTGTTCGCCGGCGACGGCGTCCCGTACCCGGGACGAAATATCGATCGACAGGTCGGAGAAATGTTGGACATTGCCGGCCGCGCTGCTGCATGCCGCATGCACCGCGTGGTAACGCATCCAGGTCTGGCGCAGTTCGGAGTCCTCGCCGATCTGGCGCAGTACCCGTTCCAGCTCCAGGTCGTCCGCTTCCCCGTCCATGATGGCGGAGAGGGACTCCCGCATTCTCTCAGTCATTGATTGCATCCTCCGCGCGCCGGCGCGAAACGTTGGTAAATGAAAACCGCATCAGCCATGACCGTCAACCTGCTGCCTGACCTGTTTGTCGATGGCCTCCCTGGCCCGGAATATGCGCGAGCGCACGGTTCCCACCGGACACGCCATGATCTCGGCGATGTCTTCATAACTCAGACCATCAAATTCGCGCAAAGTTACCGCTGTGCGCAAATCATCCGGCAATTCGCGGATCGCCCGCTCCACCACTTCCTTGAGTTCGGCCCCGAACAGGGCCGACTCCGGGGATTCGATATCGCGCAGCGCGCCGCCGCCCTCGAAGTACTCGGCGTCCTCCACCTCGACGTCCGAGCCCGGCGGACGCCGGGAACGGGACACCAGGTGGTTCTTCGCCGTGTTGATGGCGATGCGGTACAACCAGGTATAGAAAGCGCTGTCGCCGCGAAAGTTGGGCAGCGCGCGGTAGGCCTTGATAAAGGCCTCCTGGGCGACATCCTGCACTTCATCGGCATCATGTACGTAGCGGCTAATCAATCCCAGAATCTTGTGCTGGTACTTGAGAACCAGCATGTCAAAGGCGCGCGAATCACCCTTTTGCACCTTGGCAACAAGCTGCTGGTCCGTCACTGCGGCAGTCAAGTCCCGTACCCCTCCCTAGTCCCAGACATTCCTGCCCTGGTAACACTCAAGCAACTGCTGCCCCGATAGACCGCGCGGACAGGCGAAAGTTCGCTCCCGCTGTCACGGGACCGACACTGTGAGGTAACAGAACTAAAAAAGTTCCCCAATGCTGCATTTCCTTAATTCGCGCCCGGTGCTTTATACTCGCCGGCGCGGGGGCCACACTGCCCACTGCGTAAGTCATTGACAGGCATCATATAAGTCACCGGGAGAGGCAGCAAGCACAGCCCATGTCCACCACCCATCAACACGATGTGCTGATTATCGGCGCCGGCGCCGCCGGCCTCAGCCTCGCCCTGCGCCTGCCGTCCCACCTGCGCGTCGCCCTGCTGTCCAAGGCCGACCTCAACCAGGGCTCCACCTACTGGGCCCAGGGCGGCATGGCGGCGGTACTCGACACCAAGGACAGCGTCGACTCCCACGTGGAGGATACCCTGATCGCCGGCGGCGGGCTGTGCAAGCGCGAAGCGGTGGAATTCACCGTGTCCAACTCCCGCCGCTGCGTCGAATGGCTGGTGGCCCAGGGCGTGGATTTCGACCTCAGGCCGGATCACGCCGATGAATTCCACCTCACCCGGGAGGGCGGGCACAGCCACCGCCGCATTATCCACGCCGCCGACCGCACCGGCCGCGCCATCTCCGAGGTGCTCACCGAACGGGCGCAGGCGGCGGGCAATATCGAGATTTTCACCCACCGGGTGGCGGTGGACCTGGTGGTCCAGGACGGGCACTGCCAGGGGGCCTATATCCTCAACCGCGAGAGCGACCGGGTGGAGCTGTTCCTGGCCCGCTCCGTGGTGCTGGCCACCGGCGGCGCCAGCAAGGCCTACCTCTATACCAGCAACCCGGACGGCGCCAGCGGCGACGGCATCGCCATGGCCTGGCGCGCCGGCTGCCGGGTGGCCAACCTGGAGTTCAACCAGTTCCACCCCACCTGCCTGTACCATCCGCGGGCCAAATCCTTCCTGATCACCGAGGCGATCCGCGGCGAGGGGGGGCGGCTGTTGCTGCCCGACGGCGAGCCCTTCATGCAGCGCTTCGACGAGCGCGGCGAACTCGCGCCCCGGGACATTGTCGCCCGCGCCATCGACCACGAGATGAAGCGCCTGGGGGCGGACTGCGTGTTCCTCGACATCTCCCACAAGCCCAGGGCCTTTCTCGAGGAGCACTTTCCAACGGTCAGCAAGCGCTGCCGCGAATTTGGCATCGACATCAGCGCGGAGCCGATCCCCGTGGTGCCCGCCGCCCACTACACCTGTGGCGGCATCGTGGTGGACACCCGCGGCCGCACCGACCTCGCCGGCCTCTACGCCGTGGGCGAGGCCTCCTGCACCGGCCTGCACGGCGCCAACCGCATGGCCAGCAACTCCCTGCTGGAGTGCATCGTCTACGCCGAATCCGCCGCCGGCCACATCGCCGAGACCATCGCCGCGGCCCCGTCCCCCAAACCGGTCCCCTCCTGGGACGAGAGCCAGGTCACCGACTCCGACGAGGATGTGGTGATCTCCCACAACTGGGACGAGCTGCGTCGCTTCATGTGGGACTATGTGGGCATCGTGCGCACCAACAAGCGCCTGCAGCGGGCAGAACACCGGGTGGAACTGCTGCAATCGGAGATCGCCGAGTACTACAGCAACTACAAGGTCAGCAACGACCTGCTGGAATTGCGCAATTTGGCCATGGTGGCGCAGCTGATGATCCGCTGCGCGATGGCGCGCAGGGAAAGCCGTGGCCTGCACTACACCCTCGACTACCCCGACCTGCTGCCGGAAGCGGGCGACACCGTGCTGGTACCGCCCAACAGCGCCCGGGAGACAGCCTAGCGGGCCAGGCGCAGGCGCTTGCGCAGCCGGCGCAAGGCATCGGGGTCGGCGCTGTCCGGCCACAGGTAGAGCCACCGCCCGCCCCCCTGCCCCGGCCGGCGCCAGCGCAGGCAGACCAGCCACGGCAGGCAGTGGGCCGGCGGCAGCAACTCCACCTCGCACCAGCCCGCCGCGCCCAGATCGAACAGCCACGCGCCGCGCCGCCAGAGCAAGGCCCGCGGCCGGGAGCGGCGCGACACAAGCAGGCAACCACAGAGATAGGCCGCCGTCGCCGCCGCGAGCAAGGGGTAGCCGTCGCGGTACACCAGTGCGGGGACCGCCAACAGTGCCAGCCAAAAAGCCAGCTGCATTAACAGGCCGATACGGGAGCGCCTAAGCGCCAGCCGCACCTCGCTTGTGCTCGAGAACCTGCCTGACGATGGCGGCGAGTTCTGCATCCTCCGGCTCCTCGCGGCGCAGGAACCAGGCGAAGAGTTCCTGGTCCTCGCACTCCATCAGCCGCCGGTAGCGCTGCCGGTCCCGCTCGTCGAGCCGCGGGTAGCAGTCGTTGACGAAGGGTTCCAGAACGAGGTCCAGTTCCAGCATGCCGCGGCGGCTGGCCCAGCGCATGCGCTTGATTTCTTCTTCCTGGATCATAGTGCGGGGAGCTTTTCCACAAAACATCAGATCGCGGCATTATACATACATTACCGGCCACGCATTGCCGGCCACGGTTGACTGGCCTTACCATGGCGGCTCCTACTGCCCGATGAGCGTACTGTTTTGCCCGCATTTTTCAGCCCCCTGAACCACGAGACGCTACTGCAGGTCAGCGGCGCGGACGCCGCCAACTTCCTGCAGGGCCAGGCCACCTGCGATGTGCGCGAGGTCGACGCCCGGCGGGCGCGGCCCGGAGCCTGGTGCACCCCCCAGGGGCGCGTGCTGGCGGATTTCCTGCTGTTGCAACTGGGGCCCGGGCACTACGGCCTGCGGCTGCGGGCGGATATCGCCGAAGCGACCGCGGCGCGCCTGGGCAAGTACATCGTATTCTCCAAGGCGGAACTGGCGCCGGCCGGCGACTGGCGGGTCTTCGGCTGCTGGGGAGCGGGCGCCGGCGACACCCTGCTGCCGCTTGTCGGCGAGCTGCCGCGGGAGCGCCACGACTGCGTCGGCGGCGAGGGCTTCCACCTGGTGCAGGTGGACGAAGGCGGCGCCCAGTTTGAGCTTTACCTGGACACGGCCGCCCGCGCCGACCTCCCGCGGGCGCTCGCGGACACCGCCCAGGCGGGCTCCGCGGACGACTGGCGGGCCCTGGAGATCGCACGGGGTATCGGCCGGGTGGAAGCGGCCACGGTGGAGAGCTTCCTGCCCCAGGCGCTGAACTACGACCTCTGCGACTTTGTCAGCTTCCGCAAGGGTTGCTATACCGGCCAGGAGGTGGTCGCCCGCCTGCACTACCGGGGCCAATCCAAGCGCCGCATGTATATCGCCCGGGTCGGCACTCAAACCCCGCCGGCGGCGGGTGACAGCGTCTACACCGCCCAGGAACAGGTCGTGGGCACGGTGGTCAACGCCGTTGCCGCGGCGGCCGGCGAGGTTCACCTGCTGGCCTCGGTGGCGGAAAAATCCCTCGCCGGCTCGCTGCGCCTGGGGAGCGGGTCCGGTCCCGAGCTGGCGATCTCCAACCCGCCCTACCCGCTGGAAGCCGCGCCATAGGGTCGCCGCGGGCGGCATGGAACGATACCCGGCCAGCCCGGTCACCATAGCTATACCGGCAACGGTGGATTGGCCGAACGGGGCTGAACAGGCCCGGCAAAGGCCGGATAATGGCCCCCGGCTCGCGGCGCCCCGCCGCGGCGTACCCATGCGCAACACCCACCCGCAAAAGGAGTGAACTGATGGCTCTGGCAAGTATTGGCTACCTACGGATCCAGGCGAGCGACGTCCCCGCCTGGATGGCATTCGCCACTGACGTCCTCGGCCTGATGGAGGCGCGGCGCGAGGACAGCGCCGGCGCGCGTTTCCTGCGCATGGACGACCACCCCTTCCGCTTCATGATCGAGCCCGGCGACGGCGACGGCCTGCTGGCCTGCGGCCTGGAGTACCGCAGCCGCGAGGACTGGGAGGCGGTCTGCGCCGACCTGCGCGACGCCGGCTTCGAGGTCCGCGACGGCGACGCCGCCGAGGCCAAACGGCGCTGCGTCAGCGGTTTCGCCACGGTAACCGACCCCGGCGGCAACACACTGGAGTTGTACTACGGCCGCCTGCTCGACTACGTGCCCCTGAACTCGCCGGCCGGCGTCTCGGCTTTCGTCACCGGCGACGAATTCACCGGCGACATGGGTTTCGGCCACGCGGTGGTGCCCGCCCCGGACATCGAGGCCAGCATCGACTTCTACACCGGCTTGATCGGCCTGGCGATCAGCGACGACCTCTACCCGCCGATGCCCGAGGGCGCCCCCGAATCCCGGGTGGTGTTCATGCACGCCGACAACCCGCGCCAGCACTCCCTGGCCCTGTATAACCAGCCGAGCCCGATCGGCGTGGTGCACATCATGGTGGAAGTGAGCACCCTGGACGAAGTGGGCCTCGCGCTGGACCGGGTGAAAGCCGCCGGCCACCCGCTGCTGGCCAGCCTGGGCCGCCACGTGAACGACAATATGTGTTCGTTCTACGTGCTGGCGCCGGGGGGCATCCCGGTGGAATACGGCTACGACGGGCTGCTGGTGGACTGGGACAACCACACCCCCACGGTCAGTACCGAGGGCGACCTGTGGGGCCACGAGTACAACTTCCCCGGCGCGGACTAGCGCCTCACTCCGGGCCCCGTGTTCGCGGGGTCTCGCTCCCTTCAGCTCAGTTCAGTTCACCTCGACCTGAACCGGAATCCAGCGGTTGAGGATATAGGACAGCGTGCCGTTGGCGCGCATCAGGTTGAGGGCGCGATTCAGGTCGCCTTGCAGTTGCGGGTCGTCCCCGCGCACCGCCCAGGCCAGCATTTCCTCGGTAAGCGGGCTGTACTGACTGATCAGGTCGCCGTTGCGACTGTCGTTGGCCAGCTGCCAGCTGGTGGGGGCGTCGTGAACGTAGAGATCGATACGGTCCTCGCGCAGCGCCGCGAAGGCGCTATCGGGGTTATCGAAGTAACTCACCTCGGCGTCGGGCAGTTCGCGTTTGGCAAAGGCGTCTCCGGTGGTATCCGGCTCGACCCCCACCCTGACCCCCTCGCGGTACACCGCCCAGGGCTGCGCGAAACGGGTGACCTTGTCCAGGTGCAGGATGGCCATCTGGCCCACCCGCAGGTAGGGCTCGGTGAAGGCCACCCGCGCACTGCGCTCCGCAGTGACGCTGAGCCCCGACATCACCACGTCCACGCGCCCCGCCTCCAGGGCGCTCAGCAGCTGGGCAAAGGGCATGGGCACCAACTCCACCTCGCGGCCGAGAATCTTGCCCACCGCCCGCGCGTTGTCCGGCTCGATACCCACGATGCGCCCCTCCTGCCGGTACTGTAGCGGCGGATAGTCCGGCGACAATCCCACCTTCAACACCTGGGCATGCAGTGGCGCGGCTCCCAGCAGGGAGATAAGCATTAACAGTCGCAGCACATTCATAGATTCCACCGATAAAGGCACAGTCCGCATGGTATGAGACTTGGCTCGGCACGGCAATCAACGCCTCAATCCACCGCCGGCAGTGCCGCGCAGCGCAGCGTGGCCAGCGCCGCCACACCCGCCAGCAGCGCCAGCACGCTGGCGGTGCCGAAAGCCGTGTCCACCCAACCCAGGGCGGCGCCGCTGAACAGGAACAGCCCGATCACGGTATTGCTCACCGCCGTGTACTGCGCGCGGTTGTCGCCGGTGGCCATGTCCACCAGGTAGGTCTTGCGGCCCACCCGCGCTCCCTGGTGGGCCACCGCCGCCACGAACAGCAGCGCCCCCGCCACCAGCGGCAAGCCAAGCCAGCTGGCATGCCAGGCCGCCAGCGCCAGTGTTGCCAGCATCAGCAACAGGGACAGCGCCGCGGCGGCGGCCATCACCCGCTGCGACTGGCGGTCGGACCAACGCCCCCAGAGCGGCCCCGACACCAGGCCGGCGGCACCCTCCGCCAGCAGCAGCGCGGCGAAGCCCGCGGTGCCGGAGCGGGCATTTTGCTGAATCAGCACCACCAGGTAGGGAATGGCGAAGGCGGTGGAAACCAGCAGCATGCGCGCCACCACAAAGCGCCGGAACCGCGGGTCGCTGCGCAGCAGGTCCAGGCTGCGCAGGGCTTCGGTAAAGGCATTGCCCCCACCGCCGGTGGCGCCGGGCACTTCCGGGACACCGGCATAGATGGCCGCGGCGGCGAACCACAACAGCGCCGACAGGCCGAGGATCGCCGCGAACAGGCCGGGACCCGCCAGCGACTGGCCGCCGGGCAGAACCGCCGGCGCCAACATCAGTACCGCCGCCACCAACAGGGTCACCGCGCCCGATACCGAGGCGGCGAGGCCGGTGAGCCTGCCGCGGCGCGTTTTCGACACGGTTTTGCCCAGCACATCCTTGGCGGCGACGGAGCACACGCCGCGGGACAGACTGAACAACGCCAGCAGGCCGATCACCGCCACCCCCAGCGCCGCCCCCTCCAGCAACAGTACCGCGGCCACCATCAGCACCAGGCACGCGCCCTGCCCCATGCTGCCCCAGACCCAAAAAGTCTTGCGGATCGGATGCCGGCGTACCGCCTGGGCGACAAACAGTTGCGGCAACAGTGACAGCGACTCGCGCACCGGCACCAACAGGGCGATGAAGACCGCCGGCGCGCCCAGCGACGACAGCATCCAGGCCAGCACCAGGCGGCTGCTGGTCAGGGCGTCCCCCAGTTTGGTGCAGGTCTGCGCGGCGAGTTGCCGGGTGAAGGCGAGAGGCTGGCCGCTACAGGCCGCCTCGGGGATGTCCCGGCATACCCGCGCGTCCTCTTCCTCCACCAGGACGCTGTACACACGTTCGGAAAATGCCGGTTTGTTCATCATTGTCCCTGACTACGTGGAGTGACCCGCGCCGGATTGGCGCCCCGCGCTCCAGCGATTCTGCAATGCCGCGTCGCCTCGCGGCAAGTTCGCGGCCGGGCACGGGGTGACTGCCGCGGCCGCTGGCTGGCATAATCGGGAGCCGCCCCGCCGCCGTGCGCCGCGCCAGCGGCGGCAAACGCCACACGCGGGGGCGCGTCGCCGCCCTCGTCCCCGGCGGCGACTGGCACGCGGCCGGAGCTTCCGCCCTTACCCATAGCGATAAGAGTCGACATGAATCGAGCCCAAACACCCGCCACCGCCCCCTGGATGCAAGACACCCTGCGCCAGGGTTACACCGCCCTGGGCCGCGGCGACCACCGCGGCGCCGCCGAATGCTGCCGCAAGCTGCTGTCCGCCAGGCCCGACCTCGCCGAGGCCCACTTCCTGGTGGGACTGGTGGCCCAGGACGGCAACGACCTGCGCACCGCGGTACAGGGATTCGGCTCGGTGACCAAACTGGACCCGTCACACGGCGCCGCCTGGGCGCAACTCGCGCGGCTGTTCATGCGCATGGGGCATGTGAATCGCGCCGACGACGCCCTCGCCAAAGCGGTGCAACACCAGGACGGCAATCCCGTGGTGCAGGATGCCATCGCCACCGTGTACAGCCAGCTGGGCGACCAGCAGGAGTCCGCCGCGTGGCTGGAGCGGGCGCTGCGACAACAGCCGGACAACCTGCCCCTGCTGGTTAACCGCGCCAACAACCAGATGTTCCTGGGCGACTTCGACGCCGCCGAGGACTGCCTGCGGCGCGCCCTGGCGGTGAACCCCCGCAACGCCAATGCGCATTGGCTGCTGTCCAACCTGCGCAAGGCCGACGATCGCGAACACGTGGAGCAACTGCGCGGCCTGCTCGCCGACAACCCGGGCAACCCCCGCGACCTCGCCTACCTGAACTACGGCCTGGGCAAGGAATTGGAGGACCTCGGCGAATGGCCCGCCGCCTTCGAGGCTTTCGCCGCCGGCGCCGCGGCGCGCCGGCGCACACTCGATTACGACGAAGCCGCGGAAGTGGCCATGTTCGACGCGCTACAGGAGGTGCTCACCCGGCAATGGCTGGACGCGCGACCCGCCGGCTGCCCGGACCCGTCGCCGATCTTCATTGTCGGCCAACCGCGCACCGGCACGACCCTGGTGGAGCGCATCATCACCAGTCACTCCCAGGTGCATTCAGCGGGCGAACTGCGGCAGTTCGACGGCGCCATCCGCCGCCTGGTCAACTACCGCGGCAACGCGCGCCACAGCGCGGCGCTCGCCCACGCCGCCAGCGACATCGACATGCGGCGCCTGGGCGAGGCCTACCTCAGTACCAGCCGCAAGCTGCGCGGCGAACTGCCGCGCTTCGTCGACAAGCTGCCCACCAATTACCGCTACCTGCCGCTGATCCTGGCGGCGCTGCCCCGGGCCAAGATCATCCACCTGCGTCGCGACCCCATGGACGCCTGTTTCGCCAGCTTCAAGCAGCTGTTCGCCGACGCCTACCCCCACTCCTACGACCAGGCGGAAATGGCGCGCCACCACGCGCGCTACTACCGCATGATGGCATGCTGGCGCGATCGCTTTGGCGAACGCTTCCTCGAGCTGCGCTACGAGGACGTGGCCGCGAATCCGGAACCCCACGCCAGGACGCTGCTGGAATTCCTTGAACTCCCCTGGGAGGACGCCTGCCTGGATTTCCATCGCCAGCAAGGGGCGGTCACCACCGCCAGCGTGGTGCAGGTGCGAGAGGCGGCCCACACCCGCTCGGTGGGGCGCTGGCATCGCTACGAAACACAGCTGGCGCCGCTGCGCCAGGCGCTGACGGCGCTGGACATCCCCCTCGAGACCGGCAGCTGACCCGCCGCCCCGGGCACGGCTCTCGCCCCCCTTCGACGCCTACCCCCAAGGGGGTAGGGGTTTTTGTGCCCGGCGTATTGCATTGCCCCGGTCGATTTCGTAGCCTGAAATCCGCCCGATTGGGCTAAACCAAAAACATGACTTAAAGCTGTACAACAGCAGGTTTAGCCCGCCGAAATGACGATAAATGCAATATAACGTTTCGGGTGGGAAGTGATGACGCCCGCGACAATCAGTCTATGCCCCCGCCCCTCGAGGGACCGGGGTCGTGTTCTCGATAGACGTGTTCTCGATAGAGAGGGGGAGTCATGAGCAAGAATCCATTGCAACGCGGCCGGCCAGTGTCCGCGCCACTATACCGTCCGCCACGCAGCCCGCGACGCGGCCTCGCCGCTGCCGTTTCCGCGGCGCTGGTGGCCGGCTCCGCCCAGGCGCAGCAATTGGAGGAGGTGATCGTCACCGCCACCAAGCGCGCGGAATCGGTGATGGACGTGCCGCTGGCGGTCACCGCCCTGTCCGGCGATTTCGTGCGCGACGTCAATCTCGACGACGTCAAGGACCTGGTGTTCTTTACTCCGGGCGTAACCGGCAATTCCAAGGACAGCTTCCTCGACTCCATCGCGGTGCGCGGCATTGTCACCAACGACTTCGGCAACGGCGGCGACCCCTCCCTCGGCGTGTACAAGAACGGTTTCTACCAGGGGCGCAATGGCTCCGGGGTGACCAGCCTGTACGACCTGGAGCGATCGGAATTTCTGCGGGGGCCCCAAGGCTTTCTATTTGGCCGCAACTCCATCGCTGGCGCACTCAATATCATTACCCGCAAACCCACCCAGGGCGAAAGCGAAACCTATCTCGATCTGCGTATCGCGGAACGCGACATTCTTCGCGTCGAGGGCGGCACGAACTTCGATGTCACCAATGACTTGGCCATTCGCGTAGCGGGCTTCTACTCCACCGAGGGCGGCTATGTCGACAATGAAATCACCGGAAAGGAACACATTGAACACGACAAGGCCGGTATTCGAGTCACGGGCTCGTATGACGCGGGTGGCGCGCTGACAGCCAACCTGTACCTTGAATACGAAGACCGCGATCAGTCGGGCACGATTTACCGCGCGACCGGAAAAGGTCCGTCCTATCAGTTCCTGGAAGACATCTACGGCGATATCCCGCTGCCGGGAGACTTCCGCGACGTGCGCATTGACGAGCCCCGCAACGGCATTATCGACAACGGCGAAATCTGGAGCGTCGGCCTCGATGTCAACTACGACCTGGGCTGGGCCACCCTGACCTCGCTGACCGGCTACAAGGACCACGACTACCACTACACCGAGGACTTCGACGCCACCGCGATCACCATCTTCAACTACGAGCAGATCCAGTCCGGGGAGTACTTCGAGCAGGAACTGCGCCTGACCTCCCAGAACGAGGGCATGTTCAACTGGTACGCCGGTGTGTCCTACTACCGGGAGGAAATCGACACCGAATTTCTCGGCCAGCAGGACGAGGACCTGTATTGCAACGTGTATTGGGGCCAAGCCTGCGAGGACGTTTTCGACTACTACAACAACATCTACTACGACGGCGCCTACGCCTACATCCTCTACGACTACTGGGGCACCTATCAATGGACCCCGAGCCCCAACGGCCTGATCGACGACTGGAACCGCACCAAGGGCACCTTCTCCGGCTGGGCGGCCTATATCGACCTGCAGTTCCAGTTCTCCGAGCAGTGGGATGCCGCCATCGGCGTACGCTACAACGACGACGAAAAAGAGATGTCGCAAGAGGTGCTGGCCGGCCGCAACCAGAGCATTCTCGGCCAGGTGGTACAGACCGGCTTTACCACGCCGCAAGGCCCGGTATCCGATACCCAGTCCTGGAGTGAACCCACCTATCGGGCGGTCGTCAATTGGCATCCCGGGGATGATCAACTGCTGTATTTCAGCATCACCAATGGCTACAAACAAGGCGGCTACAACAGCTATTCAGTCGATCCCGGCGGTCCATTCAGCGGCGTCGAAGCCCTTCCCGGCGTGCATGTACCGTCGACCTTTGACGCCGAAACCGTGGTTTCCTACGAAATCGGGTACAAGGGTAGCCAGTGGGACGGCATGAGCCAACTGCAGTTAACGGCGTTCTATTACGAGTATGAGGATCTTCAAGCCACTTGCAGCGAACCGGGCTCCCCGGTGGTTGTGGTATGCAACACCGGTGAGGTGAAGGGCCAGGGACTGGAGGGCAACTGGAATCTGGCGCTGTCGGATAACTGGCAATTGGGCGTGGGCTTTTCCTGGTTCGACAGCGAAGGCAGCGGCATCGAGGCGTTTTGTAGTGGCGGCGAGGAATGGCTCGACGATGCCTCGGCCTGCGAGGGCTCGCCAATCCCGGGCGTGCCGGAATACACCGCGTTCGCAAGCTTGAATGGCAACTATCCGCTGGACAACGGCGAGTTGTTCGGCAACGTTGTTGCCAGCTGGGAAGATGGCGCCCCCGCTGATTGGGAGCCGTCAAATGCCATAACCCGCGCCGCCGGTTGGCGCGAAGTCGGCGAGTATACCGAAGTGCAAGCCACCGCGGGTTATCGCTCGCCGACTGGCTGGGCCCTGGCGCTTTACGTCGAAAACCTGTTCGACGACGAGTACTACGACAGCGGCAACGGCATTACATCCGCCTCTTCCCCCTACGTACAATCGGACATCGGCCCCAGCCGCCCGCGCACCGTGGGCCTGCGCTTTTCCTACGGACTCTGACGGGGCGGGTATGTCGAAACTACTGCACATCACCCGCCGGGACTTTCTCGGCGGGCTGGCGCTTGGCGCTTCCGCCGCCGGCCTCGGACCGCTGCGCGGCATGGCCGCGCCGGCGGAATCCGGCGGCGCCGATTACCCGCCATCCCTCACCGGCATGCGCGGCAGCCACCCGGGCTCCTTCGAGGTCGCCCACTCGGTGGCCTGGGCGGGCAAGCGCTACCCGGCGCCGGCGCGGCTCACCGATCCGGTTTACGATCTCGTGGTGGTGGGCGGCGGTATTTCCGGCCTCGCCGCGGCCCACTTCTACCGCCAGAAAATGGGACCCGGGGCCAGTATCCTGATCCTCGACAACCACGATGACTTCGGCGGTCACGCCAAGCGCAACGAGTTCAACGTCGATGGCGAGCAGCTGATTGGCTACGGCGGCAGCCAGTCCATCGACACCCCCGGCAGCTACTCCCCCGCCGCCGCGCAACTGCTGCGCGACGTGGGCATCCACACCGACCGCTTCTACGAGTATTTCGACCGGGAATTCTCTGACCGCCACAAGCTACAGCGCGGCCTGTACTTCAGCGAGGCCAGCTACGGGCGCCACGCGGTGGCCGCGGAGCTGCGGCGGGACGGCTCGCCGGAAGCCGCCGCCCACAACGCGGCGCAGGTGGCGCGCTACCCGCTGGACGCGGCCTCGCGCACGGCCCTGCTGCAACTGCTCGACGCACCGCGGGACGTCCTGGCGCCACGCACCCGCGAACAGAAGATCGACTACCTGCGCGGCATCACCTACCGCGACTTTTTGCTGGATCACGCGGGCGTGCCCGAGCCGGTCTACCTGCTGCTGCGCGACAACATACGCGGCTGGTGGGGCGTGGGCTGGGACGCCCAGTCCGCCCTCGAGGCGGCGCGCATGGGCATGCCCGGCACCGCCGCCCTCGACCTCGGGGAGATCGACGCCAACGGCGAGCCGGAGCGCGACGAGCCCTACATTTTCCACTTCCCCGACGGCAACGCCGGGGTCGCCCGCGCCCTGGTGCGCGCCCTGCTGCCCGACGCCATTCCCGGCAGCAGCATGGAAGACCTGGTGCTGGCCCGGGCGGACTACGGCAAACTGGACCTCGCCGGGTCCAACTGCCGCATCCGCCTCAACAGCACCGCGGTCGATGTGCGGCACACCGCGGACCAACGCCACGTGGACATCACCTACGTCAACCGGGGCAATGTCCACCGCGTGCGCGGCAGGCACACCGTGCTCGCCTGCTACAACGACATCATTCCCCACATCTGCCCGGAGCTGCCCGCCGAGCAGCGCGAGGCCATCGACTACTCCACCAAGGTGCCGCTGGTGTACATGAGCGTCGCGGTGCGCAACTGGCGCGCCTTCGCCGAACTGGGTTACAGCAGTTTCAGCATTCCCCGGCCGCAGATGATGCATTCCATCGGCCTGGACTTCCCGGTGAGCATGGGCGGCTACCGCTACGCCGGCAACCCGGACCGCCCCACGGTGCTGCACGGTTCCTACGTACCCTGCGCGCCGGACCGCGGGCTCTCCGCGAGGGAGCAGCACGTCATCGGCCGCCGCGCGGTGTACGAAACCTCCTTCGCGCAATTCGAGGCGCACATCGTCGACACCCTGGGCGGCGCCCTGGCCGGCGGCGGCTTCGACCCGGAGCGGGACATCGCCGCCATTACGGTCAATCGCTGGCCCCACGGCTACGCCTACGAATACAACGAGTATTCCGACCCGCCGGAATACGGGCCCGATAACGGCCCCCACCTGCTGGGGGCGCGGCAGTTGGGCCGCATCTCCATCGCCAACTCCGACGCCGCGGCCTACGCCTTCGTCGACGGCGCCATCGACGCCGCCTGGCGCGCCACCGGCGAACAACTGGGGGTCGCGTGATGGAAGCCAGCGGTACCCTGCTCTCCCTGCTGCCCACCGCCCTGGTCTTCGTGCTGGCGGTGTGGACCCGGCGCCCCATCGAGTCGCTGATCTGCGGTGGCCTCGCGGGGCTGGGCATGCTGCACGGGGCGGACTTTGTCAGTGGCTTCGCCGACACCTCCCTGCGCGTACTCACCGACGAGGACGTGGCCTGGGTAATCCTGGTCTGCGGTTTCATGGGCAGCCTGATCGCCCTGCTGATCCGCACCGGCTCCACCAGCGCCTTTACCGCGGCGCTGGCGGACCGGGTGAGCACCGCCCGCGGTGCCCTGCTCACCACCTGGGGCCTGGGCATCTTCATGTTCGTGGACGACTACCTGAATTCCCTGGCGGTGGGCGCGGCGATGCGCAACCTGACCGACAAGTTCCGGGTATCGCGGGAGAAGCTCGCCTACGTGGTCGACTCCACCGCCGCGCCGATCAGCGTCATCATCCCCTATTCCACCTGGGGCGCTTTCTTCGGCGGCCTGCTGGTGGCCAACGGCCTGGCCGGGGAAGGCCAGGGCCTGGCGGTATACATCTCGGCGATTCCCTACATGTTCTACGCCTGGGTGGCGGTGATCCTGGTGCCGGTGGCCATCTGCGGCGGACTGCCGGCCCTGGGACCGATGAAGGCCGCCGAGCAACGGGCGCGGGAGACCGGCGTGACCGTGCCACCGGAGGCGGCGCACATTGAGCGCGCCAACCAGGCGGTGCAGCCCAAGCCCGGCATTCGCCCGCGGGTGTGGCTGTTTGTGTTGCCGATGCTGACCCTGGTGGGCACCACCATGGCCTTCGACAACGACTTCCTGATCGGCATCTACATCACCCTCGGGGCGACCGTGGCCATCGTGCTGGGGCTGCGCCTGCTGGATCTGCACGAAACCTTCGACACCGTCATCGATGGCTTCAAGACCATGATCGAGCCACTGGCGGTACTGGTGGCGGCCTTTATCCTCAAGGACGTGAACGACGCCCTGGGCCTGCCGGCCTATGTGGTGTCGACCATGGAGCCGCTGCTGACCGCCGAGCTGCTACCCGCTGCGATCTTCGTCAGCATGGGCCTGGTGTCCTTCATGACCGGCTCCAACTGGGGGGTATTCGTGATCGTGCTGCCCATCGTCACCAGCCTCGCGCACAATCTGGGCGCCGACATGACCCTGGTGATCGGCGCCACGCTCTCGGCCAGCACCTTCGGCAGCCACGCCTGTTTCTACTCCGACGCCACCGTGCTGACCGCCCAGGCCACCGGCTGCACGCCGCTGCAACACGCCCTGACCCAGATTCCCTACGCGCTGATTGCCGCGCTGATCACCGTGATCGGCTACCTGGGCATCGCCTACCTGTAGCCATCAGCCAACACAAGGAGAGCTCCATGCGTATCGTCACCACCGCCTGCGCCGCCCTGCTCGGCAGCGCCATCGCCTTTGCCGGCGATACCGTCAAACCCGCCGAGATGAATCGGGCGGACCTCGACGGCAAATTGTTCCAACACCCCGACACGGAAAAGACCGAACGCAACGGCCACGAGGTACTGGATGTCACCTCGCTGCTCAGCAGCGACGGCAAGTTCGCCTCGGGGATGTACCGGGCGGGACCCTCGCGCTGGGAAATCGACGAGCCCTACGGCGTCGACGAATTCATGTATTTCCTGGAGGGCAGTGTCACCCTGACTTCCGCCGACGGCAGCGTGCAGGTGATCGAGGCCGGCGAGGCGGTCACCATTCCCAAAGAGTGGACCGGGATGTGGGAAACCGAGGGCTATACCAAGATCTGGGTTATCTATTCCCAGGACGGCTCCGGGCTTTAACGGGAGCCTGGCGGGCTATTTAAAGGCGTCCATCAACAGCTCGAAGGACCGCTTGCGGTCCTCCAGGTAGTACATGTTGCTGACCGCCATGATCTCGTCCGCCGCAAAGCGCTCGGCCAGGGCTTCCAGCTGCCCGCGCACCTGGCCGGGCGTGCCCACCGCACGGTTGCTGCCGCGGCTGGCGATAAAGGCCTGCTCCCGCGGCCCCAGCGGGTAGTCCAGGGCCTCGCCCGGCGTCAGTGAGCGGCCAATGCTTTGGTCGGTCACGAAACGGTAGAGGTTGAGATCGTAGGTGAGCTGCAGCGCTCGCGCCCGCGGCTCGTCGTCGGCGCAGAACACACTGGTGGTAATGATCGCGTAGGGCGCGCCCAGCCGGGCGCTGGGACGAAACCGCGCCCGGTACAGGTGAACCAGTTCCGGCGCCGCCTGGGGGTTGATAAACAGGCCCAGGTTGTAGGGCAGGCCGCGCTCCGCCGCCAGCAGCGCGCTGTCCGGGCTCGAGCCCAGCATCCACAGCGGCAAATCCGCCGGCGGCCGCGGGCTGACCAGGGGCCGCGCCGCCGGGTTGCGCAAATAGTCGTCCAGGCGCGTCACCAGCTCCGGGAAGCGCTCGAACTTGGGGCGCCCGTCGGTCGCCAGCGCCACCGCGGTGGCCATATCCGCCCCCGGCGCCCGCCCCACTCCCAAATCGATACGCCCGGGATAGAGGTTGGCCAGCAGGGAGAAACACTCCGCGACCTTGTAGGGGCTGTAGTGCGGCAGCATGATGCCGCCGGAACCGAGGCGAATCCGCAAGGTGGCCGCGCCCAGAGCCGCCAGCAGCACTTCCGGCGCGCTGCCCGCCACCGCCGGGAAGGCGTGGTGCTCGGACACCCAGAAGCGCTCATAGCCCAGCGCCTCGCACCAGCGCGCCATGTCCAGCGATTCTTGCAGGGCCACGTCGGGCTCGTCGGCGGAGCGCGCCAGGGATTGGTCCAGTACCGATAACTTCATGAATGATCCAGGGGATTGACTAACAACTACAATCGCGCGTTGAGCACCAGCTCGATGCGCCTGTCCGGCATCAACACACTGCGGTCCACCTGGAAAAAACGCAAGCGGGATACCAACTCTCCCTGGGGATGGGGCTGGTAATCCGGGGGCTGGACGACGCGGGTGCGGACGCTGAAATGCCCGGCGTCGGCGATGCCGTGAAAGGTGGTGGCCGCCGGGGTCTTGCTGTTGTGCACCGCAAAACAGTGGGCCCGGCTGTCGGGGTGCAGGTGCGGCCGCAGCTTGGCCGCCAGCGCACCCACCGCCTCGTTACTGAGAAAGTTCAGGGCATCCCAAAAAAAGCACAGGTCGAACAAGGCGCCGCCCGGCAGCTCCAGCGCATCCTCCAGGCACCGGTCCAGGGTGATGCCCCGGTCCTCGTCCGCCCGCAGCGGCAGCTCGGGGTAGAGGTCGGCGAAGTGAATCTTGCAGCGGTAGGCGGAGAAAAACTCCACGGTTTCCGGCAATGCCGGCCCCACGTTCAACACGGTCAGCGGCCATTGTTGGTCGACCTGTTCGAACAGCGACGGCAATAGCCGCGAAGCCTGGGTTTTCATGCTACTGCCCGGCGAGCCGCCCGCTGGCGACCCGCCGGGAGAAACGACCGCGGTCAACCGCTTTTCAGGTCAAGGCTGGGCGCCTCGCTGTTGGCGGAGGTGGTGGCCTTGGGCTGGGGCGCGGGGGTCGGGCCCTTGCGGCTGGCGACCTCGCCCGGGTCCATGTCGATGCTGCCCTTGAACACCGCGCCATCCTCCAGGGTCATGCGCGGCGCGACGATATTGCCGCGCACATGGCCGGTCTTGGCAATGATAACCTTCTCGCCGCCGGTAATGTCGCCGGTCACCTCGCCGTTGACGGTGACAACCTTGCCCTTGATATCCGCCTTGACCTTGCCGGATTCACCGACGGTGACTTCGTGCGCGGCGAGGTCGATGGTGCCCTCGACGCTGCCCCGGATCACCAGGTCCTCGTCGCCGGTAACCTCTCCCTTGATTTTGATGCTCGGTCCAATCATTGCGGCACTCCTGGATGGCGACAACTCTGCATAATTATGGGCGGGAGACGGGCTGGGAGCCGGGGCAGCCGGTTCCGGTGGAGGCGGGGGCGTCTGTCGCCCGGCCTGCTTGCCCTTGTCTTTGTTGCGATCAAACATAAGCACTACCACGTTCACTCAATGTGGGCGAATAATGCTATCAGCCTGTCAACGCCATCTCTAGCATTCTGTGATCCAAATCACACTTTTTCCGGATTAAGGGCCGACCCCCGGGACAGCGCCGCTCCGTCACCTAAACTTGCCTACTGTACAGTTTTTATCCACCCCTTGCGGGAAGGCGGTCTGCGTGGCGGTACTGCTCGGCCTCTTTGCCCTGGCGGCGACCCTGCTGTTGATACTGATTGCGCGGGGCCGCCAGGGGAACTCCCACCGGCGCCAGGCTCGCGCGGCCCCCTTCCGCTATCGCGCGGTTTCCATCCACCCCGGGGAGCGCGGTTGCGCGCCGGCGCAGGCGCTGCGCGGACGGCGTTTCTTGCTGGACACGCCCCCGATGCTGCCGCTACCGGAATGCGACCGCGAGCGCTGCCACTGTACCTATGCCCACCACCCGGACCGACGCACCAACGGCGACCGCCGCGAATTGCAGATCCTGGACGCCATTGTAAGCGCGCGCTGTGACGGCCCGGAACAGCGCCACAACCGGGGCCGCCGGCGCCTGGATTACGACTCCTGACCCGAACGCCCGGCCCTTTTCCACCGCCCCTGGAATCCACTCCCGCCGGGTCCGCGTACCAAACCGGACACCGACAAGGAGTAAATCATGGAAGCCGCCCTCGCCCGGAACCTGCCACACCTGGATGACGACCTGACAGACGACGCCCATCGCGTGCGATCCGCCCTCCTCGCGCGCGGCCTGGAGACGCCACTGGTGGCCAACCACCTCGACAGCGGGGACAGGCGGCGGCGCATCCGCGAGGCATTCACCGACATCGCCACGGCCCTGGGCCTCGACCTGACCGACGACAGCCTGCGCGACACCCCGGCGCGCATCGCGAAGATGTACGTGGACGAACTGTTTGCCGGGCTCGACTATCGACAATTTCCGCGGGTATCGGTCATCGAAAACAAAATGCGCGTCGAGGAAATGGTGCTGGTGGATGACATCGGCGTGGTCAGCACCTGCGAACATCACTTCGTCACCATCGATGGCAGCGCCCGGGTCGCCTACATCCCGGGCGAGCGCATCATCGGCCTGTCGAAGATCAATCGCATCGTGCGCTTTTTCGCGCAGCGCCCGCAGGTGCAGGAGCGCCTCACCCAGCAGGTCCTGGTGGCCCTGCAAACCCTGCTGGCCACCGAGGACGTGGCGGTCACCATCAACGCGACGCACTACTGCGTCAAGGCGCGCGGGGTAATGGACGGCAACTCCCGCACCCGCACCACCGCCCTGGGCGGCGCATTCAAAAACGACGCCAGTACCCGCAACGAGTTCCTGCGCTAGCGGCGGCCCCGCCCCCGCACAGCGCTTGCACTCACCCTGGGGCGTGGCGAGGCGCCTGGCGAGGCGCTTGACAAGCCGGTCGCGCCTGCTAAATTATTAGCACAGTGTTAATAAATTAGCAGGCACCTATGGCAAAGACCGCTCAACAATTGAGCAGGCGCGAACGGCAGATCATGGACCTGCTCTACGAGCGGGGAGAGGCTTCCGCCCGGGATATCCACGGCGCGCTGCCCGAGGCGCCGAGTTACTCCGCGGTGCGCGCCCTGCTGGCCATCCTGGTGGACAAGGGCCAGGCCAGCTTCCGCCAGGACGGGGCCCGCTATATCTACGCCCCCGTGCAACCCCTCAACCACGCCCGCCAGGGCGCCCTGCGGCGACTGATCAAGACTTTTTTCGGCGGCTCCACGCTGGGCGCCGCCAACGCCCTGCTGGGCATGGGCGCGCCGCAGATGAAAGACGAGGAGTTGGACGAGCTGGCCACGCTGATCGAGCGGGAACGCGCCCGGCGGCGCCAGTAGGGGGATGATCATGGGCTGGATCACGGATGTGCAGGCCTTGCTCCCCGGCGGCGGCCTGTTGCTGCTGTTCGCCAAGGCCCTGCTGATCCTGCTGCTGGGCGCCCTGCTCGCCGACGATGTCGGCCTGAGCGCCGCCGCCGTGCGCCACCGCGCCCGCTTCGCCACCCTGCTCTGCCTGGCGCTGCTGCCGCTGCTGGCCTGGGTGGCGCCCCGCTGGCAACTGCCCGCGCTCCACACCGGTACCGCGGGCGCGCCGGGCCCGCTCGACAAACTGCTGGCCCTACTGCTGCTGGCCTATCTCGCCGGCGTGGCCTGGCGAGGGGGACAACTGCTGCGCGACCTGCTTGCCCTGCTGATAACAACGCTGCGCTCCGCGCCCGCCCCGCTGGCGTGGCGGCGACAATTCGCGGCCCTGGACCCGCCCGCCCGCTTGCGCCTGCGTGCCAGCGCGGCCATAGACTCGCCGCTCACCTGGGGCTACCTCAAACCCGTCATCCTGGTACCCCTCGCCGCGCGAATGAGCCCCCGGGAGCAGCGCATGGCGCTGCAACACGAACTGGGTCACGTACACCGCGGTGACTGGCTGGCGCACCTGCTGGGGCGGATCGTGGGCGTGCTCTACTGGCCCATCCCCGGCCTGCGCCACACCCTGGCGCAACTGGCCCTGGAATCCGAGCAAGCCTGCGACAACCACGTGCTGGCCCAGGACAACAATGCCCCCGACCATGCCCCCGACTACGCCTCCCTGCTGCTGGCCCAGGCCCGCGGTCACCGGCTGCGCGCCGCGGTGCCCTTCAGCCGCCAGTCGCAGCTGGCGGTGCGCATTCGCAACATCTGTGCCGCGGGCCACGACCATTCGGTGATGAACACCGGCTGGCCCTGGCTACTGCCGCTGTGCCTGTTGCTGACCCTGCCCCTGGCGGGCCTGCAGCTCGCCCCCGCGCCGGCCGAGGCCCGGGAGCGCTCCCCGTCCAGGCCCCTGCAACCGTGGTCGACCGCCACCAGCGACGCCACCGCTGCGCTGACCGAGTACGCCTCGCCGCGGCCGCGCCCCCTGCCACCGCCCGCGGTGGAGCCCGAGCGGCCGGACGCGCTTACGGCACGGGGCTCGGCACCACCGCCATCACCCATCGGCAATAACTGGCGGGTGACATTCCAGTTCCCGGCGAGCGATATCGCCACCCCGGACAAGCCACCCTGACGGCGCCGCCGGCGCATCACCCCTTTCACAACATGCAGTTGTCACCGGATTTTTACTGGAGGGCACCCCCGTGCCCGGGGAGTTGAGCATGAGCACCACAATCCACGCACCCATCGCCCTGCGCCGCGGCGCATCCGCCGCCCTGTCGGTGGCCGTCACCGCCACCCTGTTCCTGCTGATGCAGGCGCTGATCGCCACCGAGGTTCCGGTACTGGAGTCGTCGGTGCCGCTGCGCCCGGACGTGACCATGCCGGAAAGAAAACCGCCGGAGGTCAGGCCCGACGAACGGGTGGAGAAGCCCGAGAAACCGGAGGAGACACCCAAGTGGGAAACCCCCACCACGACAACCGACCTGATCGACGGCCCCCTCACCCGCGTCGGCAATTTTGAACCCCCGACAGATGTGGGCGACATCAACGCCGGCAGCGGTTCCTCGACCATCGTCCCGGTTTTCCGCATCGCCCCCGACTACCCGCCCCGGGCCCTGCGCCGCGGCATCGAGGGCCATGTCGACCTGATCTTCGACGTCTCCGCCAGCGGCAAAACCGAAAACATCCGGGTGCTAGACGCGCAGCCCGAGGGCGTATTCGAAAACGCCGCCATCCGTACTTTAGGCAAGTGGAAGTACAAGCCGCCAATACAGGACGGGGTGCCCTATGGCCAGAGGGATATGACCACGCGTATCAGTTTTCGCTTGGAGGAGTGAGGAAACGGTGGGGGCTTCGTGGGGTTAATCCGGCCCCCGGGCAGTTCAGGCGTCCGGGGGCCGACCAAGCGACGGTTCGCCTGAGGTGGTAGATTTCGCTTCCAACATAAAATGTCCGTAATAGACACATTATGCTATGACGCGGGACCGTATTGTGCCTACTAAAGGCCTCTACCGCCTCATACACCCTACCGTTCCAGATAGGCCAAATGGCCCATGAAACTCCATAGTACTGCTCTTAAGCTAACCAAAGGAAATCACAGCAAGGCTTAGGAAATGTAATGACCACCATGACCGTTGAAGGGTTAGAGGTTTTGGCCAGCCCAACCGCATTAGGTCCAATTATTCTCAAGAACCGCGTGATAAAATCAGCAACTTTCGAAGGGAAAACTCCCGAAGGACATCCGACCAAAGCACTCATAGAATTTCATGCAGAATTTGCTCGCGGCGGCGTAGCCATGACCACCGTGGGGTGCTGCAATGTATCTGTAGATGCCCGAAACCTAGACAACCAGATGTATTTACACTCAGGCCTACATCAGAGTCTAAAGGAACTCAGCGATGAAGTGCATAGTGCCGGCGCCAAGATATCCGCTCAATTGACACACTGTGGATTTTTCAAACAGAACAAACCGAGAAGCACTCGCTTCACTTTAGCACCCTCATTTCATTTCAATAAACTCGGAGCACCCAACGGTAGACCATTTGCAATTGGTATGTCCCACAAGCAGATCCAGGGCCTGCTGTCGGATTACTGCGGTGCAGCTGAAGTTGCGGTCAAGGCTGGCTTTGATTGCGTAGAGATACAAATGGAGTGGTTCAATGGATGTGACCAGCCCAGTTAAGGGACAATACCCTCAACTGGAGACTGTACTACATGAAGTCGAGAAAGAAATATTCGAAGGAATTCAAGCTGGACGCGATCAGCCTCGTGTTGGAGCAAGGCTATAGCCGTGCGGAAGCCGCCCGCAGCCTGGAGATCAATGCCAATATGCTGGGCCGCTGGATCAAAGAACACACAGAGGACGATGGAAAGGCCTTTCGTGGCAATGGCAAACTCACAGCGGAGCAGGCTGAAATCAGGAAGCTCCGGGAAGAAAATCGCCGCTTAAAGATGGAGAAAGACATCTTAAAAAAGGCAACGGTCTTCTTTGCCAAGGAAACGCGGTGAAATACGCGTTCATCACCCGACACAAGAAGA
>NZ_JAFKCZ010000013.1 GCF_017255185.1 Parahaliea mediterranea
AAGCGAATCTGTTCTCGAAGAAAGACCTGATGACGTTGATCAGGCCTTTTCCACCCGAGCAGCCGGGGAGCCCTCCGCAGCTGGCGCTATGGGCGTGAAAAAATGTGGGACAGCAGTGGTATCCGGCCCTGTTTTCCAAGTATTGCTATTCTGTAATGCAACCTTTGCCGGACTGCACGGTCGGTTTGGTACACTTTTTTTCCGTTCCTAGGGGGAATGCCTGTGAGACTCCGAATTCTGGCCCTGGCGGCCGCGCTACTGTTGGTGGCGGGCTGCAGCGAGGAGGTCGCGACACCGCCCGTGGTGCAGGTGGTGGTCAGCGATGTTATCGCCAGGCCCTACCAGCCGAAATCCACCTACGTGGGGCGCCTGCAGGCCCGTGACGACGTGGCCATCCAGGCCAAGGTCACCGGTTACCTGGCCTCCCGTGAGTTTCGCGAGGGCGAGTTCGTGGAGGCCGGCGAAGTCCTCTACACCATCGACGATTCGGAATACGTGGCGGCCCTGGCCCGGGCCAAGGCGCAGCTGGCCTCGGCCACGGCGGCCCAGGCCAACGCCGAGCGCAATCACCGCCGCGGCAAGGAGCTGCTGCCCAAGGGGGCGATTTCCCAGGCGGAAATGGACGACCTGCTCGCCGCCAAGCTCGACGCCGACGCCCAGATCGAATCCGGGCGGGCCCAGGTCACCAGCGCCGAGGTCAACCTCAGCTACACGGTGATCAAGGCGCCGATCAGCGGCCGCATCGGCCGCAGCAGCGCCAGCCCGGGCGACCTGGTGGGGCCCAACACCGGCAACCTCACCACCCTGGTCAGCATCGACCCCATCGAGGCGCTGTTCCAGATCAGCGAGGCCACCTACGTGTCCACCGTGGGCGAACACATGGGCGGCGATCTCACGCCGGAGTCCCTGCGCAGCATCCGCGTGACCCTGGAGCTGGCCGACAACATGGTCTACCCCGAAACCGGCCGCATCGATTACTTCTCCAACCGCATCGACACCACCACCGGCACCATGGAGGCGCGGGCGGAAATCCCCAACCCCTCGGCCATTCTGGTGCCGGGGCAGTACGTGCGGGTGATCCTGCAGGACACCAATCCCCTGCGGGGCCTGTTCATGCCCCAGGCGGCGATCCAGGCCGACCAGCAGGGGCCCTTCGTCCTGGTGGTCAACGACAGCGGCGTGGTGGAGCGGCGCAATGTGGGCCTGGGCGACCGTTTCGGCCAGCACATCCTGGTGCGCCGCGGCGTGGAGGAGGGCGAGTCGGTCATCGTCCGCGGCCTGCAACAGGTGCGCCCGGGCATGCCGGTGGAGGTGAAGGTGCTGCCCGAGACGGGCGCCGGCGACATTCCCGGCGCGATCGTCGAGAGCTGAGGGGGTAGCGCGTGTTCAGTGCATTTTTTATTCGCCGGCCCAAGTTCGCGCTGGTCCTGGCCATTGTGATGACCCTGGTGGGGGGCATCGCCATCTCCGCCCTCCCGATCACCGAGTACCCGGCCATCTCGCCGCCCAATATCGTGGTCAGCGCCAACTATCCCGGCGCCTCGGCCGAGGTGGTGGAGGCCACCGTGGGCACGCCGATCGAGAACGCGGTCAACGGCGTGGAGGACATGATCTACATGTCGTCCAAGAGTGCCAACGACGGCAGTTACCGCCTGACCGTGACCTTCGCCGTGGGCACCGACGCCGACATGGCGCTGGTGCGGGTGCAGAACCGGGCCAAGCTAGCCGAGCCGGCGCTGCCCCAGGAGGTGACGGCCACCGGCCTCAGCGTCGACGAGCGCTCGCCGGACATCCTCAAGATCATCAGCTTCATGTCGCCGGACGAGTCGCTGGATTACAAGTTCATCTCCAATTACGTCAAGATCAACGTACAGGCCGCGCTGGCGCGCCTGGAGGGCATCTCCTCCGCCGACATCCTCGGCGAGGCGGATTACTCCATGCGCCTGTGGCTGGACCCGGACCATATGGCCAAGCTGGGCCTGTCGGTGACCGATGTCACCGCCGCCCTGCGCGAGCAGAACGTGCAGGTGGCGGCGGGCAAGGTCGGCGCGCCGCCCTTTGAGGGGCCCCTGCAGGCGGAGTTCACCCTGCAGACCAAGGGGCGCCTGAACGATGTGGAGGAGTTCGAGCGCATTGTGCTGCGGGCGCGGGAGGACGGCTCGGCGGTCTACCTGCGCGACGTGGCGCGGGTGGAACTGGGCCAAGCGGGTTACAACTTCTTCGGCGAAGTGGACGGCACCCCGGCGGTCAACGTGGCGCTCTACCAGATGGCCGACGCCAACGCCCTGGCGGCGGGTGAGGCGGTGGACGCGCTGGTGGCCGAGCTGGCGCAGAGTTTCCCCGAGGGCCTGGACTACAAGATCGGCTACGACACCACCCGCTATGTCTCCACCGCGGTGTCCCAGGTGGTGCAGTCGCTGTTCGCGGCGGTGGCCCTGGTGGTGCTGGTGACCTTTATCTTCCTCGGTAGCTGGCGCAGCACCCTGGTGCCCACCGTGGCTATCCCGGTGTCGCTGGTGGCGACCTTCGCGGTGCTGCTGGCGCTGGGCATGTCGATCAACACGGTGACCCTGTTCGGCCTGATCCTGGCCATTGGCATCGTGGTGGACGACGCCATCCTGGTGATCGAGAACTGCGACCGCCACCTGCGCGAGGAGCCCGGAATATCGCCGGTGGACGCCGCGCTGGTCACCATGCGCGAAGTCGGCGGCGCGGTGATCGCCACCACCCTGGTGCTGCTCGCGGTGTTCGTGCCGGTGACTTTCCTGCCCGGCATTACCGGCGAGATGTACCGGCAGTTCGCGGTTACCATCTGCGTGGCGGTGGTGTTTTCCTCGATCAACGCGCTCACCCTCAGCCCGGCGCTCTGCGCGCTGCTGCTGAAACCGGGCCAGCCGCAGGAGGCGCGCTGGTACCGCGGTTTTCTCGCCGGCTTCGGCAAGCTCACCGGGGGCTACGATGCCGGCGTGCAGTGGGTGCTGCGGCGCCTGCTGGTGGTGGCCGCCATCTTCGGCTTGTGGATGGGGGGGCTGGCCCTGGGCATGATCAAGGTGCCCACTGCCTTCGTGCCCGCCGAGGACAAGGGCGCGCTGCTGGTGAATGTGCAGCTGCCGGACGCATCGTCCCTCAACCGCACCCGGGACGTGATGGACAAGGTCCGGGAGCTGATCGCCGCGGACCCGGCGGTGGAGAGCGTGACCGCGGTGACCGGTTTCTCGGTGCTCACCGGCGCGCTGTCGAGCAACGGCGGCACCCTGTTCGTGGTGCTCAATCACTGGGATCAGCGCCCGGAGAGCAAGGACAGCGTGTTTAGCGTCACCCGGCGCATCAACGCCGGGGCCTTTGCCGCGATCCCCGAGGCCCAGATCATCGCCATCGCGCCGCCGGCGGTGCCGGGCATGGGCGCGGTGGGCGGCCTCGAGGTGATGGTGCAGGACACGCTGGCGCGCTCGCCGGCGGAGCTGGCCAGCGTGCTCAACAATTTCGTGGTGGAGGCCAACCAGCACCCGGCGCTGCAGAGCGTGTTCAGCACCTACCGCGCCAACGTGCCGCAGTTCTTCGTCGATGTGGACCGCATCAAGGCCAAGAACCTCGGCGTGCCCCTGAGCGAGATCTTCACCACGCTGCAGGCGCAGATGGGTTCGCTGTACGTCAACGACTTCAACATGTTCGGCCAGACCTACCGGGTGATCATGCAGGCCGAGGCGGAGTACCGCTCCGACCTCAACGACCTCGATCACTTCTACGTGAAGTCGAGCCAGGGCAATATGGTGCCCCTGTCGACCCTGGTGACCACGCGGCCAATCCTCGGCCCGGATGTGAGCTCGCGCTACAACATGTTCCGCGCGGCTTCGGTCAGCGGTGGACCGGCCCCCGGCTATAGTACCGGCGAGGCGATGCGGGCCATGGAGTCCGTGGCCGCGGACGTCCTGCCCCCCGGCTACCGCATTGAGTGGACCGGCATGGCCTACCAGGAGCTGCAGGCCGGGCAGACCGCGTCCATTGCCTTCGCCCTCGCGCTGGTCTTCGTCTACCTGTTCCTGGTGGCCCAGTACGAGAGCTGGTCGATCCCCGCGGCCATTATCCTGGTGGTGCCCATGGCCATCGGCGGCGCTATCGCGGCGCTGTTGCTGACCAACCACGCCCTCAACCTCTACGCCCAGATCGGGCTGGTGTTGCTGATCGGCATGGCGGCCAAGAACGCCATCCTGATCGTGGAGTTCGCCCGCCACCGGCGCGAGCAGGAGGGCGAGGCCATCCTGGTGGCGGCGCGCACCGCCGGCCGGCTGCGCTTCCGCGCGGTGTGCATGACCGCCATCTCCTTCATCCTCGGCATCCTGCCGCTGGTGTTCGCCACCGGCGCCGGTTCCGCGGGCCAGCGTTCCCTGGGCATCACCGTGTTTGGCGGCATGCTGGCGGCCTTGCTGGTGGGCACCTTCTTCATCCCCGGCTTCTACGCCATCGTCCAGGGCACGCGGGAGCGGGTGAAGGCGAAGCTGGGCATGGCGGGGCCGGAGCGGGTGACCGAGCAGGCGGCCGAGTAAGCCCACCCCCCAAAAAGGGGTCAGAGCCCTTTATGACTTTTCAACAAAGGGCTCTGACCCCTTTTTTCGGACCCCTTTTTTCGGTGGGTGATTGCACGTGCGGTTGGTCGAATGAATTCGACCCTACATGGTGTGGAGGTATCCCCCTGTAGGGTCGAATTCATTCGACCGGGGACCCAGTCCCACCCTGTCGAATTCATGCGACCACGTCCCCCGTGCCCACTCTTAATCCGCGCTGACACCACTCCCCGGCAACAGGCCCAGGAAATTATCCCGCGCCACCTGGCGCGCGACCGGTGCCGGCAATGCCTTGAGGAAGGGCTCGAAAGCCCGCATTTTCTCCCCCTGCTTCTGGTACTTGCCCAGCGCGTCGGAGCCGATCACAAAGCGCTCCGGGTAGCGCTCCACCAGCGCGACCCAGTCCGGGTCGGGGCGGTCGTCATCGTCCAGCAGGTAGGGGCGCAGCACGGTCCAGGACAGGTCCACGTAGAGGTTGTCGTGCGCCGCCAGCAGGCGGCTCAGCTCGGGCAACAGGAAGTCCATCTTGCCCTGGAAGCGGTGCAGGGTCTTGCTGGTGCCGGCGTGGGCCCAGATCACATTCACCGCGCGGTATTTGGCCAGGGCGTCCTCCAGTTCCCCCACGTACAGCGGGTTGCGCTCGCGCTTGGAGGTGATGTTGCTGTGCAGCAGCACCGGCAGGCCGTGGCGCCCGGCGAAGGCGTAGACCCGGTACATGGCCTCGCTGTTGGCGCGCGGGGTTTCGCCCTCGGTGAGGGCGGTGAGGTCGTCGTGGCGGGTGATCACCTCGCCGATGCCCTGCCACAGGCCCGGGTACAGGGCGACCATGCGTTCCAGGTGCAGGTCGGCGTTCTTGTCGGTGGGGTTGAAGCCGCACAGGAAGGGGCGCAGGCGGGCGCGTTGCGCCGGCGCCAGGGCCTCCAGCGCCTCGGCGAGGTAGGCGTCGGTGGCGCTGAACCAGTAGGTGGCGGCGTCATCCCCGGCGTAGGTGTCGGGGCGCTTGGGTTCGTCCTCCTGCCACTTCTTCATCAGCGCCATGCCCGAGACCATGCTGTCGCCGATACCGGCGGCGTCCATCGCCTCCAGCAGCTGCGGCAGGGGTGCGCCCTGCTGGAAGAAGTCCACCGCGTGCAGGTGGGCGTCACTGTAGCGGAAGTCGTTATCTCCGGCGATGCTGGCGGCGGATACGGCCAGGGCGAGCGCAAGGGCGGCCCGGCGGCGTAGTGGCAATGGGGAGAGGCGCTGCGGCGGCACGGCTACGGTATCCCTTCGGGTGATTACGGATGGCCGCGCCAGTGTAGCAGCGCCACCGCCGGTGTTCACCGGGCCGCTCAATGCGCGTGTAACTTGAGCCCCAGCTGCAGCACTTTGCCCTGCGCCATCTTCTTGACCACCAGTTCGAGGCTGTCGAGACGCAGGCGGTCGCCGACCACCGGCAGGTGGTGCACCCGTTTGCGCATCACGCTGTCCAGGTCGAGGCCGCGCAATTCCTCGGGGATGCGAACGCCATAGGCGGCGCCCACGTCGTCGATCAGGGCCTCGGAGCGCAGTGTAAAGGGGCCGAAGAAGTCGTGGGCCAGCAGGTGGGTGGGGGTGGGCAGGGCGGAAAACAGGTCCGGCAGTTCGCGCGTTTCGTGCGCCGGGGTGAGCAGGACTAGGTAGTCCCCCGGGCGCAGGTTGAGATCGGGGGCCGGCGGCAGGGCCTCGCCTTCGCGTATCACACCCACCACGCGCACCGCCTCGGGGAGCGGCAGGCGATCCAGGCGGTAGGCGTCCGCGGGGCTGCCCGGGTAGATGTGGTAGGCCAGCAATTCCCGTCCATCCTCGCCGGGCAGCGCCACTCCCAGGTGTTCGCGATCCTCGGCGTGGGGCGGCACGTCGAGGCCCAGGCGCCGGGCCAGGGGCGCGATGGTCCAGCCCTGCAGGCACAGCGACAGCAGCACCACGAAGAAGGTCACCTCGAAATAGGTGTCGCTGTACTCCAGTCCCGACAGGTAGGGAAACAGGGCGAGGATAATCGGCACCGCGCCCTTGAGCCCCACCCAGCTGATAAACACCTGCTCGCGCAGCGGAAAGCGGAAGGGCAGCAGGCACAGCAGCACCGCCGCGGGCCGGGCCACGAGCATCAGCACCGCGGCGATCACCAGCCCCGGGTAGATGATATCCACCAGGTTAGAGGGGGTGACCAGCAGTCCCAGCAGCAGGAACATGCCGATCTGGCTCAGCCAGGCGAGGCCGTCCATCAGCCAGCGGATATCGTGCAGGTAGTTCAGCGGGCGGTTGCCCAGCAGCAGCCCGATCAGGTAGATGGCCAGAAAGCCGGAGCCGCCCCACAGGTTGCTGAGGCCGAAGATCGACAGCCCGAAAGTCACCGCCAGCAGGGGGTACAGCACCCGCGGCAGGGTCAGGCGGTTGAGCAGTTGCAGCAGGACCCAGCCGCCGCCCAGGCCGAGCGCCGCGCCCAGGCCCATCTGCTGGAAAAACTCGGCGAACAGGGCCACGCCGATGCCGTCCTGCCCCGCGCTCAACAGCGACAGCAGGGACACGGTGAGGAAAATGGCCATCGGGTCGTTGGTGCCCGACTCGATCTCCAGGGTGGCGCCGCTGCGCTGTTTGAGCTGCAGGCCGGCGGCGTGCAACAGGCCGAACACCGCCGCGGCGTCGGTGCTGCCGACAATGGCGCCGAGCAACAGGCCGTTGAGCAGCGGCCAGTCCAGCACCCAGCAGGCGACCACGCCCACCAGGGCGCCGGTGATGGCGACGCCGAGGGTGGACAGCACCAGCGCCGGCCGCAGCCCGACGCGGAAACTGCTGACATGTGTGCGCAGGCCGCCGTCCAGCAGGATAACCGCCAGCGCGATATTGCCCACCAGGAAGGCGGTGCTCACGTCGTCGAAGCGGATGCCGCCCGGGCCGTCCTCCCCCGCCAGCATGCCCACCACCAGGAACAGCAGCAGCGAGGGCGCGCCGAGCCGCTGGGACAGCCCGGTGATGCCAATGCTGACCAGGCCCAGGAAGGCGCAGATCAGGATGAGCTGGTAGCTGGCGTCGATCACGGTTTGTGGATTAGGCGAACAGGGACTTGAGCCCCGCCAGGGTTTCCGCCGCCCGCTCCTCGTTGGCCTGCTCCGAGGGCTCGCCGCCGCCCTGCCACTGCAGGTCGTCCGGGGGCAGCTCGGCGAGGAAGCGGCTGGGCTCGCAGGGAATGGTCTCGCCGAACTGGCGCCGCGTGGACGCCAGGGTCATGGCCAGGGTCTCCCGGGCGCGGGTGATGCCGACGTAGGCCAGGCGGCGCTCCTCGGCGATATTGTCCTCTTCCACGCTCACCCGGTGGGGCAAAAAGCCCTCCTCCATGCCAACGATGAACACGTGGGGGAACTCCAGGCCCTTGGAGGCGTGCAGGGTCATCAGCTGCACGCAGTCGGGGCCGGCCTCCTCCTCGTCCTGCTGCTCCAGCAAATCGCGCAGGATCAGGCGGTTGATGGCCTCGTCGAGTTCCAGCTCCTCGTCGCGCATCAGGCGGTCGACGCTGTCCACCAGAAAGTGCACGTTGCCCATGCGCCGCTCGGCCACCCCCTCGCTGGAGCTGAGCTGCAGCAGCCAGTCCTCGTAGTTGATATCGCGGATCAGCTGGCGCACGCCGTCGGCGCCGGGCTTGCTGGCGCTCAGGCGGCGCATCTGCTCCAGCCAGTGCTGGAATTCCCGCAGGCGCTTGAGGCTGGCCTCGGGCATCACGCCCTCGCCGATGCGCTCGCAGGCGCCGCTCAGGCTCAGCTGGTGCTCGTTGGCGAACTCGCCCAGCGCTTCCAGGGTACTGGCGCCGAGCTTGCGCCGGGGCACGTTGGCGATGCGCAGGAAGGCGTTGTCGTCGTCGGCGTTCACCAGCAGGCGCAGGTAGGCCATGATGTCCTTGACCTCGTTGCGGGCGAAGAAGGAGGTGCCGCCGCTCAGGTGGTAGGGCACCTGGGCCTGCTGCAGGGCCAGCTCGATCAGCCGCGACTGGTGGTTGCCGCGGTAGAGGATGGCGTAGTCGCCGAAGCGGGTGCGCTTGCGCAGTTTGTGGTCCTGGATCTCCGCCACCACCTGCTCCGCCTCGGCGCGCTCGTCGGCGCAGCGGATCACCCGCAGCGGCTCGCCGTAGCCCAGCTCGCTCCACAACTGCTTGTCGAACACGTGCTCGTTGTTGGCGATCAGGGTGTTGGCGGCCTTGAGGATGCGCGAGGTGGAGCGGTAGTTCTGCTCCAGCTTGACCAGCTTCAGGCCCGGGAAATCCTCCTGCAGCAGCGCCAGGTTCTCCGGCTTGGCGCCGCGCCAGGCGTAGATCGACTGGTCGTCGTCGCCGACCACGGTGAGGCCGCCGCGCAGGCCCACCAGCTGGCGCACCAGCAGGTACTGGCTGGAGTTGGTGTCCTGGTACTCATCCACCAGCAGGTAGTGCAGGCGGTTCTGCCATTTCTCCAGCACCTCCGGGTGGTGTTCAAAGAGAATGGTGGGCAGCAGGATCAGGTCGTCAAAATCCAGCGCGTTGTAGGCCCGCAGGGCCTTCTGGTAGCGCAGGTAGGCCTGGGCGCAGAGCAGGTCCGCCGGCGAGCCGCCCATGGCCACGGCCTGTTCCGGCAGCACCCGGTCGTTCTTCCAGTTGGAAATGCGCTGCTGGATCACCCCCGCCTGGTCGCCCTCGGCGCCGTGTTCCTGGATCAGCAGGTCCTTGATCAGGTTCTTGCTGTCCTCCGAGTCGAAGATGGAGAAGCCGTTTTTGAGGCCCAGGTGCTTGCGCTCGAGGCGGATGACCTGTAGCCCCAGCTGGTGGAAGGTGCTCACCGTGAGGCCCTTGGCCTTGCTGCCCCCCAGTATCTTGCCCACCCGCTCTTTCATCTCCCGGGCCGCCTTGTTGGTAAAGGTCACCGCGGCGATGCGCTTGGCCTCAATGCCGCACTGCTCCACCAGGTAGGCGATCTTGCGGGTGATCACGCTGGTCTTGCCGCTGCCGGCGCCAGCCAGCACCAGCAAGGGGCCGTCGATATAGCGCACGGCTTCGCGTTGGCGGGGGTTGAGTTGGGTCACGCGGGATACTTCGGCCAGGATAAAAAAGAGGCGCCAGTGTAGCAGGAATTCCGGTGTCGGTTTCAGGCTGGCTGAAGGTTTAAGTCAACGCCAACTGACCTCTGCGGCTATGGTCCCGTGGCGCGAGTTTCGGTGAACTTGTTCCCCTCTGTAAAGCGGGCCGCGCGAGGTTCCGCGCCGGCATATTCGAGGAGAACTATGAGCCAAGACGCCTATATCTACGACGCCATCCGCACCCCCCGGGGCAGGGGCAAGCCCGGGGGCGGCCTGTACGAGGTCAAGCCCATCGACCTGGTGGTCACCCTGCTGCGCGAGATGCGCGAGCGCCACCAGTTGCCCGAGGCCCGGGTCGAGGACCTGCTACTGGCCACCGGCGAGCCGGTGAAGGAGCAGGGCCAGAATATCGCCAAGACCGCCCTGGTCTATAGCGGCTGGGACGAGGCGACGGTGGGCGCGCAGCTGAACCGCTACTGCGCCGGGGGCCTGGACGCGGTCAACACCGTGGCGATGAAGATCATGTCGGGCATGGAATCCCTGGGCCTGGCCGGCGGGGTGGAGAGCATGTCGCGCCTGGGCATCGGCGCTGGCGGCGCCGCCGCCGGCGACCCCTGGGTGGCGATGCACAGCTACGGCATCTCCCAGGGCCTGGCCGCGGACCTGATGGCCCACCTCGACGGGTTTACCCGCGAGGATGTCGACCGCTACGCCTGCGAGTCCCAGCGCCGGGCCGCGGCGGCCCGGGACGCCGGCTATTTCGACCGCGCCATCGTGCCGGTGCGCGATCTCAACGGGGTGACGGTACTGGACAGGGACGAGCTTATCCGCGCCACCACGGTCGACGACCTGGCCGGTCTCAAGCCCTCGTTCACCCTGTTCCAGCAGTACGGCCACGGCGAATTCCTCAAGTTCAAGTACCCGCAGGTGGAGCGCTTCGAGTGCATCCACACCCCCGGCAACAGCTCCGGGGTGGTGGACGGGGCCTCCCTGGTGCTGCTGGGCAACCGCCAGGCGGGCGACGAGCTCGGCCTGCGCCCCCGCGCGCGTATCCGCGCCTGCGCCCTCACCGGCAGCGAACCCACGCTGATGCTGGGCGGCCCGGCGCCGGCCTCACGCAAGGCCCTGGAACTGGCCGGCATGGGCGTCGGCGACATTGACCTGTTCGAGCTCAACGAGGCTTTCGCCGCGGTGGTGCTGCGCTACCAGCGGCTGCTGGATATCCCCGACGAGCGCATCAACGTCAACGGCGGCGCCATCGCCATGGGTCACCCGATCGGCGCCACCGGCGCCATGATCCTGGGCGCGGCGCTGGACGAACTGGAGCGGCGCGATTTGAACACCGCGCTGGTGACCCTGTGCGCCGGCGGCGGTATCGGCATCGCCACCATTATCGAACGGGTTTGAGGGAGACAACGATGAGCTACATTCGACTGCAAAAAGACGCCGACGGCATCGTCGAGTTGATCTTCGACCAGCCCGGCAAGTCCGTGAACGTCATGGGCGACGAATACGCCGAGGCCATGCCCCGGGCCCTGGACGAGCTGGAGGCGATGAAGGGCGAGATCGCCGGCGTGTACGTGCGCTCGGGCAAGCCCGGCCAGTTCTTCGCCGGCGGCGATATCACCAAAATGCTGGAGATGGACCTGGACCCGCCGCCGGCGGAGCGCGAGGCCCTGTTCCGCGGCCTGCTGGAGAGCAAGGCGCCCCTGCGCCGGCTGGAATCCCTGGGGGTGCCGGTGGTGGTGGGTATCAACGGCGCCGCCCTCGGCGGTGGCTACGAGATCGCCCTGGCCTGCCATTACCGTATCGCGCTGGATGACAGCAAGGTGCAGATCGGCCTGCCGGAGGCCATGCTGGGCCTGATGCCGGGGGCCGGCGGCGTGGTCCGCCTGGTGCGCCTGCTGGGCATGGAGAAGGCCCTGCCGCTGATCGCCCAGGGCAAGCGCCTGCGCGCGGCCCGGGCGCTGGAGGCGGGCCTGGTGCACGAGCTGGCCGACAGCGAGGACGCCATGGCGGCGCGCGCCAAGGCCTGGATCAAGGCCAACCCCGAGGCCAGGCAGCCCTGGGAGCAGCCCGACTACCGGATGCCCGGCGGCAGCCCCGACGACGAGGCGGCCCAGGGCCTGACCTATTTCGGCCCGGTGAACGTAATGAACCAGACCCGGGGCAACATGCCGGCGCAACAAGTCATCTTCGCCGCGGTGGTGGATACCGCGCGGGTGGACTACGACACCGCCCACCTGGTGGAGGCGCGCTACTTCCAGCGCCTGCTGCTCGACCCGGTCTCGCGCAACATGATGACCACCTTCTTCGTGCAGATGAACCAGCTCGACGCCGGCGCCTCGCGCCCGTCGGGCATCGACAAGCGCGCGGTGAAAAAGCTCGGCATCCTCGGCGCGGGGGTGATGGGCGCGGGTATTGCCTTCAATGCCGCCAAGGTGGGGATCGAGGTGGTGCTCAAGGATCTCGATCTGCAGCGCGCTGAAAAGGGCAAGGCCTACGCGACCGCCGCCTGCGAGCGCGACCGCCGCCTGGACGAGGCGGCCGCGCGGGCGCTGCTGGGGCGTATCCACCCCACCGGCGACGCCGCGGATTTGGCCGGTTGCGACGTGGTGATCGAGGCGGTGTTCGAGGATCGCCGCGTCAAGGCCGCGGTCACCCAGGAAGCCGAGGCGGTGCTGGGCGCCGACGCGGTGTTCGCCAGCAATACCTCGGCATTGCCGATCACCGAACTGGCCGGGGCCTCGGCGCGGCCGGCCAATTTTATCGGCATGCACTTCTTCTCCCCGGCGGAGAAAATGCCCCTGGTGGAGATCATCACCGGCCAGCAGACCTCGGACGAGGCGCTGGCGCTGGCCTTCGACCTGGCCCAGCAGTTGGGTAAAAAACCCATCGTGGTGAAGGACGCCCCCGGGTTCTTCACCACTCGGGTGATCGGCCAGACCATCACCCAGGGCCAGCGCATGCTGGCGGAGGGCGTAAACCCGGCGCTGATCGAGAACGCGGCGGCCTTCAACGGCTCCCCCATGGGCCCGCTGGAAACCCTCGACAGCATCTCCCTGGAAACCGCCTACCACAGCATGCAGGCGCAAAAGGCCGACGCAGAGGCGCGGGGCGAGGCCTTCGCGCCGGCGCCGGAATCCGAGGTGATCCGCATGATGGTGGAGGACTGCCAGCGCACCGGCCGGCAGGCCGGCGGCGGCTTCTACGACTACGACGACAAGGGCAGGAAGGTCGCCACCTGGCCGGGCCTGCGGGAGCGCTTCGCCCCCGAGGGCTATACCGATATCCCCTTCGAGGATGTGCGCGACCGCCTGTTGTTCCCCCAGGTGCTGGAGGCCATCCGCATCATGGAGGAGGGCGTGCTGACCAGCGTGGCCGACGGCAACATCGGCTCGATCATGGGCATCGGCTTCCCGCCCCACACCGGCGGGGTGTTCCAGTGCGTCAATGCCTATGGCGCCAGGGCCTTCGCCGAACGCGCCAGCGAGCTGGCCGAGCGCTATGGCGGGGACTTCGCGCCGCCGCGCCTGCTGTTGAAGATGGCGGAGCGGGGCGAGCAATTTCTCTAGGTTGTGGTAATGTGATATCGGGCTCGGGCATTCGAGTAGCGGCGGCGTGCCAGGTGGATTGGCTGGCCGCCCCGTCAGTGCCGGCTACACGGGCGATAACGCAGGGAAGCAGCAGGGAGAATAGGGATGTTGTTGACTCGACAGATACTTGTCGCCGGCCTGGTGCTGTCGGCGTTGGGAGGCTGCAAGGTCCGTATTGACGTGCCCGAGGGCGGCCGGGTCGAGACCGAGTCCGGCCGCTATCAATGCGACGAGGGCACCGTGTGCGAGCTGGATGTGCGCGACACGGATTTCGACGAGCGCTTCCTGGCGGTGGCGGACGGCGAGCATGTATTTCGGGGCTGGCGTCGGGGCGACGGCCATTTCTGTGGTGGCAGCCTGGACGCCTGCGCGCTCAGCACCACCGGTTTTCCCGGCAATGCCTCGCTGATGGAGGTGTTGCGCTCCGAGCAGGTCTTCCACCTGGCGCCGGTGTTCGAGCCGGCGGAATTTTACCCCGTTGCCGGTACGGTCACCGTGGCCGCGCAGTCCCGCGCGGACGGCGACGTCAACGACGCCATTGCCTCCTACACTCCCAACGACCTGCCCTCACAGGCGCAGCCGGTGTCCAACCCCGCCACCATCGGCGGCTACGCCAATGTGATTGATGTCGGCGAGCCGGGACCGTCGACCGAATTCGGCGACCCGGACGATTTTTACGCGGTGGACCTGCTGGCGGGGCAGGTGATCGCCCTGAACGTCGCGGACCCGGAGCAGGGCGACCTGGACCTCTACCTCTTCGACAGCAATGAACAGATTGTCGATTTCTCGCTCAATACCAGCTACCACGAATCGATCACCGTTGCGCGCAGCGGCCGCTATTCGGTCAACGTTTATGCCTATTCCGGGGCCTCCAACTACACGCTGTCGATAGGCCAGCCCGCCTCCGAAGCGGCCGGCGGCTTCACCGCCTCCGCGGACTTCGACCCCGAGACAGTGGTGGTGCAGTACCGGCAGGCGAACAACCAGCAGGCGCGGACGGCCTCCGCGGATGAACCGCAACCGCGTCTGGAAAACCTGACGAGCCTGTCGGCGGCGAGCGCGGCCCGGGCCGCCGGCGGCCCTGGCAAGGCCGGCCAGTTCCGCGGCGGGGAGCTGGAGCGCAAATGGCGGGCCCTGTCCGCGATCAAGGCCCTGAATACCCGGGCCGATGTGGCGTTCGCCGAACCCAATTACCGCTACCGGGCGAGCGCCCGACCCAATGACCAGTACTACCCGCTGCAATGGCACTACCGCCAGATCAACCTCGCCGAGGCCTGGGACATTACCCGCGGCAGCAGCGATGTCGTCGTCGCGGTGATCGATACCGGGGTGCTCGGCGGGCACCCCGACCTGGGCGGCAAATTCGTCGATGGCTACGATTTTATCAGCGACCCCTACCACTCGGGCGACGGCGACGGTATCGACCCGGACGCCGGGGATCCCGGTGACGGTGGCGTGGCGGGGCAGAGCAGCTATCACGGCTCCCATGTCAGCGGCACGGTGGCCGCCGCCACCAACAACGGCCGCGGTGTGGCCGGGGTTGGCTGGCGCACACGGGTCATGCCGATTCGGGTCCTGGGCGAGGAGGGCGGCACGGTTTACGACATTGCCCAGGGCATCCGCTACGCCGCGGGCCTCGGCAACGACTCGGGCACCGTGCCCGCCAGGCGGGCGGATGTCATCAATCTCAGCCTTGGTGGCGCCGGCAGTTCCCAGGCCCTGCGTAATGCCATTGCGCGTGCGCGAGAACGCGGCGTGATCGTCGTGGCCGCGGCGGGCAACGAGAACAGCAGCCAGCCCAGCTACCCGGCCGCCTACCCCGGGGTTATCTCGGTGGGCGCGGTGGGCCCCGACGGCGTGCGTGCGCCGTACTCCAATTTTGGCGCCACCCTCGATTTGGTGGCGCCCGGCGGGGATATGGGGGTGGACCTTGACGGCGATGGCAACACCGACGGCGTGATCAGCACCGTGGGCAGCGATACCGGGTCCGGGGTCAGCTACGAGATTGGCCTGCAACAGGGCACGTCCATGGCCAGTCCCCACGTCGCGGGCGTTATCGCCTTGATGAAGGCGGTGCGGCCGTCGCTGACACCGGCAGAGTTGGATCAATGGCTGCTGCAGGGGCGCCTGACCATGGACCTGGGCGAAGCCGGTTGGGACGGGCAGTACGGCCACGGCCTGCTCGATGCGGCGAAAGCCGTGCGCACCGCCCGCACCGCGGGGAGCGGCCCGGACACCTCGCCGCCGGTCCTGCGGGTCTACCCCAGGGATGTGGCCCTGGGCGTCGAATCCCAGCTCATTACCATTGGCAATGGCGGTGGCGGCGCGTTGCGGATCGACGGCATCGCCAGCTCGGTGGCCTGGCTGGAAGTATTGGCGGAGGCCGTGGACGACAATGGCCTGGGCCAGTACCGCCTGCGACTGCTGCCGGGCGATCTGTCCCCCGGGGTCTACGAGACCACGGTGCGGATCAACAGCTCCGCGGGGAGCGAGGTGGTGCGGGTGATCGCCAGCGTCGACGAAAGCGGGGCATCGGCAACCAGCGCGGGGGTGCTGTACGTACTGTTGATCGACCAGGCCGGGGAAACCGTCGACCAGCGTGTGCTGCGGCCGGAAGATGGCGGCTATGGTTTCCGTTTCGACCGCGTGAAGGAGGGCCGCTACCGCCTGACGGTTGGTTCGGACATGGATAACGACTTCTATATCTGCGACGCTGGCGAGGCCTGTGGCGCCTATCGCACCCTGTTCAACCCCGATGAAATTGTCCTCGATCGCCCGCGGCGGGGCCTGTCGCTCAATGCCAGCTTCAGTCCCAATATCAACAGCGCCGCCGCCGCCAGCGGGGAAGGCGTCCAGCAGGCCCCGCTGATGATCCGGCGCACGGGGCGCGAGGGGGGTGTCGACGACGGGGGAGAGCGGCTGCCCACACGCCGGCCGTGGACCGGGGAAAGCCGGGACGCCGGGCCTTAGTCGTCGCTGAAACAGGGCCTGTGGTGCTCCACCAGCTCCCGGTTCATGACCTCGTCCATGACCTGGCGCAGCGCGGTGTCGTGTTGCCTGTTCACCGCCGCAGGGGCAAATGTTCGCCGCAGCAGTTCAATGATCACTTGCGTAATGCCGATCATCGGCAGCGCCGCGGCTTCTTCCAGGGGAACCCAGCGAAGATCGTGCAGTTCGCCGTTGCCGCGCAAGGTGCCTTGCAGGTGGCGGGCGTCGGCCAGGAAAAAACGCGCGTCGAAGCGACGCGGGGGGCCGGGCGGGGTGATGGCGCGGGCGAAATAGTGCAGCCGGTCCAGGGCGGGCGCCACCCCTTGCTGGTAGATCGGCCGCCAGCTGGCCGAGCGGCTGTTCACCGGAGCCGGGGTGGGGCGGGTCAGTAGCAGCCCGGTCTCCTCGAAGGTTTCGCGCACCGCGGCCATGCCGATCCCCCGGGCCCGGCTGGGACTGGTGCTGCGGACCAGGCGGTCGCGCGCGGTGGTGTTCAGTTCAAAGGGCGCCGGCACCCGGGCATCCCCGGGGTCGACCCGGCCGCCCGGGAACACGTAGTTGTTGGGTACGAACACATGCTTCGCGCTGCGCAGTCCCATCAGCACTTCGCGCTGGTCACGCAGGATAATCAGTGTGGCGGCATCGACGGGGCGCATGCATTTTCCGGTTCGCGGTCAAACAGTGCCGCCAGTGTAGCCTGGACGCAACGCGCGGCCCAGGCTCTTTATCGCGTTTCGGTCCGCCTGGAATCAGGGCGTCTCGCAGGCAAAGTTCTCCGCCCGGCTGGTGTCACCACCTTGATAAACGGCGCGGGCCGGCAGGGCGCAGAGCGGGCGGCTGCGCTGGACCTCGCCGTCCGCGTCGCGTTGCAGTGCGCGTATGCGGTCCGGGGCCTCGCCCTGCTCCACCCAGCGATCGATAATGTCCAGCGGGTCGAATTCATCGGCGGTGAGCCCGGTGCGCTCCCAGCAGTGGCCGAAACCCGGAACGGTAACGAAGCGCGTTGTCTCCGCCAGCGACGATTCGCCGGTCACTTGCCGGGCCTGTTCGACGTAGTCGAAAAAGCGTTCCGGGAGCATCATCGGGTCCGCCAGGCCGTGGTAGTAGAACAGGCGGGTGCCGGCGGCGTTGAGGCCGCCGAGATCCGGGTTGGTCGCGTCCAGCAAGGGCGAGAGGGCGCGGATATTGTCGATTTCATCGGCCAGCGCATAGTCGTGGGGCCGAAAGGGCTCGCTGGAGGGAATGCCGTAGGCAAGACGCAGGTAGCCCTCGCTGGCGCGCTCGCCCCAGGCCCTGTCGTCGTCGGTGCCGACGAGCCACACGGTCCAATAGTCTTCCGATCCGGGCGCGACCCCGGGGAACAGTTGCTCGCCATTGGCGTTGGCGCCGCGGTAGAGGCGCTCGATGGCGGAGACTTCCGCGTCGGTGAGGCATTCGGCGGTTTCGCCGGCGCGGCAGCGCAGGGCGGCCACGTCGGGCTCGCACTGCTGTGGCCGTGAAACGATACCGTCCTCGACCCCGTCCAGCGCGTCGCAGCGCTGTTTCACGTGCCGGCTCAGCAGCGGAACCTTGGCCTGGTCGATGACGGCGCGCCCGTCCCGGTCGCGGGTGGTCTGCAACAACCACAGTCCGTAGATACCGCCATAACCGCTGAGGTCGAACACGCCATCGCCAGCGGCGATACCATCGAACAGGTCGGGGTAGCGCTGGGCGGCGTACAGGCCGAGACGGCCGCCGTTGGAGCAGCCGGAGAAGTAGGTGCGGCGCGGTTCCCGCGCGAAATAGGTCGATGTAATGTGTTGGCCGGTGGCCACCGCCAGCGGCATCCAGGCTCCGGCGAACAGCTCGAGCGCGCGCGGGTCGCCGATCGCCCAGTCCGTGTCGGTGTTCACCGCCTGGTGCCCGCTGTCGGTCTGGATGGCCGTATAGCCCGCCGCCAGCGCGGAGTTAAGGGTATTGCTGTGGCCGGGTTTGTCCGGCGCCAGGTAGCCGCAGAATCCGCCGCAGCCGGCCACCACGAACTTGCCGTTCCAGTCGGAGGCCGGCATGCGCATTACAAAACCGATCCGCTCCTCGATACGGCCTTCCACCTGGCAGAAGTCCGGTAGGTCCTCGCGGTCGGTGACCAGGGACGCCTTCTCGATTTTGGTGGCGGGGGCGTCTGTCGCGGCCAGGTTGGCGCAGGCCTCCGCGGGGGTGTTCGCCTGGGCGGGAAGTGTGCCGGCCACGGCGAGACCCAGGCCGGCCAGCAGCGCGGTACGAAAGCGCATGGGCATTTCCTTGTTAAAATTTTGGCTGTGGAGGAAAGACGCCCCGTTGTATCGCCATGGCGATTGCGGCAACCCCCGCGGCTAGCGGGGCGTCCTGGCTATCGTTCGATCAGGCGATGCGCTCGATCAACATCGCGCTGCCGGTGCCCGCGGCGCCAGCGGCGGACACGATGCCGCGCTGCAGGTCGCGGCGCTCGAGTTCGTCGAGCAAGGTGCCGAGCATCATCGAGCCGGTGGCGCCCATGGGGTGGCCCAGGGCGATCACGCCGCCGTTGACGTTGAGTTTGTCTTCGGGGAGGTCGAGTTCGCGCAGCGCCATCACCGAGATCGCGGCAAAGGCCTCGTGGATCTCGAACAGGTCCACGTCGGCGGCGGTCATGTGTTGCGCGGCCAGCAGGGCGCGGGTGGCCTCGACACAGCCGGACAGGACCTGGGTGGGGTCCGCCGCCACCGTATTGCTGGCCACGATGCGGGCCCGGGGCCTGGCATCCAGTGCGCCCTCGGCGGCCACCAGCACCAGCGCCGCGCCGTCGGCCATGGCCGGGGAATTGCCGGGGGTGTGGATGTGCCGCACGACATCCAGGCCGGCATGGGCGGCCAGCTGGAAGGCGTCGACACCGGCGGCGCCGGCCTTGGCGAACACGGGTTCCATGGCCGCCAGGCTTTCGGCGGTGGTGTCCGCTCGGATGCACTCGTCCGCCTCGCAGCGCGTGCCATCCGGCCGGTCAATGGGCACGATGGAACGGAAATAGCCGTTCTCCCTGGCGTGGGCGGCGCGCTGCTGGCTGAGCGCGGCCACCGCGTCGGCCTGTTCGCGGCTGACATCGTGCAGGGTGGCCACCAGGTCGGCGCCGTTGCCCATCATCAGCATTTTGCAGCGGGCGGCGAAGGCCGGGTCCTTGAACGCCCGCGCCTCGTCCGCCAGCATCGGCACCCGCGACATCATTTCCACGCCGCCGGCCACCGCGGTGTCCACCAGCCCCGCTTCGACCTTGAGCGCCGCCAGCGCCACGCTGTCGACACCGGAGGAGCAGTAGCGGTTGATGGTCATGCCGGGCACCGCGCTGGGCCAGCCGGCGTAGAGGGTGGAGGCCTTGGCGATATTGCCCGCCTGCTCGCCGTGCTGGGTGGCGCAGCCGAGGATCACGTCCCCCACCCGGGCCGGGTCCAGCCCGGCGCGCTCGCCGAGGGCCGCGTAGAGCTGCTTCAGCAGGTCGTGGGGCGTGAGCGGGTGCAGGCCGCCGGTATCCTTGGCGCGGCCGCGGGGGCTGCGAATGGCGTCGTAGATCAGGGCTTGGGTCATGCGTCGACTCCGATAATCAGGCTGGCGCAGGTGGTGGCGCTGCCGCCGAGGTTGAAGGTGGCCAGGTTGCGGGCATGCGGCAATTGGCAGTCACCGGCGCGGCCGGTGACCTGCCGGGCGCAGTCCAGGGCCATGCGCACGCCGGTGGCGCCCACCGGGTGGCCGAGGCCGATCAGGCCGCCGCTGGGGTTGATGGGAAAGTCGCCGTCGGCGGCGATGCGGCCCTCGACGACGGCCTTCCAGCTTTCACCGGGGGCGGTGAGGCCGCTGTGGTCGATGGCCATGTACTCGGTGACCGAGAAGCAGTCGTGGGTTTCCAGGCCGTCGAGGTCGGTGACCGCGGCCATGCCGGCGCGCCGCAGGGCGTCGCGGAACATATCGTTGACGTGGGGGAACAGCAGCGGGTGGCCGGCGCTGAGCCGCAGTTTATGTTCCAGCGACAGCGGCGCCGAGCGGTGGCCCCAGCCCTTGATGCGCGGGATGTCCGCCAGTTGCAGGCCGCGGCGCTCGGCGTGCTCCCGGGCGGCGGCCTCGCCGGCCAGAATCACGCAGGCGGCGCCGTCGGTGATCTGCCCGCAGTCCATTTTGCGCACCCGGCCCTCGATCACCGGGTTGAGGTCGTCGTCGGCGCTGAAACAGCCGGCGGGAAACTGCCAGTTGCGGCTCTGGGCCAGGGGATTGCGCTTGGCGTTGCCGAAATTGATCTCGGCGATGCGCGCCAGGTGATCGCCCTCGATACCGTGGCGGCTGTCGTACTCGCGGGTGATGCGGTCGAACATGAAGGGCCAGGGGTAGTTGCAGTCGGTGGCCTCGTGGCCGGCCCAGGCGGCGGCGCCGAGGTACTCCGCCCCGGTTTTGCCGTCGACATTGCGCATCAGCTCAAGGCCCACCACCGCCGCGGTCTGGTAGTGTCCGGCCTCGATGTCGCGCATCGCCGCCAGCAGGGCCATGGAGCCCGAGGCGCAGGCGGCCTCGTGGCGCGCGGTGGGGATGCCGTTCAGTTCCGGGTAGACCTCGGCGAAGAAGCCGTTGATCAGGCCCTGGCGGGCGAACAAATCGCCGACGAAGTTGCCGACATGCCCGACCTCGATCTGCGCCGGCTCGATGGCGGCGTCGGCAACACCGGCGGCCAGCGCCTCGCGGAACATGTCGTAGATTTCCAGGCCCTCGCGGGCCCAGTTGCGGGCGAAGTCGGTCTGACTGCCGCCCAGGATGTAGACGTGACTCATGATGGGGTCTCCTCGCTGACCAGATCCTGCAGGTTGCCGCGCACCACCTTGCCCACCGGGTTGCGGGGCAGGGCGTCCAGCACCACCAGGCGCTCGGGCAATTTGAATTTGGCGATGCCCTGTTCCAGCAGCCACTGGCACAGTTGTTCCAGGCTGGGGGGCTCGGTGTCCGGCGCGGGCACCACGCAGGCGCAGACTTTTTCGCCCAGCATCGGGTCGGCGTAGGCGCACACCGCCGCCTCCGCGAGGCCGGGGTAGCCCTCCAGCACGGTGTCGATGTCGCTGGGTGAGATCTTCATGCCGCCGCGGTTGATGATGTCCTTGCAGCGGCCGACGATGCGGTAGTAGTTGGCGGGCTCGCCGCAGATTTCCACCAGGTCGCCGGTGCGGAACAGGCCGTCGTCGGTGAACACGCCCTCGCCGCTGTGGCCGAGGTAGCCGTCGAACACCGCTGGGCCGCTAATGCACAGTTCGCCGGGGGTGCCCGGCGCGGTGATTTCGGCGCCGCTCTCGGTATCGATCACCCGGGTGATCGTGGAGGCGTGAGCCTCGCCCTCCCAGGGCATGCCGGGCACGCCGAGCCGCGGGAACATGGCGGCGCGGTATTCGGGGCTGGGGGCCGTCGCCGGGGTGGAGAACAGGCTGATGCCCTCGTTGGAGCCGTAGAAATTGACGATGGGCTTGCCGTAGTCGCCCTCAATTTTGGCGATCATCGCCGGCGACAGGGGCACCGAGCCGGAGCCGAAGGCGCGCAGCGAGCCGAAGTCGCATTGCTGCCATAGCTCGGGCCGCTGGGCCAGCTGATTGAGCAGAGCCGGCGGCGCGATGGTGAAGGTGGCGCGCTCCTGTTGCAGCTGGCGCAGGTACAGAGGCGGGTCCATGGGGTGGTGCAGCACCAGGTTGGCCCCCAGCAGGGCCGAGGGGAACAGGAAGCCGCCGATGGCCGCCATGTTGATCAGCGGGAAGGGCGCCAGCAGGGTTTCTCCCTCGCGGTAGTCGCCGGCGGCCATGGTATTGCGGGCGATGGCCAGCCACATATTGTGTGAGCGCGGCACGCCCTTGGGGGTGCCGGTGGTGCCCGAGGTCCAGGCCACGGTGACGATGTCGTTGGCGTCCGCCGGGTGCGCCGCCAGGTGGGCCGCGAGGGCTTCCCGGTCGAAGGTCTGTCCCGGGCCGCCGGCGGCGAGATCCGTGCCCACCGCCCACACCGGGCTCTCGGGCAGGGCCTCGCGGGCGCGCGCCGCCAGCTCCTGGTCGCGGAAGCGCGCCAGGGTAATCACCGCCGCCGGTTCCAGCACCCCGGCGAACTGCTTCAGCTCGTGGGCGCCGTACTGCACCGGGATCGGCGAGATGATCGCGCCCAACTGGCTGGCGGCGTAGTACAGCGCGACCAGCTCGCTGATGTTGGGCAGTTGCACCAGCAGGCGGTCGCCGGCGCCCACGCCCCGCGCCAGCAGTTCCGCCGCGAGCTGCTCACTGAAGGCCGCGAGGGCGGCGAAGTCCAGGCGGTGCGGCGGCAGGTCGGTGAGTTCTTCCTTGTTGGGTTGGTCGACCACCGCCGGGGCCTCCGGCGTGCGTCGCGCCCAGCCCGCCAACAGGGCGTGCAGGGTATCGCCGCCCCAGTAGCCGGCCTCGGTCATCGCGCGAATGCGCTCGGGTGTACTGGTGCGCATGTCAGCCTCCCTCGCGGGCGTTGTGGTATTCGGAAACGAGCCTATCGACCAGGTCGGCGATGGGCAGGATCTCGTCGATGGCGCCGGCGCCCTGGCCCGCGGCCCACACATCGCGCCAGCGCTTGGCGTCGCCGGCCGAGCGGGTGATGTCGATGGCGCCCGCCGCGGGCATGTTGTCAGGATCATAGCCGGCCTTTTCCAGGCTGCCGCGCAGCCAGTTGGCCTTGACTCCGGTGAGGGCGTCGGAGCAGATGATGTCCTCGCCGCTGGCGTCGACCACCATCTGCTTGTAGTCCTGCTCCGCCATGCTCTCGTGGGTGGCGATGAAACGGGTGCCCAGATAGGCGTAGGTGGCGCCGAGGACTTGTGCGGCGCGGATGGCGCGGCCGGAGGAGATGCCGCCGCCGAGCACGATGGGGCCGTCCCAGAAACGGCGCACCTCCTCCACGAAGGCGAAACCGGACAGCTGGCCGGTGTGCCCGCCGGCGCCCGCCGCCACCAGCACCAGCCCGTCCACGCCGGCGTCGATGGCCTTGCGCGCGAAGCGGGTGTTGATCACGTCGGCGTAGATCTTGCCGCCGTAACCGTGGATGGCTTCGACCGCGTCCCGGGGGCTGCCCAGGGCGGAAATCATGATCGGGGCCTGGTATTTCACCGCCAGCGCCAGGTCCTCGTCACGGCGGGCGTTGGAGCGGTGCATCATCAGATTGATGGCCCAGGGCGCGTCGCGCGCCGGGTCCAGCTCGCCGGTGATCTGCTGCAGCCAGGCCTCGAGGTCGTCGGCGGTGCGGGCGTTCAGCGAGGGGAAACTGCCGACCACTCCCGCCTTGCAGCTGGCGATCACCATATCGGGACCGGATTGCAGGAACATCGGGGCCTGGAAGGCAGGGATGCGCAGGTTGGGTAATGGTTCAATCATTGTGGCTTACCGTTTATCCGTATTAAAAGTTGCGATGCAGGTGCGATGGGGCCGGGCTTGGCCGGGCCGGACTCAGGCGCGCCGCCGCGGCGGCCAGGGCACCAGGCCGCTGGTCGCCGCCATGTAGTCCCGGTAGCCGGGTTTTTCCCGGGCCATTTTCTTGTCGAGGGTACGCTGGCCGGTGACATTGATCACCAGATGACTATAGGCCAGCGGACCGATAATGGTCAGCGCGCCCCAGGGAGCTTCGCAGGCAATCAGGAAAATACCCCACCAAACGCAGAGTTCACCGAAGTAGTTGGGGTGTCGTGAATAGCGCCACAGGCCGGTGTCGAGTACGGTGCCCCGGCGGGAGGGGTCGGCGCGAAATCGAGTCAGCTGGATATCGGCCACGGTCTCGCAAGCCAGTCCCGCCAGCCACAGCGCCGCGCCGCCGATGGCCAGCCAACCGATCCCGGATCCGGCGGGCGCCAGCATGCCCACCTGCACCGGCAGCGACACCAGCCAGATCACCACGCCCTGGAGCAGGAACACCTGGCGCAGGCTGAGCCAGGTAAAGGCGCGATCGTTGTCCACCCAATCGCGCAGGCGGCTGTAGCGCGGGTCCTCCCCGTGGCCCCAGTTGCGTCGCACCAGGTGTGCGCTCATGCGCAGGGCCCAGGCCAGTACCGCCGCCAGCAACAGCCATTGCAGCGGCCCCTTTTCAGGGCTCAGCCACAGGCTGAAGCCGGTGACGGCCGCCAGGATGCTGGCGAAGGCCATGTCGATGATGCTGATGTCGCGCAGGGGGATACTGGCCAGCCACAGCAGCAGCACGGCGGCCAGGACCAGGGCGGCATTCAGGGCCAGGAGGGTGATCAAATCCACGATTTGGCGACTCCGGGTGAGGGGGGGTTGTCACTTTCGTAAATAGACTATATTCTTAAGTCTCGTTACGCAAGTACCTGGTCGGGAGTCTGTTATGCAATCACTCAGCAAGGTCACGGAGTACCCCTCGGTGGATCAGTGCATCGGTGGCGTCGCCGAATTCGACGATACCCAGCCGTGGATCTACACCCTGGATAATCCCTATCTTCACGGCGTTTACGCGCCCACCACCAGCGAGCTGGATGTCGCGGGGCTCGAGGTCGAGGGAGAGCTGCCGGCGGACCTGGGCGGCGCCTATTTCCGCAATGGGCCCAACCCGGTGTTCCAGCCCAAGAACCGCTACCACCCCTTCGACGGCGACGGCATGATTCACGGGGTTTACTTCCGCGACGGGGTTGCCAGCTACCGCAATCGCTATGTCGATACCCTGGCGCTGCAGGGCGAGCACCGTGACGGGCGCTCCATTTCCCCCGGTGTCATGGGGCCCTTTGACTACGAGCTGTCGCCCTTCGGCATCAAGGACACCTCCAACACCGATGTGTTCTTCTACGACGGCGACCTGATGAGCCTGTGGTACAACGCCGGCCACCCCTATCGGGTCGACGCGCACAAGCTGAACACGCGCGGCTATTTCGATCTCAAGGGGCGCGACCAGCGGCGCCTGTCCGCCCACTCCAAGGTCGATCCGGCGACCGGGGAGCTGCTGTTTTTCGACTACGGCAACGAGCCCCCCTACATGACCTACGGCGTGGCCAACGCCCGCGGTGAAGTGCAGCACGAGGTGGCCATCGACCTGCCGGGGCCGCGCCTGCCCCACGACATCGGCGTCAGCCGCAACTACACCATCCTGCACGACCTGCCCTTCTTCCACGACATGGACGTGCTGCGCAAACACGGTTACCGGGTGCTGACTTTCCACCGCGACATCCCCACCCGCTTCGGCATCATTCCGCGCCACGGCGCCGGCAGCGAGGTGCGCTGGTTCGAGTGCGAGCCCTGCTACATCCTGCACACCAGCAATTGCTGGGAAGAGGGCGACTGGGTGATCATGGACGGCTGCCGCTCCATCAACCCGATGCCCAGCGCGCAGCCCGGCGAGGGCGAGCTCGCCCACATGCTGGCCTACATGCGCCTGGAGGCGAACAACTACCGCTGGTGTTTCAATATGCGCACCGGCGAGGTGCGCGAGGGCGACATCGACGACCTCAACACCGAGTTCAACAAAACCAACCCCCTGTATATGGGGCTCAAGAGCCGCTTCGCCTATCACCAGCGCATTCCCCTGCACCACGAGGGCGGCTACACCCTGCGCTTCACCGGCCTGGTGAAGTACGACAACGACAGCGGTCGCCGCTGGCAGTGGGATTACGGCCCCGGCGTATTCGGCAGCGAGGCCGTGTTCGCGCCCAAGCTCGGCGCCACCGCCGAATCCCCGGAGGATGACGGCTATGTCATCACCCTGGTGACCGACAGCAACAACTGGCAGTCCCAGTGCCTGGTGTTCGACGCCACCGACATTGAGGCCGGCCCGGTGGCGCGGGTGCGCCTGCCCCATCGGGTGCCCTACGGTTTCCATGCCACCTGGGCCCGGGGCGAGGAAATTTACGCCGGCGGCTGAGCGCCGGCGCTTTTTGTTCCCGCAAAACACATTCAATAAACCATAAACGCATTACCAAGAGGCTCCAATGACGATGAAAACATTGCGTCCGTCCGCGTTCGCCCTGCTCCCGCTCGCATTTGCGGTTACCCACGCCGCCCAGGCACAACTGGAGGAGGTGGTGGTTACCGCCGAAAAACGTTCGCAAAGTATCCAGGATGTACCGCTGTCGGTCGCCGCGCTGTCGGGTAGCGACATCGAAGTGGGCAAGATCGACGGCATGAACGACATTGCCTTCCGCACGCCGGGGCTCAGTTTTGTCGAGGCCAACATTGGCGAGCCGCGGGTCTACATCCGCGGTATTGGCAACGGTTCCGACTCGGCGGCTTCCGACCAGGCGGTGGGGATCTTCCTGGACGAGGTCTATATCGGTCGCACCGGCGGGGTCGGCTTTGACCTGTTCGACCTGGAGCGCATCGAGATCCTGCGCGGGCCCCAGGGCACCCTGTACGGCAAGAACACCAATGGCGGCGCTATCAATATCGTCACCTCCCGCCCCTCGCGCGAGCCGGAAATGCGGGTGCGCGGTTCGGTTGGCAGCGACAGCCTGCTGCACCTGCAGGGCCTGGCCTCCGGTCCCCTGGGCGATAGCGCGGCGGGCAAGCTGGTGTTTTCCTGGCGTGAGCGCGATGGCTTTGGTGAAAATGTGATTACCCCCGGGGAAGTTGCCACCGCGGGTGATTTCTCCGCCAGCAAGTTAATTGGCGGCACCATTGGCGCGGCCAATGGCGGCGAGGAGTTGGGCGATCTGGAAAACTGGAGCGTACGCGGCCAGTTGCTGTTTGATGTCGGCGCCAATGGCGAGCTGTTGCTGGGTGCCGATTACGCCAAAAACAAGACCAACGGCAATTGTCGCCACATCCAGAACCTGGACAAGGCCATTGCCGGTCTCGCGCCCTTCTGGGAGGGGGCGATGTCGGACCGCTACAAGGCCGACGAGCGCAATTGCGCCAGTCAGTTCGACACCAGCCAGGAGCGCGAGGTGAGCGGACTGATGGCCCGCTTCGAGTACGATTTCAACTGGGCGACGCTGACCTCCATCACCGCCTGGCGTTCCAGCGACTACAACCTGGTGGACGACCTGACCGGTCTGCCGTTGATCGACCTGGATGCGCCTTCGCCAGAAGGGGTGCCGCTGCCTCCGGGATCGTTCACCGGCCCCGAAAACGTGGTCGACGCCGTTGATGAGAAAGCTTCCCAGTGGTCGCAGGAGCTTCGCCTGGCCGGCGGTAGCGACCGCATTGACTGGTTGGCGGGCGTGTTCTTCATGCAAGAGGACGTCGAGCGCGACGAGGAGTACTACACCCAGTACAGTTCCCTGCTGCAGGGGCTGGGTTTGGCGCCGATCGGCAATGTGCTGTTCACTCAGGACAACACCACCGAGAGCATCGCGGTTTATGGCCAGATGGACTGGCACCTGACCGAGCAACTGACACTGACTTACGGCCTGCGCTGGGCCGAGGACGAGAAGGACATCACCCAGAATGCCCTGGACCTGCTGGGTACCTCGCCTTCCGGTGTGCCGCTGATCCTGCCGGAATTCCCGGCGCCCGCCAGCGCCAGCGACTCCTGGTCCAAGGTGACCCAGAAAGTGTCGCTGTCCTATAACCTGACCGACGACATGATGTTCTACGCCACCTACTCCGAGGGCTACAAGAGCGGCGCCTTCCAGTCCCAGACCAACACCGTCGAGGCGGCCATCCAGCCCGTGGACCCGGAGTTCGTGGAAAACATCGAGTTCGGCATGAAGTCGTCCTGGTGGGACAACCGCGCGCAGTTCAACCTGTCCTACTTCGACATGGACTACGAAGACCTGCAGGTATTCGAACTCAACAGCCGGTTCCTGCTGGTGCTGCTCAACGCCCAGGCGCAGTCCGAGGGTGTCGAGGCCTCCTTCGACATCATGCCGGTGGACAACCTCACCCTGAGCGCCAGCTACAACTGGAACGACGCCAGCTACGAGGAGTTCATCAACGCCAACGGCCTGGACCTGTCCGGCAACAACCTGTCCTACGCGCCGGAGCAGTCCTACACGGTGACCGCCAATTACCGCTGGCCCCTGGCCGGTGGCTCCACCCTGGACCTTGGCGCGACCTACAGCTGGAAGGACGACTACTTCCTGGGGCCACAGAACCGCGAGCGCGAGACCCAGGAAGCGGTGGGCATTCTGGACGCCAGCGTCAGCTGGACCAGCGTGGACACCAGCCTCTCGGTGGACGTGTGGGGCAAGAACCTCTCCGACGAGCTGGTGCTGGCCCACCAGATTGTGGATCCGACCGGCGTGACGTCCGAGTATTACATGGAGCCACGCACCTACGGGGTTACCTTCACCAAGCACTTTTGAGGCGTGAAGGCCTAGAAATGTCCGCCACCGCCGAAGGCGGTGGCGGCAGCCGGCTGAATTCCCGCCCGGGTTTGTGCACAATGCTTTGTTTGGCAACCTGGTCGGGGACATGACGGAACTCACCACACGCGCCAGCTCCATCAACCGGGCGCTGGACCAGATCGGCGACAAATGGTGCCTGCTGATCCTCCAGGAGGTGTTCTGGGGGATCCATTCCTTCAGCGCCATCCTGCAGGAGACGGGGATTTCCCGCGGCGTTCTGTCCGACCGCCTGAAGTGGCTGCAGGACCACGACTGCCTGCGCCGGCGCGGCGCCGGGCGCAACACCAGCTACCACCTCACCCGCAAGTCCGTGGACCTCTACCACAACGCCCTGATGGCGGTGGTGTGGGAGGACCGCTATTTCGACACGCCGGCCATCCAGGCCGTACACCTGGTGCACCGGAGCTGCGGCAAACCCTGCACCCCGCGCATGGAATGCGCGCACTGCCACCGCGACGTGGACGGCCGCGAGGTGGAATACCACCCGGGCCCCGGCGCCACCCGCGATGTGCGCGACAAGAAGGTGCGCCGCCGCTCGTCGCTGTCGGTCGACGACGTGCCCAGCGCGCGCAGTGTCTACCGCAACCTGATCAACTTGATCGGCGATCGCTGGACGGCCAATGTGATCGCCCTGGCCTTTCACGGCCTGCACCGCTACGAGGAGTTTCACCGGGAATTGCCGGTGGCGACCAACATCCTGTCGGACCGGATGCGTTTTCTGGTGGAGGAGGGCATTTTCGAGACCCGGCTCTACCAGCAGCGCCCGCCGCGACACGAATACCACCTGACGGCCAAGGGCTGGGATCTTTTTCCCTGGTTTCTCACCGTGCTGCAATGGGGAGACCGCTGGTGCGATCCCAGCGGCGCCGGGCGGCCGATGTGCCTGGAGCACACCGCCTGCGGCGAAACGCTGCACGGGCGGGTGGTCTGCGATGTCTGCGGCGGCGAGCTGCGGGCCCACGAGGTCGATTTCACCATTGAAGCCGCGGGGCAGGGCAGGGCGCGCTAGCGGGCTGGCCGCGCCTGGCGCATGCGGGGACCATGTTGGTTGCATAAACAGACTTAAGTGTGGCATCGTTACCGCCCCTTGATATTCTGCCCGGGACGATTCCATGACTGACTGGTTTGCCAAGCACCGCGACACCCTCGACAAGGCCCTCGACGCCTGCGCCAAACGCTATTCCTGGAGCGGTTGGCCGGAAAGCCCCAGCACCAAAATCCACGGCGAGGACAAGCCCGCCGCCGGCAAGGCGGATTTCGAGGCGCTGCTGGGCGGCGACTTTCCCCTGGAGCAGCCGGCGGAGGCGGGCCGCGTCGGCGAGGAGGTTTCGCCCTACACCGGTGAGCCCCTGGGCATCCGCTACCCGAAAGTGGACGTCGATACCCTGTATGACGCTATCGATCAGGCGCGCCCGGCCTGGGCCGCGGCCGCGCCCGCCGAGCGGGTCGGCGTGTGCCTGGAAATCCTGCATCGCTGCGGCGAGCAGCTGTTCGCCAACGCCCACGCCACCATGCACACCTCCGGCCAGTCCTATGTCATGGCCTTTGCGGGCTCTGGCGCCAATGCCCTGGACCGGGGCCTGGAAGCCCTGGCCTGCGCCCACAAGGCGATGGCGGACGTGCCCGCCAGCGCCCACTGGGAACGCAACTTCGGCGGTGACGGCGCGGCGTCCCTCGACAAGCGCTACCGCCTGGTGCCCCGCGGCGTCAGTGTGGTGATCTGCTGCGCCACCTTCCCGCTGTGGAATACCTACCCGGCGCTGTGCGCCTCCCTGGCCACTGGCAACCCGGTGGTGATCAAGCCCCACCCGGCGGCGACCCTGCCGGTGGCGATGGTGGCGAAGGTGTGCCGGGAGGTGCTGGCGGAGGCGGGTTACGACCCCAACCTGGTGACGCTGGCGGTGGATACGCGGGAGGATCCGGTGGCCCTGCAACTGGTGGCGCATCCGGACACCGCGATCGTCGACTTTACCGGCAGCCCGCGCTTTGGCAGCTACCTGGAGCAGAATTGCCCGGGCAAGCAGGTGTATACCGAGACCGCTGGCTGTAACGCCGTGGTGCTGGAATCCACCCACGACCTGGACGCGACCGCCCGGGCCATCGCCCAGTCCCTGTGCCAGGCCTCGGCGCAGATGTGCACCAGCGTGCAGAATATCCATGTGCCCGCCGAGGGTGTGCGCGTGGGCGATACGCGGGTGCCGCTGGCCGAGGTGCAGGCGGCGATCTGTCGCGCCGTGGACGGCTGGCTGGAAAACCCCAAGCGCGCGGCCACGCTGTGCGGCACGCTGTTCGACCCCTCGGTGCAGGACAACGTGGACCGCTACCGCGAACTGGCCGGCGAACGCCTGCTGCGCGACTCCGCGCCCTATGCCAACCCCGACTTCCCGAATGCCCGCACCGCCACGCCGCTGGTGATCGCCGCCACCGGCGCCGACCGGGAGTGGTACCGCCAGGAGGTGTTCGGGCCGGTGTCCTTTGTGATCGCCAACGACTCGGCGCAGGCCTGCATCGAGGACGCCGCGGGCAACGCCCGCGACTGCGGCGCGATTGCCTCCCACGTGTACTCCGTCGACGAGGACTTTATCGAGCGCGCGGTGGAGGCCTACCACGCCGCCGGCGCCTCGGTGGCGGTCAACCTGCACGGCATGCCGATCAATTTCGCCGCGGCCTACTCGGACTACCACGTCACCGGCCTGAACCCCGCGGGCAATGCCTGCCTGGCGGACCTGGCCTTTGTCACCTCCCGTTTCCGTATCGTGCAGTGCAAGGTGATGCGGGGCTGAGTCCCTGCGCGCCGGCGGTCGTCGGCGCGCCAACTTCCAACCACTTAACTTCATTTCAGGGCACGGTGATGACGGACGATGTGTACATCGCGGGTATCGGTATGACCGCGCTGGGGAAATTTCCCCAGCGCTCGGTAAAACAGTTGACGCAGGAGGCGGTAGCCCAGGCACTGTCGGACGCGGGCCTGGCGCGGGAGGACATCCAGGCCGCCTGGTTTTCCAATACCCGCCAGGCGCTGCTGGAGGGCCAGAACACGATTCGCGGGCAGTGCGCCCTGCGCGCCATGGGCTTCGAGGGCATTCCCATTGCCAATATCGAGAACGCCTGCGCCAGCGGCAGCACCGCGCTATTGCAGGCCTACGCCCATATCCGCGCGGGCCTGTGCGACATCGCCCTGGTGGTCGGTGCGGAAAAGATGTTCTTTCCGGAAAAAAAAGCGGCGATGCTGCAGGCCTTCATGGGCGGCACCGATATCCACACCATCGAGGACACACGGGCCGGTCTTGCGGCCATGGCGCCGGAATTGATTCCCGCATCGGTCCGGCAGCCGGGTGCTGGCGAGCACAGCTTCTTCATGGACATGTACGCTGCTTTCGCGCGCCTGCACATGCAGACCTTCGGTACCACCCAGCGGCAGTTGGCGGCGGTGGCCGCCAAAAACCACTGGCACTCCACCATGAATCCCCTGTCCCAGTACCAGCACGACATGACGGTGGATGAGGTACTGGCGGACAAGCTGATCAGCTGGCCGTTTACCCGCTCCATGTGCGCGCCGATCAGCGATGGCGCCGCTGCGGCCGTCATCTGCGGCGAGCGTGTGCTTTCGCGCTTTCGTGAAAACCCGCCGGTACGTATCGCGGGTATCAGCCTGGTCAGCGGTACCCGTCGCGAGCCGACGGACTACGCCAATCACCTGGGCCGGCGCGCCGCCTTCGCGGCCTACGAGCAGGCCGGGATCGGTCCGCAGGACGTGGATGTGGTGGAGCTGCACGACGCCTCGGCCTTCGCCGAGATCCAGCAGGTCGAAAACCTCGGCTTGTGCGATATCGGCGAGGGCGGCGCCTTTGCCGAGAGCGGGGCCACGCGCCTGGGTGGCAAGGTGCCCGTGAATCCTTCCGGCGGCCTGGTATCCAAGGGGCACCCTGTTGGAGCCACCGGTGTCGCCCAGCTGGTGGAGCTCACCCAGCAGCTGCGCGGGCAGGCGGGCAAGCGGCAGGTCGAGGGCGCCCGGGTGGCGGTGGCCGAGAACGGCGGCGGGTTCTACGAGGTGGAGGAAGCCGCCACCGTGGTCACGGTATTGAGTCGCTGATATGAGCCAGGATTTGCAGCAATACCATCCCGTCGACTGTTTATACAAGGGGCTGGCGATGGATCCCGAGGCCATTGCCGCACAGGACGAGAATGACTGCCTCAGCTATCGCGAGCTGAGCGCGAAGAGTGAGGCCCTGGCCGCCGCCATCGCCGAGCGCGTGCCAGAGGGCGGCAAGGTCGCGATCTGCGCGCGCAATAGCTGCGACCACCTCTGCGCCTTTCTGGCGATCGTACTTGCCGGGCGTATCTGGGTGCCGATGAACCCGCGCAACGGTCGGGAGCAGAACGCCGCGGCCCTGGCGCGGGTGCGGCCCGAACTGTTGTTGGTCGACAGCTATTCCGCCGGAGCGCTCGATGCGCCGGGTACGCCGACGATTTATCTCGACGGGGCGCCCGCGGGTGGCGAGAGCATGGACACGGTGTGCGCGCCACACCGGGGGCGGCCATTCACCGCGGCGAGGCCCGCCCTGGATGCGGTGATGGCGATCAAATTTACCGGCGGCACCACCGGGGAGCCCAAGGGCGTGGTGCAGACCCACCGCAACGTCGCCGCGGTCATCGCCAGCTTCCAGGACTTCTACCAGCTCAAGGCGCGGGACATCAACCTGGCGGTGGCGCCGCTAACCCACGGCGCCTCGCACTACGTGCTGCCCATCCTCGCGGCGGGGGGCAAGCACCTGTTGTCCACGAAGGTGGACCCGGATGCCCTGGTGGCGGCGATACGCGACGCGGGTGTCACCGTCACCTTCATGCCGCCGACACTGATCTACAAATTGATCGAGTCCCCCCTGGCCACACCGGAGGCGATGCGCTCCCTGCGTCACCTGACCTACAGCGCGGCACCCATGCCCGGCGAGAAGATCGCCGCGGCCCAGGCGGCCCTGGGGCCTTGCATTTCCACCGTTTACGGCCAGACCGAGGCGCCGATGATGATCTCCGCCCTGGGACCCGAGGAAATGCGCCTGGACCACCTGCGCGCCTCGGTGGGCCGGGCTGCCCCGTTTGCAAGCGTGTGTATTCGCGACGCGGGGGGGCGGCCCTGTGAGCCCGGCGCCGTGGGCGAAATCACGGTGCGCGGCGACATCGTGACGCCCGGTTATTTCGAGTCCCCCGACAAGACCGCCGAGGCGATCCGCGATGGCTGGCTGTACACCGGTGATCTGGGCTATCTCGATGAGCAGGGCTACCTCTACATTTGCGGTCGCTCAAAGGAGGTCATCATCTCCGGGGGATTCAATGTGTATCCGGCGGAAGTTGAGAGCGCGCTGATGGAGGTCGACGGCATCCTGGAGTGCGTGGTGGTCGGGGTGGCCGACGACTACTGGGGAGAGCGCGTGGAGGCGGTTATTCGCGCGCGGGAGGGTTCGCTCCCGCTCGACGATTTGCGCGAACGGATCAAGGCCAGGGTGGGGCCGGTCAAGGCGCCCAAGCAATACCATGTGTGGAAGGACATTCCGCGCAACCCCGTGGGCAAGATTGTACGCCGGGATATTTGCCAGTTGCTGGCGCAGTGACACCGGGTGGATCGCCGACACTGCCAGTACAGGACGAAGTAAATTTCTATGATCAATTACCATGAACGGTACGGCCACCTCAGCGGTCTGGAACGGTTGAAGGTCTTCGAGGAGGCCGGCGACGCACGCTTTGGCATCGCGCAAAACATGGGTTACGACGTGCTTGCAATCGACGAGGGCAGCGTTGTTTACCGCTATACCCCACAGGAAGCGCATGTGAACCTCATTGGTGGCATTCACGGCGGGGTGATGTCGACCCTGCTCGATACCGCCATGGGGGCCGCGGTCATGACGACCCTGGCGCCGGGGGAGAGCCACACCATTATCGACCTGGCGGTGAAATTCCTCCGCCCCATTCGCCTGGACCACGACCCGGTCATCGTGGAGGGGCGGCTGGAACACCGCGGGCGCCGGACCGCGACCGCGGAGGGCTGGATTCGCAACGGGGCGGGCAAGCTCATTGCAAAGGGATCGGCCACGGCCATTATGCTGTGATGCGTCGCGCGCAACCGGTCTCTCTTTCGGCGCTTCGGCGGCCGGCGTTCCGGCGGCCGGCGCCCCGGCGGCCGGCGCCCCCGGCCTCGTTGCTTTCATCCCACGCTATATTCGCCATCCTGCGCCCGATAGGCCAGGGCCTCGGCGATATGCCCCTCGTCCACCCGTGTCGCGCCGGCCATGTCCGCCAGGGTGCGGGCCACCCGCAGGGAGCGGTGCAGGGCGCGCACCGATAACTGCATCCTGTCCGCCGCCTGCTCCAGCTGGCGGCGCTCCGCGGGTTCCAGCCGGCACACCACCATCAGGCGTTCACTCGCCAGCTCGGCGTTGGTGCAGTGCTGGCGCAGCTGTTGCCGCTCCCGGCACCAGGCCACCCGCTGGCGCACCGTGGCGGAATCCTCCGCCCGCTGCTCGCCGCGCAGGATGACGGCGGCGCTCACCCGCGGCATGCCGACCTGCAGGTCGATGCGGTCCAGCAGCGGCCCCGAGATGCGCTGACTGTAGCGGTGTATCTGGTCCGTGGTGCAGCGGCAGGCGCGCTCCGGGTCCCCCAGGTAGCCGCAGGGGCAGGGGTTCATCGCCGCCACCAGCTGGAAGCGCGCCGGAAAGGTGAACTTGTGGCTGGCCCGGGACAGGGTAATCTCCCCCGACTCCAGCGGTTCGCGCAGGACCTCCAATACATGCCGGCTGAACTCCGGCAGCTCGTCGAGGAACAGCACGCCGCCGTGGGCCAGGGAGATTTCCCCCGGACGGGGGCGGCCGCCGCCGCCCACCAGGGCCGCGGCGCTGGCGGTGTGGTGGGGCTGGCGAAAGGGGCGCCGGCGGATATTGCCCGGGTTGTGGTGATAGAAGTTCTGCAATGCCGCATTGGTAAGTGCTTGCTCCGCGGTCAGCGGTGGCAGGATACCGGGCAGGCGGCTGGCCAACAGGGTCTTGCCGGTACCGGGCGGGCCGCTGAGCAGGAGGTTGTGGCCCCCGCAGGCGGCCACCTCCAGTGCGCGGCAGGCCAGGGGCTGGCCGGCGACCTCGTTCAGGTCCGGGTAGTGGGGCGGCGCCAGGCCGTCGTCGCCGGGCGCGCAGGGCGACAGTGGCGCGCGGCCGTTCAGGTGGGCGCACAGGTCCAGCAGGTGGTCGGCGGTGAGTACCCGGCTGCCCGGTACATGGGCGGCCAGCGGGGCGCAGGCCGGCGCGACGACCAGTGCCCGCCCCGATTCGGTGCAGGCCTGGGCGGCGGGGATCACCGCCGGAGACGGCCGCAGGTGGCCGTCCAGGGCCAGTTCGCCGAGAAACTCGTGCCGCTCCAGGGTGTCGTCGGGCAATTGCCCGGAGGCGGCGAGGATGCTCAGCGCGATCGGCAGGTCGAAGCGCCCGCCCTCCTTGGGCAGTTCCGCCGGGGCCAGGTTGACGGTAATGCGCCGGTCGGGAAACTCAAAGTTTGAATTCAACAGGGCGCAGCGCACGCGATCCTTGCTTTCGCGCACCGCGGTTTCCGGCAGGCCGACGATGTTGAACGCGGGCAGGCCGTTGGCCAGGTGGGTTTCCACCTGCACCAGGGGCGCCTCGAGGCCGACCGAGGCCCGGCTGTAGACAACGGAAAGGTCCATCGCTCGTCCGTGAGCAGGCGCCGCCGGGGCGGCGCGGTTGTTGGCGGGCTCTTTTGCCGGCCGCCAGCCAGTGGCCGGGCCGGTCTAGCTGGGCCCGTATAGCCGGGCTGTTATTGCCGGGTTTTCTCCAGGGCTTCCAGCTCCCGGGTGAGGGCGTCCAGCTCCGCTTCCAGTGCCGTGACCTTGGCCCGCGTGCGTTTGAGGATCGCGGCCTGGGCGTCGAATTCCTCCCGGCTCACCACGTCGAGCCGGGTCAGCGCGGCCTGGGCCAGGCCGCGCAGGCCGCGGTCCACCTCGCCCTTGAGCCCGCTGTCGCCGACCAGCGTGTTGACCTGCTGGATGACGTCGCCGATGGGGGGTGGTTTGAGTGCCATGTGCCGGGCCTGTGCTGTGTGTTTGAAGTCTGCGCCAGTCTAGTGGATTTCGCGGGGCGGGCACAGGTCATTTGGGTGCACTGAATGGGGGCGTTGCACAGTTGTGGTGCTTTGGCGCGGGCCTTATGCCGGCCATCGGTTGCGCCCGATACGTCGATAAAACCTCTATCCTTTTGATTTTCATATAAAAAAATTTACCTGGCACAGCATGTGCAATTTCCGTTGTGCAAGTTTCGCGATATGTGCCCCGTGACGTACGCAGCAAGCTACACAACAAATCGCGGCACAGGGGCCCACTACAAGGAGAACGGAAATATGTCTTACAAGAAACTGCTTCCCGCCACTGTCGCGGCCTCCCTGCTGGCCGGGGCTTCGTCCGCCATGGCGGAGCCGGAGATCAGCGCCAACGTCGCGCTGACCAGCGACTACCGCTTCCGGGGCATTTCGCAGTCCAACGAGGATATCGCCCTCCAGGGCGGCTTCGACCTGGCCTTCGACAGTGGCATTTATATCGGGACCTGGGGATCAACGGTCGATTTCGACAGCAACGACGGCTTCGACGGTTCGCTGGAGCTGGATTACTACGTTGGCTGGTCGATGGAAACCGAAAGCGGCGTCGGGGTGGACGTCGGCTATCTGTACTACGACTACCCGGGGGACGAGGGCGCCGAGGGTGATTACCAGGAAGTTTACGGCAGCGTGTCGTTCTGGGACGTGACCCTGGGGATGGCGTACTCCGACGACTACTACGGCGAGACCGAGAAGTTCTTCTATTACTACGGGGACTACAGCCTGGGTTTGGGGGAAAACCTGTCGCTGGATTTCCATGTCGGCTACAACGACCTCGATGAGGACGGCGGCTTCCTGGCCACCGACGAGGGCTCCTACATCGATTATTCCGTCGGCCTGACCTACTCCTTCCTGGCGGTCGACTGGAGCCTGGCCTACGTCGGCACCGACCTCGACGAAGAGGACGTGTTCGGTACCGAGTGGGGCGACGACACGGTGGTGTTCACTGTCTCCAAGAGCATGTAAGCGGCAGGCCTGACATTCCGTAACCGGCGCCCGCGAGGGCGCTCACAAAGAACCGGGAGAGTTCCATGAAACTAATCACGGCGATCGTAAAGCCATTCAAACTGGACGATGTGCGCGAGGCCTTGTCCGAGATCGGTGTCCAGGGGATCACCGTCACCGAGGTCAAGGGCTTCGGACGGCAAAAGGGGCATACCGAGCTCTACAGGGGGGCGGAGTACGTGGTCGATTTCCTGCCCAAGGTGAAAATCGAAGTGGCGGTGGCGGACGGCGTGGTCGACCAGACCATCGACGCCATCACCAAGGCGGCGAATACCGGCAAGATCGGTGACGGCAAGGTGTTCGTGTCCGACCTGGAACAGGTCATTCGCATTCGCACCGGCGAAACCGGCGAAGACGCGATCTAAACCTTCCGGACCCCTTAAAAGAGAGAGTCTATACCCATGGAAAACAATATCTTCGAATTGCAGTATGCAATCGACACCTTCTATTTCCTGGTGTGCGGCGCGCTGGTGATGTGGATGGCCGCCGGCTTTGCCATGCTCGAGGCCGGGCTGGTGCGGGCCAAGAACACGACCGAAATCCTGACCAAGAATGTGGCCCTGTTCGCGGTGGCCTGCACCATGTACCTGGTCTGCGGCTACCACTTCATGTACGACGGCGGCTGGTTCCTGTCCGGGGTGACCACCGTGGCGCAGATGGACGACGCCGCGGTGGCCCAGGTGCTGGCGGATTCCGCCGAGGCCGGCTTTGACGGTGACTCGGTTTACTCCGGGGCGTCCGATTTCTTCTTCCAGGTGGTCTTTGTCGCCACCGCGATGTCGATCGTCTCCGGCGCCGTGGCCGAGCGCATGAAACTGTGGGCCTTCCTGGCCTTCGCGGTGGTGATGACCGGCTTCATCTACCCGATCGAGGGCGGCTGGACCTGGGGCGGCAAGGACGTGCCCCTGATCGGTGCGTTGAACTACAGCGACTACGCCGGTTCCGGCATCGTGCACATGGCCGGTGCGGCCGCCGCCCTGGCCGGCGTCCTGCTGCTCGGTGCGCGCAAGGGTAAGTACAAGAGTGACGGCAGCATCAACGCCATCCCCGGCGCCAATATGCCCCTGGCCACCCTCGGCACCTTCATCCTGTGGATGGGCTGGTTCGGCTTCAACGGCGGTTCGACCCTGAAATTGGGCGGTATCGCGGTGGCCAACGAGGTGGCCAACGTGTTCCTCAACACCAACGCGGCGGCCGCCGGTGGCCTGATCGCGGCCCTGGCCCTGGCGCGCATCCTGTTCGGCAAGGCCGACCTCACCATGGCCCTGAACGGCGCCCTGGCGGGCCTGGTGGCGATCACCGCCGAGCCTGCGGACCCCTCGCCCCTGCTGGCCACCATCATCGGCGCCATCGGCGGCGTGGTCGTGGTGCTCAGTATCGTGACCCTGGACAAGCTGAAGATCGACGATCCGGTGGGCGCCATTTCGGTGCACGGCGTGGTCGGCCTGTGGGGTATCTTCGCGGTGCTGCTGTCCGATGCCGACGCCACCTTCATGGGCCAGCTGATCGGCGCCCTGGTGATCTTCTCCTGGGTGTTCGTGACCAGCTTCATCGTCTGGTTCGTGCTGAAGATGATCATCGGCCTGCGGGTCAGCGAGGAAGAGGAATACGAGGGTGTGGACCTCTCCGAGTGCGGCCTGGAGGCCTACCCGGAGTTCGTCACCGCCAAATAAGCTTGCGGGCGCATTTTCGGATGCGTGTTTGGGGGGCCTTTTGGCCCCCCTTTTTTATTTGTATTACGGCAAGGGTAAAGGTCGAATGAATTCGACCCTACAGTAGAACCATGCCCGGGCCCTTGCTTGGTCGCATGAATTCGACCAGCAAGGCTTGTGGATGGCTCCCGTAGGGTCGAATTCATTCGACCAGCAAGGCTTGTGGATGACCCCCGTAGGGTCGAATTCATTCGACCAAAGGCAGGCTGGCCGCGTCTCATGCAGTGGGCGTGGCCCCCGCCCGTTTTCGGGCAGAGGCTCATTCTTCTTCGTGGTCATTCATTCCACCGCGCCCCCGATCGAGCGACATTGGGTAAACTACTTGCGAATCACCCCACACCTCCCATAATTACCCATTCGAACCGACCGGAGGTATAACGTCATGAAATTGGTTACCGCAATTATCAAGCCCTTCAAGATGGACGACGTGCGCTCGGCGCTGTCGGAGATCGGGGTCCAAGGCATCACGGTGACCGAGGTCAAGGGGTTTGGCCGCCAGCGCGGCCATACGGAATTGTATCGGGGGGCGGAATACGTGGTGGATTTCCTGCCCAAGCTCAAGCTGGAAATCGCCGTGGGGGACGACCAGGTGGACTCGACGATCGAGGCCATCACCAACTCCGCCAACACCGGTAAAATCGGTGACGGCAAGATTTTCGTGTCCGACCTCGAGCAGGTGATCCGGATTCGCACCGGTGAAACCGGCGAGGACGCTATCTAGGGCCTGTGCGCGGGCCCTGGAGGTCGCCCGCCGGTTTCGGGGGCATTCAGCCCGGCCGTCTGGCCGGGCCGGTATAACAAGGAGAACAACAATGTCGTTGAACAAAGCACTCGCTTTCGTGGTGGTTGTTGCCTCACTGGCGCTCTCCGGCTGCGGCAGCAGCACCGAGACCCGGGTCGAGCAGGTCGATACCCAGGGCCAGCAGCTGATCGACCTCAAGGCCGCCTACGACCAGGGCATCATTACCGAGAAAGAATACGAACGGGCCAAGAAAGACATCCTGAAGGGCAGCTAGACACCCCGGGACCGGGCGGCGCCACGCCGCGAAGCGGCGTCGGGGTCCCTCAGTCTGGTGCCTGCGCCGCGGCGATGGACGCCACGGCGGAGGGCAGCTTGCGCAGGTTGTCGATTTCCCGGTCGGGGGCGGTGCCGCCCGCCCAGGGCAGCCCGGTCGGGTTCATCCACACCGTGTGCATGCCCACGCCCTGTGCCCCGGCGATATCGTGCTCGGGGTTGTCACCCACGTGGACGATGTGCTCGGGCCGCGCGCCGGTCAGGTCGAGGGCGGCGTGGAACATGTCCGGCGCCGGTTTGCTGGCGCCGACGTTTTCCGCGAGGAAGGCGAAGTCGAAGAACTCACCGGCGTCGGTCTTGAAGATGTCGGCGTTGCCGTTGGTCAGGGCGCCCAGGCGGTAGCGCCCGGCCAGCTCCGCCAGCACTTCCAGCGCCTCCTCGTAGAGTTCCACCGCGTGGCGCTGCTCCAGGAATACCGCGAAAGCTTCCTCGGCGCCCCGGCTGGCCTCAGCCTCGCCGTAGCCCGCCTCGATCTGCAGCTCGAACAGGGTGCGCACGCGCAACTGGCTCACGTGATGGGCGAGTTCCGGGTGGCGTTTCCACACGCCCTTCTTGAACGCCCACAGGCTTTGCTCGTCGTGGTGCTCGATCGCGCCGGGGCGGTGCTGCAGCAACCATTCCCGCTGGGCGGCCTCGGCCCGCAGCAGGGCCGGGTCGACATCCCACAGGGTATTGTCCAGGTCGAAGGTGATCACTTCGATGCTCACCGCATGTACTCCTGCGGCGCGTGGCCCCCGCGGGAGCGGGCGCCGCTAGTCATTGTCCGCCGTCGCCGGCAGGCGGTCCAGGAGCCGCACGATGACCTCGCCGAGATAGAGCAGGAACAGGGTCCCCATGCCGGCGTGATAGCGGTTGGCGTCGGCGCTGCCCACCGCGATCAAGCCGCGCTTGTCGGTCGCGCCCAGGGGCATGACCGCCGCCGAGCCCGACCCGGGAGCCCCGGCCCCGCTGGCGTTGGGAAACAGGAAGGCGAGCTCCTCCCCGCGCAGGGCGCCGCACAGGGGTTTGCGCCCCTTGAGCAGGCCGCCGACCTCGAGCTTGAGCTTTTCCGGCGTTTCGTAACGGGTGCTGCCGCCACTGTCGTCGGGGTCGCCAAACAGGATGATGCTGGCGTACTCCACCGCGAAGTCCTCGCGCATGCCCTGCAGGAAGCTATGGCACAACTGGTCGAGGTCGCTGGCCTCGAGCAGCTTCAGCACCAGCTTGCGGGTGTGTTCGTAGAGTTTGTCGTTGTCCCGCGCGTTGGCGGTAAGGGCGTTGAGGCGGTGGCGCATTTCCATGTTGCGCTCGCGCAGCACGCTGACCTGCTTTTCCACCAGCGACACCGCGCTGCCGGAGGCGTGGGAGACGTGCAGGAAATCCAGCAGGTCCGGATGGCGTTGCAGGAAGTCGCTGTTGTTCTTGAGGTATTCCCGCACCTGTTCTTCATCGAGTGCGGTACCGCTGCGGGCGACGGCGTCGTTGCTGGCGGACATGGCGTGTTCTCCCCTGTTCGGACTGCGACCCGCGACGGTTGGCCCGGCGGGTGTCAGAGTTTTATCGTGCCCTCGAAAACCACCGCGGTGGGGCCTGTCATCATGACATTGTGCCCCGGCCCCCGCCACGATATGGCAAGCTTACCGCCGGGCAGGTGAACTGTCACGGTATCGTCCAGCCAGCCGCGGCTGTGGCCGTAGACCACCGCGGCGCAGGCGCCGGTGCCGCAGGCCAGGGTTTCGCCGACCCCGCGCTCGTAGACCCGCAACCGGATCTCGCCGCGCGAGACCACCTGCATGAAGCCGGCGTTCACCCGCTGCGGGAAGTCGGGGTGTTTTTCAATCCGCGGGCCCAGGCCCTCGACATCGGCGCTGTCCACGTCATCCACCCGCCACACGGCGTGGGGGTTGCCCATCGACACGGCGCCGATCTCCAGCTCCCGCCCGGCCACCGCCAGGGTGTAGCTGGGCGCGAGCGCCGCGGCCTTGAACGGGATCTGTTCCGGCTCGAAGGTGGGCGGGCCCATGTCCACTTCCACCTGGTTGTGGTCGCGCGCGTTGAGCACGATGACGCCGGCCGCGGTTTCCACCGAGATGCGTCGCTTGGCGGTGAGCTTCTTGTCGCGCACAAAGCGGGCGAAACAGCGCGCGCCGTTGCCGCACTGTTCCACCTCGTCGCCGTCGGCGTTGTAGATGCGGTAGCGGAAATCGACATCGGGACGGCGCGGCGGCTCGACCACCAGGACCTGGTCGCAGCCGATGCCGAGGCGGCGGTCGGCCAGTTTGCGAATGTCCCGGGGGCGCAAGCGGCACTTCTGGCTGATCAGGTCGATGACCACGAAGTCGTTGCCGGCGCCGTGCATCTTGGTGAACTTGAGCATCATCGGCGCAGCTACGCTCCGGCCGGGAGGCGATGCTCCAGGCGCAGCTGGTCCTCGATGGTCTCGCGTTCCCGGGCCAGGTGGACCTGCTCGCCGTCCACCACCACCTCGGCGGCGCGGCCGCGGCTGTTGTAGTTGGAACTCATCACGAAGCCGTAGGCCCCGGCGCCGAACACCGCCAGCAAATCGCCCGCGGCCAGCGCCAGCTCGCGCTGCTTGCCGAGGAAGTCGGCGGTCTCGCACACCGGGCCCACCACGTCCCAGGCCTGGGTCTCGGTATCCGTGCGCGGTACCACCGGGCGGATATCCATCCAGGCCTGGTACAGGGCGGGGCGGATCAGGTCGTTCATGCCGGCGTCGACCAGCGCGAAGTTGTGATCCGGCGTCTGCTTGGTGTACTCCACCCGGGTGAGCAGGATGCCGGCGTTGGCGGCGATGGAGCGGCCGGGTTCCAGCACCAGTTCCAGTTCGCGCGACCCCAGCTGCTCGCGGATGGCGCCGATGTAGTCGGCCACCGATGGCGGTTGTTCGTCGCGGTAGCGCACGCCGAGGCCGCCGCCCAGGTCCAGGTGGCGCAGGGCGATGCCCTCCGCGGCCAGCTGGTCCACCAGCGCCAGCAGGCGCCGCAGGGCGTCGACAAAGGGGCTGAGCTCGGTCAGCTGCGAGCCGATGTGGCAGTCCAGGCCCTGCACGCTGATATGCGGCAGCTGTGCCGCGCGGCGGTAGACCCGCAGCGCCTCGTCGACGGTGACGCCGAATTTGTTTTCCTTGAGCCCGGTGGAAATGTAGGGGTGGGTGCGGGCGTCCACGTCCGGGTTGACCCGCACCGACACCGGCGCCTGCCGGCCCAGTTCCCCGGCGACCCGGTTCAGTACCTCCAGCTCGGCGGCGGACTCCAGGTTGAAGCAGCGGATGCCGTGTTCCAGGGCCCGGGCCATTTCCGCGGCGGTTTTGCCGACCCCGGAGAACACGGTCTTCGCCGGGTCGCCGCCGGCGGCGATGACCCGCTCCAGCTCGCCGATGGAGACGATGTCGAAGCCGGCGCCGCGGCGGGCCAGGATGTCGAGCACCGCGAGGCTGGAATTGGCCTTGACCGCGTAGCAGACCAGGTGGGGGCGGTCGGCGAGCGCGTCGAGGTATTCGTCCAGGGACCGCTCCAGCGCGGCGCGGGAGTACAGGTAGCAGGGCGTGCCGAAACGCTCGGCAATGGCGGCGGCCGCGAGACCCTCGGCGAAGAGCTCGCCCTGTTGGTAGTGAAAGTGTTCCATGGTGATTCGATCTTCAGTTGACCGGCTCGGGACCGCCATCGCCCTCCGCCCCGTCCTGGGCGTTGGTGGGCGGTGCTTCGTCGGGCATGTAGAGCGGGCCGGTCTGGCCGCAGCCCTGGAGTCCCAATACCAGGCAGGTTGCGGCGAGGGCGGCTAGAAGCTGTCGCATGGGGTCCGATCCGGGTTCAAAACGCCCGATTATACCCATCGCGCGCCGGCAAATCTCGCGGCGATTTGCAATTGACGCCGCCAGCCGGTCGCGGCTAGTCAGGTTCACGGGCAGTCCGTATCATGACGCGCTTCCATTCCCCGGGCAGGAGTGCAAAGCCTGTGACTCAAAAACCCGCTCTGTTCGGCGCGCTGCTGTCGGCCCTGGTGCCGGCGATCGCGACCGCCGCCGACCCCCTGCAGGACCCGCTCCACGTACGCAATATCAGTCCCGTCACCGGGCTGGTCGGCCTGCCGGCCCAGCGCGCGGCGACGACGACCCCCAGTGGCACGCTTCAGTGGACGCTGCACGCCGCTGTCGCCAGCCACTACGTCAGCGACCGGGCCGGGGTCGAGCAACTCAACCTCGACGGCGAGACCCAGCGCCTGGCCCTCGAGCTGCGCTACGGCCTGGCCGAGGGATGGGATGTGCAGCTCGAGCTGCCCTGGCTGCGCCAGGACGGCGGCGCGCTGGACGGCGCCATTGACGGCTGGCACGAGTTCTGGGGCATGCCGGACAACGGTCGCGGCGACGCCCCGCGGGACCGCATCGACTACCGCTACGCCGATCCGGATTTGCGCTTCGCCGTGCTGGACAGCGGTTCCGGTATCGGCGATGGCAGCCTGGCGCTGCAGCGGCGGCTGTACCGCGACGGCGGCGTGGAAGTGGCCGCCAGCCTGGGCTACAAGTTTGGCAGCGGGGATGTGGACGACTTTAGCGGCAGCGGCGAGGGTGATGTCTACGCCGCACTGCGGGTGGCGGGCAGCGGCGATGGCGCGCTGGGCTGGTACGGGCAGGCGGGCTACCTGCGGGCCGGCGAAATCGCCGAACTGGGGCCGCGCCAGGAGCGCGATCTGTGGTTCGCCGGTGCCGGGCTCGCCTGGCGCCTGTCGCCGTCCTGGTCCCTGCTGGGCCAGCTGGATGCCCACGCCGCGCCCATGGACAGCGCCCTGGACGCCCTGGGCGGCGACGCGGTGATGCTCTCCGCCGGCGCCCGCTGGCGCTTCGCGCCGCGCTGGGCGGTGGATGTCTCGCTGGTCGAGGATATCGCGGTGGAAACCGCCCCGGACGTGATTTTCCAGGCCAGCCTGCGCTATCTCGGCGCTGGCACGCCTTAATCCAGCAGCCAATGCCGCGGGCACAGTAGCGGCGCGGGGACGTACCGCAAGCACTCGCTGCGTTTATGGGGCAGGCTCTGCCTGGTTACTAGCCTCTCGATTGCACCAGGTCGCGGGCCCGCTCCGCCGCCGCGCGCACCTGGGCCGGGGCGGTGCCCCCCAGGTGATCGCGGGCCGCCAGTGAGCCCTCCAGGGTGAGCACCTCGAACACGTCCGCCTCGATCTGCGGGTAGAAGCCCTGCAGCGTCGCCAGGTCCATCTCCGCCAGGTCCAGTCCCTGGGCCACGCCGTGGGCGACGGCCTTGCCCACCACCTCGTGGGCGTCGCGGAAGGGCAGGCCGCGGCGCACCAGGTAGTCCGCCAGGTCGGTGGCGGTGGAAAAGCCCCGCCGCGCCGCCTCGCGCATATTGTCCTGGCGCGGGCGGATGTTGGGCACCATGTCGGCAAAGGCGCGCAGGCAGTCGCGCACCGTGTCGATGGTGTCGAACAGGGGCTCCTTGTCCTCCTGGTTGTCCTTGTTGTAGGCCAGGGGCTGGCTCTTCATCAGGGTGAGCAGGGAAATCAGGTGGCCGTTGACCCGCCCGGTCTTGCCGCGCACCAGTTCCGGTACGTCCGGGTTCTTTTTCTGCGGCATGATCGAGGAGCCGGTGCAGAAGCGGTCCGGCAGCTCCACAAAGTCGAACTGGGCGGAGGTCCACAGCACCAGCTCCTCCGACATCCGCGACAGGTGGGTCAGCAGCAGCGCGGCGAAGGCGCAGAATTCGATGGCGAAGTCGCGATCGGACACCGAGTCGAGGGAGTTTTCGGTGGGCTTGTCGAAACCCAGCGCCGCGGCGGTCATCTCGCGCTTGATCGGGTAGGTGGTGCCGGCCAGCGCGGCCGCGCCCAGCGGCGACTGGTTCAGGCGCTTGCGGCAGTCGGCCAGGCGCCCGTGGTCGCGCTCCAGCATCTCGTTCCAGGCCAGCAGGTGGTGGCCGAAGGCGACCGGCTGGGCGGTCTGCAGGTGGGTGAAACCGGGCATCACCGTGTCCGCGTGCCGCGCCGCCAGCTCGATGGTGCCCAGTTGCAGGCGGCCCAGCTCGACGGCGATGTCGTCGATGGCCCGGCGCAGGTGGAGGCGGATATCGGTGGCCACCTGGTCGTTGCGGGAGCGGCCGGTGTGCAGCTTCTTGCCGGTGGCGCCGATCAACTGAGTCAGGCGCGCCTCGATGTTCATGTGCACGTCTTCCAGCTCCACCGACCAGGCGAAGCTGCCGCCCTGGATCTCCTCGCGCACCTGCTCCAGTCCACCCTGGATCTGGGCCAGTTCATCGGCGCTCAACACGCCCACCGCGGCCAGCATCTCGGCGTGGGCCAGGGAGCCCGCGATATCCTCCTGCGCCATGCGCTGGTCGAAATCCACCGAGGCGGTGAAGCGCTGTACGAAACGGTCGGTGGCCTCGGTGAAGCGTCCGCCCCACAGTTTGCTGGTGTCCTGGTCTTTGCTCATGGTGCTCCCGGGTACTGACCGCCGCTTGCGGCGCGTGGTGGTTTTACACTTGTCGGTGCGAATAGGGGATGCAAGTATACCAGTAACCATTAGAGGGGGCGCGCGAATGCGGCTGGCGGTAACGCGGCGTGACGACACGATAACGACACAAACCACCGGGGAGTTTTTCATTCCCGACCTCTGTGGCACCCGCCAGGTGTTTGTCATTGTGCTGCTGACGGAATTGCTGGTGCTGGTGTACACGCTCGCGGTCAGCGGCCTGCCCGACTACGATTGGACGTTGCTGGCGGAGGCGTCGCTGTTCGCGCAGTGGGTGGTGCTGCTGAGCGCGGCGCTGCTGTGTCTGCTGCGCAGCGGTTTTCCGGGCATGGGGCTGGTGGCGGCGAGCGTCGCGGGCCTGTCGCTGGTGCTGGTGGTCACCGCGCTCAGTACCCTCGGCGCCTTCTACTTTTACCCCCGGGCCCCCGGCGAGGTCTTCGACAGTTGGGCCCTGTTGCGCAACCTGCTGATCGCCCTGGTGGTGACCGGTATCGCGCTGCGCTACTTCTTCCTGCAGCACCAGCTGCGCCTGCGCGAGCGTTCAATGCTCCAGGCCCGTCTGGATGCCCTGCGGGCGCGGATTCGTCCGCACTTCCTGTTCAACACCCTCAACAGCATCGCCAGCCTGATCGACAGCCGGCCGGAGAGCGCCGAGCGCGCGGTGGAGGACCTGGCCGAACTGTTTCGCGCCAGCCTGCGCGAGAGCGGTGAGCCGGCGACCGTGGCGGATGAGCTGCGCCTGTGCCGGCGCTACCTGGGGATCGAGCAGCTGCGCCTGGACGAGCGCCTGGCGGTGGACTGGGATGTTGCCCCGGAGGCGGAGGGTGTCGCCATGCCGGGCCTGGTGTTGCAGCCGCTGGTGGAAAACGCGGTGTACCACGGTATCGCCCGCCTGCCGCGGGGGGGGACAATTCGCGTGTCGGTGGCGGTCGACGCCAACACGTTGCGGGCGGAGGTCCGCAACCCGATGCCCCCGGAGCGGCATTCCGGGGGGCTGCACATGGCCCTGGAAAACATTCGCCAGCGCCTGCAGGCCCTGTTCGGCGAAGCGGCGGGGCTGGAGATCGATGATCGCGAGGGCGAATTTCGCGTGCGCCTGTTCTACCCACTCACTGTCCCGAAGGAGCAGCCGTGAAGGTCTTGGTTGTCGACGACGAGTCCCTGGCCCGTGATCGCCTGCGGCGCCTGCTGGCCCGCCTGGACCCGGCTGTCGAATGCCTCGAGGCTGACAGCGGCGAGGGGGCGCTCGAGGTGCTGGAAGCGTTTGATCCGCAACTGGTGTTGCTGGATGTGCGCATGCCGGGCATGGGGGGGATTGAACTGGCGGCGCGGCTGGCGGAGCTGGAGCGGCCGCCGGCGGTGATATTCTGCACGGCCTACGACGAATACGCCCTGGACGCCCTGCGCCAACAGGCCGCGGCCTACCTGCTCAAACCGGTGCGCGAGGAGGAACTGGCGCAGGCCCTGCGGCGCGCGGCTCGCGTCAATCGCGTGCAGGTGGCGGCGTTGCGCGACGATGGCGAGCGGGCGGGAGCGCGGCGCCAGGTCTCCAGCCAGGGGCACCGGGGCCTGGAAACCCTGCCGGTGGAAGAAGTGCGTTGCTTCCTGGCGGAGCAGAAGTACGTTACCGCCTTTGCCCCCGGGCGCCAGTTGCTGCTGCCGGACTCCCTCAAGGACCTGGAAGGGGAGTTCGGCCACGCCTTCCTGCGCGTGCACCGCAATGCCCTGGTGTCGCTGCACCACGTGAGGCGGCTGGCCCGCAACGGGGACGGCGGCTGGTGCGTGGAGCTGGAGGGCGTGACCTTGCGACCGGCGGTCAGCCGGCGGCACCTGGCCGCGGTCAAGGAGCGGCTGCTGGATCGCTGAGGCTTTTGTCGTTGATATCGCCGAGGCTCTTGTCGTCAGTATCGCTGAGGCTCCTCGCGACTGGTATCATGGGCGGTTCACTTTTTACCGATGCAAGCCTATGCCCCGCCCGCTGACCATTGCTACCCGAGAATCTCCCCTGGCCCTGTGGCAGGCGGAATATGTACGCGACGCCCTGCGCGCCGCGCACCCCGGACTGGACGTGGCGCTGCTGGGCATGACCTCCCGCGGCGACCGCCTGCTGGATGTGCCACTGGCCAAGGTGGGGGGCAAGGGCCTGTTCGTGAAGGAGCTCGAGACCGCCCTGCTGGACCGCAGTGCCGATATTGCCGTGCACTCGATGAAGGACGTCCCCATGGCCTTCCCCGAGGGCCTGGGCCTGGGGGTGATCTGCGAGCGCGAGGATCCCACCGACGCCTTTGTCAGCAATCACTTCGACAGCGTCGACGCGCTGCCGGCCGGCAGTGTGGTGGGGACCTCCAGCCTGCGGCGGGAGTGCCAGTTGCGCGAGCGGCGCCCGGACCTGGAGGTCAAGTTCCTGCGCGGCAATGTGCAGAGCCGCCTGCGCAAGCTGGACGACGGCGAATACGATGCCATTATCCTGGCCACCGCGGGCCTGTTGCGGCTGGAGATGAGCCAGCGCATTCGCCAGCGCATTCCGGCCGAGGTGTCCCTGCCGGCGGGCGGGCAGGGTGCCGTGGGCATCGAGTTGCGCAGTGACGACACGCAAACCCTGGCGCTGCTGCAAGCCCTGCACCACGAACCCACCGCGCAGCGGGTGACGGCCGAACGCGCCCTCAACCGGCGGCTGGAGGGCGGCTGCCAGGTACCCATCGCCTGCTATGCCGAATTTACCGGGCGCGGCGAGCTGTGGCTGCGGGGGCTGGTGGGGCGGCCGGACGGCACGCTGCTGCTGCGCGCCGAGGCCACGGCCCCGGTGGCGCAGGCCGAGGCCCTTGGCATCGGCGTGGCGGAGGAGCTGCTGTCGCAGGGGGCCGGCGAGATCCTGGCCGAGGTCTATGGCCGCTAGCCGGGTATTGGTTACCCGTCCCGCGGGACAGGAAGCGCCATTGCGCGCCGCCCTGGAAGCGCGTGGTCTGCAGGTTTTCCACCAGCCCTTGATCGAGCTCCAGCCGCGGGCGGAGCCCGACCCCGCCCAGCGCGCCATATTGCAGCAACTGGATCTCTACCAGCATGTGATCTTTATCAGCACCAATGCCGTCCACTACGGCATGGCCTGGCTGGAGGACTACTGGCCGCAGTGGCCGGTGGGGCTGCACTGGTACGCGGTGGGTTCCGGTACCGCCCGCGCCCTGTCCGCCTTCGGTATCCAGGCGCTGGTGCCGGAGCGCGACATGAACAGCGAGGGCTTGCTGCGCCTGCCCCCGCTGCGCGATCTGCACGGCCAGCGCGTCCTCATCGTCAAGGGCGAGGGCGGGCGGCTGGTGCTGCGCGATGAAACACGGCGCCGGGGCGCCAGGGTAGACCAGTTGGCTTGTTACCGGCGGGCCCCGGTACGACTGCCCGCGGGCGAGATGGCCGCGCGGCTGGCCGAGTGGCGGGCCGATTTGTTATTGCTGAGCAGCGGCGAGGGGCTGGATAACCTGCTGGCGTTGCTTAGCCCGGAAGAAACCTCTAAGTTAGGACAGCGCGCCACCCTGTTGGTGCCTTCGCGCCGGGTGGCCCAGGCGGCGGAGGCCGCCGGCCTCGGCCGCGTGCGGGTGGCCGAGAACGCCTCCGACGAGGCCATGTTGCAAGCGGTTGAACGGTGGTTGCGAGACAGTGGAGACGATTGAGTGAGCGACGACAAGGACAACAACATCATCTCCCCGGACAATGTCCCGCCCACGCCCGGCGGCGAGCCGGAGCCCGCGCAGCCCGAGCCTCCGGCACCGGCGGTGGCGGAGCGGCGCGACGACGAATACCGCCCGCCCGCCCGCGGCGGTGGCTTTCCGGTGGTTGCCACGCTCGCCCTGCTGCTGGTGCTGGCCCTGGGCGGCGCCGCGGCCTGGTTGCTGCTGGAGGCCCAGCGGCGCGAGTCCGCCCTGCTCGATCGCCTGGCGATGCTCGAGGCGGTTACCGAGCGCGAGGTCATGGAGGCCAGCGAGCAGCAGGCCCAGTTGCGTGAGCTCAACGATACACTGGAAACCGAGCTGCAGGGCGAGCTGCGCGAGGGCCTGGCGGAACTGGAGCCGCGCCTGGCGGAGCAGGCCGGACGCCTGCGCGAGTTGTCGTCGCAACTCGAGGGCATCGACAGCCGGGTGAGCGCACACGGCGAGGAGCTGGCCCGCTACAGCGCCGCCGATCGCGAGAGTTGGCAGCTGGCGGAGGTGGAGTACCTGCTGCGCCTGGCCAACCAGCGCCTGATCATGACCGGCGATGCCGAGTCGGCCCAGGCCCTGTTGCGCAGCGCCGATGCGATTCTCCGGCAGCTCGACGACACCCGCCTGCACTCCGCGCGCCGCGCCATCGCCGCCGATCTCGCGGCCCTGCGCGCGGTGCCTAGACTGGACACCGAGGGCCTGTACCTGCGCCTGTCGGCCCTGGCCCAGGAGGCCGGACAACTCGCCATTTTCGAATTGCCGGAGGCGGAGCGACGCCTCGCCGAGGCTCCCGCCGAGGACTGGCGCGGTCGCCTGAAGCAGGGCTACCAGGCGGCCCTGCAAAAACTCTCCGACTACATCATCATCCGCCGCCGCGAGGTGCCGATGCAGGCGCTGATGGACCCGCAGTGGGAAGGGTTGGTGCGGCAGAACCTGCGCATGCTGCTGGAGCAGTCCCAGGTGGCCCTGCTGTCGGGTAACGCGCGGCTGTATCGCGAGAGCCTGCAGCGCGCCCGCCATTGGGTGGCCCAGTTTTTCGAGTCCGACGGCCGCGCCGCCCGTGCCGTGGACGCCGAACTGGAACAGCTGGCGGGGGAGACCGTGACCGTGGCGCTGCCGGATATTTCCCGCTCCCTGCGCGCCCTCGACGAGGCCCTGGCCCGGCGCGAGCGCGACGCCGCCGGGACGGGTAACTAGCCGTGCGTAGCGTATTCGCCCTGATCCTCATCGCCCTGCTGCTGGGCGTCGGCGTGGTGGCCGTGATCGAGACCGATCCCGGCTATGTGCTCATTGCCTATGGCAATTACACCCTGGAGACCAGCCTGTGGGTGGGGTTGGTGCTGCTGGTGCTGTTCACCCTGCTGGTCTACGGCGCGGTGCGCCTGGTGCGCAAGCTGTTTTTTGGCCAGCGCTCGGTGGCGCACTGGATGGGCGCCCGCCGGGGGCGGCAGGCCGCGCGCCTGACCAATCGCGGCCTGATCAACTATATCGAGGGCAACTGGCAGAAATCCCGCCGCCAGCTGCTGCGCGGCGCCCGCCACAACGAAACGCCGATGATCAACTACCTGATGGCGGCCCGCGCCAGCTCCGAGTTGGGCGAGCAGGACAAGATGCGCGAATTCCTCGGCGAGGCGGAGCGCTCCGACGCCCAGGCCGGCATCGCGGTGGAGCTGACCCAGGCGGAGATCAAGCTCGACGCCGGCCAGTACGAGCAGGCGGTGGCCACCCTGGTGCGGGCCCGCCGCAACGCCGCCCGCCACCCGCACGTGCTCGACCTGTTGCGCCAGGCCTACCTGGGCCTGGAGGACTGGGACAACCTGGCCGCCCTGCTGCCGGACCTGACCCGGCACCAGGTGCTGCCCGCCGCCGACCTGGCAGCCCTGGAGCGCCAGGTGCACCGGCGGCGCCTGCAATTGGCGGCCCGCGGCGGCGATGCGACACAGGCGCTGCAGCAGCGCTGGCAGGAGCTGCCGGCCCAGTGGAAGCGCGATCGCGACCTGCTGCGCGCCTATGTGGCGCTGCTGATTACCCAGGACGCCCACGACGCGGCGGAAAAGGTCTGCCTGCGCGCGCTGAAGCGGGACTGGGACAGCGAGCTGGTGCGGCTCTATGCGTTTGTGCACGGCGCCAGCGACAGTAAGCAATTGAGCCAGGCGGAGAGCTGGTTGGAGGAGCACCGTGACGATGCGCAGTTGCTGCTCTGCCTGGGTCGGCTGGCGGCCCGCTGCGAGCTGTGGGGCAAGGCCCGGGACTACCTGGAGGCGAGCTACAAGCTGCAGCACACGCCGGAGGTTTGCGCGGAGCTGGGCCGCCTGCTGGGGGCGCTGGGCGAGCCCAAGGTCAGCGCGCGCTACTTCGAGGAAGGGCTGCTACGGGACGTGAAGCTGCCGGAACTGCCGATGCCCAGTGCCGGCGCCAAGCGGCTCGGCAACGAATCCTGATCCGCCCCCTGTAGGGCCGACAGCGGGCCCTCTTTTCGGGTCATTCATTCGGCCTTCCATTCGGCCTTCCATTCGGCCTTCGCTTCGGTCCATCGTTTAATCGAGTCCGGTGGCGGCCGCGAGCCGGAAGGGGCCGCTACGCGACACGCTAAAAGCATGACATCCCTGTCGCGCTCGGCTACGGCCATCCATGGCCGTAGACGGTCGCTACACGGCCCCTTCCGGCTCGCGACCTTCTATTTGAACTGTCGGCGTGTTTTCCGAATACGGCTGACGCAAAAGCTGAACGAAACTGTTTCGGCTCAACGCGAAGGCGTGTGGAGCGGGTGCCCCTTTGCCAGACCGTCAGCGGCCATGGATGGCCCGGTCCGGCGTCCCGGCTGCCGAGCCTACAGGGACGTACTTGTGTGCGTGTCTGGCAAAGGGGCACCCGCTTCGCGCGCCGCCACTGGGCTCGAAGGTGGCGCCAGTACAATGAGTAAGCAACCTGTTGGAGCCTACGTGATTTGGCTGAATGACCCGAAAAGCCGGGCCTGTTGTGCCCGAAAAAGAGGGGCGGGCTCTCGGCTCCAAAGGGAGGATTATTTGGACAGAATGCCCAACTCATCCCACAGCTCGTCCACCCGCGCCTTCACCGCCTCGTCCATCACGATCGGCCGCCCCCACTCCCGGGAGGTTTCCCCCGGCCACTTGTTGGTCGCGTCCATGCCGATCTTCGAGCCCAGCCCCGACACCGGCGAGGCGAAATCCAGGTAGTCGATCGGTGAGTCGTCGATGAACGTGCAGTCGCGGCGCGGGTCCATGCGCGTGGTGATCGCCCAGATCACGTCCTGCCAGTCGCGGGCGTTCACGTCGTCGTCGGTGACAACCACGAACTTCGTGTACATAAACTGGCGCAGGAAAGACCACACCCCCAGCATCACCCGCTTCGCGTGTCCCGGGTACTCCTTGCGCATGGTCACAATCGCCATGCGGTAGGAGCAGCCCTCCGCCGGCAGGTAGAAATCCGTGATCTCCGGAAACTGCTTGCGCAGGATCGGCACAAACACCTCGTTCAGGGCCAGGCCCAGCACCGCCGGCTCGTCCGGCGGGCGCCCGGTGTAGGTGCTGTGGTAGATCGGGGCCTCGCGGTGGGTGATGGCCTCCACCGTGAACACCGGGAAGCGCTCCACCTCGTTGTAGTAGCCCGTGTGATCGCCAAAGGGCCCCTCGTCCGCCATCTCGCCGGGTTCCAGGTAGCCCTCCAGGATGTACTCCGCGGTGGCGGGGACCTGCAGGCCGTGCTCGCGGCACAGCGCGGTGTGGCACTCGGCCACCTCGGTCTTGCCGCCGCGCAGCAGGCCGGCGAAGGCGTATTCCGAGAGCGTATCGGGCACTGGCGTGACCGCGCCCAGGGTGGTGGCGGGATCGGCGCCGAGGGCGACCGCCACCGGGTAGCGCTTGCCGGGGTGCTTGAGTTGCCAGTCGCGGTAGTCCAGGGCGCCGCCGCGGTGGGACAGCCAGCGCATGATCAGCTTGTTGCGGCCGATCAACTGCATGCGGTAGATGCCCAGGTTCTGCCGCTCTTTTTCCGGGCCGCGGGTGATCACCAGCGGCCAGGTGACCAGCGGCCCGGCGTCGCCGGGCCAGCAGGTCTGGATCGGCAGCTGGTACAGGTCCACCGCGTCGCCCTCCTTGGCGTGGTACTGGCAGGGCGGGTTGCGCACCAGCTTCGGACTCATGTGCATCACCTGCTTGAGCAGGGGGGCTTTTTCCCAGGCGTCGCGCATGCCCTTGGGCGGGTCCGGTTGTCGCAGGTAGGCGAGGATCTCGCCGATTTCGCGCAGCGCTTCCACGCTGTCGGCGCCCATGCCCAGGGCCACGCGCTGCTCGGTGCCGAACAGGTTGGCCAGTACCGGTGTACTGTAACCTTTGGGATTTTCAAACAGTAGCGCGGGGCCGCCGGCGCGCAGGGTGCGGTCGGCGATTTCGGTCATCTCGAGGTGGGGGTCCACCTCGGCGCTGATGCGCTTGAGTTCGCCGCGCTGTTCCAGCATGTCCAGGAAGCTGCGGAGATCGGAGTAATTCACGGTGTGCCGGCCTGTTGCGGATGGAGGAGGGGACAGTAACCCCAGTCTTTCAGGAGTGCAACGTCGGTGGCGGAGGATATTGGCGCGGGGGCGCCGTGCAATAGACGGGGGTGTCTATTGCACGGCCGTGGAGCGTGTTTTACTTGCGCTTCATCGACATGAAGAACTCGTCGTTGGTCTTGGTGTCGCGCAGTTTGTCGAGCAGGAACTCGACCGCCGGCAGGTCTTCCATGCCGTGCAGCAGCTTGCGCAGAATCCACATGCGCTGCAGCTCTTCCTCGCCGGTGAGCAGTTCCTCGCGGCGGGTGCCTGAGCGGCGAATGTTGATCGCGGGGTAGACGCGCTTCTCGGCGATCTTGCGGTCCAGGTGCAGCTCCATGTTGCCGGTGCCCTTGAACTCCTCGTAGATCACCTCGTCCATCTTGGAGCCGGTATCGATCAGCGCGGTGGCGATAATCGACAGGCTGCCGCCTTCCTCGATGTTGCGCGCCGCGCCGAAGAAGCGCTTGGGGCGCTCCAGGGCGTGGGCGTCGACACCGCCGGTCAGCACCTTGCCGGAGCTGGGCACCACGGTGTTGAAGGCGCGGGCCAGGCGGGTGATGGAGTCCAGCAGGATCACCACGTCGCGTTTGTGTTCCACCAGGCGCTTGGCTTTCTCGATCACCATGTCGGCCACCTGCACGTGGCGGGCCGGGGGTTCGTCGAAGGTGGAGGCGACCACTTCCGCGCCGCGGGCACCCACCGAGCGCTGCATCTCGGTCACTTCCTCCGGGCGCTCGTCGATCAGCAGCACGATGATGTAGCACTCGGGGTTGTTGCTGATGATGGCCTGGGCGATGTTCTGCATCATGATGGTCTTGCCCGCCTTGGGCGGGGCCACCAGCAGGCCGCGCTGGCCCTTGCCGATCGGGGCGACCAGGTCGATGACGCGACCGGTCAAATCCTCGGAGCTGCCGTTGCCCTTTTCCAGTTGCAGGCGCTCGTCGGGGAACAGCGGGGTGAGGTTTTCGAACAGGATCTTGTGCTTGGAGTTCTCGGGCTTGTTGAAGTTGACCTCGCCGACCTTGAGCAGGGCGAAGTAGCGCTCGCTGTCCTTGGGTGGGCGGATCTTGCCGGAAATGCTGTCGCCGGTGCGCAGGTTGAAGCGGCGAATCTGGCTGGGGGAGACATAGATGTCGTCGGGTCCCGCCAGGTAGGAGCTGTCGGCGCTGCGCAGGAAGCCGAAGCCGTCCTGCAGTATCTCCAGCACCCCGTCACCGTAGATATCCTCGCCGCTCTTGGCGTGGCGCTTCAGGATGGCAAAGATAATGTCCTGCTTGCGCGAGCGGGCCATGTTCTCCAGGCCGATTTCCTTGGCAATATCAATCAGTTCCTGGGTGGATTTGGTCTTGAGATCAGTCAGATTCATAGGGTGTAGGAGTGAGAATTAGAAAACGGAGTAGGTAAGGCGCTACAGACCGGCATGCCGGTGGGCCCAGCCCGCATGAGACGGAAGTCCAAGCAGTACTAAACAGTAATAAAGTGAGTAGCGGATTTATTATTGCCGCACGGAATGGTGTGACAGCAGAAAATGTAGCACGCCCCGGTGGGTCCGTCTACAGGTTTTTTTCGTGTTTCGGGAGGGGTATGGGGCCCGCTCGTGGCGGGCCCGGCCGAGGTATTCAGAGGACTTCCTGGACAAAGTCGGCGAGCTGCGACTTGGACAGGGCGCCGACCTTGGTCGCTTCGGCGTTGCCATTCTTGAACACAATCAGCGTGGGAATGCCGCGAATGCCGAACTTGGGCGGGATGTCCGGGTTGGCGTCCACGTCGACCTTGCACACCTTGAGTTTGCCGTCGTACTCGCTGGCGATTTCATCCAGCACCGGTGCGATCATCTTGCAGGGGCCGCACCACTCGGCCCAAAAGTCCACCAGCACGGGCAGGTCGGATTTCAGGACTTCATCGTCAAAGCTGGCATCGGTGACGTGTACGATTTGCTCACTCATCGTGTTCTCCAGAGTTTTTTGGCCGGGGGCCGCTTGAATTAAGGCCTGCTATCATACCACCGGCCGAAGGGGGCACAACCAGCCCCCTAGAGTATTTGGTCATGCATATAGACTGGCCGGCTATAACGCCAGGCTGGGCGCAGCGCGGCCGGACCGGTAAAAAAATCAACGCCCGGCGTTTCGCGCGGGCCGGGCACAATAAGGCCGGAGGGGACATTGCAGCGCAAACGCATCCTGGTACTGCTTATCATCGCCGCACTGATCGGCGCGTGGTTTGTCTTTGGTTTGGGCGACCTGCTGCGCCTCGAGGCCGTCAAGGCCCATGTCGAAACCCTGCAACACTGGTGCGCCGCGCGCCCGCTGCTCGCGGGCGCGCTCTATCTGCTGGCGTACATCGCGGTGACCGCATTGGCGTTGCCTGGCGCGGCGTTGATGACGCTCGCCGGCGGCGCCCTGTTCGGGTTTTGGTACGCGCTGTTGCTGGCTTCCTTCGGCAGCACTATTGGCGGCACGCTGTGTTTCCTGGTGTCGCGCTGGCTGCTGCGCGACTGGGTGCAGGACCGTTTCCGTCACCAATTGCGCGCCATCAATCGCGGTTTCGCCCGGGACGGCACCTTTTACCTGCTCACCCTGCGCCTGGTGCCCCTGTTCCCTTTCTTCCTGGTCAACCTGGTAATGGGCCTGTTGCCGGTCGGTGCCGGGCGTTTCTACTGGGTGTCCCAGCTGGGGATGCTGCCAGCCACCGCGGTGTTTGTGAATGCCGGCACCCAGTTGGGCCAGCTGGAATCCGCCGCCGGCATCATGTCGCCCGGCCTGTTGCTGTCCTTCGCGCTGCTGGGGCTGTTTCCCCTGGTGGCGCGACGCTTGGTGGATGGCTTGCGCGCGCGCCGCATGTATCGCGAGTTCCGCCGCCCGCGTTCCTTCGACACCAACCTGGTGGTCATTGGCGCCGGGTCCGCCGGCCTGGTAACGGCATTGATCGCCGCCACGGTAAAGGCCCGGGTCACCTTGATCGAGCGGGAGCGCATGGGCGGCGACTGCCTGAATACCGGCTGCGTGCCCAGCAAGGCGCTGATCCGTTCTGCCCGGGCGGCGCGGGAATTGCGCCGCGCCACGGAGTTTGGCCTCGCGGCGGTACCGGTACGCGTGGACTTCGCCACGGTGATGGCGCGGGTGCGGGGCGTGATCCGCCGCATCGAGCCCCACGATTCGGTGGAGCGTTTCACCGGGCTCGGGGTGGACTGCGTGCACGGCGCCGCGCGCCTGGTATCGCCCTGGGAGGTGATGGTGGGCGAGCGGCGGATTACCGCGCGCCACATCGTGATCGCCAGCGGCGCCCGGCCGCGGGTGCCGGATGTGCCCGGGATACGAGCCCTCGACTACCTGACTTCCGACACGCTGTGGTCCATGGAAACCCCGCCCCGCCGCCTGCTGGTGCTCGGCGGCGGCCCCATCGGCTGCGAGCTGGCCCAGGCCATGGCGCGCCTGGATGTGCAGGTCACCCTGGTCACCCGTGCCGAGCGCCTGTTGCCGCGCGAGGACCCGGAGGTGGGCGAGCTGCTGGCGGCGCGTTTCGCCGCCGAGGGTATCGAGGTGCATACACTGAGCGTGCCGGTGGCCTTCGGGCGCGCGAGCGGCGCCCAGTTCTGCCGCTTCGAGCGTGGGGGCAGGGCGGTGGAGCTGCGCTTCGACCGCCTGCTGGTGGCCGCCGGCAGGCGGGCCAATACCGAGGGCCTGGGCCTGGAGGCGCTGGGTATCGAATTGGCGGAGGACGGCAGCCTGCCGGTGGACGATTTCCTGCGCACCCGGGTGCCGAACATTCTCGCCTGCGGCGATGTCACGGGCCCCTTCCGCTTCACCCACATGGCCAGTCACCAGGCCTGGTACGCCGCGGTGAACGCCCTGTTCGGCGGCTGGCGGCGCTTTGCCGTGGATTACTCGGTGGTGCCCTGGGCCACCTTTACCGATCCCGAGGTCGCCCGGGTGGGGCTCAGCGCGGCCCAGGCGGGTGCCCGGGGCCTGCGTTTCGAGGTGACCCGCTTCGACCTGGCGGAACTGGATCGGGCGCTGACCGACGGCGAGGAAGGCGGTTTCATCAAGGTGCTGACGCCGCCGGGCAGCGACCGCATTCTCGGGGCCACCATTGTCTCGGCCCATGCCGCGGAGCTGGTCAACGAATTCGTGATGGCGATGAAGCACGGCATCGGCCTCAACCGCATTCTCGGCACCATTCACATCTACCCCACCTTCTCCGAGGCCAACAAGTTCCTCGCCGGGGAGTGGCGCAAGGCGCGCAAGCCCGAGCGCCTGCTGCGCTGGGCGCAGCGCTACCACGCCTGGCGGCGGGGCTGAGCGGGTCGTGGCGGACTGGTGTGTCTATATTCTCGAGTGCGCCGACGGCAGCCTGTACACCGGGATCGCCCGCGACCTGGAGCGGCGGCTGGCCCAGCACAATGGCGAGCTGGCCGGCGGCCCCAAATACACCCGCGGGCGGCGGCCGGTCAGCCTGTGCTGGCGCGAGGTCGCGGCGAGCCGGGGCGAGGCCCTGCGACGGGAGGCGGCGATCAAGCGGCTGACCCGGGGGCAGAAACTGGCGTTGGTGGCGGTGGCGGGGGACTAGCCCAGCTCCTCCAGCGCCTCCTGCTGCGCCAGCCACTCGGCTTCCAGGGTTTCTAGCTGCTGTTGCAGCGCGCCCTCCCGCTGGGTGAGTTCCGTCACCCGCTGCTTGTTGTCGCCGTCGTACAGCGCCGGGTCGGCGAGCTCCTCGCGCAGGGCGGCGATGGCGGCCTCGGCGGCGCCCATGTCGCGCTCGATGCGCTTGATGGCCTGCTTGATCGGGCGCAGCTGCTCCCGCGCGGCAGCGGCCTGCTGGCGTTGGGAGCGGCGGTTGCCGCGCTCGTCGGCGGCCGCCGGCGTCCGCTCGCCCGCGTCGGTGTCGCCGGCGCCGGCCCCGTAGGAAGACAGCACCCAGCGCTCGTACGCGCGCAGGTCATCCCGGTATTCCTCCACCACGCCATCGTGCACCAGCAGCAGTTCATCGCAGGTATTGCGCAGCATGTGGCGGTCGTGACTGACCAGGATCAGCGCGCCGGGGTAGTCCTGCAAGGCCATTTCCATGGCGTTGCGCATGTCGAGGTCGAGGTGGTTGGTGGGCTCGTCCAGCACCAGCAGGTTGGGTTTTTGCCACACCACCAGGGCCAGTGCCAGGCGCGCTTTTTCGCCCCCGGAGAAGGGGCGGATGGCGGCGGTGGCGGCGTCGCCGCGGAAGTTGAAGCCGCCCAGGAAGTCGAGTACCTCCTGCTCCCGGGCCTCCGGACTCAGGCGCTGCACGTGCAGCGCCGCGCTGGCCGCGAGGTCGAGCGATTCCAGGGTCTGCTGGTGGAAGTAGCCGATCCGGCAGTGCTCGCCCGGCTGGCGGCTGCCCGCCAGCAGCGGCAGTTCGCCCACCAGGCTTTTGAGCAGCGTGGACTTGCCGGCGCCGTTTTTGCCCAGCAAGCCGTAGCGACTGCCCGGGCGCAGTTGCAGCTCGACCCGGCGCAGCACCGCGGTGTCGCCGTAGCCCAGGTTCGCCTCGTCCAGGCGCAACAGGGGGTCGGAGCTCTTGTCCGGCGCCGGGAAGGAGAAACTGAAGGCCGAATCCAGGTGGGCGGGCGCCACTTTCTGCATGCGCTCCAGCTCCTTGAGGCGGCTCTGGGCCTGGCGCGCCTTGGTGGCCTTGTAGCGGAAGCGGCGCACGAAATCGTCGATCTGCGCGATGCGCTGTTGCTGCTTCTCGTAGGTGGCCTGCTGGTTGGCCAGCCGCTCCGCCCGCAGGCGTTCGAAATCCGAGTAGTTGCCCTTGTAGGCGTTCAGGGCCTGGTGCTCGATGTGCAGGATGCGCTCGCAGGTGGCGTCGATGAAGTCGCGGTCGTGGGAGATCATCAGCAGCGTACCCGGATAGCGCTGCAGCCACTGTTGCAGCCACAGCGTGGCGTCCAGGTCGAGGTGGTTGGTGGGCTCGTCCAGCAGCAGCAGGTCGGAGGGCGCCATCAGCGCGCGCGCCAGGTTGAGGCGGATGCGCCAGCCGCCCGAGAAGTCGCTGACCGGGCGGTCGAAGGCGTCCCCGGCGAAGCCCAGGCCCTGGAGCAGGCGCTGTACCCGCCGTTCGGCGCTGTAGCCGTCCATCGCCTCCATGGCGCTGTGCAGGGGGGCGGTGGCGGCGTAGTCGCCCGCGTCTTCCAGGCGCGCGATGTCGTCCCGGAGTCGCGCCAGGGCCTCGTCGCCGCGCAGCACGTACTCCCCGGCGGGGAGGTCGGTGCTCTCCACTTCCTGGGCCATGTGCGCCAGGCGCAGCCCGTTCATGCCCTCGATCTCGCCGGCGTCGGCGGCCAGTTTGCCCAGCAGTAGGGCGAACAGGCTCGACTTGCCGCTGCCGTTGGCGCCGATCAGCGCCAGCCGCTGGCCCGGCTGGATGGTGACCGCGGCGTGCTCCAGCAACAGGCGGCTGCCCCGGCGCAGGGATAGTTCGCGTAGTATAATCATCAGGCGGCGAATTCTACGCGCTGTCACCGGTACAGTCGATGGAGCGACATGGACAATCCCCTCTGGCACTTTTCCCTGCGACACTACGCCCGGCCGGGCGTCGAGTCGCTGTGCCTGGAGGCCCAGGACCGCCATGGCGTGGACGTCAATATCCTGCTCTACGCCGCCTGGCTGGCGCGGGGCGAGCGCGGGGTCGATAGGGCGCACTTGCAGGGCCTGCTGCTCGCCACCGAGGGCTGGCGCCGCGACGTGGTGGCGCCCCTGCGCGAGCTGCGGCGCCAGTGGCGGCAGGTGCCCGACGTGGCGGCGCTGCGGGGGCAGTTGAGGGCCCTCGAGCTGCAGGCCGAACGGGCGCAGCAGGACCGCATCTGGGAGTACAGCGTGGCCCATCCGCCGCGCGCCGCTAGCGCCGGTTTGCGCGCTAATTTGGACGCGGTTTTTGACGCCAGTGGCGTCGGGGAAACCGCCTCGGCGGCCCTGGTGGAGGCCCTGGCGGAGGCGCTTGCCCCCTGAGCGCGCTCCAAAGCGGGCGATGCCAGCGAACGCGGGGCCCCCGCCGCGTTCTGGCGGGGGTGGCCCAAGCGGTGCCATGGGTAGTATGATCGGTGCCCATTATGCAAGTGCTCCCCGAAGGGGCATGAGCCCTGCCCGTGATTTCCATCGCTGAGTGGCCACCGGCACTGGCGGCAGTTCCAGTGGCCATCGTGTATTAGCCGCGGCAAGGGCAGGCGACGACGATTCACTCACCCACAAATGGAATGACTTTATGAAGAAGTACGCACTGCCCCTGGCGCTGGTCTCCGCGGTGGCCCTGACGGCCTGCAACGAAGAAGCGTCCACGCCGGATACCGAGCAGGCCGCCGCGGCCAGCCTGGAAACCACCGGCGAGCGCCTGAGCTACGGTATCGCCCTGGGTCTTGGCCAGCGTATGGCCACCGACAATGTGCCCCTGGACGTGAACGCCTTCACCGCCGGCCTGCGCGATGGCCTGGAGGGCAAGGAGCCGCGCCTGACGCCGGAGGAGATCCAGGCCGAGATGCAGGCCTATCAGCAGAAGGTGCAGGCCGAGGCCCAGGCGGCCCGCGATGAGGCGGCCAAGGCCAACGAACAGGCCTCTGCCGAGTTCCTGGCCGAGAACGCCGCGCGCGAAGGCGTGGTAACCACCGAATCCGGCTTGCAGTACGAAGTGCTCGAGTCGGGTGACGGCGAAACCCCCAGTGCCGATGACACCGTGGACGTAAACTACCGCGGCACCCTGATTGACGGCACCGAGTTCGATTCGTCCTACAAGCGTGGCCAGTCGGTACAGTTTGGCGTGGGTCAGGTTATCGCCGGCTGGACCGAGGCGCTGCAGCTGATGCCGGTCGGTTCGAAGTGGAAGCTCTATATCCCCTCCGACCTGGCCTACGGCGCCGGCGGCGCGGGCAACCTGATCGGCCCCAACGCGGCGCTGGTGTTCGAGGTGGAGCTGCTCGACATCGTCGACCAGGAAGGCGGCGAGGAAGCGAACGCGGACGAAGCCGGCTGATATCCGGCGCTAGCGTCCCTCTAGGACGCTGATTGCACCGGCGCCTCCATCAGGCGCCGGTGGCTGCCGTGAAGGCCGGCGATCAGCCGGTCTTCCAGCTCGAAACGCGTCTCCAGAATCTCACCCAGGGCGGACAGGTCCCGCGACAGTTTGTCGCCATTCCCCGCGCTGCCCGTGTATTTTTCCTCATAGGCCAGGATGAACTCGGTGGTGTCCCCGATCGCGGGCATCAGCCCGGCCGCCAGGGCATTGCTGCCGTCGGCGAAGCACTCGGCCTCCTCGATCAGCTGGTGAAACACCTCGAAATGTCCGGCGGAGACGTAGTCCACCAGTAGCTCGCACAGCGCCTGTTGCCGGCGATGCTGGCTGTCGGGTGACGGACCGTGATCCACATCGACCGCCATCGCGGTGTAGGTCGTCAGCAGGGCGCGCCGCTCCTTGAGCCACTCGGTGATCAGTGATTCCACGGCCCGGTACTGTTCCCGGGGGTCCTTGTGGCTGTTCGGCATGGCCCGGCCTCGCGCAGGGGAAGGGGATGCGATCTACTATAAGCCCGCCCCCGGGCCGCGGGCAAGGGCCGGGGGCGCGACGGCCGAGTTCAGGAGCGGGGGGCGGTCCGCAGCAGCTGCCACAGGCTGATGGCCAGCAGCACCAGGAACAGGCCCAGGGTCTGCTCGGGGATGCTCAGGCCGAGGAAGGTCCACATGGTCTCGGCGCAGTTGCCGTCGCCCATCATCACCATCTTTACGGTTTCCGCGAAGGGCAGGGTTTCGAGCATGTACTCCAGGCTGGGGCCGCAGGCCGGCACCTGGTCCTCGGGCAGGTACTGTAGCCACACGTGGCGCCCGGCGATGGCGGCGCCGAAGGTCGCCGCCACCGCGCACAGCGCGGCGTAGATCCGTCGCCCGTTACCCGTCGGGTTGTGCAGCGCCGCCAGCAGCGCGAAGACCCCGAGTGCCACCACGGCGACGCGCTGGGTCATGCACAGGGGGCAGGGCGCCAGGCCCAAGTGCTGCTGCAGGTAGAAGTAGGCGAACAGCATGGAGACCAGGGCCAGCAGGGCCAGGCCGAAAAATACCAGGCGGGGAGAGAGGGTCTGTAGCATGAATTCAAGCTTCCTGTTGTTGGTTGTGGGGCCGCGCGCAGCGTTTTGATGCCGGCGGGGCGGTTTAGTTCAGGCCCTGTCGGAAGTGCCGGCTGAAAGCCACCAGGTCCGGGTAGAAGGCGAGAAAGGCCGACTCCAGGGCCGGCTTCAGCGGTTCCAGCGGCGCCGCCACCCCCCGCAGGGCATTGCCCCGCCGCAGTCGCGAGCCGACGCGCTCGGCGCTGTCGGTGACCGTGTCCCAGCGGTGATAGCGGTTGAGCAGATCGTATTCCACCAGCCGCGCCAGCATGCGTTGTGAGCCCGGTCCCAACTCCGCCTCGCGCTCGCGCAGCAGGCGGTAGATCGAGGCGTTGAATGAGGCCAGTTCGCGATCGCTGAAGCGCCGCCAGTGGCGGGTCAGGTAGTGATCGAAGCCGAGGTCGATGAGAATGCCGGCATAGCGGCGCAGCTCGCCGGGGAAGCGCTCCCGCAGGCGGCACAGTTCGGGGTGCGTGTCGGTGAAGGCGTCCACCGCCCGGTGCAGCCGCACGCCGGCCTCGATATCGGCGGTGAGCGCCCCGCGCAACGGGCCCTTGCAATAGTCGCCTTCCAGCGCGCCCGCCACCAGGCCGGGATCGGGCCAGGCGAGGTGGAAGTGGGCCAGGAAATTCACCGCGGCAACGGCGTCTATACCGCCTGGTACTGGGCGTAGAATTGCTCGAGGTACTGCTCGAAGCTGATCGTGTCCGAGGCCTCGATGTCGCGCTGGGCCGCTAGGGACTCCTCGGTCTCGCGGGCAAAGCGCGCGGCGGTTGTGGCGGGCAGCGGCTCGGCGCGGAAATGCCGCGCCCACTGCTGGCTGTAATCCAGCGCCAGGCGGAAGTAGGGCAGGTCCCGCTCGCGCATCTCCCGCAGCAGGCGCGCCGAGGGGGTGAGGTCGGGATCGTCGATCTTGCGCCGTTGCGCCGCCACTGTCTCGCGGTGCTCGCCCGGTTCGTGGGCGGTGTCGAGCAGCGCCGCCACCTGGTCGATGCCCGCCAGCAGCTCCCGCGCCAGCTCCTTGAGCGGCCGCTCCCCTTGCGCGGTCCGCAGGCACAGGCCGGGTTCGCGGCCGCGATTGACCACCGCGGTCAGGTTGGCCTGCAGCCGGGACTGCTCGTCGTCGTCGCAGGGCGGGCTGTCCCCCAGCAGGCAGTACAGCAGGAAGGCGTCCAGGAAGCGCACCTGGGCGGCGTCGATACCGACCGGGGTAAAGGGGCTGACATCGATGCAGCGAACCTCGATGTACTCGATTCCGCCCCGGCGCAGCGCGTGCAGGGGCGTCTCGCCGGAGTAGGCGACCCGCTTGGGCCGTATGGTGCTGTAGAACTCGTTCTCGATCTGCAGCAGGCTGTCGTTCAGCTGCTGGTAGTCGCCGTTCAGGCCGGTGGGGATGCGGCCGTAGTCGGCGTGGGGCTGCATGATGGCGCTGCGCAGCGTATCCACGTAGTTGTCGAGGGAGTTGTAACACACCCGCAGGCCGCGTTGGGCCGAACTGTTGTAGCCCAGGTCGCCCATGCGCAGCGCGGTGCCGTAGGGTTGGTACAGGGTGCGGCCCTCGGGGTCGAAGGCTTCCAGGCCGTGGCTGTCGCGGTCGCGCAGGAAGCTCGAGCACACCGCTGGCGAAGCGCCGTAGAGGTAGATGAGCAGCCACGAATAGCGGTGGAAATTGCGAATCAGGCCCAGGTAGCGCTCGGTGATCCAGTCCTTGAGCGCGCCGGGCTGGCCCGCGGCGCGCCAGTCCTGCTCCCAGTAGGCCTGGGGCATGGAAAAATTGTAGTGAATACCGGCAATGGCCTGCATGGCCCGCCCGTAGCGGTGGCCGAGGCCGTAGCGGTAGATGGTTTTCATCCTCGCCACGTTGGAGCTGCCGTACCGTGCCACCGGTATGCTGTTGTCGCCGGCCACCACGCAGGGCATGCTGGCGCTCCACAGCAGTTCGTCGCCGAGCTGGCTGTACACGTAGCGGTGCACGTCCTCGAGTGTCTGCAGGGTATGTTCCACGCTGGTGTCCACCGGCGTGATGAACTCCAGCAGCGCCTCGGAATAATCCGTGGTGATGGAAGGGTGGGTCAGGGCCGAGCCGAGTGCCCGCGGGTGCGGTGTTTGCGCCAGTCGCCCCTCGGGGGTGATGCGCAGGCTTTCTTTCTCGATTCCGCGGTGAATCTGGCGAAGCAGTTGCCGCGTGTCGGGGGCCGCCAGGGCCTGCAGGTAATGTTGCAACTGAGGTGACACTGAACACTCCTTTTTTCAACGGCCTGCTGGACGGGGCGCGGGGACGGGCCCGGTGGCGGCGGGCCTGGCGTGAAACCGGGGCCAAGTTTATCGCCCCGCCGGGCGCGAGTACAGCGGCCGCGGTTGCCGGATTCGCCGCGGGTGTATTGTCCCGCGGCCCGCTCGGAGCTATCTTTGCCAGTATGGCTATTGTCCCGAGAGCGCCCCGTCATGGCGGCGCCGATTCAGTGTGGTATCGGGCCCGGGGCCAACTCGGGCCGGCGCTGGCGTTGCTTGGCTGCGTCGCGGGCTGGCCGGTGTTGGCGCAAGCGGCGGTGGACAACTGCGTGGTGGTGCCTGACCAGCCGCCCTCGGAGAGCTTCCGCTTTCGCGACTCCGCGGAACACAGGGCCCTGGCGGAGCGGCTGCCGCCGGGCGTGGCGATTGGCAGTATCCGCATCCGCCGCTTCGCGGTGTTCGACAACAACGATCCGGCGGAAAGCGGGGCCCTGTACCGCTGGGCCAACAATTTCCACTCGGTGACCCGGGAATGGGTGGTGCGCGACAATCTGCTGGTGGAGGAGGGGGAGGCCTACGAGCAGCGCCGCATCGAGGAGTCCGAGCGCATCCTGCGCAACCTCAAGTTCATTTACGACGCCCGGGTGCGGCCCTGGCGCTGGTGTGGCGACACCGTGGACGTGGAGGTCGTCACCCGCGATATCTGGACCTTCCTGCCGTCGATATCCTTCAGCCGCAGCGGCGGGGAGAATACCTATGCCCTGGGCTTTCGCGACAGCAACTTCCTCGGCACCGGCAAGCAGGTGCTTTTGGAGTACGACAGCGACGAGGAGCGCGCCGGCTACACCCTCAACTATTCCGACCCCAACGTGATGGGTACTCGCTGGCAGCTGCGCGCCCGCTACACCGACAACGACGATGGCTACGACCACAATCTGCGCATCAACCGGCCGTTTTTCTCGATCTATGAACGCTGGGCCGCCGGCGGCGAACTGGGCGAGCTCAAGCTGGAGGAAAAACTGTGGTTCCGCGGCGACGAAGTGGCCGAGTTCGACCACGAGCAGGACGATTACCGCCTGTTCGGCGGTTACGCCGCCCACCCGGAACCCGGCAAGCGGGTCAGCCGCTGGCTCTACGGCTACACCTACCAGCGCCACAATTTCAGTTTCAGTGATTCGGATATCCCGCCGTCCAGCCTGCCGGAAGATCGCACCTACAGCTTTCCCTATTTCGGTTACCAGTCGGTGGAGGACGAGTTCGCCGAGCTGCACAATTTCGACTACCTGAGCCGCACCGAGGATGTGTTTATCGGCGAGCGCTACCAGTGGAGCCTGGGCTACTCGTCCGAGGGCCTGGACGCGACCCGCGACCAGGTGGCGTTTCAGGGCAGCTACGACAATACGCTGCTGGCGGGAAATGGCCAGCTGTGGGTGGTCGGCTCGACCCTGTCGGGGTTCTGGACCCTGGACGACGAGTCTTTCGAGAACCTGTGGTGGCACGTCGAGAGCCGCTACCACTACAAGCAGACCCGCCAGTGGGCGCTGTACTCGGGCCTGCGCCTGGAGTACACGGACGGGCTGACCGGGGAGAACCAGGTGGTATTGGGCGGCGCCACGGGGCTGCGCGGCTACGACCGCAACTACCAGGCGGGGGACCGCTCGGTGGTGTGGAACCTGGAGCAGCGTTACTACTCGGACTGGCACCCGTTCCGGCTGTTCCGGGTGGGTCTGGCGGCCTTTGTGGACGTGGGCCGCGCCTGGTACGAGAACCGCGACAACGGCTCCAACGGCGGGGTGCTGGCGGACGCGGGTATCGGCCTGCGGCTGAATTCCAGCCGCGCGGAGAAGAGCGCGGTGGTCCATGTGGATGTGGCCTTTCCCTTCGTCAAGGACGACGATGTGGACGGGGTGCAGGTGTTGTTTACGGTCAAGGACCGGTTTTAATTGGGTGCGTCTCTAGGTTTTTAGCCCGGCTGGACCAGCCGCTCATTTCAGGTTGGGTGGCGGCCGCGAACCGGGAGGGCCGTTACGCGACACGCTATAAGCATGACATCCCTGTCGCGCTCGGCAGCGGCCATCCATGGCCGCTGACGGTCGCTACACGGCCCTCCCGGCTCGCGGCCTTTGAATTGAACCATCGCGTACTTGCAGAGTGGGGGAAGCTCAAAGGCCTGTCGAATCCGGCGAAGTGCAAAGCGAAGGTGCGGGGAGCGGGTGTCCTCTTGCCAGACCGTCAGCGGCCATGGACGGCCGCTGCCGAGCCTACAGGGACGTACTTGTGTGCGTGTCTGGCAAGAGGACACCCGCTTCCCGTGCCGCCACCAATCTCTTTGTGGGCATCCCTTCTACTGCCCGCTTTCAGGTCAATTTATCCAGATATCGCTCCAGCATCTTGCACACAAAGTTCTCCTGCACCTCGCCCTCCTGCCCCGTGGCGAGCATGATGCGCGACATGATCAGCGCGTAGCGCGTGCCGGCGAAGATCCAATAGTAGTCGTAGTGCCCGGCCTCGCGCCCCGTGGCGGCCTCCCACTGGGCGATGGTGTCCTCGTAGCTCGGCAGGCCCGGCAGGCGCGGCATGCCCAGGCCCTCGGCGAAGGTCGCGTCCAGGTAGTTGAACCAGGCCAGGTCCTGCACCGGGTTGCCCGGCACCGCCATCTCCCAGTCCAGCACCGCCTCCACCCGGTCCAGGCTGTCGGCGAACATCATATTGCCGATGCGCGAGTCCCCCCAGCACAGCCCCACCGGCTCGTCGGCCGGCTGGTTGGCCCGCAGCCAGTCCAGGGCCCGCTGGCCGATGCGGTGGGTGCGGCCCTCCAGGCCCCAGTCGTGGTAGTGCTGCCAGTAATCCAGCTGCGCCTGCAGCGCGGTCTTGCCCGCCGGCAGGGCCGTGTGCGGCAGGTCGAGCGCGCGGTGGTCGATGCCGTGGAACCGGGCCAGCGTGTCCACCGCGGCGCGCCACAGGGTCGCGCGCTGCGCCTCGCTGGTGTCGTTGAGCAGCCAGCCGTCCATATTGTAGGGCGGCATGTCGCCGGGCACCCGGCCCTCGATGCGGCCCATGATATAGAACTCCACCCCCAGCAGGCCGGTGTCGGTCTCCAGGCCCAGCAGCTCCGGGACCGGGATGTCGGTGTGGCGCGCCAGCGCCTCCATGACCCGGTACTGGGGTTCCAGGGCATAGCTGGGGAACACCGGGCGCTCGATTTCCGGCTGCAGGCGGCCGACGCAGGACTGGCGCTGTGTCTGTCCCCCTTCCTCCCACTGTATGTCGAACATCAGGGTCACATTGGACATGCCGTTGGTTTCGGGGATGCGAAGTTCGTCGATGGTGACCGGGTAGCCGCGCCGTTCGCTGAACCAGCCGGCGAGCTTGTCGCGGGTGCCGTCGATATCCTCGAGCAGGGGGGTGGGGCGCGCCTCTTCCATTGCTGTTATCCTGTTATTGACTATACGCCTGTATAGCATAGGGCAGTTGGCAGCCGGTCGCCAGGCTGTTTTGCGACAGCCTGTTAAAGCGGCCAGGCGGCCTATTTGGTATTAAGTCCAGAAAGCACGGCCGCGGCGCTTGTCCGCCGGGGGCAAGCTGTTAGAGTTAAAGCGGCGCTGGCGATGCGCCGATCAATGACAACAACCGGTACATCGGGCCTAGGGGGCAGGGAAGATGCAACGCATTACCGAATGGCTTAAATTTCTCGCGACCAAGGGTGGCTCGGACCTCTACTTGAGCACCGGGGCGCCGCCCTGCGCCAAGTTCGAGGGCACCCTGCGTCCCATCGGCAGCGAGATTCTCAAGCCCGGGGAGATCAAGGAGATCGCCTACGCGCTGATGGACGCAACCCAGCGCCAGGAGTTCGAGCAGGAGCTGGAGATGAACCTGGCGACCTCGATTTCCGGCTTCGGCCGCTTCCGGATCAATATCTTTGTGCAGCGCAACGAAGTCGCGATCGTGGCGCGCAATATCGTCGCGGACATTCCCAGCTGGGAGACGCTGCGGTTGCCGCCGATCCTGCCGGAGGTGGTGATGCGCAAGCGCGGCCTGGTGCTGTTCGTCGGCGCCACGGGGTCGGGCAAGTCCACCTCGCTGGCGGCGCTGGTCGACTACCGCAACAGCAACAGCTCGGGCCACATCGTCACCATTGAGGACCCGGTGGAGTATGTGCACAAGCACAAGAAATCCATCGTCAACCAGCGCGAGGTGGGTGTGGATACCCGCAGCTGGCACAACGCCCTGAAAAACACCCTGCGCCAGGCGCCCGATGTGATCCTGATCGGGGAGATCCGCGACCGGGAAACCATGGAGCACGCCATCGCCTTCGCCGAGACCGGCCACCTCTGCCTCTCCACCCTGCACGCCAACAACGCCAACCAGGCCCTGGACCGGATCATCAACTTCTTTCCCGAGGAGCGCCGCGCCCAGCTGTTGATGGATCTGTCGCTGAACCTGCAGGCCTTTGTGTCGCAGCGCCTGATACCCACGGTGGATGGCAAGCGCTGCGCGGCGATCGAAATCCTGATGGGTACGCCGATGGTGGCGGACCTGATCCTCAAGGGCCAGATCGACGGCATCAAGGAGGTGATGGAGAAGTCCGAAAACGCCGGCATGAAAACCTTTGACGGCGCCCTGTTCGACCTCTACCGCGAGGGCCTGATCAGCGAGGAGGAGGCCCTGCGCAATGCCGACTCGCCCAACAACGTGCGCCTGAAGATCAAGTTCGCCAAGGAAGAGGCCCTGCGCGACGACGGCAATGTCGAGCTCAGCCTGCAGAGCCTGGACGAAGAGGAAGCGCCGGGGCCTTTCTAGCCGGCCTCGTCCTCGCCGACCAGCTGCCGCAGCAGGGCGCGCCAGCGCACGAAATCCGAGTCGCTGGCGTGCAGTATGGTGAAGCCCGCGCGCCAGCCATCATCGCCGGGCTTGCACCAGACCACTTCGGCGGCAAGGAAAATCGTGTTGAAGCCCTCGTCCGCCAGGTCGATGCCCACCTGCAGCACCGCGCCGACCGCGACCGCCCGTTCAAGGCCCAGGCTGAGACCGCGCTCGGAAATGTCCGCGCTGCGACAGCGCAGTATGGTGGACTGGCCCTCGCCGGTTTCCGCCCTGGACTCGACTTCCAGGAACACAGTGCTCTGGAGGGGGAGTCGGCGGTAGTTGCGTTTGTCCTCGGCCATTTTTTATTCTCACCCCGGGGTATCCGATTTTAGTCGCCGCACGTGATCGTTGAAGCTGGAGCGGGCCTCGAAAATGTCGACGAGGTTCCGCTCGGCCAGCGCCAGCAGGTCGGCATTGGACAACTGCCGCAATTTCAAACCCTGGCGATTGACGAAAATATACATACCCCGCTCCCGGTCGTGGGCCGCAAGCCTGGCCAGCATGGGCGGGTCGCAATCGTGAAAACCCATCCAGGTGCCAGTGGCCAGGCCCAGCGGTTCCGGCTCTGGCGGGTTGTCGCCCGCGGCGAAGTCCTGTTCCGGTGGCAGGCCGGGGTCTCCGTCAAGCGGGTCCCGCAGTGCGTCCGTCGCGCTTGCCCGGGCGTGTCGCTCGGGGGGCGGCGCCGCGTCGGGGGTGGCGGACGTAGGCGCGGTCCCGCCGCTGTCGCTCCGGGGCGGCGGTTCCGCCAGGGCGCGCAGTTGCTCCACGGTGGTGATGCCCGCGGCGCGCATCAGGCACAGGCTGAAACTGCCGCCGCGTTGCAGCTCGCGGGCGGTTTTGCGGCTCAGGGCCGCGTCGAATTCGGCGTAACCCAGGCTGAAGGCCTTCATCCCCGCGCGGTTGGCAAACAGCAGTTCCTGCGACTCGTCCTGTTTCAATGCCAGTTGCACCCGGGCGGCACCGCGCTCGCCATCCCCCTGCACCAGGAACCACTGGCCGGTGTCGAGGCGGGCGATGGTGCCGGGAATGCTCCGGTCCTGGTCCGCGGGCCCTTCCACTGGCAGCGGTTCCACCGGATACAGTTGCAGCGGTTGCTGGCGGAGCAGTCGCAGGTGCGAAAACTCGATCAGTCCGACGGCCTCGCTGACCGCCTCCTCGTCGTGTTGCAGGCTCAGCAGGTAGTCGCGCAGCTCTCCCGGCAGGCGTTTGATGCGCGCGAGCCACAGCGCCCGCTGCTCGTCCTCCTCCGGGCTGACCGCGTCGGGCTGCAGCGAATGCGCCAATTCGTCGGTGATAGTGCTCACCTGCCGCCACTGCGGTGACTGCTCGCCGAATTTGAGCAATACCAGCCTCACGCTGTCGTACCACGGGCCCCTGATAAAGTGTCCGACCTGGGCCGGCAGGGAGTGGCGACTGAGTACCGTGTTGATCATCTGCGCGGCGCGGGCGCGCGCCGCGGCGGTTTTCTGGTGGCCTCGCGCCTTTTCCGCCAGGCGTTGGACCATGCGCAAATTGCGGCGCTCCTCCGCTATCGCGGATTTTTCCAGCCCGGCGGCCAGTGCGTCGAGCGCGCTGTCGTCGCCGTGTTCCAGCGCTTCGCGCAGGGACTCGATAGCGGATTGCAAATTGCCCAGCAGGGTGTCGCCGGCGCGGCCCATGCCCGGTTGCCAGCCCACCGCGTCCGCCTGCAGGGTGTCCAGTACCCGGTGCGCCGGGTGCAGCCCGGGGCGGGTGAAGGCATCGTCCTCGAGCGCGCGCCTGGCGAGTTGGGGCAGCAAGCTGCGAACGTGATCGCGAAGTTCGACAGCCAGGGGGTAGCCGACTTCCCAATAGGCCAGCGACTGCAGCAGCCACTTCAGCAGCGCTGTCTGGCGGGCGCTCATCGCCGGCCAGTTGCCGACCGCCTCGTCGAGTGCCATTACCGCCGCGGCCGGCTCGAGCTCGAAGAACTTCCTCGCCTGCAGGGATCGCAATAGTTCGCGGTTGTCGACGATGACGCCAACGGTCGCGGTGGGGGCCTGGGTGAAGCGCCGCTGTATTTCAGCCAGCAGGGACGCTGGACAGGGTAGATGGTTCGCGGTGAGTTTCAGGTGAACAGCTTCCAGACGACGAGACCGAGAAAAACGGCCCAGGTGACAACGAGCAGGGCCAGGCGGATGTTGCCGGGTGGCTGCGCCACCTCCGCCCGCGATGCGCCCTTCAATACCACATTGAACGAACCACAGGCCGGGCAGCCACCCAGCTGGCCTCCTTGCTTACCCCGGTAACTACAGTCCTTGCAGATATAGGCCATGGTTCAGGCGGTCTGCTTCAGCAGTTGGTCGACGATTCGTTCCAGTTGTTTAAGGGTATTGCATTCGGCCGTGAAATGACAGGCGCTTTGATAGCGCAGCATTTCCGAGTCGCCGGTGCCCCAGGCGCGGCGCGATTCCGGGTTGAGCCAGATTACCCGTCGGCTGCGCTGGTAGATACTCTGCATGATCTCCAGTTTGGGGTCGCCGCCGTTGTTGCGCGCATCGCCGAGGATGATCACCGTGGTGCTGCTGTTGATGTCGTCCAGCGCCAGCGCGGCAAAATCCAGCAGGCTGCTGCCGTAGTCGGTGGCGCCGCCGTAACGCCAGTTCACCAGTTCCACGGCTTTCTCCACCGGATGTTCGCGGAACAGATCGCTGACTTCGCCCAGATGGCTTGAAAAGGCGAAACTGCGCACGCGCGGCAGTACGTCCTGCAGGCTGTAGAGAAACATCAGCAGGAAGCGGGCATAGGACGCCACCGAGCCCGAGACATCGCAGATCGCCAATACCTGGGCCTTGTCCCGGCGCTGGCGGCGCCAGTAGGTGTGGAACATCACGCCGTCGTGGGGGATGCCGCGGCGCAGCGTGCGGCCCATGTCCAGCCGCCCGCGTTTTTGCGTCCGCGGCTTGCGCGAGTGGCGCGCGGCGAGTTTGCGGGCCATCTTGCGCACCAGTTCGTGCACTTCGTGCAGGTAGCGGTGCTCAAGGTTGTTGAGTCGGGTGCCGGCGAGGATCTCGTCCTTGAACTGGCGGTTGTGCCCCTCGGCCTGGATCAGGTACTCCCGCGCTACGTATTCCCGCACCTGTTCGCGCAGGGTGTCGCGGTAGCCGCGCACCAATTCCAGCAGCGGGTTGTCGGCCTGTTCGAGCGCCACCACGGCATCGCGCAGCACCTCCTCTCCAAGGGCGTCCAGCATGCGTCGGGTGTATTGGCCCTTTTGGGTGAACAGGCGGATGTTGCCGAGCCCCGCCTCCGCCGCGGCCTGCCCCAGCGCCAGCGAGAGCTGCGCGCGGTCGTTGTCCAGCAGCTGGCGCATCAGGTCGGACTGCAGGGCCCGATCCAGGGCCGGCACTTCGGTGGCCGCGGCTTCCAGCATGTCCCGGGTATTGTCTTTGCCGGCCGGGGGTTCCGCCGACAGGGGGGGCTCGGTTGCCTCCGAGTCCATTGTGGTTTCGCCCGCGGCGCTAAAATCCGGCAGCTGGCCGCTGAAGTACTGGTCGAAGCAGCGCAGCAGCACGGCTTCCTCGTGAGGGGTTTTGGCCAGGGTCAGGGCCAGCCCGTTGCGCAGTCGCTCGCGGTCGGCGTAACCCAGCGCGCTCGCCGCGGACATGGCGTCCAGGGTTTCCGCCGGGGATACGCGCACATCGTGGCTGCGCAACAGGCGGATAAAACCGGTGAGGCCTGATTGCATCGCGGCGGCGGCGCTAGCTGGCCGCCCGCGCGGGTAGCAGGGAGGTCAGGTCGGACTCGGCGTTGCGGATATCGTCCTCGAACTTCAACAATACGTTCAGTGTGCCGCGCACCAGGTCTTCCTCGAGGTGGTCGGCGTGCAGCAGCAGCAGGCTGCGGGCCCAGTCCAGGGTCTCGGAGATGGCCGGGGCCTTTTTCAGGTCCAGGTCGCGCAGGGCGTGGACGAATTCCACCAGCTGGTGGCGCAGGGTTTCGTTGATGTCCGGCACGCGACTGAGCACGATGCGCTCCTCCAATTCCACACTGGGAAAGGGAATGTACAGGTGCAGGCAGCGCCGCTTGAGGGCGTCGGAAATATCGCGGCTGTTGTTGCTGGTGAGGAAGACCATCGGCGAGACGTCCGCGCGCACCGTGCCGATTTCGGGAATCGACACCTGGTAGTCCGACAGAATCTCCAGCAACAGCGATTCAAACTCGTAGTCCGACTTGTCCACCTCGTCGATCAGCAGGACGGCCCCGCGCTCCTGCTGCATGGCCTTGAGCAGCGGCCGCGGCTCGAGGAAATCCTCGGAGTAGAAAATGTCGCCGAACTGGTGCAGTCGCTCCACCGACTCCGCCAGGTCTTTCGCGCCGTGCAGCAGGTCGCCCAGCTTTTCCTTGAGCACCTGGGTGTAGAGCAGTTGCTTGCCGTACTTCCACTCGTACAGCGCCTTGGCCTCGTCCAGGCCCTCGTAGCACTGCAGGCGGATCAGCGGTACGCCCAGCAGCTCGGCGCTGGTTTTGGCCAGCTCGGTTTTGCCCACGCCGGGAGGGCCCTCCACCAGGATGGGCTTGCGCAGCTGGAAGGCCAGGTACACCGCGGTGGCGATTTTGGGGCTGCAGATATAGCCCAGGGCCTCGAAACCCTGGGCGATGCGCTCGATGGAGCTGAGCTGGGGGAAATCCTGGATATTCAATGCTTGTCCTTGGTCGATGGGCCGTGGGGCTGGCTAGCCGCCGGTCATGTTCATGAAGCGCACGATGTCGGGGGCGTCCTGTTCGCCGAAATGGTGGCGCTCGGGTTTGATCGCCATGGCGCCGACGATAGTGTCCGCCAGTTGTTGCTCGCAGTAATCCGGGCGGCGCAGGACTTCCCGCAGGTCCACTGAATGCTCGTTGCCCAGGCACAGCAGCAGCCGGCCGGACACGGTCAGGCGCACGCGGTTGCACAGGTGACAGAAGTTATTGCTGTGGGGGGAGATAAAGCCCACCCGGCTGGGGTGGCCGGCCATGGTGAAATAGCGCGCGGGGCCGCCGTTGCCATCGGGCTCACCCTGGGCGGTGAGCGGGTAGGCGCGCTCAATCTGCGCGTGCAGTTCGTCGCTGCTGGCCAGGCTCAGCACCCGGTCGTGCTCGACGATGTGCCCCAGGGGCATCTCCTCTATAAAGGCGATGTCGATGCCCAGGGAGCGGGCGTAGCGCACCAGCGCCAGCACCTCGTCGTCGTTGCGACCCTTGAGGATCACCGCGTTGAGTTTGATGCGTTCGAAGCCGGCGGCCACCGCGGCCTCGATGCCCCGTTGCACCTGCGCCAGGTCACCGCTGCGGGTGAGCTGGCGAAAACGCGCCGGCTGCAGGCTGTCGAGGCTGATATTCACGCTGTTGACGCCGGCTTCGCGCAGCGGCGTCGCCAACTTGTCCAGCTGCGAGCCGTTGGTGGTGAGGGCCAGTTCCCGCAGGCCCTCCAGCGCGCCCAGGCGCTGGACCAGGCCCAGCACGCCCCGGCGCACCAGGGGCTCGCCGCCAGTGAGGCGGATCTTGCCCACGCCCATCTTCACGAAGACCCGCGCCACCTCGTAGAGCTCCTCGAGGCTGAGCACTTCCCGGCGGGGCAGGAACTGCATGTCCTCCGCCATGCAATACACGCAACGGAAGTCGCAGCGGTCGGTGACCGACAGGCGCAGGTAGTCGATGCGGCGCTGGAAGCGATCGACCAGGGTGTTGGGAAATTCGATCATGGCACCAAGCAGTGTAATGCTTCCCGCGGCGGGCCTCTACTCACACTTTTTGGGGGTTTACAGCCGCCCGGTGCTGCGACAGGATGTTGGGCGCCATGGGATTGGAGAATTTTAATGATAAAGGCCATTAATGGAGTGTGGGTGGCGGTGCTGTTGACCCTGGGTTCGGGGCCCGCCTCGGTGGCGGCCGACCCGGCCCCAGCGGCCCCCGGCTGCGAGCCGCGCGACGGCATTGAGTCCATCTGCGGCCTGCGCGCGCCGGAGGATATCGTGCTCGCCCCCGACGGGCGGCATTTGATCTTCGGTCAGATGGCGGCGCCGGGCGGTCTGTTCCTGCTCGATACCCGGGATCGCTCCACGGCGCCGCTGGCGGCGCCGGCCAGCGACCCGCGCGGCGGCGAGCGCTGGGGCGATCCCGCCTGCACCGCGCCGCCGGCCACCCTGCTGGCCCACGGTATCGACCTGCGCCGGCGCGGCGACGGCCGCTGGCAACTGCTGGTGGTGAACCACGGCGGCCGGGAGTCGGTGGAGTTCTACGAGTTGCTGGGCGCGGCGCAGGGCTTCCGCGCCGCCTGGCGCGGTTGCGCCGAGGCGCCGGCGGACGCCAGCCTCAACGATGTCGCCGGCCTGCCCGGTGGCGGCTTCCTGGTCACCCGCATGACCTCCCGGGAATCGCCGATGTGGGAGCTGTTCCTGGCGGTGCTGGGCTTTGACAACGGCCTGGTTTATCGCTGGGGTCGCGAGGAGGGTTTCGCCGGGCTGCCCGGTACCGAGGGCCGTTTCCCCAACGGTATCGCCCTGGCCGCCGACGGCCGGAGTTTTTTCGTCAACATGTATCTGGGCAACCGCATGCGCCAGTTCAGCCTGCCGGATGCCGAACCGCTGGGGGAGGTGGCCATCTCCAAGCCCGATAACGTCACCCTGGGGGCGGACGGCAAGCTGCTGGTCGCCAGCCACTTCGGCTCCCTGCTGCAGTTGAACGACAGCTTGACGCAGGACCCGAGTCTCCCCAGCCTGCTGCCCTATGCCATCGTTGAGGTCGATCCGCGGAGCCTGGCCAAACGCCAGCTATTCCGCCACGAGGGGCCGCCCATGGGCGCCGGCACCGCAGCGGTGCGCCACGACGGTGCGCTCTATGTGGGCTCCTACGTGGGGGATCGCATCGTCCGGGTGCCCCTCGCAGCCGACCGGTGAGTGCGCTCCTGATCCGCCGGCTGGCGCTGCCGGCGGGGCCGCTGCTGGCCGCCGGCCTGGCGATGGCCCTGCACCTGGCGGGTTATCCCCGCGACATGGTCATCGTCACCCTGGTGGCGGTGTGGTGTGTGGTCTGGTGGGTGTTCGAGCCCATCCCCATCCCGGTGACCTCCCTGCTGCCACTGGCGCTGCTGCCATTGCTGGGTGTACTCACGCCCGCCGAGGTGGGGCAGGCCTATGGCTCGCCGCTGATCCTGCTGCTGTTGGGGGGCTTTTTATTGTCCAAGGCGATGGAACACTCCGGGGCCCACCGCCGCATCGCCCTGGGCATGGTGAACCTGTTCGGGGCATACAGCGGCCGGCGCCTGGTGCTGGGTTTTATGGTGGCGGCGGCGACCCTCAGTATGTGGATCTCCAATACCGCCACCACGCTGATGTTGCTGCCGGTGGCCCTGGCGGTGCTGGACGGCACCGGCGAGCGCGAGCGGCTGGCGGCGCCGCTGTTGCTGGGTGTCGCCTACGCCGCCAGTGTCGGCGGCCTGGGCACGCCCATCGGCACCCCCCCGAACCTGATTTTCATGCAGGTCTACGCCGATGTCACCGGGCAGGCGGTGACATTCACCCAGTGGATGGCCTGGGGGGTGCCGGTGGTGGTATTGATGATTCCGTTGATGGCGCTGGCCCTCACCCGCGGCATGGACGCACGCCTGCAGGTGGAGCTGCCCGACGTGGGGGCCTGGCGCACCGAGGAAAAGCGGGTGATGTTGATCTTCGGCCTCACCGCCCTGGCCTGGATCACCCGCGCGGAACCCTTCGGTGGCTGGAGCGCCTGGCTTGACCTGCCCACCGCCAACGACGCCTCGGTGGCCCTGCTGGCGGTGGCGCTGATCTTCGTGACGCCGGATGGTCGCGGTGGCCGCCTGCTGACCTGGGAGCGGGCCAGCACGATCCCCTGGGGCGTATTGCTGTTGTTCTCCGGGGGCATCTGCCTGGCGAAGGGCTTCGTCAGCTCCGGTCTCAGTGACGAGCTGGGCCAGTGGCTGGCGGGGATGACGGGCCTGTCCCTGTGGCTGCTGATCGTTTTGGTGTGCCTGATGGTGACCTTCATGACCGAGGCCACCTCCAACACCGCCAGCACCACGCTGTTGATGCCGGTGCTCGCCGCCGCGGCGCTGGCCGCCGCTATCGAGCCGCGCCTGCTGATGGTGCCGGCGGCGATGAGCGCCAGTTGCGCCTTTATGCTGCCGGTGGCCACGGCGCCGAATTCGGTGGTCTATGGCAGCGGCCTGATCACCACCGCGCGGATGGCGCGGGAGGGTCTGGTACTCAATTTTGTCGGCGTGGCGGTGATCAGCTCGGTGTGCTACCTGCTGCTGGCCTGACGGCAGATGCAACTCCCGGTGACTGGATCGGTCATTGTTATTGGCCACCGGGAGCGTAACTTGTTAACACAGGATTTAAAACAAGGTCGCTGCCATGAGTAAACGTTATCCGATGCCCATTCCCCACGGCTGGTATGCCGTATGTTATTCCGACGAGCTTGCCACGGGCGAGTCTCGCGCGGTGACATATTTCGGCAAGGAGCTGGTGCTGTTTCGCACCGAGTCCGGCCGGGCCCGCCTGCTCGACGCCTATTGCCCGCACCTGGGTGCCCATCTGGGTTACGGTATCCACGAAAACAGCGGCCAGGGGGGGCGCATTGAAGGCGAGTCCATCGTCTGTCCCTTCCACGCCTGGAAGTTCAACGGCGAAGGGGAGTGCACGGAAGTGCCTTACGCGCGCAATATGCCGCCCAAGGTACAGGGCAAGCAATGCCTGCGGTCCTACCCTACTGCCGAGACCAATCAGGTGGTGTGGGCCTGGTACCACCCGGAGGATGAGCCGCCCATGTGGGATGTGGTTGAGCACGAGGAGGCCAACAGCGACGGCTGGGCGCCCCTCAAGCGCTTTGAGTGGCATATCTCCACCCACCCCCAGGAAATGGCGGAGAACGCCGCCGACCCGGCGCACTTCCTGTTCGTGCACCGCACCGCCAACATGCCCGAGTGGGAGACCACTTACGACGGCCCCACCTCGCGCGGGGTGCAGCGCGCCAAAATGCCCACCCCCCGGGGCGAGGTGGATGGCGCCATCCACACCGGTTCCCAGGGGCCGGGGCAGGGTTTCACGCGCTTTGAGGGGATCGCTGACACCTTCCTGATGGGCCTGACCACGCCCATCGACGACGAGAACGTGATCCTGCGCTTTGCTTTCACCCAGCCCAAGGTGGACGGCGAGGCGAAGAGCAGTGGTGTCAACGATGCGATCATCGCCAATATCGTTGGCCAGCTGGAGGAGGACAAGCCGATCTGGGAGCACAAGATCTACCGCCCCCTGCCGGTGCTGTGCGACGGCGACGGTCCCATCGCCAAGTTCCGCAAGTGGTACTCGCAGTTCTACTCTAACTTCGACGCCGGCGCGATGTAGTAAACCACCGGGCCGGCGTCCGCCGCCGGCCCTTTCTCCCGGCCCGCTTTCCGGTATCATGCCTCGCATTAGGAGGAACCATGAACCGAAATCGCGGCCTCACCGCACTGCTGCTGATGGCGCTCGCCATCGCCCTGCTGTACCCGGGTGTGAGCCAGCCGGTGCTCACGCTGACCGGAACCATCGAGAAATCCGCCGTGGTCAATCTGGGCATCGAGTTGATGGCCGGGGACAACGCCGATGCCCAGGGCCGGCAGATGCTCACCGCCATCAGCCGCTTCCTCGGCCTCGACCAGATCCAGGGCCGGGTGACCGTGTACGATCATACGCGCTCGATCTGGGGCACGGTGGAGGAACTCGCGCGCACCGGTAACCTGGCGGTGGCGCTGTTGATCGTGTTGTTCAGCCTGGTGATTCCCGTGTTCAAGTTGCTGTTGCAGGCCATCGCCCTGGCGCCGGCCAGCGGCGCGCTGCGCCAGCCGCTATTGCGCGTCAACGCGGCGCTGTCCAAGTGGTCGATGGCGGACGTGTTCGTGATGGCGATGCTGGTGGCCTACATGGCCGGCCGGGCCTCGGGGCAGATGGGCGACCTGCTGCTAATGGAGGCCCGGCTGGAACCGGGCTTCTGGTTCTTTCTGGCCTATTGTCTTTTTTCCATCGGGGCCTCGGCCCTGATCCGCAGGGAGTACGCCAATGAATAAGACGCTCAAGATCATCCTGTTGGTGCTGGCCTTGCTGGTGGCGGTGCTGGCGGTGGCCGCGCTGCGCCCCGGCCAGCCCATCGCGGTGGCGGTGGCCGCGGACGTCGATGTGCCGCACACCAGCGCCTGGCGGACCATGCGCGACCTGTCGGTGGCGCACAACTATGTGCCGGGCCTGACGGCCACCGAAATCATTACACCGCGGCGCGAGGGGGTCGGCACATCGCGCAAGGTCTACCAAACCGGCACCGACTACCTGCAGGAAACGGTCACCGCCTGGGACGAGGGCCACGGTTTCGTGATTCGACTGCACCGTGGCGAGGAGCCGATGAAACCCTTCAGGCACGCCGAGTTTCACTACCGTATGGCGGCGGTCACCGACCGGGTGACCCAGGTCGTCCTGGTCATCCAGGTGGAGATGCCCTTCGGGCAGTTGGGTAGCTGGCTGGGCAACAGTTTTGCGCGCCCCGCGCTGGAGGGCGAATTGACCCGGGTGCTGGCGGGCCTGAAGTACTACTACGAGACCGGTGAGCGGGCGACCGACGCCGATCGCGAACGGCTGGCGGGAGCCGTCGAGGTGATTCCCGCCAGCGAGGCTTTAGAGAGTTAGCAAATTAGAGCAGCGCCATCATGGTTTCGGCGGAGCTGACGTCCACGCCGCCGGCGGGCTCGACGTTGAGGTGGGTGACGGTGCCGTCGTCCACCAGCATGGCGAAGCGTTTGCTGCGGGTGCCCAGGCCGAAGCCGCGGGCATCCATCTCCAGGCCCAGGGCGGCGGTGAAGTCGCCGTTGCCGTCGCCCAGCATGAGGATCTCCTCGGCGTTCTGGGCCTTGCCCCAGGCGTCCATGACAAAGGCGTCGTTCACCGCCATGCAGGCGATGGTGTCGACGCCCTTGGCCTTGATTTTGTCGGCGTTGACCACGTAGCCCGGGAGGTGCGTCATGCTGCAACCGGGGGTAAAGGCGCCGGGCACGGCGAACAGCAGGACTTTTTTGCCCTTGAAAATCTCATCGGTGGTAATGTCCACGGGCCCTTCGGCGCCCATGGTTTTGAGGGTGCTGGCGGGGATTTTGTCACCGGCGTTGATGCTCATGGCACGATTCTCCATCGGGTGGTTAATGTCGAGTGCAGCCAAGCATAGCAGATGATGACGAAGCTGCACTGCCCCCTGTGCGCGGGCCCCGACACCGCGCCCTTTCACACTGACCGCCGCCGGCACTACCTGCGCTGTGCCGACTGTGCGCTGGTGTTCGTGCCGCCACGCTACTACCTGGACCGGGCGGCGGAGCGCGCGGAATACGACCTGCACGAGAACGCGGTGGACGACCCGGGTTACCGGCGCTTCCTGTCGCGCCTGTTCGATCCCCTGGCGGCGCGCCTGCGGCCGGGTGCCGAGGGACTGGACTTCGGTTGCGGCCCCGGCCCGGCGCTGGCCGCCATGCTGCGCGAGGCGGGCTTTGCGGTGAATCTCTACGACCTGTTCTACCACCCCGACGCGGCGGCGCTGGCGCGGGATTATGACTTTATCTGCGCCACCGAAGTGGTGGAGCACCTGCACCACCCGGGGCGGGAGCTGGAGCGCCTGTGGCGGTGCCTGCGGCCGGGGGGCGTGCTGGGTATCATGACCAAGCTGGTGCGCGACCGCGAGGCCTTCGCCGGCTGGCACTACAAGAACGACCCCACCCATGTGTGTTTCTTCAGCCGCGAGACCTGGCGCTGGTGGGCGCGGCGGCGGGGCGCGTCGCTGGTGTTCGAGGGGGCGGATGTCATCCTGGTGACCCGGCCGCGCTAGCCGCCCTCCAGCGACTCTCCATCGGTCCTCAATCGTCCCCGGTGTCGGCTTCCGCCTGTTGCAGCATGTCGGTGTAGATGGCTTCGCAGTCGCGGTAGAAGTCCAGCTCCTCGTCGCCCAGGTAGGGGGCCACCATGGTCATCATCTGCAGCACGCCCTGGTGGATGGTCAGCTGCGGCGGCCGTGCGCCGTGCAGCAGCTGGGCGTAGTTGAACCAGAAGTTGAGGGTCAGCGTCATGTTGTCCACCAGGCCCAGCAACTGCTGGCCGCGGGTGTCGATGACCGATTGCTCCAGCAGCGACTGGCAGATGGCGTAGAGGGCGGCGCGCTTGAGCTGTACCAGGCGGCGGAAGCCGCGCCGGACGTCGGGGTAGCGCTGCAGGATGTCGTCGAGGTTGTGGTAGAGAAAGCGGTACTGGTACATCTCCTCCATCACCACATAGAGAAAATACCAGTTCTCCTCGACGTCGCCGCGACCCGCGGACAGGGGCTTTTCGATCGGCGCGGCGAGGGTGGAGCTCAGGGCCAGCTCGTACTGCGCGAACAGTTCGGCGATGATCTGGTCCTTGCCCTTGAAGTGGTAGTACAGGTTGCCCGGACTGATGTCCATCTCGTTGGCGATGTCGATGGTGGTGGTGTGGGCCTCGCCCTCGTCGTTGAACAGGGCGAGGCTGGTGACCAGGATGCGGTCGCGGGTTTTCACCTATCGGAGACTCAGCCGCGCCGGGTTTTGGCTTTGGTTTTCGCCGGGGTTTTAGCCGCCGTGGTTCTTTTGCCGGGGCTCTTTTTAGCGGGGGCCTTTTGGCGTGCCGGGGCTTTTTTCTTCGCCGCGGCCTTTTTGGCGGCGGCCTTTTTTGGGGCGGCTTTGGCCGGCGCCTTTTTCCCGGGCGCCTTGGCGCCGATGCCGCTTGTGGCCAGGGCCGCCTGGAGTTCCTCGACCTTGGCGCTCAGGCGGTCGATTTTTCGGTGCAGGGCCCGCAAGTCGTCATCCTGGGCACCGCGCTGCAGGCGGAAGTTTTCCCGCACGCGGTTGATGCGCTCCTCGACGGAAGAGCGGGCTTCCTGGCCGGCGGAGAGGGCGCTGCGGGCCTCGTCCTCCAGGGCGGCGCCGGCTTTGACGAGGTCGCGGAACAGCTTGGGGGTTTCCACGCCGGCCTTTTCGAGCCGCTCCTGGGCCTCGCCGACGGCGCGGCCGTAGGCGCCGACACCTGCCAGCCAGATGTTCCTGGCGATTTCACTGGGTTTGTTTTTGTCGTCGCTCATGGGGTGGTTCTCCTGCGTTGGCCTGGCCTTGGCTTGTGTGGGTCATTAAACCAGAGTCGTCGAGGAGAAAAAATGGGGGTTCCTGGCGGGGAGGTCGGCGCCGGGCCAGTAACGACCTGATCTATTCCGGATCAATGCGTGATGCAGGTGGGAAGTGAGGGGGTACCGTAAGACCTCTGGAGCAATGCAGTCGCTATGCAACGTACGCTGAACTGAATTAGTTCGGCTCAGATCTGATAGGCATGGTTCGGTTTGTCCTATTAGCGGGAGTCGGGAAAAGGGCTTTGAATGCATTTACCTCGCGACTGATCTAGCAGGAAAATTCCACTAAGCTGCAATTATTCCCTTGCCCCATGACGGCTGTTTTGTATAGTTTTGATTCGCAGTGCGAGGGGGGATGGTGGATTCCGTCTCGCGGATGATAAAAACACTCTGGCAAAAAAAGATATACAATGGGTTGGTTTTCATTCAAGCGAAAGTTTCTGGTCTCGCTTGCACTTCTCTCACTGACAGCCTGCACAAACACGCAGCAAGTTGAGACGGACGCTCAGACCACGTTTTCGTTCAAAGTCCCAGAAGGTTACGAAATACCCAAGGCGCCATCTCTTTCCTTTTCTATTCCAAGCGCCGAATTTCCTTCACCGAAAGTTACTCGGTATTTGAAGAATAGTTACTGCGGCCTTAGCTTTACGACGCAGATACAATCAATAGATCAGTCGATAGAAGATCAGGCTTTTGCAGGTGCGCTATTTCAGGCAGAGGATTCTGACAAGTCCTTGTACTTAATAATGCTTGTCGATAGAGAGACGAGAGAAGTTCTTCCCGTAATCGCGCATAGTGATGATGCGGGTGCAGCCGAACCAGTTGCCCCCGCGTTTCCCATGCATATCCCGCTGTTTACATCCATTTATCCAGTAAAGGATGGCCTTGGTATCCTAGTGAGCGATGAAGGGCTGCTCAATCCAGCACCAGGCAGAGAGATCGGCGAGCGTGAATTTAAAGTACAGATAGTCAACACTGGCTTTAGTGTTGGTTCGGTTGTGTTTTCTGGCCAAGGAGCTGTTGTGGATTTTACTGATATTCGTTTTAGCGAAGAATGCGCTGACAGCCCGAATTATTAGTGGGTTCAGCCCCCTAATTTCGTCGCAGATTGTCAGGTTGGTTAATGACTACTGCGGCCGAACGAATAGTCAACGTCCATCGTGCTGAAATGCTGAAGGGGCTCCTTCGCGCGGTGCGAGCGCCGAGCCAGTGCGGTGATAAGGCGACTACTCGCCCCACCAGCGCTATACCGAGGTTGCGAGGTGTAAATGCCATGGCTGATAATCAGGCCATTCTAAGCCAGGAGCAACTCGCCAAATTAAGAAGCAAAGAGGCAGGCGCGCCGTGTTTTGCTTTGCCTAAAGGGGTCGAATAGACCCCTTTTATGCTCGATGTCGCCTCACTGGGTTTTTCGCAGCTTGAAAAGCTGATCCTGTATGCCCTCGACGGTTTTGCCGACATTCCCACTCATGCCCATCTGGCGGATCGGATACTCTTTGAATGTCTCCAGGTGCTCCTGGGCAATGTTGATGATGGGCGTCAGTACCCAGGTCTTGTGCTCCGCGTACTGCCTGTTCAGGTCGCCAGTTTGACGTTCGAACGGATCCATTCTCAGGTTTGTTATCCACGGCCGACCAAGGTGCATCAAGGGGCTGTCCCAGTGATCGCCAAGCTTGGCGGAAAAAGTGACTTTGAACTGCTTGTAGCGAATGGCCGTTAGTACCGCCTCGTCGTAATAAAATACAAAGTCCCGTGCCGACGCATCACTCTTGCCGGAGAAAAGCGCAGTCTGGTCAAAACCATCCAGATGCAGCTTATAGCTGCGGCCGCCATAGGACGCGCCTTTCTTCAGTTTGCCGACGACATCGGGCTCGCCGGCGGCGGTGGCCAGGGTTGGCAAGAGGTCGGTCATATCCACAATCTCACTGCTGACCCGCCCCGCGGGCGCTCCGGGCCAGCGGACGATGGCGGGAACGCGCACACCGGCCTCCCAGGTTGTGCCTTTGTCTCCCCGAAAGGGAGATGTCCCGCCTTCTGGCCACATGTACTGGTAGGCGCCATTGTCGGTGGTGTAGATCACGATGGTGTTGTTGTCGAGGCCGGTCTCTTTCAGTTTGTCGAGGATCTCGCCTACATGCCCGTCGTGTTCTTTTAGGCCGTTTCCGTAAATGTCCTCTTTGCCTGCCCGCGACTGGCCTTTCGACTCCTGCTTGAGGTGCACAAACACATGCATGCGGGTGGCGTTGTGCCACAGGAAAAATGGTTTCTTGTCCTTGGCGCGGCGCTCGATAAAATCGACAGACCTGGCCGTCACTTCATCATCGAATGTTTTCATGCGCTCAGTGGTCAGTGGGCCCTCGTCGTCGGTGCGGCCATCGGCGGTACCGGAAATAATGCCTCGTGGATCGTATTTGTTCCGAAATTCCGAGTTGGTTGGCCGATCCGGATCTTCCAGATCCTCGTTGGCGTTGAGGTGGTAGAGGTTGCCCCAGAATTCATCGAAGCCATGTCGATGAGGCAAGTGCTCTTCGAGATCGCCGAGGTGATTCTTGCCGTACTGGGCGGTGACATAACCGCGGGTCTTGAGGATTTCAGCCAGGGTAATATCCTCTTTTTGCAGGCCTGCCGGCGAGCCCGGCGTGCCCACCGTTGTCATCCCCGTGCGCACCGGAAGCTGGCCGGTCAAGAAGGCCGCACGTCCGGCGGTACAACTGGGTTGGGCGTAAAATGAGGTTAATTTCAGGCCCTCGCTGGCAAGCCTGTCGATATTGGGGGTTCTGACCCCCATGATATCGCCGCCAAAGGACGATACGTTCATGTAGCCGATGTCATCGCCAAATATCACAAGAATATTGGGTTTTCCGTCTTGAGCCAGCACCGGAGCCTGGTTGATCAAGCCCAGCACGAAAATTAGTGCGGTGATAATCAAAAAGCGCTTACGGTTTTGCATTCCTACAGCTCTCTCTGTTGCCAGACTTATTGAAGAGATAAACCTGATTTACGTTGTTGCCCGGGATACCCAGAGGATAGTCCAACAGGAATGAGAATGCGCGTGTATTTTGCCGGAATAAATGGCCGCGCCTCTTCAAGGGCCAGGCTTGGGCAGGGTGAAGGATATACCGGTCCACCACGGGGTGAACGCCGCCGTCAAACTGCCGCTGAAAAGTGCGGTGTCGCCCGGGGACTTCGTTGGTTTTGTTAATGGGGTCTGACCCCTTTATCTTCTACCGCGCGAAGATCGGGGGTTGCCCCGCTGTAGGGCGCAATTTATTGCGCCGCTTGTGGTCGAATGAATTCGACCCTACAGGAGGGAGGCATTTTTCGCATTGTTATAGTATTGCCAAGTTACTCGGGAGAGTTGAGTCAAGAGCCGTTGGCATTTTTGTTCGAAAGATCGTTATAGAGTTCCTGCAGCAGTGGAATTAACTTCTTAACATTTTGCTTTGTGGAATCGCAGGTCTTTTCTGCAGAGTTTCCAGTCCCAAGTACGGCCCCTATCTTGTCGACAGCCTCCCCCCGGCCGGCCTCATATGCAATTGCATCATGGGTGGATATGCTCAACACCTTGGCGACCCACAAGCCGTAATCTTCGAATATCGAAGATGGTTGGCCCAGCGCAATACAGGTTTTTATCATCGCATCGTACGCGCCAATCCCGTAAGACCACTTATCATTCAGGGACACCTTGGTCATCGTTGGTACAGTCCTTGTAGTCGTGCAACCGGATAGTAAAGCGGCGACTAATGTCAGAACGAAAGATATTTTGGGCATCCTTTCCCTTGGGGCTATGGAGATGTAGTAACAGCGTACACTAGGTAAAAATATGAGGCCATATTCACGGGCGGTATCTTCGGTAATGCAATATCAGCGTTGTCGGCATGAGATCTTGTGGCTTCAATGTACAGTCGGTGGTTGATTGTTTGAGTGGGACTAATGGCTTGATCTGCTTGATTGGGCTGTCTGGTAAATCCGATATCGTGCTAATGGGGTCTGCCCCTTTATCTGCTACCGCGCGAAGATCGGGGGTTGCCCCGCTGTAGGGCGCAATTTATTGCGCCGCTTGTGGTCGAATGAATTCGACCCCACAGGAGGGAGGCGTTTTTCGCATTGCTTTTTTGGTCGATGAAATGATCGGAGAAGATGATCCGGCTCTCGACCCCTCACGGAACACGGCAATACTTGCACCGAATGAATCGTCAACGCCCTCCGCGTTGGGACGCGGTGGGTGGTGCCTCTTTTGTGCAGCGCAGGGGAGTCGGTGCGAGCACCGCATCGGCTTAGTGGCAACGCGGCTGCAATACCCTCCGGCGGACTACTGAAGTTACAAAGCCTTTTGGCCCTGGTTGGCGCTTAGGCCATTCGAAGTTAGGAGCAACTCGCCACCCAGGCAATAAAGAGGCTGACGCGCCGCATGCTTCCCGGAGTGGAGCAAAAGAGGCGCCGCCTGCCGGGGCACGACGCAGCGGCCGAAGGCCGCCACCTTAGAAAGAGCCCACCCAAGAACGCCAGTAACAAAAAAGGGGCCCCAAAGGACCCCCGAAAACAGCTCCCTGAAGTTCAGGGAGAAATACTTCAGCCTCAGGCCGCGGACTTAAAGCCCATGGAGCCCTTCAGCTCGGCGAAGCGCTCGCGGGCTTGTTCCAGCCTGGCCTCCAGGGCCTCGCGGTCGGTCAGGCTTTCCAGCGTCGGGAACTCGATGTCGTCGATCGCATCGCGGGCGTCGGATTCCACTTTCTCACCGCGCTTCACCAGTTCCTCGTAGAGCTCGGAGGCCTTGCTGCGGCGCTCTTCCAGCTGCTCCTGAACCGTGCTGAATTGCTCCTGCACCTGGTCGAAGGCCTTGCCGTAGAAGCCCAGGCCGGCCAGGAAGGCCCGGCGGCCGGTTTCCTGGGCGCGCTCGGCGAACTTCAGCGCGGACTTTTCAGCGGCTTCGGCTTTCTTGCCGGCCTTGCGCGCGGTCTTGCGCACGTCGCGCTCGTAGGCAGCGGCCTTGTTTTCCACCTTGCGCACGGTGGAGCGCACCGTGGACTTCTTCGCGGTGGTTTTGCGCTTGGCGGCGGTTTTACGCTTGGCCGGGGCCTTGCGCGCGGTGGTTTTGCGCTTCGGGGTCGCCTTGGTGGCGGCTGCTGCCGTCTGGTTCTCTTCTGCCATGTCTCAACTCCTTCCTAGCGGTTGATTGGGGTTTGCCCCATCCAGTGACAGGCAGGTTACGTAAGAAAATTAGAATAAACATACTAGAATGTTGTCCATTATTTGACCGTTCCGGTTTGGCGGGTGTTTGCAGCTGGCGCGGTGTCGCCAGCCGCCCTGGGAGCGATGGCGAGATCAATGCGCCAAGTCGTTGATTTTCAGCCTGTTAATGGCGCGTTGTTCAGCAAGGGTTCAGTCCGCGGCCGGAAACTGGCGGGCAGATTCCCGGTTTAGAGGATTTCGCATGAGCGCAAACGGTCGGCGACAGGCCGTCCTGACAAGTCTGGTGTTGGCGGTGGGGCTGGGCCTGGCGTATGCCCTGTTGGTGGGCAAGCCGGGGCCGGACCCCAGGCCCGCCCCCGAGCTGGCGCCCCCGGTGGTGGATATTGTCAGTGTGCAGCCGGCTGCCCGCGCGATCGCGGTGGATACCCAGGGCAGCGTGCAACCGCTGCGCCAGGTCAACGTGGTCAGCCGGGTGGCGGGGCAGGTGGAGGCCGTGGCGCCGGGCTTTGCCGAGGGCGGCTTTTTTCGCGCGGGGGAGGAGCTGGTGAAAGTCGAGGATGTGGATTACGGCTTCGCCATCGCCCGCGCCGAGTCCCAGGTCGCCGCCGCCCGCCAACGGGTGGCGGAGGAGCGGGGGCGGGCGCGGCAGGCCAAACGCGAGTGGCGCGACCTGGGCAGCGAGACGGCCAATGCGCTATTCCTGCGCAAGCCGCAGCTGGCCGCGGCCGAGGCGGCGCTGGCGGCGGCGGAGGCGGATCTGGCGGCGGCCCGCCTGGACTTTCAGCGCACCAGCATCAGCCTGCCCTTCAATGGGCGGGTCAGTCGCAAACTGGTGGACGTGGGGCAGTATGTCGCCCCGGGCAGCGCCATCGCCGAGGTGTACTCCACCGATGCGGTACAGGTGCGCCTGCCGCTCACCGACCGCCAGGTGGCCCTGCTGGATTTGCCCCTGACCTACCAGGGCGAGGACGGCGCCGCCAGGGCCCCCGTGCCGGTCACCCTGGAGGCCCGCTTCGGCAACCGGCAGTGGCAGTGGCGGGGCGCGGTGGTGCGCACCGATGCCAGTATCGACGTCAGCAGCCGCGTGGTCTACGCGGTCGCCGAAGTCACCGAGCCCTTCGCGCGCCGGGCGGGCAGCGAGCGGCCGCCGCTGGCGCCGGGGCTGTTCGTGCACGCCCGCATCGAGGGGCGGGAGCTGCCGGGGGTGGTGGTGCTGCCGCGCAGCGCCCTGCGCAGTGACGATTCGGTGCTGCTGGTCGATGGCGGTGAACGCATTGCTTCCCGCGAGGTACAGGTCCTGCAGGGCGACGCCCGCCAGGTCTGGGTACAGGGCCTGCGGCGCGGCGACCGCGTGGTGGTGAGCGAACCCGCGGTGATGACCGCCGGCATGCGGGTGGCGGTCAACGAGGTCAGCAGCGTGGCCGGGGTCGACTACTGATGTTGGGGGGGCCGGTGCGCTGGTTCATCCACAACCCCATCGCGGCCAACCTGTTGATGGTGTTTCTGGTGGTGGGTGGTCTGTGGAGCCTGCCCGCCCTGGACAAGCAGTTTTTCCCCGAGTTCGAGATCAACCAGGTGCGGGTGAGCCTGCCCTATCCCGGCGCCGGCCCGCGCGAGGTGGAGGAGCAGATCTGCCAGCGCATCGAGGAGGCGGTCCACGATCTCACCGGGGTGAAGGAAATCCGCTCCGAGGCTCGCGAAGGCCTGGGTACCGTGTTGGTCGAGGCGGAGCCGGGCTACGACATGCAGCGCCTCACGGCGGAGGTCAAGACCCGGGTCGACGCGATCAACACCTTCCCGGTGGATGCCGAGCGGCCGGTGGTCAGCGAAGTTGCCTGGCGTCACCACATGGCGATCGTGACGCTGGCGGCGAACCTCGGCGAGCGCGACCTGAAGGAGCTTGCGGAGCGCCTGCGGGATGATCTGGCGTCGCAGCCCGACGTTTCGGTGGTGGAGCTGGACACGCCGCGCCCCTACGAGGTGTCGGTGGAAATTTCCGAGTACACCCTGCGCCGCTACGGGCTGACTTTCGACGACGTGGCCGCGGCCATTCGCGCCGCCTCGCTCAACCTGCCGGCGGGCGCGATCAAGGACACGGGGGGCGATATCCGTTTGCAGACCCGCGGCCAGGCCTACACCGGCGCCGATTTCGCCCGCATCCCCCTGTTGACCCGCCGTGACGGCACCCAGGTGCTGCTCGGCGAGGTGGCCACCATCGTCGACGGTTTCCAGGACGTCGATGTGCGCAACCGTTTCAACGACCGCCCCTCCATCAACATGCACGTGTTCGTGACTGCCAATCCCAATACCCTCGCCACCTCGGAGACGGTGCACGACTGGGTGGAACGCACCCGGCCGGGGCTCCCGGACGGAGTGCGGCTGGCGGTGTGGCGGGATTCCTCGGTGCCCTTCAAGGGCCGGGTCGATACCCTGCTGAAAAACGGACTCGGCGGCCTGGTGCTGGTGTTCCTGGTGCTGGTGCTGTTCCTGCGCCCCTTGCTGGCGATGTGGGTGTGCGTGGGCATTGGCGTGGCCTTCATGGGCACCCTGTTCCTGCTGCAATACACCGGCACCAGCCTCAACATGATCTCCCTGTTCGCCTTCCTGTTGATCCTCGGTATCGTGGTGGACGACGCGATCATCGTCGGCGAGTCGATTCACGCCCGCCAGAGCGCCGGCGAGGGCGGCACCGGGGGCGCCCTGGCGGGGGCCCACACGGTCATCAAGCCGGTCATGTACGCGGTGATCAGCACCATGATCTTTTTTACGCCCATGTTCTTCATGCCCGGCGACATGGCCCAGGCCGCCACCGCCATTCCGATGGTGGTGATCATCGCGCTGTCGCTGTCGCTGGTGGAGTGCCTGCTGATCCTGCCGCCGCACCTGGCCCACATGCGGCCCCAGCGCCCCAGCCGCTTTGCCGTGCTGCGGCGGCTGGAAGGCTTCCGCCTGGCCTGCGCCGAGGGCATGACCCGCTTCGCCCGCGAGCGCTACCGCCCCTTCCTCGAGCGCTGCCTGCGCCACAACATACTGGTCAGCGCCCTGTTCCTGTGCCTGCTGCTGATCAGCCTGGCCATCTACGGCGGCGGCTGGATTCGCTCCGGCTTCTTTCCCTCGGTCAATTCAGACCACGTGGATGCCGAAGTGGAGCTGCCAGAGGGAGGCGCCTTCGCCGACACCCTCGCCGCCCTGCGCAAGATCGAGTCGGCTGCTCTGCAGTTGAAGGCCGAATACAACGCTGATCCCGCTTACGCCGCCAATGGTCCCGCCATCGGCCACATCGACTCGCGCGCCAATGAGAACGAGATCAAGGTGGTGATGGAGACCCTGTCGGACGCGGTGGATACCGCGGAAGTGTCCCGCCGCTGGCGGGAGGCCATCGGCGAGTTGGGCCCGGTGGAGGACTTCAAGATGGACTACACCATCAACGAGAAGGGCAAGCCCATCCGCCTGGTGCTGGCCGCGCCGCGCCTGGAGGAACTCAACGCGGTATCCGAGGAGTTGCGCCGCTTGCTGGAAACCTACCCGGGTGTGTACAACATCAACGACAGCCTGCAGGCGCCGCGGCAGGAAATCGTGCTCGACCTGAAACCCGCCGCGGAGAACCTGGGCATCACCCTGGCCGACCTCGCGCGCCAGGTGCGCGAGGCCTTCCACGGCGCCGAGGCCCAGCGCATTCCCCGCACCAAGGAGGACGTGCGGGTGATGGTGCGCTACCCGGAGGAGGAGCGGGTGTCGGTGGCCAACCTGCAGGACATGCGGGTGCGCACGCCGGAGGGCGCCCAGGTGCCCTTTGCAACGGTGGCGGAAATGCGCTTTGAACCGGGCTATATGACCATCGAGCGCCTGAACCGCAAGCGCACCCTGGAGGTGTCCGCCGACGTGTTGCCGGGGGCATCCGATCCCCGGGCGGTGGTGGAGGACATCATGGCCGCTCACCTGGGCGGCTGGCAGCAGCGCTATCCGGGGCTGACGGTGGCGCTGGACGGCGAGCTGGAGGAGGAGACGGACTTTCAGGCGGCGCTGCTGAAGTATTCGGCGCTGGCGATGCTGGTGATCTATGCGCTGATGGCGATTCCCTTCCGCTCGTATTTCCAGCCGCTGCTGGTGCTGACGGCGGTGCCTTTCGGGGTGATGGGCGCGATCTTCGGCCACCTGATCCTGAACTGGCAGATCAGTATGTTTTCGCTGTTGGGGGTGATCGCCTGCGCGGGGGTGGTGGTCAACGATAACCTGGTGCTGATCGACCGCATCAACCAGTTGCGCGCCGCAGGCCACGGCGTGATGGAGTCGCTGCTGCAGGGCGGCCAGGACCGATTCCGCCCGATCATCCTGACGTCCCTGACCACGTTCGTGGGCCTGGTGCCGATCATGTCGGAGACCAGCGTGCAGGCCCAGTTCCTGATCCCGATGGTGACGTCCCTGGCCTTCGGGGTGTTGTTCGCGACGGGTATTACGCTGTTGCTGGTGCCCTGTTTGTACCTGATGGGGGAGCAAGTGTCCGCCCGGCTTCTGCGGCGCGGCCGCGTGGTTCTCGATACGCCGTAGTGATGTTGTTGGTGTGGATTAGGGATTCTATTTGGTTCGTCTTGGACATGATGAGTAGACGCTATATCCGAACTTGGGCGCTGCGTCGCGGCCGCGATGGTGGCCTCTCGGCGGACTCGCCGTGAATACATCCATGTAGGCTCGTATCGGACATCCATGTCCTCAACGGTCCGCCGAGGGGCCACCACCCCGTCCGCGCCGCTCGACTCTCAGTGTTCTATCCGGCCAGAGCCAAATATCGTTACGGATCTGAACCGTGCTGAGATAGTCGAGCGGCGCCCGGGAGCGGGAGGGCCCTTGTCGGACCGTGTGAGACATGGATGTCGAGCTCGAGCCCCCATGGATGGGTTTACGGCGTGTCCGACAAGGGCCCTCCCGCTTTCGGGTGACGCAGTGCCCAAACTAGAACCAGGCGCTTACCCACTAAGCCCGCAAAGCAGCGCTCAAGCCCGAATCTCGCGTTTACCCAAACCGCAACTACACTCACTGATCACCACCCCCATGCCGGGGCGTGGCGCTGTACATTCATCAAGCCAACCCACAGGTGATCGACATGAGCGAATCAGCGGCATTTGATGAGGTAAAGTTCGAGCAGTTATTTGGCAAGGTGCTGGCCGACGTCGGCGGCGCCATGGGCCTGTTCATGGCCTACCTTGGCGACCAGGCGGGAGTCTACGCCGCCCTGGAAGAGGCCGGCCCCATCAGCCACACCGACCTCGCCGTGCGCACCGGCGTCGACGCGCGCTATTTGCGCGAGTGGCTGTCCGCCAACGCCGCCTTCGGCTACATCGACTACGACGGCGGCAGCGACACCTTCTCCATCGGCCCCGAGCAGGCCGCCCTGTTCGCCCACGAGGGCGAGCCCACCTGTATGCAGGGCTTCTTCCAGGCCGTTGTCGGCCAGTACGCCACCCACGACACCGCCCTCGAAGTCTTCGAGAGCGGTCGCGGGCGGCCCTGGGGCGAGCACCACGGCTGCTGCTTCTGCGGCACCGACCGCTTCTTCCGGCCCGGCTACGCCGCCAACCTGATCGATGCCTGGATACCGGCGCTGGACGGGGTCGAGGAGCGGCTGAAGGCCGGGGCGAAAATCGCCGACATCGGCTGCGGGCTGGGGTCGTCCAGTATCCTTATGGCGCAGGCCTACCCCAATTCCGAAGTGCGGGGCTTTGATTTTCACGCGCCCTCGATCGAGACCGCCAGCGAGCGGGGGCGGGCGGCGGGCCTGTCCAACCTCGGCTTCGCGTGCAGCGCCGCGACGGAATATCCCGGGGAGGGCGAGTACGACCTGGTGTGTATCTTCGATGCCCTGCACGACATGGGCGACCCGGTGGGCGCGGCCCGCCATATCCGCGAGTCCCTCAAGCCCGGAGGCACCTTCATGCTGGTGGAGCCGCTGGCCGGCGACAGCCTGGCGGACAACCTCAACCTGCTGTCGGGAATCTTTTACGGCTTTTCCACCACCGTCTGCGTGCCCACCTCCCGGGCCCAGGACGTCGGCCTGGGGCTCGGTGCCCAGGCCGGGCAGAAGCGGCTGACGGAGGTGCTCAACGCGGCGGGTTTCGAGCAGGTGCGCCGGGCCACGGAGACACCCACCAACATGGTGCTGGAGGCCATCGCCTGACAGGCTGCCGGCGGCGCAACGAAAAAGGGCCCACCAACAGGTGAGCCCTTTGCTTCGGGACGTGGTGGCCCTAGTCGGCTTTCGGCCCGGCCGCCACGACCGCCGCCGACACGTCGAAGTTGGCGAAGTTCTGCACGAACAGGGTGGCCAGCTTGCGCGCCTGCTCGTCGTAGGCCTCGACATCGCCCCAGCTGTTGCGCGGGTTGATGTACTTCGGATCCACGCCGGGGATGGAGGTGGGGAAGTCCAGGTTGAGGATGTCCAGGTGCTCGGTGGGCGCGTTCATCAGGGCGCCGCTCTGGGCCGCCGCCACCACCGCGCGGGTCACCGGGATGGGGAAGCGGGAGCCGGTGCCGCCGGGGGCGCCGGAGCCGCCGGTCCAGCCGGTGTTGATCAGGTAGACCTGGCTGCCGAAGTCCTCGATGCGCTTCATCAGCAGCTCGGCGTAGTCGCCGGCGGGGCGCGGCATGAAGGGCGCGCCGAAGCAGGTGGAGAAGGTCGGGTGGATGCCCGCCTCGGCGCCGAGCTCGGTGGAGCCCACGCGGGCGGTGTAGCCGCTCAGGAAGTGGAAGGCCGCCGCCTCTTTGCTGAGGATGGAGATCGGGGGCAGTACGCCGGACACGTCGCAGGTGAGGAAGATCACGCACTTGGGCTCGCCGCCGGCGTTGGACTCGGTGCGCTTGGCCACGTGTTCCAGCGGGTAGCAGCAGCGGCCGTTCTCGGTGAGGCTGGTGTCGCTGTAGTCCGCGTGGCGCTTGTCGTCCAGCACCACGTTCTCGATGATGCTGCCGAAGCGGATGGCGTCCCAGATGACCGGTTCGTTTTCCTGGCTCAGGTCGATGGTCTTGGCGTAGCAGCCGCCCTCGATGTTGAACACCGAGCCCTTGGCCCAGCCGTGTTCGTCATCGCCGATCAGGTAGCGCTCGGGGTCGGCGGAGAGGGTGGTCTTGCCGGTGCCGGACAGGCCGAAGAACAGGGTGGTGTCGCCCTCTTCGCCCACGTTGGCGGAGCAGTGCATGGGCATCACGTCTTTCTCGGGCAGCAGGAAGTTCTGCACCGAAAACATGGCCTTTTTCATCTCGCCGGCGTAGCGCATGCCCGCCAGCAGGACCTTGCGCTGGGCGAAATTGATGATCACCACGCCGTCGGAGTTGGTACCGTCGCGCTCGGGCTCGCACTGGAAACCGGCGCAGTTGAGAATGGTCCACTCGGGCTTGCGGCCGACGTTGAAATTCTCCGCGCGGATAAACATGTTGCGCGCGAACAGGCCCTGCCAGGCGGTTTCGGTCACCACCTTGACCGGCAGGTAGTGGTCGCTGTGCTCGCCGACATGCAGGTGGGAGACGAAACGGTCGCGCTCGCTGATGTAGGCCTCGACGCGATCCCACAGGGCGTCGAATGTGTCGCTGTCGAAGGGGCGGTTGACCGGGCCCCAGTCGATGCTGTCCTCGGTGCTGGCCTCGCGCACCACGAAGCGGTCGGCGGGGGAGCGGCCGGTGCGCTTGCCGGTGGTCACCAGCAGGGCGCCGGTATCGGCCAGTATGCCCTCGCCCCGTTTCAGGGCCTCTTCGATCAGTTGTGATGTCCCCAGGTCGGTCAACTCCCTGGTGGTCTGGATGTCGGCGGTCATTGTGTGTCCTGTTTTTCGGTGGGCGCGGGCCTGCATCGGGCCCGCCTGGCCTCTGTACTGGGTCTTTGGGGGGCCGTAATTATGTCAGAAACGCGACACTATGCGAACCGAATAGGTGAAAATTTCGCCGATCCTGCAGCCTCTCACCGGCGCCCCGGGGGCGCCGCGAGCGGGGCGGTTCAAGCGTACCTGGCGGCGCTCAGTGGAGGCTGCTGTCGGGGCTCGTGCCCAGCAGCCCCCCCAGGTCGTCGCGGGTGTAGCGGTAGCGGCTGTTGCAAAACTCGCAGTCCATGGTCACCGCGCCCTGTTCCGCGAGGATGGATTCGATCTCCCCGGGCCCCAGGGAGGCCAGGGCGCCGAGGGTGCGTTCGCGGGAGCAGGTGCACTGGAAGCGTACCGGTCGCGGTTCGAACAGCCGCAGCGGGTCTTCGTGGAACAGGCGCTGTAGCAGCTGCCCGGGCGCCAGGTGCTGCAACTCCTCGGGGGTGACGGTTTGCGCCAGCGCACAGGCGTGCTCCCACTGCCTTTCCCGCTCCGCGGGGTCCTTTATCACCGTGGCCGGCAGCTGCTGGATCAGCATGCCCGCGGCCCGGTCGCCGTCACAGGCCAGCCACAGGCGTGTTTGCAGCTGCTCGGACTGCTCGAAGTAGGTGTCCAGGCAGGCGGCCAGCGAGGGCTGGTCGAGGGGCACGACCCCCTGGTAGCGCTTGCCCGCGTGCGGGTCGATGGTAATCGCCAGGTGGCCCTGCTCGAGCAGCTGGCCGAAGGACTCGCTGGTGGCCTGTTGCGCGCCGCGGGCGATGCCGCGCACGCCCAGGTCGCTGCTGCACTCCGCCATCAGCAGCGGCAACTGGCCCTCGCTGCGGGCCTGGAGAATGAGCCGGCCATCGAACTTCAGCGTGGTGCTCAACAGGACCGCGGCGCCGAGAAACTCGCCCAGCAACTTGCTGACCCCGGGGGCGTACTGGTGCAGGGCGATGAGGTCGTTGAAGGCGCGGTCGAGTTGCACGATTTCGCCGCGGATGTCGGCCTGCTCGAAGAGGAAGCGCTGGCTGTGGTCGGTGTTTGCGGTGCTCATGGCGGTAGTGTAATCCATATTTCGATGTGGGGCCGGCGCGCGGCGATGATGATCCTGTTGGCGTCCGCGGGCGTAACGTTGGCGAGGGTTCAGTATTTGAGGCCAGCCCGGGCAAAATTCAAGGCCGCGATGACGGCCGCGGCCGCCCCGTCTAGAGTGTAGGCCCACCACCGAGAGTCGATATCACGAGGAGTACAGGTATGAGATTCAGTTACCAGATTGGCATGAGCGAGGCCGATCACTACGTCCCCCTGGCCAAGGCCGCCGAGGCCGCCGGGTTCGATGGCCTGACCATTCCCGACAGCATCTGCTACCCCAGGGATGCCAGCTCCAAGTACCCCTACAACAAGGACGGCAGCCGGGAGTTCCTGGAAAGCGTGCCCTTTATCGAGAGCCTGATCGCGGTGGCCCACGTGGCCGCGGTCACCGAAAAAATCCGCTTTGCCACCTTCGTCTACAAGCTGGCGGTGCGCCAGGCGGCGGTGGTGGCCAAGCAGGTGCAGAGCATCCAGGCGCTGTCGAACAACCGCTTCGATTTCGGTATCGGTATCAGCCCCTGGGAGGAGGACTTCGCGGTCTGCGGGGTGCCCTGGGAAAAGCGCGGCAAGCGTTTTGACGAGCAGATCGAGATTCTGCGCGGCCTGGAAACGGGCGAATTCTTCGGCTATGACGGCGAGCTGATCCAGATGCCGGCCAACAAGATGTGTCCCGCGCCCACGGCGCCCACGCCGCTGTTGATCGGCGGTCACACCGAGCCCGCGCTGAAGCGCGCCGCCCGCACTGGCGACGGCTGGATGTGCGCGGGCGCCGGGCTGGAGGACCTGCGCGCCTACATCGGCCGTCTTGGCGAGCTGCGCGAGGAGTACGGCACCGCCGACCGCCCCTTCCGCATCTATACCACCGGCCAGGACGCCTTTAGCCGGGAGGGCATCGAGCAGCTGGAGGCGATTGGCGTCACCGATGTGATCATCGGCTTCCGCAATGTCTACGAGATGGAACCCGACAAGCCGCTGAACGAGAAAATCGACATGCTCAACTGGTACGCCGGGGAGTTCATCCAGGGCCGCTAGTCGTCGCACGCCATGTAGGGTCGAATTCATTCGACCACGGCCGCATGCGGCCGATCGAATCCGTCCCTGCAAGGGGTGAATATACCCCTGTAGGGTCGAATTCATTCGACCAAAAAACGGCGCAATAACAATAAATGGCCCCCTACAGGGGCGATCCCGGAAAATCGAGGCCAGGGTCTCGCCCCGGCGGGCGCAGGGCACCGGTATCCAGCCCCGCGGCGCCTGTCATATACTGCGCGTGATTGAGACGTGAGAACACAACCGTGGCCGGATTTCGCCTGACCAAAGCCTACACCATGCCCAAGCAGGACCTGCGCGAGGCCGCCGAGGATTTCGCGCGGCAGCTGGAGCGCGAGCACGGCGTGCGCTCGCGGTGGCAGGGCGATACCGTGCAGATCAAGGGCGCCGGGGTGGACGGGCGGCTGTCGATCGAGGACGGCGTGGTCGACGTGTCGGTGAGCCTGGGCCTGCTGGCCTCCGCCTTCAAGGGCATGCTCAAGGCTGAGGTGCAGCGCTACCTCGACGAGCACGTCAGCTGACGCCGGCCAGCGGTTAAACCGGCGCTATCATCGCGGTTTGTCCAGGCGCCCGTGCCACTGAGCGCCGCGCCTTCCGGTCAGATAAGGGTGACCCCGGCCAGCGGGTCGCCACCCCCGATCAAATCTGTGAATTCCTCCGCCAGGGCCTGGCTGCGCGCCACGCACTGCTCCCAGTACCGCACCCGCTCCTCGTGTGCCAGCCGCGTGAAGTCGCCGCGGTCGGGGATCTTGCCCCGTGGCAGGTCGGCCACGAAGTCGGCGCTGGGGCACAGCAGCACCAGGTGGTCCACGGTCTGGCGCCGTAGCGGGCGGGTGCGCCAGGGCAGGAATTTGTCGAACCAGCCGGGGGTGATGCCCGGGCGGAAGTGGGGGTAGAGGATCAGCCCGTCGCCGCGGTACTGGGCGAGGTCGAAGTGGTAGTCGATGATGCCCCCGTCCCAGTACTGGCCCGGGGGCGCGCCGGCGATGTCGCGCTCGCCGCGCAGCACGAAGGGGATGGCGCCGCTGGCGTGCAGAGCGGCCCCCAGGTTGCGCTCGGTGAGCGGCGCGTAACAGGTCTGGAAGTCCGCTAGCGACAGGCCCGGTAAGTGCCCCGCGCCGCTGTGGAACACCACCCGCTGGAAAGCCAGGCGCAGCAGGCGCCGGTCGACGGTATTGCCGAGGGCGGCGGCGCCCATGGCGGTGGCCAGAACCGGCCCGGAGCGCGCGCCCGCCGCGCCGCGGCCCCGGGCGGTCACGATATGGCTGTGGATGCGCGGGTTGGCGACCACTTCGGCAGCGCCGCGGGGGCCGAGGGTTTCACCGAGGATGCGGGCGCTGGCGGCACTCACTTCGGCCGGGCCGGGCGGGGTGGCGTAGTGCTGGTAAAGGTAGCCGCGCTCCAGCCGGGCGATCGCGGCGGCGGGGTCGGCCACGCCCAGGCAGGCGTTGCGCCAGGCGCCGATCGACGAGCCGAGGGTGGACAGCGGCGCCTCGCTGCGCTGCAGGAAATCCCCGAACAGCACCCGGTCCAGCTGGCTGAGCACGAACCACTTCGGCCCGCCGGAGGCGCCGAGCAGGAGGCTGAACAGGGATGGCTCCCAGCCCTCGGCGGCGATGCGCGCGGCGGCGGTGCGGCCCATGTACACCGACAGGGCGCGCCCGGTCGCGCCGGATTCAGCCACCACCGCGCACCTCCCGCGGCGAGCGGCCGGTCCAGCCCTGGTAGGCGCGGCGGAAATTGGAGGGGTCGTTGAAGCCCACCAGGTAGGCGATGGTCGCCAAAGGCAGGCGGGTGTTCTGCAGGTAGCGGGTGGCGTGCTCGGCGCGCACTTTGTCCAGCAGTTGCTGGAAGGAGAGGCCCTCCTGCTCCAGGCGGCGGCGGTAGGTGCGAGGGCTGAAATTCAGCATCTTGGCGATCTGCGGCATCTGCGGGTACTGGCCCTCCAGCTTGCGCAGCAGCCGCAGGGTCTGCTCCGCCACCGAATCCTCTTCCTCGAGGTCCGCCAGCAAGCGCGCGCACTCCTCTTCGTACAGCGCGCGCAGGGCCGGGTTGGACGAGGGCAGGGGCGTATCCAGCAGCGTCTCGTCGAAGGAAATGCGGCCGCGCACGGCGTCGAAGTGCACGTCGTCGCCGAATACCCGGTTGTATTCGGCGGCGTAGCCCGGGGCGGCGTAGGGGACCTCGATGCGCATGCGCAGGTCCGGCATGTTCAGCAGGCCGCGCAGGGTGTTGAGCGTGGCCGCGTACATCAGTTCGTAGGCGAAGGAGATGGGGTTTTCCTCGGGGGTGCTCACCGTGGTCAGGATGAAGCGCCCGTCGCGGACCTCGAACTCCAGGTACAGGGCCGGCGACAGCAGGTGATAGTACTTCAGGAACAGATCCATCACCTGGCGCAGGTCGCGGCAGGTCATGAAGGCCTGGCCCAGCACCGCATGGGCCGACAGGTTCAGGCGCAGGCCGAGGTGCAGGCCCAGGGCGGCGTCGCCGGTCAGTTCGAAGGCATTGGCCACCAGCCGGGCGAAATCCTCCTCGTTGACCCGGGCGCCGATGCCGTGGATGCCGGTGCTGGCCAGGCTGGTGCCGGCCAGCAGGCGTTCGCGCGAATGACCCTGCTCCTCGACCATGTCGATCAGGATCAGGATGTACTGGGCGGGTGTGGAGGTCTTCGGCATGGCGCTATTTGGCCACAAATGACCATATAATGACAAGACTTCACCTTGTTGACCCGGCGGGTATCTCCCATAGTGGAATTCGGCTTGTCTAACAACCCTAAATAGGAGCTCAGCCATGCACGTGCAATGGGAAGCGGAAACGCCGCGCAAGATCCAGAAATTTGCCGGGGCGGATTACCCCAGCGACAACCCCGACCTGGAGGAGCTGCTGACCGCCGGCGACGTCGATCACATCGCGGAAATTTTCCAGACGCCCCTGACCGGGTCCTACAACTGGGACTACAAGGTGCAGGACGATCGCATCAAGAAGCTCTATGACCTGGGCAAGCAGCTGAACTGGGACCCGGAAATGGACATCGACTGGAATCGCCCCTGGCCGGAAGAGGAGCGGATGCCGGAGCTGTTCAACCTGCACACCTATCAGCCCTACCTGGACCTGGACGAGGCGGGCCGCAAGGAATTCTGGCTGCACATGAACGCCTGGAGCCTGTCCCAGTTCCTGCACGGCGAGCAGGGCGCGCTACTGGTGGCCTCGCAGCTGTGCTCCTGCGCCCCGACCCTGAACGCCAAGCTCTACGCGGGCTCGCAGACCTTTGACGAGGCCCGCCACGTCGAGGTGTTCAACAAGTACCTGCAAAAGCGCATCGGGCTGATGTACCCGATCAACACCCACCTCAAGAGCATCATCGACAAGATCCTCACCGATGCCCGCTGGGACATGAAATTCATCGGCATGCAGATCGTGATCGAGGGCCTGGCCCTGTCGGCCTTCAACACCACCCGCGAAACCACGCCGGACCCGGTGCTCAAGGACGTGGTCTACCTGGTGACCCGCGACGAGGCCCGCCACGTGACGTTCGGCGTCAACTACCTGGAGGAGTTCGTCAAGACCCTCAGCGAGGAGGAGCGCGAGGAGCGCGCCCAGTTCGCCTACGAGGCCTGCGTGGTGAGCCGCGAGCGGCTGGTGGCCACCGACGTGTTCCGCCACTTCGGCTGGGACGTGGAAGCGACCCGCAAGCAGGTGTTGGAGGGCTTTGTCATGTCCACCTTCCGCAACCTGTTGTTCCAGCGGGTGATCCCCAACCTCAAGCGCATCGGCCTGCTGACCGACCGCATCCGGCCCAAGTTCGAGGAGCTGGGTATCCTGGAGTTCGAGAACCTCGCCACCGACGGCGACATCGACTGGGCGACCCTGGAGCGCCCCCTGGATACCGAGGAAGCCCAGAGCTACGAGCAGAGCATGATGGAGGACTTCCACCAGCTGAAAGAGGCCGAGACGCGCGAGGCGAGCTGAGCATGGGCGAGGTCGAATGAATTCGACCCTACAGGGGGCGAGGATTCCCCTCTTGTAGGGCGGAATTCATTCCGCCGGCTCGGAGGTCGATGAGATGGTCTCCTCCCCTCTCCAACGGCGTCGCGATGCGCCAAGATAAGGATGTACGTCCTATCTGCACGGGATGAGGAGGAGACCATGAACAAGACTACGGTAATTGGGCTGGATTTGGCAAAGCACAGTTTTGAGGTCGAATGAATTCGACCCTACAGGGAGGGGGTTTTTCCAAGTTTCAGGCACAAAAAAGCCGGCGTGAGCCGGCTTTTTTGTGGAAAGCGGAAGGCTTACGCCGCCAGGGCCTTGACCCGGGCGTTCAGGCGGCTCTTGTGGCGAGCGGCCTTGTTCTTGTGGATGATGCCTTTGTCGGCCATGCGGTCGATGACCGGAACGGCAGCAGCGTAGGCCGCCTTGGCCTGCTCCACGTCGCCGGTGCTAACCGCGGCGGCGACTTTCTTGATCTGGGTACGCACCAGGGAGCGCAGGCTGGCGTTGTGGCTGCGGCGCTTCTCGGCCTGGCGGGCGCGTTTGCGGGCTTGTGGTGAATTGGCCACGTTGTCTGTCCTCTCGGGGGTCGAAATTCAAAGAGGCGCGATTATTCACATTCAGGTGGCACTTGTCAACACCACGGCGAAGCCCGCGGCGGATGCCCGCGGCGGATGCCCACGGCAAATGCCTGCGATGGGGCTGTCCCTTCAGCCGCCCCCGCCCCGCCACCAGTGCCAGATCGACAGGCCCCAGGCCGCCGTGAACAGGATCAGGGCAACCAGTACCGCGGCGGAGCCCAGGTCCTTGGCCTGGCCCGAGAGAGGGTCGTGCTCCGGGCCGATGCGGTCGATGGCGGACTCGATGGCGGTATTGAGGATCTCGGCGAGAATGACCAGGGCGCAGGTGACCAGCAGGGCCAGCTGGTGGCCGATGTCCGCGGTTACCACAAAGGCCAGTGGCACAAAGGCCAGCGCCAGGGATACCTCGATGCGAAAGGCCTCTTCGGAGCGCCAGGCGGCGCGCAGGCCGGACCAGGAGTGCCCGGTGGCGGCGACCAGGCGCGCCAGGCCGCGCTTGCCCGGCTTGCTCATCGCCGGTGGGTGGCCGCCGGGGAAGCGGGTGACGTTGCTTTTTTGCCTATCGGATTGTGACACGTCGTCCCTCCTGGCCGGTGGCGGGCGCCGGCAGGTCCAGCGGGCGCCAGCAAAAGGCGTTCCCGGCGTGAATCCCGCAGGGTAGCTGGGGTATACTAATGGCCATTAGTCTAGCCCGTTTGGTGAGAGCCGCTATCATGCCCGAACCCGTCGCCTCTGTCGTCCCCGATCCAGGTTCCACCGCGGAGCGCATTCTGGATGCGGCGGAGGATTTGTTCGCCGAGCGCGGTTACAGCGCCACTTCCCTGGGTGACGTGGCGGACAGGGTGGGCATTCGCTCCCCCAGTCTCTACAATCATTTCCGTAACAAGGAGGCCCTGTACACGGCGGTAATGGAGCGCCTGCTGGACGACTTCAGCGGCCCCATTGCGGAGTTGCGCAGTGGGCCAATCACCCATGACCGGGTGCTGCTGTGGCTGGAGACGATTGTCCGCAAGCACCACGCCAACCCCAATCTCGCCCGCCTGTTGCAGCATGCGGCGCTGTCCGGCGGCCCGGGGACCAGCGAGCTGGTCGATCGCTTCTTTCGGCCCATGTTCGACAGCGAGCACCCGATCGAGGACGAGCCGCGGCCGTTGTTGGGGGATGCCGGTTTGCAGCCCTGGGCGGTGATGGCCTTCAATAACCTGGTGATGTCCTACGTCACCATGGCCCCCATGTACCGCGACCTGCTGGGCCAGGACCCCTTCAGCCAGTCGGCGCTGGACAAGCAGCTCAAGCTGGTTACCACCCTGTTGCAGGCGGTCTTCGATTTTCGGACGCCGGGCGAGCGCGCCGGCGACTCCTGAGACAAAAACTTAACGCGGGCCGCTTACACTGGCCCCGGCAATTAACTGGAACCATCGATGTTATTAACCGACGCAGTACAGATATGGCGCGCCCCCGGCGGCGACTACCACATTGAGTGGGACGCCAGCGCGCCCGACACCCGTGTTCTCATCGAGGCGGTGGCCGCCAGCGCCCCGGTCGAGGCGCATTACGCCGAGCCGCCGCAATACCGCGCCCGGGTCAGCGGGCTGCCACCCGCGCGCCGCCACTACTTCCGGCTTCGCGACCAGCATGGCAACGAGGTGCTGGCCCCGGAGCGGCGCCTGGGGCTGGAAGGTTCGCCCAACTTCCGCGATTTTGGCGGCTACGCCACCGCCGACGGGCGCCGGGTTCAGTGGGGCTACCTGTTCCGCTCCGGTCACCTGGCCAGGCTGACGGATCCCGACCTGGAGCTGCTGGCCAGCCTGGGTCTCGACATGGTGTTTGACTTCCGCCAGGAGGCTGAGCAGCAGCACGAACCCTCCCGCCTGCCCGCGGCCAATCCGCCGCGGGTGCACAGCCTGCCGATCCTGCCGGGCAACAACTCCGGTTTCCTGCAGCAGCTCGACGGGCCGATACCCGGGCCCGAGGTGATGTTCGAGTTCATGGTCACGGTCAATCGCGAGCTGGCCAACGAGGAGGCCGGTGTCTACCGGCGAATGTTCGCCGAGATCCTGGCGCGCGACGACGCCCGCTATCTGGTGCATTGCGCCGCGGGCAAGGACCGCACCGGCTTTGCCGCCGCGCTGATGCTGCTGGCCCTGGGCGTGCCGGAGCAGGTGGTGATTCGCGATTACCTGTTGAGCAGCCGCTTCTACAATGCCGAGGCCGAGGTGGAGCGGGCCCGCGTCAAATACGGCATGAACGATTCGGACAGCGCGGCCATCATGCCCATGCTGCGGGTCGACGAGGCCTATTTACGGGCGGCTCTGGATAGCATTGACGAACGCTATCCCGACATCGAGAGCTATCTGGAAGAGGTGATGGGTGTGGGGGCGCCGGAGCGCGCCGAACTGCGCCGGCGCTACCTGGAGCCCTGAGGCCGGCGGCGGGTCGGCACCGCGCGGGGGCGGTGCCGGCAGGCGGTATCAGGCGGCGTCGCAGGCTTCCTTGGCGGCCTTGATCTGCTTCTTCTCGCAGTTTTCCGCGCTGGCCTCTCCCACGCACCACTTGCGGCGCTTGTCCCAGGCGGTCAGCGGCATTTGCTTGCCGTTGGAGCATTTCACCGTGTATTCGGCGAAGGGGGTGCCGTCGGCGGTTTCGCTATTGCCCTTGAACACGATGCTGGTGGGTTTGGCTGCGAAGCTGCCCGCGGAGACGATCAGCAGGGTGGCGGCCGCGGCGGTTTTGATCAGGTTCATGGTCTACCTCTATATGCGCTATGGACTGGTGAGGGTTGCTCGGGCGCAATGGCCCGCAATATGTGGCCATAGTGTAGGGCAGATACGGCGCGTGTAACGTTACGGATTTGTAAGGTAGGTGGGTGCTTTGGTAACGGCCGTTGATGTACTTGCGCGAACCGAAGGCAAGTTATTGATAACTAAAAAATAATTCTTGCCGCGGTCGGGTGCGGGCAAGGGTATTACAGTTCTGTAATGCCGGACGCGGTAACAACCGCGCCCGGTGGCGAGGCCACTCAGGCGAGGGCGATGAACACGCAGCCCACCAGGGCCACCAGCAGGGCCTGGCCCGCCTTGTCCAGGCGGAACAGCCCGTACAGGTAGGAGAGCGGCGGCAGCAGGGTGGTGCACAGCCCCCAGGCGTAGTCCTCTTTCCAGGATGCGATCAACAGCAGTATCCAGCTGGTCAACAGGGCGGCAACCCCGAAAGTCATTAAAGCGGCAGAGCCAGCGTCCATGTGTCCTCCAAGGATATTATGTCAGGCCGGCGCAAGATTAGCAGAAAGCCCTTGTGCCGGTCACCCGTGCCGGACCTATTCAACTTCGGCCAGTGCGGGCGCGCCCTGATGACTCGCCCCGGGAATTTGGGTATGGTGTCCCGCTTTCCAGGCCCCGAGAGAACCCCGCTTGACCGACACTTTCGCCGACACCTTCGCCGACATCCGACCCTATCGCGATGAGGAAGTGCCCGCGGTGCTGTCCCGTCTGCTGGGCGACCCCGAGCTGCTGGACGCCCTGGCCAAGTTGCGTTTGGGGCGCCTGGCGCGGCTGGCGCCGGGCCTGTGTCGGCCGCTGGTGCGGGCCTACCTGTGGCGCGAGCTGCGCGGGGTGCACGATGTGCACGGCATGCAGATGGTGATCAAGGCCTACATGGATCGCATGATCGGGGACACCACCGGCGGTTTCAGTGTGTCCGGCCTGGAACAGCTCGACCCCTCCCGGCCCTACCTGTTTATGAGCAATCACCGCGACATCGCCATGGACCCGGCCTTCACCAACTACGCCCTGCACCTGGGCGGCCACGACACGGTGCGCATCGCCATCGGCGACAACCTGCTGACCAAGCCCTGGGTGTCGGACCTGATGCGCCTCAATAAAAGCTTTATCGTCAAGCGCTCGGTGAGCGGGCCGCGGGAGCTACTGGCCGCCTCGCGCCAGCTGTCGGCCTATATTCGCCACAGCCTGCTGCAGGAGGGGGCGCCGGTATGGATCGCCCAGCGCGAAGGGCGCGCCAAGAACGGCGTCGACCGCACCGAGCCCGCGGTGGTCAAGATGCTGGCGATGAGCCGCGACAAACAGGCGCAGAGCCTGGCGGATTTCATTCGCGAACTGGGCATCGTGCCGGTGGCCATCTCCTATGAACTCGACCCCTGCGACGCACTGAAGGCCAATGAGCTCCACCAGTTGGCGACCACCGGCCGCTACGAAAAGGCGGAGCAGGAGGACGTGTCCTCGATCGCGCGCGGTATCGCCGGGGCCAAGGGCCGGGTGCACGTGTCTTTCGGCACGCCTTTGGATGGCGACTACCAGGACGCGGACGAGGTGGCCGCGGCGGTCGACGAACAGGTGGTCGCCCTGTACTGCCTGCACCCCTCCAATCTCTACGCCTACCGCATGCTGAACGGCGAGGATACGGCGCTGCCGGACGATATCCACCAGGAACAGGGCGACTGCTCGCGGGCGGCGTTCGAGGCGCGTATCCAGGCCATGCCCGAGGCCCACCGGCCGTACGCCCTGGGCATCTACGCCAACGCCGTGACCAGCAAGCTGGCCCTGCTCGAGGACCGGCGCGGCTCGTGCTGAGCGAGGAACTCAAGGACCGCATCCGCGCCGCCTACGCCGCGGTGATCGAGGGCAAGTCCCTCAGTCCGCGCTGGGGACAGCGGCAGATGATCGCCGAGATCGCCAACGCCCTGGCGCGCATTCCCGGCCCTGGCGAGGCGCCCCCGGCGGAGCCGGCGGTGTGCGTGATCGAGGCCGGCACCGGCACCGGCAAGACCATCGCCTACGCGGTTACCGCGATCCCCATGGCCCAGGCCCTGGGCAAGCGCCTGGTGGTGGCCACCGCCACGGTGGCGCTGCAGGAACAGTTCGTAAACAAGGACCTGCCCGACATCAAGCGCCACAGCGGCCTGGACTTCAGTTACGCCCTGGCCAAGGGCCGGCGGCGCTATGTCTGCCTGTCCAAGCTGGATCGCCAGCTGGCCCAGGGGCAGGGGGAGAGCGGCGTACTGCCGCTGTACCCGGACGAGTTCGAGCTGCCCCAGTCGGCGGAGGCCCTGCCGATCTATACCGCGATGCTCGACGCCCTCGGGCGCGGCGAGTGGGACGGCGATCGCGACAATTGGCCCGGCGCGGTGCCCGAGGTGGTCTGGTTCGGCGCCACCACCGACCACAGCCAGTGCAGCGGTCGCCGCTGCCCCAATATCGCCCAGTGCAGTTTCTACCGCGCCCGCGAGGAACTCACCCACGCCGACGTGATCGTCGCCAATCACGACCTGGTGCTGGCCGACCTCGCCCTGGGCGGCGGCGCGATCCTGCCAGAGCCCGAGAATTGCATCTACGTCTTCGACGAGGGCCACCACCTGCCGGACAAGGCCCTGTCCCATTTCGCCAGTTTCTGCCGCCTCCACACCACCATCGCCTGGCTGCAGGACAGCGGCAAGTCGCTGGCCCAGGGCGCCGCGACCCTGGGTGCCCTGGAGGGTATCCGGCACTGCCTGAAACAGCTGCCGGAGCAGCTGGAGTCCAGCGCCGAGAGCCTGAAGGTGGCGGAGCAGGTGGTGGCGGGGCTGTTTGAGGGGCATGAGGCCCGGGACGGGCGCGACGAGGTCCGCCTGCGCTTTGAGCACGGCCTGGTGCCCGAGTCCCTGATCCCGGTGGCCGGCGGCCTGGCGGGGCAGTTTCGATCGCTGGCGAGCAACCTGTCGCGCATCGAGTCCGCCCTGGAGGACGCGCTGGAGGACGAGCACGCGGGGGTGGACAAGGGCGAGCTGGAAACCTGGCACCTCAGCATCGGCGGCATGCTGGGCCGGGCCGAGTCCACCCTGGCCCTGTGGGAAGCCTACGCGGTCAGCGGCGAGGGCGAACAGCCGCCGATGGCGCGCTGGATCACCCTGCTCGACGGCGGCGGCGGGCACGGTTTCGAATTGCGCTGCAGCCCGATCCTGGCGGCGGACCTGTTGAACGATTACCTCTGGCCCCGGGCGGCGGGGGTGATTGTCACCTCCGCCACCATTACCGCGCTCAACTCCTTCGAGCGCTTCATCCTGCATTCCGGCGTGTCCCGCGAGGCCCGCTTCAAGGCGGTGGCCAGCCCCTTCGACTACAGCCGCGCGGTGTTTGCGGTGCCGAAGATGGACTGCGATCCGGGGGATGCCGAGCGCCATACCGCGGCCATGATCGAGCTGTTGCCCCGGGTGCTGGACCCCGGGCAGGCCAGCCTGGTGCTGTTTTCCTCCCGCCGGCAGATGCTCGAGGTCTTCGCGGGGCTTGACGATACCTGGCGCGAGCGCACCCTGGTGCAGGGCGACGCCAGCAAGCAGGAGGTCCTGCGCCGCCACCGGGAGCGGGTGGACAGCGGGCGGGGCAGCGTGATTTTCGGCCTCGCCAGTTTCGCCGAGGGGGTCGACCTGCCGGGGCGCTACTGCGACCATGTGGTGATCGCCAAGATTCCCTTCGCGGTGCCCGACAGTCCCATCGAGGCCTCCCTGGCCGAGTGGATCGAGGACCGTGGCGGCAATGCCTTCATGGAAATCAGCGTGCCCGACGCGGCCCTGCGGCTGGTGCAGGCCAGTGGTCGCCTGCTGCGCTCGGAGAGTGACAGCGGCCGAGTCACGCTGATGGACCGCCGCATCCTGACGCGGCGCTACGGGCGCGCCATCCTGGACAGCCTGCCCCCCTTTCGCCGCGAACTGCAGTGAGGCAACGGTATGCGCACCGAGGTCGCCGAGGTATTGATCGACATTGAGGCCCAGCTCCGGCAGCTGGGCCTGTGGGACCGGATTCCGCCTTCCAGCGAGGCCCTGGCCAGTACCGAACCCTTTTGTGTCGACACCCTGACCCTGCCCCAGTGGCTGCAGTTCGTGTTCCTGCCCACCCTCTACCAACTGCTGGAGGAGGAGCAGCCGCTGCCCGGGCGCTGCGCGATCACGCCACTGGCGCAGGAGTATTTCCGCGGTGCCGGACTGCACATCGACGGCCTGATGGCGGCCTTGCAACGGGTCGACGACCTGCTATCGGGGGAGTGATCCCGGTTTTCCGCGGCGCCCGGCTGGCGCCATCGCGCGCCGCGGTTTATTGACCCAGTTGCGCCGCGGCGTGCGCGGCGAAGCCCGAGCCCGCCTGGGCGTAAAGGTTGAAGGCCGAGATGCCGGCGCTTTCCAGCTCCTCGGCCTCCTCGCTGAAACGCACCACCGCGGCGATACGCCCCTGGTAGCCGAGGTCCCCGAGCAGCTTGCCGACCAGCTTGTTCTCCTCGTGGTTGGTAAGCGCCAACATGATCAGTTCCACCCCGTCCAGGTCGATGCGCTGCCAGAAATCCGGGTCGGAGGCGTCGGCGGCCACCACGCGCCGGCGCGCCCGCTGGTGCTGGGCCAGCTTGCGGTCGTTGTCGTCCACGCCCAGTACCGCCTCGCCGAAGCGCTCCGCCATGGCCTCGTAGGCGCCGGTGCCGATATTGCCCATGCCCAGCACGATGACCCGCACATCGCGCGTGTCGGGGTAGGCGGCTCGCACCACCTCGGTTTCGAAGCCCTGCAGCTGCCTGTGCCAGCGCCGGTACAGCACATGCGCCATACGGTTCAGCGGCGAGGCGATGATGAAGCTGATGGCGATGGCCAGGGAGATGGCCGCGGACCACTGCGCGTCCATCCATCCGGCGCTGGCGGCGATGGCCACCACGATCAGCCCGAATTCGCTGTAGTTGGTCAGCGGCAGGGATGCCAGCAGGGCGGTGCGGGGCGGGGTGTGCAGGCGTGTCATCAGCAGGAAGTAGAGCGGCGGCTTGACCAGCGCCAGCACGCCCAGCACCGCCGCCAGCAGGATCATCTCCCGCTGGGGCCAGCCCTCCAGGCCGATGGACAGGAAGAAGCACACCAGGAACAGGTCCTTGAACTGCAGCAGGTTGCGCGACAACTCCTTGGCCTTCTGGTGGCCCGCCAGCACCGCGCCGATGATCAGCGCGCCCAGGTCCCCCTTGATGCCGGTGGCCTCGAACAGGCCGGCGCCCCCCAGGGCCAGGGTCAGCCCGAACAGGGTGAACAGCTCGCCGTGGCCGCTGAGCGTCAGCAGGCGCAGGATAAGCCCGCGCAGTGGCAACAGCAGCAGTAACAGCAGGGCCTCGGGTCCCGGTACCTTGCCGGCGGAGAAGCCGAGGAAGATCACCGCCGCCAGGTCCTGGATGATCAGGATGCCAATCGCCAGCCGGGCGTGGCGGGAGGCCATCTCGCCGCGCTCCTGCATCACCTGGATCACGAATACGGTGCTGGAGAAGGTCAGGGCGAAGGCGCCCACCAGGCCCGCGGTGAAGTCGATGGTCAGCCCGGGTATCAAAGCATCGGCCAGGTAGAACACGCCGAGGAAAAACAGCTGCATGGCCGCCATGTGGGCCACGGTGGTGCCCCAGATGTGGGTGCGCAGGAGGTCTCGGGGATTCAATTTGAGGCCGATGGTGAACAGCAGCAGGGTAATGCCGATCTCCGACAGGGTGGCGAGAATGCCGCCCCCGCCGATGTCCAGTTCATGCAACAGGAAGCCGGCGGCGAGGTAGCCGATCAGGGCCGGAAGCCCGGCCGCCCGGCTTGCCATGCCACAGGCCAGGGCGATGACGATGATCAGGGGGTCCAACATAGAGTGCGTCGTTTACTGTGCGAAAGGCGGCATTATACCCGCGCCACGATAAATGATTGTGGCAGTCCGGCCGCCGCGGTTCACGGGAGGGGCAATTAGATGCTTGGTTGGTGGCGCAGGGCCCACAGCACCCGGGCGCTCAGCGCGATGACCAGCGCGTCGACGGCGCCGCGCAGGACGTTGGCGGTGGTCCAGGTGGCTTCTGTCCACGGCGGCGATGTCCACGGGGCATTGCCTGACAGTGCCAGCCAGAGCATGGCCGCCGGCAACGCGATGGCGACAAAGAGGGTGAAGCGCGACTGCCCGAACAGGCCCAGGCCGATCAGCAGGTAGGCCGCGCCGACCAGGGCGGTGAGCAGGTGCGCCGCGTCGAGCTCGCCGAGCCACAGGCCCGCGATTTGCCACAGGCCGCTGGCGGTGATCAACAGCGCGGCGAGTTGGCGCATCAGGTAGGTGTACCGGGTCGGCATGGTGTCTCCACGAAATTTCCGCGAATGTAGCACAGCGCCCCGGTCGGGGGAAAAGCGTTTACGGCGCCGGCCCGGCTCGCTCCGGCGCGCCATTGGGTCTAGTTTTCCCGGGCGAGCAGCGCGCGGGCGGCGCGTGAGGCTGGCTCCCGACCCAGCGCGCGGGAGATCCGCGCGCCGGCGCGCACCAGGGCGTCCAGGTCCAGCCCGCAGTCGATGCCCAGGCCCTGCAGCATGTACACCACATCCTCGGTGGCCACGTTGCCGGTGGCGCCGCGGGCGTAGGGACAGCCGCCGAGGCCGGCCACCGAGGCGTCCACGGTGGCGATGCCGTGCTGCAGGGCCACCAGGATATTGGCCAGGGCCTGGCCGTAGGTGTCGTGGCAGTGCACCGCCAGTTGTTCGGCGCGGTAGCTCGCCAGCAGGGTGTCCAGCAGCCGCGCCATGCTGCCCGCGGTGCCGGTGCCGATGGTGTCGCCGAGGGAAACCTCGTAGCAGCCCATATCGAGCAGGGCGCCGGTGACCTTTGCGACCTGCTCGGGCGGGATGTCGCCGTCGTAGGGGCAGCCCAGCACGCAGGAGACATAGCCGCGCACCGGCAGGCCCGCTTCGCGGGCGGCCGTCGCCACTGGCGCGAAGCGCTCCAGGCTCTCGGCCACCGAGCAGTTGATGTTCTTTTGCGAGAACCCCTCGGAGGCGGCGGCGAACACCGCTATTTCGTCGGCGCCGGCGGCCAGGGCGCGCTCGAAACCCTTGAGGTTGGGGGTGAGGGCGACGTAGCGCACGCCGGGCCGGCGGGTGAGCGCGGCGAATACCGCCTCGCTGTCCGCCATCTGCGGCACCCACTTGGGGTTCACGAAGCTGCCGGCCTCGATCACCGTGTGCCCCGCCGCCGCCAAGTCGTCGATCAGTCGCACTTTGTCCGCCAGGGCGATGGTGGCCTTTTCGTTCTGCAGTCCGTCGCGGGGGCCCACCTCCACCAGGGTGACTGTGTCCGGCAGTGTCATTCAGGCCTCCTCATCGGGGGTGAAACGCAGCAGTTCGGCGCCGCCATCGACCAGCTCACCGGGCTGGAACAGGAAGCTGTCCACGGTGCCCGCCGCCGGGGCGCGGATGGTGTGCTCCATTTTCATCGCCTCCATCACCAGCAGGGGCTGGTCCGCTGCCACCGCGGCGCCCGCCTCCACCAACAGGGTGACCACGGTGCCGTTCATCGGCGCGTTGAGGCCGCCGGCCGCGCCCGAGGCATCCAGCTCCCCGGTGTCGGGCCGCACCTCGCTGAACTGCACCGCGCCGGCCGGCAGGTAGAGGGTGAAGCCCTCGTCGGTGGCGGCGAGCGTACCGCGCTGGCGGTGGCCGGCGAGTTCAAAGCGCAGGCAGTCGCCCTCCAGCTCGCCCTGGACCACGGTGTCGTGACCGTTGACCCGGATGCGGTAGCCCTGGCCCAGCCATTCGGCGACCGCCGGGAAGTCCTGTCCGTGGCAGTGCAGCACCAGGTGCTGGGCGTGGGGCTCGTTCAGGCGCCAGCCGTTGTGCGACTGCCAGGGCGTCCAGGGGTCCAGGCAGTTGCGGCTGGCGGCCTGTTGCTGGCGGTACAGCAGCAGGGACAGCGCGGCCAGGGTCAAATCGAGCTGCAGGTCCTGTTCGCGCTGGTGGAAGATCAGCTCGCCGTGGCGGGTGATGAAACCGGTGTCCAGCTCGGCCTCGCGGAAGGGTCGGCAGGTCGCCAGGTTGTACAGGAAGTCCAGGTTGGTGACCGTGCCGCCGATGCGGTAGTCGCTGAGCGCGCTCGCCAGGCGCTGCAGGGCGCGCTCGCGGGTTTCGTCCCACACGATGAGCTTGGCGATCATCGGATCGTAGAACACGCTGATCTCGTCGCCCTGGCGCACCCCGGTGTCCACGCGCACGAACTCCGATTCCTCCGGCGGGCGCAAAAAGCCCAGGGTGCCGGTGGCGGGCAGGAAGTCGTTGGCCGCGTCCTCGGCGTAGACCCGCGCCTCGAAGGCGTGGCCGTGGAGGCGAATCTCGTCCTGGGCCAGGGGCAGGGGCGCGTCGCTGGCCACCAGCAACTGCCATTCCACCAGGTCCTGGCCGGTGATCATCTCGGTGACCGGGTGCTCGACCTGCAGGCGGGTGTTCATCTCCATGAAGTAGAAGCTGCCGTCCTCGTCGAGCAGGAACTCCACGGTGCCGGCGCCGCTGTAGCCGATGGCCCGCGCCGCCTGGATCGCGGTTTCGCCCATGTCGCGGCGCAGCTGGGCGGTCATCCCGGGGGCCGGAGCTTCCTCGATCACCTTCTGGTGGCGGCGCTGCACCGAGCAGTCGCGCTCGGCCAGGTACACCGCGTTGCCGTGGTTGTCGCAAAAGACCTGCACCTCCACGTGGCGGGGTTTGGTCAGGTACTTCTCCACCAGCATGGTGTCGTCGCCGAAGCTGGCGCTGGATTCGCGTTTGGCGGCGGCCAGCGCCTCGTCGAACTCGTCCGCGGCCCACACCTGGCGCATGCCCTTGCCGCCGCCGCCGGCGGTGGCCTTGAGCAGGACCGGGTAGCCCATGTCGTCGGCGGCTTTTTTCAGCAGCGCGGGGTCCTGGTCCTCGCCGTGGTAGCCGGGCACCAGTGGTACCTGGGCTTGTTCCATGATCTGCTTGGCGGCGGACTTGGAGCCCATGGCCTCGATGGCGGCCACCGGCGGCCCGACAAAGGTCACACCGGCCTCGCTGCAGGCGCGGGCAAAGGCGGCGTTCTCCGACAGGAAGCCATAGCCGGGGTGAATCGCCTCGGCGCCGGTGGCGCGGGCGGCCTCGATGATCCTGTCGATGACCAGGTAGGACTCCCGGGCGGGGGACGGCCCGATATGGACCGCCTCGTCGGCCAGCTCAACGTGGAGCGCGTCGCGGTCGGCGTCGGAGTACACCGCCACCGTGGCGATGCCGAGCCGGCGGGCGGTTTTGATGACGCGGCAGGCGATTTCGCCGCGGTTGGCAATTAGCAGCTTGCTGAACATGGGCTATTCCTGGTTCCAGCGGGGTTGGCGTTTGTCGAGGAAGGCGGACAGGCCTTCCTGGCCCTCCTCGGATACCCGGATATGGGCGATGCGGGCGCAGGTGTCTTCCACCAGCTCGCGGGTGATTGGCTTGCCGGCCACGCTGTGCACCAGGTCCTTGGCGGCACGCACCGCTTCCGGGCCATTGCCGAGCACGGCGCTCACCAGGCGCTCGAGCGCGGTGTCTAGTTCATCCTCCGCCACCACCTCACTGACCAGGCCCAGGCGCAGGGCCTCGGCGGCGCGAAAGCGCTCGGCGGTGACGAAATAGCGCCGCGCCGCGCGCTCGCCAATGGCGCGGATGACATAGGGGCTGATGGTGGCGGGCACCAGGCCGATTTTGACTTCCGACAGGGAGAAGCTCGCGCCCTCGCTCGCCACCGCCATGTCGCAGCAGCTCACCAGGCCGACGGCGCCGCCGAAGGCCGCGCCCTGAACCCGGGCGATCGTCGGCTGGGGCAGTTCGAACAGGGCCTTGAGCATTGCCGCCAGACCCTCGGCGTCGCGCATGTTGTGGCCGTAGTCGTAGCCGGCCATGCGCTTCATGTAGCCGAGGTCGGCGCCGGCGGAAAAGTTTTTGCCGGCGGAGGCGAGCACCACCACGCGCACGTCGTCGCGCGCGGCCAGGGCCTCGAAGTGATCGCGCAGCTCGCCGATAAACACATCGTCAAAGGCGTTGTGCTTGTCGGGGCGGTTGAGGGCGACGGTGGCGACGCCGCGTTTGTCGATATCGAGTGTGACTCTCGGGTTGGTCATCGCTTGTGCATGCCTGTGGTTCGTTAATCTGAAGTTCGGTTCGCTATCGAGACGCCCGCTACATGCGGAACACGCCAAAGCGCGACTCCGGCACCGGCGCGTTCAGCGACGCGGAAATCGCCAGCCCCAGCACCATGCGCGTGTCCGCCGGGTCGATCACGCCGTCGTCCCACAGCCGCGCGGAGGCGTAGTAGGGGTGGCCCTGGTGCTCGTACTGGTCGAGGATGGGCTGCTTGAAGGCGGCGATCTCCGCCTCGCTCATGGCCCTGCCCTCCCGGGTCAACTGGTCCTGCTTGACGGTGGCCAGGACCCCCGCGGCCTGCTCGCCGCCCATCACCGAGATGCGGGCGTTGGGCCACATGAACAGGAAGCGCGGCTCGTAGGCGCGGCCGCACATGGCGTAGTTGCCGGCGCCGAAGGAACCGCCGATGATCACCGTGAACTTGGGCACGTCGGCGCAGGCCACCGCGTGCACCATCTTGGCGCCGTGGCGGGCGATGCCGCCGGCCTCGTACTGCTTGCCCACCATGAAGCCGGTGATGTTCTGCAGGAACACCAGCGGCGTCTTGCGCTGGGCGCACAGCTCCACGAAGTGCGCGCCCTTGACCGCCGATTCGCCGAACAGGATGCCGTTGTTGGCGACGATGCCCACCGGGTAGCCGTGAATGCGGGCGAAGCCGCAGACCAGGGTCTCGCCGTAGAGGGCCTTGAATTCGTCGAACTCGGAGCCGTCGACAACGCGGGCGATCACCTCGCGCACGTCGAAGGGCTTGCGCGCATCGGCGGGGATGGCGCCGTAGATGTCCTCCACCGGGTACAGCGGTTCCACCGGTTCGCGGATGTCGGTGCCCATCGGTTTCACGCGGTTGAGCCGCGCCACCGCCTGGCGCATCAACTGCAGGGCGTGGTGGTCGTTGTTGGCGTAGTGATCGGTGACGCCGGAGGTGCGGCAGTGCACGTCGGCGCCGCCCAGTTCTTCCGCGCTGACCACCTCGCCGGTGGCGGCCTTCACCAGCGGCGGGCCGCCGAGGAAGATGGTGCCCTGGTTCTTGACGATGATCGATTCGTCCGCCATCGCTGGCAGGTAGGCGCCGCCGGCGGTGCAGGAGCCCAGTACCGCGGCGATCTGTGGGATGCCCCTGGCCGACATCCGCGCCTGGTTGTAGAAGGCGTGGCCGAAGTGCTCGCGGTCGGGGAACACCTCGTCCTGCAGGGGCAGGAAGGCGCCGCCGGAATCCACCAGGTAGAGGCAGGGCAGGCGGTTTTCCGCGGCGATGGTCTGCGCGCGGCCCTGCTTCTTCACCGTCAGCGGGTAGTAGGTGCCGCCCTTCACGGTGGCGTCGTTGACGAAGATCATGCACTCCTGGCCCGCCACCCGGCCGATGCCGGTGATAATGCCGGCGCCGGGCACGGGGTCGTCGTACACCTCGTGGGCGGCCAGCTGGCTCAGCTCGAGGAAGGGCGAGCCCGGGTCCAGCAGCGCGTTGAGGCGCTCCCGCGGCAGCAGCTTGCCGCGGGCGGTGTGGCGGGCCTGGGCTTTTTCGCCGCCGCCCTGGCGCAGCTCGGCCACCTTGGCGCGCAGGTCGTCGACCTGGGCCTGCATGTGGTCCCGGTTGCGGCCAAAATCCTCGTCCCGGGGGTTGATGCGGGTCTGCAGTACGCTCATGGAGGGGGTTACCTTGTCTCGTTGAACAGTTCGCGGCCGATCAGCATGCGGCGGATCTCGGAGGTGCCGGCGCCGATTTCGTAGAGCTTGGCGTCGCGCAGCAGGCGGCCGGCGTTGGCCTCGTTGGTGTAGCCGAAGCCGCCCAGGGCCTGGATCGCCTGCAGCGCCATCTGGGTGGCCTTCTCGGCGGTGTAGAGAATCACCGCGGCGCAGTCCTTGCGGGTCTCCTCGCCGCGGTCGCAGGCGGCCGCCACGGCGTAGAGGAAGGCGCGGCTGGCGTTGAGGTCGGTGTACATGTCCGCCAGCTTGCCCTGCATCAGCTGGAACTCGCCGATGCTCTGGCCGAACTGCTTGCGATCGTGCAGGTAGGGGATGACCTCGTCCAGGCAGGCCTGCATGATGCCCACCGGGCCGCCGGACAGCACCGTGCGCTCGTAGTCCAGGCCCGACATCAGCACCTTCACGCCCTCGCCCTCGCCGCGCAGGATGTTTTCCGCCGGCACCGGGGTGTCCTCGAACACCAGCTCGCAGGTGTTGGAGCCGCGCATGCCCAGCTTGTCGAGTTTGGGCGAGCGGGAGAAACCGGGGAAGTCGCGCTCGACGATAAAGGCGGTGATGCCCCTTGAGCCCGCCTCCGGGTCGGTCTTGGCGTAGATCACGTAGACGTCGGCGTCGGGGCCGTTGGTGATCCACATCTTGGCGCCGTTGAGGTAGTAGGTGTCGCCCTCCTTGCGGGCGTGCAGCTTCATGCTCACCACGTCGGAGCCGGCGTTGGGCTCGCTCATGGCCAGGGCGCCGATGTGCTCGCCGCTGCACAGCTTGGGCAGGTATTTGGCCTTTTGTGCCGCGTTGCCGTTCTTGCGCAGCTGGTTCAGGCACAGGTTGGACATGGCGCCGTAGGACAGGCCCACCGAGGCCGAGGCGCGGCTGATCTCTTCCATCACGATAGCGTGGGCCAGGTAACCCATGTTGGAGCCGCCGTACTCCTCCTCCACGGTGATGCCCAGCAAGCCCATGTCGCCGAACTTGCGCCACAGGTCGTTGGGAAATTCGTTGTTGCGGTCGATCTCGGCGGCGCGGGGCGCGATTTCCTTCTGGCACATCTGGTGGACGGCGTCGCGCAGCATGTCCAGCTCTTCGCCGAGGCCGAAGTTGAGGGTGGGGTATCCGGTGTTCATAGGCGTTTCCATGCGGTGATTGGGGGCCGGCGCTAGCGCTGGCTCCGGTGGTTGTCGTCGAGCGCCTGCTCGCAGAGCGCCTCCACTTCGTCGAGGCCGCCGAGCATTTCGTCGATGTCCTTTTTCTGCTGCAGCAGGCGCGCGCGTTTCTCCCTCACGGTGTTGATAAGGGAGTTTAGCTGTTCCTCGTTGTTGTGTTCCGGGTCGTAGAGGTCGATCACCTCCACGCTTTCGCGCAGCGACATGCCGATGCGCTTGCCGCGCAGGATGAGCTTGATGCGCACCCGGTCGGCGGGGCTGTAGACGCGCTTTTGACCCTCCCGGCGGGGGTGGATCAGCCCCTTCTCCTCGTAGAAGCGAATGGTCCGGGTGGTGACCCCGAATTCGCTGGCGAGGTCGGAGATGCTGTAGGTGGTCTCGGGCATGTCGTGGGCCGGTCGCGGAAGTACGGCAGACTATAGATCAAGTTTACGTTTACGTAAACGTATGCGCCACGTAAAAACAGCGGCTCAACAAAGGGGGAATGGCGTTTATCTAACCGTTGTAGGGCCGAATTCATTCGGCCATTGATTCCACGAGCACCCCTTATGGTCGAATGAATTCGACCCTACAGAGGGCAAAATACCCTGTTTTTGGCTCAAGTAAGTGCCATTCGTATCCGTCTTCTATTTTTTGGGCTTGGGCAGGAGGGGCTTGCGCACGAGGGGCCACAGCAACTCCTCGGCCCAGTGCAGGCGCGGGGAGATGGGCAGGCCGTAGTTCTGCTGGCGTTGGTTGGGGATTTTCGCGGTGCCGAAGAGTACGTCGAACAGGAATACGGTCACCGCGTAGTTGCCATTGGGGTGGGCCTCGCGGCCGTAGGCGTGGTGGGCGTGGTGGGTGTCGGGCAGGGTGATGACCCGCTCGATCAGCCACCACAGCCCCCGCAGGGGCGCGGGGGTGCGCTCGCGCAGCCACAGGTCCCAGCGGTAGCTGCTGTGGGTGGCGAGATTGACGAAGAAGGTGATCAGGATCGCGGTGAAATAGGCCGGCGCCTGGCCGAAATAGACGGCGAAGGCCCCCATCCAGGTCTGGGGCAGCAGGAATACCCAGAAGAAGTTGTAGCGGTAGACCACGCCCACGTTGAGGTGCTGGGCGCTGTGGTGGGTGCGGTGGATTTTCCACAGCCAGCGCGCCTGGTGCGCGGCCCGGTGCAGCCAGTAGTGGGCCATTTCCTCGCCGAGGAAGATCACCGCGAAGGCCAGCCAGAAGGGCACGAAAGCCAGGCTGTTGGCGCCGTCGGGCCACAGCTGCACCACCAGCCAGCCGGTCAGTGCGCCGATGGCCGCGCCGGCCAGCAGCAGGTTGGAAAACATGCCGAACAGCATGAAGCCGAAATCCCGCAGTGGTCGCGGCGAGCGGCCGAGACGGCCGCCCAGTAGTTCCAGCAGCCACAGGGCGGCGAAGGAGAAAAACACGATCAAGCCAATGATTTGCATGCCGTCCATTATTGTTTGCTCCCGGCCGTGGTGGCCGCCGGGGCGGTCAGCCCGGCGACGGAATAGGTGATGAAGTCCTCGATGCGCCAGTGCAGGGCATCCTCGCTGCGCGGCAGCGCGCCGCCGCGGATTTGCGCATCCCACTCGGCGACACTGTGCACAATATGGTTGCCCAGCAGGCGCAGGCGCTCGTGGCACACGTCGGTTGGCAGCTGCTTGCCCAGCCGGGCCTCTGCGAGGGCGCCAAGGGTGTTCACGGCGTCGGCCTGGCTGCGGTTGCGCATGAAGACCTCGCGCCAGTGGTCGCGCGACAGCAGTTGTGAAAGCAGGCTCAGGAACTGGTGTTGCCCCGCCGGCAGCAGCAATTGCGCGGCCATCGGCCGCACCATCAGGCCCACCAGGTCAGCGAGGCTGGGCTCGGGCGTCCTGGCCAGCAGCGCATCCAGTTGCTGTTCGCGCAGGCAGTTGATGGGGGTCGATCGGTAGTCGATCAGGGCCTCCACCAGCCCCTCGAACGAGCCGAAGTTGTAGTTGACCGCCGAGTGGTTTTTCTGGCCCGCCCGGCGGGCGACCTCGCGGCTGGAGACGCCGTCAATGCCCTTGGCGGCGATCAATTGCTCCGCGGCCTCCATCAGGGCGATGGCGGCGGTGCCGGGTCGGGTGTCGGTGTTTGCGCTCATGGCCTCACGGTAAGACGGTTGTCTTAATAAGTCAATCGTCTTAAGTTGCGCTGGCGGAGGGCTTGCGCGACCGCCGATGACTAGGGTGCGCGCTGCAATTGAGCCTCAAGCCTGGCCTTCATCGGCAGTACCCACTGCTGCTTCAGTGCGGGGGACAGGAGCCCGGCATCCTCCAGTTCGTCGCAGAGCTTCATCTGGTGGGCCAGGTCGAAGAGGTCGAGCTGGCGGGCGATGCGGGCGTCGCCATCGAGAGTAAGAAAGGAAATGCCGGGGGTCTGGTAGAAGCCGCCGTCCGGCCGTTGGCCGGGGCCGCGGTTGAGCCAGTGGGTCACCAGTCGGTTGGCGGTGCCGACGTAGACGCCCTCGTAGGGGAAGCTCCAGCCCTCCCAGCCCACCTGCATGTCGCGCCCGTAGTGGGTTGCCTTGATCTCGTCGACGCCGCGGGCAGTGACTTCCATGACACCGGCGTACTCGCAGGTATAAACGCAGTTCCGCGCGTATAATTCATCGACAAAGAAAGTCCAGTCGTTGCTGCGCGATGCTTCCGCGTGGGCCTCGATCAGCTTTTGCGCCGCGGCGCGCAGGGTGGCGTCGTCCAGTGTGGTCACGGTGGTGCTCCCTCGGCTGTGGATTTTTAGGCTGTTCGGTAGGCAGTGTAGGTCGCGGGTTTACAAAGGAACCAGTGGCGCTGTCTGGCAGGTTGAACCGGCGCCAATTTTGCTATCATCGCCAATGGCTAAACCGCCACCAGTGCACGGCGGTTTAACAGCAGACCGTTCAAGTCACACAATCACGGAGAGCGGCAGTCGTATGCCCAAGATGATATTGCTACCCATGCTGGCCGATGGGGAGTTCCACTCCGGTCAGGCTCTCGCCGAGACCCTCGGGGTCAGCCGCACCGCGGTGTGGAAACAGCTCAACCGCCTGGAAGAGCTGGGCCTGGAGCTGGAGTCCGTGCGCGGCCTGGGCTATCGCATCCCCGGGGGTCTTGAGCTGCTGGACGCGGAGCGGGTTCGCGCCGGCCTCGATACGGCCGGTCGTAACCTGCTGGCGGAATTGGCGGTGCTGGGCAGTGTGGACTCCACCAATGCCGAGGCCCTGCGCCGCGTCGCCGGCGGCGCCGGCTCGGGCCTGGTGTGCATCGCCGAGCAGCAGAGCGCCGGCCGGGGCCGCCTGGGCCGGCAGTGGTTCAGTCCCTTCGCGCGCAATATCTACCTGTCGATGGTGTGGGAGTTCAGCCAGGGCGCCGCCGCGCTGGAGGGCCTCAGCCTGGCGGTGGGCGTGTGCGTGGCCCGGGCCCTGGAGCGCCTGGGTGTGCCGCCGGTACAGCTCAAGTGGCCCAATGACCTGCTCTTCGAGCGCGCCAAACTGGGCGGCATATTGCTGGAAATGGCGGGCGATGCCTCCGGCGCCTGCCAGGTGGTGGTGGGCGTGGGTCTCAACGTGGCCATGCCCGCCGCCGCGAAGGACAGCATTGAGCAGCCCTGGACCGACCTGGCGAGCGTGTGTGGCGGCACTTCCCCCGGACGCAACGCCTTGCTCGCCGCGCTGCTCAATGAGCTGCTGCCACTGCTGGCGGGTTTCGAGTCCACCGGCTTTGGTCCCTGGCGTGAACCCTGGATGGCCCTGGATGCCTTCGCCGATAGCCCGGTGGTGATCACCAGTGCCGAGCGGCGGATGGCGGGTGTGGCCCGGGGCGTGGACGGGCGCGGCGCGCTGCAGCTGGAGACCTCGGTGGGCGTGCAGTCCCTGTTCGGTGGCGAACTCTCCCTGCGGGCCGCCACGTGAGTTTGCCGCGTCGCTGCCTGCAGTTGGACGTGGGTAACAGCAGCGCGAAATGGCGCCTGCTGGTCGACGGTGAAATCAGCGCCCGCGGCGTGTACCGGCCGGGCGATAGCGCCAGCCGCCAGGCCCTGCTGGCTTGTACTCCGGAGCTGGAGGCGATGTGGGTATCCAGCGTGGCGGGGGAGGCAGCGGAAGCGGATCTGGCCGCGATGCTGGAGGGCCGCTGGGGGTGCGCGGCCTGGTTTGCCCGGTCCGAGGTTGAAACCCTGGGTCTGCGCAACAGTTACGATGAGCCGCGGCGGATGGGAGTCGACCGCTGGCTGGCGATGCTGGCCGCCCGCAATCGGCACCCGGATACGCGCCTGTGTGTGGTGGACGCCGGCTCCGCACTGACCATCGACCTGGTGGGCGCCGACAGCTGCCACCAGGGCGGCTACATCATCCCCGGTCCGGGTTTGATGGAGCGGGCGTTACTGCTGGACACCGACCGTGTGCGCTTCGCCGAGGCGGCCGAATACAGCCTGGCGCCCGGCACATGCACCGCCCAGGCCGTGCGTCACGGCATTGGCCTGGCCCAGGCGGGTGCCGTGACCCTGGCCCTGCGGGAGGCGGCGCTTTCCGGGCCGCCCTTGCCGGTGTTCACCGGGGGCGGCGGCGAATGGCTCGCCGCCACGCTGGGAGGTATCGGCGAATTCGTCCCCGATCTGGTGCTCGACGGCCTGCAGCTGGTGGGCCAGGCCCGGGCCCGTTGATTGCTGGCGACAGCGGTTGCATCGATCGTGCCCATTGCATAGAATTGCGCGCCTTCTCTGGTGACTGGCTAGGTGATTGGGGAAAGCGGTCAATCAAGGCTGGCGTAGCTCAGTAGGGCGCGTCGGGACCGATCTGCCAGTGGCAGATCGCAGCCCGGGGTGCGGCCCGACAGGATGTCGGGGCTGGAGGTTAATGCGGAGCGCCAGTGGTTGCGGCAGGGATGCCGAGTAAAGTAGTCAATCAAGGCTGGCGTAGCTCAGTAGGTAGAGCAGCTGATTTGTAATCAGCCGGTCGGGGGTTCGATTCCTCTCGCCAGCTCCATTCTCTCAAAAATTTTTCCCCGATGGCCCTCCCGGCCGATGCTGTGCCGTCGGTTTAGCGCCTCTCGCTACCACAGAGTATTTGTTTCCCGCAGGCATCCCGCCGGCGCACCCGCCTTTGTACTGCATTCAGCTGCTCGGCAGTTGCGATGGCGAACGCCATTGGACAGAATCCTGGGTTCCGATACGCGCGAAAAGTAGCAGGAACCGAAGATGACAGCAGAACAAGCCAAAGACGACCAGCTGGTGCTGGTGGAAATCTCCGATCAGGTCGCGCTGGTGACCCTGAATCGCCCCGAGGCCTACAACGCCCTGTCCCGGGCCATGACCCAGGCCATTATCGAGGCCTTCGCCCGGCTTTCGGCGGATGACGGGGTGCGGGCGATTGTCCTGACTGGTCGCGGCAAGGCCTTCACCGCCGGTGTGGACCTCAAGGAGATGGGTGCCGACGGCGGCAGTGCCATGAGCGCCGACAACCTCGGTACCGACGCGCCGCTGGTGCGCGCCCTGGCCGAATGCGAAAAGCCGATCATTGGCGCTATCAACGGCTTCGCCGTGACCGGCGGTTTCGAACTGGCGCTGGCCTGCGACTACCTGTACGCCGCCCGCTCGGCGCGCTTCGCCGATACCCATGCCAGGGTGGGCCTGATACCGGGCTGGGGACTGTCGCAGAAACTGCCGCGCCTGGTGGGCATCAACCGCGCGCGGGAGATCAGTTTTACGGGTAACTATTTCAGTGCCGAGCAGGCTCACACCTGGGGGCTGGTCAACGAGGTTTGCGAGGACGACCAGCTGATCGAGCGGGCCCTGGCCTCGGGCCGTGATATCGCCGGCACCCAGCCCGAGGCCCTGCGCCGCATCCGCGCGGTGATGAACGATGGCTGGGAGATGACGCTGGGCGATGCCCTGCAGATGGAGGGTGAGCGCTCCGGGGCCTACAACAGCACGATCGATTTCGCGGCGATGGAGCAGCGCCTGGCGGAGCTGAAAGCCCGGGGGCGGCGCCAGTAGTCGCCCGCCCGCGCAACACCGGTAGCGCGCCTTGCCGTGATCGGGGAATGAGTCGCCGTTGATTGTGACCGGTTTCCCGAATGTGCCTGGCTTCGGTTTTCCCTGTCGCGAATACCTGAGTACACTTGCCCAATCGGGTAGCGATTGCCGTAACGGGGTTCGACGACATAACAATGGCTGAGCGATTGCCCAGGGTCAGGAGCCGATTGCTGCCCTGGTGGATCAGTGCTGCTGTACTGCTGGCCGGTTTGCTGGCGACGGGGTACTACTGGCAGGTCGCCAGGGATCAGCAACGGGCGGCCTTTGCCGAGCGATTTCGCAGTGACGCGAACCGTGTCGCGGCCAACATGGCGCGCCAGTTGCAAAGCTTCTCGGTGGTCATGCGCGGTGTTCAGGGTTTGTTCCAGGCCTCCAGCCATGTCACCCACGCGGAGTTCGAGCAGTACGCGGGTGCGCTGGAGGTCACCCAGGAGCTGGTCGGTGTGCAGGCCGTCGCCTTTGCCGCCGCGGTGCCCGTGTCCGCCATCGCGGAGCATGAGGCGGCGATGCGCTCGGCTCTGGGAGGGGGCTACCGGGTACATCCGCAGCCGCCCCGGGAGACGGTGCGCGACCTGTCGGTGCCTAGGCCGGCCGCGCCTGAGCCGGCCGCGCCCGAGCTGGCCGCGCCCGAGCTGGTCGCGCCCATCGCGTATATCCACCCCCTGGATTCAACCAATCGCGGCGCTCTCGGCTTCGATATTTTCACGAATCCCCTGGCGCGCGAGGCCGCGGAGCACGCACGCGACAGCGGCGAACTGACGATATCCGCGCCGCTCGGCCTGGTGCAGGATCGCGACCGGGAACAGGTGCGCTCGTTTGTCATGTACCTGCCCGTCTATACCAAGGGCGCCGTGCCGGAGGGTGTCGCGGCGCGCCGGGAGCGCATCGCGGGCTGGGTGGATGTACCGTTCAGGATGCCGGATTTTATCGCCGGCCTGCGCGACGGCATTCCCCCGGATATCGAAATCGAGATTCACGATGACGGCCTGGGTGTTCCCGATAGTCTCCTGTACCGCAGTGACGGCGTGTCCGCCGCGCAGCGCAACACCGTGGATGAAGTGGTGCATCGCGTGCAGTTGCCCGTGGGTGACCGGCGGTGGACGGTAACCCTGGCGAGTACGCCGGCCTACCGGGTCGCCGCGGGAGCCGACGACCTGGCGCCCGGGGTGGCCGCGGCGGGGAGCGCCCTGGCGGCTTTTCTCGCCGCCCTGGTGTTCACTATCGCCCGGGGGCGCGACCACAGTGAGCGGCGGGCCGCGCGGCTGAGTCACCTCTACCATGCGTTGAGCGAGATCAACCAGGCCATTGTGCGCATGGAGCGAGAGGTGGAGCTGTTTCCCCTGGCCTGTCGCCTGGCGGTCGATTACGGCGGCATGCGTCGCGCCTGGGTGGGGCTGCTGACGGACGACGGCCAGGGGTTTCGCGTGACTGCCAACTACCCGCCCGGGAGCGGTGGGGCGAGGGGGGACGGGGTGCTACCGCTGACGGGTGGTCTCGCCAGGGCGGCGACCGGTGAGTCGGTCGTGGAGTGGAGTGGCGGTGACGGGGGCCGGGACGGTGGTCTCGCGCAGCTCGCCCTGCCGGTGCGTCGGCGGGGTGAGGTCGTGGCGCTGCTGGGGGTGTCGCACGAGAGCGAGGGTGCTTTCGAGGACGAGGTGATGGGGCTGCTGCGGGAACTGGCGGACGATCTCGGTTTCGCGCTGGACAATTTCGATCGCGACGCCGCCCGGGAAGCCTCGGAAAAGGCGCTGCAGGAGAGCCGGGAGCGGCTGTCCACGGTGCTGGAAAATGTCGGCGCCTGTGTGTACCTCAAGGATTCGCAGGGCCGCTTCACCTACGTCAACCGGCGCATCGTCGACCTGCTGGGGGTGGCCGAGGCGGATTTGCTGGGCAACCCTGTCGACGCCTTTGTCGATGTCGACGCCGCGCGGCGCTCGCGCGATTCCGATCGCCGGGTGATAGAAACGGGTGAGCGAATCGAAGTCGAGTCCGAGGAAACCGTGGTGTCCAGCGGCGAGGCCAGGACCTTCTGGAATGTGAAAATTCCCCTGCGCGACGATTCGGGGGCGATCTACGGTATCTGTGGGATTTCCACCGACATCACCGAGCGCCGTGCGAGCGAGGCGCGCCTGCGCTATCTCAGTGACTACGACACGCTCACCGGGCTGCCGAACCGGCGGCTGCTCGAGCAGCGGGCGCGGACCATCCTGGACGTGTCGCGAGCCTCGGGTGAGCCCGCGGCGTTGCTCTACCTCGATATCGACCGCTTCAAGTACGTCAACGAATCGATGGGGCACAGTGTGGGCGACGACCTGCTGCAGGCGCTGGTGGCGCGCCTGTCGGCGGTGCTGGACTGCGACGCCACCCTCAGCCGCCTGGCCGCCGACCAGTTTTTCGTGTTGGCGCCGGCGGTGTCGGCGGAGGGCGCCATTGGCTTGGCCGCCGAGTTGCTGGAGCTGGTGTCGACGCCGGTCCTGATCGCCGGCAAGCGCCTGTCGTTGACCGGCAGTATTGGTATCGCCGCCTTTCCCGAGCACGGAAACAGTATTGAGCAACTCACGCAATCGGCGAACGTGGCCCTGAGCCAGGCCAAGCGGCGCGGCGGCAATACCTATGCGCTGTTCGACGAGGGTCTTCGGCAGCAGTCGCGGGAGGCCCTGAAGTTGCAGAACGACCTGCGCGACGCGCTGATTGGCGGCCAGTTGCAGGTCCTCTACCAGCCGCAGGTGGATATCGCCAGCGGGCGGGTGCTGGGGGCCGAGGCCCTGCTGCGCTGGCCCCATCCGGAATTGGGCGAGATACCGCCGAGCCGGTTTATTCCGCTGGCGGAGGAGGCGGGGCTTATCGTCGATATTGGCAAGTGGGCGATGCGCGTTGCCGTGAGCCAGCTGGTGAGCTGGCGGCGCAGCGGGCTGCCACTGGAGTCCATGGCGGTCAACCTGTCGGCGATCCAGCTGTATCGCGAGGATTTTTGCGGCGACATCGAGGCCTTGGTGAGGGAATTCGGGCTGGCGGAAGGCGAGCTTGAGCTCGAGCTCACGGAGCGTATCGCCATGCAGCATTCGCAGCGCACCGAAGATACCCTGCGCTGTGTGCGGAAGCTGGGGGTGTCACTGTCCATCGACGACTTTGGCACCGGGTATTCCTCCCTGGGCTACCTGAAGCGCTACCCGCTGAGCAAGCTGAAGATCGACAAATCCTTTATTGACGGGGTGCTCGGCAGCCCGGAAGACGCGGCTATTGTGCGCGCGATCATTGCGCTGGCCGGCGGGCTGGGTTTTACCACCGTGGCCGAGGGTGTGGAGACCGAGGCCCAGCTGGATTTCCTGCGGCAGGTGGGTTGCGACACCTACCAGGGCTACCTCTTCAGTCGCCCGCTCGGCGCGCGGAAGTTTGAAGAGCTGCTGGCCTCTAGCCGGCGGTCGACCGGCTAGCCCAGGCGCGCGGGCTTCAGCCGTCCCGGGGTGGCAGCCCGGGCCGTTGCTTCCACCAGTTGAGTCTGTATTTTTTATAGCGTTTGTTCTTGCGGGTGCTGTTTGGGTCGGCCCTACAGGCCCAAGCAGTTATTCTCTTTATAGAATAAAGTGGTCTGGTGCGTTGACAGGCCGCCCGGCTTGATGCCGATAAAATCCAGCTCCCGGAAGCCCCTGCGCTTCATCGCCGATCGCCCGTCCTGGTAGCGTTTTCGGCTGGAGTCATCCAGTAAAACCACGCCCTGCTCACTCAGGAAATCCACCGCGACCTCCATGCATTGCAGGCGCTCGCGCCCATCCACAACGATGATATCGAAGCGTCTATCGCCCCCTGCGATGGCCTGGCAATAACCGTTGATATCGCCAATATCTCTAAATAGTAGCTCGACATTCTCTGGTTTATTCTTGTTGAGAATGTTGTACCAGTCCCGGTTATGCTCAACGGAGGTTACCGTTCCTGCATGCCGTGCATAAAACTGGGTGGAATAACCACTGCCATATTCAAACAGATTGTGGTCCTTGCGCAGGCGCTGCTCAAGGAAATGCACGACCTGGTAGTTCATCCAGGGAAGTGGTGTGCCGTCTGGCTTGCAGGGCCGCTTTTGCTTGATGCTTTCCGTGTAGCCCTGTTGGGCCAAAAAGGAGCGCTCGCTGTATATGAGGCGAAGCCCTCTTGAGATCTGCGCGAACATGCTTGGACGGCGTACTTTCATTGGGTGTCCTGGCTGGCTGGGGTTCGGGATGTGTATGACGGTGAGAAGATACGATATTTATGTCAATCGCAAAAATATTTGTTATAACTAGGATAGCTTCGGGCGCCCCGTTTTCGAGCCACTGAAAAAAGCCGGTCTAAGTTGATAATTTTCTTTGGATTGTCAGTTGACAAGGGCAGGGGCCATCGGCAGAATATGCCGCCTTCTGGAGGGGTTCCCGAGTGGCCAAAGGGATCAGACTGTAAATCTGACGCGAAAGCTTCGGTGGTTCGAATCCACCCCCCTCCACCAAGGTTTAGCCCTTAATTGCGTCTAATTGTCGCGATTGTGGGTGGAGCAGGGTGGATTTGAACTGTACGGCTCTGTGAGCGAGGTCCGCCGTGTATGGGGAGGCCGCAGAGGCGGTTTCCCGAAGAGTGTGGCGGGTATAGTTCAATGGTAGAACCTCAGCCTTCCAAGCTGATGATGCGGGTTCGATTCCCGCTACCCGCTCCAGTTGGTTGTGGATGTGTAAAGCTCATATAGCTCAGTCGGTAGAGCACTTCCTTGGTAAGGAAGAGGTCACCGGTTCAAATCCGGTTATGAGCTCCACGCCCTTTCAGTAAAGCAGCCAGCAACCGAGTTTGAGCGGTGTGTTTTAACTGCATGGCATGTGCCGGTGTGATAGGAGACCGTCGTAATGGCAAAGGAAAAGTTCGAGCGCAATAAGCCCCACGTCAACGTGGGTACCATTGGTCACGTTGACCACGGCAAGACGACCCTGACCGCGGCGCTGACCCGCGTGTGCGCGGAAGTCTGGGGCAGCGGTGCCGCGGTGGCCTTTGACGG
>NZ_JAFKCZ010000014.1 GCF_017255185.1 Parahaliea mediterranea
GGCTGATCGCGTCCAGCTTGAATTCCTTCGAATATTTCTTTCTCGACTTCATGTAGTACAGTCTCCAGTTGAGGGTATTGTCCCTTAACTGGGCTGGTCACATCCATTGAACCACTCCAAAGAGTGACTCAAAACCATTGGCGATTTCAGCGTGATGAAACGAGAAGTTAAAGAAAAGTTTAACAGCTACCCCGAGCCTATAAGAGCCAGGCTTGAATCGATCAGAGGTATAATATTGGCGGAAGCCAAAAAGAACGGTCTTGGTGAGGTTGAAGAAGCATTGAAATGGGGTGAGCCAAGCTATCTCGTCAAGGGGGGAAGCGCTATCAGGTGTGACTGGAAAGAAAAGTTTCCGGACCAATATGCCGTTTATTTCAATTGTAATACGAAACTGGTGGATACGTTTAAAGAGCTATACGGAGACAAATTTCGTTTCGAGGGCAATCGGGCCATGGTCTTTGGCGTCAACGACAAGCTTCATAAAAAGGAGCTAAAGCACTGCATCAAGCTAGCACTTACCTACCATAAACTTAAGCACCTACCCCTCCTGGGGGCCTAGGCAATAGCAACGCATGGCAAGAGCCGGGGCAATCAACCATCACACGCCAATTCCGTTGACAATCCTATGAAAATTCGGGCATACGAAGTAAGCGACAAGGATTCAGTTATTTCTCTGTGGGCTGGGTGTGGCCTTGTCGTACCGCAGAACGATCCGTCAAGGGATATTGAGCGCAAGCTCAAAGTTGACCCCGATCTGTTTCTCGTCGGCGTCGATGAGGGCTCGATTGTGGCAACGGTAATGGGTGGGTATGAAGGTCATCGAGGCTGGGTCAACTATTTGGCGGTAAAGCCGTCAGCGCAGCGCAAGGGATATGGCCAACGCATGATGCGCGCGGTTGAAGGGCTTCTCAAACAAAAAGGCTGTCCTAAAATCAATTTACAAGTTCGTGCAGGCAATGAGTCCGTTATCGCTTTTTACGCCGCTATGGGTTACCGCAATGACAATGTTGTTGGTTTGGGAAAACGTCTCGAGCAGGATTGACGATGGCGTATTGTCAGGGCCGGGCTACATGGCTTCTTCCATTGTCGATCATCGGTCTGTGTATTTTGGCTTTGACTGGGGCTGATATACTCCATGGATTTGGATAAACCAAAGCTGATGCCCGCGTTGTTGGTCTGGCTGCTGGGCATGACAGGCGTTCTTTCACTGGCGATTACCACTGTCCCTGGACTGCTTGAAGGCCAGGATCTCCCGCTTCCCATTCCAGCGTTGATTGCAATCTCGGTACTCCAATCGGGCGCGTTACTGGCTTTGGCTGTATTTTCTGGTGTCACACTCGGCCCCAGGCTTGGGCTGGGTTCGATTATCGCTCGGTCTTTCCCTCTGTTGCGCGGCCCGGGTAGTGTATTCGCGGCCGGGACTTTGGGTGGCGTCGCGGGAGCCGGTGTGCTCATCGGGGCCGCAAATTTCTCTCCCCATGAGCTCGTCGAGTTGCAGGCGCACGCCCCCGAGATTCCAATCGCCACCAGGGTTCTATACGGCGGAATCACCGAGGAGATTTTGATCCGCTTCGGGTTGATGAGTCTGTTGGCCTGGTTAGCCTGGAAGTCAATGGGCCATTTCGGTTTCGAGGGGCGCAACACTCCCATTGTTATTGCCATTGTGGCGAGCGCGTTGGCGTTTGCTGCCGGGCATCTGCCGGCCATCGTCGCGTTTGGCGGGGTTCTTACAGTGCCGGTGGTTGCATACGTGCTTCTTTGGAATGGCCTGTTCGGACTTATCGCCGGGGTGTTATATTGGAAAGCGAACCTTGAAGCTGCAATCTTCGCCCATGCCCTTGCCCATATCGGCGCGTATGCTGTTTTGGGGTAGCAAGGGCGCGGGTCAAAGCTTCCAGGTGACATTTAGAACGATGTGCTTCGGCACCGCTTCGTCATGTGCCTGTTTAACGAATTTTTACCGATATGCACTGGCTTGCAGGTGCGCTAACGACCATGAATAACCTGAATACCGCTAGATTGATTCTGAGAGAATGGAAGCAGGAGGATTTCGTGCCATTCTACAGGCTTAATTCAGATCCCGAGGTCATGGCGTTTTTTCCAAGCATTCTGTCCCGGGGAGAAAGTGACGAACTGGCCGGGGAGATCCAGAGGCGAATCAGTGAGAATGGCTGGGGCTTTTGGGCGGTGGAAGAGAAAGACTCGGGACGTTTTGTGGGTTTTGTCGGTTTGAATCAGCCGAAAATTGCCCTGCCTTTTACGCCTTGCGTCGAGATCGGTTGGCGCCTTGGGCGGGAGTACTGGGGGAGGGGTTACGCAACAGAAGCCGCGTGCAGGTCATTGGAATATGCCTTTGTCCAGTTGGGCCTGGACGAGGTTGTGGCATTTACAGCGGCGTTGAATAAACGATCTGAGTCGGTGATGCGGCGTCTGGGTATGGACAATACCAGTCGCAATTTCTCACACCCTGCCGTACCGGCGGACAGCGCATTGTGTGAGCATGTATTGTACAAGATTAGCCGCAAGCAATGGGGCGCGCGGCGCGCCTAGCAAAGCGCGCTAGCCCCCGGGCAAAGGGCTGCCAGGTCTGCCCGGTTTGCTTTCCGCGGCACCGTGGGTACCGTGTGTAAAGACGGGCCACGTCGCATAACGCCCACAATAGCGTTTTAACGGCCACCGGCGGCGGCCTCGCCCCGGGCTTCGTTTACGCTGAACAGTAAGATCAGGCCCGCCACGAAAAAGCACAGGGTGGAGAGCAGGGCGAGCCGGTGGTTGCCGCCGCTGAGGCCGCTGATAGCGCCGTAGCTGAGGGGGCCGATAATGGCCGCGGTCCGGTTGGCCAGGCCCCACAGGCCGAAAAATTCGGCGCTGCGGCTCTCGGGGGTAAACCGGCCTATCAGTGCGCGCCCGCCGGCCTGGGTCGCGCCCATGGCCAGGCCCATGAGGTTGCCAGCCAGCCAGACCTCGGCCGGGGTACGGGCGAACCAGGTCACGCCGATCGCGGCAACCCAGACCAATAAGGCGACGGCCAGGCTCGGCACGGAGCCAAAGCGGTCCTGGGCAAAGCCGAAGCCGAAGGCGCCGATCGCGGCGGTCAGGTTGACCACCATCACCAATACGATCAGTTGCTGGCTGTCGAAGCCCATCACTTGCTGCGCGTAGATGGCCGCGATGACCACCACGGTGGCAACGCCGGACTGGAACAGCACCAGGCAACCGAGGAAGCGGAACAGGTCGGGCAACCGGGCGGCATGTGCCAGGGTGTCCCGTACACGCTGCAAGCCAATCCGTATATAGGCGGCACGGCCGGGCAAGTGCCTGGGACGGGCCCGCTCGCGCAGCCAGATGAAGGTGGGCGCAGCGGCAAGGGCGAACACGGTGGCCGTTAGCAGCAGGGTAACGGGAACGTAGTGGGGCGCGTCATACCCCCGGCCGCGGGCCCAGGCGATATAGCCGAGGCAGGCGCCGAGGGTGAGCAGGCCGCCGACGTAGCCCAGGCCCCAGCCGTAACCCGACACGCGGCCCATTCGGTCGCGGGTGGCGATTTCAGGTAGAAAGGCGGCGATCAGGTTTTCGCCGCTGGCAAAGGCGATGGCGGAGAGCGTCACCAGCAACATCGCGGGCAAGACCTGGCCCGGACCGACCACCGCCAGGGCCGCGGTGGACAATACGCAGGCGATGGTGGATATCAGCAGGAAGCACTTTTTGCAGGCCAGATGATCCGCCACGGCGCCAACGACCGGCGCGCTGATCAATACGCAGCCATTGGCGATGGCCACCGCCACGGTCCACAACAGGGTCCCGACACCGCCCGGCAGCGCTCCGGCCACCACCGCCACGAAGTAGGCGCTGTATATGGTGGTCAACACCACGGTGGTGTAGCCGGAGTTGGCGAGGTCGTAGCAGGCCCAGGCCCAGATTTCCCGCGCGCGCCCACTGGGTTCAGGCACGGTGCACCTCCCGTATATTCAACCGGTGCGCCAGCGGCGCCTAGCGCGTGGTGGCGCCCGGCTTGGGCGTGGTGTTGACACCGGGGGCTCCACAGTTGAGCGCCATCGCCAATGCGATATTGTCGACGGTGGTGCCCATCAGTATAGGCATCATTGGGGACCGTGCGTGAGAGCGGGGCGCGGCACCCTGTGACTTTTGCAGGAATCGCAAGGTATCGCGGAGTATCCGCATACCGCTGCACTGCGGCAAGCGCCATACTGTGAAGCAACAGGCCGCTGGCGGCGGCTTTCGCGATTCAACCGGGGAGGGTAACCCGATGCTACGCAGAACACTGGGAACACAAGGGCTCGAGGTCTCGGCCATCGGCCTGGGCTGTATGGGAATGTCGGATTTCTACGGCGCCAGCGAGGAGGCTGGCAACCTCAAGGTACTGGCCGCGGCGCTGGACGCGGGCCTGACCTTTTGGGACACCGCCGACATGTACGGCCCGTGGACCAACGAACAACTGCTCGGACGCTTCTTCAATGACCATCCACGGGCGCGGGAGCAGGTGCAGCTGGCCACCAAGTTCGGCAACCGGCGCAACGCCAGGGGCGAGTTTCTCGGCGTGTGCGGCAGGCCGGAGTACGTAAAGGACTGCTGCGACGCCAGCCTCGAGCGGCTCGGCGTCGACTGTATCGATCTGTACTACCAGCACCGAGTGGATCCGGAGGTGCCTATCGAGGATACCGTCGGCGCCATGGCCGAGCTGGTCAAGGCGGGCAAGGTGAAATACCTCGGCTTGTCGGAGGCCAGCGCCCGGACGTTGCGGCGCGCCCATGCCGAGCACCCCATCACCGCGCTGCAGAGCGAATACTCCCTGTGGTCCCGGGACGTGGAAGACGAAGTCCTGCCGGTGTGCCGCGAGTTGGGCATTGGTTTTGTGGCCTACAGCCCGCTGGGGCGGGGCTTCTTGACCGGCGCCATTCGCCGACGCGGCGACCTGGAGGAGAGCGACTGGCGCCTGCACAACCCGCGCTTTGCCGAGGAGAACTTCCATCTCAATCTGGAGCTGGTAACGGCGGTGGAGGCGCTGGCCGCGGACAAGGGCTGCAGCAGTGCCCAGCTGGCGCTGGCCTGGTTGCTGGCCCGTGGGCAGGACGTGGTGCCGATCCCGGGCACGCGCAGCCTGCGGCGCCTGCGGGAAAATGCCGAGGCCACCGAGGTGGCCCTGGACGGCTCCGATCTGGAGCGGCTGGAAGCCACCCTGGCCAACTTTGAGGTGCAGGGTACCCGCTATCCCGAGGCGGCGCGGTCCCTGCTGTTCGGCGATACCCCGGAGCGCGGCTGAGGGGCGACTGGCGCTGTGCCGGTGCCGCCGGAAGAGGCGCACCCGATGCGGGACTCGAGGGCGAGCCCGGAACGGGTTCATATTGATCCGGGGGATTACGAGCTTGCCCATTCCCCGCAAGAGTTACTGGCACAGCGGCACCGGCTATTGGGGCTTTAAGGCCTGAAACTCGCGTCGCGAATCACAGGTCGCGGTGGGTTCGGGGGCAAGTTTGCGATTCCGCGGCTGTATCGGTTGCGTTGCCCTTGAATCCGTTTCGGATTGTCAGAATTTTTTACAGCTTCTGCCATCATCTTTTATGCTTTTTTGAAAACCTCTCCTGAAACAGTAGCTTATGTTTTTGGCATAAAACATGCTGTTTATGCGTAGTCAACATAAGACACCCTGTGGTTCAGAACTGTTTTTATAAATCAAAAGGAGTTGTAACAATGTATAAGCATGCAAAGTTCACTTCTGTAAATAGCGGTTTGAGAGCGTTGGCAGGTGTTCTGGTCGGCGGTCTGTTTGCAATACAGAACGCCCATGCCGGGTTGCTGCAGGTCAATTACTCCGATTTGAGTGGCGTGGCCGGAGCGGACTTCGAAGACCTGGGCCTGGGCAACAACCAGCAGGTTACATTCAACAATATCTTCGAGTCTGGCAATACGTCTTTTGGCGAGTCCTTCGCCGGCCAGACTGTTACCCCAAGTGGTAATTTTGATGTGTTGAGCGGGGCGCCGACTGGTCCGCTTACCCTGGTCGCGGGCAGTGCTAGCGTTAACGTGACGGCGGTTGATGGCGGTGCTGGCGATGTCGGGAATACGGCGATTGCAGGCAGTGGCCCGCTTGGCTATCCGGATGCAGATGCAGTTGGAGAAGGATCGATTGCCATCCTCTTTGATTTTGACCAATCGGAGTTCGGTTTTGACGTCGTGGGAGGCAACGGGGGTACAGCGACAGCGCAATTCTGGGCCCGGGATGGGTCGCTGCTGGACGAGATCATATTCAGTCTTTCCTCGGATATTTTCCAGCCCTATGGCTTTGTCACTGATGACGGCCTGCAGTCCGTTGCCGGCGTTTCAATCTTTAACAATGACCCGGGCGGTATTGGTTTCGATAATTTTATTTTCGATGTGGCGGGTGTGCCCGGCACCCCGGGCTCGGATGACCCGATACCAGTTTCCGAGCCCTCGACACTGCCACTGCTTTGTCTAAGCCTGTTCGGCCTGGCCTATTCCAGAAGAAAACGAGTGCGTTGAACCAGTAGTGTGGTGGCCGCACATTGAGCCCCGGTCCCAACCGGGGTTTTCGCGTGTGACGATGGGCGGCGCGAGCAGTGTAGGCGAACACCGGAATCAGCCGCCGTGGCCGTTGCTGCGGGAAAGCGTTTGCGAACTGGAGAGAGTCAGGCGGCGCACACCCCTGCCGCACAGCCGCGTCGCGCAGTAAACTGGGCACATGAGTACAGATATCATTGTCATCGGCGGCGGCCACAACGGACTGGTTTGCGCCGCCTACCTGGCCGGCGCCGGCAAGCGCGTACGGGTACTGGAGCGCCGCCATGTGGTTGGCGGCGCCGCGGTCACCGAGGAATTCCACCCGGGATTTCGCAATTCCGTGGCGGCCTACACCGTCAGTTTGCTGAACCCGAAAATCATCCGTGACCTCGACCTGCACACCCACGGGCTGGAGATAATCGAGCGCCGGGTCAACAACGTCTGGCCCAACGAGCACGGTGATTTTCTGTGCTTTCCCCGCGGCGAGGACGCGCTGCGAGCGGAGATCGCGCGTTTCTCCGAGCGCGATGCCCGCGCCCTGGCCCGTTTCCAGCGCGATGTGGGCATGGCGGCCGGGTTGATCCGCGACTTCCTGCTACAGACGCCGCCCAATGCCGGCGGCGGCCTGCGCGATCTACTGCGCATGGCCGGATTCGCCAACCGCCTGCGCAAGCTGAGCCTGGAAGACCAGCGTATCGTGATGGATGTGTTCAGCAAGAGCGTCGCGGATTTTCTCGAGCTGTACTTCGAGAATGACCACGTGAAGGGGGCATTCGCCTTCGACGGCCTGGTGGGAAACTACGCCGACACGCGGACCCCCGGCACCGCCTATGTGCTGCTGCACCACGCCTTTGGCGAGGTCAACGGCAAGCCCGGGGTGTGGGGCCACGCTGTCGGCGGCATGGGCGCCATTACCCAGGCCATGGCCGCCGCGGCCCGGGCCCGGGGCGTGCACATCCGCACCGCCGCCCCGGTGGCGCGGGTATTGGTGGAGGGGGGCAGGGCCTGTGGCGTGGTGTTGGAGGACGGCGAGGAAATTCGCGCCGCGGCCGTGGTCGCCAACGTCAATCCGGCATTGCTCTACAACCAGCTGGTCGACCCGCAACACCTGAGTGAGGACTTCGCGCGCCGCATGCGGTCCTATCGCAATGGCTCCGGCACCCTGCGCATGAACGTGGCGCTGGAGACGCTGCCGCGTTTTACCTGCCTGGAAAGGCAGGCGCGCGCCGGCGCCGATCACCTCACCGGCGGCATCGTCATCGGCCCCACCCTGGACTATCTTGACCGCTGTTACCGCGACGCCCGCGAGCGGGGCTACTCGCGGGAACCGCTGATCGAAATGCTGATTCCCTCCACCCTGGACGACAGCCTGGCGCCGCCGGGTAAACACGTGGCCAGCCTGTTCTGCCAGCAGTTCGACCCCGACCTCGACTGGGAGCGGCACCGCGAGGCGGCGGCCGATGCGGTTATCGACCAGGTGGAACGTTTCGCGCCGGGCTTTCGCGCCAGTATCCTCGGCCGGCAGGTGTTGAGCCCCCTGGACCTGGAGCGTACCTTCGGCCTGACCCGCGGCGATATCATGCACGGCCAGTTGAGCCTGGACCAGATGTTCAGCGCCCGGCCGGTGCTGGGGCACGGCGACTACCGCGCGCCCATAGCCGGGCTCTACATGTGCGGCGCCGGCACCCACCCCGGCGGCGGGGTGACCGGCGCGCCGGGGCATAATGCCGCGCGGGAGATATTGCGCGACGGGGTCCAGGGCCGTTAAGGCGTTCCCGCCGCCTGGATCAGCGCCAGCGACAAGTCCTTGGCCGTATCGGCGCTGTCCAGCGAGATGCGCTCGTCGGTGCCGTGAATGGTGCCGGCGTCGCCCATCTGTACGGTAAAGGGATGGAAGCGGTAGATGTTGGGCGTCAGTTCCCGGTAGTGGGGCGTGTCGGTGGTGGCGGTGAGCATGCCGGGAACCACCAGCGCATCGGGCAACACGCTGTTAATGGCCGTCTGAAGGTGGCGGTAGGCCTCGGTGTCCATGCTCGCTACCGGCGGGCTGGTTTTCCAGGCCTCCGCCGCGATATCCACGGCGGGGTCGTCGATCAACTCGCGCACCGAGGTGATCAGGGCTTCCACGGTGGTATCCGGCAGCAGGCGAAAGTTTACCTTGGCCTCGGCGCGCTGGGGGATTACGTTCTCTTTGACGCCCGCGTTGAACATGGTCACCGCGGTGGTGGAGCGCACCATTGCCTGGGTGGCGCGATCCTCCGACATGGCGGACAGCAGCAAGGGGCTGGCCAACCACTGGTTGCGCATCGCAAAGCCCTTGAACCCGCCGGTTTCCGCGCCGAGAACTTCCAGCATGTCGCTGATCGGGCTGATCAGGCGCGGCTCGAAGGGGTTGTCGTGGAGTTTGGCCGTGGCCCGTGACAAGCGCACGATGGCGTTGTCTTTCACTGGCATGGAAGAGTGCCCGCCCTCGCCGCTGACCGACAGGGTCAGGGTGACATAGGTTTTCTCCGCCAGGTTGATCATCGCCATGGATTTGCCCGGTAGCATCGGGTTGTCGATGAGCACCAGGCCGCCCTCGGCCACCATGTATTCGAGTTCGCCGTGTTTGGCTTTCAGGTGCGCGCTGATATTGCGCGCGCCGTCGTCGCCGCCGATTTCCTCGTCGTGGCCAAACGAGAACAGCAACGTGCGTTGCGGCTGGTAGCCCCCGGCCAGCAACTGCTCGAGGGCCTCCAGGGTGGCGATCACCGAGGCCTTGTCGTCCAGTGCGCCGCGCCCCCACAGGTAGCCATCGGCAATGCGGCCCTCGAAGGCCGGGTAGGTCCAGTCCTGCTCGGTGCCGGGTTCCACCGGGACCACGTCGTAGTGGGCGTCGAACAGCACCGGCTTCAGGCTCGGATCGCTGCCCGGCCAGGTGAATAACAGGCTGTACCCGGCGATGGTATCCACCTGCAGGCGGCTATGGGCCAGCGGGTAGGTGTCGCGCAGGAAGCGGTGAAAGTCCTGAAACTGTGTGTAGTCGATACTTTCGCGGTCCTGGTGGCTAACCGTGGGAATGCGGATTGCCTCGGCCAGATGGCGCACCGTGGCGGAAGGCTCGGCGGCCATGGTGGAAACCGAGGGGAAGCTCAGGCAGGTCGCCAGAAGGGGCAGCAGTAAGCGTTTTTTCATGGTTTTTGGCCAGTGATCAATGACATGGGGGAGGTTTGGTCTAATTTGGACTAAGTTAGTCTAAATTAGACGGTATAATCAAGTCCGCCCCTTCGCAGATTGAGCAACACCGTGAACGAGTCGATCAATATCACCGCCTACAGCCTGCTGGGATTGCTGGCCAAGCGCCCCTGGTCGACCTACGAACTCGTGGCCTTCATGGAGCGCAGCGTGCTGAACTACATACTCCCGCGCACCCGCAGCCAGTTGTACAACGAGCCCAAAAAGCTGGCGCGTTTGGGGCTGGCCCATGCCCGGGTCGCCGGCGCCGGCAGAAAGCGTACGGTGTACAGCATTACGCCCGAGGGCAGGGCTGCGCTAAAGGCCTGGCTCGCCGGCCCCGGCGGCGCGCAAAAGATGGAGTATCTCTCGCTGCTCAAGCTCTACCTGACCGACTGTCGCGATACCACGGCAGTCGGTGAGCGGCTTGCCGGCATGCGTCGGGAGGTGCTGGATACCGCGCGCGAGGCGCTGGCGCAGATCGAGCGTATTGAAAACACCGGTGTCGCGCTCGAGGACACCGCCCCCATGGCCTCCCTCGCCACGCGCCTGGCGGTGCACCACAGCAAGGCGCAGTTGGCGTGGCTGGATGAGCTGGAGAGCTACCTGGCGGATCCGCCGTCGGCGGATGCGGCGGCGGACTGGGCCATGGGGCACTACCGGCATTCCGCGCGGCAGCTGCGGGCCCTGATCAAGCGTCACGGCGACACCTAGGTTGCTGGCGCTATTGGCGCCGGTAGCTGCGCAACAAAAATCGCTGCTGGAACCCCAGTTGCCGGTACAGGCCCTCGCCGGCGGCGGAGGCCTGCAGCACCAGGCTGTCGGTGTCCCGCGCATGGCATTGATTCATCAGGGCCTGCATCAACGCCCTGGCGACTCCCCGGCCGCGCTGCGCCGCGGGAACCCCGACCTGGTGCATCCCCACGGTCCCGCCGGTGCGAAACAGCAGGGCGGTGGCGACGGCCTCGCCCTTGTCTTCGGCCAGCCACAGGCTGGCGCGATCATCCCGGGCCAGCCGGGCCATGACCCCGCTGTCGATGGGGTAGCCGAAGGCCTCGCTGCACAGCTGCGTCCACCGGTTCAACTCGTCATCCGACAGGGCCGGGCGCAGGGCCAGGGAACTGGCGGGAAATACCGGCCACTGGCGCAGGTGCATGGCTCGCTGCTCCAGCGCGACGGTGTAGCCCAGTTGGCGCAGGCTTTGCTCCAGGGCTGAACCTGCCTTGTCGGCGCGCCAGACCGGCACCATCGCCCGCGGGGGCAGCGCCGCGAGGGCATCGTGCAGCTGCACTGTCGGTTGTGGGGGCCGCCGCCAGTCGAACCAGAAGCGGTGCGGCCAGCCGGTGCAGGCGTGCAGGCCGGGCAGGGTGTCGTCGAGGGCCGTGGCGCCCATGGCGTGCCACAGCGCGGTCAGGTTGTCGATATTGGCCGTGTCCAGTGACGCATCCATTGTCGGGTCCGGTTGCGGGCCGTCGTTTGTCCAGTTCGAATTCATCGCTCACTTCCAGTTGATCAATAGGATACCCAGGCCCAGGCTCGCCACGCCAACGGCGCGGGTGGCATTCAATGTCCGGACCGGCAGGTCGAACCAGCCGTAGTGGCTGGCGGCGACGGCCACCAGGATCTGGCCGGTCAGGGCGAAGGACATCATCGGCCCCACGCCCATGCGGGGAATCAGGAAATAGAAGAGCCCCACACCGAAGGTACTGAGCAGGCCGCCGCACCAGAGGTAGGGGGGCACGGCTCGCAGGGACGCCAGTGAAGGATAGTCCCGGGTGGAGGCCAGCACCGCCGCCACCGCCACCAGGCAGCTAACCGCGAAGGCCACGGCGGTACCCAGCAGTGAGTTGCGCAACTGCACGCCCAATTGCGCATTCATACTGGCCTGTATGGCGATGGCCGCGCCCGCCGCCAGGGCCAGGCTCCCGAGACCGAGCACGCTACACCACCTTCAGGAAGTCGGCGTAGCTCGTGCGTACCTTGCCCATTTCAGCTGTTGCGTCCCGCGGGTGGCGGCGTCCCAGCGCGCACAGGGCCACGGCGGTCAATCCCTGGTCCGGCAGTTTCAGCACCGCATCAAAGCCCGCGCTGTCAAATCCGGTCATGGGGCAGCTGTCGATCCCCATGACCGCCGCGGCGGCCAGCAGGGTGCCGAGGGCGATGAAGGCCTGCTCCCTGGCCCAGGCGAGGCGCTGGGCCAGGCTCATTTCCGCGAGCACGCCGTTAACGTGTTCCGCCATGCCCGCGCGGGCTTGCGGGGCGAGCGCGCGCACCGCCTTCAGTTGCCGCATATAGCGCTCGACGCTGGCTGCCCCTGGCGCCGTTTCCGCCGCCAGCACCAGCAGGTGCGAGCAGTGCACGACCTTGTCCTGGCCCATGGCATGGGGCAGCAGGCGCTCGCGGGTTTGCCGCGAATCCACGCGGATCAGCCGGTAGGGTTGCAGGCCGAAGGCCGAGGCGCTCAGCCGGGTGGCGTCGATCAGGTCGTATACGTCCTGCTCCGCCAGGCGTTCGTCGTTGAACTGGCGCACCGCGTAGCGCCATTGCATTGCCGGTAGTAGTTGCATGGTTCCTCTCCTGTAGGTAGCCAACCGGTTTCACTGGCGAGCCAGTCTAGGGGCTGGCGGCGGGGAGGGCATTTACATAGGTTGATGGATCACATTTTTTTGCGAATGCGGCTGAGCTGGGTGGGCGTGATCCCCAGGTGGGAGGCAATGTGGTACTGGGGCAGCCGCGTGGCCAGCTCGGGGTACTCCCGGAGAAAGCGCCGGTAGCGGGCGCCGGCATCTTCCTGCACCAGGGAGACCTCCCTGGCGTCCTTGTCCAACAGCCAATGCCGTTCCAGATAGTGGATATGGAACAGCTTGAGATCCTCGCGCTCAACAAGCAGTTGCCGAAAGCCCCCGTGGTCGATCTCGACTATCGCGGAGTCCTCGAGTGCGTCGATGCAAAAGCGCGAGGGTTCCCTGCGCAGCAGGGCGGTCATGGAGCCCGGAAAACGGCCCTCGGTGAAAAAATGCTTGTTGTATTCAGTGCCTTTCTCGTCGATGACGTAGACCCGGAGCACGCCGGTGTGCACATAGGCGTAGGTCGTCGGCACCTCGCCGAGGGGGTAGAGCACTTCGTGCCTGGCCAGTTCCCGATAGCGGCAGCATTCGCGGAAGGCCGACCAGGTGGCCTCACTTAGGGGGTGGTAGCTGTCCAGGGTGTGGCGCAGGCTGGCAAAGGCCTCGGTTGCAGCGTTTTTCGCGGGGCTTGTCACCGTTTCGTACTCGCGCATGTTCGAAAGAAAGAGCGTTCCCGCGCCCATAGTACTCCAATACCGCTCGTGGCCTCACCGGCCCAGGGGCTGGCCGATCCCCATCGCGAGATACCAATGAGCAGCTCTGGGAACAAACCGGCGCTACACCGTGAGTAGCCTGCTACCGCGTGGTTCCGCTCCCGCCCTGGATGCCACCGGTCAGGGCAATGCGCATACCCTCTTCAACACTGATATCCAGCGGCTTCAGGCGCCGGGATTCCAGATACAGCGTATACCCGCCGATCTGGTAGCTCATGGGGAGATACACCGCAACCATCTCTTCGCTGGAATCCGGGAACAAGTTCGCGGCGGTTTGCCGTCCGGTGATAAAACCGATCAGGTGCGTGTTGTCCTGGATTTCCACCAGTACCACCGACTCGGCATTCTGTCGCTCGCCGGGGGCGAACATGCGCATGAAATCCTTAATGGCGCCAAACACCGATTTGATCAGCGGCGTGCGGCCGAGCAGGGCCTCGCCCATGCGAAACAGGTGGCGGATGATGTAGACCTTGACCAGGATGCCGACCAGGACCAGCGCCAGGAACGCCGACAGCACGCCCATGCCCTGGAAATACCAGGCCTCGGGTATCAGCAGCAACAAGACCTTGCCGGCGACGGATTCCATGGTGTGCAACAGCCAGTAGACCAGGTAGATCGTCAGGGCGACGGGCAGTACCGCGGCCAGGCCCTGCAATGCCAGCGTGAAGATGCGTTTCATGTGCGCTCCGCTATGGGGTGGAAGCGGGCAGTGTAGCGTATCCGGCGATTGGGCGATGCGTGCTAGGGGGCTGGCGCCCGTGGGGGCAGTTGCGGCACGACAATGTCGTCGTCGCTGTCGAGCGCTTCCAGGAAGTGCAGCAGGTCATTGATTTCCGACGTGTCCAGGTGCAAGGGTTGCATGTGGCTCGACAGGCTGGGCCGCTGCTGGAATCCCTGGTTGTAGTGCTCCAGCACCTGGCGCAGGGTGGCGATAGAACCGTCGTGCATATAGGGTGCGCGCAGCGTGATATTGCGCAGCCCCGGTGTTTTAAAGGCAAAGCGGTCGCTTTCCTGCCGGGTGAACATAAAACGCCCGACATCCTCGCCCGCCGGCAGGCCGATGTCGTGAAACTGCCCGTCGCTGAAATTCCAGCCGGAATGACAGCTGTCGCAACGGGCCTTGCCGACAAAGAGCGCGAAGCCCCGTTTGGCGGTGTCATCCAGGGCACTGTCGTCGCCGGCCACCCAGCGGTCGAAGGCGGTTTCGCCGGTGACGACGGTGCGCTCAAAGGTGGCGATGGCGGCGGAGACCGTGATCAGGCTGATGCCGCGCCCGGGAAAGAGCGCCGCGAAGGCCTCGGCGTAGGCGGGTACCGCGGCCAGTTCTTCCGCCAGCGCGCGCACATCCTGCGCCATCTCGTCGTGGGCAGTGAGGGGGAACCACACCTGCGATTCCAGCGTCGGCGTGCGCCCGTCCCACAGCAGCGCGGGCGCCCAGGCCAGGTTGTGGATGGTCGGTGTGTGGCGCCTGTGCCGCGCCGAATCGGTGCCCAGGGCGGTGGCGCGCCCGTCCTCCCAGCCCAGGGCGGGCTGGTGGCAGGTTGCGCAGCTGATGTCGTTGTCGCGGGACAGCCGGGGGTCGAAGAACAGCTGTCGTCCCAGCTCGGCCCTGGCCTCGCTGTAGGGGTTGTTGGCGGGGTGGGGGATGGTGGCGGGGCGCTGGAAGCGCTGGCGCGCCGCGCTGGTGGCTTCACAGCCGGGTTCTGTCTCGTTACACGGCGTCTCGTTACACGGCGTCCCGTTACAGGGCGCCGCCGCGATGGCTTGCGCAAGGCAGGCGGTGGCGATTGCCAACAGGCACCTGGCCGACAGTGTACTGGATTTCAACGGCGAACCCTTGTTGAATAGGCCCATGTAAAACCCCATTGATAGCATGTCCGCCCGCCTATGACTACCTGCGAAACCTTTTGCCGGCAACTGGCCATTACCCACCCCATCATTCAGGCCCCCATGGTCGGCGTGTCCACACCGGCGCTGGCGGCGGCGGTCAGCAATGCCGGCGGCCTGGGCTCGATCGGTATCGGCGCCAGCGCCCCGGCGGCGGCGCGCGAGATGATTCGCGCCACGCGGGCGCTGACCGACCGCCCCTTCAACGTGAATGTGTTTTGCCACCAGGGCGCCGTGTCCCGCCCGGAGGTGGAGCGGGCCTGGCTGGCGCACCTTGCGCCGCGTTTCGCCGAGTTTGGCGCCAGGCCACCGGCGACGCTGGCCGAGATCTATCCTGGCTTTGCGCAAGCGCCCGAGTTGTTGGACGTGGTGTTGGCGGAGAAGCCGGCGGTGCTAAGTTGCCATTTTGGCCTGCCGCCGAAGGACACCGTGGAGGCCCTGCGGGGCGCGGGTATTGCGGTGTGGGCCTGCGTCACCAGCGTGCGGGAGCTGGCGCTCGCGCGGGCGTGCGGCGTCGACGCGGTGATCGCCCAGGGCGTGGAAGCCGGTGGGCACCGCGGCGTCTTCGACCCCTGGCGGGAAGACGATCAGCTGGGCACCTTCGCGCTGGTGAGGCAATTGAGCCGGGACGCCGAACTGCCGGTGATTGCCGCCGGGGGCATCATGGATGGCGCGGGCATGCGCGCCGCCATGGATTTGGGAGCGGCGGCGGTCCAGCTGGGTACCGCCTTCATACTGTGCCCTGAATCCGCGGCCAACGCGGCCTATCGACGCAACCTCCAGGGTCCGCTGGCCAGCCGCACCCGTATCACCAGCAATATCTCCGGGCGCCCCGCGCGCGGACTGCCCAACCGTTTCTACGCCGAGCTTGACGCTGGCGCGCCCACGGTGCCGGATTACCCCATTGCCTACGACGCCGGCAAGGCCCTCGGCGCCGCGGCTGCCGCGGCCGGCTGCGAGGATTTTGCCGTGCAGTGGGCGGGGCAGGGGGCGCCCCTGGCGCGGGACCTGCCGGCGGCGGAGCTGGTGCGGCGGTTGGTTGCGGAGTGGCGTCGCTGAATGGCGGCCGAAACCAGGGGCCTGGCAGTTTCGTGAACGCCTGGGTTAACGCAGCGCGGAGAGCGCCTTCAGCGCCGCCTGATCTTCGTCGCTCAGGGGTACCGGTTCGCAACGCGGGTCGGTTTTCTGAATCGCCCTGAGCATTGCGGGTGTCAGGGGAATGGGGTCGCAGCCGTGGTTCTGCTCGCAGATCAGGTCCCACTGGGGCTCGGCCTTGACGTGGCAGGCCAGGCAATTGCCGCCGAAGCGATTGACCACATTGGCAAAGCCGTGGGCGCGGATCGTCGAGCCGGCTTCGGAGACGTCCAGCTCGAAGAACTCCCAGTCGTTGGTCACCGGGCTGAAGCCCGCCTCGCGCTTGACCATCACCTCGGTGGGAACCAGTTGCACCACGGAGCCGGCGGGGTAGCGCTTGCCTTCGGGGTCATTGGCCACCGCCAGGGTGGCGTCAAGATCGCCCTTGAGGTTGTCCACGAAAAAGCCCCTTACCGGGGTCATGTCGCGGATGCAGCTGAAGCTCTCCTCGGAGATGCCGCCATCATCGGCAATGGCCTGCGCCGACAGCGCGGCGGCGGCGAGCACGGCCGCGGTGCGGCGCAGAAGGGAAAACGGTTGTTTCATGGAGAGCCTCGCTGAGCTGTTCGGGTCGGTTGGCGCCGGGCACCGTGACAGTTTACGCGCATCCACGGCAAATGGATCTATCTCCGGTGCCCTGAGGCCAATGGGACCGCGAGACGCTTACGCGCGCAGCAACCAGGCCGATTCCATCGCCGCGGCCTTGCCTTTCAGTCCGCCGGGTACGGGCTGCCGTGCCAGTTCCGTCATCCGGTAAGCCGCGCCGTAGTGCCGGCTGACCTCGGCCCGGTCGATCGAGAAGGGCGGGCCATCCATTTGCGACTGGTCGTAGTCGAAGGTGATCAGCAGTTGCGGCGCGGCGTCGGTGATTTCGACCAGGTGCGCGCTGTAGCGCCGCCGGATGTCCGCCGGCAGGGCCACCAGGGCCGCGCGGTCGTAGACGGCCTGTACCGGGCCCAGGGTGTCGCGCCGCAGGTCGAAGATGTCGCCCACGAAGATGTCGATATTGTCCGCGCTGTAGCGTGTCAGGTTACCTGTTTGGTCAATGCGTGGTTCCAGGCCGAGTTCATCGAAAAGCTGGCGAATCGCGAGCTCGCTCAATTCCGCCCCCGCCACGCGGTAGCCGTGCTCAAGCAGCCAGGCAATGTCCCGGGTCTTGCCACACAGGGGCAGGAAGACGCGGCTGCCGCCGGCGATGTCCAGGCGCTGGAAGTGGGCCTGCAGCAAGGTATTGGGCGCGCCTTCGTGAAAGGCGATGTCTCCCTCGCGCCATTTGTGGTGCCAAAATTCAGTGTCCATGGAGGCTCCTTGTAGTCGATAAAGACTGGGGCCACCGCGGGCCCGCAGATGCTTGTTGTTACTCAAGCACCCGGATATGATGCAAGTTAAAGTGCGCTTCAAGTCAACCGTTGATCGTTTTTATTATGGACATTGCCGAAGTCGTCAACACCTCCGGGCTGCCCGCTTCAACACTGCGGTACTATGAGGACAAGGGGCTGATAAAGTCCAATGGGCGGGTGGGGCTGCGCCGCCAGTTCAGCGCCAATGTGCTCGAGCGCCTGGCCCTGATTAAGCTGGGCAGCCGCGTGGGTTTTTCGCTGGACGAGATGCTGGCGATGTTTACCGCGGACGGGCCGGACATCGATCGCGAGCTGCTGTCCGCCAAGGCGGAGGAGCTGGACGGGAAAATCCGGGAGCTGACGCTGATGCGGGACGGTCTGCGCCACGCCGCGGCCTGCCGGGCGCCGAGTCATTTCGAGTGCCCGAAATTCCTGCGCATCCTGCGCTTCGCACAGCGCTGGCGCGACCGCTAGCCCAAAAAGGGGTCAGAGCCCTTTTACCCGCCTTATCCGATTGCTAGCCTGAAAAAGGTCTCTGACCCCTTTTATCAGCTAGCCTAAATAAGGGTACTGACCCCTTTTATCGACCCCTTTTATCTTTTGAGGCTAGGTTTGGTTCATTGTGGCGACCTTGATTCCGAAGGCCATCAGCACGCCGCCCACCGCCCGTTCGATGGCGCGTTTGTAGCTGTTGAATTGCCTGACCAGCGCGGGGTGGCTGAAGAACAGCGATAGCGCGCTGAACCAGAAAAGGTGTGCCAGGGAAATGATCGCGCCGTAGAGCAGCTGGATCGAGATCGGCGTGTCCGGGTTGACCAGCTGGGTGAATATGCTGAGGAAGAACAGCGTGGTCTTGGGGTTGAGCACATTGGTCACGAAGCCCAGCCGGAATGCCTGGCCCCGGCTGAGTTCCGCGTCGCCGGCGGGGCTGTCGCCGTCGAGTTCGGGCGTGCCCCTGGCGGTGAACGTGCGGTAGCCGATGTAGATCAGGTAGGCGGCGCCCAGGTACTTGATGATCGAGAACAGCAGCACCGATTGGGCGATCAGCAGGGCCAGCCCGGCAATCGAGTAGGCGACATGCACCCAGATCGCCAAACCAATGCCCAGCGCGGAATACAGGCCGGACAGCCGCCCGTGGAACAGGCTGTTGCGGGTAATCATGACAAAATCGGCGCCCGGGCTGATGGCCATGAGGATGGCGACGACACTGATGGACAGCAGTTCCGGGAGGTAGGTCAGCAGTAATTCCACGTGCTCGGATTCCTCGTGTGCCCCGTCGGGCAGGTGAAGCGGGTCTTCGGGGCGGCGCCCGCCCGAAGGGCGGGGCTACCTTCCTTCGCGGCGGGCGATCAGGCCTTTTTGACGAACTCTGATTTGAGCTTCATCGCGCCGATGCCGTCGATTTTGCAATCGAGGTTGTGGTCGCCCTCGCACAGGCGGATGTTCTTCACCTTGGTGCCCACTTTGACCACCGAGGAGGAGCCCTTGACCTTCAGGTCCTTGATCACGGTCACCGTGTCGCCGTCGGCCAGCTGATTGCCGTTGGCGTCGTGGACCACCAGCCCGTCATCGGCCTGCGCGCTGTCGGCTTCGCCGGACCACTCGTGGCCACACTCCGGGCAAATGAACATGTCCCGGTCCTGGTAGGTGTACTGGCCCTGGCATTGAGGGCAGTGGGGTAATTCACTCATCGTTCGATTCCATCATCGGTTTGCAAAAAAGAAACCCCGCCGTGGCGGGGTTTCTTCATCGTTCAGTTGGCCGCTCTAGCCTCAGGCGCTCAGCTCCTGAATTTCCACCGCGGCGATGCGCTTGCCTTCCTCGGCGCTCTTCTGGAACTCCACGATCTGGTCGAAGTTCATGTAGCGGTAGATCTCGGAGCTCATGGCGTCGAGGTTCTGCGCGTACTCCATGTACTCCGCCGGGGTGGGCAGCTTGCCGAGGATGGCACCCACGCTGGCCAGCTCGGCGCTGGTCAGGTAGACGTTGGCGCCGTCGCCCAGGCGGTTGGGGAAGTTGCGGGTGGAGGTGGACAGCACGGTGCTGTTGGCCGCCACGCGGGCCTGGTTACCCATGCACAGGGAGCAGCCGGGCATTTCGGTGCGCGCGCCGGCGGCGCCGAAGATGTTGAAGTAGCCTTCTTCCATCAGCAGGTGCTCGTCCATGCGGGTGGGCGGGCTGATCCACATGCGGGTGGAGATGCTGCCCTTGTGCTGGTCCAGCAGCTTGCCCGCGGCGCGGAAGTGACCGATGTTGGTCATGCAGGAACCGATAAACACCTCGTCCACTTTGTCGCCGGCCACGTCGGACAACAGCTTGGCGTCGTCCGGGTCGTTGGGGCAGCACACGATGGGCTCTTTCACTTCCGCCAGGTCGATCTCGATGACGGCGGCGTATTCGGCGTCGGCATCGGCTTCCATCAGCTCCGGGTTGGCCAGCCACTCTTCCATCTTCCGGGCGCGGCGCTCCAGGGTGCGCGGGTCGCCGTAGCCCTCGGCGACCATGCTGCGCAGCAGCACGATGTTGGAGCGCAGGTACTCGGCGATGGTGTCCTCGTCCAGCTTGATGGTGCAACCGGCGGCGGAGCGCTCGGCGGAGGCGTCGGACAATTCAAACGCTTGCTCAACGGTAAGCCCCTTGAGGCCTTCGATTTCCAGCACGCGGCCGGAGAAGATGTTCTTCTTGCCCTTCTTCTCGACGGTCAGCAGGCCTTCCTGGATGGCGTAGTAGGGGATGGCGTGCACCAGGTCGCGCAGGGTGATGCCGGGCTGCATCTCGCCCTTGAAGCGCACCAGCACCGACTCCGGCATGTCCAGCGGCATTACGCCGGTGGCGGCGGCGAAGGCCACCAGGCCGGAGCCCGCGGGGAAGGAGATGCCCATGGGGAAGCGGGTGTGGGAGTCGCCGCCGGTGCCCACGGTGTCGGGCAGCAGCATGCGGTTCAGCCAGCTGTGGATGATGCCGTCACCCGGGCGCAGGCTCACGCCGCCGCGGGTCATGATGAAGTCGGGCAGGGTGTGCTGGGTGTCGATGTCCACCGGCTTGGGGTAGGCCGCGGTGTGGCAGAAGGACTGCATGGTCAGATCGGCGGAGAAGCCGAGGCAGGCCAGGTCTTTCAGCTCGTCGCGGGTCATCGGGCCGGTGGTGTCCTGGGAGCCCACGGTGGTCATTTTCGGCTCGCAGTAGGTGCCGGGGCGCACGCCCTCCACACCGCAGGCGCGGCCAACCATTTTCTGCGCCAGGGTGTAGCCCTTGTCGGAGTCGGCGGGCTGTTCGGGCTTGCGGAATAGGTCAGAGGCTTCCAGGCCCAGGGCTTCGCGGGCCCGGGTGGTGAGGCCGCGGCCGATGATCAGGTTGATGCGGCCGCCGGCGCGCACTTCGTCCAGCAGCACCTGGGATTTCAGTTCGAACTCGCTGACGGTGTCGCCGGCTTCGTTGAGGATCTTGCCGTCGTAGGGGCGGATCTCGATCACGTCACCCATGTTGAGGTTGTCCACGTCGGCCTCGAACACCAGCGCGCCCGCGTCTTCCATGGTGTTGTAGAAGATGGGGGCCACCTTGCCGCCAATGCAGATGCCGCCGGCTTTCTTGTTGGGGGTGCCGGGCATGTCGTCGCCGAAGAACCACAGCACCGAGTTGGTGGCGGACTTGCGCGAGGAGCCGGTGCCGACCACGTCGCCGACGAAAGCTACCGGCAGGCCCTTGTCCTTGATGTCTGCAATTTGTTGCATGGGGCCGGTAACGCCGTGCTCCTGCGGCTCCAGGCCGTCGCGGGTCATTTTGTACATGGCGCGGGCGTGCAGCGGGATGTCGGGGCGGCTCCAGGCGTCCGGGGCGGGGGACAGGTCGTCGGTGTTGGTCTCGCCGGTCACCTTGAACACGGCGACCTTGATGGACTCCGGGACTTCCTGGCGGGAGGTGAACCACTCGCCGTCGGCCCAGGACTGCATCACCGCCTTGGCGTTGGTGTTGCCGGCCTTGGCCAGTTCGTCCACGTCGTGGAAGGCTTCGAACATCAGCAGGGTGTGCTTGAGCTCGGTGGCCGCCAGTTCGCCCAGGGCGTCGTCGCCCAGCAGTTCCACCAGGGTGGCGATGTTGTAGCCGCCGTGCATGTTACCCAGCAGCTTGACCGCGGCCGGCTTGTCGATCAGCGGGCACTCGGCCTCGCCCTTGGCGATGGCGGACAGGAAGCCGGCCTTGACGTAGGCCGCCTCGTCCACGCCGGGGGGCACGCGGTCGGTGATCAGTTCCAGCAGGAAGGCTTCCTCGCCGGCGGGCGGGTTCTTCAGCAGTTCCACCAGCGCGGCCACCTGCTCGGCGTTGAGGGGCTTGGGCGGGATATCCTGGGCGGCGCGTTCCGCCACGTGTTCGCGATAGGCTTCTAGCACGGTAGAGCTCCTTAGGTCAGATGGCCGCCCGGTGGCTGGGTCGCGGCAGTTGCAGACCCCCGGGGCAGTCCGGTGGAGGTGAAATCGGGGCGGGATTATAGCCCACGGCAGGAATAAATTAAATTAATCAAGTGCTTATACCGTGCATTCACGGTACTGATAACTTAGACTGGGCAGCCATTGCAAGGCCTCGTATTCCCGCGTCAACTATGCTCGATCCCACCATCAAAACCCCCTGTATCGGCGTGTGCTCCACCGGTATCGGCGACGCCGTGTGCCGCGGCTGCAAGCGCTTCAGCCACGAGGTGATTCACTGGAACAGCTACACTCCGGCGCAGAAGCGGGCCATCGACGCGCGCCTGTCGGGCTTTCTGTCCCAGTGCGTGAGCAACAAGCTGCGGGTGACCGACAAGGCCCTGCTGGCCTGGCAGCTGGAGGTGCAGCAGGTGCGCCATGTGCCGCACCACGACGAGTACTGCTGGGTGTTCAGCCTGCTCAAGGCCGGGGCCGGACAGATCGAGCACAGCGCCGAATTCGGTTTCGAGGTGGACATCGCCTTCCGCGATATGCCCCTGGTCGAGTTGCGCGACCTTGTCGACCGCGAGTTTTACATTCTGTCCGAGGCCCACTACGAGCGCTACATGCTGACCGCGGACCTGTTCGCCGGGGGCACCCGGTGAGCGCGGTGGTCGACATGGCGCCGATCCGCGAGTTCCTCCCCTGCGCCACGCCGCGGGCCTGGATCGACTGGGCCCTGGAGCACCCCGAGCTGTTGCTGGTGGATCACGCGAACTGCGAGAAGAAGGCGGCCTCCACGGCGCTGAACCTGATGTACCGCTACACCGACCACCCGGCGCTGCTGAACAAGCTCTCGCGCCTGGCCCGGGAGGAGCTGCGGCACTTCGAGCAGGTGATCGCCATCATGGGCAGGCGGGGCGTGGACTATCCGCAGATCTCGGCGGCGCGCTACGCCGGCGGCCTGCGCGAGCAGGTGCGGCGGAACGAACCCGGCCGCCTGGTGGATACCCTGCTGGTGGGCGCGATTATCGAGGCCCGCTCCTGCGAGCGCTTCGCCGCCCTGGTGCCGGTGCTGGACGCGGAGCTGGCGGAGTTCTACAGCTCGCTGCTGAAGTCCGAGTCGCGGCACTTCCAGGATTATCTCAAGCTCGCCGCCGCGCTGGGTTCGGCGGCGGAGGTGGAGGCGAGGCTGGCGGTGCTGCTCGAAGTGGAGCGCGAGCTGATTGAATCCCCCGACAGCGAGTTCCGCTTTCACAGCGGGGTGCCGGCCTGAGCCGCGGCAGGCGCCGCAGGGCCGATGTTGGCAGTGAGTTTGTTTTTATTTTGAAACATTAATATGTTTCTTTAAGTTCTTAATATAAAAGCCTTTTTGTCTCGTTAAAACAGCAGCTGATAGCTCAGCGTGTAGATGTCGAACTCCTCGTTCGAGTCATTGACCGAGCCGCTGGCGTAGGACAATTTCACGGCCTGCTTGTCGGCGACGGGATAGACCAGCGTGGCGCCAAACTTGGAGTCGCGCTGCAGGTCATTGAGCCGCCGGCCGTCCAGGGAACCGCGCCCGCCGTGGTAGTAGTTGGCGTCCAGCGACAGCCAGAAACCGGGGCGAAAACGGCGCACCAGGTGCGTCTCGACGGTGTATAGCGGGTCCGCCGACCGGGTGCGGCCAAGGAAGTCATCGTTGTCCCCGAACACCCAGGCGCCGACTTCCAGTTCCAATAGCCACTTGGGCGACAGCACCTGGATATAGCCCAGTTCGGCCTTGGCCGCCCAGCGGTTGGCGCCCACATTGATAAGGCGCTCGCTGTCGTATTCACCCGTGGGCGCCACCACCTTCAGGCTGGCGCCGAGGATGGGCCGCGGCGCGCGGCGCAGTTCGGTAAATTCCTCCCGGTTCATGCTGGGGGCGCCCAGCAGGTTGACCGACAGCGTGGCGGAGATATCGCCCAGGCCGCTGTAGTCGAGCCCGAGGCTGCCCCCTTCGGGGTGTTCGGCCACGGTCTCGCCATCGGAGAAAGGCGCTTCCAGCACGATGTTGGCGCTGCGCCCCCACAGGTTGAGGGTGCGCAAATAGCCCACGGCCACGGTGTCGATGCTGGAGTCGAGGCCGGAGATGGGCAGGGAGGGGTCGGGTACTGTGTCGCCGCGGGTCACGATGGCGCCCACCGTAAGCACCTGTGTGCCCCTGGGTGCCGGCCAGTAGGCCCGGGGCGACAGCTCCTGGGCGCGGATGCCGGTAGCCAGGACCACGGCGGCCAGCGAGAGGGTCAGGGTGGTGGCGGGTTTCGGCATAGTGCCGATTATAGTGCCGATTATTGACCCGTGCCGGGTGGGCCGCAAGTTCGCGGCGTGCGCGGGCGTCGCCGGGCGGGCGACTACCAGTCGATTTTCACCAGTTCGAGCTGGCCGGGCCCGGCCTTCATTACCCAGGCGTGTTCGTACCAGTCCCCCAGTACCCAGCGCTCGCCGCCGGCGTGGACATGGTGGTCCGGGCGGTGGGTGTGGCCGTGGATCAGGCAGTCCACGCCGTGCTCGCGCAGGACTCTGTCCACTTCCGCCGGGGTGACGTCCATGATGTCCTCGGCCTTGTTGCTGTTGGCCTCCTGGCTCATACCGCGCAGCTGGGCGGCGAGGGCGCGCCGTTCCGCGAGGGGGCGGGCGAGGATATCCGCCTGCCACTCGGGGCTGCGGGCGGTGCGGCGAAACTGCTGATAGGCTTCATCCGCGGTGCACAGACTGTCGCCGTGCATCAACAGCACCCGGCGACCGTAGAGGTCGATCACCGTGGGGTCGGCCAGCAGGGTGCCTCCGGCGCGGGCGCAGTAGTCCTCGCCCAGCAGGAAGTCGCGGTTGCCGCGCATCAGGTAGAGGGCGGGGCCGGCGGCGCTGTAGCGCGCCAGCAGGTCGGCGACTTCCCGCGCCAGGGGGGCGTCGTCGTCGTCGCCGACCCAGGCCTCGAAAAAATCCCCCAGGATATACAGCGCCTCGGCGTCGCGCCGGGCATCGAGGAACGCCGCCAGGGCCCGCGTTACCGCGGGCCGGGCGGGGTCCAGGTGCAGGTCGGAGATAAACCAGGTGCCGGGCACGGGAAGGCGGCTCAGCCCTCGACGATTTCGACGGACTCGATGATCACCGGCTCGGCGGGCACGTCCTGGTGGCCGCCCTGGCTGGTGGTGGCCACGGCGCGAATCCGGTTCAGCACTTCCTCGCCCTCGGTGACCTTGCCGAACACCGCGTAGCCCCAGCCCTGCATGTTCTTGCCGGAGTGGTTGAGGAAGTCATTGTCCTTCACGTTGATGAAGAACTGGGCGGTGGCCGAGTGGGGGTCCATGGTGCGGGCCATGGCGATGGTGCCGAAGTCGTTCTTCAGGCCGTTGTCCGCCTCGTTCTCGATCGGCTCGCCGGTGGGCTTTTGCTGCATGTCGGTGTCGAAGCCGCCGCCCTGGATCATGAAGTTGTCGATCACGCGGTGGAAAATGGTGCCGTCGTAGTGGCCCTGGCGCGCGTAGTCCAGGAAGTTGGCGACGGTTTTCGGGGCCTTGTCGGCATCCAGGTCAACGGTGATAGGGCCGAAGGTGGTGCGGATAATAACCATGAAGCGAGTCCTGCTGCGTTGAGTCGAATGGAAGGCGCGCAATGATACGGCCTTTTTCGCGGATGTGCGAGGCGGGAAAGGCCCGGCTTTTGCCCTGTATAGCGACTGTCTCAGCCGCTATAATACGCGCCCTTTGCACCCCCGATCTCGAAGGATTTATGGACAACAAACCCGCCAACAACTTCCTCTACAACATTGTAGCCGAGGATCTGGCCGCCGGCCGCGTGAACCAGGTGGTTACCCGCTTCCCGCCGGAGCCCAACGGCTACCTGCACGTGGGGCACGCCAAGTCGATCTGCCTGAACTTCGGCCTGGCGGAGGCCTTCGGCGGCGAGTGCAACCTGCGCTTCGACGACACCAACCCCGAGAAGGAGAGCCCCGAGTACGTGGCCTCCATCGAGGAAGACGTGCGCTGGCTGGGTTACCAGTGGGCCGGGGAGGTGCGCTACGCCTCCAATTATTTCCAGCAGTTCTACGACTGGGCTGTGCACCTGGTGGAGCAGGGCGACGCCTACGTGTGCGATTTGAACGCGGAGCAGGCCCGCGAGTACCGCGGCACCCTCACCGAGCCCGGCAAGAACAGCCCCTACCGCGAGCGCGATGTGGCCGAGAACCTGGATCTGCTGGCGCGCATGAAAGCCGGCGAGTTCGAGGAGGGCAGCCGGGTGCTGCGGGCCAGGATCGACATGGCCTCGCCCAACATGAACCTGCGCGACCCGATCCTCTACCGCATCCGCAAGGTGGCCCACCACCAGACCGGCAGTGAGTGGTGCATCTACCCCACCTACGACTTTGCCCACGGCCAGGAAGACGCGATCGAGGGGATCACCCACTCCATCTGCACCCTGGAGTTCGAGGACCACCGCCCGCTCTACGACTGGCTGATCGAGCACCTGCCGGTGCCCAGCCGGCCGCGGCAGTACGAATTCGGCCGCCTCAACCTCAACTACACCGTGACCAGCAAACGCAAGCTGAAGCAGCTGGTGGACGAGGGTGTGGTGGCCGGCTGGGACGACCCGCGCATGCCCACCATTTCCGGGATGCGCCGCCGGGGCTTTACCCCGCGCGCGATCCGCAAGTTTTGCGAGATGATCGGCGTCACCCGCTCCGACGGCGTGGTGGACGTGGCCATGCTGGAGCACGCCATCCGCGATGACCTCAACGAGAACGCCCCCCGCGCCATGTGCGTGCTGCGGCCGCTGAAGGTGGTGTTGACCGACTACCCCGCGGACCAGGTCGAGCAGTTGGCCGCCCCCGCCCACCCCTCGCGGGAGGACCTGGGCGAGCGCGCGCTGCCCTTTGGCCGCGAGCTGTACATCGACGCCGAGGACTTCCGCGAGGAGGCCAACAAGAAGTTCAAGCGCCTGGTGCTGGGCAAGCGGGTGCGCCTGCGCAACGCCTACGTCATCGAGGCGGACGAAGTGGTCAAGGACGCCGACGGCAATGTCGTCGAGGTGCGTGCCCACACCATCCCGGGCACCCTCGGCAATGACCCGGAGGACGGGGTGAAGCCCAAGGGCGTGATCCAGTGGGTGTCCGCCGCGGGCGGCCGCCAGGCCACGGTGCGCCTGTACGACCGGCTGTTTACCCACGAGTCGCCGGACAAGGGTGACAACGACTTCATGACCCTGGTGAACCCCGATTCACTGCAGGTCGTGGCGGGCGCGTGGATCGAGCCCGGTCTGGCGGCGGCTAAACCAGAGCAGAATTTCCAGTTCGAGCGGGAGGGCTATTTCGTGGCCGACCGCCGCGAACACAGCGAGGCGGCGCCGGTGTTCAATATGACCATCGGCCTGCGCGATACCTGGAACAAGGGATAGGAAGAACCATGGCAGTTACCCCGACGCTCACCCTGTACAACACCCTGGGCGGCAAAAAGCAGGCCTTCGAGCCGCTGGAGCCCGGCACCGTAAAAATGTATGTCTGCGGCCCCACGGTCTACAACCTGGCGCACATCGGCAACGCCCGCCCGGTGGTGGTGTTCGACACCCTGTTCCGCCTGCTGCAGACCCACTACGACAATGTCGTCTACGCCCGCAACATTACCGACGTGGACGACAAAATCATCGCCGCCGCGCGCGAGGGCAATCGCAGCATCGATGCGGTGACCGAGGAGTTCACCGCCAAGTACCGGGAGGACATGGCGCAGCTGAACGCGCTGCCGCCGACCCTGGAGCCCCACGCCACCCACAATATCGCGGCGATGATCGCGCTCACCGAAAAGCTGATCGAGAAGGGTCACGCCTACGAGTCCGCCGGTCACGTGCTGTTCGCGGTGGAGTCGATGCCCGAGTACGGCAAGCTCTCGGGCCGGTCCCTGGAAGACATGCTGGCTGGCGCGCGGGTGGAGGTGGCGGATTACAAGCGCCACCCCGGCGACTTCGTGCTGTGGAAGCCGGCGGCGGACGAGGACCCGGGTTGGGACAGTCCCTGGGGCCGCGGCCGTCCGGGCTGGCACCTGGAGTGCTCGGCGATGATCCGCGAACACCTGGGGGACACCATCGACATTCACGGCGGTGGCCGCGACCTGATCTTTCCCCACCACGAGAACGAGATCGCCCAGAGCCGCTGTGCCCATGGCGGCGACTACGTGCGCTACTGGATGCACAACGCCTACCTGGATATCGATGGCGAGAAGATGTCCAAGTCACTGGGCAATGTGCGCACGGTGCGCGACCTGCTGCAAAAATACCGCGGCGAGGTGCTGCGCTTCGCGCTGCTCTCTGCCCACTACCGCTCGCCGCTGAACTTCTCCGCCGAGCTGCTCGAGCAGGCCGAGACCACGCTTACCGGCCTGTACAACACCCTGCGCGAGGTGGCGGATATCCCCCTGGACGTGGAGGTGCCCCTCGCCGACGAGCCCTTCTACCAGGCCCTGAACGACGATCTCAATACCCCGGTGGCCATCGCCGAACTACACGCCCTGGCCAAGCAGCTGCACAAGGCCGCGGACGGCGACAAGCCCGCGCTGAAGGCGCGCATTCTCGCCGCCGGCAACCTGCTGGGCATTCTGGAGCAGGACCCCGAGGCGTGGTTGCAGGGCGGTGGCGACGGGGATATCAGCCCCGGGGACATCGAGGACGCCATTGCCGCCCGCCAGCAGGCCAAGGCCGACAGGGATTACGCCCGCGCCGATGCCATCCGCGAGGAACTGCTGCAGCAGGGTGTGGTGCTGGAGGATTCCCGCGAGGGCACCAAGTGGCGCCGGGCCTGAGTCGGTTGAGTAAAGCTTGCCGGATAGGACCCGGCGGGCCAGAATGAGCGCACGTTGGGCGCCCAATAACGCAGGAGCACGCTGGCGTTGACAATAAACTGCCTGGTTCTCGATGGCGATCGTGAGCATGCGCAGGCACTCGCGAATTTTGCGCGTGGAATAGGGCTGGAGGTATACCGGGCGGGTAGTCTCGCAGATGCGGGGTTGTTGCTGGAAGCTAAGCCCTTTGACGTCGCGCTGCTCTCCCTCGATCTCCCCGGTGGCGAGGAGGGCCTGGCTTTATTGCAGTCACCGCACCTGTCCGCGGCGGAAGTGCTCGTGATGGGTGATACAGACGATCCGGAGCGGGCCGATCTGGCCGTTCGTCGTGGGGCGTCCTATTTTTTCTGTAAGCCCTTTGACGAGCAATCTCTCGGCGCCATGCTGCGGGATATTCTCTCGGAATGCGAGGCGGACCAGTCCGCGGGCAAGAGCGAAGGCGCTCCCTGTGTCGTCGACCAGTTCGGCTTTCTGCGCGGGAGCTCCCGGCCCATGCGCAAGCTCTATCGTTTACTGCGTAAGGTGGCCAATACCGATGCCAGTCTGCTGGTACACGGCGAGAGTGGCACTGGCAAGGAATTGGTCGCGCGGACCGTGCATACCCTCTCGGATCGCTCGCAAGGTCCTTTTGTCGCCTTCAATTGCGCGGCGGTGGCGGCCAATCTTATGGAGAGCGAACTGTTTGGCCACGAAAAAGGCAGTTTCAGTGGTGCCGACAAGCAACATCGGGGGTTTTTCGAGCGGGCACACGGCGGCACCCTGTTGCTGGATGAAATCACCGAAATGGATCTGGACCTGCAGGCCAAGCTGTTGCGGGTGCTGGAAACCCGGCAGGTACGCCGGGTTGGTTCCGAACGTGAAATCGCACTGGACGTGCGCGTTGTGTCGGCGACCAATCGCCCACCGGAGGGAGCGGTAGCGGATGGGAGCCTCAGAGAAGACCTGTACTATCGCCTGGCCCAGTTTCCCGTCCACTTGCCGCCCTTGCGCAGCCGCGGGGCGGATATCCAGGGCCTTGCCCAGTTTTTTCTCAATGAGCTCAATGCCCATCATGCCACTGAGCTCTTTTTTGACAGCGCGGCGCTGGAGTTGATAGCCAGCTCCAGCTGGCCCGGTAATGTGCGCCAGCTCAAGCATGCGGTAGAGCGGGCCTACATCGTGTCGGAAGCCGTTATTGACGCCAGCGCTTTTGATGACGGCTTGTCTAATGGCAACGGTCTCAGCACAAATGGTGACGTGGTGGAGATTCCTGTGGGGACTAGCCTGGCGGATTCCGAGCGGGAGATTATCCTGGCCACCCTGGAGCAACACGGGGGTGATAAAACGGCCACAGCGGCGGCCCTGGGTATTAGCGTGAAAACGCTATACAACCGCCTGAATCAATACGCTGAACGCGACGGTCCAGAGGGAGGGTGAGCGGCGATAAGAAGCCGGGTTCCCGAAAGGAGGGGGTGGGAACCCGGAAAGATCCAATGTAGTGTCATTCAGCGTGTGTGGACTTTTGGCTGACCAGCCTGAACACGTCCCGTTGCTCGTCAAACTCTACCCGGCGCCAGGGGATCGCAATCTGCTGCCAACGGGTTTCCAGTAGCAGTTCTTCCAGTGACCCCGAGGCCGCGTCCAGCGTTGCCCATCTCACCAGTCCGAGTTCCTGGCCGCGAAGGCCGAGCATTAACCTGGCGTGATCGAGACTGACACTCACGGGATGCATGATCGTGCCAGACGATTGCGGCTCCTACCGCGGCCGTCGGCCCATGATGAAAAACACCACTGCCAGGATCAGACCGATGATAAACAGGGCCCAGGCGATTTCCGCCGCGATTGACGCGACACCTGTAAGCCCCAATACACCGGCTACGATAGCCACGATCAGAAAAATCAGTGCCCAATGCAACATATTGCCTCCCTGGCGCGGAGCCGGGCCAGTGGGCCCGGGTATCGCGCTCTATTTAAGTCATTACTCGCAACTGCACTCAGCTGCGAACCTCAAGTCGATTGACTACTTCGGCCACGCCCGAGACGTTGGCCGCGATCTCACCCGCCAGTGCTTTTTTCTCGTCGCTGGCCACCTGGCCGTGGAGTGTAACCACGCTTCTCTGGGTATCGACGTTGATATCCAGGCCCTCGGTATTACTGTTGGCGAGCAGTTTCATTTTTACTTCGGCAGTAAGAGTGGCGTCTTCCACCAGGGTGCCGAATTTCCGCTCGCCACTGTCTTGATCCGTGGCTTGGTCTCGGTTTACCTCTAGCTTATTGCGCACTTCTTCGATGCCGTCCACGTTCATGGCGATTTGCTCGGCGAGGTCGCGATCCACATCTGAGGATACGGTGCCCGACAGCACCACGGTGTGGCCATCCACTTCACTATCGATAGTGAAGTTGTTTAGGTGCCTATTGAGCAGAAACGCGGTTTCGAGCTTGCCTTCCATCCAGGCCTCGCGCACATCCTCTTCCAGGTACTCGTTGCTGTCCTCGCCCGTAGCTTTATTGGCGGCCGACTGCCCGGATTCACCCGCCATCGCTGGCAATGACGCCAGACTCCCCGCCAGCACCAGGGAGCAAGTCAGGGGTAAAAGTTTTTTCTTACATCGCATAGCACACTCCTTTGGTTTGCTTTTTCTGTTTTCCGTGTGGCGCCGCGATGTCTGCGACGCCTGTCGACACAACCTGTAGCATGTACTGTGCCAGTTAGTGAAATTGCCTGTGATAAGGCGTCGCAAAGCCGTGCCACTGATGGCCTCCACCGGCAGGCGCCCCCCCGATGCGATGGCAATATTTACCCGTCTTGGTGGCCCGGTTGTGTAAATTTGTGTGTGACGCGCCTGTAAAAACTACAAAAACATGGTGCTGCGCGAACTGGCGTTGAAAATGATGCAACGGCGAGCCTAGGATACCTCCACCGCAGTCAAGCAGGAGGACAACTTCCGTGGTTCCCCCCAGATTAAGAGGTGTCGAGGATCGTGGTGGGCCGACTCTGGCCGCCGTGACCGCCTTGCTCATCGCGCTATTGCTTCTGGCCGTTCCTTACGCGGCGGTCGGAGCACAGGAGAGCGGCTCCGCAAACGAGAGGCAAGCACCGTCCCGGGAGCAGGTAGATGACTTAGTGCGGGTGCTGGACAACAAGGCGCAACGCGAACAATTCCTGGAACGGCTGCAGTCCCTCAGCCTGGCCGAAGACAGCCTGGATGCCAATGAGCCGGCGGTGCTCTCTGAAGCCCTGCACCTCGACCAGAAGGTCGGGCGTTGGCTGGAACGCTACATCGGTACGCTTGAGGGCTTTGGGTTGCAGCGATCGACGTTGGGCCGGGTGGCGCTGGTGGCGGCAGCGATGCTTGTTGTGAGTGGGATCGTATTACTGAACAACTGGGCAGCCAGGGTGTTTAACCGCAAGCTGGCCGGCCCGCGGGCGCGCTATCATCTCGATGCCGGACGCTTCTCCAGCCTGTTTGCGGTGCAGGTTTGGGCGGGCTTGGCGCTCGCAGCAATGGTGTTCGTTTACACGCTCTCGCAGGTCTATTTTGATACCTTGGGACGGTGGTTGCCGGCGGATTTGTTGGTGGAGTTCGCTGAAACGGCGCTCGCGGTTTTGCTGGTGCTACTGCTGTTTGCAACAATCTGGGAGCTATGCAACGCGATCATGGAATATCTCGGTGGACGCAAGGGGAGGGGGGGCAACGCCCGCATGCAGACCCTCTTGCCGCTGGTGCGAAATGGCCTGATGTGTGTGTTGGTCCTGTTTGCCGGGATGGTGCTGCTATCCGAGGTGGGCATTAATGTTGTGCCGCTGCTGGCCGGTGCCGGTGTGCTGGGTATTGCCATTGGTTTCGGCGCCCAGACTCTAGTCAAGGACTTCCTGACCGGGTTTACCATTATTGCCGAGGACCTGGTCCATATAGGCGACGTGGTGACAGTGGGTGGGCGCACGGGCGAGGTGATGCGCTTGACTATCCGCAAGATCGAGTTGCGCGCCCTGGACGGTACGGTGCACACGGTGCCGTTCAGCGAGATATCCGTGGTCGATAACCTGACCAAGGATTACAGTTACTACATGTTGAATGTGGGTATTGCCTACCGCGAAGATACCGACGCGGTGGTGGACTGCCTGTTGGAGGTGGATCGGGCGCTGCGCGAGGATCGGGGGTTTAGCCACCTTATCCTCGAGCCGCTTGAGGTGTTGGGGGTGGACCGGTTTGGCGATAGCGCGGTTGTTATCAAGGCGCGCAGCAAGACCCGGCCCCATGACAAGTGGACTGTGGGACGTGAGTTTAATCGTCGTATGAAGTACGCCTTTGACGAGCGCAACATCGAAATTCCCTTTCCCCATCAAACGCTGTACATCGGCGAGGACAAGCATGGTCGGCCGCAGGCCGCGGCGAGGGCCCTGCTCGACGGAGCATAGCGGTGTCCAGGCAAAGGCCGTGTCCGTGGCCACGGCAGCGACGAGGCGTGCGGTGTGGGCGGCGCGGGCTCTTACCGGCAGCGGCTCCGTGGGTTCCGCGCAGCATGGATCAAGGTGATGGCGTCAGGGATTGCGGGGCCCTCCCTGATCGTGGAGGATGTGTGTAGCGGGCGGCATTGCATACACTTGTGCGCAAAATACAGGGAGGCGCAGGGCTATTCCTGAGAGCTGTAGCGCAAGGGCTGGCTAATGCATCGCAAGATACCGTCAAATGTAAACCCGTTGGGCCTGCGCCGGCCAGTGTTTTGGCTGGCGGTCGGGGCCATGGCGGTCACGCCGGCGCAGGCGGCCACCGTCTATTTCCAGGCTGTCGGCACATCAGCGCAGGCTATCCCGTTGTGGCCCTGGGTGGCGATCCTGCTGCTGTCCGCGATGCTAATCGGGTTCGGGGGGCGGGCGGCGCGATCGGCAAAGCGCCATGCCGTAGCCAGTGTGTGCGGGTTGTGCGCGCTGGCGTTCGCCGGGCTGCTGGTCGTGCAGCCGGGACGGGCGACGTCGACGCAATTGATGGTGGAGCCTGACAACGCCGCCTGTTTGGGCGGCGCCGGCCAACTGGACTTTGACCCCTACGCAGAGGGTCTCACACTGTACAACGGCTGCTCCAGCATGCCGCTGGAAGTGACCGGCCACGACCTGGAATGCGCCGAGATCGCCCGGCGCGAGGGCGAGTTGCCGGACGGCGCCCGGTTGCGGCCCGGTGAGGCCTTGGCGGTGTCACACTGTGACGTCGATGTAAACGAACCGCCCATTTTTATCGTGGCGAGCGGGGCAATCAGCGTCGCCGAGGACGCCGGCCCGCAGTCCTTTCCCGGCCTGGTGGGCGGGGTCAGTCCCGGCCCCGCCCACGAGGCCGCGCAGACGGTCAGCCTGGCGGTGAGTAGCGACCAGCCGGCCCTGTTCAGCGCGGGCCCCGCATTGGCGCCGGACGGCGAGTTGACTTTTACCACCGCACCGGACGCCTTCGGGAGCGCCGAGTTACAGATAATCGCCACCGATAGTGACGGCGCCATACGTCGGCAGGCGGTTCAGCTGCAGGTAGCGCCAGTGAATGACCCGCCCACTTTCAGCCTGTTGTCGGCGCTAGCCGTGCACGAAGACGACGGGCAGGATACCGATGTGGCCAACTTTGCATTCTCGGATACGCGGGTCAGCGTACCGGGCGTGGCAAGCGCAATCTCACCGGGCAATGCCTGGGAGGCGAATGCCGGTGACACCGTGCGTTTCGAGGTCAGCTACCTGTCCGGCGAGTACCAGCGCGACGGCAACCTGGCGTGTGTTCCACCCACCGCGATGCCGGCCGGGTGGTTCTTCGCCATTACCTCCGGCGGCAGTATTGCGGATGCCGTGAAGGTGCGGGCGAACGGCGCGCTGGATATGGTTCTCGGTGCCGATAAATGGGGCGTGGTCCGACTGCAAGTGACCGCGGTTGACGGGCAAGGGTTGGCCTCGGCGCCGCAAGTACTGCAGCTGAGCATCGATCCGGTTTTTGACGCCCCGCCCGCGGGGGCGGATGGCGCCGCGATCGGTGATGAAAACTCAAGTTGTATCCCGGTGGAGTTGGCGGGCGATACATTCCAGAGTATCACCCGCCCTCATTTTCTCATCCGTGATCGCGACTTGCAGGGGGGCACCCTGATGGCCGGCGCGGCCGATGTGTCATCGGGCGGGATTGCCAGGGTGGAGACTTCGAGCCTGTGTTATATCCCACCCGCGGATGCTTACAGTAGTTACGATCCCGGCACCGGGATCCTGCTTCCCTTTGCCACCTTCAAGTACCGGATCTGGTCGGGGGAGGGGGATATGGGCACTGGTGAGAGCGAACCCCTGGGCATTTCCGGGCAGTTCCTGGAACTGTCGCCGGAGTATGAGGTATCCATCGTGGTCAGGCCGGTGTTCTAGCTGCCCGGGGCGTGTTTAATGTAGGGAGGCTTTTGACCATCCCTGGGGGCTGTAGCGCAAGGGGTGGCAAATGCATCGCAAGATACCGTCAAATGTAAACCCGCTGGGACAGCCCCGGCCGGCGCTTTATCATTGGCAGTTTCAGCCTGGATTCCGGGAAGTCGGGGACGCTGACACAGGGCGGGGTGGCGGTGCAGCTGGACAGGCTGTATGCATCCAGTGAGTTTGGCTTTACGCCGGCTATCGATCAGTACAGCGACCCTGATTTTACTCACGGCGTTTTCGAGAGCTTCGCGACCTTCACCTACCAGATCTGGTCGGGGGAGGGCGACGCGGACACCGGCGAAAGCGAGCCCCTGGGTGCGTCGGGCCAGTTTCTTGAGCTGTCGCCGGTGTATACAGGCAATATCGTGGTGAACCCCGTGTTCTAGCCAGGCCCTGACATCGGGCCGCGATGCCGGGACTGGATGGAGGGCGCGCGGTCCCTCCCTGAACAGGGAGATGTGTATCCCGTGCGGCATTGCATACACTTGCGCTCAAAATACGGGGAGGCGCAGTGCCATCCCCGAGAGCGGTAGCGCAAGGGGTGGCAAATGTATCGCAAGAGTTCGTTAAAAGCATGCCTGTTAAGCTTTTGCCAGCCGACGCTTTGGCTGGCGGTTGGCGCCACGGCGGTCGCGCCGGCACAGGCGGCCACTGTCTACTTCCAGGCGGCCAGTACCGCGGCGCAGGCCGTCCCGCTCTGGCCCTGGGTGGCGATCCTGCTGCTGTCCGCGATGCTAATCGGGTTCGGAGGGCGGGCGGCGCGATCGGCAAAGCGCCATGCCGTAGCCAGTGTGTGCGGGTTGTGCGCGCTGGCGTTCGCCGGGCTGCTGGTCGTGCAGCCGGGACGGGCGACGTCGACGCAATTGATGGTGGAGCCCGACAACGCCGCCTGTTTGGGCGGCGCCGGCCAACTGGACTTTGACCCCTACACCGACGGCATCACCCTGCACAACGGCTGCGCCAGTACGCCGCTGGAAGTGACCGGCCACGACCTGGAGTGCGCCGACATCGCCCGGCGCGAGGGCGAGTTGCCGGACGGCGCCCGGTTGCAGCCCGGTGAGGCCTTGGCGGTGTCACACTGTGACGTCGATGTAAACGAACCGCCCATTTTTATCGTGGCGAGCGGGGCAATCAGCGTCGCCGAGGACGCCGGCCCGCAGTCCTTTCCCGGCCTGGTGGGCGGCGTCAGTCCCGGCCCCGTCCACGAGGCCGCGCAGACGGTCAGCCTGGCGGTGAGTAGCGACCAGCCGGCGCTGTTCAGCGCGGGTCCGGCATTGGCGCCGGACGGCGAGCTGACCTTTACCACCGCTCCGGATGCCTTCGGCAACTCCGAGCTGCGCATCGTCGCCACCGACAGCGACGGCGCGAGCAGCCAGCGAACGCTTCGGCTGCAGGTGACGCCGGTGAACGATCCGCCCACGTTCAACCTGCTGCCGGTGGTGACGGTGCTGGAGGACGGCGGTCTCGATACCGATACCGCCAACGTCGCGTTTTCCGATACCCGGGTTAGCGTGCCGGGGGTGGCCACGGCCATCTCGCCGGGCAATGCCTGGGAGGCCGATGCCGGCGAAACGCTGCGCTTCGCGGTCCGCTTCGTGTCCGGTTCATACCAGCGCTACGGCAATCTGCCGGGTATCCCGACCACGACGTGGTACAACGAGGACTCGGGATATTTTGCCATCCCCGCGGGCGGCAGTATCGCCGACGCCGTGCAGCTGCGGGCGGACGGCGCATTGGATCTGGTTCTCGGCGCCGACCGGTGGGGCCAAATACGCCTGGAGGTGACCGCCATCGATGAGCACGGGCTGGCGTCGGCGCCGCAGATGTTGTCGCTGAACATCGAGCCGGTCTTCGATGCTTCGCCGGTTGGCGAGGAGAAGTTGATCTACCTCCGTGAAAACTCCGCTTGTATCCAGACATTCATTCGTGGAACGACGTTCCGTGGTATAACCATGCCTCATTTTCTGCTTACCGACCGGGACTTGAACGGGGGGAGGCTGGCGCATCAGGATTTGGCGACGCGGGTGTGGAGCGATGTACCCTCGGGGGGCGTCACCCGGCTGCAGAGCCGCGTGATATGCTACAGCCCGCCAACGGATGAGCACAGCATCTATGACCCTGTCTCTGGTGAATTTTCGATTTTCGCCAGCTTCAAGTACCGGGTCTGGTCGGGGGAGGGCGATATGACCACCGGAGAAAGCGAACCTCTGGGCAGTTCGGGGCAGTTCCTGGAGTTGTCGCCGGAGTACGAGGTGTCGATTATCGTCACCCCCGGATATTAGATCAGCCAGCCGGCCGCCGCGACGACCGCTTTTGCGCTGTCTTCGCGGGGCCGCCTGGATAGCTCGCTAGCCCAGGCTGCGCTCCCCGGACTCCACACTCTGCATGATCAGCGTATTGATGGTCATCGGTCCCACGCCGCCGGGCACCGGTGTATAGGCGCTGGCGCGCTCGGCCAGCGGCGCCAGCTCGACATCGCCCACGCCGCCCGGGTGGTAACCGGCGTCCACCACCACGGCGCCGTCCTTGACCCACTCCGCCTTGATGAACTCCGGTTTGCCCACGGCGCCCACCAGGATGTCCGCCTGCGCCACCAGCGAGGGCAGATCCTTTGTGCGCGAGTGACAGATGGTCACGGTGGCGTTTTTCTGCAGCAGCATCATCGCCATCGGCTTGCCCAGGATCGGGCTGCGGCCCACCACCACGGCGTGCTTGCCCTCGATCTCGACATCGTAGGCTTCCAGCAGGCGCATGATGCCCTGGGGCGTGGCGCAGCCGTAGGCGGCCTCGCCCATGGCCATGCGGCCGAAGCCCAGGCAGGTGACGCCGTCCACGTCCTTGGACAGGGCGATGGCGTCGAAGCAGGCGCGCTCGTCGATCTGCGCCGGCACCGGGTGCTGCAGCAGGATGCCGTGGACGTCGGGGTCGCTGTTGAGTTGGTCGATCTTCGCCAGCAGCTCCTCGGTGGTGGTGGAGGCGGGCATTTCCACCGCCAGGGATTCCATGCCCACCCGGCGGCAGGCGTTGCCCTTCATGCGCACGTAGGTGGCCGAGGCCGGGTCGTCGCCCACCAGGATGGTGGCGAGAATGGGCGTCTTGCCCCCGGATTTCGCCTTCAGCGCCTCCACGCGTTCGAGCAGGGCGGCCTCGGTTTGTTGGGCCAGTGCTTTACCATCCAGGACCTGTGCGGGCATGTGCGAGTACCTTTTACCTATGTCGTGCGCGCTGGTGCGCGAATTGCGGTGAGTCGGGGGATCCCCCCGGGGACAGGCCGCGTATTGTCCCACGGAGGCCCGCTCGAGGGAAAGCCGGCGGGCGGAAAACCGTTGTAAAATCACCATATTATCGTTGACGGTTGAAAGCCCGGTGAGTATTATTCGCGTCCTGAAATCGAGGGGCGGCCCACCGGGCAACCGAACCGTCCCCGGCACTGTTCGGGGTATAGCGCAGTCTGGTAGCGCGCCTGCTTTGGGAGCAGGATGTCGGGAGTTCGAATCTCTCTACCCCGACCAACTCATCGCCACAATCAGGTGAGTTGGACAACGCCGGTTTCAGCACTTCGCGATGGTGGCCGTAGCTCATCAGGTAGAGCACCGGATTGTGGCTCCGGAGGTGGGGGGTTCGAGACCCCTCGGCCACCCCATTTTTCCCGATCGATGCTCAAGGGCTTGTATAATCCCCGCGGCACGCCCCGGGGGTATAGCTCAGTTGGATAGAGCAACGGCCTTCTAAGCCGTGGGTCGGGGGTTCGAATCCTCCTACCCCCGCCATTTAACATTGGTCTGTACCGGGTCGCCGGCCGCCGGAGACATCCTTTACAGATCATACCGACATCGTTTACACCTCCGGTAAAAAGGATTGGCTGCGGACTCTACCCGCATGGCGCGCCAGCCCGGCCTATCCTTAATCAGAACACCCCAAACCATATTCCATGCAACCGCAGTCCTGCTTTCGGGCGAGCCTGATCTTGTCGACAGCCTCCCGGATCGCGGTCCACCGATGCCGACGACTTGCCCCGCAGGCACTGTGCCCAGGTTAATCTCGCGCTGGCCAATGCAGCCGGTGGGCCGGCCATGTAGTTGCTTGAGCCGGGCCGGTAGCTCGCTCTGGCGGTAGTTTCGAGACGGCCGAGCGGGTGGAGGGCCGGGTAGGTGAGGGGCCCGGGGGGCGATCAGCGGTGGTTCGATAGGGCCAGCGCCCAGGGCATCGCCGTCGCCAGGGCGTCGCGCCAGCCAAAAGCGCTACTCAGCCGCGCGAAGTCGTCGTCGAGGGTGGCGCGCAGTTGCAGTGGGGCGCCAGTGGCGGGGTGGCGCAGCGCCAGTTCAGTGCAGGCCAGCAGCAGGCGCCCGGCGCCGTACTGTTCGCGGAAAAACCGGTTGTGCACGCCCTTGCCGTGCTTGGCGTCGCCGATAATCGGGTGCCCGATATGCTTCATGTGGCGGCGCAGCTGGTGCTTGCGACCGGTTTCGGGGCGCAGCTCCACCAGTGAATAGCGCGCCGTGGGGTAGCGGTCCACCGCGTGGGGGATGTCCACCGTGGCCAGGCGCCGGAAGTGGGTGAAGGCCTCTCGCGGCGGGCCGCGATCCAGGCCCGCCAGCGGGTCCGGGTCGTCGCGAATCGGGTGGTCGATGGCGCCGCTCTCGGGGCAGTAGCCGCGCACCACCGCGACGTAGCGCTTGGCCACGGCGCGCTGCTGGAACTGCGCGGCGACTGCCGCGGCCAGCTCCGGAGTGAAGGTGAACAGCAGGACACCGGAGGTCGGTTTGTCCAGGCGGTGTACCGGATAGACCCGGCGCCCCGCCTGGTTGCGCACGATTTGCAGGGCGAAACGGGTTTCGCGGCGGTCGATGGGGCTGCGGTGCACCAGCAGGCCCGAGGGCTTGTTGACGGCGATCAGGTCCGCGTCATGGTGGATTACCGGCAGGGTTTCATCGCGATCGCGGTTCGTCATGGACTCACGCGCCCCGGGCGGCCGCGGTGGGGGAGATGGCCCGCACCGGTTTGCGCCCGAGCCGGTTGGCCAGCACGAACATTGGCGGTACCAGAAAGAAGGACACGATGGTGGACAGCAGGACACCGCCGGCGATGGCCATGGCGAAGGGGGGCCAGAACTGGCTGCCTTCCAGGATCAGCGGCAGGAAGCCGCCAAAGGTGGTCACGGTGGTGGACACGATGTGACGGCTGGAGCCCATGACCACCTGGCGCACCGCGAACAGCCCGCCCTTCAGGGCTCCGGCGTCGGCCTGCAGGGCGGTCATGATGATGATCGCGGCGTTGATCGACACGCCGATCGAGCCGATCACCCCGATCACCGCGGGGATCCCGAAGGGGTAGCGGAACAGCGCCAGCGACAGCAGGCTGAGCCCCAGCGAGCACAGGCAGACGAGGAGGGCGACAAGCGACAGGCGCCAGGAGTTGAAGGTGAGTACGATGGTCGCCACCAGCGCGGCGAGGATCATGCCCACCGGCGCCATGATTTGCTCCATGACCTCGGCGCGCACGTCCGAGTCGCCGCCGAACTTGTAGTGATAGCCGTCGGGCAGGGGGATCGGATTCGCCTCGAGGTCGGCGCGCAGCAGTTTCAGGGCTTCCTCGGGCAGCACGCCGCGCGTCAGGTAGGCCTGGATGATATTCACGCGCTCGCCGTCCTTGCGTGAAATCGGACTGCTGGAAGGTGTCAGCACCGTATCGCCGAGAGCGCTCAGGGGCACCCCCGCGAGCTGGCCATCGCCGTGGGGCATGCCGTTGGCTATGCGAATGCTGGTGATGTCGCCCGCGTCGGAGCCGGCTTCCTCGCGCAGGCGCACCCGCACCGGCAGGCGCTGGGTATCCTCGAGGAGTTCGCCGGCGGCGATGCCGCTCAGGCTGGCGTCCAGGGTGCGCGCGGCATCGGTGAGCCCGAGGCCGGCCAGGCGCGCGCGCGATTCGTCCACCCGCACCAGCAACTTGGGCGCGCCCCCCGACAGGCTGGCGTTGGTGTGGGTCACGTCCGGGACCCGCTCCAGGCGCTGGCGGAACCGTTCGCCCAGGGAGCGAAGGCGCTCCAGGTTGGGGCCGTAGATCTCGACTTCCAGCGGCGCCATGACCGGCGGGCCCTGGTCGATGCCGCGCACGATGACCCGGGCCTGGGGAAACTCGCGATCCACCTCCCGCTGCAGGCGCCGGATCAGGTCGTCGGTGCGGTCTTCGTCGCGGGTCAGCACCAGGGCTTCCGCCCAACTGGGGATGCCTTCCTTGGTGCGGTACATGTTGTAGTAGAAGGCCGGCGGGCTTTCGCCCAGGGTCCAGTCCACGCGCCGCACCAGGGGTTCGGCCCGCAGTTTCGCGTCCAGGTCTTGCACCAGGCGTTCGGTGTCGTAGATGGAGCGGCCGTCGGGCAGCTTGACCTGCAGGTACATCTGGTCGCGGTCGGTGCCGGGAAAGAACTGCGCGGTGAGGGTGGGAAAGGCGAGGAAGCCGCACAGGGGCAGGGCCAGCGCCAGGGCGATGGAGGCCGGCGGATGGCGCAGCGCCCAGTCCAGGCTCCGCTCCAGCGCGCGGCCCGCGCCGCCGCTGCGCAGGCCCTGTTCCCACCAGTGGCCGTGCCCGCCCAGCCCGGCCGGCAACAGGCGCGCGGCGAGCACCGGGGTCAGCACCAGCGCCAACACCAGCGACGAGGCCAGCATCACCACCACGGACTTGGCGATACTGCCCATGAAGTCGCCGGAGGGCCCCGGCAGCACGACCATGGGCATAAAGGCGAGCACGGTGGTCACGGTGCTCGACAGCAGCGGGACCCGCAGCCGCTGCACCGAGGCGCTTATCGCGGGCAGCGGGGCGTCGCCCGCCCGCAGGCGCTTGCGAATCTCGTCCGTCATGACAATGGAGCCGTCGACCAGTAGCCCCAGGGCCACGATAAGGCCGGTAACCGACATCTGGTGAATGGCCACGCCCCAGTAGTACAGCAGCGCCACCGACATCAGGCCGCACAGGGGCAGCACCAGCGCCACCACCACCGCGGCGCGCCAGCCGAGCGTGAACAGCAGCACCAGCAACACCAGCACCACGCCCAGCACCAGGTTCTGCGCCACCCCGCGCAGCCGGGCCTCGGTATAGACGCTCTGGTCGTAGGTGGTTTCCAGGACAATGCCCGCGGGAGCCTGCGCGCGCCAGCGTTCGGCGAACGCGGCAAAGCGGGCGCTCCAACGATCCACCTGCAGGCCCTCCGACATCGCCACCGCCACCAGCAGTCCGGGCTTGCCGTTGACCAGCGCCATGGCCGGCGGCGGAGTGGTGCGGGCCTTGTAGACCCGGGCGATATCGCTGATGCGCACCGCGCCGCCCCCGGGGCTGGCGGCCACGATCACATCGCGAATGCGCGCGATGGAGTCGAACTCGCCGTCGATTTCCACCAGCAGGTCGCTGCCGGCGCCGGCGGCGCGGCCGGCGGCCACCTTGGGGTCGGCCTGCCGCAGGGCGCCGGCGACCTGGTCCAGGCCCAGGCCCCGCGCGTTGAGGGCCGCTTCGTCCACCGCCACCCGGATTTCCTCGGCGGGCTCGCCGTAGAGGTCCACCCGCTCGGTGCCCGGTACATTGCGCGCGGCGTCGGCAAAGTCGAGAGCCATGCGGTGCAGCAGGGACAGCGGAACCCGGTGCGCGTCTTCGGCGCTCAGGGCCAGAATGGTGGTGTAGGCGGTGAGCCGGTCGTCGTCGAACATCGGCGGGCCGACACCCGCGGGAAAGCTCCCCGCGGCCTCGCCCAGGGCGTCGCGGATTTCCGACCAGGCGCGCTCGATGTCGGCGCCGCCCAGGGTCTCTTCCAGCTGGATATTGATGAATGACACGCCGGCGCTGGAGGTGGAGTCGATCTCGTCGATCTCGGGTATGCGGCGCAATTCGTCTTCCAGGGGGCGGGTGAGCAGGGCCTCCACCCGCGCCGGCGTGGCTCCGGGGAAGAAGGTGGTCACGGTGGCGACGAAGTTGGTGATGGTGGGGTCTTCCTGGCGCGCGATGGAACTGAAGCTGCTCAGGCCGACGGCGATAATGATCATCACCACCAGCACCACGATGCGGGTATTGTTGTAGAGGATGCGAGCCAGCATGCGGGAGCCTGTTTATGCCATCAGTCGATGGGGGTGACCGGCGAGCCGGGGGCGATGCGGTGAATACCGTCCGCCACCACCACCTGGCCATCGCGCAGGGTGCCGCGCACGTAGGCCTGGTCGCTGCGCAAGGCCAGGACTTCCACCACCTCGCGCGTGGTGACGCTGTGGCCGTCGCGCTGGCGCACCGCGAGCGCGTTCCACACGCCGCGCTGCCCTTCGAGCAGCGCGGATACCGGCAGCCAGCCACCGGGTTCCGCAATCGCCCGCGGCAGGCGCAGGGTAATTGCCTCGCCGTCCAGGGCGTCGAGGTCCTCGGGCAGGTCGAATACCGCCACCGCGGCACGCGTGGCGGGGTCCACGTCGGGCCGCACCGCCCGCAGGGTCGCCGGCACCTCGCGGTCGCGCCAGAGCAGGGTGTGGTGCTGCGGCGCCCGCAGGGCGGCGGCCATCTCCGGCGCCACGCCGATGTGCGCCTCGCGGGCGCCGGTCTGGATCAGGCGCAGCACCGGCTCGCCGGCGCCGGCCACCGCGCCGGCGTCGCGGTAGCGGGCGGCGACGATGCCGCCATAGGGGGCGCGCAACTGCAATTTTTGCAGTTCGATGTCGATCCGTTGCAGTTCCGCGGCCACCGCCTTGCCCTGGGCGACGAGTGCCTGGGCGCGCAGGCGGGTTTCGTCATAGGCTTCCCGCGATACCGCGCCGCTCGCCTGCAGGTCTTGCTGCCGCTGGGCTTTGAGGCGCGCCAGTTCGAGTTCGGCCTGCAGTGTCTCCTGTTCCGCCGCGGCGGCGGCGCGCTGGGCCCGCAGGCGGCGGTCGTCGAGTCGCGCCAGGACCTCGCCGGCTTCGACGCGGCTGCCCTCGCGCACCTCGATCCGCGCGATCTGGCCGGTCGACTCGAAGGCGAGGTCGGCGCGCTGGGCGGCCTCGACCACGCCGAGGAACTGGCGTTGCTGCTGGTAACCGCTTTGCTCGTGAAAGGTCACCGTGGCCACGGGCATGGCCTCGATGCGCGCCACGGGCGCCGAGGCGTCCGCGCGCCAGCGCAGGACGGCGGTCAGGAGCGCGCCGAGCGCGATGGCGAGCGCCACGCCCGCAAGGGTGGAGCGGCGGCCACCGGGGCGTTGCGGCGGGGGGGAGTCGGGCATGATAAATCTCAAGCAGGCGCTGTCCAGCGGTATGTTAGAAGGTATAACATTGGTGTCAAGCATCCGCGCTTGCAGGGCCGCCGCCTTTGCGACACAATACGCGCCCTCTGCACATGGCTGCAGCTGTTATGGCGGCCCGAATGGTCCCCTCGCAACGATAGGTAGTGAACCCCGCCAGGCCCGGAAGGGAGCAACGGTAGTTACTGATTCGTGTGCCGGGGTGTGGCTGTTCGGGTCGCCTCCATTTCCCAGGCCCGCTTTATTTTCCCCTTCTCCATTGCCGGGACGAGGCGGGTTCCCGCGGTCGCTTTCAGTGGGCGGCGGCGGAGAGGTACAATCCCCGCCACAATTCCTTAACCGACGATCCCTTGCGATGGCAAAAATCGACACAATCCTGGCGCACGCCGAAAAGACCTGCCGGGAGCGCGGTGTAAAACTGACCGCCAAGCGCAGGCAGGTGCTGGCGGGCCTGCTCTCGGAGGGCCGGGCCCTGTCCGCCTACGAGCTGGTCGATGTCTGCCGCGAGCGGTTCGATACGCCGATACCGGTGATGTCGGCCTACCGTATCCTGGCTTTTCTCGAGGGCGAGAACCTGGTGCACAAGTTGCACCTGGCCAACAAGTATGTGGCCTGTTCCCATATCAGTTGCGACCACGCCCACGAAGTGCCGCAATTCCTGATCTGTGACCAGTGCGGCAGCGTCAAGGAGATCGGCATTCAGAAGTCGCTGATCAATCGCCTGCGCCAGGACGTGGCGAAAGCCGACTATGTGCTGCAAAGCCCGCAGCTGGAGCTGCACTGCTTGTGCAAGGCCTGCGCGGCGGAGAAGGCGGTATCCTGACCCCGGTTGCCTGGCGGGCCCGCGCGCGGCGGCCTTTGCTTTCTTTCCCGGCTCCCGCCCCCTGGTGTATCCTAGCGATTTTGCAGTAAGGCAGTCTCTCCATGTCCTATCAGGCACTGGCGCGCAAGTGGCGACCGAAGAGCTTTCGCGAAATGGTGGGCCAGGAGCACGTGCTGCAGGCCTTGATCAACGCGCTGGACCACGACCGGCTGCACCACGCCTACCTGTTCACCGGCACCCGCGGCGTGGGCAAGACCACGATCGCGCGCATTCTCGCCAAATGCCTCAACTGCGAGGAAGGGGTGAGTTCCGAACCCTGCGGCCAGTGCGGCTCCTGTCGCGAGATCGCCGAGGGGCGCAGCGTGGACCTGCTGGAAGTCGACGCGGCCTCGCGGACCAAGGTGGAAGACACCCGCGAGCTGCTCGAGAACGTGCAGTACGCCCCCACCCGGTCGCGCTACAAGGTCTACCTCATCGACGAGGTGCACATGCTCTCCAGCCACAGCTTCAACGCGCTGTTGAAGACCCTGGAGGAGCCGCCGCCCCATGTGAAGTTCCTGCTGGCCACCACCGATCCGCAGAAGCTGCCGGCCACCATCCTGTCGCGCTGCCTGCAGTTCAACCTCAAGAACATGCCGCCGGAGCAGGTGGTGGGGCACCTCAGGCACGTGCTGGACAAGGAAATGGTGAGCCACGAGGAGCCCGCCCTGTGGCTGCTCGGCCGCGCCGCCGCCGGCAGCATGCGCGACGCCCTCAGCCTCACCGACCAGGCCATCGCCTTTGGCTCCGGCGCCCTCAGGGAGACCGAGGTGCGAAGCATGCTCGGCACCGTCGACTTGAGTTTCGTCTACCAGGTACTGGAGGCAGTGGTCGCCGGCGACCCCAGGGCGCTGCTGGCGGTGGTGGCGAAGATGGGCGAGCACGCTCCCGACTTCGAGTCCAGCCTCGACGAACTGGTGTCGCTGCTGCACCGCGTGGCGGTGGCCCAGGCGGTGCCCGACGCGGTGGACAACAACTGGGGCGACGCCGAGCGGGTGAGCCAGCTGGCGGCGTCGATGACCGCCGAGGATGCCCAGCTGTACTACCAGATGGCGATCAACGGCAAACGCGACATTCCCCTGGCGGCGGACCCGCGCGGCGGTTTTGAGATGACCGTGCTGCGGATGCTCGCATTCCGGCCCGCGGTGGTGTTCGACGCGGGCGCCGCGGCCGGCGAACCCCCGCCCCAGGCACCTGCCCCCACCGAAGCGAGCCCCGCAGCGCCCGCCGTGGGGGAGGTCGGCGCCGCGGTAAAAAAGCCCCCTGAGGCCGCGGCGCCGGCCGCGCCGGTGCCCGCGGCGCCACCGCCGGCTATGTCCGCGCAGGCCGTGCCCGCAACGAACGCCCCGGAAGCAACCGCTCCCGAAGCGGCTGCTCCCGGGGTGACGGCGCCCGAAGCGGCCGCCACGGCGAACGCGACCTCAGCCGCGGCGGCGGAGCGGCGGCCCAAGGCGCCGCCAATCGATCTGGCCAGTGTCATGGCCGCGCCGCGCGAGGAGCCCCCCGCGGAGACGCCGCCGGCCGCGATGTCCGAGCCGGTAGCCGCACCGAAGCCGGCCGCACCGAAGCCGGCCGCTCCTGTCGATGCGATGCCGCTGTCATCACTGTCGCCGGCCACCTGGCCGGACTTGCTGGAGCAGCTCGGCCTGGTCGGGATCGTGTACAACATCGCCTCTCACTGCGAATTGCGCCACGCCCAAGGCGCGAGCCTGGAATTTGTGCTTGATCGCGACAACGCCACGCTGTTCAATCCCGGCCACGCGGACAAGGTGCGCCTGGCGCTGCAAAATTATTTCGACACCGCCGTGGAAGTGTCCATTGAGCCCGGCGCGCTGACGGGGGAGACCCCGGCCCAGCGCAGCGCGCGGCTGGCGGAACAGCGGCAGCAGGAGGCGGTGGACGCCATCGACGGCGACCCGGTGCTGCGACAACTGATCGAGCGATTCGACGGCGAACTGGACCGCGCGTCGATCGCTCCCCTGGATCCCTGAGGAATACCCATGAAAGGCAACCTATCGGACCTGATGCAACAGGCCCAGAAAATGCAGGCCGACCTGCAGCAGAAGCAGGAGGAAATGGCGCGCGCCGAGGTCACTGGCGAGGCCGCCGCCGGCCTGGTGAGGGTGGTGATGACCGGCCGTCACGACGTCAAGCGCGTGACCATCGACGACAGTGTCCTGTCCGAGGACAAGGAAGTGCTGGAGGACCTGCTGGCCGCGGCGGTGAACGACGCGGTGCGCAAGGTCGAGGCGCACAACAAGGAGGCCATGTCCGGCCTGGCCGCGGGGCTGAACCTGCCCGGCGGTTTCAAGATGCCCTTTTAGGTCGGCAAGGGCATGAAATTCAGTCCCGCACTGACCGAATTGATCGAGGCGCTGCGCTGCCTGCCCGGTGTCGGCCCCAAGTCCGCCCAGCGCATGTGCCTGCACCTGCTGGAGCGCGATCGCGAGGGGGCCTCCAGTCTGGCGCACGCGCTGCAGCAGGCGGTGGAACGGGTGGATCACTGCCGCCGCTGCCGCAATTTCACCGAGCTGGATATCTGCGAGATCTGCGCCGACACGCGGCGGGATCACAGCGTGATTTGCGTGGTGGAAACCCCGGCCGATGTCTTGGCGGTGGAGCAGAGCGGCAGCTACCGGGGCCTGTATTTCGTGCTCATGGGTCACCTGTCGCCCATCGACGGTATCGGGCCGGCGGAAATCGGCCTCGACCGCTTTCAGGAAAGGGTGGTCGAGGAAGGGGTCGCCGAGGTGATTCTGGCGACCAATCCCACGGTGGAGGGTGAGGCCACGGCCTACTACCTGACGGATATGTTATTGCCCCGGGGCGTCAAGGTGTCGCGCATCGCGCACGGCGTTCCCCTGGGGGGCGAGTTGGAGTACGTCGACGGCTCCACCCTGGCCCACGCTTTCAGTGGACGTCGCGCGGTGGAGCAATGATGGATTGGGAACTGATTGAGGACGACGCTACCCTGCACCGGGTGCTGGCGCAGTACGCGGGGGCGTCCGCCGTGGCCGTGGATACGGAGTTCATGCGCCGCAACACCTTCTATCCCAAGGTGGCGTTGCTGCAGCTGTGCTTCGAAGACAAGGCCTGGTTGGTGGATCCGCTGGCGATCTCCGACCTGGCGCCGCTGCGCGCGCTGATGGCCGAGCCCGGCCTGGTGAAGGTCCTGCACTCGCCCAGCGAGGACCTGGAAGTGTTCCAGCGCTGGTTGGGCGAACTGCCGCGCCCGCTGTTCGACACCCAGCGGGCGGCGGCGCTGACCGGGCGGGATTTCGGCCTGGGATACCGCGCCCTGGTGCACGACATATGCGATGTGGACCTGCCCAAGGACGAGACCCGCTCCGACTGGCTGCAGCGGCCGCTGACCGAGGCCCAGTGCCAGTACGCGGCGCAGGACGTGGTCTACCTGCTGGACGTGTACCGGGCCCTGCGCGACGAGAGTCGGGCGCAGGGCAAGCTGGACTGGGTGCTGGCCGATGGCGCCGACGCGGTCAACGCCCAGGCCGGTGGCCCCGGGAGTTACTACCCGCGCATCAAGTCCGCGTGGAAACTGGACCGTCACCAATTGGGGGCGCTGGCGGCCCTGTGCCAGTGGCGGGAGCAGACCGCGCGCAACAAGGACAAGCCCCGCAGCTGGATCATCGATGACCAGGCCTGCCTGCAGATCGCCCGTGGCAACCCCGGCGACCTGGCGCAATTGCGGGCGCAGGTGGAGTTGCCGCCAGCGGCGCTGCGCCGCTACGGCGAGGCGCTGCTCGAGGTGTTGTCGCAGCAAAAGGCGGTGCCGGAGTCCGATCTGCCCGCGCCGCTGCCGCCGCCGCTCAGCGCGCGCCAGCGCGACCAGGGTAAAAAGCTCAAGCGCCGGGTCCGCGCCATTGCCGCGGAACTGAATGTGGCGCCCGAGATATTGTTGCAGTCCCGGGACTACGAGGCGCTGGTGCGCGAGGCCCGGGGCGAAAGCAATGGCGAGCGTCCCCCGCACTGGCGGGGCTGGCGCGATGAGGTGGTGATCCAGCCATTGCGGGAGCTGCTGCGGGAGGGTGGAGCGTGAAGCGCCTGTGCCAGGTATTCAAAAGCCCGAAGCGCGAGGAGATGTACCTCTACGTGGACAAGGCGCGGGGGCTGGCGGACGTCCCCGAGGCCCTGTTGCAGCAGTTCGGCGAGCCGCGGGCGGTGATGGTCCTGATGCTGGACCCGGCGCGCAAACTGGCCCGCGCCAGTGCCGCCGAGGTGCTGGAAAAAATCGAAGCCCAGGGTTTCTACCTGCAGATGCCGCCCACGGAAGCGGAGCTCCTGCGCCGGGACCGGGCCGATGGATGAGTGGTGGAACCGCGTTCCCCTGGCGCAGCTCGACCAGCGGCAGTGGGAGGCCCTGTGCGACGGCTGCGCCCGCTGCTGCCTGCACAAGCTCGAGGACGCCGACAGCGGCGAGGTCTTCTACACCCGGGTGCACTGCGGCCTGCTCGACGCGCAGAGCTGTCGCTGCCGGGACTACGCCCACCGCCAGGAACTGGTGCCCGACTGCGTCGCGCTGACCCCCGACAACATCAGCGACCTCGACTGGTTGCCATCGACCTGCGCCTACCGCCTGCGCGCCCGGGGCCTGCCCCTGCCGCCGTGGCACCCGCTGGTCAGCGGTGACCCCGAGAGCGTCCACCGCGCCGGTATCTCCATCCGTGGGCGCAGCATCGCGGATGAATATGTGCACCCCGAGGGCTATGATGAACATGTCATTGCCTGGGTGCGGTAGGCTCGTATCAAAGGATTGAGGAGAACCACGTTGTGTTGAGCGAACAGTCCTATCACATTGCCATGGCGGCCTATCTCGGTGCCGCGGTGCTGGCCTTGTTGCTGACCGCCTGGTGGCTGCGGCGCCGTTGGCACCCGGCGTGGATCGGCTTGCTGGTGCTGCCGGGCGCTGCGGTACTGTTGACCCCGGCCTACCCGGAAGCGGGTGTTTCGACGCTGGCGCCGGCGGTGATCGTCGCCGGCTTCCAGTGGCTGACGGTCGACCAGGCGGCGGCCGAACACGCCCTCAGGCCCCTGCTGGCCGCCGTCGGGCTGGCCCTGCTGCTGGCGCTGTTGTTTGCCGTGGCGCTCCGGCTTCGACGCGGGTCGCCGCCGGCCAGTGCTCCGGCAGAGTCCTGATACGTAGAACGCAAGATGAAAGGATCGATGGCCGCCGCGGCCCGGATACTGTGCACCCTATTGACCTTGTGGCTGGTGCTGCCGCCCGCCGCGAGCTTCGCCGATCCGGTGACGCGGATGATGAAGCCCGACCTGCGCCTGCTGATCGATATCTCCGGCAGCATGAAGGATTCGGACCCCGACAACCTGCGGGGACCGGCGCTGGAGCTGATCGTGCGCCTGCTGCCGGAGGGGGCTCGCGCCGGCGTGTGGATCTTCGGCGAGGAGGTGGAGGTACTGGTGCCGCACCGGGTGATCGATGCCGCCTGGCGCGAGGAGGCCCGGCGGGCGGTGGCGCAGATCGACAACTCCGGCCAGCGCACCAATATCCCCGCCGCGCTGGCGGCGGCGACCTACGACCGCGGCAGCATGGACCCCAGTTACCGCACCAGCATCGTGCTGCTCACCGACGGCAAGGTCGATGTGTCGGCTTCGCCGATGGCCAACGCCGCGGCGGCGCGCAAGTTGCTCCAGGATGCCGCGCCGAGCCTCGGCGCCACCGGGATTCCGGTGCACACCATCGCCCTGTCCGACGAGGCCGACTGGACTTTTCTGCGCGCCCTGGCCGAGGAGACCGCGGGCCTGGCCGAGAAGGCCGAGACCGCCGGCGAGCTGACCGGGATTTTCGTGCAGTCCCTGGAAATGGTGGCTCCCACGGCGCGGGTGCCGCTGGCCGGCGGCAGTTTCGCCATTGACGACAGCGTAGAGGAGTTCACCGCGCTGATCTTCTTCGCCGGCGAGGAGACGAGCGTCGGGCTGGTCAGCCCCTCCCGGGTCCGTTATCGCCCGGAGCGGGCCGCCGAGGGCGTGGAGTGGTTCGTGACCGGGCGTTTCGCCCTGGTCACGGTGAGCTCCCCGGAGCCCGGGCAGTGGCAGCTGGCGGCGCCGCCGGACGCCAGCATGCGGGTCACGGTGATCGCCGACCTGCAACTGGAAGTGGATCCGCTGCCCAACAGCATGCCCGCCGACCGGGTGGGGGAGGTTGGTATTCGCCTGCGCGATGGCGGCGATGTCCTGCGCGATCCCGAGGTTCTCGGGCTGATGGATATCCGCCTCGATATCACCGGCCCCGACGGCACCACCGAAACCATCGACGTCTCCGGGCGCTACCCGATACCCCAAAGCGGCGAGTACCGTGTCGCGGTGCCGGCCTTCGCCCGCGGCGGGCGCTACGAGTTGACCGCCCGGGTGCACGGCAAGACCCTGCAGCGGGAGTTGCCGATGTACGTGGAAGTGATTGCGGGCCCCGCCGAGAGCGCGATCAGCACCCGCCCCAGCGACATTCCCGAAACCAGCCTGGCGGTGCCGATCGCCAGTGTGCTGGGGGCGATTGCCGCGGTGGGGCTGGTGTCCCTGTGGATCTCCCGCCGGCGCCGGCGCCGGCGCCTGGAGTTGTGGAAGCGCCGCTTCCAGGACAGCCAGCCGGGAGCGGAGGTTCCGGTACTCGACGGGCTGCGCGCCGACAGCGAGGATCAGCGGGGCGCTTCCTAGGCAGCCGCCAACAGCGCGCTTGCGTCGCCTATGCCCACTCGCTACCCTTGTGGGCTTTGTCTTTTAACTGCTCAGTGGAACAACTATGAAATTCGAGGGGACAGAACGCTACGTTGCGACCGACGACCTGCGCATGGCGGTGAACGCCGCGGTGACGCTGCAGCGGCCGCTGCTGATCAAGGGCGAGCCGGGCACCGGCAAGACCATGCTGGCGGAGGAGGTTGCCCAGGGCCTGGGCATGCGCCTGATCCAGTGGCACATCAAGTCCACCACCAAGGCCCAGCAGGGCCTGTACGAGTACGACGCGGTGTCGCGCCTGCGGGACTCCCAGCTCGGCGACGAGAAGGTCCACGATATCGCCAACTATATCAAGAAGGGCAAGCTGTGGGAGGCCTTCGCCGCCGACGAGCAGGTGGTGCTGTTGATCGACGAGGTGGACAAGGCCGACATCGAGTTCCCCAACGACCTGCTGGTGGAGCTGGACCGGATGGAGTTCTACGTCTACGAGACCGGAGAAACCATCAAGGCGAAGCACCGCCCGATCATCATCATTACCTCCAACAATGAGAAGGAGCTGCCCGACGCCTTCCTGCGCCGCTGCTTCTTCCACTTCATCAACTTCCCCGATCGCGACACCATGCGCGAGATCGTTGATGTGCACTACCCGGGTATCGCCCAGAGCCTGGTGCAGGAGGCGCTGGAAGTCTTCTTCGACGTGCGCGCCATCCCCGGCCTGAAGAAGAAGCCCTCCACCTCGGAACTGATCGACTGGCTGAAGCTGCTGATGGCGGACGATATTCCCGACGAACTGCTCAAGGAGCGCGACCCCACCAAGGCCATTCCGCCGCTGTACGGCGCGCTGCTCAAGAACGAGCAGGACGTGCACCTGCTGGAGCGGCTGGCCTTTATGCACCGCCGGGAAAGCCGCTAGGCCGGGGGCGCTATGCTCATTAATTTCTTCCACGGCCTGCGCGACGCCGGCGTCCCGGTGACCACCCGGGAGCTGCTGGACCTGATGGAGGGGCTCACCGAGCATGTGGCCTTCGCCGACATGGACGCGTTCTATTTCTTCAGCCGCACCTGCCTGGTCAAGGACGAGAAGTATTTCGACCGCTTCGACCGGGCTTTCGGGCTCCATTTCCGTGAACTGGAGGCCCTCGACGACATCATCGAGGCGCTGATCCCCGACGACTGGCTGCGCAATGAGTTCATGAAGCAGCTGTCGGAGGAGGAGAAGGCCAAGATCGAATCCCTCGGCGGCCTGGAGAAGCTGATCGAGGAGTTCAAGAAGCGCCTCGAGGAGCAGAAGGAGCGCCACGAGGGCGGCAACAAGTGGATCGGCACCGGCGGCACCTCGCCCTTCGGCCAGCAGGGCTATCACCCCGAGGGTATTCGCGTGGGCCCCAAGGGCGGCAACAAGAAGGCGGTGAAGGTCTGGGACCGGCGCGATTTCAAGAACCTCGACGACAGCGTGGAGCTGGGCACCCGCAACATCAAGGTGGCCATGCGCCGGCTGCGCAAGTTCGCCCGCACCGGGGCCGCCGACGAACTGGACCTCGACGACACCATCCGCTCCACCGCGCGCAACGCCGGCCTGCTCGACATCAAAATGGTGCCCGAGCGCCACAACGCGGTGAAGGTGCTGCTGTTCTTCGATGTGGGCGGCTCCATGGACCCCCATGTCAGGGTGTGCGAGGAGCTGTTTTCAGCCGCGCGTACCGAGTTCAAGCACATGGAGTACTTCTATTTCCACAACTTCCTGTACGAGAGCGTGTGGCGCAACAACGTCCGCCGCCACAACGAGCGCACCCCACTGCTCGATATCATGCACAAGTACAGCCACGACTATAAGGTGATCTTCGTCGGTGACGCCGCCATGTCGCCCTACGAGATTGTGCAGCCCGGCGGCTCGGTGGAGCACTGGAACGACGAGGCCGGCGAGGTGTGGATGCGGCGCATGCTGGAGACCTATGAAAAGGTCATCTGGATCAACCCGGTGCCGGAGGAGGAGTGGGCCTACACCCAGTCCACCGCGATCACCAACCAGCTGCTGGAGGGGCACATGTATCCCCTGACCCTGAAGGGCCTGGAAGAGGGGATGGGCTACCTGTCGAAATAGGGGCCGCGGCGGCCGGATTCGGCGAGGTGAAAGCCTCCCGGGACGAAGAGCCTGCATCCAGTGCCGAAATTTGTTTATCCTGGTGCCTGGGATATCCCCGCAAGGGGCAAACATAGGACCCTGGAGCGAACACTATGGGACTGGGACGCAAGATCGCGGGGGCAACCCTGCTGCTGTTGGCGGTGGGGGCGGTCGGCCTGGCATACGCCATGAGTTTCAACCGCGCCTGTCCGGCACCGGCCCTGGCGGCCGGGACCGGCGGGCCGGACGCGATGCGCGCGGTGGTCCACCGCTGCTACGGCTCGCCCGAGGTGCTGGAACTGGCGTCGCTGCCGCGACCGGAGCCCGCCGCGAACGAAGTGCTGGTTAAAGTGCGCGCCGCGGGTGTCAATCCCCTGGACTGGCACTACATGCTCGGATCCCCCTATGTCATGCGCCTGATGTCGGGTATCGGCCGGCCCAGCCAGGAGCGGCTGGGGGTCGATTTTGCCGGCACGGTGGAGGCCGTGGGCAGTGCCGTCACCCGTTTCCAGCCCGGGGACGCGGTATTCGGCGGGCGCGGTGGTGCGTTCGCGGACTACCTGACCATTGCCGAGGACAAGGTGATTGCCCACAAGCCGCCGAATATCGGCTATGCCGAGGCCGCGTCGGTGCCGGTCGCCGCGGTGACGGCCCTGCAGGCGGTGCGCGACAAGGGGCGGGTCACGGCGGGGCAAAAAGTCCTGGTCAATGGCGCCTCGGGGGGTGTCGGCACGTTCGCGGTGCAGATCGCCAGGCACCTGGGGGCGGAGGTCACCGGTGTCAGCAGCGCGCGCAATCACGCCATGGTGCGTGAACTCGGGGCGGCGCACATGATCGATTACCGGCAGGAGGATTACACCGAAAGCGCTGAGCGCTACGACGTGATCATCGACAACGTGGGCAACCACGGCCTGCTGGCCAACCACGGGGCACTGAAGAACGGCGGCATCCTGGTCATGGTCGGCGGCCCGAAGGGCAACTGGTTCGCGCCGCTGAAAAACGTGATCCTGGCGCCGCTCCTGTCGCCCTTCGTGTCGACGGAATTTGCCTCCCTGCTTGCTCGGTTGAACGCCGCGGACCTGGATTACCTGGCCGGGTTGATGGCGCAAGGGGACATCAACCCGGTGATCGACCGCGAATTTAGCCTCGAGGCCGTGGCGGATGCCATTCGCTATTCGGAGTCGGGCCGCGCCAGGGGCAAGATCGTGATCAGCATGCGCGGCACCGCGGTGAAGTGAGTCTGGCCGTTTGGCGCAAACCATTCGCGGTAGCGGCAGTGTGGCAATGTAGTGGCAATGGCTTACACTAGGGGATGTCTCCCTGGTCGAGGGTTTGCCATGCCGATTCGTCCCCGTTCGCGCACCGTCTCCCTGCTGGCGATACTGTCGCTCGCCGCCACGGCCCACGCCGATCGAGCAGGCTTCGATCAGCACCGCTTTGCGGTCCAGGTGGGCTACTTCCTGAGCAGCTGGAACACCGAGCTGCGGGTCAATGGCGAGAGTGTCCGCAATCCGGAATTCGACCTCGAGGAGCAGCTCGGTTTCGACGAGGACGAGGAGACCTATCTGCTGGGTTTCGAGTGGCGCATTGCCCGCCGGCACAAGCTCACTGCCGGGTACTGGGACTTCTCGCGCAGCGCCAGCGCGGCGCTGCAACGCGACATCAGTGTCGGCGAGGACACCTACCCGGCCGGAGTCAGGGCGTCTTCCAGCTGGGATGTCACCATCATACCCATCACCTATTCCTACGCCTTCTACGACACCGAGACCCTACAGCTGAGAGCCTCCGCGGGCGTTCACTGGACCGAGCTTGATTTCGGCATCGCCGGGCGGGTCGATGTCGGGGACGAGGGGGGCGCCCGGCGCAACAGCACCTCCGCGGATACCGACGCGCCGCTGCCGGTGCTCGGCGCGGGCTTGCGCTACCGTCCGTGGCAGCGCTGGGAGCTGGGCCTGGACGGCGGCTGGTTCGGCCTCGACCTGGACCTGAGCGGCGGCGATCTGGAGGGGGATATCCTCACCGGCAACGCCTACGTGGAGTACGCCCTCACCGATGCCTTGCGGGCCGGGTTCAAGTACACCTATTTCGACCTCGACGTGGGCGCCGAGGCGAGCAGCTGGGACGGCGGCGTGGGCTTCGAATACCACGGGCCGCAGCTCTATCTGGGCCTGCGTTTCTAGGTCGGCCGCATCAGTCCGGCGTAGGCGATCAGGCTGGCGGTGACCGCCACATTCAAGGATTCGACGCCGTTGCGCATGGGGATGGCGAGGCCGCGGGTGGCTTCTTTCAAGGCGCCCGGGGATACCCCTTCGGTCTCGTTGCCCAGTACGTACACACAGCCGCCATCGGGGTTGAATTCGAACAGGGTCTGGGTGGCGTCGGCCGCCAGCGCGCACACCTCCATTTGCCGTTCGCGGCACAGGCGCAGGGCCCCGGGCAGGCTGTCGCACAACAGCAGCGGCGCCCGGTACAGGGTGCCGGCACTGGCCTTGATCACCAGCGGGCCGAGCGCGGCATTGCCGCCGCGCGCGTACAGGATGCCGTCGATTTCCCCGGCGGCCGCCGAGCGGATGATCATGCCCAGGTTTTGCGGGTTGGTGATGCCGTCGAGGGCCAGCAGGCGGGCCCGCGGCGGCAGGTCGGGCAGCGCGTCCGTGAACTGGCGGAAGGCGGGGCAGAGCACGTCCACCGCCACCCCCTGGTCCTGGCGCCCGTTGCGGGAGATACGCGCGAGGGCCTCGCGGCTGTGGGTGTTGACCGGGATGTCGCGCGACTCCGCCAGGGCGCGGATATCGCGGACGAGGCCCTGTTCGCGGTTGCTTTGCGCCAGGTGCAGGGCGTGGCAGTGCAGTTGCGGGTTTTGCAGTACCTCGAGCACCGGCTTGCGTCCGTACACCGTAAGTACCCGGTCGAAAAAGGCCTTGCGCTCGCGGTACTCGGGGGAATCCGACACGGCCCGCGCTTACTGGACTTTGGCCTGGCCGGTGGCCAGGGCGGTCACCCGGTCGGCGGATTCTTTCATGCGCGCGGCGATGTCCTCGATCTGGGCGCCGGTGATCGGCTTGTCGATGGAACCGGCCACGAAGCACATCACCGGCACGTCGCGGTAGACGAAAATAGGCACGGCGATGGTGCTGACGTCGTAGCGGGTCTTGGGGTCGATGCGGTCGAGGTGGTAGTGCTCCTCGCAGATCTCGCGCTGGTACTTGTTGGTGGCGTCCTCCAGCTCGGTGAGGCTCCAGCTCTGGTGGATGCGCGACAGCTCCGCGGTCAATTCCTCCTCGGCCTTGGTCTTCAGGGTGACCTCGTAGCCGCGGGCGCGGATCGCGATCACCGACACGCGCAGCTTCTGGTCCAGGCGCTCGTTGTAGCCGCCCCGGGATTCGTGGGCGCGGGTCAGCCAGGCTTCCAGCACCTTGGCCGGGGAGAACGCGGTGAAGCAGGCGGCGATGGGCGCCGTGTTGGGCAGCCGCAGGCCCAGCTGGAAGGAATCGATCAGCGGGGTGGCGTGCCCGTACAGTGCCAGCAGCACCTGGTGGAGCTTGGAGCGGGCGGTGACCGCGAAGCCCATTTGCAGGTCGTTTTTCAGGCCCTCCAGCTCGGGCCGGGCGTATTCAAGCACCGGGAACTGGGCGAAGGCGGCGTGGCCCGCGGCGATGATGGAGGGCCCCAGGCGGTAGGCCTTGGTGCGGGGGTGCTGGATCAGGAAGCCGTAGTTGGCCATGGTGGTGAGGATGGCGTGGCAAGTGGCTTTGTTCAGGTTGAGCCGCCGGGTCATTTCGGTGAGGCCGAAAGCCTGGTGAGGGTTGGCCATCAGCAGATCGAGAATGGCGAGCGCGCGTGCTGTGGGCTGGGAGAATAACGCCACTTATAATACCCCCGGGCTTGTATGATTGGGTTTGCGGAGCGGGAATTCTACATGATTCTGATGGGGCGTGGCAGTCGGCCGGGAAGCGGATGCGAGGAGCGGTGGCAATGAGCGGCGGGGCGGTGTTTGAGTTGCTTGGCACCTCGGCCTGTCACCTGTGCGAGCAGGCGGAGGACATGCTGCGCGCGCTACAGGGGGCGGGCCTGGCGTTCGACTACGTCAAATGCGATATCAGCGAGGACGACGCCCTGTTCGAGCGCTACGGCCTGCTGATACCGGTGTTGCGCGCCCCGGGGGGGCAAAAAGAGCTGCACTGGCCCTTCGAGCCGGAGGCGCTGGTGGCTTTCCTCGTTGGTGTGCCAAGCGAACCCCAGAGGCACTGACCAAACCGTTGCAGGGCCGAATGTATTCGGCCATTGGTGCCTGGGGCAGCTCTTTTGGTCGAATAAATTCGACCCTACAGAGGACAGGGCAGCCTGATTTTGACTTAAGTCAGTGCCGTTCGGGCTAGCCCTTGTCCTTCTCGCCGACGCGCACCGCGAGCACGTCGCAGGTGGCGCCGTGCAGGACGCCGTTGGCGGTGGAGCCCATCAACAGCGCCAGGCCGTAGCGGCCGTGGCTGCCCACCACGATCAGGTCGGCGCCAATCTCCTCGGCCTTGCTGTGGATCTCCACTTCCGGCCGTCCCAGCACGATGTGCCGGCGCTCGGCGGGGATGCCCTGGCCGTCGCCAAAGGTTGACAGTTGCTGGGTTGCCTGCTGGTGGATTTCGTCCTGGATACCGGAAAAATCCATGGGAATGTCGCCGCCGTAGGCGAAACTCAGGGGTTCGATCACGTGAATCAAATGCAGCTCGGCGCCGTTGGCTCCCGCGACAGCGTGGGCCCGCTGGGCCACCTGGGCGGAATCGTCGCTGAGGTCCACCGCGACGAGGACTTTGCTGTATGCACTCATGGAACACTCCATCTTCCGGTTGAGAGTTGAAACCTTCGGGCTATATATAACATACAATGCGCTCCAGTTAACCGCCCGGAGCCCCGACCCTTGACCTATATCATCATCGCCTTTGTTGTCGCCCTGGCCCTGGCGCCCCTGACGCACTTTGTGCCCAGCAAGCAGCAGCGCCGCCAGGCGCGGATGCGCGAGGCGGCGGCGGTGCGCGGTTTGTTCGTGGAGTTTCGCCAGTTGCCGGGCAATACCGGGGCGACACAGCGGGTGCCGCGCTCGGGCACGATTTACTACGGCCTGCGCCTCAGGCCCTCCCGGGGCAAGACCCGCCGCCGGGGCGCGTGGCTGTGGCAGGACGGCGAGTGGCGGGCCCTGGGGGAGCGCGCTCCGGCGCCGGCCGCGCTGCAACACCTGCCGCCGGGGATACTGGCCGCGGGCGTTGACGAGGCTTCCTGCGGGGTCTATTGGCAGGAGTCCGGAGACGAGGGCAGCGTGGAGCAAATCCAGCGCGCGCTGGCCGATTGGGCGCAACTGCTACAATCCTGATCGGGCTTGTGGCAGTAACGATGCCAGGGTTTCCCCTTGACCCGGAGGGTTCTGGCACTTATATATGGCCCCTTTTCCGTCAGGGACCGCACGGGCGGCCCGGCTTATCGGGTTGCGACAGGAGCTTATGGGTAAATCACTAGTCATCGTGGAGTCGCCGGCCAAGGCCAAGACTATCAACAAATACCTCGGGCCGGACTTCATCGTGAAGTCCAGCGTCGGCCATATCCGCGACCTGCCCACCGCCGGTAGCGGCGGCAAGGCGGACCCGAAGGAGCGCGCGGCCCAGGCGGCCAGGACGCGCAAGATGAACCCCGAGGAGAAGGCGGCCTACAAGAAGCAGAAGGCCCGGGAGCAGCTGATCCGGCGCATGGGCATTGACCCGGAGCACGGCTGGAAGGCCGAGTACCAGGTGCTGCCCGGCAAGGAGAAGGTGGTCGCCGAGCTGAAAAAGCTGGCGGAGAAATCCGACGCCATCTACCTCGCCACCGACCTCGACCGCGAGGGGGAAGCCATCGCCTGGCACCTGCGCGAGGCCATTGGCGGCGACGACGACCGCTACCAGCGGGTGGTGTTCAACGAAATCACCAAGAAGGCCATCGCCGAGGCCTTCGAGGAGCCCGCGCACCTCGATTACAACCGCGTGAATGCCCAGCAGGCGCGCCGCTTCCTGGACCGCGTGGTGGGCTATATGGTGTCGCCGCTGCTGTGGGCCAAGGTGGCCCGGGGCCTGTCCGCGGGGCGGGTGCAGTCGGTCGCGGTGCGCCTGATCGTCGAGCGCGAGCGGGAAATCCGCGCCTTCGTTCCCGAGGAGTACTGGGAGGTGCACGCCGACCTGGCCACCGGGGCGGGGGAGGACGTGCGCTTCCAGGTGCGCAAGCACCGCGGCGAGAACTTCCGCCCCAACAACGAACAAAGCACCCGGCACGCCACCGCCGAACTGGAACAGCTGCCCTACGCGGTCAGCCAGCGGGAGGACAAGCCGACCCGCTCCAAGCCGCCGGCGCCCTACATCACCTCGACCCTGCAGCAGGCGGCCAGCACCCGGCTGGGCTTCAGCGTCAAGAAGACCATGATGTTGGCCCAGCGCCTCTACGAGGCGGGCTACATCACCTACATGCGTACCGACTCCACCAACCTCTCCGACGAGGCGGTGTCCGCCTGTCGCGCCCACATCGAGGCCAATTTCCCGGCCAAGTACCTGCCGGACGCGCCCAATCGCTACTCCTCCAAGGAGGGCGCGCAGGAGGCCCACGAGGCCATCCGGCCCTCGGACGTCAACCTCAAGCAGACCGCCCTGCAGGGCATGGAGCGCGACGCCGAGCGCCTGTACGAGCTGATCTGGCGCCAGTTCGTGGCCTGCCAGATGCCCCCCGCCGAATACCTGTCCAGCACCGTGACCGTGGCCGCCGGCGATTACGAGCTGAACGCCAAGGGCCGCATCATCGTGTTCGACGGTTTCACCCGGGTACAGCCCAGCGCGGGCCGCAAGGGCGAGGACCGCGTGCTGCCGGACATCAAGCGCGGCGACACTCTCGACCTCAAGGCCCTGGACCCGGCCCAGCACTTCACCAAGCCGACTCCGCGTTTCGGCGAGGCCAGCCTGGTGCGGGAACTGGAAAAGCGCGGTATCGGCCGTCCCTCCACCTACGCCTCGATCATCTCCACTATCCAGGACCGCGGCTACGTGCGGCTGGAAAACAAGCGCTTCTACGCGGAGAAAATGGGGGAGATCGTCACCGACCGCCTGCAGAAAAGTTTCACCGACCTGCTGGACTACGGCTTTACCTCCTCCATGGAGGAGCGCCTGGACGAGGTCGCCCAGGGCGACATGGACTGGCGGGAGTTGCTGGATCGCTTTTACGGCGAGTTCCGGGAGCTGCTGGAAAAGGCCGAGGAGCCCGAGGCGGGCATGCAGCCCAACGAGCCCACCATGACCGACATCGCCTGCGCCAAGTGCGGGCGGCCGATGCAGATCCGCACCGCCAGCACCGGCGTGTTCCTGGGCTGCTCCGGCTACGCGCTGCCGCCCAAGGAGCGTTGCAAGCACACGGTCAACCTGGTGCCCGGGGACGAGGCGATCAGCGAGGATGCCGACGACGAGGCCGAATCCCGCCTGCTGCGCAGCAAGCACCGCTGCAAGCTGTGCAACGCGGCCATGGACAGCTACCTGATCGACGAGCAGCGCAAGCTGCACGTGTGCGGCAACAACCCCGACTGCCCCGGCTTCGAGGTGGAGCACGGCAAGTTCAAGATCAAGGGCTACGACGGTCCCACCCTGGAGTGCGACAAGTGCGGCGCCGAGATGCAGCTCAAGACCGGGCGTTTCGGCAAGTACTTCGGCTGTACCGCCGAGGACTGCAAAAATACCCGCAAACTGCTGCGCAGCGGCGAGCCGGCGCCGCCCAAGATGGACCCGGTGCCGATGCCGGAACTGGCCTGCGAGAAGGTGGAGGATACCTACGTGCTGCGCGACGGCGCCGCGGGCCTGTTCCTGGCGGCCAGCCAGTTCCCCCGCAACCGCGAGACCCGGGCGCCCTTCGTGGACGAGCTGTTGCCGCACCGGTCGGAGATCGATCCCAAGTACAGCTTCCTGTTCAGCGCGCCGGCGACAGACCCCGACGGCAATCGCAGCCAGGTCCGCTACAGTCGCAAGACCAAGGAGCAGTACGTGATGACCGAGGAGGCCGGCAAGGCCACCGGTTGGAAGGCCTTCTACCGCGGCGGCAAGTGGCAGGTGGAAGAGGGCAAGGCGGCGTCGAAAGCCGCGCCGAAGACGAAGAAGGGGCGCAAGTCGTCGTGAGTTCGGCGCGGGGACTGGCCAATCACCACCTCTACCTGGCGCGGCTGGTGCTGGATGCCTGGGGGCGTGAGTGCGAGGCGCAGCAGGTTTCCGCGGCCACCCTGTCGGAAGCCTTCGGCCCGGCCTGCCACGCCCACCTGGGGCGGGCCTACGGCTGGTTCCTGCTGGCCGTCGCGGGGGCGGAGCCGCTGCCCCTCGAGCCGCCGTCGCGGGCGGCGGATCTGCCACCGCGGCCCGCGGGCAAGGCGGTGCCCGGCGAAATCCGTGAGTTCGAGCGACTCGAGCGCGAGGGCTGGTTGGCGCAGATGCTGGCCTGGGCGCCGCAACGTCCGGGGCAGGGGAGCGCGGCGCGCGCCCGCCAGCCCGGCAACCTGGCCCGCCCGGCGCCGTCGGTCGACGGTCCCGATACGTTCCGCGGCTGGGCCCGGGACCTCGACAGTCTGTTCCAGCGCATGGGCGATTCCCTCGACGAGTATTGACCCGGTTTCACCCCGGGTCGCTGTCAACCTCTCCATCCGCGGCGGGTAGCATGCAGCCGCGCGTCACTGATAGAATGAAAGCGCAATTCTGCAAACCCGAGGTTTTTTAGTGCCTACAGCCCTGCTGGAAATTGTCGACCTGGGAGACGGGGAAATCGTACTGCAACACGCGGAAGATGACTCGGAGCCCCTGGTGCGCATCCGCTTTTCCGAAGAATCGCGGATGTACCTGTCGGAAAACAGCCTGGAAGTGGCCAAGGCCATGATCCAGGCCGGAATCCAGGCCGCCTCCAACCTGGTGGAGGAAGAGGACGCCGAGCTGGAGCCGGGCGCTCCAGACGCCGCGCCCCGCGTACTCCACTAGCGGGCAGGCCCCGCCGCCCGGCCTTAGCGCATCGGGCGGGCCAGGGGGCGGATTCGCCCGCCGACTGCCGCGGCCCTAGAGCCCGCGGCGCAGTACCCCTACGCTGAGGCCCTCGATGGCGAAGGCCTGTTGGCGCAGGTCGACCCGGATCGGTTCGTAGTCCGGGTTTTCGGGCAACAGCTCCAGTAAATGCCTGCTGCTGGTCTTGCGCAGGCGTTTCACCGTCACTTCATCCTCGATCCGCGCCACCACGATATCCCCGGTGTTGGCCACGGGCGTGCTGTGGACCGCCAGCAGGTCGCCGTCGTAAATCCCCGCGTCAATCATGCTGTCGCCGTGCACGGTGAGAAAATAATTGGCCGCCGGCTTGAAGAACTCTCCCGCCAGGTCGCAGTAGTCCTCGATGTGTTCCTGGGCCAGCACCGGGCTGCCGGCCGCCACCCGGCCGACGATGGGCAGGCCCGGCCGCTCCGGCAGGCGGATGCCGCGGGAGGCGCCCGGGATGATCTCGATGGCGCCCTTGCGGGCGAGGGCCTTGAGGTGTTCCTCGGCGGCGTTGGCGGACTTGAAACCCAGTTGCCGGGCGATATCGGCCCGGGTGGGGGGGTAGCCGGTCTCCGCGATATGTTCGCGGACGATATCCAGCACCTGTTGTTGCCGCCGGGTCAGTTGCTCCATGGTTGCGCCCTGTTTTTTTATACAGGCCTGTGAGTATATACAGCCCTGGCGGGCGGGTAAAGGTTGCCGGAGCGGGCCTTTGAGGCCAGGCAGGGAGGTGGTGGCCGCAAGTCGCGGGGCAGTTGCAATCGCCGATCCCGTCCGCTACCGTGCTGCCCCTCGAGGGCGGGGGTTCGATACCTTGAACCCGCGCCATCCTCCCGGCGGTGATCCCGCCGTTGCAACCCGCGCGCCATGCAGGGCGCGCACTGTGTATCGATAGCGGAGACAGCGCATGGCAGAAGCGGCCGGTGCATTGCACAAAACCCCACTTTACGACCTCCACCTCGAACTGGGTGGCAAGATGGTGCCCTTTGCCGGCTACGAAATGCCCGTGCAGTTCCCGCCGGGGGTCAAGAAGGAGCACCTGCACACCCGTGACAGGGCGGGCCTGTTCGATGTGTCCCACATGGGCCAGTTGATCCTGCGCGGCGACAACGCCGCCGCGGCGCTCGAGGCCCTGGTGCCGGTGGACATCATCGGCCTGCCCGAGGGCAAGCAGCGCTACGCGCTGTTCACCAATGACCAGGGCGGCGTCCTCGACGACCTGATGGTGACCAACCAGGGGGACTGCCTCTACCTGGTGGTGAACGCGGCCTGCAAGGCGCAGGATATCGCCCACCTGGAGGCGAACCTGCCCGGGGGGATCGCCCTTGAGCGCCTCGACGACCGCGCCCTGGTGGCGCTGCAGGGCCCCGCCGCCGGCGAGGTGATGGCGCGCCTGGCCCCGGAGACCGCGGGCATGGTGTTCATGGACGCCCGTCGCGTGACCATCGACGGCGCCGACTGCTTTGTCAGCCGCTCTGGCTATACCGGCGAGGACGGTTTCGAGATTTCGATTCCCGCGGACCGGGCAGAGGATCTGGCGCGCCAGCTGCTGGCCTGCGAGGAAGTGGAGCCCATCGGTCTCGGCGCCCGTGATTCCCTGCGCCTGGAGGCGGGATTGTGTCTCTATGGTCACGACCTGGACGCCTCCACGACCCCGGTCGAGGCCAGTCTGATCTGGGCGATCAGCAAGGAGCGTCGCGCCGACGGCGTGCGCCCCGGCGGCTTCCCCGGGGCCGATATCGTGCTCGAGCAAGTGGCCAGCAAGCAGGTGTCCCGCAAGCGCGTGGGCCTGCTGGGGCAGGGGCGCGCCCCGGTGCGCGAGGGCGCCGAGCTGTTCGACGCCGAGGGCCGCGCCATCGGTGGCGTGACCTCGGGCACTTTTGGTCCCAGCGCCGAGGCGTCCATCGCCATGGCCTATGTCAGCGCGGAGTTCGCGGCCCCTGATACCGAGGTTTTCGCCGAGGTCCGCGGCAAGCGCCTGCCCATGCGGGTGTGCAAGATGCCCTTCGTGCCGCAGCGCTACCACCGTGGCTAGAGAGTCCGGCGCCGCCGCGGAGCGGGCGGCGCCCACGGCCTACAGCGAGACCGTCGCGGTGCGCTACAGCGACACCGACGCCCAGGGCCATCTCTACTTCGCCAACTACATGGTCTACGCCGACGAGGTCGGGGGGCATTACATGGAGGCGCTGGGCCTGTCGGCCATGAACCCCCAACAGGCCCCCTGTTTTATTTTCACCGTGAACATCAATTGTGACTTTGTCGGTGAATGCGTGGCCGGTGACCGGGTGCGGGTGAGCGTGGGCTATACGCGGCTGGGCAACGCCAGCGCGGAGATGGCCTTTTACCTCGCCAGCGAGGCCACCGGCGAGGCCCTGGCCAGCGGCAGCCTCACCCAGGTGTTTGTGGACAAGCAAACCCGGCGGGCCGGCGGCATGCCGCCGGGCTATCGCGAGGCCATCATTGCGCGGCAGCCGGAACTGGCGGATTGAGGGTTTGTTGAGGGTTTGACCGGGGCTTAGAGCGCCGGGACGATGATCGCGACCCGGCGATTTTCCTGCCGGCCGGCGTCGGTGTTGTTGTCGGCCACCGGTATTTCCTCGCCCAGGCCGCGCACGGTCAGGTCTTCCTCCCGCATGCCGGCCGCCACCAGCACCCGGGCCACGGCCCAGGCGCGTCTCTCCGAGAGGGCCTGGTTATAGCCATCCTCGCCATAGGAATCGGTGTGGCCCTCCAGGCGCAACTGGGTGATGCCCACGCCGCGCAGGGTGCGCCCGAGGCGCAGTAGCTCACCGCGACTTTGCTCGTTTACCGTGGCGTCGTCGTTGCCAAACAGCACCTTGCTGGATAGGCCAAACTCCCAGCCCTCGTCGGTCAGTTGGAAGCCTTCCTGTTTGAGTACCGCAACCTGCTCCTCGGTCAGGCGCGGCAGGCTCTGGCAGCCGGCAAGGGCGATGGCGAGGGTAAAAGCGATGGCGAGCCATTGGCCGGGCTTGATGCAAAACATACTGTCTGATTTCCTTTGGTTACATTCTCGCGGGGGTGTGTGGTGCGGGCGCGACGAAGTGCGTGCCCCGGGCCAGGCGCTTGGCCTTGTACATGGCGAGGTCCGCGCCGTGCAGCAGGGCTTCCGGCGTTTCCGCGTGGTCGGGGTAGAGGGCGATGCCGATGCTCAGCGTGGTGTTCAAGGTATCGCCGTCGGGAAGCTCGATGGGTTTTTTCATATTCTCCAGGATGGCGTCGGCGACGCGCTCGGCATGTTCGAGTCGATCGATTGACTTGAGCAGCACCGCGAATTCATCGCCGCCCAGGCGCGCCACCAGGTCTTCCTTGCGCAAGATCGCGTGCAGGCGCGTGGCGATTTCCACCAGCACCGCGTCCCCCGCGGCGTGGCCGCGCTCGTCATTGATCGACTTGAAGCGATCGCAGTCGATAAACATCACCACCAGGGGTTCGCCGCTGTCCCGGGCGTCGCACAGGGAGCGGTTGAGCCGGCTCTCGAAATAGGTGCGATTGGGCAGGCCGGTCAGGCTGTCGTGACTCGCCTTGTGGCTCAGGGACTTGTTCTCGTGTTGCAGGTGCGCCTGCCAGGCGTCCAGCTCGTCCAGCAGGGCGTTGAAGTCCTGGCCCAGTTCGTCGAGCTCGACGATGCCCACCGGCTTCACCCGGCGGTTGAAGTCGCGGTCGCGGCGCACGGTGTGGGCGACGCGGGCCAGCTCCACCAGCGGGCTGGCAATCTGCCCGACCAGGCGGCGCGACAGGTAGGCGGCACCGGCGGTGGCCAGCAACAGGCAGAGCGCGATCCCCCCCATGCCGAAGGCGATGAAGTCGGCCAGCCGCTCCGCGCTACCGGTGAGTCGGACCTCGCCGATGCGCGTGCCCTCGTGCAGCAAGGGCTGACTGGTCTGCATCGGCAGCAGGGCCTTCGCCAGGCGCTCTTCAAGGCGTGCCAGCGGCCCCTCGTTGGGGCGTTGCCACTGCGCCAGGACTCTGTCGTGCCGGTCCAGCACCTCGGCCCGCAACACTTCCTCGCGATTGGCGATCAGGTGCAGCGCTTCGTCGGCGGCCTGGGGGTCGTTGAACACCACGGCGGCCTCCACCGTGTAGGTCATCGAGCGGGCGATCAGGTCGAGGTTGTTCTCGGCGTAGGTGCGCAGGGTAAGTAGCCCGCCGATGGCCACCGCCAGCCCCGCCGTGGTGACGGCGAGCAGGGCCATGCCCAGGTGCCCCCGATGCAGGACGCTGCGCAGGTGGCGGCGGTCGGCCCTGGCGCGGCGCAAGGTCTTGGCGCGACGGGGCTTCACGGTTCGAGCCTCGGCTTGCCCAGTTTGAGTACGCTGGGATGCACGCGCACGCCGCTGCGCGCCACCGCGTCCAGGTTGACTTCGAAGCTGACGCGCGGCTTGCCCACGTGCAGGCAAAAGGCGCTGCCGACGCTGCAGGCCGGGTCGCCCTCGCTGATGGTCAGGACCGGCTGTCCGGCCAGGCCCGAGAGCAGCCGCTGGAGGGATTCATGGTTGATGATGCCGATGTACAGGGCATTGCACTTGAGCGATAGCTGCGGGTCGCCGATGGCGCGCCGCTGCACGTTGAGCGGCCGGCCGTCGGTCTGGTGAGTCGCCTGGAGCAGGCGGTCGGCGTGTTCGGTCGGTCCCACCACGCACAGCTGGCGCACCGTCGGCTCCTGTGGCCAGCGCACATAGCTGAGTATGCCGGCCACCACCTGGTCCACCGCCGCGGCCTGCCGCTGTACCAGCGCGCTGTCCGCCTGGGCGCGGGCGTATTGCGCCACCCCGGCGCCGAGCAACAGCAGCAAAGCGAGGCATGCACAGGCGCTTGCCGCTTTTGCCACTACTGTGGCAGTCGCAGCATTGGCCATAATCCCTTCCTATTGCTTGCCGGGCTACGGTGCGGGTGTCAAAGGGTTTCCGATCCCGGGAAGGTGCATTTTAAGCCCGCGCGGCGCGGAGGTACATTGTACTTTCGGGCAATTCGCCGCCGCGTACTGTGATCCAGGTCACGCTTGCGGGAGTTGGCTGCCCGCCGGGGCGCGGGGGATGGCCGCCGCGGCGTGACCGGGTTGGGTGTGGGGGAGGGGGGCGCCGTTCAGAGGTCCTCGACACCGTACATGGTGTCGGGCTCGATCATGCTCAGCGGGTTGTTCCAGTCCTCCGGGTGGAGGGGGGCGTCGGGATCGGCGCCGTCTTCGTCGTCGAGCTCGAAGGGGCTGCGCCAGTCCTCCGGCGGCTCGGCGTAGTTGAGTTTCAGCTGGCGCCAGGCGTCGAGGTCGTATTCGGTGACTTCGCCGCCGAGAAACTGGGCTTCGATGCTCAGCGTCGACGGGTCCCAGGCGACCACCTCAAACAACTCGTGTGTCTCCAGATCCTTGTACCAGCCGCCGACTTCGGGACTTAGCATTTTCATTTCAGTACACTCACGGGCTTATTAGTAGTGTCGCGTCCAACATAACATCTTTGCCCGGCCTGTCCATTATGGGAAATTGGTCTAAAAACGCCGCAATAAATAGCGATAGAGGTCGCTTGAAAAGTTGTCGCCGAAGATCAGCCGCTTGCGCCGGGTTCTCAGAGTTGACTTAAAGTCGACGCGCCTTTTATATAGCTGCTCGGAGCTATGAGCCGTTCCGTACATAAAAAATTCGTCTATCCAGACCCCCATTTTTCTCAATCCGGAGAGTCCTGAGTCCGTGGAAGTCCTACATCAAGCCGTTGGCGCAATCACCCGTTTGTGGCAGGACGGAGGCCCGCTGGTCAGCAGCGCGACCATTGTCGTGGCCGGCCTCGCGGTACACCTGGCGCTGGGTGTGATCGTGCGCCGCCTGCACCGCGTGGCGCGGCACAGCAGCAACCGCCTCGACGATGTCCTGGTCAGCGCCCTGGAGGCGCCGCTGCGGGTGGTGATCTGGGTGGTGGCCGGCTACCTGCTGCTCAAGGTCCACTCCCTGGGCGAGAGCTGGCGCGAGACGCTGTTCCAGGCCTACGACACCGCCCTGGTGCTGCTGCTGGCCTGGTTCCTGCACCGGCTGGTCGCCGGGGGCGAGCAGGAGCTGCTGGACGCGCGCCACGGCAATCGCGGCTCCACCGACAAGGCCACGGTACACGCCATCGCCAAGCTGTTGCGCATCACCCTGTGGATCATCGCCGGCCTGATGGTGTTGCAGAGTCTCGGGGTGTCGGTTTCCGGCCTGCTGGCCTTCGGCGGTATCGGCGGCATCGCGGTGGGCTTCGCCGCCAAGGACCTGCTGGCCAACTTTTTCGGCGCCATGAGCATTTACCTCGATCGACCCTTTGCCCCCGGGGACTGGATCCGTTCCCCCGACCGCGAAATCGAGGGCACGGTGGAGGAGATCAGCTGGCGTCTGACGCGCATCCGCACCTTCGACCAGCGGCCCTTGTACGTGCCCAACGCGGTGTTCGCCCAGATTGCGGTGGAGAACCCCTCGCGCATGCTGAACCGCCGTATCTACGAAACCATCGGCATCCGCTACCAGGACAGCGCGGCCATGGCGCCGGTGGTGGAGGAGGTGCGCCGGATGCTGGAGACCCACGAGGAAATCGACACCGGGCGCACCCTGATCGTCAATTTTGTGAGCTTTGGCCCCTCGTCGCTGGATTTCTTCATCTACGCCTTTACCAAGACCACGGTCTGGGTGGAGTACCACCGCATCAAGCAGGACGTGCTGTTGAAAGTGCTGGACATCGTGCACGCCCACGGCGCCGACGTGGCCTTTCCCACCCGCACCCTGCACCTGGAACAGTTGGCCCCGGAGGAGGCCGGCGCCGGCGGGGAGGCGCGCCCGTGACCCGCTTGGGCATTATCGGCGGCACCGGCGTCGAGCAGCTCGACGGCCTGGTGGTCTACCGGGAGCACGCGGTGGACACGCCCTTTGGCACGCCCTCGCGGGCCATCCAGGAGGGGCGGCTGGGCAGTGCCGAAGTGTTCTTCCTGCATCGCCACGGCAGTCCCGCCGCCATTCCGCCGCACCTGGTCAATTACCGCGCCAACCTGTGGGCGCTGCAATCCCTCGGGGTGACCGAGGTGGTGGGTATCAACGCGGTGGGCGGCATCGGCGACGACATGCTGCCCGGGCGGCTGGTGATTCCCGACCAGCTGATCGATTACACCTGGGGGCGGGAACACACCTTCGACGATGGCGGCGGCGGCCGCCTGCTGCATATCGATTTCACCGAGCCCTACGACCGCGACCTGCGCCTGGCGCTGGCGCGGGCCGCCCACAGTCGCGACATCGACTTCGTCGACGGCGGTGTGCACGGCGTGGCCCAGGGGCCGCGCCTGGAAACCGCGGCGGAAGTGCGGCGCATGGCCGCCGATGGTTGCGATTTGGTGGGCATGACCGGGATGCCCGAAGCGGCCCTCGCGCGCGAGCTGGGGCTGGCCTACGCCGCGCTGTGCATGGTGGTCAATCCGGCGGCGGGCCTGGGGGACGTGCCGCTGTCGCTCGATATGATGCGCGATATCCTGCGGCGGGAAACCGCGGTGGTGCGCGGCCTGCTCACCGAGCTGGTGCTGCGGCGCTACTCCTGAGCGCCGTCGTCGGCGCTTTCCGCCTCGGCCTCCGCGCGCTCGGCATCCGCCGCGGCCAGCTCCCGCAGGGCCTCTTCGTCCAGCGGCGTGAGTTTCACCACCACGCCCAGCATGGGATGGTCGATGTAGTGAACCTCGGCGCTGCGCATGCGGCGGGATTGCGCCAGCCGTACCGCGTGGCGGTAGGGATAGGCGGGGCCGGCCTGCGTGTCTTCGGTATTTTCACCGCGGGTTTCAGGGTCGCCAGCGGCATCGTCGGCGAACGGCACTGGCGTGTCGAAACCATCGCCGGACACGGCCGCGAAACCTTCCGGTAGCGGCGGCTCCTCGATCACCACCGACGCCGGCCCCAGGGGCGGCGGGGGCATGTGCCAGTAGTCTGGCAGGTAGTTGCCGTCGGTGTTGAGCCACAGGTCGGTCTCGATATGCAGGTAGCGCGCGGCGTACAGTTTCACGCTGCCCTGGAGTTCGGGCCAGGCGCCGTTGGCGCCGGAGTCGTCCAGCACAATGGGCAGGGCCCGGGACTCGCTCGCCACCGGCTGCACCCAGCTCTGGTGAAACAGCACGCGGTAGGGGCCGTGGCGCTCCATGTAGGCCGCCTTGCCGCGATATTGCAGTTCGTCGATCGGGCGCGCCACAAAGGGCTCCGGCAGGGCCGGGGGCGCGGCTTCCTCTATCGCGGCCATGGCGTTGGGGTCCAGGGGTTCCCCGGCGGTGGCTTCCCGGGCGCTCTCTCCGCGCCGCGGGATGTCCTCCCCGAAAGTGAATTCGTCCGGTGTGGATTCGTCCGGCGTGGAGTCGCCCGGCGTGGAGTCGCCCGGCGTGGAGTCGCCCGGCGTGGATACGTCCGGCGACGGTAATTCCCGGGCGGGCAGGGTGATGACCTGGCGGCCGAGGGCGTCCACCTCGCTGGTGGCGCCGGGGTGTTCCGCCAGGCGCCGTGCCACGCGCTCCGGGTAGACCAGGAAGCGCTGCCGGTCCGGGTAGGACAGGGTCGGCTCCGGGTCCCAGCGCTCCTGGCTCGCCGCCGCGGAACCGCCCTGACCGAATACCAGCAGCTCGACCCGGTACCAGTTATCGGCGGTCGCGGTGGCGGGGCCCAGCGCGAGGACGGTGGTCAGGGCGGCGATTGCATTTAGGGGCTTCATCAGGCGGCGTTTTCCCTGGCGTCGGCGGCGAAGGTATCCAGCAGCTGTTCGGCATAGCGCTGGCGGTCGGCGGGCTGCTCCATGTCGCGGTAGAAGCGCAGTCGCGTGGCCCCGGCCAGTTGGTAGGCCTTGGGGTCGGATTGCACCAGTTTCACCAGCGACAGCGGGTTGACCCGGGTGTTGTCGTTGAAATCGATATTACCACCCTGGGCGCCCACCTCAATGGCGCGGATGCCCAGGCCCTGGGCGCGGATGCGCAGGCGCGACACCTGGACCAGGTTGTCCACTTGCGGCGGCAGCAGGCCGAAGCGGTCGATCATCTCCACCTGGATCTCCCGCAGCGCCTCCTCGCTGGTGGCGGCGGCGATGCGCTTGTACAGCACCAGGCGGGTGTTGATGTCCGGCAGGTAGTCCTCGGGGATCAGCGCCGCGGTGTGCAGGTTGACCTCGGTGCCGGCGTCCAGGGGCGCGTCCACGTTGGGAATCTCGCCCCGGCGCAGGGCCGCCACCGCCTGCTCCAGCATCTGCATATAGAGGCTGAAGCCGACGCTGTGGATCTGCCCGCTCTGCTCGTCGCCCAGCAGTTCGCCGGCGCCGCGGATCTCCAGGTCGTGGGTGGCCAGCAGGTAGCCGGCGCCCAGGTCGCCGGCGGCCTCGATCGCCTCCAGGCGCTTCTCAGCGTCGGGAGTGATGGCGGAGCGGGGCGGGGCCAGCAGGTAGGCGTAGGCCTGGTGGTGGGAGCGCCCGACGCGGCCGCGCAACTGGTGCAGCTGGGCCAGGCCGAAGCGGTCGGCGCGCTCGATGATGATGGTGTTGGCGTTGGGGATGTCGATGCCGGTTTCCACAATCGTGGTGCACAGCAGAATGTGGTGCTGCTGGTGGTAGAAGGCCGACATCACCTGCTCCAGCTGGTGCTCGCGCATCTGTCCGTGGGCCACCGCGACCGAGAGCTCCGGCAGCAGCTCGCGCAGTTTGCGCGCGGTCTGCTCGATGGTTTTTACCTCGTTGTGCAGGTAGTACACCTGGCCGCCGCGCAGGGTCTCGCGCAGCACCGCCTCCTTGATCAGGGCGATGTTGTGCTCGCGCACGAAGGTCTTGATCGACAGCCGCCGGGCCGGCGGCGTGGCGATGATGGACAGGTCCCGCAGCCCGCCCAGGGCCATGTTCAGGGTGCGGGGGATCGGGGTGGCGGTGAGGGTGAGGATATCCACCTCGGCGCGCAGCGCCTTGATCGCCTCCTTCTGCTTGACCCCGAAGCGGTGCTCCTCGTCGATAATCAGCAGCCCCAGGTCCTTGAAGCCGAAGTCGGTCTGCAGCAGCTTGTGGGTGCCCACCAGGATGTCGATCTCGCCCTCGGCCACCCGCTTGCTCACCGCCGCCAGGTCCTTGCCGGATTTGAAGCGCGACACCACCTCGACGTTGAAGGGCCAGTCGGCGAAGCGGTCGGAGAAGGAGCTGAAGTGCTGCTGCGCGAGCAGGGTGGTGGGCACCAGCACCGCCACCTGCTTGCGGTTGCTGGCGGCGACGAAGGCGGCGCGCATCGCCACCTCGGTCTTGCCGAAGCCCACGTCACCACAGACCAGCCGGTCCATGACCTGGCCGCTGGCCATGTCCGCCAGCACCGCGTCGATGGCCGCGGCCTGGTCGGCGGTCTCCTCGAAGGGGAAGCTGGCGGCGAACTGCTCGTAGTCGGCCCGGGGAATATCGAAGGCGTGGCCGGCCCGGGCCTCGCGCCGGGCGTAGACCTCCAGCAGCTGGGCGGCGACGTCGGAGGCGCGCTCGCTGGCCTTGCGCCGGGCCTTGTCCCACTGGTCGGAACCCAGCTTGTGCAGCGGCGCCAGGTCGGGGTCGGCGCCGGCGTAGCGGCTGATCAGGTGCAGCGAGGACACCGGCACGTAGAGCCGCGAGCCCTGGGCGTAGTCCAGGGTCAAAAATTCGTTGGCCTGGCCGTCCACTTCCAGGGTCTGCAGGCCCGTGTAGCGACCCACTCCGTGCTCCAGGTGCACCACCGGCACACCCTCGCGCAGTTCGTTGATGTCGCGGAATACATTGGTGGCGGCGCTGTCCTCGGCCTTGCGGCGGCGCCGGCGCTGGGCCACCCGGTTGCCGAACAGCTGTGCCTCGCACACCAGGGTGGGCTGGCCGGGGCCGAAGTACATGCCCCGGTCCAGGGGGGCGGTGGTGATGGCGAAGTCGAGCCCGGATTGCAGGAAGGCGTCCCAGCCGGCGACGCTGTCCGGCGCCAGGTCGTGCTGCTTGAGGCTGTCCAGCAGCATCTCCCGGCGCCCCGCGGACTCGGCGCACAGCAGTACCGGCCCGCCGTGCCCGGCGACGAAGCGGGCCAGGCGCGCCATCGGCGCCTCGCGGTCCTCGCCGCCGCCCAGGGCCGGGGGCGGCAGGCTGGGGCTGGCCACGTGCACCGGGGCGTCGGGGTTGTGGCGCAGCTCCAGCACCGGGTGCTCCTTGAAGCGTTGGTAGAGCTCCTCCACCGGGGTGAAGCAGCGCTCCGGGGGCAGCAGCGGCCGGCGGGGATCGATGCCGTACTCCTCGAAGCGCTCCCGGGCCTCTTCCCAGAAGCGCTGGGCGGCGCCGTGGTGGTCGCCCAGGGCAATGATCGGGGTGTTGTCGGGCAGGTAGTCCAGCAGGGTGGCGCAGTGCTCGAAGAACAGCGGCAGGTAGTATTCGCAGCCTCCCGGCGAGCGTCCGGCACTCACTTCGTTGAAGGTCGGGCAGGCGTCGTGGTCGACGTCGAAGGCCTCGTACCAATGCATCTGGAAGCGCTCGATCGCCTGGGCGTTCAGCGGATACTCCCGCGCCGGCAGCAGGTTGATCGCCGCCACGCGCTCGACGGTGCGCTGGGTCTCCGGGTCGAAGGTGCGCAGGGTGTCCACCTCGTCGTCCAGCAGGTCGATGCGGTAGGGCGCGTCGGAGCCCATGGGGAAGATATCCAGCAGCGCGCCGCGCAGGGCGAATTCGCCGTGCTCGAACACCGTTTCCACGTTGCGGTAGCCGTTGCGCTCCAGATTGCGGCGAAAGCCGTCGATATCGACGATCTGGCCCGGCTCCAGCACCAGGCTGCTGCCGGCGATGTACTCGGTGGGCGCCAGCCGGTGCATGAGGGTCGGCATCGGCACCACCAGCACCCCGGCGGCCATCGACGGCAGCCGGTAAAGGGTGTCGAGGCGCTCCGAGATGATGTCCTGGTGGGGCGAGAAATTGTCGTAGGGCAGGGTCTCCCAGTCCGGAAAGGCCAGCAGCTCGACGCCCGGCGGCAGGAAGAAGGGCAGTTCGCGCTCCAGTGCCAGGGCGGCGCTGGTGTCGGCGGTGACCACCAGCAGCAGGCGGTCGGGGCTGGCCAGCTCGGCGATGCAAAGGGCCTGTGCGGCCCCCGACAGGGGGCCGAGGGCGGTGCGGCTGCCGGCCTTGGCGGGCCAGGGGGTATCGGCGATGAGCGCTTTGAACATAGTAACTACGCGTGCTTTTTCCGGAGGGGCGGGAAGGGCGCCTATTGTAGGCGCTCGACGGCGGTGTCTCCAGCACCGCGGCCGCCGGGGATGTGAAAATGCCCGCCACGCCTTGCGAAGGCGGGGGTAGAAGAAGATAATACGCGCCCCGTAAAACCCCCGATCCCAGCACAAAAAGGTAGCCCGCAGTGAACGAACGAAAGAGAGAGCGTCCCGCCGATTACTTCAAGGACTGGAAGCAGCGCGAGGCCCTGGCCGAGGGCAGTATCCCCATCGTCGGCAAGCTGTCCCGCGAGCACAACGTCAAGTGCTATATCTACGGCAAGTCGCTGGTCAACCGCTCGGTGCTGGAGATCATGAAAATCCACCGCTACGTGCGCCAGGTGGAGGAGAATGAGCTCTCCGAATTCGAAACCTTCCCCATCCTCGAGGAGCTGTCCAAGCTCGATCTGGGTCCCGCCCACATCGACATCGGTCGCCTGGCGGTGGACTACTACGAGCGCGGTCACGGCGCCGGCAAAAGCGTGCAGGAGTTCGTGCGCGAGCAGATGGCCGAGCTGATCGGCGCCACCGAGAAGCCGGTGGAAGAGCCCCGCGACGTCGTACTGTACGGCTTTGGCCGCATCGGCCGCCTGATGGCGCGCATCCTGATCGACAAGACCGACGGCGGCGACAGCATGCGCCTGAAGGCCGTGGTGGTGCGCAAGGGCAAGGCCCCCGACGACCTGGTCAAGCGCGCCAGCCTGCTGCGTCGCGATTCCGTGCACGGGGCCTTCGAGGGCACCATCCGGGTGGACGAGGAGCGCCAGTCCTTCGTTGCCAACGGCAATGAAGTGAAGGTTATCTACGCCGACTCCCCGGACAGCATCGACTACACCCAGTACGGCATCAAGAACGCCATCGTGGTCGACAACACCGGCGTGTGGCGCGACAGCGAGGGCCTGTCCCAGCACCTGAAGTGCCCCGGTGTCAGCAAGGTCATTCTCACCGCGCCCGGCAAGGGCGACATGAAGAACGTGGTCGCCGGCATCAACAACGACATTATCGAGGACTCGGACACCATCATCTCCGCGGCCTCCTGCACTACCAATGCCATCGTGCCGCCGCTCAAGGCCATCGATGACGAGTTCGGTATCGTCACCGGCCACGTCGAGACCGTGCACGCCTACACCAACGACCAGAACCTGATCGACAACTACCACAAGGCCGAGCGCCGCGGCCGCAGCGCGCCGCTGAACATGGTGCTCACCGAGACCGGCGCCGCCAAGGCGGTGGGCAAGGTACTGCCCCAGCTGCAGGGCAAGCTCACCGGCAACGCCATTCGCGTGCCCACGCCCAACGTGTCGATGGCCATTCTCAACCTGACCCTGGGCCGGGCCACCGACAAGGACGGCCTCAACGAGTTCATGCGCGATATCGCGCTGCACTCGCCCCTGCGCAAGCAGATCGACTACTCCAACTCGCCGGAAGTGGTGTCCTCCGATTTCGTCGGTTCGCGTCACGCCTGTATCTACGACGCCCAGGCCACCATCGTCAATGGCACCCAGGCGGTGGTTTACCTGTGGTACGACAACGAGTTCGGCTACAGCTGCCAGGTGTATCGCATCCTCGAGCAGATGGCCGGTATCCACTACCGCGTGTTTCCGCGAGAGGGCTGAGATCCGTCTCGCGAAAAACCTGTTCAAAATCAACTGACTGCTCCCCCAATCCATTGGCCTTTTGGGGGGGCATTCCGCTATAATGCGCGCGGCTCGGATTCGGGTAACGAAAATCGCTCATTTTTCGGGCAAAAATCGTTAGCCGGGGCGTGTTTTCCTCCCGGGATGCCGGCGGGAACGCACATCGTGTCTCCAGTCGCTACACTTTTGTTCTCAATCTGCAGGCAGATCGTATGATCAAGATCAAGCGGGGCCTTGATATTCCCATTCAGGGCGCGCCCCAGCAAACCATAGAAGATGCCCCCGCCGCCCGCGCCGTCGCGCTGGTCGGCTTCGACTACGTCGGCATGAAACCCACCATGGAGGTGGCGGTCGGCGATACCGTCAAGGCCGGCCAGTTGCTGTTTACCGACAAGAAAACGCCGGGCGTGCGCTACACCGCCCCCGCCGGCGGCACCGTCGCCGCGATCAACCGCGGCGCGCGCCGCGTGTTGCAGTCGGTGGTGATCGAGCTGGCGGGCGATGAGCAATACGAGGGCCTCGATGCCCTGGACGCGAACAGCGCGCGGCAGCTCGACGCCGGCGCGGTGCGTGAATTGCTGGTGCGGACCGGTCTGTGGACCGCACTGCGCACCCGGCCCTTCAGTCGCGTGCCCGCCACCGACAGCGAGGCCGCCGCGATCTTCGTCACCGCCATCGATACCCATCCCCTGGCGGCGGACCCCGCCGTGGTGATCGCCGAGCAGACCGAGGCCTTTGGCCTGGGCCTGGACCTGCTGGCCAGGCTGACCGGCGGCAAGTTGCACCTGTGCAAGGCCCCCAACGCCGACATGCCCGCCGGCAGTGCCGCCAATATCGAGGTGGCCGAGTTTTCCGGCCCCCATCCCGCCGGCCTGGCCGGTACCCACATTCACTTCCTGCGCGGTGGCGCCACGGTCGACAAGCCGGTGTGGACCATCGGCTATCAGGACGTGATCGCCATCGGCCGCACGGTCCTCGACGGCAAGCTCTACACCGACCGCGTGGTGGCCCTGGGCGGTCCCCAGGTGGAGCGGCCGCGGCTGCTGCGCACCCGTCTCGGCGCCGACCTGCAGGCGCTGTGCGCCGGTCAGCTGAAAGAGGGTGAGAACCGCATCGTGTCCGGCTCGGTATTGGGCGGGCGCAATACCCACGCGCCGACTGCCTATCTCGGCCGCTACCACGACCAGGTGTCGGTACTGCTCGAGGGCCGCCAGCGCGAGTTCATGCGCTATCTGTCCCCCGGCGCCAGCCGCCACTCCAACCTGGGGATTTACCTGAGCAGCCTGTTCGGCAGCAAGCCCCTGGCCATGACCACCAACACCAACGGCAGCGAGCGCGCCATGGTGCCGGTGGGTAGCTACGAGACCGTGGTGCCGCTGGACGTACTGCCCACGCAACTGCTGCGCGCGCTGATCGTCGGCGACACCGAGACCGCCCAGGCCCTGGGCTGCCTGGACCTCGACGAGGACGACCTCGCCCTGTGTACCTATGTCTGCCCCGGCAAGTACGAGTACGGTCCCATCCTGCGGGACAACCTGACGCGCATCGAGAAGGAGGGTTAAGACGTGGGACTGCGCAAGATCCTTGACAATATGGAGCACCACTTCCAGGAAGATGGTCGCTACCAGAAGTGGTACGCCCTCTACGAGGCGGTGGATACCTTTCTCTACTCGCCGGGTTCGGTCACCAAGAGCAGCGCCCATGTGCGCGACGGTGTCGACCTCAAGCGCATCATGATCACCGTGTGGCTCTGTGCCTTCCCGGCCATGTTCTACGGCATGTACAACCTGGGTTTCCAGGCCAACGAGATCCTCGCCGTCACCGGCGGCGACGTCGGCGGCTGGCGCGGTGCGCTGATCCAGTCCCTGGGCGGTTACGACGCCGGCAATATCTGGCACTGCTTCTGGTTCGGCGCCCTGTACTTCGTGCCCATCTATTTTGTGGCCTTCGCCGTCGGCGCCTTCTGGGAAATCCTGTTCGCGATGAAGCGCGGCCACGAGATCAACGAGGGCTTCTTCGTCACCTCCATCCTGTTCGCGCTGACCTGTCCCCCGGACCTGCCCCTGTGGCAGGCGGCCCTGGGCATCAGCTTCGGCGTGGTGATCGGCAAGGAAGTGTTTGGCGGCACCGGCAAGAACTTCCTCAACCCGGCCCTGACCGGCCGCGCCTTCCTGTACTTCGCCTACCCGGCCTCCATGTCCGGCGACGCCGTGTGGACCGCCGTGGACGGCTACACCGGCGCCACCCCGCTGTCGGTGGTGGCCTCGCAGGGCATGACGGAGCTGAAAGCGCAGTGGGACTGGATGGACGCCTTCCTGGGTGCCATTCCGGGTTCCATCGGCGAGACCTCGACCGTGGCCATCCTGATCGGCGGCGCGGCGTTGCTGCTCATGCGCATTGCCTCCTGGCGCATCGTCGGCGGCGTGTTCCTGGGCATGGTGGCCCTGTCCACGCTGTTCAATATGGTGGGCTCCGACTCCAACCCGGCCTTCGCCATGCCCTGGTACTGGCACCTGGTCACCGGCGGCTTCGCCTTCGGCATGATGTTCATGGCCACCGATCCGGTGTCCGCGGCGATGACCAACGCCGGCAAGTGGGCCTACGGCATCCTGATTGGCGTGATGGCGGTGTTGATCCGGGTGATGAACCCGGCCTTCCCGGAAGGCATCATGCTCGCCATCCTGTTTGGCAATATTTTCGCTCCGCTGATGGACCACTTCGCGGTCCAGGCCAATATCAAACGGAGGCTCGCCCGTGTCCAGTAACGATGGCATCAAGAAAACACTGATCGTTGCGTTCTCCCTGTGCATCGTGTGCTCGGTGGTGGTGTCCACCGCCGCGGTGGTGCTCAAGCCCACCCAGGAGGCCAACAAGACCCTCGATCGCAAGCGCAACATTCTCGCCGCCGCCGGCATGCTGGAGGAGGGCGCGTCCATCGAGGAGCAGTTCAAGCAGGTTGAAACCCGTATCGTCGACCTGCGTACCGGCAAGTTCAGCGACGCCGTGGACCCGGCTTCCTACGACCAGCGCAAGGCCTCCAAGGACCCGTCCCGGTCGAAGACCCTGAGCCAGGACGAGGACATTGCCAAGATCAAGCGCCGCGTCGACCTGGCCGAGGTCTACCTGGTGAATGACAGCGCCGGTGAACTGGACAAGATCATCCTGCCGGTGCACGGCTACGGGCTGTGGTCCACGCTCTACGGCTTCATGGCCCTGGAGTCCGACCTCAATACCGTGGTCGGCCTGGGCTTCGCCGAGCACGGCGAAACCCCCGGGCTCGGCGGCGAGGTGGACAACCCCAGCTGGAAAGCCAAGTGGCCCGGCAAGAAAGTGTACCGCGACGGCGAGGTCGAACTGCAGCTGATCAAGGGCACGGTCGATCCGTCGAGCTCCAGCGCCCAGTGGCAGGTCGACGGCCTGTCCGGCGCCACCCTGACCTCCAACGGGGTGTCCAACCTGGTGCAGTTCTGGCTCGGCGAGCAGGGCTACCAGCCGTTTATCGAAAACCTGAAAGCCGGGGAGGCCTGAGATGTCCGAGATGAAAGAAACTCTCGTTCAGCCGATTCTGCGCAATAACCCGATCGCGCTGCAGATCCTGGGGATCTGTTCCGCGCTGGCGGTCACCACCTCCATGTCGGTGACCGTGGTGATGTGTATCGCCCTGACCAGCGTAACCGCGTTCTCCAACCTGTTTATCTCGCTGATCCGCAAGCAGATTCCCGGCAGCATCCGCATCATCGTGCAGATGATCATTATCGCCTCGCTGGTGATCGTGGTGGACCAGGTGCTCAAGGCCTACGCCTTCGAGATCAGCAAGCAGCTGTCCGTGTTCGTCGGGCTGATCATCACCAACTGCATCGTGATGGGCCGCGCCGAGGCCTTCGCCATGAAGAATCCGCCGCTGCCCAGCTTCGTCGACGGTATCGGCAACGGCCTGGGCTACAGCGTGGTGCTGCTGGTGGTGGCGTTCTTCCGCGAGCTGTTTGGCGCCGGCAAGCTGTTCGGCATGCAGATCCTGCCCGTGGTCACCGAGGGTGGCTGGTACAACCCCAACGGCCTGATGCTGCTGGCGCCCAGCGCCTTCTTCCTGATCGGCCTGTTCATCTGGGCCCTGCGCAGCTGGGACAAGAGCCAGGTGGAAGAGCCCGACTTCAAGATGGCCAAGCACACCACAGTCGAGGAGGCTGCGTAAATGGAACACTATCTGAGCCTGTTTATCCGTGCCGTGTTCATCGAGAACATGGCGCTGGCCTTCTTCCTCGGCATGTGTACCTTCCTGGCGATTTCCAAGAAGGTACAGGCGGCCCTGGGTCTGGGCATCGCGGTGATCGTGGTACTGACCATCACCGTGCCGGTGAACAACCTGATCTACAACTACCTGCTGGCCGACGGCGCCCTGGCCTGGGCGGGCATGCCCGACGTGGACCTGAGCTTCCTGGGCCTGCTGTCCTACATCGGCGTGATCGCCGCCATCGTGCAGATCATGGAGATGTTCCTGGATAAGTTCGTGCCGGCCCTGTACAACGCCCTCGGCGTGTTCCTGCCGCTGATCACCGTGAACTGCGCCATCCTCGGCGCCTCGCTGTTCATGGTGGAGCGCGACTACACCTTCGGCGAGAGCGTGTTCTTTGGCGCCGGCGCCGGTGTCGGTTGGGCGCTGGCCATTGTGGCGCTGGCGGGCATCCGCGAGAAGATGAAGTACTCCGACGTGCCCGCGGGCCTGCAGGGCCTGGGTATCACCTTCATCACCGTTGGCCTGATGTCCCTGGGCTTTATGTCCTTCGGCGGTATCGACATCTAAGCGGGGTAAGAGTTAATTATGGATATGACTATTTTGTTGGGCGTCGGCATGTTCACCGCGATCGTGCTGGCGCTGGTGTTCGTCATTCTGTTCGCCCGCTCGCGGCTGGTCAGCAGCGGTGACGTCAGCATCGAGATCAACGGCGAGAAAACCATCACCGTGCCGGCGGGCGGCAAGCTGCTGCAGACGCTCTCCGAGACCGGCCTGTTCCTGCCCTCCGCCTGTGGTGGCGGCGGCACCTGCGCCCAGTGCAAGTGCATCGTCAACGACGGCGGCGGCGCCATGCTGCCCACCGAGGAAGGCCACTTCACCCGTCGCGAGGCCAACGAGGGCTGGCGCCTGTCCTGCCAGACCGCGGTCAAGCAGGACATGAAGATCCAGGTGCCGGAGGAAGTGTTCGGCGTCAAGCAGTGGGAGTGCACGGTGGAGTCCAACCCCAACGTGGCCACCTTCATCAAGGAGCTCACCCTGCGCCTGCCGGAAGGCGAGAACGTGGATTTCCGCGCCGGTGGTTACGTGCAGCTGGAGTGCCCCCCGCACCTGGTCAAGTACGCCGACTTCGACATCGACGAGGAGTACCGCGGCGACTGGGAGCGCTTTGGCTTCTTCAAGCTGCAGTCCGAGGTCAAGGAGCCGGTGATTCGCGCCTACTCGATGGCCAACTACCCGGAAGAGAAGGGCGTGGTGAAGTTCAACATCCGTATCGCCACTCCGCCCCCCGGCAGCGAGGGTATCCCCTGCGGCCAGATGTCGTCCTGGGTGTTCAACCTCAAGCCGGGCGACAAGGTCACCGTGTACGGCCCCTTCGGCGAGTTCTTCGCCAAGGACACCGACGCCGAGATGGTGTTCATCGGCGGTGGCGCGGGCATGGCGCCCATGCGCTCGCACATTTTCGACCAGCTCAAGCGCCTGGGCAGCAAGCGCAAGATCTCCTTCTGGTACGGCGCCCGCTCGCTGCGCGAGATGTTCTACCAGGACGAGTACGACCAGCTGGCCGCCGAGAACGACAACTTCAACTGGCACGTGGCCCTGTCGGACCCGCAGCCCGAGGACAACTGGGAAGGCTACACCGGCTTTATCCACAACGTGCTCTATGAGGAATACCTCAAGGATCACCCGGCCCCCGAGGACTGCGAGTTCTACATGTGCGGGCCGCCGATGATGAACGCGGCGGTGATCCAGATGCTCACCGAGCTGGGCGTGGAACCCGAAAACATCATGCTCGATGACTTCGGCGGCTGATCACCTGATGGCCAGGCGAAAAAGCCACTCTCCGGGGTGGCTTTTTTGTGTCGGGCTGGCGCTCGCGCTGGTCCTGGCGGGTTGCGGGTCCGGCGCTGGCGAGGCGGTGCGGCTCGACGGCCGCACCATGGGCACCACCTGGAGCGTGACCTACTCGCCGGCGGGCGGCGCGCCCCCCGCGGAGTCGGTCCGGGAGGCGCTGCAGGCGCGGCTGGACGGTGTTAACGCCAGCATGTCCACCTACCGCGATGACTCGGAAATCACCCGCTTCAACGGTGCGCCGGTGGGGGAGTGGTTCACCGTCAGCGAGGCTTTCCTGACGGTGCTGGGCGCCGCGCTGGATATCGGGGCGCGCAGCGAGGGCGCCTACGACGTGACCGTGGCGCCGCTGGTCGACCTCTGGGGCTTCGGCCCGGGGGCGGGCGCCGGCGGCGTGCCGGACGCGGCGGCGATCGCGGCCCTGCGGCCGCAAGTCGGCCAGCGCTACCTGGAAATTGACCGCGCGGCCTCGCGGGTGCGCAAGACGCGCGCGGTCAGCGTGGATTTTTCCTCCATCGCCAAGGGCTATGCGGTGGATGAGCTGGCGCGCTACCTGCTCGGGCAACAAATCGCGGATTTCCTGGTCGAAGTGGGGGGCGAGATGCGTTTGTCCGGCAGCAGCCCACGGGGCGATGCCTGGCGTATCGCCGTCGAGCAACCCACCGCCGGCGCGCGGGCGCCGGCGGTGGCGCTGCGGCCAGGGGACGCGGCGGTGGCCACTTCCGGCGACTACCGCAATTTCTTCGAGATGGACGGACGGCGCTACTCCCACAGCATCGACCCGCGCAGCGGTTACCCGGTGGCCCACGACCTGGTGTCGGTGACCGTGGTGGCGGACACCGCGATGGTCGCGGACGCCTGGGCCACGGCGCTGGAGGTGCTGGGCGCCGAGGACGCCATGAGAGTGGCCAACGCCCAGGCGTTGGCGGTATATTTTATCCGGCGGCAGGGGGATGACTTTGTCGCCAGCCACAGCGCGAGCTTCGCCCCCTATCTGGAAGGGCCGGACGGCGCCACGACACAGGGGCAGGGTGCCCCCGAGAGGTAAGCATGGCCATTTTCCTGATCAGTGCACTGGTATTTGCGATGGTTATCGCCGCCATGGCGGTGGGTGTGATCGCCGGCCGCGAGCCCATCAAGGGTTCCTGCGGCGGCATCGGCGCCCTGGGTATCGACCAGTCCTGCGAAATCTGTGGCGGCGACCCCAAGCGCTGCGACGAGGAGACCCGCGACGGGAACGAGCAGGCTGTCGCCGGCAAGCGCGAGCTGTTCTACGCCGCCGATAAAAAATAACCTCCACCATTCGGGAACGCAGGGATTTTGCGGCCAGCTAACGGGATACTCGACCACTACGCTCTGTTTATCGGTCTGCGCTACAGCTTCAGCCGCAAACGCAACCGCTTCACCAGCCTCATCGCCATGGTGTCCATGCTCGGCATGGTGCTGGGCGTGGCCAGCCTGGTGACCGTGCTGTCGGTGATGAACGGCTTTGCCGGCGAGCTGCGCCACCGCATTCTGTCGCTGGTCCCCCACGGTTATATCGAATCCGCCGACGGCATCGCCGACTGGCCCGCGCTGGCCGCGCGGGTGGCGGGGCAGCCCGGGGTCGAGGCGGTGGCGCCCTACATTACCGACAAGGTGATCTTCGGCGGCCGTCACCTGATGCGCGGCGGCGTGCTCACCGCTATCGACACCGGCCGCGAGGCCTCGGTCTCACGCATGCCCGCCGCCACTCACCCGGCCGCCCTGGCGGCGCTGGAGGCGGAGCCTTTCACGGTGATTCTCGGCGCCACCCTGGCCCGGGCCCTGGGCGTGGCGCCGGGGGACCGGGTGGAAGTGACCGTGCCGCGACTCACGGTCACGCCGCTGGGGGTTTTCCCGCGCAGCAAGCGCCTGCGCGTGGTGGGCCTGTTTGAAGTCGGCGCCCAACCCGATACCTACCAGGCCTATGTGTCGCTGGACACCGGCCAGAAACTGTTCGCCGAACCCGGTCGGGTCGGCGGCCTGCAGGTCAAGACCGCCGACCTTTACACGGCGCCCGACACCCTCGCCGCGCTGGCGACGGCCCTGCCGCCGGACCTGGCGGTACGCGACTGGAGCCAGACCCAGGGCTCGCTGTTCCGCGCGGTCAAAATGGAGAAAATCATGGTCAGCCTGTTGCTGCTCAGTGTGGTCGCGGTGGCGGCCTTCAATATCGTGTCCACCCTGGTGATGTCGGTGGCGGAGAAACGCCGGGATATCGCCGTGCTGCGCACCATGGGCGCCAGCGCCAGGGGCGTGATGGCGGTGTTTGTCGCCCACGGCCTGGGACTGGCCGGCGCGGGTATCGGCGCCGGCGCGGTATTGGGGGTATTGCTGGCGACCTACATCGCCCCGGTCACCGCGTTTTTCGAGGGCCTGCTCGGGGTGAAACTGTTCGACCCCAGCGTGTACTTCATCAGCGAGCTGCCGTCCTCCCTGCAGTGGGGCGATGTGCTGGCGGTGGTGCTGGCCTCGCTATTGCTCAGCCTGGTGGCCACGTTGTACCCGGCCTGGCGCGCGGCGCGGATCGCCCCGGCGGAGGTGCTGCGCTATGAGTGACGCGGTGCTGGTGTGCGAGGATCTCTCCCGCGCCTATGTCGACGGCGACCGCACGGTGCAGGTGCTGGATCGGGTGGCGTTCAGGCTGATGCCCGGTGAGCAGGTGGCCATCGTGGGCGCCTCGGGCTCGGGCAAGTCGACCCTGCTCAACCTGCTGGGCGGGCTCGACGACCCCAGCACCGGCCGCGTGCTGATGGCAGGGCGCGACCTGGCGGAGCTGGGCGAGCGCGAGCGCTGCCGCCTGCGCAACGAACGCCTGGGTTTTGTCTACCAGTTTCACCACCTGCTGCCGGAGTTCGACGCGCGGGAGAACGTGGCCATGCCGCTGCTGATCGCCGGTGTCGCCCGCGGCGAGGCCTGGCGCCGGGCCGAGGCCATGCTGGAGCGCGTGGGCATGGGGCACCGCCTGAGCCACCGTCCCGGCCAGCTTTCCGGGGGCGAACGCCAGCGGGTGGCGATTGCCAGGGCCCTGGTAACCGCCCCCGATTGTGTGCTGATGGACGAGCCCACCGGCAACCTGGACCCGAAATCGGCGGAGCAGTTGCTGTCCCTGATCGACGAGCTGGGTCGCGAAAGCGCGGCCTTCGTGGTGGTGACCCACGACCCGGATATCGCCGCGCGCATGCACCGCACCCTCGAATTGCACGAGGGCCAGTTGCGGGAAATGCCCCGGTGAGGATTCCCGTGGTTTGGCGCATCGCAACGCCCGCCCGGCGCCACCGGGGGATGCCCGGGTGAGCGCCTACGAAATCCTGCGCATCGCGCTGCGCTACACCTTCGCCTTCGGCAAGGGGCATCTGTCGACGTTCCTGTCCTCGCTGTCGACCCTCGGTCTGATCCTGGCCATCACCCTGTTGATCACCGTGTTGTCGGTGATGAACGGCTTCGACAAGGAAATGCGCGAGCGCATCCTGTCCCTGGTGCCCCATATCAGCGTGCAAGGTTACGACGGCGTGCCGGATTGGCGGTCACAGGCCGAACGGATGGCCGAGCACCCCGACGTGCGTTCGGTGCGACCCTTCGTGGCGTTTGACGCACTTTTCCTGCGCGGCGGCGATATCGAGACGACCCGCGGCCTGGGCCTGGATGCGAGTCCGGCGGCGGCGCGGGAGGGCCTGCTGTCGGCCCTGTCCCCGGCGGCGCTGGCGCGCTTTCGCGATCAGGCGGACGGCCTGGTGCTGGGCGCCGGCGTGGCCGAGCGCCTGGGCGCGACGGTGGGCGACCGGCTCACCCTGATCGTGCCCAGCCTGGACGGCGGCGGCGCGGCCAGCGCCGCGCGCTTTGAAAGCGTGGTGTTGAGCGCGGTGCTGGAGACCGGCACCGAGCTGGACCAGTCCACCGCGGTACTGCATCTGGCGCGCGCGGCCGAGCTGGCGGGCCTGGATGGCGGTGTCAGCGGGCTGCAGGTAGGCATCCGCGATATTTTCGACGTGGCCCGGGTGGGGTGGGAGCTGGTGCAAAACCTGCCGCCGGGCTATTACAGCCGCAACTGGATGCAGTCCCACGGCAACCTGTACGCCGCGATCCAGCTGTCGCGGGATCTGGTTTCCATCCTGCTGTTCTCCATTATCGCCGTCGCCGCCTTCAACGTGGTGTCGTCCCTGGTGCTGGTGGTGTTCGACAAACAGGGCGATATCGCCATTCTGCGCACACTGGGCGCGTCGGCGGGTAATATCGCCTGGGTATTCGTGCTGCAGGGCGCCCTGATCGGCCTGGTGGGCGTGGCCCTGGGTTGCCTGTGCGGGGTGCTGTTGAGCCTGGCGGTGCCGGAGCTGGTGGCCGGCCTGGAGAGCCTGCTCGATTACCGCTTTCTCAGTACCGATGTCTACCCGGTGTCCTTCCTGCCGGTGGACGTGTTGCCGGGGGATGTGTTGCTGGTGGGTGGGGTGGCCTTCGCCATGTGCGTACTGGCGGCGATCTATCCCGCGCTGCGGGCCGCGAAACTGGCGCCGGCGCTTATCCTTCACCAGGAGGCGAGCTGACCTCGGCGGCCCCTGCCGCCGCGGCCCGGGCCTGTCGCCTGAGCTTGCGCTGCTTCCAGTGGCTGGCCACGCGCCAGCGCCACAGCATGCTGATCACGAAGTAACCCAGCGACCCAAAGAACAGGCCGCAGACCAGGCAGCCCAGCAGGAAGGGCTCCCAGATCGCGCCCAGGCTGCTGCCCACCCACTCCCAGCTCAACTGGAAGCGCACGAACTGCACCGGCACATCGATCAGCAGGGCCCCCACGCGGTAGGCCAGGTAGTAGACCGCCGGCATGGTCAGCGGGTTGGTGATCCAGATCAGGCCCACCGCCAGGGGCAGGTTGCAGCGCACCAGGATGGCCAGTAGAGCGGCGATGATCATCTGCCCCGGCAGCGGGATAAAGGCCACGAACAGGCCGATAAAAAACGCCATCGACGCCGAGTAGCGGTTGATGTGCCAGAGATTGGTCTGGTAGATCCACTCGCCGAGAATCCCCAATGCCTTGATCTCCCGCACGCGCGCGGGGGAGGGTACCAGTTGCTTGAGGGTATGCTTGGGCATTGCGGCTGGTCTGATTGGATATGTCATCCCGCCGGCGGCTGTGGTCGACTGGGGGAGCACTCACGCGACCCCAGCCAGCTGCCAGCGGCCCGTTATTATGCCCACATTGCCACGGCTTGCCCACCGATGAGCGCCGCGATCGCCGGCGCGGTCGCGGGCCTGCTGCTGGCGGCCTGCCTGCCGTGGCTGCCCGGCGCTCTCGCGGTGTTTGCCATTGCGGTGGCGGGGGCCCTGCTGTTGCTGGCACCGCGCGCGCCGGCGCGCATGGCCGCGGGCCTGTTGCTGGGCATGGCTCTGGGTATCGCCCACGGCGCGGCACTGAACGACCGGCGCCTGCCCCGGGACTGTGCGCGTGAGCTGTTGACGGTGGAGGGGGAGGTGGCCTCGCTGCCGCGGGTGACCCACATCGGCGAGGATACCCGCCAGCAGCGTTTCGAATTCACGGTGGCGGCCATCAGCCCGGCGCACTGCGGCGGGCCGCGCCGCGCGCTGCTGTCGTACTACGGCGCGCTGAGCGTGGCCCCCGGCGAGCACTGGGTCTTCGAGGCGCGCCTGCGCCGGCCCTGGGGGCTGGTCAATCCGGGCTCCTTCAACATGCAGGCCTGGTTCGCCCAGACCGGCATCGACGCCACCGGCAGCGCGCGTGCCCAGGGCGCGCTGCGCCTGGCGCCCGGTGCCGGCCCGGGCTCGCTGCCCGATCGCCTGCGCGCGCAAATCAGCCAGCGTATCGCGGCCTTGCCGCTGTCCGCCGACGCCCGCGCGGTGCTGGGGGCGGTCACGGTCGCCGACCGCAGTGGTCTCGATACCGCGCTGTGGCGCCTGTTCCAGCTCTACGGCCTCAACCACCTGCTGGTGATTTCCGGCCTGCATATCGGCCTGGTGGCGGCGCTGGGCTACGGCCTGGGCAGGGCGCTGGCAATGGCGCTTGCGTTGGCGGGGTCGGCGGCGGATGCGCGTCACCTGCCCGGCCTGGCGGCGCTGCTGCTGGCCGCGGTGTACACCGCACTGGCCGGTTTCAGCCTGGCCACGGTGCGCGCCCTGGCGATGTTGGCCTGTGTGGTGCTGGCCAGCAGCTGCTGGCGCCGGGCGGGTTCCTGGCACAACCTGCTGCTGGCCGCCGCGGTGCTGCTCGCGTGCAATCCCCTGGCGGGGCTGGGCAGCGGCTTCTGGCTGTCCTTTGGCGCCGTGGCCTGCCTGTTGTGGCTGGCCATGTGGGCGGGGGCGGCCGCACGCTGGCGCCAGCGGCTGGGTACCCACTTGTTCATGTCGGTGGCCATGCTGCCCCTGTGCGGCTGGTGGTTCGGCGGTTTCAGCCAGGTATCGGCGCCGGCCAATGCCCTGCTGGTACCGCTGCTGGGTCTGTTCGTGGTGCCGCTGGCGCTGCTGGGAGCGCTCTGTGCATTGCCCGGCTGGCCCGTGGCGGACACGCTGTGGACCTGGGCCGCGCAACCGCTGGAGCTGCTGCTGCCGCTGGGGCGGGCGCTGGCGGCGGATCATCCCGGGTGGCTGTTTCGCGGCCTCGCCCCCGGGCCGCTGGAAACCGGGCTGGCGCTGTGCGCGGTGGCGCTGCTGGTGGCGCCCCTGGACTGGCGGGTGCGCGCGCTGCTGCCGGCATTGCTGCTGCCCCTGTTGCTGCCCCCCGCGACGCCGCGCACGGCGGCCCCGGAGGCGATACACGCCTTGGTATTCGATGTGGGGCAGGGCACCGCGGTGCTGCTCTACGACCGCCGCCGCGCGCTGCTCTACGATACCGGCGGTGGCGTGGCCGGGGGCAGCACCATCGCCCGCAGCGTGATCCTGCCGCTGTTGCGGCAACGGGGTATCGCGCGCCTGGATACCCTGGTGGTCAGTCACGGCGACAGCGATCACAGCGCGGGGCTGGCGGATATCCTGGGCGCGCTGCCGGTGGCGCGGCTACTGGTCGGGGCCGGGGTGCGTGTCGCCGCGGCCGGTGACCAGGCCGTTGCACGGGACATCGCCGTCGCCGAGCCCTGCCGCGCCGGGCACCACTGGCGCTGGCCGCGCGGCGACGTACACCTGCGGGTGCTGGCGCCGGCCCCGGCGGAGCGGCTGTCGCGCAACAACGGCTCCTGCGTATTGCAGGTGAGCGTGGGCGGGCGGCGCCTGCTCTTGCCGGGGGACATCGATGACGATCGCGAGCGGGCGCTGGTGCGCTATTGGCGCGGCGATCTCGCCAGTGACTGGTTGCTGGCCGCGCACCACGGCAGCGGCAGCTCGTCGTCGCACGCCTGGCTCAAGGCGGTAAATCCCGCCGAGGTGGTCTACAGCCACGGCTACGCCAACCGTTTTGGCCATCCCCACCCGGCGGTGGTGGCGCGCCTGGAGGCGGCGGGGGCGCGGGCCTGGTCCACCGCGAGCCAGGGTGCGCTGGAACTGGTTTTTCACGCCGATGGCGAGCTCCAGGTGATCGCGCACCGCCAGCTGAAACGGCGCTATTGGCTGTAGGCCGCGTTGTTCGGTCCGCCTGGGGGCGCCGCTTTCTCAGTGCGAGGGGGTGTGCGTATAATGGCGCCAACTTTCGTTGTAACAGGATCCGGGCGTGCTCGAACTGGTGACGGCAGGGGGTTGGCTGATGGTGCTGATCCTGCTTTGCTCTATCGTGGCGGTGGCGATCAGTATTGAACGGCTGTACACACTGAACCCGAAAAAAATCGCGCCGCCGCACCTGCTGGCCACGGTGTGGAAACAGATCAAGGCCGGGGAACTCGACGCCCCGCGCATCAAGTCCCTGCGCCAGTCCTCCCCCCTGGGGCGTATCCTGGCGGCGGGCTTGAGCAACGCCTCCCACGGCCGGGACGTGATGAAGGAGAGTATCCAGGAGGCGGCGAGCCATGTGATCCACGAGCTGGAGCGCTACCTGAACACCCTCGGCACCATCGCCGCGGTGGCGCCCCTGCTGGGCCTGCTGGGCACGGTGGTGGGCATGATCAAGGTCTTCGCCGAGATCATGGCCCAGGGTACCGGCAACGCCAGCGCCCTCGCGGGCGGTATCTCCGAGGCCCTGATTACCACCGCCGCCGGTCTCGCGGTGGCGATTCCCGCCCTGGTCATGCACCGCTACCTTAGCGGCCGTATCGACGGCATCGTGGTTGAGTTGGAGCAGGAGACCATCAAACTGGTCGATGCCCTGCACAGTGAAGAGCAGCCGGCGGGCCGCCGGTGAAGTTCCGCCGCCAGCGCCGCGAGGAGGTCGGGGTCAACCTGACCCCCCTGATCGACGTGGTCTTCCTGCTGTTGATCTTTTTCATGGTGTCCACCACCTTCACCCGCGAGACCCAGCTCAGCATCGACCTGCCCGAGGCCAGCGGTGAACCCGGCGAGGCGCCCGAGCGCCAGGTGGAAATCATGATCGACGAGGCGGGCCACTACCGGGTGAACGGCCAGAAACTGGTCGATGCGCGCCTGCGCACCCTGCAGGCCGCGATTTACAAAATTTCCGCCGGCGATACGACCCTGCCCATGGTGATCACCGCCGACGCCCAGGCGAGCCACCAGTCGGTGGTGCGGGCCATGGACGCCGCCGGGCAGATGGGCTTTGTGCATTTGAGCATCACCACGCGACAGCCACAGGACGGCGCCCGCAGCAATGGCTAAACCCGCGTCTTACGTACCGCGCCAGGGGCGCATGAGCGACTGGCAGCTGTATCGCCGCCTGGTGGCCTACGCGCTGCCCTACTGGCGCCTGTTCGCGCTCAGTGTACTGGGCTTCGTGCTGTACTCCGCCGGCAATGCCCTGCTGGCCGACATGATGCGCTTTTTGCTGGATTCACTCGGCGACAGCCGCGGCGCCGAGGGCGGTATCGTCGCCGGCATCGCCTACCGGTTCTGGGACGAGACCACCACCACCCAGATGGAATTCGCCCGCATCGCGGTGCCGGTGGCGGCGGTAGTGTTGGCCTGCGGCCGCGCCACCGGTTATTTCGCCGGCACCTATTTCATGACCACGGTGGCGCGCAACCTGATCCACAAGCTGCGCTGCGAACTGTTTGACGGCATCATGGCCGCGCCCTGCAGTTTCCACGACCGCCACAGCCAGGGCGCGCTGATTTCCAAGATCACCTTCAATGTGGAACAGGTGTCCGGCGCGGCGACCAAGGCGCTCAAAGTCATCATCGGCGAGGGCCTGACCGTCCTGGTGCTGATCGGCTACATGCTCTACATGAACTGGCGCCTGACCCTGGTGTTTTTCGTGGTGGCGCCGGTGATCGCGCTGGTGGTGTCGGTGGTGGGCAAGCACTTCCGCCGCTACAGCAGGCGCATCCAGAACTCGATGGGGGAAGTCACCCAGGTCAGTAACGAGAGCGTCGGCGGCTACAAGGAGATTCGCCTGTTCGGCGGCCAGGAGCAGCAGTCGGGGCGCTTCCAGCAGGCCAGCAACTACAATCGCGAGCAGAGCCTGAAGCTGGCCTTCGCCGACGCCCTGTCCACGCCGGTGATCCAGACCCTGCTGGCGATGGCGCTGGCGGTACTGGTGTGGATCGCCCTCGACCCGGTGATGATCGCCGACTTCACCAGCGCCGACCTGGTGGCCTTCCTCACTGCCGCCGGCATGCTGGGCAAGCCGATCCGCCAGTTGAGCGGCATCCAGGCCACGGTGCAGCGCGGGCTGGCGGCGGCGGAGGATATCTTCGCCCAGATCGACACCGACAAGGAGCGCGACAGCGGCACGCACACCGCGCAACGGGTGCGCGGCGACCTCGCCATCCGCCAGCTCACCTTCCAGTACCCCGGCGGCGAGTCGCCAGTACTGCGCGATATCGACCTGCAAGTGCCCGCCGGCCAGACCGTGGCGCTGGTGGGCCGCTCCGGCAGCGGCAAGAGCACCCTGGTGCAGCTGCTGGCGCGCTTTTACGACATCGAGCAGGGCGAGGTTACCCTGGACGGCGTGCCGATCGCCGATTACCAGCTGGACAACCTGCGCGCGCAGCTGGCCATGGTGTCCCAGAACGTCACCCTGTTCCACGACACCGTGCGCAACAACATCGCCTACGGCAGCCTGGCCAACGCCACCGACGAGGCGGTGCGGGCGGCGGCCGAGTCCGCCTTCGCCCTGGACTTTATCGAGCAGTTGCCACAGGGCTTCGATACCGTACTCGGCGACGATGGCGGCGGCCTCAGTGGTGGCCAACGCCAGCGCATTGCCATCGCCCGGGCGATTCTCAAGGACGCGCCGGTGCTGATCCTGGACGAGGCCACCTCGGCCCTGGACAACGAATCCGAGCACCGCATCCAGCGCGCCCTCGAGCGCATCATGGCGGACCGCACCACCATCGTCATCGCCCACCGCCTGTCGACGGTGGAGCGCGCCGATTGCATCGTGGTGATGGACGCCGGCCGCATCGTCGCCCAGGGCAGCCACGCCGAGCTGTTGGCCCAGGGCGGGCTGTATTCCCAGCTCTATCACCAGCACTTCAACGACTGATGGCCGGCGCCACCCGAATCGAGCGGGCCTGGTACGCGGGCGCGCCCTGGCTGTGGCTGTTGCGCCCGCTGGAAATCCTGTTTCGCGCGGTGTCCGCGCTGCGCCGCGGGCTCTATATCCGCGGATGGCTGCCGTCCCACCGCGCCGGGGTGCCGGTGGTGGTGGTGGGCAATATCACCGTCGGCGGCACCGGCAAGACGCCCATCGTCATTGCCCTGGTGGAAGCCCTGCGGGCGGCGGGGCACCGCCCCGGGGTGGTCAGCCGCGGCTACGGCGGCAGCGGCGGCGCCTATCCGCTGGCGGTCACCGCCGCCAGCGATGCCGCCCAGGTGGGTGATGAACCGCTGCTGATCGCCCGGCGCACCGGCGCCCCCTGCGTGGTCGACCCGGACCGGGGCAGGGCGGCGGCTCGCCTGGAAGCGGACTATGACGTGGACCTGATCATCAGCGACGACGGCCTGCAACACTACCGTTTGCGGCGCGACTTCGAGATCGCCGTGCTCGACGCACAGCGCCGCACGGGCAACGGTTGGTGCCTGCCCGCCGGCCCCCTGCGCGAGCCGGCGGGCCGCCTGGCCAACGTGGACTGGGTGCTGCTGCGCGGCGGCGACGGCGCGCGCGACGGCGTGCGCTACCTGCCGACGGCGCTGGTGGACGTGGCGAGCGGCGAGCGGCGGGACTTCAGCCCCGGGGCCCTGTCCCCGCGGGTCCGGGCCATCGCCGGCATCGGCCAGCCGGCGCAGTTTTTCGCCAGCCTGCGCGCGGCCGGCTTCGAGGTGAGCGAAACCGTATTTCCCGATCATCACCACTTTAGCCTCGCCGACCTGGCCGGGGAGAACACGCCGGTTATCATGACCGAGAAGGACGCGGTAAAATGCGCGGGCCTGCTGGCGCCGGAGGACGCGGGCCGCTACTGGTACCTGTGCATCGACGCGCGGCTGCCCGCGCCCCTGGTCGACGCGGTGCTGGCCTTGACCGCCAGGGCGTCCTGACGCTCACGGCTGCTGGCCCAGGCAACAGTTCGATAGTTCGATCAACACCCCGATCAATAGAGAGTACATCAGCGCATGTCATTCACCGTCATCATTCCAGCCCGCTACGCTTCCACCCGCCTGCCCGGCAAGGCCCTGGCGGATATCGGCGGCCTGCCGATGGTGCAGCGGGTGTGGCGGCAAGCCAGCGCCAGCGGCGCGTCGCGGGTGGTGATTGCCACCGACGACGAGCGCATCCTGTCGGCGGCCCGGGACTTCGGCGCCGAGGCCTGCATGACCGCCAACACCCACCCCACGGGCACCGACCGCCTGCAGCAGGTGGCGGCGGACCTGGGTTTCGACGACGGGCACATCGTGGTCAACGTGCAGGGTGACGAGCCCTTGATCCCCCCCGCGGTGATCGACCAGGTGGCGGCGAACCTCGCGGCCAATCCGGGCGCGGATATCGCCACGCTGTGCGAACCCATCGATGATGTGGAGACCCTGCGCGATCCCAACGCGGTCAAGGTGGTGGCGGACGGGCAGGGCAGGGCCCTGTACTTCAGCCGGGCGCCGATTCCCTGGCCCCGGGACCAGTTCGCCAGCGCGCCGCGGCAGATGCCCGCGGGCGGGCACTGGTTCCGCCACATTGGCATCTATGCCTACCGCACCCGCTTTTTGCACCAGTACATCACCTGGGAGCCGGCGCCGCTGGAGACCCTGGAGCAACTGGAACAGCTGCGGGCCATGTACCACGGCGTGCATATCCACGTGAGCCCGGCCTGCGATGCGGTCCCCGGCGGTGTGGATACACCCGCCGACCTGGAGCGCTTGCGGGCGCGCTTTGCCGGAGGTGAATCATGAGCGCGGCGCCCACACAGGTCCTGTTTGTCTGCCTGGGCAATATCTGCCGCTCGCCCACCGCCCACGGCGTGTTCGAGGCCCGGGTGGCGGGGCGCGGCCTGCAGTCGCGGATCGCGGTGGATTCCTGCGGCACCGGCGACTGGCACATCGGCCACCCGCCGGACCGCCGCGCCCGGGCCGAGGCCGCGCGCCGCGGCTACGACCTGGAGCACCTGCGCGCGCGGCAGGTTGCCGCGGCGGATTTCGGCCGCTTCGATTACATCCTGGCCATGGACAACAGCAACCTGCGGGACTTACAGGCGATGCGCCCGGTGGATTTCGCCGGCCATCTGGGGTTGTTCCTCGACTTCGCCCCGGGGGCGGAGGTGCGCGAAGTACCCGACCCCTACTACGGCGAGGACGACGGCTTCGCCCGCGTGCTCGACCTGATCGAGGCCGCCAGCGACGGCCTGCTGGAGGAGATCCTGCGTGCAGGTTCACGCTGACTACGCCCTCGATCAGCGCAGTACCCTGGCGCTGCGCGCCCGGGCGGCGGCCTTTATTTCGGCCACCCGGACCGAGGACCTGTTGCGCGCGGTACTGTGGTCCCAGGACAGCGGCATGCCGCTGCTGCCGCTGGGGGAGGGCAGCAATATCGTGTTCGCCGGCGATGTGGACGCGGCCCTGTTACAGGTGGACATCCGCGGCCGCAAGCTGCTGCGCAAGCGCGAGGGTTGCGCGGAGCTGCGCATCGGCGCCGGCGAGAACTGGCACCAGCTGGTGGCCTGGACCCTGGAGCAGGGCTACTACGGGCTGGAAAACCTGGCACTGATCCCGGGTACCGTGGGCGCGGCGCCAATCCAGAATATCGGCGCCTATGGCGTGGAGCTGTCCCGTTTTCTGCGGCGTGTTCACGCGGTGGACCTGGAGTCGGGCGCCCCGATGGTGCTCGACGCCGCGCAGTGCCAACTGGGCTACCGCGACAGCGTGTTCAAGCACCGCCTGCGCGACAAGGTGGCCATTCACGCGGTGGAGCTGGCGCTGCCGCTGTCGCCGGATCCGCAGCTGCGGTATCCCGCCCTGGGTCAATACCTGGAACAGCAGGGCATCGGCACGCCGACACCGGTGGAGGTGTTTGAGGCGGTGGTGGCAATTCGCAGCGCGCGCCTGCCGGACCCGGCGCGGGAGCCCAACGCGGGCAGCTTTTTCAAGAACCCGGTGGTTTCGCGGGCGCACGCCGAAGCGCTGCGGGCCGACCATCCCGAACTGCCGGTGTTTCCGGCCGCTGGCGATAGCTGCAAGCTGGCGGCCGCCTGGCTGATCGAGCGCTGCGGCTGGAAGGGGCACCGGGAGCACGGCGTCGGGGTCCACCCGGGGCACGCCCTGGTGCTGGTGAACTATGGCGGCAACGATGGCGCCGTGTTACTGGCGCTGGCCGAAGCCATCCGCGAGTCGGTGGCGGAGCGCTTTGGTGTCGACCTGGAGATCGAGCCGAGGATCTACGGCGGCGATCGATGACCGAGTTCGACCACCAATCCTTTCTCAAGCGGCTCACCACACGGCCGGGCATCTACCAGATGTACGACGCCGAGGGCGGGCTGCTGTACGTGGGCAAGGCCAAGAACCTGCGCAACCGCGTGGGCAGCTATTTTCGCGCCAGCGGCCTGAGCGAGAAGACCATGGCCCTGGTGAGCCGCATCGCCAATATCCAGGTAACCGTCACATCCACCGAGGTGGATGCGTTACTACTGGAACACAACCTGATCAAGTCGCACCGGCCGCCCTACAATATCCTGCTGCGGGACGATAAATCCTATCCCTACATCTATTTATCCAGCGAGGATAAATACCCGCGCCTGGCCCTGCACCGCGGTCCCAAGCGCAAGAAGGGGCAGTATTTCGGCCCCTATCCCAGCGCCGCCGCGGTGCGCGAATCGCTGCACTTTCTGCAGAAGGTGTTCAAGGTGCGTCAGTGCGAGGACAGCTATTTCCGCAATCGCTCGCGCCCCTGCCTGCAATACCAGATCGACCGCTGCACCGGTCCCTGCGTGGAGGTGGTGAGCGAGGCCGAGTACGCGCAGCAGGTGGAGAACACGCGATTGTTCCTGAAGGGCAAGTCACAGGAACTGATGGTGCGGCTGGCGGACGATATGGAGCAGGCCGCCCTGGAACTGGAGTACGAAAAGGCCGCGGTGCTGCGCGACCAGCTCAGCCAGCTGCAGCACGTGCAGGCCACCCAGGGCATTGAGGGCAGCAGCGGCGACCTCGATATTGTCGCCGCCGCGGTGGACCGCGGCCGCGCCTGTGTGCAGGTGCTGTTCGTACGCAGCGCCCGGGTGCTGGGCAGCAAGACCTACTACCCGCCCCTCAAGCTGGAGGAGAGCGAGGGCGAGGTGCTGGCGGCTTTCCTGCCCCAGTACTACCTGAACGGCAGCCAGCCGATACCCGCCGACATTATTGTCAATACGCCGCCGGAGGATGTGGACACCCTGGCGGAGGCCTTTTCCGTGGAGGCGGGCCGCAAGGTGCGCATTCGCCACCGGGTGCGCGACACCCGCGCCCGCTGGCTGCAGCTGGCGCGCCAGACCGCCGAGACCAACCTCGCCGCGCACGTGGCGGGGCGGCAGACCACGCTGGAGCGGGCCCAGGCGCTACAGGATATACTGGGCCTGGCGCAGACACCGGAGCGCATGGAGTGCTTCGACATCAGCCACAGTTCGGGGGAGGCCACGGTCGCCTCCTGCGTGGTGTTCGACCAGAGTGGCCCGCGCAAGTCCGACTACCGTAAATTCAATATCGAGGGCGTCGCCGCTGGCGACGACTACGGTGCCATGCAGCAGGCCCTGGAACGGCGCTACAAGCGGCTCAAGAGCGGCGAGGGCGCGATGCCCGACATCCTGTTTATCGACGGCGGCAAGGGCCAGGTGGCCCAGGCCACCGGGGTGCTCGAGGCCCTGGAGCTGGACGGCATCACCGTGGTGGGCGTGGCCAAGGGGGTCACCCGCAAGGCGGGCTTCGAAACCCTGGTAATGGGCAGCAGCGGCCGCGAACAGCAATTGCCGGGCGATAGTGCCGCCCTGCACCTGATACAGTATATTCGTGACGAAGCGCACCGTTTCGCCATCACCGGCCACCGCGCGCGGCGGGACAAGGCGCGGCGACAGTCACTGCTGGAGGGTATCCCCGGGGTGGGGGCCAAGCGGCGGCGGGAGTTGCTGCGGCACTTCGGCAGCGCCCAGGGCGTGAAGAACGCCAGTGTCGACGAACTGAAAAAAATCGCCGGGATCAGCGTGACCCTGGCACAACACATCTACGATCACCTGCACGCCGGCGGGGATTAGGACCAGGAGCCACCACTTGCAAATCAATATCCCCAACGCGCTGACCATCATGCGCATCCTGCTGATCCCGGTACTGGTCGCGGTCTTCTACCTGCCCTTCGAGCACCACCTGCTGGTGGCCGCCGTCATATTCGCGGTGGCCGCGGTAACCGACTGGTTCGACGGCTACCTGGCCCGCCGCCTGGGCCAGATGACCAAGTTCGGGGCCTTCCTCGACCCGGTGGCGGACAAGCTCATGGTGGCGGTGGCCCTGGTATTGCTGGTGGAGCGCCACGACACCATCCTGTTCACCCTGGCGGCCTGCGTGATCATCGGCCGGGAAATTGTGGTCTCCGCCCTGCGGGAGTGGATGGCGGAGCTGGGCAAGCGCACCTCGGTGGCGGTGTCCTACGTGGGCAAGGTCAAGACCGCCTTCCAGATGCTCGCCATCATCGGCCTGCTGGCCATCGACCCCGCCACCGACGAGAGCTGGCTGCTGGCCCTGTCCTACCTCATGCTCTACGCCGCGGCGGTGCTGACCCTGTGGTCGATGATTATCTACCTGCGCGCCGCCGCCGAGGTCCTGCGGGGGGAGTGAAGGGGGCAGATATTCTGTATAGATATCAGCCAGTTAAACAAAATTTCTGACATAGTTCTTGACTGCCGCGCAAGAATTCATACAATGGGCACCCTCATATGTGAGGCGGGAATAGCTCAGTTGGTAGAGCGCAACCTTGCCAAGGTTGAGGTCGCCGGTTCGAACCCGGTTTCCCGCTCCAATTTCAAAGTCAGTATCCTCAAGCACAATCAGTGTGCTTGAACCGGAACCAGGCAACAGCGGTTCCAACCCCCCAAAGGCTCGGTGGCAGAGTGGTTATGCAGCGGACTGCAACTCCGTGTACGCCGGTTCGATTCCGACCCGAGCCTCCATTTTTCCTTTTAAAATCAAATAGTTAGATTTCAGCTCATTGTTTCGGGAACATGACGGGAACAAAGCGGGAACACTCCGCTGCAAATCCGTGATATAGGGGCCTGAAAGCCCTCGTTTTTCTGTAATTTTTGTTCGCTGATCGGATAAAGTAAAAGGTGCCGTGATCCCATCCAGGAGCGCCTCTTTTGTGACGGACTACAACGAGTTTATTGAGGAATGTGATCTTGCCATCTCATTGTTTTGCGACGGAGACGTTGTACAGGCTGTTTCAGAGCGTTCGGCGGAAGAACTTTATGAGTTCGCTCAAACAATGGCACTTATTGCTAGATATCACTTTGTCCCTTCAGTTGGTGCAAATAGAAATTTCTCATTTGTAGCGAATTCATCGCTAAGCGGTGGACCACACCCATGCAGTTATCCTGACTGCAGGATCACGAAACTCGAAGGTCTTTTGTCGTTTGCTGTACTTTATGCGGATGAAGTCTACATTCAGAACCCTTTTGAGGAAGTCTATTTAGCCGGAGCCTCCAAGATAGGGGATTATGCGCGAGGCGAGATACTGACCGGCATCTTAAAATATCAGTTCCTCCGGCCGTTGTTTGAGAAGGGAATAATTAGATATGCTCAGAACGAAGTGCGGCTTTGCGAGCACCATAGTCAAACACTAGCCCAGCCTTTGCTTGATGAAATTGATAGGAAACAAGAGCTGCTCTTTAAGTTGTTGGAGGATTTCTATCTGGAGCGATGCAGGGTCTATTTCGATGTGGGCGAAGGAGCTGGTCCGTACTTGCACGTAATGGGCCCTACCGATGTAGTTGATCACGGAAGCGTCTACTTCCACCTCAAGGGAATGCTGCCAGAGTTTCTTGAGAATTTATTAAATAAGAAATTACCTTACGAATTTTCTAAGAGAGAGGTGGTTTCAGAGGGATTGTTGTCATTTATTATCTCTCCGATTCTCGAAGATCTAGGTCGCCAAGAGTGGCATTCTACATTTTTTAAAACATCATACCTTTGCGATAATCCGATGCAGATGCAAATTGCGTCTAAAATGAATGCATCTGCAAAGACAGCAAATTCACAGGCATTTAACACTGCCTTTCATCATGCGATTCCCTCAGTTTTTTCAAAAGACTTGGATTATCTTCTTCGCCTACGTGAGCGAGAAAATGAAGCATTTTCTGTTTACAGAAGCAGCCTGTATTCAATGCTCAATGACTCAAGGAATTGGGAAGTAGCAGAGATTTCTGAAGCTTTCAGAGACCAGGTTTTACCTGAGATCAATCAGATAAACAAGCGCATAGCAGATTGGAAGTATAAGACCCGGGATGCATTGAAGGAGAAGGTCATCTTCGGCTCCGGAACAGTTGCCGTCGGTCTTTACTCGGGGGTTCTACCGCACAATATCGGTGAAATAATCGCCGCTCTGGGAGGTGCATCTGCGTTAGTTGGCGCGGCTATGGATTTTAATAGAACGTTGAAGAAGCCCCTTGTCGCTCGAGAAAGTGATTTGTATTTCCTTTGGCAGGCTAGCCAGTAACCTTAAGTTTTTAGCGAAGTACAAGATGTCGGAGAAATTTGATGGAGTGCGTGGGGAATTGAAATCTATTCAGAAGCGCTTCCTGGCTTTAACTAATGGATCTGTACGTGGATGGACTGCCAGCAACTGATTACCCGATTCAGTTGGTGGATGTTCGATTCCGACCCGAGCCTCCAATTCTTTGAATACCCAGCCCAATCACTCAAGCCGCCAAACTCACCTGATTCCTCCCCCCGTGCTTGGATTCATACAGGGCGCTGTCCGCCCGCTCCAGTGTCTGCGCCAGGCTTTCGCCGTTTCGCCAGCCGGCGACGCCCAGGCTGATGGTGATGCGGATGTCGGTTTCGAAATCCGCGCGGAACGTCCTGTCCGCCACCAGTTGCCGCAGTTCCTCTGATCGGGTGATGGCCTGCTCAACGCTGGTATTGGTCAGCAGCAGCACAAATTCCTCGCCGCCGTAGCGCGCGACCACGTCCGATTCCCGCGTCTGGTTCTCGAGCAACGCGCCAATTTCCACCAACACTTCGTCGCCCGCCAGGTGGCCGTGATTGTCGTTGACGGATTTGAAGTGGTCGATGTCCAGCAATACCAGTGCCAGTGGTTCACCGGAGCGCTTGACGCGACCGATCTCGCGCTGCGCCGCCGACTGGAAATAGCCCCGGTTGTAGACGCGGGTCAGCGGGTCGAGCGCGGCCGCCTGTTCGAGTTGGTCCGCGCGCAACCGCTGCCGCTCGGCCTGCAACTTGTCGGTGATATTGCGAATGTAGCCCTGGTAACCACTGAAATCGCCGTACTCGTCCCGGCGCACATCGGCGTAGATCATCACCGGTACCAGATGGCCATCCCGGTGTTTCAGGCTCGTGGTAAAGCCCTGAATCTCTTGTTGTGAGCGAATGAGTTCGACAAAGCGTTGCAGCCCTCTCGCTAGCTCGCCGTGCGCTGTCGGAAGCATGAGTTGTTGTGGCGAATAACCCAGCAATGATTGAACGGCGGGATTGACCGCGTCCAGCTGGCCCTTGGCGCCGACCAGGAAAATCACATCCTGCGAGTCTTCAAAAATAGTGCGGTACTTAAGCTCGCTTTCCTGCAGGCGGGCATTGCGTTGTTCCAGCGTTCGGGACAGTTGCTCGACCTGCCCGAACGAACGGGAAAAACGCGCCGAGAGCATCGCCGCCTGCACCAGAAGGAAGCCGACGAAGGCGGGCGCGGAGGCGTCGCCCGCCGACAACAAACCTCGCTGATAGAGGATTTCCACGACATTGCCGGTGGCCACGATCACCGACGCGGTGGCGACATAAAACCAGTAATCCCGCCGCCGCAGTACCACCTTGCACAGCATGACCGCCAGCGCGCCCAAATAGAACAGGTAGAGCACCTGGTAGGGTGGAATCAGCAAGCTGGCGAAGTACGTGTCGGTACACAGTGTTACCACGCTAAACACGGTGGCCGCGCTCCACATCAATTGCATAAACCAGCGCGGGTACTCGCGGGGGTACAGTGAGCGCATGAAAGTGGCATAGAGCACTAACGAGAAATAGAAGGTGAGATACTCGGCCCTCAGGGCCCATTCCCAGGACAAACCGGGCAGGAGCCAGGTCAAGATTCCGTGGTTGGTGAACCACAGGCGTGCGGCCACGAAAAGGCTCAGCAGGCCGAAAAAAAAGTTGGAGGCTTCGGCGGGGCGATAGGCGAACAGCAGCAGGTGGTAGATGCCGATAATGATACCCATGCCGCCGAGCACGGCATCGAATAGTGAATTGACCTGCTGCCGCGACACCATGGTACTGGCCGGACCCAGGGTGATGGCGTTGCGGAATCCCGCCTTGCGGTGGTGGAAATTCGAGATTTGAATTACCAGTTCCAGAGTTCCGCCGTCGGCCTCAAAGAATTCAAGCGTTTCCGCTCTGGCGGGCACGGTTTGGTCCGGGTTGCGTCCCACCTGGCCGTTTTCACTCAAGACGCGCCCGTTCAACCACAGGCGATACTGCGTTCCCTGCGGGGGAATTAGCAAGCCCAGCGAGCCACTTTGCGCTGGCATATGGATTTTTAGGCGGTAGGTGGCGAAGCCCCGGTCCGGGTAGGCGGGCTCGTATCGTGTCCAGTACTCGGGCACCGCCCGGTAGAGCCGATCGCCGGATGGATCCTGGAATTGCCCGGGTTCGAGCAGCTGTTGCCAGTAGAACTCCCATTCGCCGGCCAGTGGTACGGGCGTTGTCTCGGTCAGTTTCCAGTGGCGCAAGTCGAGCTCGCCGCGACTGGCAAGCGGAGATTGCGGGCCGCTTTTGGCGCACCCGCCGACAAAGCCGGCAAGCAGTAGCAGGCACAACAAGCTGGTGCGAAAGGGTATTGACAAAAGAGTCCCGGTAAATTTTTGTTTTGTTTTGGGGTGATTATAAGGTAGAAAACGCGCTCTCAGACGCGCCGAGGGGCGATCTGATTCCCCTTTTTTTGCAAAACTGTGAATCGCCCCGGGTTCTTGAGCGGCCGGGCGATGCAAATACACGCCAGCTCAAAGCCTGTCGTTGAACTCATGCGTGAGGGGGTGGGGAGGGGCTGCCCCGGCGCAAACGCCGGGGCGCAATGTCACACGGGGGGTGCGGGCTCAGTTACCGAACAGCTTGCCGAAGGCCTCGCCCACGGCCTCGGCGGCGGATTTCTGCCCCTGTTCACCGTCGTCGCCCTGGTCCTGCCCTTGATCCTGGTTCTGGCCGCCACCGAAGATGCTGCCCAGGATGCCGCCGGTGCTGTTGTCGTCGCCGCTTTCGCCGCCCTGTCCGCCGCCAAAGGCCTCGCTGAGCATGGAGCCGAGGTCGGTGGGCTCGGCCGGCAGGGCAAAGCGCTCGGCGGCCACGTTGGTGTCCTCTATCGAGCGAATCCGCATGTCGCTGCCGTAGCGCAGCACGCCCATGTTCAGGTCCTGCAGTTTGGCCTGCATTTGTTCACCGGCTTCCAGTTCGTCCTTGAATGAGTCTTTGTCCAGCGACTTCGCCATGTTGACGGCCATGCTCTGGATCGCGTCGCGGAACCCGCGCGCCAGCGGGTCCTTGGACAGCACCATGTCGGCGCTCTGCTCCTTGCCGTTGTGGTCGATGTAGCGCAGCGCATAGACCTCGCCCTGGATACCGCCGAGGGTTTCGCTCTTGCCGGTGGCTTGCAGTGACAATACCTGGCTTTCCACCGTGCTGGGAGCAGTGCTCCCGGCCATGGCGCCGAACATTTTGAAGGCCGAACTCATGTCCAGCACCATCGGCTGGCCATCGTTCTGGGTCACCACGTACATTTTGCCGTCGCGCATCAGCATGTAGCCCTGCTCGTTGCCGGTGGGATTGATGCGCAACAGGTCGCCCTCGTACTCGAAGGTTATTACCTCGCCGTCCTCGGTTTCCACCTCGGCGATGTCGGCATAACTGGCGGAGTGGTGGATACCGGCAAGCGCGATGGTGGCGGTGAGGCTTGCTAGGGATTTACGCATGGTTGGCTCCTGTGTCCTTTCAGGTAGGGGTGCGATGCTTTCGCGGTACTCCCCAGTATCAACCGAAAACGCCGTTTTTACCACCGGCTAGTTGCGGGCGACCTCGTAGGCCGCCAGGGCGGCCTGGCGCGCCTCCCGGTGGTCGACGATGGGCTGGGGATAGGTCTCGCCCAGTACCACGCCGGCCCCGGCCAGCACCGGGGCCGGCGCCGCGAAGGGCTGGTGCAGGTATTTGTCGGGCAGGGCGGCCAGTTCGGGGACCCAGCGCCGCACGTAGTCTCCGCCGGCGTCGAATTTTTCGCCCTGGGTTACCGGGTTGAAAATGCGGAAGTAGGGCGCCGCGTCGGCGCCGCTGCCGGCTACCCACTGCCAGCCCGAGGCGTTATTGGCCAGGTCGGCGTCCACCAGGGTGTCCCAGAACCAATCCTCGCCGTGTCGCCAGTGCAGCAGCAGGTGCTTGGTGAGAAAGGAGGCGGTGACCATGCGCACGCGGTTGTGCATGTAGCCGGTTTGCCAAAGCTCGCGCATCCCCGCGTCCACCACCGGGTAGCCGGTGCGTCCGCGCTGCCAGGCGTGTAGTGCCCCCTCATCCCAGCGCCAGGGAAAGGCGTCGAACTGGGCCTTGAAAGGGCTCTCGGGCAGGTTGGGGAAGAAGTGGAGCAGGTGGTGGGCGAATTCGCGCCAGCCCAACTCGCTGAGGAACTTCGCCACCTCGTCGGCCAGCGCCGGGTGTTCCCTGCCGGCGCGCTGCGCCGCGTGCCAGACCATGCGCGGGGATATCTCGCCGTAGTGCAGGTGGGGCGACAGGCGGCTGGTGCACTCCCGCGCCGGGTGGTTGCGACCGGTGTCGTAGTCGCTCACTCCGTTGGCGAGGAAGGCCTGCAAACGGTCGCCGGCGCCCTCGGGGCCCGGCCGCCAGTGCTGGTGCCAGTTACTGGCCCAGTCGGGCTTGTGGGGAACCAGGCGCCAGTCGCCCAGTTTCTCCGTGGCGAGCGAGTGCCTGTGGCCCGCCAGCGCCTCCGGGGCGGGGCGCGGCAGGGGCGGCTCGGGCTGTCGCAGGCAATGACGCCAGAAGGGGGTGAACACCTTGAAGGGTTCGCCGGACTGGTTGAGCACACTGCCCGGCTCGAACAACAGGTTGCCGGGAAAGCGTTTGACCTCCACACCGCGCGCCCCGAGGTCATCGTACAGCGCCCGCTCCAGCTGCGCGGCCCAGGGTTCGTATTGCCGGGTGCAGTAGAGCGCTTCGGCGCCGCTCTCGGCGCAGAGCTCGCGCAACACCTCCAGGGCGGGACCCCGGCGCAGCAGCAACCTGGCGCCGCACTGTCGAAGCGCGGTATCCAGGGCCTCCAGGCTGTAGTGCAGCCACCAGCGGCTGGCGCCGCCGGGGCGCCAGTGGCCGGGTGTGTCCTCGTCGAGAATGTAGACCGGTAGCAGCGGGCGACCGGTAGCGGCCGCCGCGCTCAGGCCGGGGTGATCTCTCAGCCGCAGGTCCTGTCGGAACCAGAATATGATCGGTGAACTCATGCCTTGCTTACGTAGTTGCCGTATCCGCTGGATCAGTGTCCGACGGACAAAGTGTCCAGGTATTGTCCAGCCATTCGGTGCTTGCCCGGGACTGGTCGTAAATCCGCGCCGTTTCCGCGGCGCGTAGAAAATTGTACCCAAGGCTCAACGGAGAAGCTTGTCATGCAGTTGATCAAATATTTTTCATTCGCGCTGCTGCTGCCGCTGGTGGCGGCCTGTAGCGACGGTTCCGACAACGATTCCCAGGACATGCCCGATCCCATGCCGCCGGTACCGGAGGTGCGCTCCGCCGAGCTGCGTGTGACCCACGCCTCCCCCGACGCGCCCGACGTCAACGTCTACGTGGACGGTGAGCGCGCCCTGGAGAACGTGCCCTTCAAAGCCACCTCGGGCTTGATCGAATTTGATCCGGGTACTTACGAGGTCGAGGTTCGGGGCCTGTTGCCGGACGGTTCGGAGGTGTCGGTGATCGGCCCCGTTGCGCTGACGCTGGAGGAGGGACAGCGCACCGACGTGGTTGCCTACGACCGCCTGTTCGACGCGGCGGGCGAGGTCAATATCAAGGCCAGGGTGCTGGACCCGGTGGCTATCGGGGACGTTGGCGATGTGCAGGTGTCGGTGCTGCACGCCGCCGCGGGCGTGGGCACGGTCGATGTCTTTGTCACCGCGCCGGGCGAGGCGCTGGCAGGCGCGTCACCCATTAACCTGGCCTTCGGCGACGCCGCCGGGCCCGTCGCCCTGGAGCCAGACACCCAGTACCAGGTCCGCATCGCCCCGGCCGGATCCACGGATGTGGTGTTCGACAGCGGGGCGCTGTCCTTTCCCGCCGGCACCGAGCTGTTGGCGGTGGCCGTCGACAACACCTTCAAGACCGGCGCCAGCCCCGCCAGCCTGTTGGCCGTGGGGGCCGCGGAGGCCAGTGAGGTGGTCGATGTAAACAGCGTCTCGGCAGTGCGGGTGGTACACAACTCCGCCGATACCCCGGCGGTGGACGTGTTGGTCGACGGTGCCGTGGCCCTGGACGCGGTGCCGTTTCCCGCGGCCAGCGCCTACGACGACATCCAGGCGCCCAGTGGCACCTATAACGTGGTGGTTGCCGCCGACGCGGACAACAGTATTGCGCCCATTGATGCCGACCTCGAACTGGAAGCGCCGCGGAGCTACACCGTACTCGCGGTGGGGTCCTTTGCCGAGGACACCATCGAGGCGGTGTTGACCGGGGACGAGCGGCGCAGTGTCGCCACCGAGGCCACCGTTCGCGTGGTGCACGGGTCCTACCTGGTGGCCGCGGAAATTCCCGTCGATGTGTACCTGACCGCCGACGGCGTGATCGCCGACGCCGAACCGGCCATCGCCAACCTGGCCTATCCGGACGCCACGGATCAACTCGCAATCGCACCGGGTAACTACTGGGTAACGGTCACCGCCGCCGGTGACAAAGCGGTGGTGGCCTTTGATTCCGGGGCGCCGCTGGCACTCGAGGCCGGCAATCACTATACCGCCATCGCCCGCGACCCATCGTCGGCCGAGGTGACCGGTAGCCCCTTGATTCAGCTCACACTACTGGTTGACTGACACCTCCCTGTCGTCCCGCTTGCCCGCGCCGCCCCCCCTCCTATGGCGCGGGCTTTTTTTGGACTCAGCGGGGCGGGGGCGCCGCCGGCGTGGTGGTAAGGTGATTTGCCACCGCGGCTAACACCGGCGCGCAGTTCGCCGCCAGTTTTAACGCGGCCATGGGGTCGGCCCGGCTGGCGCCGGGATTGAGCAGTGCCAGGGGTTTGCCGGTGTCCCGTGCGTAGCGGCAGAAACGGAAACCGGAGTAGACCTGCAGCGAGCTGCCAACCACCAACAGGGCGTCGGCGGTGTCAATGGCCGCCTTGCAGCACGCCACGGTGTCGCGCGGTACCGCGCCGCCGAAGAACACCACGTCCGGCATCACCATCCCGCGGCAGGCCGGGCAGCGCGGTGGCTGCAGGTCGGCGGCGGGCTCGGTGATGTCGGCGTCCCCGTCGGGCCGGGGCGCCGCTGGCGCGGGCTGCGGGTGCACGCCGCCGTGGGCGAAGTGGCGCTGGATATCCTCGCGGGATTGCAGGCCCTCGCAGTCCAGGCAGCGGACCCGGTCCAGGCGGCCGTGGAGGTCGATAACCTTGCGGCTGCCGGCGCGCTGGTGCAGCCGGTCCACATTCTGGGTGATTACCAGCTCTACCACGCCGGCGCGCTCCATTGCCGCCAGCGCGAGGTGGGCGCCATTGGGGCGGGCGTCGCGCACCGCCGGCCAGCCGGCCAGTGAGCGGGTCCAGTAGCGGCGCCGCGCGGAGTCGCTGCCGACAAAGGCCTGGTGGGTAATGGGCGCGCTGTGTTGCCAGTTGCCTTCGCGGTCGCGGTAGGTGGGTATCCCGGAGCCGGCGCTGACACCGGCGCCGGTGAGAACCACCAGGCGGGGGTATCGCGCGATGAAATCCAGCAGGCGCGCGCTGTGTGCGTCATCGGTATGCATGCGGCGATTATACGCAGGGTCGCCGAGAGAGGATGCACTCGTGGATTTGCCCCGGCAAACAGGGGGGCGTAGAGTGCCAGTGAAGCGGAATCCGGGGGTGGCTTATGGAGATTCTGGTCAGCGGCGGCACCGGGTTTATTGGCACTGCCCTCATCCCGGCCCTGTGCGATGCCGGGCACAGGGTGACCGTGCTCACACGGCAGTCACGGGGCGGCCGCGACGGGCTGCGTTTCGTGCAGTCCCTGGCCCAGCTGCGCGAGCAGCCGGTGGAGGCCGTTGTCAACCTCGCCGGGGCATCGATGGCCGGCGCGCGCTGGAGCCGGCGCTACAAACGCGAACTGGTGTCCAGCCGGCTCGATACCACCGGCGCATTGATCGCCTTCATGCGCGAGCGTGAACAGCCACCGCATACCTTGCTCTCGGCCAGCGCGGTCGGTTACTACGGGCATCAGGGGGATCACTTCCTGGCGGAGGAGGCCGCGCCGGTGCCGGGTTTTGCCAGCGATCTCTGCCGCGGCTGGGAGCAAGTGGCGGCACAGGCGGAGGATCTCGGCGTGCGTACCTGCTACCTGCGCCTGGGGGTGGTACTGGACGCCGGCGGCGGCGCGCTGGTGGATATGGCGCGCCCCTTCCGCCTGGGTATCGCCAACTGGATGGGGCGGGGCGACCAGTGGCTCAGCTGGATACATCGCGACGACGTGGTCGCCGCCATTCTCTTCCTGCTGGACCAGCCCTGTCTCCACGGCGCCTTCAATCTCACCGCGCCGGTGCCGGTCACCGGCCGCGAATTCTGCGAGGCCATGCGCCGGCGGTTTCGCACCCTGCCGCCGATGTCCGTGCCGGGCCCGGTGCTTAAACTCGCATTGGGCGAGATGGCCGAGGAGCTGCTGCTGTCCGGGCAGCGGGTGGTGCCGTCGGCCCTGCGCGAGGCCGGCTTCGAGTTTTGCTACCCCGAGCTCGACCAGGCCCTGGACGCCATCTATCCAAGTCACTGACGCCGGGGCGGGAGCGGGCCGGCAGGTAAGGCTTCCTTAAGTTAACGGCGCTAGTCTTTTCGCGGTCTGTTCGGAACCGCAAAAGTGCGTATATGCTCCTAGCTCCTGTTTACGGGTCGCGTCGGCGTCACCGGCGGATAGACCGGCGTCTCCGGGACCACCTTCATCGCTATTACGATTTCCGACACCGGCGATTCGAGGAAATGGCGGAATCCGGCGGCGGGCCGGGTGTTGGCAATGCGATGTCCGATGATATCGTCATCAGCCTGACATCCTTTGGCGAACGTCTGGCACTGGCCCATCTGGCTGTTGAATCACTGTTGCGCCAGCGCCTGAGAGCCGACCGGGTTGTGCTCTGTGTGCCTGTGTCATACCGGGCTCAAGCCGAAGCCAACCCGCTGCTGTTGCGGCAACAGGAACGGGGCTTGAGCATCCGCTACTGCGCCAAGGACTATGGGCCCTTCACCAAGTATTTCTATACCATGCAGGACTGGCCGGACAGCCTGGTAGTGACGGTCGACGACGATATGATATACCCGGCCGATATGCTGGACCGGCTGTACGCGGCCTATCGGCGGCAGCCGGAGGCGATTCACTGTCACCGCGGTCACGGGATCAGGCGGCGACGCGGCCGACTGCGCCCGTACAAGCAATGGGAGTGGAATACCCCCAGTACGCAGGCTTCCCTGGATATCTTTCCCACGGGCGTGGGTGGGGTGATGTATTTTCCGGGGAGTCTTCACCCCGACGCGTTCAATGACAGGCTGTTCTCGACCTTGAGTCCGCAGGCGGACGACGTATGGTTGAAAGCCATGAGTCTATTGCGGGATACGCCCTGCCGCGTCGTGCCCCGCTACTTGCCGTGGCGTGTCCGCTTTGTCCCGATCAAGGGGTCCCAGGCCTTTGCCTTGAAACGGCTCAATAAGCACCGCCGCCTTGGCAACGACGCCAAACTGGCGCGCACGCTCGCCTGGTATGGAGTGGGTGCCGGCCCATAAACCGGGCTGCGGTTGCGCAGGTCATGGGCATCATGTGCCCGGGAGCCGTCACGCCATGGCGCCCGTTCCCTTCAGGTCCTACAAGTGGTTGCGCAGGCGCAGGTGGTCGGGGTAGGGCGCCATGAAAACCTGTTGGTCGATGTAGGGGTTGGGGTTGTTGGCGAAGTGGTGCTTGAGCAGCGTTACCGGCACGATGAGCGGCAGCTCGCCCACGCGGTACTGGTCGATGAGATCCTTGAGGCGCTGGCGCTCGTCGTTGCTGAGTTGCCGTTTCAGGTAGCCCGAGAGGTGGAACAGCACATTGCTGTGGGAGCGCTGTGTGGCGCGCTCCGTCAGCGCCGCCATCAGGGTGTGAATAAACTCTTGCGCCAGTAGGTCGATATCGCGCTTGCCGGCGTCCGCCAGCATTCGCCCCAGGGCTTTGTAGCTGGGGACGTGATGGGCCATTACCAGGTACTTGTAGCGGCTGTAGAAATCGACCAGGGCGCGGGCGCCAAGGCCCGCGTCGCACAGCGCGCGCCAGTCGTGGTAGGTGTACACCCGGGAGACGAAACTCTCCCGCAGCCCGGGGTCGTTGAGGCGGCCGTCGTCTTCCAGCGGTAGCAGCGGGTCGGCGGCGGCCAGGGCCGAGGCAAAGATGCCCCGGGTATCCGAGGCCACGCTGTAGCCGTTGTCCGCGAAGCGTTTTACCCGGTCGTAGCCGCAGCTGGGACTGCCCTTGACCAGGATATAGCCGCACAGCCGCGGCGCCCGCGCCAGCACCGTGTGGGCGTAGTTCGCCAGCGGTTCGGTGTAGTCCCGGCTGTGGGATTCGACATCCAGCGCCCGCACCGCGCCGCCGTCGCTGCCCACCAGATGGATGGGGGGGCGGGGGATGCCCATGCCGATGCCCACTTCCGGGCAGAAGGGCCTGACATCGAAGGCCTCCGTCAGCGCGCGCACGTGGCTGTTGGGGCTTTTGCTCTGGGCGTTGTAGCGTACTTCCTGGCCCGCCAGGCAGGCGCCTATGCCGATCACCGGGCGCGGCGGCTGGGTTGCGTGCTGGTGCATGGTACTGGATTCCTGTGTGGGTGTTTCGACGTTAGCGCCGGTGGCTGCCGGGCGCAAGGGCGCATTGTGTGATACGCGGACGGGGGCGTTTCGGAGCAGCGCAATGACGGATTTTTACCGGTAGCGCGATGATAATCCGGTCATCCGCGCGGCTGGCGGCGGCGTAGCAATACCACACGTCAACCCGGGAGCCAGGCATGACTGAGTCGGTATTGGAGCATCGCCCCCTCTACGCCATTGGTACCGTTGCCCGCCTGACCGGCCTCAAGCCGGACACACTGCGGGTGTGGGAGCGCCGCTACGGGCTCGGCGCCAGCCAGAAATCCGCCAGCGGCCGCCGACAGTACACCCAGGGCGATCTGGAGCACCTGCAGCTGGTCGCGGCGCTGGTGGCCAGGGGCGCGCGTATCGGCGAAATCGCCGGCGCCGGGCGCAAGACCCTGGACAGCCTGCTAAGGCAGGTCGCGCGCAACGGCGAGGCGTCGCCGGAACCCAAGATTCGCGGCGCCTTCGTCGGCATCCCTCTTTGCGACTGGTTGCACCGGCACCAGGGCTATTTGGCCGGGGTGGACGCGCTGTTGGTGCGAGCGCCGGCCGACGCGGTGCCGGGCAGCGTATGCGAGCAATTGAAGGGCTGCGATGTCCTGGTGTTGTTCGCCCCGCGGCTCTGCGGGGCGGCGGTGGAGAACGCACTCGCGCTGCGCGCGACCCTGGGCGCCGGCCGCGCCATCCTCGCGTGCGAAAGCGCCGGCGAGCGCGCCGAGGCGCACGCCCGGGCCGCGGGTTTGGGCACCATGCCATTTCCGCCCGAGCCCGGGCGCCTGAACTTCGAACTGGGCCACTGCGCGGCGGCCAATGTCGCGCGTCGGGGCTGTTCCGACGTGGGGGAGCTGGTACAGGCCCGGCCCAGGGAGTTCAGCACCGAGGCCCTGGCGGCGGCGGGCGGCCTGAGTCATGCCCCGGGTTGCGAATGCCCGCGCGACCTGGCGCGGCTGGCGGCGTCGCTGGCGAGTTTCGAGACGCTCAGCGCGCGGCGCTCCGCGCGGAACTGGCGCGACGCCGCGGTCCACGCCCGGGTGTACGCGTTTACCGCCCAGGCGCGCTGGTTGGTCGAGCGGGCCTTGATGGCGGCGCTGGAGGGGTGTGAAGCCGACTTCGCCGCGGCCCTGGCGAGGCGGTCGACGGACGAGGGGAGCCTGGGCGACGCGGCCTAGCTGGCGGCGCCGGCGGGCGTGCCGTAGCGAGCCCAGATACGCTGCAGCATGGCGGAGTCGCGCGCCAGCCACAGCCACAGTAGCACCGGGGTGAGCGTGGGCACGATCAGGGTATTGAGCTGGTAAAGAAGGGCGATGGCGGCCGGCGGGGGCAGCGGTACGGCGCTCGCCTCGAACAGGGTGGCTCCCAGTCCCAGCATCAGGTTTTTCAGGCTGATGCTGACCAGGCCCAGGGCCATCAACAACCACAATACCACCAGCCCGCGGCAGAAGCGTTCCAGCGCCTGGCTGACCCGCGAGGCGAACAACAGGGCGGCGAAGAAGGGGATCGAAAACGACAGCAGGCGGGTATCCACGGGGAAGCCCATCTGGTATCCGGCTTCGGCGGCGGGGACGATGCGGCCGTCGATCTCGCCGAAATGGGTCATCACCATCAGTTTGCTGTCACTGAGCGTCACCGACTCGACCACTTCCGGCAGGGCCCACTCCAGCGCGAGTTGCGCCAGGTAGAAGGCCGGCGCCGCGGGCAGCGCGCCGCCGGCGTACCACAGGCCAAAGCAGGGCACCATGATCAACAGCACCCACGCCATGTAGCGGTAGGGGGAGGATTCGCTACTCACGATGTGGCGACCGCGGCGTCCCGTCGGTTGAGGTAGCGCAGGTAAAGCAGGAACACAATCAGCACGTCGAGCATGATCAGCACCGGCCACAAGTACAGGTGGGTGAAGCTGAATACAGAGTCGCTCCACTGGCCGAGGTAAAACAGGCTGATGATGCGCCCGATATTCATCACCTGGATGGTCACGAAGCCCACCAGGATGGCCAGCAGGCGATGGCGCCAGCTGGCGGGGAAGGCCAGGATGCCGGCAATCAGCACGATCGCCGCCTCTACTCCGTTGCAACCCGCTTCGATGGATACGGCGAAGCGGTTTACCGTGTGCTCGATCACCCGCCCATAGGCGATGACATCGGCGTCGAAGGGGGTGATGAGGGACGCGCTGAGAGTCGCCAGGCCGGTGGTGAAGGGCTGGATGAAGTGCTGCTGTACCGGCTGGAGCATTTCCAGCGTAAACAGGCCAATCAGCACGCCCAGGAAGATCGCAATGAATTTGGTCATGGTGATGGTATTATGACGGAGGTTTGCCGCGCGGGAAAGCGCCCGGCGCATTATTCATTCCTCGGGAGATTCTCATGTCGCAGACCGGGCGCTGGATCGGCTTGATTCTTACCGCCGCGATGCTCGCTTTCAGCGTGTGGATGTACCGGCAAACCGGCGACTGGGTGGCCCTGGTATTCGCCGCGGGCAGCTTCGGTTACGGCCTGTTTTTTGCCTCCGCCGCGATCCGGGGAAAATCACGATGAACTCAATCACTGCAGCGAGAGCCGTGCCTGTGAGGCAAGCGATGAAGAAAATGAAAGTCCAGTTGGCTCGTATACCCCTGTTGTTGTGTCTGGCGGCAATGCTCTCGGGTTGCGCCTCGCTGATGGCGGACATGGATCCGCCCGTGGTCAATGTGGACAGTGTCCGCTCGCTGCCGGCCGGCGATGGCGGGCCGCGATTTGAAATCACCCTGCGTATCGCCAATCCCAACAAGCAAGCGTTGGATATCGCCGGTATCAGTTACTCGGTCGACATTCTGGACCACTCCCTGGTCTCGGGCCTCACCAACGAGGTGCCGCGCATCGAGCCCTATTCGGAACAGAGCGTCACCCTGCGGGCCGGTGTGAACATGCTCCAGCTGCTGCGCCTGCTGGCGGATCTGGGCCGCCAGCGCAACGAGGCGCTGGACTACCGCTTTGCCGCCAAAATCGACTTCAAGGGTTTGCTGCCCACCCAGCGGGTGGAGGAAAGCGGCAGCCTGACCCTGTCACCGTGAAGGCGCGGAGGCGTGGTGGCGTCGAAAGTCCTCGCCACTGGGGTAGGACGCCTGGGTGCCCCGGCGGGTGACGCTGAGGGCGGCGTAGGCCACCGACCGTTCGATGGCGGGGATGACCGCCATGCCGCCGACCACGCTTTGGGCGAAGCAACCGATGAAGGCGTCCCCGGCGCCGGTGGTGTCCACCGCGTCCACCACGGGGGCCACCGCCTGGTGATGGGAATCCCGGGTGACATAGAGCGCTCCGCGACTGCCCAGGGTGACGATCAGGTTGTGCAGGCCGTGGCCGAGCAACTGGTTGGCCGCAGTGTGGACCTCGTCGAGGCTGTGCACCGGCAAACCGGTTATCAGCTCCAGCTCGCTCTCGTTGGGAATGAAGTATTCGCAACGGCAGGCATGATCCAGGTCCAGCGCCGCGTTGGCCGGGGCCGGGTTGAGCAATACCGGAATGCCCGCGGCGTTGCCGAAGGCGATCGCGTGATAGACCGTTTGCAGGGGGATTTCCAGCTGCAGCACGATCAGTTTGCAGCGCATCAGGTCCTCGGCGGCGCGGTCGATGTCCGCTGGCAGCAGGTGCTTGTTGGCGCCGGGGATGATCAGGATGCGGTTGTTGGATTGGCGGTCGACCATGATCGGCGCCACCCCGCTGGATACGCCGGGTACCTTGTGCACGTGGCGGGTGTCGACTCCGGCGCGCTTGAGATTGGCGATGGTGTTGTCGGCGAACAGGTCGTCGCCGACCTTGCCCAGCATCATCACCTGCGCGCCCAGCCGCGCCGCCGCCACCGCCTGGTTGGCGCCCTTGCCACCGCAACCCATGGCAAAGTCGTCCGCCTCCAGGGTTTCGCCGAGCGCCGGCAGGCGGTCGATGTAGGCGATGAGGTCCACCATGTTGGAACCGATCACGGCTATGTCCATATCTGCCACCCCCAACGTTATACTGGTGTTGGTTATACTGCGCGAATGCACCGGCCCATGTTGCCGGCCATATAGTATAGACAAGCCGTCCCCTACCAGTGCGGAGGTCGACCGGAATGGACCAACGTCAAACCCTGGCCAGTTACATCGACCACACCCTGCTCGCCGCCGGCGCCACCGCCGCGGAGGTGGAGACGCTTTGCGCCGAGGCGCGAGAATACGGCTTCAAGGCGGTTTGCGTGAATTCGCGCTTTGTGCCGCTGGCCCACGCGGCCCTGGCTGGCAGCGAAGTGCTCACCTGCGCGGTGGCGGGTTTCCCGCTGGGCGCCATGTTGCCGGCGGCAAAGGCCGAGGAGGCCCGCCTGGCGGTTGCCGCCGGTGCCCGTGAAATCGACATGGTGATAGCCGTGGGCGCGGCGCTCGCCGACGACTGGGAGGCCGTGGCGGAGGATATCGCCGCTGTCCACGCGGCCTGTGGCGACGCCCTGCTGAAGGTGATCTTCGAAACCTGCCTGCTGGACGAGGCGCGTATATTGCGCCTGTGCGATATCTGTTCGGCGATCGGCGTCGGCTTCGTCAAGACCTCGACCGGCTTTGGCGGCGGTGGCGCCACCACCGAGGTGGTGGCGCTGATGCGCGGGCGGGTGGCGCCGGCGGTCGGGGTGAAGGCCTCCGGGGGAATTCGCGATAGGGCCGCGGCGCTGGCCATGATCGCGGCGGGCGCCACCCGGCTGGGTACCAGTTCCGGGGTGGCGATCGTCGCCGGCGGTACCGGCGACGGCGCCTACTAGCGGGCTGCTAGCCCCAGATCGACTGGGCGAAGATCGCCAGGATGATCACCGGGCACACCACGCGCACGTAGGCCGGCCAGATCTTCCAGAACAGGCCGCGCTCGACCTCGGGGTAGCCCTTGCGCAGTTCCTGCAGCAGGCTGTCGCGGTGCCAGATCCAGCCGGCGTAGATGCAGAACATAAAGCCCAGCAGCGGCTGGCTGTAGCGGGTGGTGAGGGCGATCACAAAGCCGAACAGCTCGCCGAAATTGAGCAGGATCAGGGTGCTGACCCCGGCGATCAGGGCCCCGATGATCACCACCGCGGTTTTGCGGCTCACCCCGTGCTCCTCGATAGTATAGGCCACCGGGACCTCCAGCATCGAGATGGAGGAGGTGAGGGCGGCGATGCTCATCAGGAAAAAGAAGGTCAGGGACACCACCACGCCGGCGGTCCCCATGGTGTCGAACAGCGCCGGCAGCACGGTGAAAATCAGCGTGTCCTCCGAGATCAGCGCGCCGCTGGCGTTGAAAATCTCCACCCCGTTGTTGAGCGCCACGTACATCGCCGGCAACACCAGAAAGCCCGCCAGTACGGCGATGGAAATGTCCACCAGGGTCACCATGCCGCCCAGGGCGGGCAGGTTTTCCCGGTCCGATACGTAGGAACCGTAGATCAGCATGGTGCCCACACCCAGGGACAGCGAGAAGAAGGCCGCGCCCAGGGCGCTGATGATCAGCTTGGGCGAGAGCACCCGCTCGAAGTCGGGCAGCAGGTAGACCTTGAGCCCGTCCGTGGCGCCATCCAGGGTCAGCACGTAGGCCACCAGCAACAGCAGGGTCACCAGCAGGATTGGCATCAGCCGGCTGGACCAGCGTTCGATGCCCTCGCGCACGCCCTCGGAGATGATGCCCACGGTCAGAACCATGAACACCAGCATGAACAGCACGTTGCGCGGCAGGCCGAAGGTCGTCAGCCACCCGGCGGCGCCGTCCAGGCCCAGCAACTCCGCCAGCGAGGCCAGGAAATAGGCGATCATCCAGCCGGCCACGATGCCGTAGAAGCTGAGGATCAGGCTGGCGACGATGAAGCCGATGATGCCGGTACTCATGCCGATCCGCCGGGTGAGCGCGCCGGGTGAGATCAGGCGCAGGGCGCTGACCGCGTTGGCGTGGGCGTGGCGGCCGATAATCAGTTCCGCCATCAGGGCGGGGTAGGCCAGCGAGAAAGCCAGCACCAGGTAGACCAGCAGGAAGGCCGCGCCGCCGTTGCTGGCGGCCTGGGTGGGAAAGCCCCAGATATTGCCCAGCCCCACCGCGCTGCCCGCGGCGGCCATGATAAAACCAAAGCGCGAGCTGAATTCGCCCCGAGTCGAAGCCATAGAGAGTGTTCCGTTCCGTTTGTTATAGCGGTGGCGAGTGTAACACGAAGCTCGCGCCTGCCCGCCACCCGACGGCGGGAGGCTTCAACGGCCCAGGGAGGCCTCGCAGGGACGGGTGGCCGCCCTGTTGTCTTTTTTGATCCCGAACAGTTTCAGGGTCAGGTTGGGGATCAGCATCAGCGCCTCGGCGGAGGCGTCGGCGGTGGCGGCGATGGGCGATACCCGGGTTTTGGGTTTGGACATATCGCCGCGCAGGGTGACGGAGGAGGGGATCTGCAGGGTGCGGTTCTTGGAGCGCGGCACCAGGGTGATGTCCATCTTGCCACGCACGAAATCCAGCTCGCCCTCGCCGGTGGCCACCATGCGCGGCGACTCGATAAAGATGCTGTCGGTGGTGGCGACGCCGGACTTGAGCGCGAAGTGGGCCATGGTGCACTGCACGTGGGTGGATTTTTCCAGCGCGGCGCCGGAATAGATCCAGGCCAGCAGGTCGGTGGCCAGCACGTCGTAGGCGGCCCCCTCGATCTCCGCGTCCTCCAGGGCGATGGCCACGCTGCCGTCCAGGGAACCGAGCCACTGCTGGCGATTGACGCCCCGGGCGCTGACGCCGCCGCGCAGGTTCAGCACGCCCTGCACGTCACTCTTGACCCCCAGGTCGCGTACCAGTTGGCTCATGTCGATGGCCAGGGCCTGTCCGCCGAGACTGATGGCCGGGGGCTGGGTCTTTAGGTCGATCAGGCCGCGGATCTCTGCCACTGCCTTTTCATAGTCGATATTCAGGGTCTTCAACAGGTATTGCCGGTCCCGGCCCTCGATTTCCAGATCCAGGGAGCGGACGCGGGTGCTCTCCCCGCTGACGCCGCCCAGGTGAAGGCCGAGTTCCAGCGGGTAGTTCGGTAGCGCCTCGATCAGCGACTCCAGGCTATTGTCCCTGGCCGGCGTATCGCCGCGGTCCCTGTCGCCCACGACTCCCGCGCCGAGGCCGAGGTCCGCGATGCGCACATGGGGGGACGCCAGGGTGAGCCGGAGGTCGGTCAGCGCGCTATCGCCGTAACCGATGTCGCTGTCGATCCGCCACTGGGTCTCGCCCAGCGTGGCGTCGCCGCGAATACGCATCCGCCCCTGGCCGGCCTCGGTGCGCAGTGCGGCGCGCAGGTCGGGCAGCGGCAGGCCGGTGAGCGCCGCGAGCAGGGGGCGGTTGCTTATGCGGGTGTCCAGCGACAGGTCGCCGCGGGGCAGCCCGGTCAGGTCTCGCAGGTCGCCGCTCAGCGCAAGGCTTAGGCCCTTGCCCGCGGTGTTGCTGATGTTGATCCGCGACAGGTTCCAGGTGCTTCCATCCTGTTGCAGCCGGCCGCCGCCCGACAGGCTGCCCAGCGGCTCGGGGTAGCTGAATCCCTCGCGCAGGGTGTGCACAAGATTGCGGGTGTCCAGGCCCGAGAACTGGATGTCGAGTGTGGTGCCGTCGAGCTTGGCCAGGTCGTCCATCCGCCCCCTGGCGCTGAGGGCGACATGTTCGCTGTCGATGGCCGCGGCCAGGTCGGCCAGGTGGAAGCGCCGGCCCTCCTGTGCCAGGGTGGCGCTCGCGGAGAGCGCGCCGAGCACCGGTACTTCAAGGTCCAGGTATTGCGACAGGGCGCTGGTGTCACTCAGCGACAGCTTCAAGTCGCCCCGCACCGATTCCAGCCGCCACTGCTCGCCGCCCTTGATTCGCCCCGACAGTTTGTCCAGGTCCATCTCGAGGTCACTGCCCTCCAGTCGCGCGCTGCCGTCGCCGATGTGCAGGCTGTTGCCTTCCCCTGATAGCGCGAGCCGCGCGCCGAGCCGGTGGTCCGGGGGCAGCGAGAGGTCCAGCCAGCTGTTGAGCTGGTTCAGGGACGGTGCGCTTGCCGTCAGTTGCAGGTCGATTCCGCTGAGCGATGCGGCGGTGATCGGCCGCGCCAGCGACAGCCGGTCAATGGACCCGGTGGCGCGGATCTCGGTGGCGCCGGGCTCGCCCAGGCGGGCGTCGACCCGCGAGGCCCGCAAACCGTCCCGGGTACCCGTTACTTCCGCGTTCAGCTCCCAGATCCCGGGCTCGAAGGGCGGCTCCCCCAGCCACTGGCGCAGCACCGCCAGGCCGGGGCCGCGCATGGTCACGTCCACCCGGTTGTCCCGCGTGGCGGGCTGGCCGGAGATCGCGCCCGGCGCCAGGCTGCCGGCAATATCCACCTGCAGGCCGTCGGTGTGACGGGTGCTGAGTTCAAAGCGTTCCACCGCCACCTGGCCGAGCGGTCCCGTCAGCTTCAGCCGCGCCCGGGCCCGGCCCAGGGCGGTCAGGTCCAGGTCGACCCAGTCCAGCAGATAGCCCAAATCGTCCATGTGCCCGTCGGCTTGCGCGTTGATTTCGGCGCGTCCCGGGCCCCGGTAGGAAAAGTCCCCGGTGGCGGTGAATTCGTAGTCGGGCAGGTTGGCCAGGCGGAATTCCGCGTCCGAGAGCGTGAAGGTCTCCAGGTCCCCCCGCAGGCGCCCCCGGACCTGGAGATTGCCCTCGACCTGGGGCGTTTTCTCGAAATAGACCAGCAGGGCGCGCACCTCGGGAAAGGCCGCGTTGATGGTGAAATCGTAGCTGAATTCCTCGATACCGCCGCGCAGCTCGCCCTCGGCGATAGCCACCCGCGAGCTGCGCGTGGCGTGGAATTCCCCGCGCAGCTGCAGGCCGCGGAAACCCTCGGCGCTGCGGATGGCGTAGAGATACAGGGTGACGTCGAGCGGCTCGTCCTCGTAGTCCGAGGTGGCCCGCAGGCGATACCGCCCGGGGCCCTGCCTCTGGCCGACGATGTCCTTGAATCGCGACACGCGCGTGGATTCGCCGCTGACGACGACGTGCAGCTGGTCGATCTCAACGGTCTCGGGCAGCCACCGCAGGTAGCGCATCCATTGCGCCGGGGCCGGGTCGGCGGTGTCGTCGCCGGCGGCCACATGAATGATCACGCTATCCGCGCTCAGGTGGCCGTCGCGCAGCCGGTGGACCAGCAGGTCGAGCAGGGGGTCCCGGGATGCAAAGCCGGTAATGGAGAGCAGGGCGTTGCCCTCGCTGTCGTCCTGGTGGAGGTGGATCTCATCGGCGCGGAAGCGCGCGCCGTCGCTGTCGAAGCGCGCGCCGCGCAGCTCCAGGTCGAGCGGGGTCAGCGTGTCCACCGCCCATTCAATGGCCCGCAGGCCCCGCTCCGGGAATTGCTGCAGGAAAAGCCCGGCGCCCGCCAGCCCCAGCAGAATCAGCACAACGGTGATGAGAAACAGCCGCATGGCGCTCCTGGCCCGCACCCTAGAACCGGGGCAGTGTAACACGCGCCCGGGCCCTTGCCCGGCACGGCGCGTACTGTGCTATGATGCCGCCGCCCCGCGTGGGGGCCTCAGCTATCCTGCTGCCCGGATGGTGAAATTGGTAGACACAGGAGACTTAAAATCTCCCGCCTATTGCAGGCGTGCCGGTTCGATTCCGGCTCCGGGCACCAGTATTTATAGAGTTAGAAAGGTTTTCGTGAAAAACATTTAGGTGCTGTGAGCTACATAGTAGACAAATAGTAGACGAATTAGGATTTAGTTAGCTGGTAACCAATCAAAATTGTCATCACAAGGTGGGTTGAATGCTTATTGGAGAGGCTTGCATGTGGAATGCCAGTTCCATTCTATTAAAATAGGATCACTCGTTGGTCAGCCACTTTGTTGTTCCATGGCGAACAATGCGAATGTATGACATCGCGCTTTTATGTTTTTCGTAAATCTCATGAAGAGTTAGGTCCAAGCTGTAAGCAGCATAATTTCTATGAACGCTCTCATTCCGCTTTTTGCATAGCTCTAAAAAGTTCGCTTCGGCGACTTGGCGGTTTTCCCTCTTATCAATTAATTGCCGCATTTTTTCCCTAAAATCAGGGCCAAATTTACTTAAAAACGGGTTGGTGTTTTTTGCGCTGCGAAAATCAAACCACTTGTAAAATTGACCATCGATTGCAGATTTTTCTAAAAACGTGCTCATTGGCTCATAAAATCGACCGGCTTTCACTACATCTCTAATGGCCCATACAATTTCCTCCTCATAGAGCGAGGCACATGATAAAAGTAACGACTTTGTTAATAGCTGGCTCATATTAAGATAGCTAGATAACGCAGACCGTTGGTTTAATGCGCTCAATTCGGTAACGCATGATTCATACATATCCTTAATTATTATTGGGTTTCTGACCGGCATGAATTTACTCCACAGCCAGCAGCATTCGGCCTTTTACAGAATCTACATCTGTAGTCTTGCCTGTAAATAGGTCTTCAAAGCGGGGATGCTTTCGCAAGTCTATTATGTACTGATCGTCAAAACGGCGAATCAGTGTAGCGTCTTTTTCATTGAGAGCATTGGCAGTTGACCAAGCAAAACACGCTTCAATTATTGGGACAGATACTCGTTTAGATTTTGGTTCGAGGAAAAGATTGCGATCTATATCTGCAAGGCATTCGGAAAAAGCAGTGAAGCACTGTGTATATAAACCATTCTCATCTGAATGGTTTTTCATTTTTCTGCAGTACTCATTAATAAACTTTGACAAAGGCTTTTTGAAGTTTTCATAGTTCTCTGACAAGGCAAAAATACGCAGGATAATTTCCACATCTTTTTGTCGCTGGTCGGGGCCACTGCCGAGAATTTTTCGCCAGTTTTCATTTTCATTTAGTTGAATAGCTAGGCGCATGAAGTCACCATAAAATAGCGACATGCGAATTTCCTGAGGGCTAAGATTTATTCCTCCTGTGTTGAGGCGGTTAAAAAGCTCAAATATTGAGCTTTTATCATCGTCAGGACGGACTTGTTTTACCATTATATTGCGAATGGTCCGAAGGTCGAATGTTGATTTTAGATCACCTAGGCTGGCGTAGGTCAGCCCTTGATAGGGAGACGCAGCTCCATCCGGGTTAAACGATAGCTTGAACGTAGAAAAGAGAGCATCATCTTCTAGATCGGATTTTTCTAGCCTGCCTTTTTCGTTAAATATTGCACGTATTTTTGCTCGTGCATCGCGTTTAGGAAATCTTCCACACATGAAATAGTAGATAGTCATGAGGCGTTGCTGGCCATCGATGACTAAAAATCTGTTTTTCGCTTCCTCGTACAAGAAAATTTGTGGGATAGGAAGGCCCATGAGTACGGATTCAATTAGCTTTGAGGCTTTTCTAACATCCCAAACGTAATTTCTCTGGAATCCAGGAATCACAATGGATCCTGCTTCTATAAAGTTGAAGTAGGAAAGCACATTGAAATCGTTGGGGCTTGATACGATGTCGTACTCCTTAATCGTAATATCAGAGTCGCCGTCAGAATCTGGATCAAATAATTCAATGTCGACATCGTTATTCATATTGCACCGTGCAAAGATTTATGGATGAATTTGGCCAGAAAACAGATTCTAACCTAGATGATTACCTTTAGGCGAAGGCTGCGTGCATCTGAATTACACTAATGTGTAAAAAAAAGAAAGTCATTGGGCGCAACTCGCGACGTTTGTTGCCGACTCGGGAGCTTGGCCCGAGTCGTGCCGTTCGTCAACTTGATTGTGTTATTGAGTTATCAATATTTCCACCCAAAAAAGCTATGTATCCATACACATGCCCTAGAGTTTTCAGCTGTCCTTCCTTGGTAATTGGGGTGGTGCTAGCTGCCTCCTGCCCTCTTAGGATTCTAATGATCTGTAGTTGTCGTACGGCTAGAGCAATATATTGACCGGATTGCCAGAATGCGCTTTTCAAACTAATCTCGCCGAAAAATCCTAGCTCGAGGTTGGTATCCGCCATCAGCTCCATCAGATCACCCGCGATGTAGTATTCTTCGAGTAGCGCTTCCGCCTCATCTGGCTCGATATGCGCGGCAATGACAAACCCGTCAATGGTCGCGAACGGGCTTGCCGCTGGCAGGCTCTTAGTGCTCCCTGGTGGCATTTTGATGACCTGGGCGGATTCCCACCCTTCGCCGCTAAAATACTCCCGCAGGGCAGTCTGCCAGCGGTCCTCAAGGACCCGTTTCCCGCCCTCGAATTGTGAAAGGTACGAGCGGTTCAATCCCACCGCGCGAGCAACATGGGCCTGGGACATGCCCAGTGATTCGCGAGCCTGGGTGGCCTCGCTGGGTGACAGTATTTGCATTGTGTTTCTCCTATTGATCGAAAAAAGTTCTTCTAACGTTCTTGCCAATTCCCGCACAGGCAGCCCGTACAGTTATTGACACAAGTCCAAGCCGCCGCGATGCGGCGGGGCGTTCGGCCAGCTCTCCGTGCTCTGCATCGTGCGCACTGACCAGGTTTTGGTTCTGGTGGGCAGCTGAAAATGCGCAGCTAGTTTGGTGCCGCGCATGACCACGCCCTTGATCCTCTCTACAGTCTCTGCATAAGCGTTTTCCTCCTCTTTGGTTACCATCCAGGCCCGCAGGGTTTGGCCGTCCCTGGATACCAGGGCGCCCCCCATGAGCTCGACAAACGTAGCCCAGTCGCCGGCGTCGGCGGCCGCACGTATGGCTTCTAGCTTTTCGGGGCAGCAGTGGGGCAGCGCATCGCGCAGCCGGCGCAGTTCGCGCCAAACCGTGACCGAGGTGTTACCGATGGGCTGGAATTGGCGAATGCCCCAGGTACTTGCCCAGGCCACGGCGGCCTGTGCGCCAGATGCCCCAGGCGCCCCGGTTTCAAAATCGGTACCCACGCCAACGGCGTCGATATTTTTGGAGATGTATTTGGCGATATAGCCGGCGGCAGAGCCCTTATTGGGGTCGATGCGTTCCAGGACAGCGCGGCGCTCCTGTGCGCCACGCTCGTCGCCATCTTCGGCCAGCGCCTTGGTTCTGAAAATTTCCCAAGCCAGGGGCGCATCGTCGGGGTTGATAAATACCAGCAAGTGCCAATGCGGCGTGCCGTCATGGTGCGGCTCCGCAATGCGGAAACCGAATACCCGTATCCCTGCGCGGTGCCAGGCGGCGCGTATGGTCGCCCACACGGCGTTGAGGTAGTCCTGCGCTTCTCTTGGTGTGGTGCCGTTGTAGCGCTTGTTGGGACGCCCTGTGCCACTGTGGACGGGGTGGTATTTGCTGGGGCAGGTCAGGGTCAGAAATAGCCCTTCAAAGCCCATCACTTGGGCAATGCCTTCATAGCCATTGAGCCGGGTCATCAGCTCATTGCGGCGAAGCTCGGGATTGGAAACAGACGCGTCGGCAACTTCGGCCAGGTTCAATACATCCCCTTCGTTGCTCAGGACTTCCAGGTCCGCCAGAGTCCGCCGGTTGCGGCGACTGCGGGACTGGTGACGTGCAAGCCCTTGGCGCGAGATATAGGGGCTCTTATGCCGGGAGACGTATCCGCGGCTTCGGTAAAAGTGCTCAAGCTTCCTGGCGGCCAGCGGGCGCAATTGGCGGCGCCACCATTCAGGGGCGCAGACGCGAGCCATGGCGGAGAGCTCTTTCTCACGGTTGCCCCGGTGGTTGCCATCCAAGGGGAATGTCAGCCCGGCTTGAGTGACCGCGTCAATTGCCCAGTCCAGGGCGATATCCAGGGAGGTGCGCTGCACGATTGCCGTGAAATCGCGCTCCATGTTCCGCGATTTGGCCTTGGCGTACTCGGCGATTTCTTCATCGCCACAGGCGGCGGATAGCCCTGTATTGCCCAGGCGCAGCTCCAGGTCCGCGTCCCGCAGGGCGCAATTGGCGGTCCTGTAGCCCACTCGTTCCGCGATCAGCAGGTATTCCCTAGCCAAGGTCTGACTGAGGCTGGGGTGCCGCCGGAATATTTTTTTCCGAAATCGGGCGCACTGAGGCGTGCCGTACTGCTCCACCGCCTCAAGAGGTAGGCTATTGCCTTCCTCGGAAATAGCGTCGGCCGGTGCGGTGTTGGGGGCCTGCAAGGTCATACGGTCCGTGCGACGCCTCAGGCGGCGTCTATGGCGTATTGGGAGGTAGAAGTACGGACCTTGGACTCGATGTAGTTATCCAGGTCTTGCTTCCGGTAGCGGACCGAGCGTGAGCCAATCCGTACGAAGGGGATTTTGGCGCCGGCCCAGCGGTCGCGCTCAAGAAATGCCGCGCTCACCGATAGGTAGGCGGCGGCTTGCTTTGTGGTAAGGAGGTTGCCGGTCATGTCTCTGCTCCAATTGCGATTTTTCGCTATTGAAGCAGCGTGACACCGTCCTAAAAATTCGGTTAGCGTCGCTCAGTGGTGTGTAGCTACGTTGAGCGACGCTAAACGATGTGATGTGGTCAATAAATGATCAAATTTAAAAGGGGTATGGGGCGTCAATCTGTGCGTAATGTTGCTTCAGCTTTCGCCGCATCGACTCTGGTGTGCGAGAAGCTACGAGTTTGAACAGGTTGGGTCGCTCGCGCTCCAACCATTTTAGAAAGTCGGCTTCCGCGTGAGATTGGTATCGATAGGTGTGATTGGTGCCTAACGCATCTACCCAATCAATGTACAGGTCGTAAATGGGCTGCTTGCTTTGATGTGTCCGTTTGGCATTTCTTTGGTTTTTCTCCCGTCGCTTGACCTCATCCAAAGACAGGGACAGGGCTTCGCCAAAACTGCTTGCCCGAACAGCCAGGGCGGCCAGCCCTCGCACCCTGCTCGCGCGGTCTTCGTCCGTCATGGGGGTTTCAGGGATAACGCCCAACTCGGGATTGGTCGGTTTAAGCCACTCTAAATAGGCTTCGGACGGCCATAGGAGGTTGATGATTTCACCCGAGAGGCTGAGTGTCAGCACGCCAAGCAAGGCAGGCCATTCCTCCATGGGGTGGTCGTGCTCGGCATAGGTCAGATACGCCTTCAAGAATTCCGGGTCGCCACAAAGTCGATAGGTGAATCGCCCCGGGATTTCCGGAGGCTCAGTTGCTTGAGTCAGGCCGCCATGGCTGACTCTTCTTGCTGGCGATAGTACGCCATTTCCAATTCCGCCGGCGGAATATTGCCGATGGGCT
>NZ_JAFKCZ010000015.1 GCF_017255185.1 Parahaliea mediterranea
GGTCAGTTGTGGGCACAACTCAACCTCAAGAGATAGCATGAGCCTTTCTATTCGTAACAGGCAGAGCCTGCCACTCATGACCACGTCCGTAGGACGTGGTTTCCCACGCTTAAATGAATTCCGCCCTACAAGGGGCACACCGGTATCTGTAGGGTTGAATTCATTCGACCAGAAAGCGGCGGAATGAATTCCGCCCTACAAGGGACGCACCGGTATCTGTAGGGTCGAATTCATTCGACCGGAAAGCGGCGGAATGAATTCCGCCCTACAAGGGGCGCACCGGTATCTGTAGGGTCGAATTCATTCGACCAGAAAGCGGCGGAATGAATTCCGCCCTACAAGGGGCGCACCGGTATCTGTAGGGTCGAATTCATTCGACCAAAAAGCGGCGGAATGAATTCCGCCCTACAAGGGGCGCACCGGTATCTGTAGGGTCGAATTCATTCAACCAAAAAGCGGCGGAATGAATTCCGCCCTACAAGGGGCACACCGGTATCTGTAGGGTCGAATTCATTCGACCAGAAAGCGGCGGAATGAATTCCGCCCTACAAGGGGCGCACCGGTATCTGCAGGGTCGAATTCATTCGACCAGAAAGCGGCGGGATGAACGCCCCGAAAAGAGGGGCGGGGCCTGCGCCCCACATGCCCCCTTGCCAGCCTCTGCCATCGTCCAGTAGCATGAATCGACCCTCCCAATAATAACGATGGGGAATCAGCTATGACGGACTACTTCGCAGTACCAGTGGTACTGGGTGTCATCGGCCTGGCCGTGGCATTCGTGATTTACCACGTCATGACGCGTCACGACCACGGCGATGGCCTGGTCAAACAGATCGGCGACCAGATTCACCTCGGCGCCATGGTCTTCATGCACCGGGAATACAAGATGCTGGCGCTGTTCGCGCTGGTGTTGCTGGTCAGCCTCTACGTTTCCCCCCTGGGCTTCGACACCGCCCTCGCCTTCCTGGTGGGCGCCCTGTCCTCCGCCACCGCCGGCTACCTCGGCATGTTCTCCGCCACCAAGGCCAATGTGCGCACCGCGGTGGCGGCGAACAAGTACGGCGCCTCGCGGGCCCTGGCGATCAGTTTCTACGGCGGTTCCATCATGGGCTTGTGCGTCGCCTCCCTGGGCCTGCTGGGCCTCGGCGGCCTGTACTGGTACTTCGGCGGCGACCCGAGCACCGCCCACGCCATCCATGGCTTCGGCATGGGAGCCTCAACGGTGGCCCTGTTCTCCCGCGTGGGGGGCGGTATCTTCACCAAGAGCGCCGACGTGGGCGCGGACCTGGTGGGCAAGATAGAAGCCGGGATACCCGAGGACGATCCCCGCAACCCCGGGGTCATCGCCGACAACGTGGGTGACAACGTCGGCGATATCGCCGGCATGGGTTCGGATATTTTCGAATCCTACTGCGGCGCCATGATCGCCTCCATCGCCATCGCCGCGACCATGCAGGTGGCCGAGCGCGGCGCGATGATGTTCCTGCCCCTGGCACTGGCCTCCATCGGCCTGCTGGCCTCCTTCGTGGGCATTCTGGTGGTGCGGCTGCGCAGCGCCGCCGCCCCGGAAGCCGCCTTGCGCACCGGCACGATTCTGGCGCCGGTGGTGTTCGTATTGATCGCGCTGGTACTGATCCAGCAGATGGGCCTGGATGGCAATATCTGGTGGGCGGTGTTGAGCGGCGCCGTCGGCGGCGTATTGATCGGCCTGATCACCGAGTACTACACCGGCGCCGCGCCGGTGCGCAAAATCGCCCGCGCCGGCGAAACCGGCCCGGCCACGGTGATGATCAGCGGACTCGCGGTGGGCATGCAATCCGTGGTGCTACCCATCCTGTTCCTGGCCGCGATCATCTTTGTGTCCACCCAGCTGGCGGGCCTCTACGGCGTGGGTATCGCCGCGGTAGGCATGCTCTCCACCGTGGGCATCACCATGGCCATCGACGCCTACGGGCCGGTGGCGGACAACGCCGGCGGCATCGCCGAGATGGCCGGCATGGGCAAGGAAACGCGGGAGATCACCGACGGCCTGGACGAGGTGGGCAACACCACCGCCGCCATCGGCAAGGGCTTCGCCATCGGCGCCGCCTCCCTGGCGGCCCTGGCCATTATCGCCGCCTTCGTGGAAACGGTGGAGGTACACCACCCGGGCTTTTCCCTGGAACTGTCCAACCCGGTGGTCCTGGTGGGCATGTTCATCGGCGGCACGATTCCCTTCCTTATCGCGTCCATCACCATGACCGCGGTGGGCGACGCCGCCTTCGACATGATCAATGAGATCCGCCGGCAGTTCCGCGAGATTCCAGGCCTGCTGGAAGGCAAGGCCGAGCCCGATACCGCGCGCTGTGTCGATATCGCCACCACCGCCGCCCTGCGGCGCATGATCCTGCCCGGCGCCGTCGCCGTGGGCGCGCCGATCGTGGTGGGTTTCGGCCTCGGCGCCGCATCCCTCGGCGGCATGCTCGGCGGCGCGCTGCTGGGCTGTGTGCTGATGGCGCTGATGATGGCCAACGCCGGCGGCGCCTGGGACAACGCCAAGAAGTTCATTGAAAAGGGCAACCTGGGCGGCAAGGGCTCCGACACCCACGCGGCGGCGGTGGTCGGCGATACGGTGGGCGACCCCTTCAAGGACACCTCCGGCCCGTCGATGAACATCCTGATCAATGTGATGGCCATTGTCAGCCTGGTGATCGCGCCACTGCTATAGCGGTCACAACTTCGCGGTGAAAGCCGGCCGCCGGCTTTCCCGCGCCTCCCCGGCGGGCTACTATCGGGGCAAATATCAACAACAACACAGAATAACCGGAACGGCGGGCAGCCACCGCGGCTCCGGGCCGGGGCTATTATCGTGGGCGTGATCGAAGGGAAGGACAACCTGTTCCAGTGTATGTCGCAATTGATGGCGGCGGAGGTCGACCCGGTCAGCCGGCAGGACCACATCTGGCAGCGCTACGGCGAGACGGTGGCGGTGATGGTGCTGGATTCCTCGGGCTTTTCGCGCACCTCGAAAAGCCATGGCATCGTTCACTTCCTGTCGCGCTTGATGCAACTTCGGCACCTATCCCGGCCGGTGCTGGAGGCCCACGACTGCAAGCGGATTCATTTCGAGGCGGACAATGCCTTTGCGGTGTTTCGCTCGGCCACGGACGCGGTCGCGGCGGCGCTGGCGCTGCGGGAGACGGTGTTCGATTCGGGCCTGATGCTGACCGACAACGAGCGCTTCCGGATCAGTATGGGGGTGGGCTACGGCCGGCTGTTGTACTCGGAGACGCTGGAGGGCTATTTCGGCGACGAGATGAACTACGCCTCGAAACTGGGCGAGGATATCGCCTGCGGGGACGAAATCCTGCTCACCCGCGCCGCCTTTGACGCGGCGGAGCCGTCATTGGTGGGGGCTTTCGTTGCCGACAGTATCGAGACTTCCGGGGTACGTCTTGAGTTCTATCGGCATTGTTTTGGGTTAAAACAGTAGTCCCCGGGTCACGGTAGTCCCCGGATCAGCGTGGCAGCAGCGCCCGAACGAGAAGAGTCACTCCATCAATCGCACAAGGTGGCGGCGCGAGAAGCGGTGGGCCCTTGCCAGACACGCCGTAAACCCATCCATGGGGTCTCGGCAGTCCGAACGCGGCCCGACCCATCCAGGGCGCTGACGGTCTGGCAAGGGCCCACCGCTCCCCACGCCTTCGGCTTGAACCCTGGCACTTCGATTCAGCTGAACTTTGGAGTGTGCTAGATGCCGTCGACTGAAGGCGTCCGGGCGGGGAGGGCCGCGTAGCGACCGTCAGCGGCCATGGATGGCCGCTGCCGAGCGCGACATGGATGTCATGCTTGTAGCGTGTCGCGTAGCGGCCCTCCCCGTTCGGATGCCGCCACGCCACCCAAGTAGACCAAGCCGACCAAGCCGACCAAGCCGACCAAGCCGACCAAGCCGACCAAGCCGCCTACAATAAGCCAGCAAAAACAGCCCGCAACACCATCACCCACAAGGCAACCGCCGACACCGCATACATCAAAAAGCGGTGCATCACCCGGTTATACGTACAGTGCACCAAACTGTGTAGATAGCGGAAAACCACAAACACCCAGGCGCAAATCACATAGAAACCGTCCACCTGCGTAAACACCGTCAGGTACAGGCACAGCGCGTAGAACAGCACCGGCAGCTCCACCAGATTGCGCAGGTTGTAGGCCGGCGCCTGTACTTCCGGGGGCAGCAACGACTCCACATCGGCGGGCCGCTTCACCTGCTCCACGTCGATCGACTGACTCGTCATATAGCCGATGCGGCGGATAAACATCCACAGCCACACCAGGAAAGTCAGCAACATCATCGCCAATAGCGGCGGCGCCAGGCCCTGCAGTGAAAAACTCATCGGAAATCCTCTTATGGCTTGTTATCGGATAGCGCCACCCGCCAGTGGGCAGAGGCACCCCCGCATTGTACCCACACCCGGCCGCCCGGGAAGCCCCTCGCTATAACTCCCCCCGGCGATTTGCTATCCTACGCGCCCTTCCGCCACAGCACCCGAGGAGCGCCACCGTGATCACCCTTTACGGCATCAAAAACTGCGACACCGTGAAGAAAGCCAGGCGCTGGCTCGACGAGCACGGGGTCGACTACCAGTTCCACGATTTCCGCGACGACGGCCTCGAGGCCGGGCAGGTTCAGGCCTGGATCGAGGAGCTGGGCTGGGAGCAACTGCTCAACAAACGCAGCACCAGCTGGAAAGCCCTCGACGCCGCCGCGCGGGAGGCGATGGACGACGCGCATGCACTGGACGCGGTGCTCGCGCAACCCACATTGATCAAGCGCCCGCTGCTGGACACCGGCCACGAGCGCTTCACCGGATTCTCCGCGGCCAACTACGAGCGCATCCTCGGCCGCCACACCCTCTAGCCCCACGCACAGATTCAGCACAGGACACAGACCAGATGACAGACACCGCTTTCGCATACGGACTCGGCATCGGCACCCACAACAGCAAAGGGGAGTGGCTCGAAATCTACTTCCCGCGGCCGCAGTTGCGGCCTTCCCCGGCCCTGCTGGAAGCCCTCAGCGGGCTGGACAACAACACCCCCCTGGACCGCGCGGCCCTGGAGCAACTCAAGGCCGGGCTCGAAGAAGCCGGTGAGAGCGCCGAGGCGGAGCTGGCCGCGTCCCTGCTGGACAGCCAGGCCCCGGTTGTCGCCGTACTGCTGGCGGAAGACACGGCGCCCACCACCGTGCCCGAGGGCTATCTCAAGCTGCACCTGCTGTCCCACCGCCTGGTGGAACCCCATGGCACGGTGCTGGACGGCCTGTTCGGAGTGTTGCCCAACGTGGCCTGGACCAGCGAGGGCGCCATCGCCATCGATGAGCTGCCGGCGCGGCAACTGGCGGCGCGGCTGCGGGGCGAGACCCTGGAGGTCAGCTGTGTCGATAAATTCCCGAAAATGACCAACTACGTGGTGCCGGCGGGTGTGCGTATCGCCCACACCGCGCGGGTGCGCCTGGGCGCCTACCTGGGCGAGGGCACCACGGTGATGCACGAGGGCTTCGTCAACTTCAATGCCGGCACCGATGGCCCGGGCATGATCGAGGGCCGCATTTCCGCCGGGGTAAGGGTCGGTTCCGGCTCGGACCTGGGCGGCGGCTGCTCCACCATGGGCACCCTGTCCGGTGGCGGCAATGTCATTATTTCGGTGGGCAAGGAGTGCCTGATCGGCGCCAATGCCGGCATCGGCATCCCGCTGGGCGACCGCTGCACCGTGGAAGCCGGCCTGTACGTGACCGGCGGCACCCGGGTGATCATGCGCGACAACGACGGCAAGGCGGTGGAAACCGTGAAGGCGCGGGAGCTGTCGGGCAAGTCCGACCTGCTGCTGCGCCGCAACTCGGAGACCGGCGCGGTGGAGTGCCTGACCAACAAATCCGCCATCGAACTGAACGCCGAACTGCACGCCCACAACTGAGGATAAAAACCCGTGGAAAGAACCCTGGAGCTGGCCTGCGAGCTGATTCGTCGCCCCTCGGTGACCCCCGAGGACGCCGGCTGCCAGGCGTTGATGGCCGAGCGGCTGTCGGCGATCGGTTTCCACTGCGAGGACATGCCCTTCGGCGAGGTGAGCAACCTGTGGGCCGTGCGCGGCACTGAAGGGCCGATCCTGGTCTTCGCCGGCCACACCGACGTGGTGCCCACCGGGCCGGAGGCGCAGTGGCAATCACCGCCCTTCGAGCCCACCCTGCGCGACGGCCTGCTCTACGGGCGCGGCGCGGCGGACATGAAGGGCAGCCTGGCGGCGATGGTCGTGGCCTGCGAGGACTTCGTCGCGGCCCACCCCGGGCACCCGGGCCGCATCGGCTTTTTGATCACCTCCGACGAGGAGGGGCCGGCGGTGAACGGCACGGTCAAGGTGATGGAAACCCTCGGCGCGCGCGGGCAGGCCATCGACTGGTGCGTGGTGGGAGAGCCCTCCAGCACGGCACAGCTGGGGGACGTGGTGAAGAACGGCCGCCGCGGCTCGCTGGGAGCCCGGCTGGTGGTGAAGGGCGTGCAGGGGCACATCGCCTATCCCCACCTGGCGGACAATCCCATCCACCGGGCGCTGCCGGCCCTGGACGAACTGGCCGCGGAGGTGTGGGACGAGGGCAATGCCTCGTTCCCGCCCACCAGCATGCAGATTTCCAATATCAACGGCGGCACCGGGGCCACCAACGTGATCCCCGGCGAGCTCGAAATCCTGTTCAACTTCCGTTTCTCCACCGAGGTCACCGACGCCGAACTGCGCCGGCGCACCGAGGCGGTGCTCGACCGCCACGGCCTCGATTACGCGCTGGAGTGGAACCTCAGCGGCCAGGCCTTCCTCACCGACAGCGGCGAGCTGGTGGCGGCGACCGTGGCGGCGATACGCGACGAGGCCGGTATCGACACCGAGCTGTCCACCGCCGGCGGCACCTCCGACGGCCGTTTTATCGCCCCCACCGGCGCCCAGGTGCTGGAGCTGGGCCCGGTCAACGCCACCATCCACAAGCTGGACGAGTGCGTGCGCGCCGACGACCTGCCCCGGCTGGCGGCCCTGTACCGGGGCATCCTGGAGCGCCTGCTACTGGATTGAGTCCAGCTGGCCCTGCAAGCCCTCGCGCACCAGCTGCAGGTTGTGCTCGCCGGGCACCACCAGCACCCGCCCGCTGTCCAAGGCCGCCAGGCTGGCATCGACCACCGCCGGGACATCCATCCACATCGCCTCGGGAAAGCGGCTCTTGTCGAAGCCGGCGAATTCCTCGGTGTGATGAATCCCGGTGTGGGTGAGCCCCGGGCAGAGGCACTGCACCGCAATGCCGGCCGCCGCGACCTCCTCCTGCAGGGACTGGGAATAACTGGCGAGAAAGGCCTTGCAGGCGCCGTAGACCGCGGTGGAACGCATGGGCACGAAGACCCCGACCGAGGCCACGTTGACGATATAGCCCGCCCCCGCTTCCAGCATGAAGGGCAGCGCGCCGCGGCACAGGCTCACGCAGGCGTCGATGTGCAGGCGCACCATGTCCAGTTCCCGGGCGATGTCGGAGCGAGCCACCGGCCCCAGGGTGCTGAACCCGGCATTGTTGACCAGGTAGCGCACCGGGCCCCGCTGCCGCAGGGCCTCGAGGGTGCGCGCCACCCCCTCCACGGTGCCGAGATCCGCCACCACCGGCACCACTTCCGCCTGCCCCGCGAGATCGTCGGCCAGGGCCCGCAAGCGCTCGCCGCGCCGGGCCACCGCGATAATCCGGTCGCAGCGCGCCGCCAGGGCGCGACAATACTGTTCGCCGATGCCGGACGAGGCGCCGGTCACCAGGGCTACGGTTTTCTCCATTGATTGTTTCCTATGCTGCGATAACGGCCGGGTACGCCCGCTAGCTTACACGGCCGCCGCGCTGTCGTACCATGTTTCTGAACCGGGTCCATCCACAGTCGTTGAAACGCCCTCGACGGCGGCACTTGTTCAAATCGGGAGTCATGCCATGAGTCATAACAAAACCGCCCTGATCACCGGCGCCTCCGCTGGCCTGGGCAGCGAATTCGCCCGGCAACTGGCCGCCCAAGGCTACAACCTGGTCCTGGTGGCCCGGCGCCGGGAGCGCTTGCAGGCCCTGGCGGATGAACTGGCCGATGGCCGGAGTATCGAGATTATCACCGCCGATCTCAGCCGCGCGGAGGCGCCCGCGGAGATCGCCGCCGCCCTGGCGGCGAAGGGCATCCACATCGACTACCTGGTCAACAACGCCGGCATCGCCGGCGGCCACCTGCTCGAGGACCGGGACTGGCAACAGCACCGCGACTTCTGCCAGTTGATGATGCTGGCGGTACTCGAACTGTGCCATCTGCTGATTCCCGCCATGCGCGAGCGCGGCTTCGGCCGGGTGATCAACGTCGCCTCGGTGGCCGGGCGCGTGCCGCGGGCGGACGGCGGCCTCTACGGCCCCAGCAAGGCCTATCTGGTGGCGCTGTCGGAAAACCTGTCGCTGGAACTCAAGGGCAGCGGGGTCGAGGTCTGCGCCCTCTGCCCCGGCTTCACCCACACGGAATTTCACGCGGTGGCGGGGCTGGACGACATGAAACGCAGCCTGCCGGGCTGGATGTGGTACGACGCCGGGGTGGTGGTCCGCGAGGGCCTGCGGGCGGTGGAGAAGGGCAAGCCCGTGTATCTCAGCGGCCGCCTGTACCGCTGGCTGGACCCATTGATGCAGTCGCTGCTTACCCGCCGCCTGTTTCGCGCCCCGGGTCGCCCGGCGCGCAATCAGTAAAGGCGGACAACACGTAGACATCGAAGCGCACGGCCTTGCCGCGCAGCTGGTGGGAGGGCTTGCGCCCCGCCAGGCAGGGCGCCTTCAATGGCCGTTTCACCACCACCCGGGCCACTGCCTGCCCCAGGGCCCACAGTAACAGCCGGTCGCTGTCGGCCTCGTCGCCGTCCGTCTCCAGCAGGCGCTGGAACAGCGCCATGTCTTTTTTCACCGCCGCGCTCTTGCCGCGGGGCGGGAACATGGGATCGAGATAAATGGTGTCGATCGCGGCCAGCTCCGCCGGCGCCAGGTCCCGCGCGTCCCCCTGCTGCAAACTCATGCGCGCGCTGGTCGCCACCAGCCAGGGGTCCGCGTCCCGCCGGGCCCGCGCCAGGCCGTATTCCAGCAGCGCCGCCATCACCGCCACGCGTTCGCACAGCAGCACCGTGCAACCCAGGTCCGCCAGCACGAAACTGTCCCGCCCGAGCCCGGCGGTGGCGTCGAGCACGCCCAGCCGCGGTTTGCGCCCCACCCCCACCGCCCGGCCCAGGAGTTCGTTCTGCCCGCCCTTGCGCCGGTGGCGCATGGCCGCGGAACCAAAATCGACGCTCACCGGTCCCGGCGCGCGGGGCCCGGTCTGGTGCAGTGACAGCGCGTCGCCGTCCAGCAGCAACAAGGCGTCCAGCCCCGCGGGCACCTCCGCCGACGGTCCGGGCAGCAACTCAAGCCCCAGGCGTTTGGCCAGGGCCGCGGCGGCATGCGAATCCGTGGTCGCGGAGGCAAGCAGGGCGAGTGTTGCGGGCATTGCGGATCAGGCTCGTGCGCGGGGGCGCGGGTTCAGGGTCGCTTCAAGACGGGTATAGTTGGCGTGTATCGCGTCCATGTAAAGATTGCTGCCCCCGAAATGCTCGGCGGCATAATGATAGGCGCCGCGGAAACCCTCTTCGAGCCGCTCGCGAATCACCCAGCGGATAAAGGCCGGCGTCGAGTCCACCAGATCCTGGGCCGAATGGTAAGTGGCCCCGGAGTAGCCCTCCGCCGCCGGGGCGCCGGCAATCCCACCCTCCACGAACTCGTCGTAGAGATAGTTCCGGCATTTTTCAACGTAGTGGGCGTCGGCCAGTTGCGCGATCAGATCGGCGGTCCCCAGCAGATCGCCCAGCAGGCGCTCGGCGCCACCGTGCACTTGCAGGTGGTCCGGATGGCGACTGCAATTGGTGAACTGCACCAGCCGCGCGCAGGGAGCGGCGAGCTCGGCCAGTCCCACCGTCGGCAGGTATTCCCGCAACCAGCGCGCGCTGCGGTCGACATGCACCCGCGTGTAGGCCGCGCCGTTGCTGTGCCGCGTGTCGCGGCGGCGGCGGATATAGCCGGTATCGTGAAACAGGGCGGCGCAAATACCGGTCAGCGCGTTATCCGGGCCGAGCCGAGCGCCGGCGCCGACGGTTTTGTCGTGACCGTCGATCAGGCGCGCCATGGCGAGCGCCACATCCAGGACATGCTGGATATTGTGGTATTTCACCTCACAGCCGTGGTAGCCGGGGTAGTCCCCCGCGTACAAGCGATCGAGATCGGCCACCAGGCGATCCACGGGGGCAAAGGACGCACCGGGATACCGCCGCTCCAGCAGATCGCGAATCGCCGACGCCACCGCGGCGGCGTCGGTGACATCGACCCGGTTGCTGACATCCATGTGCGCCGCACGCGGCAGGTCCACGGGCATCTAGTCCTCGGACACCGACCCGGAGGGGCGCTTCTTGAGCAGGGCCGCGAGATCGTCGATCACGTCCTCCTCGGTGGTGCCGCGGCGCTTCTCCACGGTGGGCGACTCATCCTCCTGGCGACGGTCGCCGCCACCGGGCAGTAGATCCCCGGCCAGGCCCAGCTCCAGGGTTTGGCCCTCCAGCTCGATACTCAGCTGCAGGTTGTAGGCGTGGCGCGACAGGCCGTGTTTGTCGGTGACCTTGAAGCGCCGGGCGGCGCGGCGCTCCCCGGAGTCACCCTCCCCGGTCAGGCGACAGCTCAGGCGGGCAATGGACTTACCGGATAGTTGCAGGCCCTGCAGTACGCCCAGTTCCGAATTGCAGTGCTTGACGAAGGCCGGCGCGGGCAGCTCCTCGTCGACCAGTCGCCGTTCGCGGTGGCTGCGCACAACGCTGGTGAAATCACCGACCATGATCTGGTGGGGCTGCGCCAGATCCACGATACGGGCGAGGTCGATGGTGACCTCGCCGACAATGTAGCTGAACACCGTCGGATTAACCCCCTCCGCCTGGTACAGCTCGTAGTGGCTGCCGGCGTGAAAGGCGGTGCGGATCACCGGCACCGTGTTGCCCCGGGACGCGGCGCGCGCCACGGCGTTGTCGGCCACCACCAGCAGCATGAACAGGAACAGATTCTGGTTGGCGTAGGCCCCCATATCCCGGTTCCACACATAATAGCCGTCGCCGGTGGTGGTGCGGGCGAAATTGATTTCGATGCCCTGGGCCTGGAGCTTGTTGTAGGCGGAATTCATCGAGTACGACAGGCTGTTGAGCTGGCTGGCCTGCTCGAAGGGCGTGAACAGCGAAAATTCGGCGATATCGAACAGCAGCACGCCCCGGCATTCGACGTAGCCGAGCCCGTAGCGCTTGATCACCTGCTCGACCGCCAGCTGGACCTGGGAATCCTCCGACAGGGCCGTGGCCAGCTTGACGAAGCTCGGTGCCACGTCCAGGCGCGCGGCGATCGCGAACAGCTCTTCCCGCGTCTTGCGCCGCGTGCCGGATATCAGCTCGCGCACGAACTGCTCGTTGTCGCTGCCATCCCGCCCCGGATGGGCGCAGTAATTGCCGAGGAAATAGTGCGGCACCCAGATAACCAGCAGGCCGCGCTCATCCGCGCTCCAGCACAATACGATATTCTGGCCCAGTCGCCACTGCTTGCGCAGCGTGGCCTCCAGCGACTTCAGGTTGCCGCGCTGGACCAGACTGATGGCGGGGGATTCCTCCTTGCGGGGCATCCCTGTCTCCCTTGCATGGCCGGGTTGCTCTTCCATGGGACGCTCGTAATTCATCGCCTGACACGCTAGCATTATATTACCCTGCTTCCACCAGAGTCACTGAGGCGTCCCGGCCACGAGCCAGGCCGCGGCAGTGGCGGCGCGGCGGCAATGGTCCTGCAACCCCCTTGAACCTTTTGAATAAGAGTACCCGCATGCGATACCGCAAGCTCTGCGGCCTGATCCTTCCCCTCTTGGGCCTGCTGAGCGCGTGCCAACAGTACGACCTCACTGTGAACGACAAGGTGGTATACACGCCGCGCCCCCTGTTTACCGACTACGCCGCCAGCGACCCGGCTTTGCAGCGCTGCCTGGAGAGCGCGATCGCCGAAGGCAAGGTCACCCGCGCCAACCAACTGCAGGAACTGTCCTGCCGCGACGCCGGCGTGGCCTCCCTGGAGGGCCTGGCCACCTTCAGCGCCCTGCGCCAGCTGGACCTCAGCGGCAACGCCCTCGCCGATATCGCGGAGCTGTCCTCGCTGATCGCCCTCGAGGAGACCTACCTCGCCGACAACCGCATCGCCGACCCGCTGCCCCTGGCCGGTCTCCAGGCCCTGGACACGGTGGACCTGCGGGGCAATCGCACGCTGCGCTGCCCCGACCGCCAGGCGCTACTGCGCGTCACGCGGCTGCGTCTGCCGTCCCACTGCGGGAATTAGGCCTTCCCTGGCCATGCTTTTGCTTCCGCCCCGATGATGACCCTGTATCGCCTGATCAGCGCCCTGCCCTTCCCGCTCCTGTACGCCGCGGCGTGGCTGGCGTACCTGGCGCTGTACTATGTCGCAGGCTACCGCAAAGCCGTGGTGCGTAATAATCTGGCCCGCGCTTTTCCCGAGAAAAGCGCGAGGGAAATCACAGTTCTTGCAAAAAAGTTCTACCGCCGTTTTGCCCAGGTGGCGCTTGAGATCGTCAAGGCGCGGCGCATGAGCCCCGAGGACTTCCGCCGCCGGGTAGTGCTGCGCAACCCGGAATTGCTGGAGGAGCGCAGCCTGGACCACACGCGCTCGGTGATCGTACTGACCATCCACCAGGGCAACTGGGAGTGGATGCTCCACGGCGCCACCACCGCCCTGGGCATCCCCATCGACCCCGTGTACAAGCCCCTGCACGACCCGGTGGCTGACCGGATGATCTTCGACATCCGCAGCCAGTTTGGCTCGCGCCCCCTGTCCATGGCCGAATCCACCCGGGATATCCTGCGCCGCCGCAAGGAATTTCGCGTGTTCGTGATGGTCGCCGATCAATCGCCGGTGCGTCGCGAGCGCAGCTACTGGACCACCTTCATGAACCAGGAGGCGGCCTTCTACCTCGGCGCCGAGAGCCTGGCCCAGCTCACCGGCTTTCCGGTACTGTTCGCCGAGTGCCACCGCCGGCGCACCGGCTATTACGAAATCGAGTTCCACGACCTGGCGCAACCGCCCTACGACAAGGGCTCACACGCGATCGTCGATGCCTACGTGGCCGCCGCCGAGGCCGCCATCCGGCGCGAACCCGAAAGCTGGCTGTGGAGCAACCGACGCTGGAAACGGGATCGCGCCCGGGAAGAGACCGCCGACGGGGAACCCGCGGAGGCGGGCCGGGGATAGCGCGGCTAGGAACCCAGCTCCAGCCAGTCGAAACCGCCGGCCTGGTCGGCCCAGACCACGCGCTCGTCCGGCTCGCCGTAGACCGCGGCCAGGGCCCGCGCCGCGCGCTCGCGGCAGTTGTTGTTTTCACTGATGTGCCCCACCACCAGGTAGCGCAAATCCTCGCAACCGATTTCCGCCAGCAGCTCCGCCGCCTGGCGGTTGTTGAGGTGCCCCCAGTCGCCGGCCACACGCCGCTTCAGCGTCGGCGGGTAGGAGCCGCCCATCAACATGCCCAGGTCGTGATTGAACTCCAGCAACAGGCCGTCGCAGCCGCGGTAGTGGCGCACCACGTTGGGGGTGATGCTGCCCAGATCGGTGAGGATGCCCAGGGACAGGCCGGCGTGGAAAAAGCGGTACTGGCAGGGCTCGCGGGCGTCGTGGGGCACGGCGACGGCCTGCACCTCGATGGCGCCAATGTGAAAGCGTTCACCGCTGTTGAAACATTCCACGGCGTGACAGCCCTCGAGGCGACCGCTGCCCAGGGTGCCGTGGGTCAGGTAGACCGGGAGGTCGTGGCGCCGCGACAGCCGGGCCACGCCGGCGCAGTGGTCGCTGTGCTCGTGGGTCACCAGGATGGCGTCGATATCCGCCGCCGCGACACCCAGGGCGCCCAGCCGTCGCTCGGCCTCGCGCGCGGAAAAACCGCAGTCGATCAGCAGCAGGGTCCCGCCAGCGGCAACCAGGGTGGCATTGCCCTTGCTGCCGCTGCCAAGGGAGGCAAAACGCATCGGTTCGAGACTCGGCTAGCTGATATTGCCCTTGATCAGCGACAGCATGGCCTGCTCCTGGCGCCGGTCGAAGGCCGACTCGGCGGACGGCAGGGGCAGCAGGCGAATGGATACCTGGTCGTCGCCCTCATCGGCCATCCGCACCTCGAAATCCTTGCCCGCCAGCGGGTGCTCATCGTCGCCGAACAGCCAGTCGAACCAGCCGTCCTCCTCCTCGCCCTCGGGGCCGAGGAAGCGCACGTAGTAGGTGCCGGCGCTGCGGTCGCGGTCGGTGATCTCGAAACTGGAATCCTCCAGCGCCTTGCCCAGCGAGGCCCAGGCGCGATTGAAGGGCAGGCCGACGCTGATATAGGCGTGGCCCCCGGGAGCTTCCTGCAGGGAGATCTTGCCGGTGGCGCTCATCGCCTGGTCGGCGATCATCGATACCGGCGCCGATTCGGTGCTGTTGGCCACGTACTGGGCGACCGCCTTGAGCATCTCCTGCTCCTGGGAGACGTTGTCGGATACCGGCGGCCAGGCCTCTCCGTCCGCCGCCCGGTCCATTTGCAGGACGTGAAGTTCACTGGTACCGCGCTGCACGCCCTGGTCGATACGAAAGCGGAAGCGCGAAGGCAGGGCCTGGCCATCCAGTTCGAGCCACGCCGTTTCCATGATCCCGGCGCGCGCGTCCACCCGGCCGGTCTGGATGCCCGCCGCCGCGAGGAAGCCGCGCACCTCGGGCCACAGCTGGCCGGGGGCGATGGACACCAGGGCCCAGCTCTCGTCCGCGAGGGACTGGATGCGCACCCGCTCGTCGGCGGCGCCGGCCACCAGCGGAGAGGGTCGCGGCACGGTGAATTCGCCCGGCGGCACCACCTGGTCGCGCACCGCAGGAATCGGGTAGACCTCGTCCAGGGAAGCCACCTGCTTGCCCTCGGGCACCGCGATCACCGGCAGCTCGCGCGCCTGCTTGTAGTCTTCGGATTTATCGCGGAAGACACCCTCGTCCCCGAACAGATAGCCGCAGCCCGCGGTGGTCAACAGGGCCGCGCCCAGGCCCGCTCGCGCGGCGATGTGCAGTATTTTTGTCATCAGACGCCCGCCGCCTCCAGGGCCGCCAATACCTGCGCGTGGTACTGCGCGTCCAGCTCGGTCAGCGGCAGGCGGATGCCGCTGCCGATCAGCCCGCGCTGGGCCATGGCCCACTTGATCGGGATCGGATTGGCCTCCAGGAACAGCGCGGCATTCAGGGCCGCCAACCGGGCGTCCAGGGCGGCGGCTTCGTCGCGCTCCCCGGCCAGGGCCAGGCGGCACATTTCCGCGATCTGCCGCGGCGCGATATTGGCGGTGACCGAGATATTGCCGTGCCCCCCCGACAGGATCAGGTCCAGCGCGGTGGGATCGTCCCCGGAGTAGATGGCGAAGTCACCGGGGCAGCGGGCCTTGAGGTCCGCCACCCGGCTGATGTCGCCGGTGGCGTCCTTGACGCCCACGATATTGTCGATCTCGGACAGGGCCACCACGGTGTCGTTGTGCATGTCGACCGCGGTGCGGCCGGGCACGTTGTAGAGGATCTGGGGGATGTCCACCGCCTCGGCGATGGCGCGAAAATGCTCGAACAGGCCGCGCTGGGTCGGCCGGTTGTAGTAGGGCGTCACCAGCAGGCAGGCATCGGCGCCGTTATCGGCGGCGGCGGCGGTGAGCTCGATGGCCTCGCGGGTGGAGTTGGCCCCGGTGCCGGCGATGACCGGGATGCGCCCGTTGACGTGGCGCACGCAGTGCCGGATCACGTCGCAGTGCTCCGGCACGCTCAGGGTGGCGCTTTCACCGGTGGTGCCCACCGCCCCAATGCCGCTGGTGCCCGCCTCGATATGCATGTCGAGGATGCGCTCGAGGGCCTGCCAGTCGAGGCTGCCGTCGGACTGCATGGGGGTTACCAGGGCGACGATACTGCCGGTTATCATTCACGCTCTCCAGATGTGAGGGTTCGGGTGGCCGGCTGACGCCGGCCCCCTTCGCGGGGCGCCACGGGGGCCGCCTCGGGCCGCGACGGTTCCGGCGGGAGAGTCCCCCACCGGAAGGAAAGAGGGCAATTATCCATGTGAGGGGCCGGAAGACAACCTACATGGGCTAAACTAAGCCATCCGATGGCTGTCATATTGAACACAGCGGTGCACCAAACCAAGGAGAATACTATGGCATTGTGGCGCATTTCCATATCAGCCATCCTGGGCTGTCTGCTGGTGCTGGCACCGGCTTCGGGTGCGCTGGCCCAGGACACACCGCGCATCGACGAACTCTCCTACCTGGATCGCCAGTACATGTCGCAGCAGCGCAGTCACCTGGAAGACCTGGCCCGTCGCCATTTCGGCCGCGGCTTCGACGGCACCCGGGCCAATGACCTGGACCTGCTGCAACGCATGCTGGACGATCGCGTGGTACGCCCCGGCCAGACCCAGGAACTCCAGGCCATGGGCATTGTCATGGGCGACCTGCTGGCGGAGCACCTGGGCATGCACTGGGTCGTCTACGAAGACCGCATCGGCCGCAGCCGGGCCCTGCGCTACAAGACGACGGAGAATTACCTGTTCCCGATGACCATGATTTCCCGGCGGCGCGAAGCGGGCAACGACACCCCCGTGGCGGATATCTACCAGAAAGCCTACGACATCATCGCCCCCCTGCGCCCGGACATTCCCTTCCAGTAGCGGGCCGTTGAAAAACGGCCCGCGTTCGCGGCCACCATGGCTTGTCGGCGCCGCGGCATGCGCCGCCAATTGCCTTGCCCGCGGGCCAGCCAGTAGACTGGAGACCCCCACTACCTGGTGCCGACCGACCGCATGAGCCCGCCACAAGCCCCCGCCTACCAGTTGAGCGACGGCCCCGGCCAGTCGGCCACGCTGTCACTCAGCGGCGATTGGGCCCAGGGCCAGGAACCGGTGGATTTCCGCGACCTGCGCCCGGAACTGGTGGCGCTGGCACCGCGACAACTGCTGGTGGACGGGGATGCGCTGGGCCGGTGGGACTCCCTGCTGATGGCCTTCCTGCTGCAGTGCCACAACTACTGCCGGGCCGAGGGCATTGAACTCGATGTATCGCCGCTGCCGGAAAGCGCCCGCCAGCTGCTGCGGGTCGCCACGACGGTGCCCCCCCACGAGCGCCCCCGGGAGCCCCGCCCCGGCCTGCTGCAACGCCTGAACCCGCTGCGCGCGGCGCGCGGCGCGCTGCGCGATATTGCCGAGTCCATGGCCTTTCTCGGCGACCTGGGCATCGCCCTGCTAAACCTGTGCCGCGGCCGCTCGAATACGCGCTTCACCGATTTTCGCCATTTCTGCTACCAGTCGGGGCCGGATGCCTTCGCCATTATCAGCCTCACCAGCGTGCTGGTGGGCATGATCCTCGCCTATCTGGGGGCGGTGCAGCTGAAGCTGTTCGGCGCCGAGATCTATGTCGCCAACCTGGTGGTGATCGGCATGCTGCGGGAAATGGGCGTGCTGATGACCGCGGTGGTCATGGCGGGCCGCACCGGCGCCGCCTACGCCGCCCAGCTCGGCACCATGCAGACCAACGAGGAAATCGACGCGATCACCACCATGGGCGTGTCACCCATGGAATTCCTGGTGGTGCCGCGCGTGCTCGCCCTGGTGATCACCCTGCCCCTGCTCACCATCTACGCCGACCTGCTCGGGGTGCTGGGCGGCGCCATTGTGGCCGGGGGCATGGGCATTACCCTGCTGCAATACGTGAGCCAGATCGAGCAGGCCATCTCCATGACCCATCTGCTGGTGGGCCTGTCCAAGAGTGTCGTGTTCGCCGTGCTGATCGCCATCGCCGGCTGTCGCTCGGGCATCCAGTCCGGCCGCGGCTCCGCGGCGGTAGGCAATGCCGCCACCGAGGCCGTGGTCACCGCGCTGATCTACCTGATCGTGGCCGATGCGGCCATCAATATCCTGTTCCAGCACCTGGAGATCTGAGGTGGCTAGCAGCGAGGCACACATCAGCGTGCGCGGGGTCACCATGGCCTACGGCGCCCGCGTCATCCAGCAGGGGCTGAATTTCGACGTCAACCGCGGTGACATTTTCGTGATCATGGGCGGCAGCGGCTGCGGCAAGAGCACCCTGCTCAAGCACATGCTGGGGCTGATCGAGCCCGCCGCCGGGGAAATCCTCTACGACGGACAGAGTTTCACCCGCGCCGATACCGCCACCCGCGACGCCATGCGCCGCCGCTGGGGAATCACCTACCAGTCCGGCGGCCTGTTCAGCGCCATGACCCTGGGGGAAAACGTCAGCCTCCCACTGCAGCTCTACACGGACTACTCCCGCGCGGAGGTCACCGAAGTGGTCGCCTACAAGCTGGCCCTGGTGGGCCTGGGGGGCTACGAGAGCTACTATCCGTCGGAAGTCAGTGGCGGCATGCGCAAACGCGCCGCCCTGTCGCGGGCCATCGCCCTGGACCCGCAAATCCTGTTCTTCGACGAACCCTCGGCCGGCCTGGACCCGATCAGCTCCCGCCTGCTGGACGAGCTGATCGTGCAAATCAAGGAGTCGATGGGCGCGACCGTGGTCATGGTGACCCACGAACTGCCGAGCATCTTTGGCATCGCCACCAATTCGGTCTACCTGGACGCCGCCAGCAAGACCATGATCGCCTGCGGCGACCCCAGGCAACTTCGCGACCACAGCGACCAGCCGGTTGTGCGACAATTCCTGGCCAGGGAGGCCGCAGCGGAACCGGAGGCCGAGGCATGAGTGAGACAAGAATGAGCGAAAACACCCACAGCGTCGCCATCGGGGCCTTTATCGTGGGCGCCCTGCTGATCGCGGTGACCACCGCGATATTCATCTTCGGCAGCGGCATCGGCAGCTCCCGCGAGCGGGTGGTGATGGTCTTCGACGGCTCGGTGAAGGGGCTGTCGGTGGGCGCGCCCGTGGCGCTGCGGGGCGTGCAGATTGGCCAGGTCACCAATATCCACCTGATTCTGGACAGCGACAATGTCGATCTGATCATGATCGTCGAGGCCGACCTCGACGCCAACAATATCCAGTACCGGGGCAACGGCCCCGAGGAGCTGACCGAGGAACTGATCGCCCGCGGCCTGCGCGCCCAGCTCAACACCCAGAGCCTGCTCACCGGCCTGCTGTACGTGCAGCTGGATTTCCACCCGGATTCGCCGCTGCAGCTGCCCGACATCGACTCCCCCCACACCCAGATTCCCACCATTCCCACCGAGCTGCAGAAATTGAGCCGCCAGATCGAGGATATTGATTTCGCCCAGGTGGCCAGCGACCTGCGGGAGATCGCCGCGGGCCTGAAAACGGTGGTCACCAACGACAAGTTCCAGGCGCTGCCGGACGATATGCAGGCCACTTTCCGCTCCGTTGCCGCGCTGAGCGAGGAGCTGAGGACCGCCGTCGGCCAGAGCGGCCCGCGACTTGCCAGCGTACTGGACGAGGCCTCGGGCACCCTGGGAGCCCTGAACACCGAGCTGCCGCGCGTGGCGACGCTGGTCGAGCAAAACCTCGCGGTGGTGGAAGACGCGATGCGCGCCTTCGAAGGCGCGATGTCCGGGGTCGACAGCCTGGTCGCCGCGGACTCCCCCACCACCTACGAGCTCAACAAAGCCCTGCGGGAGCTCGCCCTGGCGGGCCGCGCCCTGCAACTGCTGGCCAAAACCCTGGAAGAGCAGCCGGAAGCCCTGCTGCGCGGCAAGAGCGAGGACGCCCAATGAGCGCAATCCCACGAATCGGCCTGTTGCTGCTGGCGCTGTCGCTGGCGGCCTGCGGCAGCACCCCCCGCAGCGACTACTACCGCCTCAGCAGCGCCAGCGCCGGCGGCAGCGGCGACGCCCCCGCGATCGGTATCGGGCCGATCCAGATACCGGAGTACCTCAACCGCAACAGCATGGTATTCAGTCGCGGGGACAACCAGCTGCATATCGCCAGTTTCCAGCGCTGGGCCGAACCCCTGTCCGAAGGGGTCAAGCGGGTATTGGGACTGAACCTGTCGAGCGCGCTGGACACCGAGAATATCCGCCCCTTCCCCTGGCCCCCCAGCGATGCGCCGGACTATGGCGTGCAGGTGTGGATTCTGTCCCTCGATGCTTCCAGCGAGACCACGCGCCTGGTGGCGGAGTGGCGCCTGCACGTCCCGGGCGAGGGGCGCGAGGTGATGCGGCGGATCAGCCGCTACGAGGAGGCGGGCACCGAGACCGACGGCGGTGCCCTGGCGGCCAGCTACAGCCGCCTGCTGGGCCGTCTCAGCGAGGAGATCGCCGCGGCGATCGCCGCCGACCGGGGCGAGGGCAAGCGCTGAGCCCGTCCGCGAAACGCTTTATTCGCCCACCGCCGGATGTTGGCCGAATGAATTGCCCGATGTAGGGTCGAATTCATTCGACCTATGGCGTTCAATCAGAACTGGTCGCTACGCAACATGGCGTCGGAACCACCGTCGACGAAATACACCGAACCACACACGAAATCGGCCTCCTCGCTGAGCAGGAAACGCATCACGTTGGCAATGTGCTCGGGCTTGGCCATGCCGCCCCAGGGCACGCTGGCCTGGAAGTCGCGCATGGTCTGGCCCAATGCTTCGTCGGCGAATACCTGGTCGGTGAGCGGGGTCTGGGTGATCCCCGGCGCCACGGCGTTCAGGCGCACGCCGGCCTTGGCGTAGGCGACGGTATTGCGGCGCATCCACTGGGTGATGGCGCGCTTGGAACCGGCATAGGCGGTGTGGCCGTCGGCCTCTTCGACTACGGCGCAGGCGGCGCCTTCGTCGCCGGCGAGGCAGGCTTCGACGAAGGGGGTTTCGGCGCTCACCATGGGCGCGGAGTTGGAGGCGACGATGAGTACGCTGCCGCGCCGTTTGGCGACGAGGTCCTTGACCCCCTCGACGGTGGCGACGACGGCGAAGTAGTTGACCTGGGCGATTTTGGACAGGGGGCGCGCGACGGGGGGCAACCCGGCGCAGGCGATGAAGCCGTCGAGGCCGTCGGGGGCCCGCTCGGCGATGCCGTCGATGGCGGCCTGGCGCCCCTCGGCGGTGGACAGGTCGGCGATGATGTCGCCATCCTTGATGTCGACGGAGATCACCTGGTGCCCGCGTTCGGTGAGCTGCTGGCGCAGGGCGCCGCCGATACCGGTGGCGCCGCCGGTCATTGCATAGAGTGCCATGGGGAGGGTTCCTCGCGCTGTGTATGTGTCGGCTGGCATTCTTGCGCACTTGGGGCCGGGGGTGAATGCCTGGATCCGCGAAGTGGTGGGTGGCTTAAGTGGCTGTACCGGGGGGCCACTGGGTGGCGGTTGACGTTACCTTTCCTACCAAAGCCAATTTGGACTCTAGCGTTTCACGTTGTTTGGGCACATGCCCTATGTATGAAACTGCTCTACGGGAGTTCTTATTCGATTCCGTAGCGGCGCCCGACCACGGAGGGCCGCTACGCGACACGCTACAAGCATGACATCCATGTCTCGCTCGGCAACGGCCGTCCATGGCCGTTGACGGTCGCTACGCGGCCCTCCGTGCCCGGACGCCTTGGCCATTAACCTTCATAGAAATTAACGGCTTAAGCTTCCCCATGACGTCCTCTCGTGGCAGAAAATTTCGCCAGGCGTCGATACCAAGGCGTGTGGAGCGGGAGGCCTCTGCCAGACCTTCAGCGACAGGGACGTCGCTGAAGAGCCCCCATGGATGGGTTCAGAGCCTGCCCCGCTTTATCGGGTGCAGCGAGTCTGGCGGAGGCCTCGCGCTTCGCGCGCCGCCACCAGACTCTAATTGTGCATACCACTAAACGACGGGGACGTAGTAACAGATTTTACTGTACACGCACTAAACTCGCTTTGAGTGACGAATCAAAAGTTGTAGCGCAACTCCACCCCATACATCCGCGGTTCATCCCGCCGGGTCCAGGAGGGCGAGCCGTCGGAGAAATCCGAGGCCAACTCCCCGCCGAGGCCACCCGGGTCCTCGTGCTCCGGCTCCCAATCCGTTGCGTTCACCACGAAGGCCGCGACCTCCCAGTGGCGCTCCGGACTCAAGTAGGTCATGCGGGCGTTGAGCTGTTCCCGGTCATCGCTGTCCGGACAGGCGTCAAAGGGCGGCGCATCGAGATCGCCGGTGGCCGAGTCATCCGAGAGAGTCAGCTCCCCGTCCAGCTCCGTAAACGTATAGACATCCGACGGCCGCCCCAGCGCGCGGTTGTTCACCACATAGACGCAACTGTTGCGTTCCGTACCCTGCGCATAGCTGTAGGCCGCCGAGAACATCAGCTGGGCGCCATTGTCGAAATCCAGCGTATAAGTGCCGCCGACACTGAAATTCACATCCGGCGACTCGCTGAACGTTTCCCCCGAACGATCAATCACCTCGCAGCTGCCATCCACCACCGTGCGCTCCTCGCGGCGTACGTACTCCGCATCCAGTAAGCCCGTATTGAAGAACAGCTCCAGCGAGGGAATCGGCAGCCAGTTTACGCTCAGCTCCATGCCCTCGCCTTCCACGTCCGACGTCTCGAATAGGTAAGCGCCGGTGCTGCTGTTGGACAGGCAGGCCGCCTGGATGAAATTCAACTCCTGCAGGTTGTCGTACTCGTAGTAGAACGCCGCCGCGTTGACCCGCAGGGTATTGTCCAGCCAGCTGGACTTCACCCCCAGCTCGTAGTTGGTCACCTCCTCCGGATCGAAGGGCGGTGCCAGGATTTCCCCGGCGCTGTTGAAGCCGCCCGCCTTGTAACCCTCCGAATAGGAGCCGTAGAGCAGCACATCGTCGGTGACTCTCCAGTCCAGCACCAGCCGGGGCGTCAGCTGGGACCAGCTCTCCTCGGACACCAGGTAACCCAGCTCGCCGTCGGGATCGTAATTGCCGTTGGCGTCGATACGGGTCTCGGTGGGGAAGCCGAAGGCCAGCGCATACTCGTTGAACTCCACGTAGCGGCCAAACTGCTTCTCGTCCTCGGTGTAGCGCAGACCCGCGGTGAGTGAGAGATTGTCCAGGATATCGAAGGTGGTATCGACGAAGCCGGCATAGGACTCGTACTCGCCGTCGATAAAGATATTCTCGCGGAAATCCACGCCCGAGTTGAAAGCCTCGTAGCCATTGCTGAATGCCCGACGGTTGTAGGGGTCCGGGATGAACTGGAAGGCGATATCCGTTGCCTGCCCCGGCGCCAGTGCATCGTAAGGCACGCCGATCTCCCGCTCCGCGATCAGTTTATCCAGCGACTCCGGTCCCAGAATAATGCCGCTCTGCTGCCGCGCGTGCTCGCGGAAATAGTTGACCCCCGCGGTCCAGCGCCAGCGGCTGCCGAACTCGCCGTCCAGGCGGAACTCCTGGCTGAACTGCTTGTTGTCCTCCTTGTTGAGGTCGTTGAAGCGGTACAGCAATTCCGCGGAGCCGTCTTTTTCCTCCGGGTTGTAGGAATCGTAGGTGCGCCAGGCGGTGATCGAGGTCAGGGTGGCGAAGTCCATGTCGTAGGTGACGTGCAGCGAGGTGCCGTACAGCTCGCGGGTCTCCTGCAGGCGTTCGTCGCTCTCCACCTCGGTGAAACCGGCGCCGTTGTCCCGGGGCCCCCACACGGCGCTCGAGGCCGGGCGCGAGTCCTGGTCCACCTCGTCGTACTCGGCGCGCAGGATGATGTCCAGGTTGTCGGTGGGCAGCCAGCGCAGCTGGGCGGTGATCGAGCGGTTGTCCTCCCGGGCCAGGTCGTCGCCGTTGGCCAGGTTGTCCACCCAGCCGTCGCGCTTGTTGTAGAGCAGGCCGGTGCGGAAATACAGCGTGTCGGTGATGGGGACGTTGAACACCCCCTCCAGCTGGCGGCGATCGTAGTTGCCCAGGGTGGCCTTGACCCAGCCCTCGTATTCGTCGACCGGCTTGTTGGTCACGTACTGGATGGCCCCCGCGGCGGCGTTGCGGCCGAACAGGGTACCCTGGGGACCGTTGAGGATTTCGACCCGGGCGATGTCGTTGAAGGCCACCTTGGAGCCACCGGAGCGGCCGATATAGACCCCGTCCACGTACACGCCCACCGCCGGGTCGGCGCCGATGCCGAAATCGTCGGTACCGATACCACGGATCTTGTAGCTCGGCTGGTTGGTGGCCTTGCCGATGTCGACGTTGGGGGTAAAGTCCCCCAGGCCGCTAATATCATCCGCCGCCAGGTTGTCGATCTGCTCGGCGCCGAAGGCCTCCACGGAGATGGGCACGTCCTGCAGCCCCTGCTCCCGTTTCTGGGCCGTCACCAGAACCTCCTCCAGGCCCTGCGCCCATGCCCCCGGCGATGCGCAGATACCCGCCGCCACCGCCAGTACCAGTGCCCGCTGCTGCCACCGCTCCATCGTGGAATCCGACATGCATACCCCCGGTTGTTACTGTTATTGGATTTGTTGGTACGATAGTACAACTTTTTTGGGGGCGGGCGTAAAGCCCGTTTTTCAGTCGGCGCGCTCCACCAGGCCCAGCATGTGGCGAACATGCCGGGTCACCACCCGGCGCACCTCGTTCTCGGCGAGGTCGGCAAAGGCCGCCTCGGCTTCCAGCCAGTAGATCACCCCGAGGGTGATCTGGGCGTCGGCGGCGGGGTCGGCGCTGCCCACCAGGGCCAGCAGGGACGCGATATCCTCCGCGAACTGCCGCTCCTGCTCCTGGCTCAGGGCGCGCAGGCCGGCATCGCGACGGGCCTCGTGGCGAAAGGCCAGCTCGATCGCCCGGTCGTCCCGCGCCCCCGCCTGTCCCAGCACATAGCCGGCCAGCGTGTCCGACACTTCCCGGGCCAGGAATTCGGTGCGATCCGTCCCCGCGACCTCCTGCGCGCCCTCGAGGTGCGCGGCTATGGTGCCGCGCACGCCGTCGACGCTTCCCGCCCGCTGGGCGGCGAAGTGCTCGAAGGACTCGCGCAACAGCTGGCCGATATCGCGAAAATAGTAGGTGGTGGCCGCCAACGGCACCCCGGCCTCGGCCGCCACCGCGCGGTGGCGGACAGCGCGAATGCCGTCGCGGGCGATCAATTGTAGGGTGGCCTCGATAATCTGTTGGCGCCGGCGCTGACCTTCCCGTCGCAGGGGGCGCGCCTGGTGGCTTGCTGTCACTCTCTGTATTCCTCCAGCGGTCACGGCATGGGCCGCAAGTTGCCGGTATCCGGCGGCGCCCCGGCGACCATCCAAGGGAACACTTTGCCCCGGCGTCGCCCGGGAGGCAAGGGTGCGAGCACTCCCCCGGCAGGTCTGCTTTGATAAACCCCGCCCCGCCGCCACCACAGATGCCTTGCTGGCCACACTAGGCTGGTAGTAGTCTTGGGCGCCTGATTCCAGGAGACAATCCGATGAGCGACAAACCCCTCGCGCCGGCCATCGAGGGATGGCACACCATGGGCGATCAACCGCACCTGATCGGTACCCGCTGTACCGCTTGCGGCACGTACTTTTTCCCCAAGCAGAGCCACTACTGCAAGAACCCCGACTGCGACAGCACCGACTTCGAGGAAGTGGAACTGAGCCGCACCGGCACCGTCTGGAGCTACACCAACGCCTGCTACGAGCCGCCGGCCCCCTTTGTCGCCCCGCAGCCCTTCGAGCCCTACGCGATCGCCGCGGTGCAACTGGAGGCGGAGCAAATGGTGGTGCTGGGCCAGGTGGTCACCGGCGTCGACACCGAGCAGCTGTCCGTGGGCATGCCGGTGGAACTGGTGCTGGAAACCCTGCACGAGACCGACGACGACATCAAGGTCACCTGGAAATGGAAGCCTGTCGCGGCCTGAGGGCGGCACAGCCAAGGAGTTAGCAAGTCATGTCCAACGAAATCGCAATTCTCGGCGCCGGGATGCACCCCTGGGGCAAATGGGGCCATAACTTTGTCCAGTACGGCGTCGCCGCCGCCCGGGAGGCACTGGCCGACGCCGGCGTGCCCTGGCGCGACGTGCGCTTTGTCTCCGGCGGCGCCACGGTGCGCTGCGGCTACCCCGGCTACGTGGCGGGCGCCACCTTCGCCCAGGCCCTGGGCTGGCAGGGCGCCGAGGTGAACACCTCCTACGCCGCCTGCGCCTCGGGCTCCCAGGCCCTGGCGGCGGCGCGCAACAAGATCCTGTCGGGCGAGTGTGAAGTCGCCCTGGTGGTGGGCGCCGACACCACGCCCAAGGGCTTTCTCGCCCCGGCGGGAGGCTATCGCCCCGAGGACCCGGACTGGGTGCGCTTCTACCTGGGCATCACCAACCCCACCTACTTCGCCCTCTACGCGCGCCGGCGCATGGATCTCTACGGCGATACCCAGGAGGACTTCGCCCAGGTCAAGGTCAAGAACGCCCGCGCCGGCAGCAAGAACCCCCGGGCCCGCTACCGCAAGTGCTTCAGCGTCGAGGACGTGGCGGCCTCGGCCATGGTCGCCGACCCGCTGCGGCTGATGGACATCTGCGCCACCTCCGATGGCGGCGCCGCGCTGATCGTGTCCAGCCTCGACTACGCCAGACGCATCGGCAAGGCCGACGCGCCGCGTGTCGCCGCGATCTCCACGGTCACCCCGAGCTTTGCCAGCGGTGTGGTGGAAATGCCCGACATCGCCACCGACTCCGCCGCCGCGGCGGGCATCGAGGCCCAGAGTTTCCGCGCTTCACTCCCGGTAAAAGCCTACGAGGAAGCCGGCATCGGTCCCGAAGACGTGAATGTGGCGGAGGTCTACGATCTCTCCACCGCCCTGGAACTGGACTGGATCGAGGACCTGCAACTGGCGCCCCGCGGCGAGGCGGCGCAGCTGCTGCGCAACGGCGACACCGCCATCGGCGGCCGCATCCCGGTCAACCCCTCCGGCGGCCTGGCCTGCTTCGGCGAGGCGGTGCCCGCCCAGGCCCTGGCCCAGGTCTGCGAACTCACCTGGCAGCTCCGCGGCCAGTCCGGCGACCGCCAGGTCGAGGGCGCAAAGGTCGGGATCACCGCCAACCAGGGCCTGTTCGGCCACGGCAGCTCGGTCATCGTCAAGCGCTAAGGGGCGGCCTGCGCAAAATAGCCCGGGTCATGGGCCGCGCGGCGGCCAATGACCCCATCAATCAGATTCACGATTGATGGCCGGTATCCGTGTTCGTGGCGGCGATATGACGGGCCGTCGCCAGGGTGCGGCGGGCCTCGTCCACGTGCATGGTCTCCACCAGCTTGCCGTCCAGTACCGCCAGGCCCTTGCCCTCGCCGGCGGCGGCCTCCCAGGCAGCCAGGACCCGTTGCGCCCAGTCCACGGCCTCTGCCGAGGGGCCGAACACGGCGTTGGCGTCGGCCACCTGTGTGGGGTGGATCAGGGTCTTGCCGTCGAAACCCAGCGCCCTGCCCTGCTCGCAGATGGCGCGAAAACCCGCCGCGTCCGCCAGGTCCAGGTACACCCCATCCAGCACCGCGATACCGGCCCGGCGCGCCGCCAGCACGCAGCGGCCCAAGGCATATTGCAACCCCAGCCGGTCCGCCCGGTGGGGCACGCGCAATTCGGCCGCGAGGTCGGTGGTGCCCATCACCAGCACGCTCACCGCGGGGTGGGCGGCAATCGCGTCCGCCCGCGCCACCCCCTCGGGGGTCTCGATCATGGCCCACAGCTGGATGTCGTCGCGTCCCGCCTGTACCAGCAGGCCGGTCACGGCATCCAGCTCCGCCGCGCTCTCCACCTTGGGCAGGCACAGCGTGTCGGCCCGGCTCGCGGCCATGGCCTCCAGGTCGTCCCGCCCCCAGTCGGTGGCCAGGGCGTTGCAGCGCACCACCAATTGCCGTGGCCCGTAGCCGCCCGCGGCCAGCTGGGCGAGCACCGCCTCCCGGGCGGCCGCCTTGGCCCCCGGCGCCACCGCGTCTTCCAGGTCGAACACCACCGCGTCGCAGCGCAGCTCCCTGGCCTTGTCCATGGCGCGCTGGTTGGCGCCGGGCATGTACAGCACCGAGCGCAGGGGCCGGTCAGTCATTGCTAGTCTCCTCGTCAATCGTGTTCGGGTCGCTCACCGCGACCGACTCGCGCACCGAGGCCTCCTTGAGGTAGGCGATCAGGTCGGCGCGTCGCTGGGGGTCCGGCACCCCCAGGCTCATCATCGTCGACGCCGGGAACATCGCCCCGGGGTCGGCCAGCCACAGGTCCAGCAACTGCGGCGTCCATACGAACCGGGCCTGCTTGAAGGTCTCGGAATAGTATTCAAAGCCCGGCTGCTTGCCCGCCACCTTGCCGAAAATCCGGTGCAGGTTGGGGCCGTTGTTGTGGCCCATGGCGGGGTCGGGATAGTGGCAGGCGCGGCACTGCCCAAACACCAGCCGGCCGCGATCCGCATCGCCCGCCAGGGCCGGCATGCCGGGCCCCGGCGCCTGGGACAACACCGGCGGCGACAGCAGCGCCAACAACAGGCCGGCGACGGCTCCGAAATGCCTCATGCGCCGCGCTCCCCGGCGGCCGCGGCCACACCGGCTCGCCGCCCGAAAAAAGTGCAATCCCCCAGCGACAGGCCGCTGGCGATGTAGGGTGCCGTGGGCAGTCCCGCCACCGTGCGCCCGGCGGCGTACAGCCCGGGAATCGCGTCGCCGAAGCCGTCGATGACCCGGCCGTCGACGTCGGTGTGCAGACCGCCGAAGGTATGCGCCGGAAAAAAGGCGCGGTCCACCGACAGGTTCCAGGCCCGGTAGGGCGGTCCCTGCAAGGGACGCAGATAACCGTGGCCCTTGTGGAACAGGGGATCGCGGCCGGCGCTGGCAAAGCGGTTGTAGTAGGCCACCGTGTGCTGCAGCGCGCCCTGGGGAAAGCCGACCCGCGCCGCGAGATCGCCCAGCGTGTTGCCCTCGGCGACCAGGGGAAAATTGTCCTGGCGGTCGCGATAGCTGCTCTCGCTGTCGGTAATCAACCAGGCCCTACCCTGCTGGTGAAAGGCGATGGCGTCGCCCAGCACCCCGTGATAGGACTCCTCGGAAATGAAACGCTGCCCGGCGGCGTTGACCACGATGCCCGAGAGCACGTGCTCCGGTGGGTAGATGGGGGCGATGGCGAAGCCTTGGTGCATGCGCAGCGCGGCGCCACCGGCGGCGATCCCCATGTTGATTCCCGCGCCGAGGTCACCGGCGTTGCCCCAGGGCACCGAGCAGTCGTACAGCTCGGGTGCGTAGCGGCGCAGCATGTCGCGATTGTGAATGAAGCCGCCGCAGGCCAGCACCACGCCGCGGCGGGCGCGAATGTGCAGGGGGCCGTCGGCCGACTGGACCGTCATGCCCGCCGCGCGACCATCGCGCTCGATCACCAGTCGCTGGCCGGCGAGACCGGCCCGGATTCGCGCCCCCGACCGCCGCAAGCGGGCGAGCAGCGCCTCCATCAGCGTCCGCCCGCCGTTCATCCCCGCCACGCCGGGCACGTGTCCACGGGGCGCGGGAGGGGCGAGCTCCACCGCCGGCCAGGCCAACTCGTTGCCTGAGTAGTACAGGGATTCATCGCCGAAGGGCAGCCCCTTGGCCGGGGTGTACTTGCTCTGGTAGGGCACCCCCTGTTCCACCAACCAGTCAAAGTGCGCCGGGCTTTGCTCACAGTACAGCTGGATTTTGTCCAACTGGGGATGGCGCGCGCCGCAGGCGACAATGAAGTCGTACATGGCCTCGGCGCTGTCCTCGATATTCAGCGCCCGCTGCAGGGCGGTGCCTCCACCGGCGTAAACCACGCCACCGGACATGGCGGAGGCGCCCCCGAGCCGCGGCAGTGACTCGATCAACAGTACCTCGGCGCCGCTGGCACGGGCTTCCAGGGCGGCGCTGACGCCGGCGGCGCCGGACCCGGCAACCAAAACGTCGGCGGTGATATCCCAGCTCCGGATCTCGCCCCGGGGCAGTACCGCGGGGCCCGCGGACAGCGGCAACGCGGTGCTGCCGACCGCGGCCCCCAGCCCGGCTATCATGCGCCGGCGGCGAATGCCGCCGCTGCCAGCTGTATCCGTCATTCCCCCGCTTGCCCTCGTCAACTCTCGCGAATGTATTCCAGTTGGTCCCCGAACATATAGGTGCGATGGCGCAATCCCGGTAGCGCCGGGTCGCCACAGGCGTAACCCGCATCGCCTTCGTACAGGAAACAGGCGCCGCCTTCAATGAACACCATGTTGGGCGCGTAAACCAGCGGCTCGCGACCGCCAATGGCCGCGCGGGCGGCACGGCAATCGCCGTAGGTCGCCAGTTCCACCAGGCTGACAAAGGTGGGTGGCATCAGGCGGAAGGGGCTGCCGGTATCGCGTACCTCCTCGAGCGCCGCTCCCGGCGCCACCCAGCGGTGCAGGGCGATCTCGCCGCCGTCTACCCGCACCTCCTGATCGTCCTCGAGCACGGCGAGAAAAAACCAGGTGGCGAAACGCCGTTTCGCCCCCTCGGGCGTGGTCCAGTGCGAGAGATGAGCCAACTGGTCCGCCTCAATCGACAGGCCGGCTTCCTCGCGGGTCTCGCGGATGGCGGCATTGACCGCGCTGCCATAGGGATCGCCGTCGCCGGGATCGTCCTCCGGGTCCACCCGCCCGCCGGGAAACACCCATTCGCCCCCCATGTGACGCACCGCGCGGCTGCGCTGGACCAGTAGCACCTCGGGGCCGGTGGCGGCCTCGCGCATCAGGATAACGGTGGCCGCCGGGTGCACCGGGGCAATTTCATCGCTGGTTTCAATCATCGCGGGTCTCTCTGGCAGGCGGGCCGCAGTGGCCGGATCTCAGGGGAAGAAGCGGCTGATGGTATCCACCACGCAGGCCGGGCGGTCGCCGCCCTCGATCTCGATGGTCATGCGCACCACGATCTGCACGCCCCCTTTCACTTCCTCGGCGCTGATCACCTCGCCAGCGCCGCGCAGGCGGCTGCCCACCGGCACCGGGGCCGGGAAGCGCACTTTCTCGCAGCCGTAGTTTACGCCCATGGAGAAATTCTCGACCTTGAGCACCTCCGGCAGAAACTGATTGGCCAGCGCGAGGGTGAGATAGCCGTGGGCGATGGTCTTGCCAAAGGGGCCGTCGGCGGCGCGTACCGGGTCGACGTGAATCCACTGGTGATCGCCGGTGGCCTCGGCGAACAGGTCGATGCGCTGCTGGTCGATCTCCAGCCACTGGCTGTAACCGAGATGGCGGCCCTCGCTGCCGAGGAGGTCGGCCGGTGTGTCAAAACTTGTGGTCATGGCAATGTCCTGTGCGTCGGATTTCGGTCAAAACGGGGACTATAACACCCGCTCCGGATACCGGCAGCTATCCCGGTTCAACTGTTCCCACCACCGCGCCCTTCGCGTTCCCTGCCTAGCACCGGGGAAATAACCCCGAAAATTCAGCAGCTTAGACAGGCGGGAATAATACGCGACGGGCTTGGTCCGAATTGTTCTGGTTGCGACCTTGTGCAAGCCCGCCGACTTGGTGTTATAGTTATGTATAACACTATACACACCATCAACCCGCACAGGAAGACGGCCATGCCACGCGAAACCGGCGCCACCGATCGCCGCCCGCACTACCTGATCGACACCTTCACCCGCCACCCGCTGGCGGCCAACCTGCTGATGGTGATGCTGGTGCTGGCGGGTATCTGGGGGCTGCGCCAGCTGACGGTGCAATTGAATCCGGCGCAGGAAAGCAACGCCGTCAGCGTGGACATCAGCTGGCCCGGCGCCGCGGCGGAGGATGTGGAGCAGTTGGTGACCCAGCCGGTGGAATACCAGCTGCGCGCCCTGCAGGACCTGAAAAGCCTGACCTCGACCACGGTGGAGAGCCACGCCAGTATCCGCCTGGAATTCCAGCGCGATACCGACATGGGCCGCGCCGTCGACCGGGTCAAGCAGCGCGTCGCCCAGACCCGCGACCTGCCCACCGATATCGAGCCGCCGGTGATCCAGCTCGCCGAGCGCCTGGAAACCGTGGCGGCGCTGCTGCTGGCGGGCACCGGCTCGCTGGAGGAACTGGCGCCGCTGGCGCGGGACATCGAACGCGACCTGATGGCCCGTGGCGCCGACCAGGTCGAGTTTCGTGGCGTACCGGAAGAAGAGATCGCCATCCAGGTGGACAGCAAAACCCTGTTCGAGCTCGGCGTTCCCCTGCACGAGATCGCGCGCAAGGTCATGGCAAACAGTGTCGACGTGCCCGCCGGCAGCGTCGGCGACGGCCAGCTCGAACGCAAACTGCGCAGCCTGGAGCAGCGCCGCAGCAGCCAGGGTTTCAGCGACCTCCCGATAGACGCGCCGGGCACCGGGCAGTTGCTGCGCCTGGGCGATATCGCGCGCATCGAGCGGCGCCAGCGCGACGACCAGCGGCAGCTGTCCCACGAGGGCGAACCCGCCATCATGCTGATCCTGCGCCGGGCGCCGGGCTCGGACATCATGGACGAGGCGGACATCCTGCACCAGTGGCACGCCGACAACGCCGCGCGCCTGGCGCGCCAGGGCATCGAGGCCACCATCTGGCTGGAGGCCTGGCGCTTTGCCCGGGAGACCCTGATGCTGGTGGTCAACAACGGCCTCGGCGGCCTGGTGCTGGTGATCGCCACCCTGTTCCTGTTCCTCAACACCCGGGTCGCCGGCTGGGTCTCCCTGGGCATCCCGGTGTCCTTCCTCGGCGCGCTGGCGGTGTTCCACTTCCTCGGCGGCTCGATCAACTTCATCAGCCTGATCGGCGCGGTGATGGCCCTGGGCATCGTGGTGGACGACGCCATCGTGGTCGGCGAGCACGCCCTGTCGCGCTTCGAGGCCGGGGCCTCGCCGGAACAGGCCGCCGCCGACGGCGCCCAGCACATGTTCGCCCCGGTGATGGCCTCCTCGCTGACCACGATGGCCGCCTTCCTGCCGCTGATCGTGATCGACTCGGCCTTCATTCGCGAGATTCCGCTGCTGATGATCTGTGTGATCGTCGCCTCCCTGGTGGAGTGCTTCCTGATCATGCCGGGCCATCTGCGGCACAGCTTCCAGGCCATGCGCCACCGCGAACCGGGGCGTTTGCGGCTGGCTTTCGACCGCCGCTTCGCCCGCTTCCGCGACCGGTTCTTCGCGCCGCTGCTGCTGCGCGCGCTGGACAACCGGCGCGCGGTCATCGCCCTCTCGCTCGGGGCTTTCGCGGTGGCGCTGTCCCTGCTGGCCTCGGGCCGGGTCAAGCCGGAGCTGGACATCAACCTGGATTTCGAGTTCGCCGACGCCTACCTGCAGTTCGCCGCCGGCGCCAGCGAGGCCGACAAACAGGCGGTACTGGCGGACATGGAGCGGGCGCTGCGGGACACCAACGCCGCCTTCGGCGGCGATGTGATCGTCACCCACGTGCCGCAGCGCAACTGGGCCTACCTGGAACAACAGCCGCGCACCGGCTCGCAGTACGCCGCCATCTGGGTGGAACTGGTGCCACCGAACGAACGCGAAGTGAGCCTCAGCGAATTCTCCGCCGCCTGGCAGGCGCGGATTCGGCCCAGCCCCCATGTCGAGGCCCTGCAGTTCGAGGCCGGCGAAGACAACTGGCCCGACCTGCAGCTCTACTTCAGCGGCGGCGACGTGCACACCCTGAAGGCCGCGGCATCGGCGCTGGCCGACCACCTGGGGCGCCTGCCCGGGGTGAACAACGTGTTCGACGACCTGCCCTACGGCAAGGAACAGTGGGTCTTTACCCTCACCACCGAGGGCCGGGCCGCGGGCCTGACCAGCGCCGAAGTGGGTCGCCAGCTGCACGCGGCCTACGAGGGCTATCGCGTGCAGCTGTTCACCGAGGGCGATGCCGAGCTGGAGGTGCGCGTGTCGCTGCCCTCCGAGGAGCGCCTCCACCTGGGCAGTATTGGCCAACTGCCGATTACCACCCCCGCGGGGGACGTCCTGCCGCTGGCCAGCGTGGCCGAAATCGGCGCCCGCCGGGGCATCGAGCGCATCAACCACCGCGACGGCCTGCAGGTGATCAACGTCTACGGTAACGTGGACCGCAAAATCAACACCCCCATGGCGGTGATCTCCGAGCTGGAAGCCTCGGTCATTCCCGATATCAGCAAGCGCTTCGGCGTGACCTACGGCCTGGGCGAGCGCTCGGCGGAAGAGACCGAGGTCTTCGGCGACATGATGCTGGGCGCGGCGATTGGCCTGGCCCTGATCTACCTGATCCTGGCCTGGATTTTCGCCTCGTGGAGCTGGCCCCTCGCGGTGATGCTGGCCATCCCCCTGGGCCTGACCGGCGCCCTCGCCGGCCTCCAGCTGCTGGACCTGAACCTGGGCGCGATGGCCATCATGGGCCTGTTCACCCTCACCGGCGTGATCGTCAATGACTCGATCATCCTGATCAACGCCTACAAGGCCCACCGCGACAGCGGGCAACAGAGCCGGGAGGCCCTGCTGCGGGCCTGCGGAGAGCGCCTGCGGCCGGTGATCCTGACTTCGGTCACCACCTCCCTGGGACTGGCGCCGATGATGCTGGAAAGCTCGCCCATCGCTGAGGTCATGGCGCCGCTGGCGGTGGTCATCTGCTTTGGCCTGCTCTACGGCACCACCCTGATCCTGTTCACCATTCCCGCGGTATTGTCGGTACTGGAATCCCTGTCCCAGGGCCTTTCGGTCCGGCGCCGCAATCGGCGCGCCCGCGCCATGACCCACCCCCACAACGACCCCCTCGCAGGAGCGCAGTCATGACTAGCCTGTCACCGCGCCGCTGGCTGGGCGCCCCCTGGCGCCTGCTGCGGCGCGTCAGCCGCAAGAACCGCATACTGGCGGGCATCCTCGGCGTCACCGCCCTGGCCGCCGGTACCCTGATGGCCACCGCCCCCCACCCGGAGCCCCCGGACGTGGAGGAAAAGGCCTGGCCGGTCAGCGCGATCGCCGTGCAGCCCGCCGCCCTGGCGCCGGAGCTGCGCCTGTTCGGGCGCGTGGAAAGCCCCCATCACGCCAGCCTCAGCAGCGCCATCGCCGCGCAGGTCACCGCCGTACACGTGCGCGAGGGGCAGCCGGTCGGCGCGGGGCAACTGCTGGTGTCGCTGGACCCCGCCGAGGAGCGCCTGCGCCTGCGGCAGGCCGAGGCGAACCTCGCGGACGCCCGGGCCCGCCTGGCCACGGTAAAGACCGAACACCTGACCCACCAGCGCGTGCTCGCGCACATGCAGGAACTCTTTGAGCTGACCAGCGCCAAGGCCGAGCGCCTGAAAAATCTCAACCAGCGCCAGCTGATCGCCACCGAACAGATGGAGAACACCCTGCAGGACGTGGCCCGGCAAGGCATCGAGCTGGCGCGTCAACAGGCCCTGGTCGAGCAGTACCCCCAGCGGCTGGCCAGCGCCGAATCCGCGGTGGACAACGCCATGGCGGCCCAGGACAACCAGCGCCTGAACCTGCGGCGCACCGAGATTCGCGCGCCCTTCGACGGCCTGATCTCGGGGCTGCGGGCCTCACCCGGGGATCGCGTCGGCACCGGCAGCGAGCTGCTCAGCCTGTACGACACCGCCGCGCTGCAGGTGCGCGCGGCCCTGCCCTCCGGCAGCCTGGACTCGCTCAAGCCGGCGCTGCAACGCGGACTCGCCGTCACCGCCCAGGTCCCGGGCGCGAACCTCACCCTGCGGCTGGCGGAACTCGCCGCGGCGGTGGCGCCGGGCCGCTCGGGGGTCGACGGCCTGTTCCGCATGCCGGCGGGAGCCGCCGGCCTTGAACTCGGGCGCGCGGTGGAACTGCGCCTGAGCCTGCCAGCCGTCGACAACGTGGTCGCCCTACCGCCACAGAGCCTGTACAACAACGGCCGCGTTTTCGTGATCGAGAACAATCGACTGCGCGGCGTCGAGGTCACCCCCCTCGGCCAGCGCACCAACGCCAGTGGCGAGCTGGAGGTCCTGGTGAGCGCCGCCTCGCTGCCACGCCAAGCCAGGGTGCTGGCCAGCAGCCTGCCCAAGGCGACCAGCGGACTGCTGGTCAGGGACGTGGCCGCCGAGGTCGCCGGCGCGCCCCCGGAAGCGGCTCCGGAGCCGTCGCCGGATTCACCGCCGGCGACACCCCAGCCGGGTTAGCAGTACGATTGGGCAGCATCCCGGATTTTGGCTATAGTCATGTCTCATTATCTTTGGCGGGAGCCGCACCATGGAAAACCTCGACCCCAACACACTGCTCAACACCTACGTGATTCCCTGGGGAATCAAGATCGTGTTCGCGCTGGCCATCTTCATCGTGGGTCGCGTCGTCGTGGGTTGGCTGGTAAGCGCGGTGGAGAAGTTCATGCGCAAACGCGGCATGGACGAGGTCCTGGTGCGGTTCCTGAGCTCGATCATGCGCTGGGTCTTGCTGCTGTTCGTGGTGATCGCCGCCCTCAGCCAGCTGGGAATCGACACCACCTCGCTGATCGCGCTGCTCGGTGCCGCCGGTCTCGCCATCGGCCTGGCGCTGCAGGGTTCCCTGTCCAATTTCGCGGCCGGGGTCATGCTGATCATTTTCCGCCCCTTCACCAAGGGTGATTTCGTCGAGGCCGCCGGCGCCTCGGGGGTCATCGACAGCATCAATATTTTCACCACGACCCTGACCACCCCCGACAACAAGGAGGTCGTCGTACCCAACGGCGCGATCCTGTCCAACAACATCACCAACTACTCGGCCCGCCCCACCCGGCGCGTGGACATGGTCTTCGGTATTTCCTACGACGACGATATCCGCAAGGCCAAGCAGATCCTGGAGGACATCGTCAACAACGACGAACGCGTGCTCAAGGAGCCGGCGCCGGTGGTGGCCCTGGGCGAACTCGCCGACTCCTCGGTCAATTTCCTGGTGCGCCCCTGGGTCAAGTCCGCGGACTACTGGTCGCTGCTGTGGGACACCACCGAGGCCGTCAAACAGCGCTTCGACGCCGAGGGTATCAGCATCCCCTACCCGCAAATGGACGTGCACATGCCGAAAATCACCGGGCAATCCGACCAGGCCGCCTGACGGGCGGGCCCCCGCGGTGCGCAACGCGCCGCGGGACACCCCCCCGGTTGCGCGTTGCGCCCCGCACGTTGCACGCCGCAGGTTGCACCCCGCAGAATTACAAGATTTTCACAGGCCACCACCGATCCGTTGTGATATAACGAACGCTTCATGTATTCCCCGGGACCCCGGCATTTACCGGACGCCGGGGTCCCGAATCGGAAGCTTACGTGGCCCTTAGCAAGCGACAGATCCTGTTCTCCACCCTCATGCTGGCCGGCGCCAGCGCGGTCACCGCCCTGCTGTACATGAACCGTCCGGCGACCGAGATCGCCGAGCCGGCCTATGTTCCGGTCACGGTGGACGCCGTGGAGGCGGTCAAGGAAACCATCCGCATCCCGATCCAGGCCCAGGGCACGGTCAGCCCCCTGCGCCGCACCGCCCTGGTGGCCGAGGTCGCGGGCCGGGTCACCGAGGTCTCTCCGACCTTCAACGTCGGCGGCTTCGTGGAGGCCGGCGAGGTGATGCTGCGCATCGACCCGCGCAACTACCAGACGGCCCTGCTGCGGGCGCAGTCCGCGGTGGCCTCCGCCGAGAGCGCCCTGGCCCAGGAAAAGGGCCGCGCCGAGGTGGCGCTGCAGGAATGGCGCAAACTCCCCGCCGGCAGCCAGCGCAGCGAGGAGGCCAAGGCGCTGTACCTGCGCAAACCGCAGCTGGAGCAGGCCGAGGCGCAGCTGCTGGCCGCTCGCGCCGATCTCGATACCGCCCGCGACGACCTCGGGCGCACCATTATCAAGGCGCCCTACGAGGCCCTGATCAGCGGCAAATCGGTGGAGCTGGGGCAGTACGTGTCGCCGGGCACCGCGCTGGCGGAAGTGTTCTCGGTGGAGTACGCGGAGGTGCGTCTACCCATCCCCCAAAGCAAACTCGACTACCTCGACCTGCCGGGCGTGGAGGGTTACCGGGGCGGCGCCGGCATCGACCTCTACACCGACGTCGGTGGCGAGCTGACCCACTGGACCGCGCGGCTGCACCGCAGCGAAGGCGTGTTCGACGAACGCTCGCGGGTGCTGTACACGGTGGCCCGTATCGAGGACCCCTACGCCCTGCGACACCCGGGGCGCCCGCCCCTGCGCATCGGCACCTTCGTCAACGCCAACATCACCGGGCGCGCCCTGCACGACCTGGTGGCCCTGCCGCGCCACGTACTGCGCGCGGACAACCGCCTGTGGATCATCGACAACGAGCAGCGCCTGCGCGACCGCAAGGTGAGTGTCCTGCGCACCGGCGGCGACCTGGTCTATGTCTCCGCCGGCCTCGACGCGGGGGAACTGATCTGCCTGTCGTCGGTGGACAGCGCCCTGTCCGGCTCGGAGGTCGACGTGGTATCGCGGGTCACCAGCAGTGAGCTGCGCCGGCAATACACACCGGGGCTCGAACGCGACACCGGCGCGGCCGTGGGCAGCGCGCGGCCCGCGGGCCGGGCCGACGCCAGCGACAAGGCGCCGGTGGCAGCGGCCTCGCCGGCCGCCAACGACGCGGGCGCCTGATGCGCGGGGACGGCCCGACCAGCGGGATCATCGCCTGGTTCGCCCGCAACCCGGTGGCGGCCAACCTGCTGATGATCATCATCCTGGTGGTGGGACTCGGCTCCGCCTTCACCATCCAGCGCGCCATGTTTCCGGCCTTCGACCTCGAGGTCATCTTTGTCAACATGTCCTACCCCGGGGCGCCCCCGGAGGAAGTGGAACAGGGCATCGTGCTCAAAATCGAGGAGGCCATCAACGATGTCGATGGCATCAAGCGCGTCGAATCCGACGCTCTGGAATCCCACGCCCGCATCATGATTGAGCCCCTCGACGGGACCGACATCAATACCCTGCTGGACGATGTCAAGAACCGCATCGACGCCATCCAGTTCTTCCCCGAGGAGGCCGAGAAACCGATCATCAGCCAGCCCGAGCTGTTGTTTCCGGCCCTGACCCTGCAGCTGTCCGGCGAACTCGGCGAGCGCAGCATGAAAACCCTGGCGGAGGATATCCGCCGGGAACTGCTGACCTACCCCGAGGTGTCGGCGGTGGAGGTAGTGGGCGCCCGGGACTACGAGATATCGGTGGAGATTTCCGAGCAGCTGCTGCGTGAGTACCACCTGTCCCTGGGCGAGGTGGCGGATATCATCTCCGCCTCCTCGCTCGACCTGCCCGCGGGCTCGGTGCGCACCGAGCACGGCGACATCGCCCTGCGGACCCTGGGCCAGGCCTATGTACAGCAGGACTTCGAGCACATCGTGTTGCGTACCTTCCCCGACGGCACCCGCCTGCTGCTGGGGGACATCGCCACGGTCAGGGACGACTTCGAGGAGGCCCGCGGCTTCTCGTTGTTCAACGGCCAGTACTCCCTGGGCATCCAGGTCTTCGCGATGGGCGAGCAGGACATCATCGAGACCGCCGACATCACCAAGGCCTATGTGGCGCAGAAACAGGCGCAGCTCGCCGACGGCGTGCGCCTGGACGTGTGGTCGGACATCACCTTCTACCTCGAGGGGCGGCTGGGCATGATGCTCGGCAACCTGGCCATGGGCGCGCTGCTGGTATTTATCATCCTGGCCCTGTTCCTGGAGATCAAACTCGCGTTCTGGGTCATGCTGGGCATCCCGGTGTGCTTCCTCGGCGCCATGGCGATGATCAACACCCCCTACATTCACGCCAGCCTGAACATGATCAGCATCTTCGGCTTCATCCTGGTACTGGGGATCGTGGTCGACGACGCCATCATCATGGGTGAAAGCGCCTACTCGGAAACCGAACGCCTGGGTCACAGCGTCGACAACGTGATCAACGGCGTCTACCGGGTATCCACCCCGGCGACCTTCGGCGTGCTGACCACCATCGTGGCCTTCGCCCCCACCCTCTTCATGGAGGGTGTTTTCGCCGCCATGCCCGCCGCCTGCGGCTGGGTGGTCATTCTGTGCCTGGCGTTTTCCCTGGTCGAGTCCAAGTGGATACTGCCCGCCCACCTGGCGCACAGCAAGCCCACCCGCAACGCCCTGCTACTGTTCATCGACCGCCGGCAGGAGGCCATCAACCACCGGCTGAAGCACTTTGTGGAGCACCGCTACTCGCCATTCCTCGCGCGCTGCGTGGACAACCGCTACGCCACCCTCGCCACCTTCATCGCCGGCCTGATCCTGTGCGCGGGCCTGTTGGCCGGCGGCGTGGTACGCACCGTACTGGCGCCGGACGTGCCCGGCGAGTTCCTGCACGTCGACGTGACCATGTCCGAAGGCACGCCCGAGGCCCGCACCCTGGAAACCATACAGGCAGTGACCGAGGCCCTGGACGCGGTCGAACGGGACTACCAGCGCGAGTCCGGCACCGACGAGCGGCTGGTCCAGCACGTGTTCGCCTATGGCACCGACCGAATTTCCGGCGGTATCGACGTGGAACTCACCAAGGAAGACAAGCGCGGCATCAGCACCCGGGAGATCGAGCGGCGCTGGCGCGACAAGGTCGGCTACATCCACGGCGCCGAGGTGCTGGCGATCTCCAGCGCCGATGGCCCCAAGTTCGGTCCCACCATCGCCTTCGATCTGATGCACAAGGATTTCAATACCTTGCGGGCCGCCGCCGAGGAACTCGAGGAGGCGATGCGCCACTACGAGGGCCTGTACGATATCCGCAACGGCGCCAGCGACACCCGGGACGAATTCCACATCGACATCCTGCCCGAGGGCGAGGCTCTTGGCCTGACCCGCTACGACCTGGCCAGCCAGGTGCGCCACGCCTTCTACGGCGCCGAGGCCCAGCGTATCCAGCGCAACATCGACGAGATCCGCGTGCTGGTGCGCTATCCCCGGGCCGACCGGGAGACGGTCAGCAGCCTGCACGACATGTATATCCGCACCCCGGACGGCACCGAGGTGCCCTTCGGCACGGTGGCGAAGCTGGCGGTCGAGCAGGGCCTGATGAAGGCCACCCATATCAACTTCCAGCGCGCCGCGGAGGTGACCGCCGAAGCCAACAAGGACCAGGTCGAGCCGGGTCGAGTCATGGCCGACCTGGAGCAGCGCGTCATCCCCGCGCTGGTGGAAAAGTACCCCGGGCTCAGCTGGGGAATTTCCGGGCTCGCCGAGGAGGAGATGAAAATGGCCCGCAGCATGCTCATCGGCTTCGGGCTCGCGCTGTTCGGTATCTACGCGCTGCTGGCGGTGCCCACCCGCTCCTACCTGCAGCCGCTGATCATCATGGGCGTGATCCCCTTCGGCGTGATTGGCGCGGTCGTCGGTCACTGGATCACTGGCTACCCGCTGTCGATGATGTCGCTGATGGGGGTCATCGCCCTCAGCGGCGTGGTGGTCAATGACAGCCTGATCCTGGTGGACTACATCAACAAGGCGGTGCAATCGGGGACCGACACCCTGACCGCGGTGATGGAGGCCGGCACGCGCCGCTTCCGGGCCATCCTGCTCACCTCCCTGACCACCTTCTTCGGGCTCGCGCCGATGCTGCTGGAGCGCAGCGCCCAGGCCCAGGAAATCGTGCCCATGGCCGTGTCGCTGGCCTTCGGCATCGTATTCGCCACGGTGATCACGCTGCTGCTGGTGCCCAGCCTGTACATGATCCTGGACGACCTGGCCCGCTGGAACCGCGGCCGGGCCGAGCGCCGGGACACGGCGGGCACCGCGGCCCAGCACTGAGGCCGGCGTGACCCTGGCCAGCCTGATCGCCGCCGGCGGCGCCCTGTTCGGCGCCCTCATCACCCTGGCCCTGCTGCTGCCCGCCAACCGCGATACCGCCGCCAACCGCCAGCTGGCGGTACTGACCGCCCTGGCCACCGTCTACCCCCTGTCCACCCTGGCCCGGCACGGGCCCCAGAGCGCCCTGTCGGCGCCGCTGCAGTTCCTCGCGGTGGGCATTTTCCTGCTGGGGCCGGGCCTGTATCTCTACACCCGCGGGCGGATCAACGGCGACAGCCGCTGGCGGCGGCGGGACCTCTGGCACGCCCTGCCCTGCGCGCTATTGGCGGCGAGTTTCACCCTGGGCTCGCTGGGCTTCCTCGAGCGGGACCCGGCGCAACGCCATGCCGAGGTGGTGGGTGTGCTGTTCTACCTGCAGTTGACGCTGTACCTGGCCTGCGCGCTGCGCCTGCTGTACCGCGCCCGGCGCGAATCGACGCCAGACCGGGTCGCGCCAGACCGGGTCACGCCAGACCGGGTCACGCCAGACCGGGTCACGCCAGACCGGGTCGCGCTGGACAGGGCCACCCTGCGCTGGCTGAAAACCCTGCTGGGCACCTGCCTGGGACTGGGCCTGGTCGGGCTGCTGTTCGCCCTGGGCCGCTGGCTGACCGACGCGGTGAGCTGGCCCCAGCAGCTGTGGTCGATGACCGTGGTGATGGGCATGAGTTACCTGATCGCCTTCTTCGCGCTGCTGGACCCCACAGTGTTCCACGGCAGCCGCAGCGCCCGGCGGGAGCCGGCGCGCTATGCAACCAGCAGCCTCGACACGGAACAGGCCCAGGCCCTGTGGCGGCGCCTCGAATCGCACATGCGCGAGACCCAACCCTACCTGCAGACCCAGCTCAAGGTGGGCGAGCTGGCGACCGCGCTCGCGGTGCCGGCCAGCCACCTGAGCCAGACCGTCAACCAGGTCGGCGGCCGCAGTTTCGCGGCCTACCTCAACCACTACCGGGTCGAGGCCGCCAAGGACCTGCTGCGCCAGAGCGCCCCCGGACAGCGCACCATGCTGGATATCGCCCTGAGCGCGGGCTTCAATTCCGAATCGGTGTTCTACAAACATTTCCGCGACCAGGTGGGCAGCACCCCCCGCCAGTTTCAGCAATCCCCCCCCGAAAACAGCCCCTAATCCCGGTTTTCTTCTCCGATTTTGCAAAAACGGAGGGCGAGAGACCCGTTTTGCGCCACTTTGGACGCGCACGGACAGCGTGCCCGACGTATCAGCAAAAGAGGAAAGCCATATGCTTCGCAAGACATTGACACCCCTGCGCCTGGGACTGGCCGCCACGGCACTGGGCATCACCCTGCCCGCCTGGTCCCTCAACATCCTGGTGACCAACGACGACTCCTGCACCGCCGAAGGCATCAACGTGCTGATGGATGCCCTCGAAGCCGCGGGTCACACCGTGACCATGTATGCCCCGGCCGGTGAGCAGAGCGGTCGCGGCGGCGCCATTTCCACCAACATCGGCGCAAATTTCGGCATCAGCAATGTGGGCTTCCACGGCCCAACCAGTGCCGATAACCGGTATTGCGTGCGCATCCCGGCGGAGAACCCGGCGGAGGGCGCCGAAGACGAGGAAATCACCATCAGCGCATCGCCCAAGGACAGCGCGCTGGTGGGTCTTGCACTCATGGCCGACAACCCGCCCGACCTGGTGGTGAGCGGCATGAACGACGGCCAGAATATCGGCAAGGGCGCCTACTCCTCGGGCACCGTCGGGGCCGCAGTGGCCGCGGTGGAAAAGGGCTACCCCGCCATCGCGGTCAGCCACAACCGCTTTACCGCAGAGGACGGCATGAGCTTTGCCGCACTGGCGAATTTCGTGGTCGACGTGATCGCCGAACTGGAGGCAGGCCGGACCGACGGTGCCCCGCTGCTGCCGCCCGGCACCGGCCTCAATATCAACAACCCGGTGGGACCACCCCGCGGTATCGCCCACACCACACTCGGGCAACTGGACCTGAAGTTTGGCCCCAACACCAACGGCGAGGGTGGCGCCGCGGTGCTGTTCGAGGGCATTCTCAGCCTGGGGGAACTCGTGGGAGAAGCCCAGGCCGAGGCCCTGGCGGCGAACCCCGACGCCACGGTAGAGGATTTTGCCAATGCGGGCCTGGACACCAATGACGAGGCCAGCATGTCCGTCGCCGGCTACATTACCATTACCACCCTGGATGGCGACCTGACCGCCGGCCTGCGCAAACGCGAACTGATGGCACTGAAACTGCGCGAACTCGGCGCGGGAGGTGAGTAATGCGGCGACTGACAGCAAGCCTGGCTGCCTGCCTGCTGCTGGCGGCCTGCAGCGATTCCAGCGACCACCGGCAGGAAGCGCCCACCCCGGTGGACCCTCCGCCCCCGCCGGTGGAACCCACCGATCTCGACAGCACCGGTGTCTATCGCGGGCAACTGGTCACCGGGAATCGCAACCTGGCCCTGGTGACAGTCACTCTCGCTCGGGATGGAACCACCGCCATCGCCATCGATAGCGATGACGATGAGAAGGCCAACATCGTGTTCTGGGGTGAAACCAGCGAGGCCGCCGGGGAACTGGACTTCAGCGGGCGGGATGGCCGGGACGGCAGCGCGATCAACCTGACTTTCACCGCAAGCGAACAGACACTGCGTGGCCAGTGGCAACTGGCCGGGCTGAGCGGCGAGCTCAGTGCGGACCTGGCGCCAGAATCCGCGGTCGACGACGGGCTGAGCGGGGGCCAATTCGCCCGCCTGGACAGCCCGGGCGGGCTGACCGCCCTGGAACTGGCCGGGGATGGAACGCTGACCCTCACGGCGCCCTGTGAGGGCAGTGGCGAGATCAGCACACCTGACCCGGCGGTCAATGTCCACTACCTCAGCCTGGCCAGTGACTGCCTCGATTGGGAAGCCCTGGTGTCCGTGGACACCGTGGCGGGTGCCAAGGCCGCGCTGCGGGTAACGGGCGCCGGGGGTCTGGCGACACGCCTCTACCAGCCCTAAGCTGCTCCGGGTGTCGGGTCACCCGCGTGGATGACCCGACACCCGCTTACACTTCCGGCCCGCAGCGGATACAACGCATGTAAAGGTGCCCCGGATCGCGCAGGGAAGACACCAGCTCCGCCGCCTGCCTCACCGGTTGCCACAGCATGTCGGCTCCCGGTGGCAGCTGGCCCCGCACCAGCGGACCGAGCCACAGTGCCGCGCGCCGGCTGAGCTGCTGCAGCAGGAGTTCCCGCGGCGACAGCGGCGGGCGCACATACTCCACCTCGAAGTCCTCGAGCCCGGCCAGTTTCCCCGCCGCGCCGACCGCGTCGGTCAGCGAGCCCAGCTCGTCCACCAGGCCCTCGGCCCTGGCGTCGGCGGCGCTCCACACCCGCCCCTGGGCGATGGCGTCCACCGCCTCCACCGGCATATCCCGTCCCTCGGCCACCAGTTGCAGGAAGTTGCGGTAAGTGAACTCCACGCTGCTGGTAAGGGCGCTGGACAACTGCTCGTTCAGGGGGCGGTCGATGCGCAGGGAACCCGCCAGGTCGGTGGTGCCGACGCCGTCGGTATGCACGCCCAGGCGTCCCAGGGTCCGCTCGATGGTGGGAAACGCGGCGAACACGCCGATACTGCCGGTGATGGTGGCCGGGGTCGCGTAGATCAGGTCGGCGCTGGCCGCGATATAGTAACCCCCCGAGGCGGCGATCGAGCCCATGGACACCACCACCGGCAAGCCCCTGGCCTGCACCTCGAGCACCGCCTGGCGTATCACCTCGGAGGCGAACACGCTGCCCCCGCCGCTGTTCACCCGCAGCACCAGGGCCTTCACCCCTTCCGCGTCCGCGGCCTGGCCGATCAAGCGCGCCAGCGAATCGCCGCCAATGGAACCCGGCGGCTGCTCGCCGGGCACGATATTGCCCTCGGCGACCACCACCGCCACCCGGTCGCCGGCCATGGGCGACAGGTGCAGCGGCCGCTTGCGCGACACGTAGTGCTCGAACGGCACCGCCTCGTACTGGTCGTCCTCGTTGCGGGCGCCGACGATGTCCGCCACGTAGTCGTTGGAGGCCCGGTGCGGCATCAACTCGTCGACCAGGCCCGCCTCCAGCGCGGCGCGCGCGGCATCGCCGCGGTGGCTCGCCAGGCGCTGCGCGTAGTCGTTGACGTAGGCGCTCACCGCGCCGGGCGCCAGTTCCCGGCGCTGCTCCACGCGCTCGACAAACTGCCGCCACAACTGCCCCAGCCAGCGCGCGGTGATCTCGCGTTCACCCGGGGACATGTCGTTGCGCAGGAAGGGCTCGGCGATGGACTTGTGCTCACCGGCCTTGAACACGTGCATATTGATGGACAGCTTTTCCAGGGCCTCGCTGTAATAGTTGCGGTAGCTGCTGAAACCCTCCAGCGCAACCGCCCCCAGCGGGTGCATGATCAGCGTGTCCGCCTGGCTGGCCAGCAGGTACTGGTCCTGGGTGAAGTAATCCCCGCGGGCGATGATCGGCTTGCCGGTGGCGCGGAAGCGCTCCAGCGCGGTGGTAATTTCCGAGGTCTTGCTGATACCGACCGCCACCAGGTTATCGAGCTCGAGGACCAGGGCATTGATCGCGTCGTCCTCGGCGGCGTAGTCGATGGCGTCGAGGATATCCCGCAGCGCCACCTCGTGGCTGGCGGGGTTGGGCTCGGCCAGCAGCGCCTGCAGGGGATCAACCGGCGAGCGCTGGTCCACCACCCGGCCGGCGGGATTGAGCAACAGGGCCGCCTGCTCCGGCAGCGGCTCCGGGCTGCCGCTGGTGAACAGGAAGTAGAGCGCCACCAGCATCAGCAGAAACAGGATGTTGGCCAGCGCCTGCCTGACCCGGGTAATGACATTCCACAGGCCGGAGAAAAACCGGCGCGGGGCAGAGGGTTTACTCATCCGTTACTCTCCGTCGCCCGCCGCGGCAGGCAATGTGGCTTTGAAGTCGCGGGCGCGCCAGCGCACGTAGAGCATGGCGGCACAGAACAGGGTTACCACGGCCAGCATACCGCAGATCGCCAGGGCGCTGTCCGGTACCGCGAACAAGCGCTCCACCAGGGCGATAAAGTACAGCAGGCACACAAAGCACAGCCAGATATAGCTGCGCAGCCGGTCGCGCAACATACCCGGCAGGAACATCACCAGAGGCAACAGCTTGCCCAGCCACAGTATCCACGGCAGGCCGTGCAGCAGGGCATCCAGCAACTGCTGGCCGAACAGCACCGCCCAGCCCAGCCAGGTCAGCTGCCAGGCCAGCCGCGTCGCGCCGCCGCGCGGCAGGCTCACGCCAACCTCCCGGCGAGCCTGGCCACCCGGCGCCCCAGGGCCCGGCACAAGGCGCTCTCGCGCTCGTCCACCGGGCGGCTGTTGTCCTGCCCGGCCCAGTGGGAAGCGCCGTAGGGGGTGCCGCCGGACTCGGTGCCCATCAGGCCCTCCTCGCTGTAGGGCAACCCCGCGACGAGCATGCCGTGGTGCAGCAGCGGCAGCATCATGCTGAGCAGCGTGCTCTCCTGCCCGCCGTGCAGGCTGGAGGTGGAGGTAAAGACAGCGGCGGGTTTGTCGATCATCGCGCCGCTGAGCCACAGGCCCGAGGTCTGGTCGAGAAAATACTTGAGGGGCGCCGCCATATTGCCGAAGCGCGTCGGGCTGCCAAGCACCAAACCCGCGCAGTGGCGCAGGTCATCCAGCTCGCAGTAGAGCGGGCCATCGGCGGGTATCTCGTCCTCGCTCTGCTCGGTCGTGGCCGAAACGGCCGGCACCGTGCGCAACCGCGCCTCCACCCCCGCCACCAGGGCCACACCACGCGCGACCTGCCGCGCCATTTCCGCGACGGCGCTGTGGCGGGAGTAGTACAGCACCAGAACATAGGGCGACGAGGTCACGGCTCAGTCCAGCAGCTCGAGTACGTTTTCGGGAGGCCGGCCCAATACGGCCCGATCGCCGCGCACGACAATCGGCCGCTCGATCAATTTGGGGTGGCTGGCCATGGCCCGCAGCAGCTCGTCGTCGCTACTGTCCTTGCCGAGCCCAAGATCCTTGTACTCGGCCTCTCCGCGACGCACCAGCTCCGCCGGCGTCTTGCCCAGCTTTTGCAGCAGCGCTTCCAGGGCCCCCGCGTCCGGCGGCGATTCGAGGTAGAGCACCACATCGGGTTCAACCCCGCGCTCCTGCAACAGGGCGAGCGTGTTGCGGGACTTTGAGCAGCGCGGGTTGTGGTAGATGACATAGTCGCTCACGATCGACTCCTGATTTCTTCGCGGACAAGGACAGCGCAGTATAACAAAGGCGGCCCCGACACTCTCGTGTCGACATCGCCGTACGTGCGATAATACGGGCCATGGAGGCAATCAAAAGCAAAATCGATCAGATCTGGCCCCGGGTGCGCTACCTGGCCAACCGTTTTTCGGAGGACCGCTGTACCGACAACGCCGCCGCGCTCACCTATATGAGCTTGTTTGCCCTGGTGCCACTGATCACGGTGATGTTCACCATCGCCACCGCCATACCCGCGTTCCAGAACCTGGAACAGGAAATACGGGACCTGGTGTTCAAGCATATGCTGCCGGCCACCAGCGCCGACCTGGAAACCTATATCGACGACTTCTCCCGCCAGGCCAGGAACCTCACCGGCTTCGGTATCGCGTTCCTGGTGATCACCGCGGTGCTGATGCTGCGCAATATCGAGCGGGCCTTCAACCTGATCTGGCGCACGCGGGAAAACCGCAGTCCGGTGTCCAGTTTCGTGACCTACTGGGCAGTGCTCAGCCTCGCGCCCATCACCATCGGCCTGGCCCTGGGCATACCCGGCGCAGTGGCCGCGGCGGCGGTGTTCGTCGAAGACTACGACATCATCGGCGCCACCGACCTGTTGTTGAAACTGACACCGCTATTGCTCACCGCCGCCGGCTTCACCCTGTTGTACGTAACCGTGCCCAATTGCCGCGTTCCCTTTCGTCACGCGCTCATCGGCGGCCTGCTGGCCGCGCTGGCCTTCAATATCTCGCGCGGCCTGTTCACCACCCTGGTGCAGGGTTCCAGCATCACCCTGATCTACGGCGCTTTCGCCGTAGTGCCCCTGTTCCTGCTGTGGATTTACCTGTCCTGGAATATCGTGCTGATGGGCGGCATCCTGGTACACAGCCTCTCGGCCTTCCGCACCTCCGAGCAGGCCTCCCGTCCCACGGTGCTCAAGGCCCTCGATATTCTCTACCTGTTCTGGAGCCGGCAACAGAGCGGCCGGCCGGTGAGGGAAATCGAATTGCTCGGCGGCCGTATCGATGTGCTCAAGGGCCTGGACAGCGAAACCTGGCGCGAGCTACGGGACCTGTTCATCCGCCGCAAGCTGATTACCCAGGACAGCGGCGGGCACTATGTGCTGTGCCGCGACCTGCACACCGTGACCTTTTGGCAGGTCAAGGAGTGGGTCAACGCCGAACTCCCGCTGACCCAGGACGCCGCGGACAGCGCGCAACCCTGGCAGCGCTTCGCCCACGACCTGTTGCGCGACGAGCGCCGCCACCAGCGGGAGATGCTGAATTTCAATCTCGTGGAGTTGTTTGAGAAATGAGAAACCTGTTCGCGGCCGCCGCGATAGCGCTGCTCGCCGCCTGCGGCGAGGCCCCCGCCCCCGGCAATCACCCGACCCTGGAGTCCCTGCGGGGCCAGTGGGTGGTGGTGAACTATTGGGCCAAGTGGTGCAAGCCCTGTATCGAGGAAATCCCGGAACTCAACCGCCTGGACCGGGAGCACGACGACATTGCCGTGCTCGGGGTCAACTACGACGGCCTGACCGGCGAGGCCCTGACGGCACAGGTACAGGAACTGGGCGTCGACTTCCCCACGGTGGCCGACCCCGCGGCGCAACTGGGTAGCCCGCGGCCAACGGTGCTGCCAACATCACTGATTCTGGACCCCAAAGGCCAGCTGGTCGACACCCTGGTGGGCCCGCAAACCGCCGACACCCTGCTGGCGGCCATCCGGGGTTAACTACCGCCGCGTCGCGCCCCGGCAGGTAGTGCCTCTTTTTGTTCCGCTCAGGGGAACATGCGGTGCCAAGCTCTCGATATTTTGTTGGGATCTTTTTTATAGGCGGCCTTCCGGCCGCTGCGTCTTGCCCCAGCGTATGGTTTCGCTATGGGGAGCCTGCGGCATAAGACCCAAACCAGCTTGTTGGTGCCTTTCTCCTAGAGGCGGCTTGCGTAGAGGCGGCTTGCAGCCGCTGCGTCGTGCCCCGGCAGGCGGTGCCTCTTTCTAACTAATCCAGCCCGGGGAGTATGCGGCACAAGAACCAAGCTATTGTTGTTGGCTTCTTTCAGGGAGGCGGCCTGCGGCCGCAGCGCCGAGCCCCGGCAGGCGGTGCCTCTTTTGTTCCGCTCCGGGTAGCATGCGGCGCGCCAGCCTCTTTGCTTCTTGGGTGACGAGTTGCTCCTAACTTCGAATGGCCTGATTGCCGGGCATGGCTGGAGGGACTGCGTAACTTCGGTAGTCCGCTGGAGGGTGTCGGGGTCGCGTTGCCACTAAGCCGATGCGGTACTCGCACCGACTCCCCTGCGCTGCACAAAAGAGGCACCACCCACCGCGTCCCAACGCGGGGGACGTTGACGATGCGTTCAATGCAAATTTCGCTACATCCCGTGTAGGGTCGAATTTATTCGACCAAAAAAGCAGCGGAATGAATTCCGCCCTACAAGGACAGGCAGCCCCCCTGTAGGGCCGGATTTATTCGACCAAAAAGCGGCGGAATGAATTCCGCCCTACAAGGACAAGCAGCCCCCCCTGTAGGGTCGAATTCATTCGACCAACCATAGACCGGACATTTGCACCCTCACCCACCGATTGACACCCCGCGTTGATCCGGGGTAGGTCAGGTCTTTTTGGCCCGGCGCGCAGGGGTCGGTGCGAACACAGCCATAGCTTAGTGGCAGCAACCCCGCAGCCCACTCGCCCGGACACCCCCCAAACAACCGCGCCCAATCACCAGTATCGCCCGGGTCGACCAACAGAGCCCCCAGGGCAGCGCCCCCTGCAAGAAGCAAAAAGGCAAACGCACCGCATGCCCCGCAGCAGAGGGCCAAAAAGACCTGGCCTGCGCCGGAGCGACGCAGCGGCCGCAGGCCGCCAATCCGTCAGACCGTCAGACCGTCAGACCGTCAGACCGTCCGACCGTCCGACCGTCCGACCGTCCGACCGTCAGACCGCCAGACCGCCAGACCGCCAGACCGCCAGACCACCAGACCTCCAGACCGCCACCGATTGCGCTTCACCGCGCTCCCTGTGGCCAACCTGCGGGACGACTTGCACCTCCAGAAGCGCCCCCTGCCAGGCGCACATAAAAAAACCGGCCCATGAGGGCCGGTTGGAACAGGGAGATAGAGCCTATCTCCAGGGGGTATGAGACCTGGTCGGGACACATGCCGTCGAGCGGGGTATCGGTTCACGGCGACATGCATATCGTCTTACCACGATCATTATGACCAGCGTCGCCCGGGCGGGTTCCCGCCACGGTGAAAATAATTTTCGCCCCGGCACGGCCCGATTGGACAGCCGGGGGCAGCTGGGACTACAGTCACAGCACCGCCCGGCACTGGAACCGCCGGGACTGACACGGAGGAACAACCATGGGCAAAATTTTCGAGGACAACGCGGGCACCATCGGCGGCACGCCGCTGGTGCGCATCAACCGGATCAGCGAGGGGAAAATCTACGCCAAGCTGGAGAGCCGCAACCCCGCGATGTCGGTCAAGTGCCGGATCGGCGCCAGCATGGTGAACGCCGCGGAACAGGACGGCAGCCTGAAAGCGGGCATGACCATTGTCGAACCCACCAGCGGCAATACCGGGATCGCCCTCGCCTTCGTCGCCGCCGCCCGCGGCTACGGCTGCATCCTGGTCATGCCCAGCACCATGAGCCTGGAGCGGCGCAAACTGATGCGCGCCCTGGGCGCGGAAGTCGTTCTCACCGACGGCGCCAAGGGCATCCCCGCGGCCATCGCCAAGGCCGAGGAGATTATCGCCTCCGACCCCGGTAAATACTGGGGTCCCCACCAATTCGAGAACCCCGCCAACCCCGCGATCCACGAAGCCACCACTGGCCCGGAAATCTGGGAAGATAGCGAGGGCGAAATCGATGTTCTGGTCTCCGGCGTGGGCACCGGCGGCACCCTCACCGGCATCTCCCGCTACATCAAGCGCACCCGCGGCAAGGCCATTACCACGGTCGCGGTGGAGCCCGACACCTCCAGCATCATCACCGCCGCCAAGGCCGGCACGGAGCCCAGTCACGCCCCGCACAAAATCCAGGGCATCGGCGCCGGCATCCTGCCGCGGAACCTGGATCTGGAGATGGTCGATGTGGTGGAGCAGGTCAGCAGCGAGGAGGCCATGGACTGGGCCCACAAATTGATGCAGCAAGAGGGCATCCTGGCGGGCGTGTCCTGCGGCGCGGCCATGGCGGTCGCCGACCGACTGTCGCGGCAACCGGAGTACGCCGGCAAAACCATCGTCGCGATCCTGCCGGACTCCGGTGAGCGCTACCTCAGCGGCCCCCTGTTCGAGGGCGTATTCACCGACAACGAAATGGTGCAGTAGACAGCGGCGCCGCGGACTGGCGCGCCGGGGAACTCACTCCCCGGCGCGCCGCCGCAGTGCTTCCAGGCCTTCCCTCACCCGGGGCCACTCCCGGTCCAGGATACTGAAGTAGACCGAGTCCCGCCGAAAATCGTCCTGCACCACCATGTGCTGGCGTAACACCCCCTCGCGGGTGGCCCCGATGCGCTCCAGCGCCGCCTGTGAACGGGTGTTGCGCGCGTCCGCCTTGAACTCCACGCGGATACAGCCCAGGCGCTCGAAGGCGTGTTCCAATAACAGGAATTTGGCCTCGGTATTCACGCCGGTGCGCTGCCAGTCGCGACCCAGCCAGGTCCAGCCGATCTCCAGGCCGCGGTGAGCCTGGCGGATATTCAGGTAGCGCGTACTGCCCACCACCCGGCCCTTGTGGTTTTCCACGATCGCGAAGGGCAGATGCCCCGCGGTGGCCCGCGCCTCGTCGACCCAGTGCCGGGTGTCCGCCAGGTCGACAAAGCACCGGCGGGGCATGAAGGCCCAGTCGGCGGCGCTCTGCCCGCGGTGGTACAGACCCTGTGCATGATCCTGGCCGAGGGGCTCCAGGCGGATGAGTTCGCTCCGGAGCGTGACCGGCTTGACGTCCAGGCTCATGCCGGCGCGCTCGCGATAACGCCGTTCATCGGGGCTCCAGGATCGTCGAGCCGGTGGTGCGCCGCGCCTCCAGGTCCCGATGCGCGCGCACAATATCGGCCAGCGCGTAGCGCTGGCCGATCGCCACCTGCACGCTGCCATCGAGTATGCGCTCGAAGACGGCCGCCGCCGACTGCCGCAAATCCTCGGTACTCGCGGTATAGCTCACCAGGGTGGGACGGGTGATATACAGGGAGCCGCCGGCGGCGAGCCGCTGCAGATCGAGCGGTTCCGGCGCCCCGGAGGCGTTGCCGAAGCTCACCATCAGGCCCCGGGGCTGCAAACAGTTGAGGGAGACCTCGAAGGTGTCCCGGCCCACGCCGTCGTACACCACCGGCACCCCCACGCCTCCGGTGAGGTCCGCCACCGCCTGCGCCACATCCTCCTCGCGGTAATTGATTACGTGGTTGTAGCCGTGGGCCAGGGCGATATCCACCTTGTCCGCCGAACCCACGGTTCCGATCACCGTGGCGCCCAGGGCCCGGGCCCACTGGCCAAAAATGAGCCCCACGCCGCCGGCGGCGGCGTGGAACAGGCAGGTCTGCCCCTCCCGCAGGGCGTAACAGCGCCGCAGCAGGTACTCCGCGGTCTGCCCCTTGAGCATCGCCGCGGCGGCGATGTCGAAGTCTACGCCGTCGGGCACCGGCACCAGGCGCGCCGCGGGCAGGTTCACGGCCTCGGCGTAACTGCCAAGCCCCGCGGAGCAATAGGCCACCCGGTCGCCCACGGCGACGTCGGCGCCCTCGCCCACGGCAACCACCACGCCGGCCCCCTCCGTGCCCAATCCCGAGGGCAGGGGTATCGGGTACAGGCCACCGCGGTGGTAGGTGTCGATGAAATTGAGGCCGATGGCGCGATTCTCCACCTGGGCCATGCCAGGCCCCGGCGGTTCCAGCGGCACCTCCCGCAACGCCATCACCTCCGGCCCCCCGACTTCCTCGATCCGCACCGCCCTGACCATAATCTCGCTCCTCGCGATAAGTTCCCTTGCCCGCCCGACGTCCGTCGCGTGCCGGCTGCTGCACGACGCCTGTTGCACGTCGCCTGTTGCACGACGCCTGTTGCACGACGCCTGTTGCACAGCGCCCTGTTGCACGTCGCCAAATTCGCGTCCGGTTCAGAGTATACTGCCTGTCACGGCCCGGCAATCACGGCGCAAGCATGCAACGTCGATTCACCCGTACAGAGCGCTTTTTCTCGCTGTTCACCACCCTGCGCGCGGGCGAGGGGCTCGCGGTCCGGCGTCTTTGCCTGCAGGCCTTCGTCATCATGTTCGCCTACTACCTGCTAAAGGTCATCCGCGAACCCATGATCCTGGCGGAGGGCTCCGCCGAACTGAAAGCCTACTCCACCGCCCTCCAGGCCCTGCTGCTGATGGCCATTGTGCCGCTGTTCGCTGCCCTCTACCGCCGCCTTCGCGACCGCGCCGGAAAGCACCTGCTGTTCCGCAACACCTTGCTGTTCCTGGTCGCCAACCTCCTGTTGTTCGCCCTGGCGCGCTCCGCCGGCCTGCGGGTGGCGGTGGCCTTCTACGTGTGGCTGGGCATTTTCTCGGTCATGATCCTGGCCCTGTTCTGGGCCTTCGCCGCCGACCTGTTCAACCTGAAATCGGGCCAGCGCGTGTTTCCCCTGATCGCCGCCGCCGCGGCCCTGGGCGCCCTGCTCGGCGCCGGCCTGGCGGGCGACCTCGACCGGGCTCTCGGGCACGGCGGCGTCATGCTGTTTGCCGCTTGCCTGTTGTGCCTGCCCTGCTGGACGGCGGGCGGCACCGAAACCCTTATCCCCGCGGGTTCGGCTAGCCGCGCGAGCGGCCCGGGCGATTCGCCAGCCGCCCACCCCTTGCTGCAGGGCTTCGCGGTGGTGTGGCGCAGCCCGACGCTGCGGCTGATCGCCGCCCTGGTGATCGTGCTCAACCTGGTCAACACCAACGGGGAGTACATCCTGGCGAGTTTCGTCACCGCCCATACCCGGGACATGAACCCCGAGGCGGCGCAGCGCTGGATGACCGATTTCTACGCCAACTACCTGTTCACCACCACCGGCCTGGGCTTCTTGATCCAATTGTTCCTGGTGTCGCGCATCTACGAGCGGGTCGGCATACCCGGCGCGCTGTGCGTACTGCCGGTACTGATGATCGTCAACTACAGCCTGATTGCCCTGCTGCCCGTCCTGGCGGTAGTCAAGTTGGCCCTGGTCCTGGAGAACAGCGTCAACTATTCCCTGGGCACCACCACCCGGCACGCGCTCTACCTGCCGGTGCCGCGCGAACAAAAATACGTGGGCAAGCATACCGTCGACACTTTTTTCTTCCGTGTGGGCGACGTCCTCTCCGGCGGCATTGTGTTTGTCGCCAGTACCGTGATCGGCCTGGGCACTACCGGGTTCGTCCTGACCAATGCCACTCTCTCGGGCCTGCTGCTCTTGATCTCGGTGGCCATCGGCCGGCGGCACCGCGACAACGCCCAACGCAGCCTGGCCAACCAGCCGCCGGTGGCGGCGGGGGACCTCGAGGACCTGTCGATACCGGCGGGGGAGCCCACGCGCCTGCAGATTGCCGCCAATACCTTCCTCGATCCCGACGTGGGGGACGCCCTGCGCTACCTCGCCTTTGCCGCCACCGGGGAGCGCCTGCCCGGCTGGGTGAAATTCGACGGGCTCAATCGCCGCTTCGACTTCCACCCCCCGGCAAACAGCGCCGGCAGCCTGCGTATCCGCGTGGTGGCCCGCGATTTCGACGGCCTGGAGGCGGAGGTCTGTTTTACCGTCACCTACGGCGTCAGCAACTTGCGGCGCTGGTAGAGGATGGCGATCACCACCGCGATATTCACCGCGGCCAGCACCGCCGCCACCGGCAGGTAGTCCATGGCCCGCATGCCCAGCAGGTTGAGGCCGGCGAAGATGATGCCCGCCTGCAGCAAATCCCCCAGGCGCTGGCCGAAGGGGTCGATCACCGCCCGCGCCTCGTACTTTTCCTGCCGCGACAGGGGCAGGTAAAGCATCTGCCGCACGGTATTCTGCAGCGAGTAGTCGAGACTGTTGTCCACGACCTTGAAATAGCGAAACCAGGCCATCACCGGCAGCAGCGCCAGCGCGCTGTAGCCCAGAAACACCACCACCGGCGTAAACAGCAGCGCCGCGCCAAATCCCGCCACCCGCAGCAGGCGCGACACCAGGAAATACTGAATGAGCACCCCGGAGAAGTTCACGAAAAAGTAAAAGGTGCTGTAGAAACGGCCGACATAAGTGCCCTTGTCCACCAGAATATCGCCCGCGGCGCTGCCCTGGGCGTAAAGCGCCTCCAACACCGAGGCGAGCAGGAACTCGCCGGTGGTGTTGACCAGGTTGAGCAGGATAACGAACACCGCCATCAACAGCAGGTAGCGCTTGCCGAGTACCAGCTGGAATCCGGCCATCAGCGAAGGCTGCGCCACTTCCCCGCTTTCCGGCCGGCCCCGGGCGGATTCGGGTACCGAACGGGTGGCAAAACGCGCCGGCAGTGACGCCAGTAACAGCGTTACCGCCCCGCAGGTCATGAGGCCGTAGGCGTCCAGGTGATTCACCAGCTCCCGCGACACCGCCGAACCGACCCACGCGCCGATGGAGGCCCCCAGGGCCACGATCACAAACAGGCGCTCACCCGCCTCGCGGCTGTACAGCTCCGAGGCAAAGGCCCAGAACTGGGCGATGATCATCACGCTGTAGGCCCCCAGCCAAACGAAATAGGGCATCGAGACCGGCACCGCGAAAACGCTCCCCAGCACCGCGAAAGCCAACAGGGTCGCCACGCAGATCGCGGTGACGATACGCATGAAACGATAGCTGGTGAAGCGGCGGGAGAACTTGCCGTACAGCGGAATGAACACCAGCAGCAGGAGCGCCTGCAGGGCCACCGCGTAACTGCGAATCTCCGCGGTGCCCTCGGTGAGGATCAACATCTCCCGGGCGGGCTTGAGCAGGTAGGCGGTCAGCAGGATCAGGAACAGGCTGGCGAACATCGCCGCGATTCCCGCTCCCTCCCCCGGGCGCAAATCCACGCCCAACAACAGGGTGCGCTTCAACGACCCCCTGATCCCCCCCGCGACCGCGACCATGGCCAGCCCCGCCCCGGATTACCTACTCGTCGCCCGAACGCACGGCCTCTTTCACGATGAGGTCCCTGCGCTCCAGGATGGCCTCGATCTGGCGCGGGTGGAGGTAGGGTCGCAACTGCGCGTCGAGTGTATCCGCGGACAGGGCCCGCAGACGATCGAGCAACAGGTCCGACACCATCACATCCACCTTGCGGTATTGCTTGGGACGCCGGGCATCAGTGCGGAACGCGCGACTGTGGTCGATGAAACGCAGCATGTAGTCATCCTGGGTCCACAGGATATTGGTGAGGTTGCGGTCGTCGTTGTGAATCAGGATGTCGAACACAAAGCGCAGGCGGTATTGCTCGTACTGCTTGCAATAGCTGTTGAACGGCAGTTCCCGCGCCAGGCGGTCGCGCTCGTTGATGGTGTTGTCCGCCCAGTCCGACAGCGCCCCCTCGTCGCCCTCCACCTCGCCGATCACCGCCGTGGGCACCATCTGCAGGCCCAGCATGCGGTCCAGTTTGTAGGCCGCCACGTCGTAGACGTAGCGGTCGCTGTCGTCGTAGCGCCGTGCGATATAGCGGGCCTTGTCCTGCAAGCCCGGCGCGGAATCTTCGTATTTGAAGGCGGCAATATTAACCACGCCGCCCCGCTCCTGCCGCACCCGCTTCGGCTTGGTGATGCCGGTGCCAATGGCCTCCACCTCGGTCACCGGCGCCTCGCGCATGAACTGCTCCAGCGCCGCATCGCTCATGCCCGACAGTTCCATGGCGAGGTCCCGGGTCTCGGCCACCGGTTGCGAGGGCGCCTCGCCCAGGTAGTGCACGCGGCTTTCCCCACCTTCGCTCACCAGGGCGGAGGCCCGGCCCTTGTACACCGCCTTGAGCATCCCGGTATCCAGGCGGATCACCAGCCCGTCCATGCGCGCTTGCACATCGCCGGTGGTGGGCGTGTGGCCCACCACCAGCTGTTTCGCCCCCACCCGCTTGAGGAAGCGTTCAGTGTTCCACGACTCGGCGTAGGGGTGGCACAGGGCGCTGCCCCGGTACCAGTTGAGGCTGTCGTCGCTGAACAGGAAGGCGGTCTGCAGATCGAACACCCGCTGCAGCGGGTCAAACCACGCCGCGCGCACCCCCGGGTTGTCCGCCGCGAAGTCCTCGGCGCGGGCGTTGAGGAATTGCAGGCGGTCGTGGTAGCCGACAAACCAGGGCATGACCCCCGCCTCCCGCAGTTGCGCCATGCTGTCGAGGAATGCGCGCAGCTCCTCCCCCATGGTCTCGTTCAACTCCGCCAGGCTGCGCTCGGCCGGGTCGCGGGCAATACCGCCATGCATGTAGACCTTGTCGTTGACGCGTATGACAAAGGACTGGCGCAGCAGCCAGTCGCCGATCTCACCGCCGGGAGAAAAAGCCTTGCGCAGGGCGACGAAGCCCGGCGGATACTGACGCTCAAAAGTCTCGCGGACCGCCGCCTCTTCACCGTCGGCGTGAACCCGCCGGTAGTCCCGCCACAGGGCCTCGCGCTCCGCCGGGTTCTCGTCGGGGGCAAAGGCGGCAAACTCCGCGGGGGACACGTAGCGCAGGTCCCCGGTCATCACCATCACCTCGTGATTGCCCAGGGTCATGTGCACCGCCCCGCCGGCGGCCTCCGCCTGGCGCTGCAGCTTCATCATCAGCTCGACCACCTTGCGCGAGCCCGGGCCGCGGTCGACCAGGTCCCCAACGGACACCAGGTGGGTTGCGCCCGCGGCCCAGTCGAGGGCGTCGTCGACCACCCCCAGCTGCCGCAGCAGGGCGGTCCAGTCCTCATAGGCGCCGTGTACATCGGCAAAGGCCACCACCCGGCTGTCGGTATCGAACGCGTAGGGCGACGCCGCAGCTGCCGGCGCCACCAGCCGGGGCAGGACGAAGGCTATCAACATGCCCAGCAACGCACCGTTCAGGAGGACTTTGCCTAGTTTGCGCATGTGCGGTCTCGCATTTGCCGGTGACAGGGCTGAGTCTAGACGAGTTTCCCCGCCACTGCCCGGGAGCCCGGCGATTGCGGTAAACTTGCCGCTCCCGTTTCAGCCTGGAATACCCGCCGTGTTTGATACCATCTCCCTGGACCGCCGCCTTCACCTTGCCCTGGAGGCCATGGACCTGCAGCGCGCCACGGCGGTGCAGGAGCAGGTGCTCCCCCGCGCCCTGGCCGGCGCCGACCTCAAGGTCTCGGCGGAAACCGGCAGCGGCAAGACCCTGGCCTACCTGATACCCGCCGTGCAGCGCCTGCTGGAGGGCGGCGCGCGGCGCAACGCGGGTACCCTGGTCCTGGTCCTGGTGCCCACCCGCGAACTGGCCCGGCAGGTCTTGCGGGAGTGCCGCCGACTGATCGACAAATCCCCCCTGGAGGCCGCGGCGCTCACCGGCGGCGCCGACTTCAAGTACCAGAAATCGGTGCTGCGAAAAAACCCGGAACTGCTGGTGGCCACTCCCGGCCGCCTGCTGGAGCACTGCGAGAAGGGCAGCGCGGACCTGGCCTCGCTCGAGGTCCTGGTACTGGACGAGGCGGACCGCATGCTGGACATGGGCTTTCGCGAGGACGTGTTGAAGATCGGCGGGTATTGCGCCCCGGAGCGCCAGACCCTGCTGCTGTCCGCGACCCTGCGGGTGAAAGGCATGAGCGATCTCACCAGCACCCTGTTGCGCGACCCGGAGGCCATCGCCATCGGCGAGGTGCGCCAGGCCCACGGCAACATCCACCACCAGCGCATCCTGGCGGACGGTGTGGAGCACAAAAACAAACTGCTACTGGCCCTGCTCGAGGACGCCAGGGGGCGGCGCAGCCTGGTGTTCGCCAACAAGCGCAGCACCGTGGACCGCCTCACCGGCCTGCTCGGGCACCACGGCATCCGCTGCGACAGCCTGCACGGCGAGATGAGCACGGAGGAGCGCAAGCGGGTCGTGGCGGCGTTCCGCGAGGGCAAGATCGACGTGCTCTGCGCCTCCGACCTCGCCGCCCGCGGCCTCGATGTGCCGGACATCGACACGGTGATCAACTACGACCTGCCCCACAGCGGCGACGACTACCTGCACCGCAGCGGCCGCACGGCCCGCGCCGGCGCCAGCGGCACCGCGATTTCCCTGGTGGACGCCGGCCAGTGGAACCTGATGGCCAGTATCCAGCGCTACCTCAAAACCGAGTTCGAGGCGCGCGCCCTGCCGGGGCTCAAGGCGAAGTACAGCGGGCCGAAGAAGATCAAGGGCTCTGGCAAGGCCGCCGGCAGCAAGAAGAAGAAACCGTCCGGGGCCAAGGCCAAGCAGCGCGCGCGCGACACCAAAAACAAGGGCAAACCGAAACGCAAGGACTCTGCCGAGAGCGCGACACGGACCCCGGTCAATGACGGCACCGGGCCGCTGATGAAAAAGCGGCGGAGCTGACTGTCACGCCCCGCCGCCGCAGCGCCTAGTCGCCGGACTCCGGGGCGTAACGCCCGAACCACTCCAGAATCGCCGCCACCTTGCCAATCAACTGGCTCGGCCGCTTGTAGATGCTGTGGGAGGCGCCAGGCATGCGCACCATGGCGGTATCGACCCCGCGCAGTTTCAATGCCTGGTAGTACTGCTCAGTCTCCGGCATCGGCGTGCGCAGGTCGGCCTCGCCGGTCAGCAGCATGGTCGGGGTCGTCACATTGCCCACCTTCGACAGCGGCGAGCGCTCCCAGTAGGCCATGGGCGTCTCCCAGGGCATCTTGTCGAACCAGTATTTGGTGAAGAATGGCGACATATCGGCGGTGAGCACGAAACTGGTCCAGTTGATCACCGGTTTGGCCACCACCGCGGCGCGGAAGCGGTCGGTGTTGCCGACAATCCAGGCGGTGAGCAGACCACCGCCGGAGCCGCCGGTGACGTAGAGCTGCGCCGGGTCGACGTAGCCTTGCTCGATCACCGCGTCCACCGCGGACATCAGGTCGTCGTAGTCCTGGCTGGGGTAGTTGTGGTGAATCAGGTTGCCAAAGTCCTCGCCATAACTGGTGCTGCCCCGGGGATTAACGTAGAGCACGACATAACCGGCCGCGGCATAGAGCTGGACCTCCGCGGCGAAGTGCGGGCCGTAGGCGGCGAAGGGACCGCCGTGAATCTCCAGGATCAGGGGGTAGCGCTGGTCGGGATCGAAACCCGGGGGCCTGGCGACCCAGGCCTGGATGTCGCGGCCGTCGTGACTGGACTTCAGCCATAACTCCTCCACCTCGGCCAGGTCCCGGTACTCGAGCAAACTGGCGTTGAGGTGGGTCAGCTGGCGGTTTTTGCCGCGCTCGCCCACGGAGATGTCCGCCGGCGACGCCGGCGTGCCCGACGTGAAGGCGTAGACACCGTCGCCGCCCACGGCGAAATCCGCCCCGGTGTAGGGCCGCCCGAGGGATTTGCCCCCCAGGTTGCGGGCGAGAATGTCCATGTCGCCATCGAGATCGACAGCCGCCAGCACCGTGGCGCCCTTGTCGTCGTACTGGAACAGGATTCGGCGACCGTCCGCCGACCACTGCGGGTCACCGACACTGCGATCCAGATCGGCGAGCAACTCGCGCCGGTCGCCGCCATCGCTGCCCATGACGTAGAGGCGATTGCGGTGGTAGCCCATGCGACGGTCGTCCCATCCGACATAGGCGATGCGCTTGCCGTCGGGGGACACCGCCAGGTCGCCGTCGGGGCCCCGGCGATCGGCCAGGGTGGTGAACTCGCCGCTGGCCAGGTCGACCCGGTAGATATCGGTATTGGCGACATCCAGGGCCCAGTCCGGGTTGCGGTTGGCCGAGACGTACAACGCCTTGCCGTCGGCGGACCAGGCGATACTGCCGTCGTGGTGGAAATCCCCCGAGGTGACCTGGCGGGGGCTGCCCCCATCCGCGGGAATGACGAAGACCTGGCTATAGCCGTGGGGTTTGTCACCGCTGCCGTCGTGGCGGTACACCGCGCGGTCCACCACCACCGGTGGCGGGGCCCAGTCGGCGCCCTCGGGCTTTCTTGGCAGTTGCCCCATGGTCGGAGGGTCCGTGGGCACGCGCATGGCGAAGGCCAGCCACTCGCCGTCCGGGGACCAGGCCAGGTTCTTGGGCTTCTCCGGCAGCCGGGTCAGCTGCGCCACCCGGGGGCTGTCCAGCCAGGCGACAAACAGCTGCGAGCCCACATCGTCCTTGTGGACATACGCGACCCGCGAATCATCGGCGGACAGCACCGGACCGCTGATATTATTGGGGCCGGTGGTGATCGGGCGCTGCTCGCCGGTACCCAGGTCCACCAGCCACAAATTGGCCCGCGACTTGTCCTTCATGATGTCCATGTCGTGGCGCAGGTACAGCACCTGCTCGCCCTCGCTATCGACCAGCGGGTCGCTGGCGTAGCGCAACTGGAACACGTCTTCCAGTGAAAATTTCGGCGCGGCCAGGGCGCCGGCCGCAAAGCCCAGGGACAGCGCCGCCGCCAGGCACTGGGTGAATCTAATCCGACCGAGTCTGTTCATTCCTTCCCCCCGTGTATATCAGTTACCATGGGCTCCCGCTTTACCAATACGCTGTCACCGCCATGTCCAATCCCCTGCTGGAAGATCACCACCTGCCGCCCCTGTCGCGCATTCGCGCGGAACACGTGGAGCCGGCGGTAAGCCACCTAATCGAGCGCAACCGGGCCGCGATAGACGACCTGCTGGACAGCTCGGATAGCTACAGCTGGGAACAGACGCTACAACCCATAGAAGACCTGGAGGACGACCTGGAGCGCTGCTGGGCACCGGTGTCGCATCTCAACGGCGTAATGAATTCGGAAGCCCTGCGGGAAGCCTATAACCGCTGCCTCCCGATGCTGTCCGAGTATAGCACCTGGATGGGCCAGCACCCTGCCCTGTACGGGGCATACCGGCAAATCGCCGACGGCGCCGAATACGCCCGCCTGGACGGCGCCCGGCGCAAGGCGATCGACAACGCCCTGCGCGATTTCCGCCTGGCGGGGGTCGCCCTGCCACCGGAGCAGCAACGCCGCTACGGGGAAATTCAGCGCCGGCTGTCGGAGCTGGGCAGCAAATTCAGTGAAAACGTGCTGGACGCCACCCACGCCTGGACCCGGGAGGCCAGCGAGGAAGAGCTGGCGGGGCTGCCGCCAACCGCCCTGGCCAGCGCGCGGCAGGCCGCTTCGCGGGTGGGCCGGGAAGGCTACCTGCTCACCCTGGAAATGCCCTCGGTGCTGCCGGTGCTGACTTACTGCGACAACGCCGCCCTGCGCGAGGAGGTCTACACCGCCAACGTCACCCGGGCTTCCGGCGAGGGCCCCCACGGGGGCCAGTGGGACAACTCGGCGCTGATCGGCGAGATCCTCGACCTGCGCCTGGAACTGGCGCGCCTGCTGGGCTTCGACAACTACGCCGAACTGTCCCTGGCCACCAAGATGGCCGAGAGCCCGCGGCAGGTTATCGACTTCCTCGAACAGCTGGCGCAGCGCTCCCGGCCCCAGGCACAGCGGGAATGGCGCGAGCTGGGCGAATTCGCCCGCGAGCAATACGGCGTGCAACAGCTGAACGCCTGGGACGTGGCCTACTACGGCGAGAAGCTCAAGCAGGCCCGCTACCGCGTGTCACAGGAGGAGATCCGCCCCTACCTGCCGGTGGACCGGGTGCTGTCGGGCCTGTTCCAACTGGTCGAGCGGCTGTACCAGGTGGAAGTCCGCGAGCTTGGGGACTTCGACCGCTACCACGATGATCTGCGCCTGTTCGAGGTGCGCCAAGAGGGCGCGGCCATCGCCCAGTTCTATCTGGATATCTACGCCCGGGCGGACAAGCGCGGCGGCGCCTGGATGGCCGATTGCCGGGTGCGGCGCCAGCGCAAGGACGGCCTGCAGTTGCCGGTGGCCTTCCTGGTGTGCAATTTCACCCCCCCGGTGGGGGACGCCCCCTCCCTGCTCACCGAGCAGGAGCTCACCACCTTGTTCCACGAGTTCGGCCACGGGCTACACCATATGCTGACCCGGCAGCACGTGGCCGCGGTGTCCGGCATCAACGGCGTGGCCTGGGACGCGGTGGAATTACCCAGCCAGTTCCTGGAAAACTGGTGCTACGAACCCGAGGCCCTGGCCTTTATCACCGGACACTTCGAAACCGGCGAGCCACTGCCGCGGGAGCTGCTGGACAAAATGCTGGCGGCGAAGAACTTCCAGTCCGCCATGTTCATGGTGCGCCAACTGGAATTTGCCCTGTTCGACTTCCGCCTGCACATGGAATGGTCCCTCGAACAACCGCCCTCGGTACAGGACCTGCTGGACGCGGTCAGGGAACAGGTGGCGGTGTTGAAACCGCCCGCCTTCAACCGTTTCCAGCACAGCTTTTCCCACATCTTCGCCGGCGGCTATGCCGCAGGTTACTACAGCTACAAGTGGGCGGAGGTGCTGTCCGCGGACGCCTTTTCGCGCTTCGAGGAGGAGGGCATCTTCAACCGGGTCACCGGCGCGGAGTTTCGCGACAAGGTGCTGGCGGTGGGCGGCTCACAGGACGCCATGGACCTGTTCGTCAATTTCCGCGGGCGGGAGCCGGATATCGAGGCCTTGCTGCGGCACAGCGGCATTGCCGCGGTCGAATAAATTCGACCCTACATGGGTTGGGCGTGCCTCCCTGGCTCTGGTCGAATGAATTCGACCCTACAGGGGTTGGGGGCACCTCCCTGACTCTGGTCGAATGAATTCGACCCTACAGGGGTTGGTCGAATGAATTCGACCCTACAGGGCCGGGGGCGGATCAATCCGTTGCGGTATCGTGGCGCCAGCCGGCGCAGCCCTTTTGCCCCGGGCCGGAGGCCACGCACAACTCGACCTCGCGCAGGTCCTCCCCGGCGGACAGTTCCAGCAGGCGGCCGAGCAGGTAGTGGGAAAACTCCTCCACGGTGGCGTTGCGAATCGGCAATACCTGGGTGTCCCGACGCAGGAACAGCATCTCGTCGGTGGCGAATCGCACCCGATAGTAATCGCCCGACTCGTCGATTGACTGGTGCGGCGACTCCGCCGCCAGCAACATGTACTCGTCGAGCGCGTCACAGAGCTGTTTGAGACGCGTCTTGTACACATTGTAATCGGCGGAAAAGCCGTTCTCCCCCATCGGCGCCACGATGCGCGCCGACACGGAATAATTGTGTCCGTGGAGCCGCTCGCGCTCGGTGGCGCTGAATATCGTGTAGTGGGCCGCGGAAAACTTGTGACTCTCCTTGTCGATGTACAGTGTGGTGAGGCGCTCCATGATCTCCCGGTTCCGCGTGGTGGGCACACCATTGTTGCGGCTGGCTCGCGCATTGGCAAGGGCCGCGAACGGCGGGCCTGAAATCAATCCGCGTCCCGGAGGACGGCACCGCGAAGATTGAACCGGGGCAGGTCATGGCGGCATACTGCGGCACTCAGCAAACAAGAGGCAGCGCAAAGCAGCATGAAGACAGCCATCATCACCGGCGCCAGCGTCGGCATCGGCAGGGCCACCGCGGCCCGTTTTATCGCGGAGGAGTACCGCGTGTTCAACCTGTCGCGACGCTCCTGTCCCGAACCGGGGGTCACCAACCTACCCTGCGACCTGGGCTCGGACAGCGACATTGCCGAGTGCTGCGGCGCGCTGCTGGAAGTGATTGCCGGCAGCGACAGCGTGGCCCTGGTGCACAACGCCAGCCAGATGCGCAAGGACAGTGTCGACGACTGCGGCAGCGCCAGCCTGCGCGAGGTACTGGAAACCAACGTGGTCGCCATCAATAGCATCAACCAGCACCTGTTGCCCCGGCTACCCGCCGGATCGAGCCTGCTGTACGTTGGCTCCACGCTGTCGGAAAAAGCGGTGGCCGGTTCGTTCAGCTATGTCCTGAGCAAGCACGCCCAGCTCGGCATGATGCGCGCGAGTTGCCAGGACCTGATGGGCCGCGGGGTACACACCGCGTTGATCTGCCCCGGCTTCACCGACACCGAAATGCTGCGTACCCACCTCGGCAACGACGTACGGATCATCGACGCCATCGCCGCCATGAACAGCTACAACCGCCTGATCGAACCGGCCGAGATTGCCGAACTGCTGTTTTGGGCACACGGCAACCCGGTGATCAACGGCGCGGTCCTGCACGCCAACCTGGGTCAGCGGGAAAGCTGAGTTGGCCGGGATCACTACTGTTATTGGCGAAGCCGAGCTGCGGGAGCGGCGCGAGCGGGTCTTCCTGGTGCTGGCGGGCACCTTCCTGAGCGCCATGACCCTGCTCAATGTGATCGGGATTACCCGTTTCATCCAGCTCGGGCCGATGGCGCTGGCGGTGGGCGTGCTGCCCTACCCCCTGACTTTCCTGTGCACCGACCTGATTTGCGAACTCTACGGCAAGGCGCGGGCCAACTTCCTGGTCAGCGTCGGCCTGGGGCTCAATTTCCTGATCCTGTTCGTCCTGTTCCTGGGGGACGCCATTCCCTCGGTGCCGGCGGACCAGATGCCCCCGTGGCAGGTACTGCAGTTGGCCGCGCCAGTGGCGCTGCCCAACGGCGATACCGTGGAGGGCAGTATCGGTCTCTACCAGCTGATCTACGCCACCACCTCCGGCGCGGTGTTCGCCTCGATGCTGGCCTACATCGCCGCCCAGTACTGCGACGTGCAGTTGTTCCACTTCTGGAAACGGGTCACGCGGGGCAAGTACCTGTGGGTGCGCAACAACTTCAGCACCCTGATGAGCCAGATGGTGGACTCGGTGATGGTGATCAGCGTGACCTTCGGCGCCGCCTTTCTGCGTGGCGACATCGCCCTGAAGGCGATGCTGGTATTGATCGGCAGCAACTACCTGTTCAAGGCCTCGGTGGCATTGATCGATACCGGCCCGTTCTATCTTTGCGTGCACTACCTGCGGCGCTATCTGCGACTGGAGGCGGAACAGTATCCCCGGGCGGAGCCCCGCAGCCGTACCGGGCAGGGTGTTTGAGCGTGGTACCGGTCGAGTAAACGCGGTATCGGTCGAGTAAACGTGGCATCGGTCGAGTAAACGTGGCATCGGTCGAGTAAACGTGGCATCGGTCGAATAAATTCGACCCTACAGGGAGTATCGCCCCCCTGTCCTGTAGGGCCGAATTCATTCGGCCATCCCCGAACGGTCCTCCCCCGTAGGGCCGAATTCATTCGGCCACCCCCGAACGGTACAAACCCCCACCTGCCGGGCCGAGGGCCGCCCCCCCCTTTTCGGGTCATTCATTCGGCCCCCCGTGCGGGGGGCCACCACTACCGGAAGACCGCGGGATCAACTCGCCTCGGCAAGCGCCACCGGCGCCAGGCGCTCGCGTCGAAGGTACTCCCTGGCCAGCTCCTCGGCGATCACCTCGGAGGGGCGGTGACACTCGTCGGCCCGGCGCAGCACCTCGGCGAGGGTGGTTCCAATACGCTCGATGTGAGCCTGCTTGACGCTGTCGGCGGAGCCGCTGCGCTGGTGATGCACATCGATAATGCCACCCGCGTTGACCAAAAAGTCGGGGCAGTAAAGGATGCCCAGGTCCTTGAGATGGGCGCAGTCCGCCGGAGTGGCGAGCTGGTTGTTGGCGGCGCCGCAAATGATCCCCGCGCGTACCCGCGGAATGCTCTGCTCGTTAAGCACCGCTCCCATGGCGCAGGGCGCCAGGATGTCGACTTCAAGGCCGAGGACCTCGGCCACATCCACCGCGATCACCCCCAGCTCCTTGGTCGCCCGCTCCAGGTTGGCGGCGTTGACGTCGGCCCCGTAGACGATGGCGCCGTCCTCGCGCAAATGCTTCGCCAGGTAGAAACCCACATGGCCCAGCCCCTGGATGGCCACCTTGAGGCCGTCAAAGGTATCGACCCCGAGGCGGTGACGCACCGCGGCACGCATCCCCAGGTACACGCCCCAGGCGGTGCTCGGCGAGGGATCGCCACCGTACTCGTTGTCGTCCAGGCCGCTCACCCAGCGGGTGCGCTCGCTCATTGTGCGGATATCCGCCACGCCGGTGCCGGAATCCTCGGCCGCCACGTAGCGCCCTCCCTGGGATTCCACGAAATCCCCCATCGCCCGCAATAACTCCGGGGTCTTGTCCTGCCGGGAGTCGCCGATAATCACCGATTTGCCGCCCCCCAGGGGCAATCCCGCCAGGGCGGACTTGTAGGTCATACCGCGCGACAAGCGCAACACATCGTGCAGGGCCGCCTCGTCGGAGGCGTAGGGGAACATGCGGCAACCACCGACGGCCGGCCCCAGGGTGGAATCGTGCACCGCGATGATGGCGCGCAGGCCGGTGGCTCTGTCGCTGCAAAAGGAAACCAGCTCGTGCTGATCGAAAGCCGGTGCTGAAAACACGCTCATTGGGCAATCCTCAATAGGGTTGGGGGTATCGGGTCAGGCCGCGTCGACGAACTTTACCGCCGCGGTTTGTGATTCGCCGCGCAGTTGCGCGTACAGTTGCTGCTGGCGCAGTGCCAGCTGGTCGCGATTGCGGTCCTTTACGTGACCGTAGCCGCGCAGTTTGGCCGGCAGGCGCGCCAGTTCCAGTGCCGGGGCGTAGTTGTCCGCGTCCAGCTCACGGCAAATGGTCTCGAGCACGGCCTCGTAGTCGGCGATATCCTGGCGTTCGCGCCGGCGCTCGGCGGTATAGCCGAACACATCCCACCGGGTGCCGCGCAGGCGGCGCAATTTCGCCAGCCACTCGAAAGCCGTCATCATCCAGGGGCCGAACTCTCGCTTGACCAGGTGCCCGGTGCCCGGATCGCGCTTGGCCAGCAGGGGCGGCGCCAGATTGAAACGCAGTTCGTAGTCACCCTCGAACTGCCGCGCCAGCTGCTGGCGAAACTCATCGCTGCTGTGCAGGCGCGCAACCTCGTACTCGTCCTTGTAGGCCATCAGCTTGTACAGATTGCGAGCCGCCGCGACGGCAATGGAGTCAGCCTCCTCCGCGCGCGGATCCGCCGCGCGCACCTGCTCCACACGTTGGCGATAGCGCTCGGCATAGGCAGCGTCCTGGTAGTCACCCAGGCGCTTGACCCGGTCGGCGACGATATCGTCCAGCCGCTCCAGGCGCGCCCGGGGTTCCGGTGCCAGCTCATCGACCAGGGCCAGCACCTTGTCCGGCTGGTACGCGGCACGGCGCCCCCACAGGAAGGCGGCCTTGTTGAACGACACGGCCACGCCGTTCAACTCGATGGCCTGCTCCAGGGCCTCGGCGGATACCGGCACCATGCCACGCTGCCAGGCGAAGCCCAGCAGGAACAGGTTGGCGGCAATGGAATCGCCAAGCAACTGCGTGGCAATCCGGGTGGCATCGATAAAGTGCGTGCCCGCCTCGCCCACTTCCTCGCTCACCCGGCCCTGCATCGACGCGGTGGGGAACCTGGCGTCGGGGTCGAGAACAAAGGCCGCGGTGGGCACCTCTGCGTTGTTGACCACGGCGTGGGTGCGGCCGTGGGATACCTTGCCCAGGGCCTCGTAGGTCGCGGTCACCACCAGGTCGCAGCCCAATAGCAGGTCGGCCTCGCCGGCGGGAATGCGCACCGCCTTGATATCCTCCTGGTCGGCGCTCACCCGCACGTGGCTGACCACGGCGCCGAACTTCTGCGCCAGGCCGGTCTGGTTCATGGTTGCGCAGCCCTTGCCCTCGATATGGGCGGCCATCGCCACCAGGGCGGTGATGGTCAGCACGCCGGTACCACCGACGCCGGTCACTACCGTGTTCCAGGGGCGGTCGAGGGCCGGCAGCCGGGGCTCCGGCAGCGGGTCGAAAATGTGATCCGAATCCCCCGCGCCCTCGGGTTTGCGCAGTTTGCCACCCAGTACGGTGACAAAGCTGGGACAAAAGCCCTTGGCGCAACTGAAATCCTTGTTGCAGGCACTCTGGTCGATACGCCGCTTGCGACCCAGTTCGGTTTCCCTGGGAATCACCGACAGGCAGTTGGATTTGACGCTGCAGTCGCCACAACCCTCGCAGACCGCGTCGTTAATGAACAGGCGCTTGGCGGGGTCATGCATCAGGCCTTTCTTGCGACGGCGGCGTTTCTCGGCGGCGCAGGTCTGGACATAGACAATCACAGACGTCCCCTCGAACTCACGCAGGGTCTTTTGCAGGCTGTCCATCTCGTCGCGGTGGTGCAGGCTGAAGCCTGCGATGCCGCCGAACTGGCCGCGCCAGGCTTCCGGCGCCTCGCTGACCAGGGCGATGCGGCGCACCCCCTCCCCGCTGACCTGGCGCACCATGTCGCCGACGGACAGCGTGCCATCGACGGGCTGGCCACCGGTCATCGCCACGGCGTCGTTGTAGAGAATTTTGTAGGTAATGTTCACCTTGGCGGCCACCGCGGCGCGGATCGCCAGCAAGCCGCTGTGGAAATAGGTGCCGTCTCCCAGGTTCTGGAATACATGCCTGGTGTCGGTAAAGGGCGCCTGGCCGACCCAGGTCACACCCTCGCCGCCCATCTGGGTAAACGTGTGAGTCTCCCTGTCGGGCATCCAGGTAGCCATATAATGGCAGCCGATGCCACCCATGGCGCGGCTGCCCTCGGGGATCCGGGTGGAGGTGTTATGGGGGCAGCCGGAGCAAAAGTGGGGCACCCGCTCGATACCCTCGCGCGGCGCGGCCAGGGAGGCCTCCTTGCGATGAATCCATGCCACACGCTGCTCCATCAGCTCCGAGCGGAAAAAGCGCTTGATCCTGCTGTGAATCGCCAGGGCGACCATGGCCGGCGTCAATTCACCCAGGTTGGGCAGCAGGTCGGCGCCGTTCTCGTCGAACTCGCCGAACACCCGCGGACGCGCGGCCACCGGGTAGTTGTAGAGCTGTCCGGTGAGCTGGTCCTCGATGATGGAGCGTTTTTCCTCCACCACCAGGATTTCCTCCAGGCCCTCGGCGAACTCGTGCGTGGTGCGCGGCTCCAGCGGCCAGGGCATGCCCACCTTGTACACCCGCAGGCCGATTTCGGCGGCCGCCCGGTCGTCGATGCCCATGTCCTCCAAAGCCTGCATGACATCCAGGTAGGCCTTGCCGGAAGTGACGATGCCCAGGCGCGCGTTGGGGCTGTCCACAACGATACGGTTGAGGCCATTGACCCGGGCGAACTCCCGCGCGGCGTAAATCTTGTACTTATTCAGCCGCAATTCCTGTTCCAGCGGCTTATCGGGCCAGCGGGCGTGCACGCCGTCGGCGGGCAGCGCGAAATCCTCGGGGATGACGATATCGATGCGGTTGGGGTCGATATCCGCGGAAATCGCCGAATCCATATTCTCGGTAATGGCCTTCAGCGCCACCCAGCAACCCGAGTACCGCGACAGCTCCCAGCCGTACACCCCCAGATCCAGCACTTCCTGCACGTTGGACGGGCTCAATACCGGCACCGAGGCGCCGATGAACATGTGCTCGGACTGGTGCGGCAGGGTGGAGGACTTGCAGGCGTGGTCGTCGCCGGCCACCGCCAGCACCCCGCCGTACTTGCTGGTGCCAAAGGCATTGGCGTGCTTGATCACGTCCATGCTGCGGTCGACGCCCGGCCCCTTGCCGTACCACATGCCGAACACGCCGTCGTACTTCGCGCCGCGAAACAGGTTGGTCTGCTGGCTGCCCCACACGGCGGTGGCGGCGAGGTCCTCGTTGATCCCCGGCTGGAACACCACGTTGTGCTCATCGAGCCAGGGCTTGGCTTTCCACAGGGCCTGGTCCACCCCACCCAGGGGCGAGCCGCGATAGCCGGAGATGAACGCGGCGGTGTTGAGGCCCCGGCTGGCATCGCGCTGGTGCTGCAGCATCGGCAGGCGCACCAGGGCCTCGATGCCTGTCATATAGGCGCGGGCCGCGTCCAGGGCGTACTTGTCGTCCAGTGATACTTTCCTGACTTTCGCATCGCCCGGGGACGGATTTTTTACGCCAGATGCCGTGTCGCGAGCCGTTTGATTGTTGTGTTTAGCCATAGACTTCACCGTAGAAATATCGGGGTAGTGTGTCCCAACAGGGCAGGAATTATTATTTGAATTAACGCCATAAAGCGGCCTATTATGGATAAGTAAGTTATTTTAGATGTATTTTTTGGATAATTTATTTATGGAGCTAGACCGACAGGACCTGACCATACTGCGCCTGCTGCAGCGGGACGCCACGCTCAGCACCAGCGAGATCGCCGAGCGCATCAATATGTCCCAGTCGCCCTGCTGGCGACGCATTCACCGGCTCGAGCAAAACGGGCTGATCCGGCGCCGGGTCGCCCTGCTGGATCGCCAGTCCCTGGGCATGGAAGTGGTGGTCTTCGCCACCATCAACCTCACCTCCACCGGCCGCCAGAACCTGATGAGCTTCGAATCGGAGATCGTCGGCCACCCGGAGGTCGTGGAGTGTTACACCATGACCGGGATATGGGACTATATGCTCAAGATCGTCACCCGGGACATCCGCCACTACGAGGATTTCGTGCGCAATACATTGACCGCCTCACCGGCGATCAGGGAGCTGCACTCCCACATGGCGGTCACCGAAATCAAGAACAGCACCGAGCTACCGCTCGACACCCAACTGTAAGATTGGAGCTACATGGACATCGCCAGTAAATTGCCCGAGGTCGGCACCACCATCTTCACCCGCATGTCGGCCCTGGCGCGGGAACACCGGGCGCTGAACCTGTCCCAGGGCTTCCCCGACTTCCCGGCGCCCCTGGCCCTGCGCGAAGCCCTCGCGCGACACAGCCTGGAGGGGCACAACCAGTACGCACCGATGACCGGCGAACCCGCCCTGCGCACCCAGGTCGCGGCCCAGCTGCAACGTTTTCGCGACGTCAGTCCCGACCCGGTCGCCGAAATCACCATCGTACCCGGCGCCACGGCGGGTATTTTCTGCGCCATCATGGCGCTGGTGCGGGAGGGGGACGAAGTGGTCCTGCTCGACCCCTGCTACGACAGCTATGAACCCGCCGTTCGCCTGGCCGGCGGCCGCGCGGTGCATGTGCCACTGGTGGACGGCAGCTTCGCCATCGACTGGGACCTGCTGGGAAACGCGCTGTCCAGCCGCACCCGGATGATCGTCATCAACTCCCCCCACAATCCCACCGGCGCCGTCCTCAGCCACGCCGACATGGAGGAGCTGCAGGATATCGCCGAGCTCGAAAACCTACTGGTACTCAGCGACGAGGTCTACGAACACCTGCTATACGATGGCCGGCAACACCACAGCGTGTTGCAATACCCGGCCTTGCGCCAGCGCAGCGTGGCGGTGTTTTCCTTCGGCAAAACCTACGGCGTTACCGGCTGGAAGACCGGCTACTGCGTGGCACCGCCGGCGCTGACCGCGGAGTTGCGCAAGGTTCACCAGTACAATTGCTTCGTGGGCGTGACACCGGTGCAGCTCGCACTGGCGGATTTCATGGCCGCCGAGCCCGACTACCCGGCGACCCTGGCGGCCTTTTACCAGCGCAAGCGCGACCTGTTCAATCACGCCCTCGAGGGCTCGCGCTTCACGCTCAGGCCCAGCGCCGGCACCTACTTCCAGCTGCTGGACTACGGCGCCATCAGCGACGCGCCGGACCACCAGCTGTGCGAGCAGTGGACCGTCGAGCACGGAATCGCCAGTATTCCCATTTCCCCCTTTTACCAAGCCCCCCCGCAGCAGCACTGCCTGCGCTTCTGTTTCGCCAAACAGGACGAGCAACTGCTGCGGGCCGCGGAGGTACTATGCAAAATTTAACCACGGCACTTGTCCAGTGCGAACTCGCCTGGGAAGCCCCCGAGGACAACCGGCGGCAATTCTCCGAGATCATCGCCGGCATCGGCGGCGAACCGGATCTCGTGGTACTGCCGGAGATGTTTACCACCGGTTTCTCCATGAACGCCCTGGCCAACGCCGAGGAACCCGGCGGCGCCACCGAGCAGTGGCTGCGGGAGATCGCCCGGCAGCGCGACTGCGCGGTAACCGGCAGTATCGCCGTGCGCGAGGGCGATGCGGTGTACAACCGGATGCTGTTCGCCACGCCCGGGGACTGCTGGCACTACGACAAGCGCCACCTGTTTCGCATGGCCGGGGAGCACAAACGCTACGCATCCGGCACCGAGCGAACCATCGTCCACTGGCGCGGTTGGCGCATCCTGCTGCAAGTGTGCTACGACCTGCGCTTTCCGGTGTTCAGCCGCAACCGCGACGACTACGACCTGGCGGTCTATGTCGCCAACTGGCCCGCCGCCCGGCGGCAGCACTGGCGCAGCCTGCTACGAGCCCGCGCAATCGAAAACATGGCCTGCGTGGTGGGTGTCAACCGGGTGGGTAGCGACGCCAAGGGGCTCGACTACAGCGGCGACAGCATGGCGCTAGCCGCCGACGGCGGGGTTCTGGCGGACCCCGGAAATGAAAACGACACCGTTAGCGTTGAGCTAAACGGTGCCGCTTTGGCTGAGTACCGAGATAGGTTCCCGTGCCAGCTGGACGCGGATGCGTTCCAGCTGGAGGGCGTCACCTACTCTTCGTAGGTGACTTCCAGGGTGGCCATGGTGCGCCGGTTCTGGGCGCGGCCGTCCTTGGTGTCGTTGCTGGCAACCGGCTGGGACTCGCCGTAGCCCATCGGCTTGATGCGGCTGGCGGCAATGCCGTGCTGGTTAACCAGCACTTCCTTCACGGCCTGGGCGCGGCGCTGGGACAGTTTCTGGTTGTAGCTCTCGGGACCGGTGCTGTCGGTGTGACCTTCCAGCTCCACGTCGATGTCATCGAAGCGCTTCAGGAAGGCGGCCAGCTCGCTGATGTCGTTGAAGTACTGCTCCTTGACCACGCTGGAGTCGAAGTCAAAGTTCACCTTCATCTTGATCGAGGCAACGCGCTCCACCGGCAGCGGACAGCCATTGGCGTCGACGCGGGTATTGGGTGGTGTACCCGGACACTGGTCGCGGTCGTCGTTGACGCCATCACCATCGGAGTCCACCGGCGCGGGCGCGGGGGGCGGCGGGGGCGGCGCGTCTTCCGCTACCTGGCCGAAGTACCAGTTCAGACCCGCGAGCAACAGCAGGTCGTTTTCGTTCTCGTCGAGGCTGTGCAGCATGCGCGCCTCGAAGCGCGCACCGAAACGCGGGGTGATCATGTAGCGCAGGCCCGCGCCGGCGTTGACCACGGTTTCCACGGTATCGGTGCCGTTGTCGAACTCATAGTCGATTTCGCCGGCACCAAATGCCAGGAACGGACGCACGCGGTTGCCGCCGCCAATATAGCTGCCACCGTAGTAGAGCATATCGAGATTCCAGGTAGCCACATCCACATCCAGCTGCCCGTCCTCGGTAGTCGTGGAGTCCTCGGCGTAGAAGATTTCCGCGGCCCAGTTGTCGTCGAAGGCGTACTCGATACTTCCCCAGGGCGTGGCATCATCGTCGAGGTTGCGATCACCGTCGAAATTCCAGTAACCACCCCCCAGGTTGATGGTAACGGGTACCTCGGCGGACGCGGGGGCCGCCAGTACCGAAGCCAGCGCCGCGCCAGCGGCAAGGGAAAGAATTCGATTCTTCATTGTTGCATTTCTCCTGATAAAACCACACGCGCCATTCCAGTCGCGCGAACACCGTACTTCACTCAATATAGCAGCGATTTACTAAGTTACTAGTTAAAGTTGGGGTGGAATATTTACGCTTAATTACGCACAAAATCCGGGAATAGATGACCGCCTCGCCCGTCACCAGCCAAGGGCGCGTTTTACAAAAGGCACGGTCAGCGCCCGCTGCTCCGCCAACGACAGTCGGTCCAGGCGATCCAATAGCGCCAACAACTCGGCCAGCCCCCGCGGCGCGCGGCTCACAATGTAGCGGGCCACTTCAGCTGGCATCTGCAGCCCCTTGCGGGCGGCGCGAAAGGCCAGCAGCGCTTCCTTTTGCTCATCATCGTAACCAGGCAAGTGATAGACCACGCCCCAGGACAGGCGGGAACGCAGATCGGCCAACTGGACCGCCAAGCCACGCGGCGAGGCATCGGCGGCAATCAGCAATCGACACCCCGCGTCCCGCGCGCGATTGAAGAAGTGAAACAGGGCCCGCTCCCAGTCGGCGTCGCCCTGTACCGCGTCGATGTCGTCGAGGCAGACCAGCGCCATCGACTCGGTGCCGGCCAGCACCGCTTCCGGCGGGTGCTCGCGCAATTCGGCCAGCGGCAGGTAGAGCGCGGGGGCCTGCGCCCGGTGGCAGCAAGCCTGGAGCAGGTGCGACTTGCCGGTTCCGGCGCCGCCGTACAGATAGATGACGGGCTCGCCCCCGGCCTCCAGCTGGACTTCGAGTAGCGCGACCAGCGGCGCCAGCGCCGCGGTGGGCAGGAAGTTCTCCAGCGTGGCATCGTCCCGCAACTGCACGTTGAGAGCCAGTTGCGCACCGGTAAAATGAGGCTGCGACACGTTCAATCCCCCTGATAGAGATCGCTGGCGCGGTAGTGCGCCACGGCATGGCGCACAAACACCATGATCACCGCGGATACTGGCAAGGCCACCAGCACGCCGACAAAGCCGGCGATCTGGCCGCCGGCCATCAGCGCGAATATCACCGCCACCGGATGCAGGCCAATGCGGTCCCCCACCAGTACCGGCGTCAATACCACCGACTCCAGCACCTGGCCCACACCGAACACCAGGGCCACCAGCAGCAGCGCGCCCCACTCGCCAAACTGGGCATAGGCCACCACCAGCGAACTGACAATGCCCACGATGAACCCCAGATAGGGGACGATGCTCGCCAGCCCCGCCACCGTGCCCAGCACCAGCGCGAGCTGTACGCCCACCAACCACAGCCCGACGCTGTAGATCACCCCCAGGGCCAGCATGACCAGCAGCTGGCCGCGAATGAAGGCGCCCAGGACCTCGTCCGCCTCGCCCACCATGGTCGCGGTATTGTCCTGCCAGGCGCGGGGCATCATGCGCAGCAGCTTGGCCATCATGATGTCCCAGTCGCGCATCAGGTAAAAAGCCACCACCGGCACCAGGGCGAGGTTGAACAGCCAGCCCAGCAGCCCCATGCCGGAACCGGTTATGGTGCGCAGCGTCTGCGCCGTGGTCTTGCCCAGCGACTGCCAGTTTTCCGCCAGCTGCGCGGTCCAGTCGATCTCGGGCAGCTGCACCGGCGGCAGGCTGAAGCGCGACTGCACCCAGGGCAGCAGGGTCTGGGTAATCCAGCGATAGAGGGCGGGCACCTTGCCGACCAGCGCGTCGAGCTGGTTGAGCAGGGCCGGAATGGCAATCAGCAGACCCAGCGCCAGCAGTGCGGTAAACAACAAAAAGACCAGCGACACGCCGACGGTTCGGCCGATGCCGCGGCCCTCGAGGATATCGACCAGGGGGTCGCCCAGGTAACCGATAAGCGCACCCAGCACAAAGGGCAGCAAAATGGGCTGCAGGGCGTAGAACGCCACGCCAAAGGCCAGCAGGACCGCCAGGAACCAGGGCCAGCGGTTGCCCGCCATGGGCACCGGATCGCCTAGTTGCGCCATTGGTAGCTCAACTCCCCGTCGACGGCGCCGCCCACCGGCACCAGGTGGCGATTGAGTTCGATGATCGCCGCCAGCCGCGCGGCGTCGGCCTGGGCCCGCAGGCGCAACTCCAGGCGATCCCCCCGCACCTGCTCGACATTGGCGTGCTCGATCAACTCAAGACCCTCCAGCCAGGTGACAATAGCCGCGTAGTCGGCGTAGCTGCGTACATTAGCGACCGACATCGCCACCCCGCTGGCCGGCGCCGCGCCCGCGGCCACCGCGTAGCGCCGCGCCATGTCCTCGGCCACCAGGCCCACCCCGGACGCCAGGAAGCGCTCGACGGACTCCGGGGTGGCACTGCGATCAATGCGCCCGTGGGCGGACAGGTAGGCCCAATCCCCCAGCCACTGGCCGCTGGACAACTGCGTCATGCGCCCGGCGAGTATTTCGCCGACACCGTAGCGACTGGAGGCCTGGCGCAGTGCCGTGGTGTTCAGGCGCCAGGCCTGCTCGGCCGACAGGGCGGCGGCATCGGCCAGGTCATACAGCGGCAGGCGCAGGGGCACGCCGCGGCGCTCGAAATCCGCCTCGAGCTGCGCCAACAGCTCCGGGGCACTGTCCCGATTGACAAACTCCCGCCCTCGCGCGGTGTCCTGCACCAGCCACAACAGCACCGCGGGACGGTTGGCGGTCCAGATCGGTGCCCCCGCCCGGGTCAGCAGGTCGCCCACCCAGCCCCGGTCGAATTCGAAGCGCGCCGCCAGGGGCCGGTGTTCGTCGCCAGTGCGGGCGTAGGAAAACTGCTGTGCCTGCGACAGGGCATTGTCCAGGCTTGCCGCCACCTCGGGCAAATCGAGCACCTCGGCGCTGCCGGACACCTTGACCAGCACCTCGGCCAGCGCCGCGCTGGCGGCCCTGGCCAGCTCCTGCTGGCTGCGATCGGCCACCGGCACCTGCCCGGTGTAGAGATCCCCGACGACTTCCGCGCGCGCGGCGGCCGCCAGCCAACATGCCAGCAGTACCACGGCGCTCCACTGCGCGACGAGTCTGATCACCCCATTCTCCCGATGGACCTTGCGAGTGCGCAATTGTAACAGCCCATACCCGCATTTGCGGACAAACGCCGCCGCGATACGCCGAAAAAGCCTTTGGAGGCTTTTTCAACAGCCTGATAGAATACCCAGCCTCTCACGAATTCCCAATGATCTTTGACCGGACGCGCGCCGCATGAGCACTGACAAACAGGGCCCCTCCTCCCATTCACCCTCCCTCAGCTACCGGGACGCCGGCGTCGACATCGATGCCGGCAATGCCCTGGTGGAGCGTATCAAGCACGTTTCCCGACGCACCGCGCGGCCGGAGGTGCTCGGCGGGCTGGGCGGCTTCGGCGCCCTGTGCGAACTGCCCGCGGGTTACCGGGAGCCGGTGCTGGTCTCCGGGACCGATGGCGTGGGCACCAAACTGCGCCTGGCCATGGACCTGGGCATCCACGACACCATCGGCATCGACCTGGTGGCCATGTGTGTCAACGACCTGGTCGTGGCCGGCGCCGAACCCCTGTTCTTCCTCGACTACTACGCCACCGGCGCGCTGAACGTGGAGACCGCCGCGGCGGTGGTCACCGGTATCGGCCGCGGCTGCGAGCTGGCCGGCTGCGCCCTGGTAGGAGGCGAAACCGCCGAGATGCCCGGTATGTACGCCGGCGAGGACTACGACCTGGCGGGCTTCTGCGTGGGCGTGGTGGAAAAGTCCGCCATCATCGACGGCAGCGCGGTCGCCGAGGGCGACGCGCTGATCGGCGTGGCCAGCTCCGGCCCGCACTCCAACGGCTACTCCCTGATCCGCAAGATCCTCGAGGTCAGCGGCGCCGATCTCGAGCAAGCGCTGGGGGATACCACTCTGGGGCAGGCCCTGCTGGAACCGACCACCATCTACGTCAAGGCGCTGCTCGACCTGATCGGCAAGATCGAGGTCAAGGCCCTGTCCCACATTACCGGCGGCGGCCTGCTGGAGAACCTGCCGCGGGTGCTGCCCGAGGGCTGTAGCGCCCACATCGACACCGGCAGCTGGGCCTGGCCAGAGGTGTTCCGCTGGCTGCAGGAGCAGGGCAACGTCGCCACCCGCGAGATGTACCGCACCTTCAACTGCGGGGTGGGCATGGTGGTGTGCGTGGCGGAAGCCGACTGCGCCGCGGCGGTGGCGGCACTGGAGGCGGCGGGGCACCGCGCCTGGCGGCTCGGCCGCATCGGCGGCGGCGCGCGCGAGGTTGAGCTGGTCGCCTCATGAGTGCCAAACCGGCTCGGCTCGCCATCCTGATTTCCGGGCGGGGGTCCAATATGCAGGCCTTTATCGAGGCCGTGGAGCGGGGCACCCTGAACGCCGACATCAGCCTCGTGGCCAGCAACAACCCGGACGCGGCGGGGCTGGAACTGGCGGCGCGGGCCGGGATCGACACCTCGGTGGTCAACCACCGGGATTACGACAGCCGGGAGGCCTTCGACGCGGCCCTGGCGGCGAGAATCGAACGGACCGGGGCCGACCTGGTCATCCTCGCGGGCTTCATGCGCATCCTTACTTCCGTGTTTATTACCGCTTTCAGCGGCAGACTGTTGAACATTCACCCCTCCCTGCTGCCAAAATACCCGGGACTCAACACACACCAGCGCGCGCTGGACGCCGGCGACACCGAAGCGGGCGTGACCGTGCATTTTGTCACCGAGGAGCTCGACGGCGGGCCGCCCATCCTCCAGGCCCGGGTGCCGATCGAGGCCGGTGACACGGCGGACAGCCTGGCGCGACGGGTGATCGTGGAAGAGCACAAAATTTATCCGCTGGCCGCGCGCTGGTTCATCCAGGGGCGGCTGCGGCTGACTGACCAAGGAGCCCTTCTCGATGGCGAGAAAATCCCGGCAACGGGCATTCCTTTCCGGCCTGATCTCACCTGATCGCGGGGCCCGCGCCCTGTTGGCGGGGGCCCTGCTGGCCCTGGCCCCCCTGCACGCCAGCGCCAGCGACACGCTGCGCCCCTACACCGCCCAGTACGACACCAGCGCCCTGGGCATGCACCTGACCCTCAAGCGCGAGCTGAAGACCGACGGCGACGGCGGCTACACCCTCACCAACGGCGGCAAGATCCTGGTGGTGGGCTTTCACGAGGTCGCGGTGTTTCGCGTCGAGGAGGGCGAAGTGGTGCCCAGATCCTACGTCTACCAGGGCACGGGGCTGATCAACCGCCGCCGCGAGGTGCACTTCACGCCGGACAGCGACTCGGTGCGCAGCCTGTACAAGGGCGAATGGTACGAACTGCCCAATAAAGAGGGCACCCTGGACCGCCTGAGTCAGCAGGAGCATTTGCGGCTGTTGATGCTATCGGCGAAGAATCCCCGCGACGACATCGAAATCACCGTCGCCGACGGGCGCAAGGTCAAGGATTACAAGATCGAATTCCGTGGCGAACAGGTGCTGGAGACCGCCATGGGCCCGGTTGAGACCCTGCACTTCGAGCGCCTGCACGACGACCCGGAGCGCAAATCGGAAATCTGGGTGGCGCCGGCCTGGGACTACCTGATGGTCAAGACCATTCACGTAGAGGACGACAAGCCGGTGGAAGTGGTGCTCACCAGCGCCTCGATTGAGGGCAAGCCGGTCAGCGCCGACGCGGAAGTGGCGGGCACATAACGCAGAACCGGCCGCCGTGTAGGGTCGAATTCATTCGACCTCGCCAACCGCCGCTTGGCGGAATGAACGCCCCAAGAAGAGAGGCCCTCTGCCCACCCTACAAGGGCCTCCCCACGCTCAGGCCTTCGGCAGTGTCACCCCGCGCTGGCCCTGGTATTTCCCGCCGCGGTCCTTGTAGCTGGTTTCGCACACTTCGTCGGATTCGAAGAACAGCATCTGGGCCACGCCCTCGTTGGCGTAGATTTTCGCCGGCAGGGTGGTGGTGTTGGAAAACTCCAGGGTCACGTGCCCTTCCCACTCCGGCTCCAGCGGAGTGACGTTGACGATGATGCCACAGCGGGCGTAGGTGGACTTGCCCAGGCAGATGGTCAGGACGTTGCGCGGGATGCGGAAGTACTCCACCGTGCTGGCCAGGGCAAAGGAGTTGGGCGGGATCACGCAGACCTCGTCCTCGACGTCGACGAAACTCTTCTCGTCAAAGCCCTTGGGGTCCACGGTGGCGGAGTTGATATTGGTGAACACCTTGAAATGGCTCGAGCAGCGCACGTCGTAACCGTAGCTGGAGGTGCCGTAGGAAATCAGGCGGCGGTCGCCGTCGGCGCGCACCTGGCCCGGCTCGAAGGGCTCGATCATGCCCTGCTCCAGGGCCATCCTGCGGATCCACTTGTCTGACTTGATGCTCACGCTTGCGCTGCTCCGTGGGGTCTGGGCGACTAGTCGTCGCTGATGCTGATATTGGGGAACTGCTGTACGCCGTCCGCCGGCGCCGCTGCCGCCAGCGCCCGCTCGATGGCCTGTGCCGCCGCCAGGTAGCTGGCCGCCTCGGGGGAGTCGGGGGCCGCCACCACGGTGGGCCGGCCGGCGTCGGTCTGCTCGCGAATGGCGAGGGCCAGCGGCAGGCTGGCCAGCAGCTCGACACCGTAGTCCTCGGCCACCCGGCGCCCGCCCTCGGCGCCGAATATATGCTCTTCGTGGCCGCACTGGCTGCACACATGTACCGCCATGTTCTCGATGATGCCCAGAATGGGCACGTCGACCTTGCGGAACATCTCGATGCCCTTGCGGGCGTCCAGCAGGGCGATGTCCTGGGGCGTGGTGACGATGACGGCCCCGGCCACGGTGGCTTTCTGGGACAGGGTCAGCTGTATGTCGCCGGTGCCCGGCGGCATGTCGATGACCAGGTAGTCCAGCGCCCCCCAAAGGGTCTGCTCCAGCATCTGCGTCAGGGCGCCGCCGGCCATGGGGCCGCGCCACACCATGGGCGTGCGCTCGCCCGCCAGGTAGGCCATCGACATGGTCTTCAGGCCGTGGGCCTCCACCGGCAACAGGTACTTGCCTTCATGCTGCTCCGGCCGCGTGCCCTCGGCAATGCCCAGCATGGTCTTCTGGCTGGGCCCGTAGATGTCCGCGTCGAGCAGGCCGACTTCAGCCCCCCGCGCCTTCAGCGCCAGGGCGAGATTGACCGCCGTGGTGGACTTGCCGACCCCACCCTTGCCGGAGGCAACGGCGACAATATGCTTGATCTGGTTCATGGGAACTGCGATCCGTAATACAGCCTGCGACGGAAACCCGGCAACGATGGCGCCAGGAAAGCGCCCGGCCGCCCCGCCGGTGAATGAGCCGGGCAGTATACGCCCACGGCCGGCCGACAACAACGCGGCAAGCGCGGCGAAAATCAGCCCAAAGCCAGGCCGCAAGGGACTTTGCCGGCGGGTATCAGTGCCGTGAACCGGGCCAGTCCGGATGAAATGGCGGCGTAAAAAAGCTATAGTAGCGCCCCATTTTTCACCCGACGCACACAGGCACACAATGGCTGACAGCAGCACCCGCGACATCCTGGTTACCAGCGCCCTCCCCTACGCCAACGGCTCCCTCCACCTGGGCCACCTGCTGGAGATGGTGCAGACCGACATCTGGGTGCGCTTCCAGAAGTCCCGCGGCCATCGCTGCCACTACGTCTGCGCCGACGACGCCCACGGCACCGCGATCATGCTCACCGCGGAAAAGCTCGGCATCACCCCCGAGGAGCAGATTCGCCGCGTCCAGGAGGAGCACGAACGGGACAGCGCGGGCTTTTTGATCGGCTTCGACAACTTTTACAGCACCCACTCGCCGGAGAACCGCCACTGGAGCGAAGAGATCTACCGCCGCCTGAAGGCCAACGGCCACATCGCCAGCCGCGCCATCACCCAGGCCTTCGACCCGGAGAAACAGCTGTTCCTGGCCGACCGCTTCATCAAGGGCACCTGCCCCAAGTGCAAGACGCCCGACCAGTACGGCGACAACTGCGAGGCCTGCGGCGCCACCTACACCCCCGCCGAACTGATCGACCCGGTATCGGCCCTGTCGGGCGCGACGCCGGTGGAGAGGGAGTCCGAGCACTACTTCTTCACCCTGCCGGCCTTCACCGACATGCTGCGGGAGTGGACGTCCTCCGGTACCCTGCAGCCACAAATCGCCAACAAGCTGCGCGAGTGGCTCGACGCCGGCCTGCAGGAGTGGGATATCAGTCGCGACGCCCCCTACTTCGGCTTCGAGATTCCCGACGCGCCGGGCAAGTACTTCTACGTGTGGCTGGACGCCCCCATTGGCTACATGGCGAGTTTCCAGAACTACTGCGAGCGCACCGGGCTGGATTTCGACAGCTTCTGGCAGCCCGACTCGGCGGCCGAGCTGTACCACTTCATCGGCAAGGACATCATCAATTTCCACGGCCTGTTCTGGCCGGCCATGCTCCACTCGGCGAACCTGCGCACCCCCACCGCGGTGTATGTGCACGGCTTCCTGACCGTCAACGGCACCAAGATGTCCAAGAGCCGTGGCACCTTTATCAAGGCCAGCACCTACCTCGAGCACCTCGAGGCGGAATACCTGCGCTATTACTTCGCCGCCAAGCTGGGCGCCTCGGTGGATGACATCGACCTCAACCTCGAGGATTTTGTACAGCGGGTAAACGCCGACGTGGTGGGCAAGGTGGTCAACATCGCCAGCCGCTGCGCCGGCTTCCTGCGCAAGCAGTTCGACAGCACCCTCGCCGACGAGTGCGCGGAAGCGGAACTGGTGCAATCCTTCATCGACCGCGGCGCGGACATCGCCGGCCTGTACGAGGGGCGCGAATTCAACAAGGCGATCCGCGAAATTGTCGCCCTGGCGGACCGCGCCAACCAGTACATCGACGCCAAAAAGCCCTGGGTACTGGCCAAGGAAGACGGTCGCGAGCGGGAGGTGCACGATGTCTGCAGCGTGGGCATCAACCTGTTCCGCGTTCTGATGACCTACCTCAAGCCGGTGCTGCCGGCGATGGCGGAAAAGGCCGAGGCCTTCCTCAACCACAGCCTGGACTGGACCGCCCTCGACGCCCCCCTGCGCGGCCACCGGCTGGAGAAATTCCAGCCCCTGATCACCCGCATCGACCCCAAGCAAATCGACGCCCTGGTGGAAGCGAGCCGCGAGCAGGCCCCGGCCACCGCCGCGGCCGCAGAAGCGACGGCCCCGGGAGCAACGGCAGCGACCTCCGACAAAGCGGCAGCCCCCCAGAACGACGACTCCCGAAGCGACACCATTCAGTTCGAGGACTTCGCCAAGGTGGATTTACGGGTGGCCGAAATCGTCGCCGCCGACCATGTAGAGGGCGCAGACAAACTGCTGCGCCTGACCCTGAACCTGGGCGGGGAGCAGCGCCAGGTCTTCGCCGGCATCAAGGCCGCTTACCAACCGGAAGACCTGGTGGGCAAGCTCACGGTAATGGTCGCCAACCTCGCGCCGCGCAAAATGCGCTTCGGCGTCAGCGAGGGCATGGTGCTGGCGGCCGGCCCCGGTGGGGAGGATATCTACCTGCTGGAACCCCACGACGGCGCCGAGCCCGGGATGCAGGTGAAATAATCGGGGGACGGTGTTGATCGGGGTTTTTGGTCGAATGAATTCGACCCTACAGGTCGTGGCGTCGCCCATGTAGGGCCGAGAGCCTGCCCCTCTTTTTCGGGCACAGCGGGCCCCTCTTTTCGGGTCATTCATACGGCCAAGCGCACGGCAAATTTATTCGCCTGACCGGATATGTTATTAGCTTATGCCAATCCAGACATTGTCCCGGGGGCGCTAACTACTTACCATTAGCCGTTTTACCGTGGCGGTTGCGGCCGACAACACCGGCCGCGGCGCAATTTGAGACCGGAGCATGCTGGCTGACTACTCCATCCTGCTGATCGGGGCCATCCTGGTCAATAACTTCGTACTGGTGCAGTTTTTGGGGCTGTGCCCCTTCATGGGCGTGTCCAACAAGCTGGAAACGGCCATGGGCATGTCCCTGGCCACCACCTTCGTACTGACCCTGGCCTCGGTATGCAGCTATCTCGTATTCAGCTACCTGTTGCAACCCCTGGGCCTGGAGTACCTGCGCACGATTTCCTTCATCCTGGTGATCGCCGTGGTGGTGCAGTTCACCGAAATGGTGGTGCGCAAGAGCAGCCCCCTGCTGCACCGGGTACTCGGCGTCTACCTGCCGCTGATCACCACCAATTGCGCGGTACTGGGCGTGGCGCTGCTGAATATCAACAAGGAGCACAACTTCCTGCAGTCGCTGTTCTACGGCTTCGGCGCCGCGGTGGGCTTCTCCCTGGTGCTGGTCCTGTTTGCCGCCATGCGCGAGCGCCTGGCGGTGGCGGACGTGCCGGTGCCCTTCAAGGGCGCCGCCATCGGCATGGTCACCGCGGGACTGATGTCGCTGGCCTTCATGGGCTTCGCCGGGCTGGTCTGATCGCGCATGCTTGAGTTCATTTCACAGTACCCGCTACTGGCAGCGCTGCTCGCGCTGGTCGGCCTGGGCGCGGTGTTCGGGGCGCTGCTGGGCTTCGCCGCGGTGCGCTTCAAGACCGAGGGCGACCCCATCGCCGACCAGATCAACGACATCCTGCCCCAGACCCAGTGCGGCCAGTGCGGCCACCCCGGCTGCCGCCCCTACGCGGAGGCCATCGCCAACGGCGAGGCGATCAACAAGTGCCCGCCGGGTGGCGAGGCCACCATCCATGCGCTCGCGGACCTGCTGGACGTGGAACCCATACCGCTGGACGAGGAACACGGTGAAGAGAAGGTCAAGGCAGTGGCCTACATCCGCGAGGATGAGTGTATCGGCTGCACCAAGTGCATCCAGGCCTGTCCGGTGGACGCCATCCTCGGCGCCGCCAAGCAGATGCACACGGTGATCGCCAGCGAGTGCACTGGCTGTGACCTGTGCGTTGAGCCCTGCCCGGTGGACTGTATCGACATGATTCCACAGGAGGAAAACCTGCAGACCTGGCACTGGCAACTGCCCGAACTGGGCCGGGCCAATGTGGACGTGATCGCCAGCGACCTCGACACGGATCGCGCGGCATGAGGAAGATTTTCGACTTCCACGGCGGCATTCACCCGCCGGAAAACAAGCGCCAGTCACTGGGCGAGCCGATACGGGATGCGGGCATCCCCGGTCAATTGGTGATCCCCCTGTCGCAGCACATCGGCGCGCCCTCCGCCCCCATCGTGGCGGTGGGCGAGCGGGTACTCAAGGGCCAGGTGATCGCCGAGGCGGGCGGTTTCGTCAGCGTGCCCCAACACGCCCCCAGCTCCGGCACGGTGATCGCCATTGAGGAGCGCCCCATTCCCCACCCCTCGGGTTTCCGGGCGCCCTGTGTGGTGATCGAATGCGATGGCCGTGACGAATGGCTGCCCCATACCGGCATCGACAATTACCCCGGTGTCAGCCCCTCGGAGCTGCTGGAGCATATCCGCGAGGCCGGCATCGCCGGCATGGGCGGCGCGGGCTTCCCCGCAGCGGTCAAATTGCGGCAAAAACCGGGCGCCACCGTCGACACCCTGATCATCAATGGCACCGAGTGTGAACCCTATATCACCGCCGACGACGCGCTGATGCGCGAGCGAGCCGCGGATATCATCGCCGGAGCCGAGATCCTGCGGCATATCGTGGGGCCCGCCGAAACCCTGATCGGCGTCGAGGACAACAAGCCCGAGGGCATCGCCGCGCTGCGCGCCGCGGCCGGTGACAGCGGCATCGAGGTGGTGGAGTTCCCCACCAAGTACCCCTCCGGGGGTGAAAAGCAGCTGATCGAAATACTCACCGGCAAGCAGGTCCCCAGCGGCGGACTGCCGGCGGACATCGGCGTGGTATGCCAAAACCTCGGCACCACGGTGGCGGTAAGGGACGCCATCCTCGACGGGCGCCCACTGATTTCGCGGATCACCACCATCACCGGCGAGGCCGTGGCCCACCCCGGCAACTACGAAGTCCTGCTGGGCACCCCCATCAGCCACCTGCTGGAGCTGGCGGGCTACGACGCGACCCGCAACAACCGGCTGGTCATGGGCGGCCCGATGATGGGCTTCACCCTCACCGACACCGCGGCGCCGGTGGTGAAAACCACCAACTGCCTGCTGGCGCCCACCGAGGCCGAGCTGCCCACGCCGCCGCCGGCGCAGGCCTGTATCCGCTGCGGCCTGTGCGCCGAGGCCTGCCCGGCCAGCCTGCTGCCACAGCAGTTGTTCTGGTTCGCCCGGGGCAAGGAATACGAAAAACTCGAAGAGCACAACCTCTTCGACTGCATCGAATGCGGGGCCTGCTCCTGGGCCTGCCCCAGCCAGATTCCGCTGGTGCAGTACTACCGCGCGTCCAAGGCCGAGATCCTGCAGCAGCGCCGCGACCACGACAAATCCGAGCAGTCGCGCCTGCGCTTCGAGGCCCGCCAGGAGCGCCTGGCCCGGGAGGCCGAAGAGAAAGAAGCCAAGCGCGCGGCGCGCAAGAAGGCGGCCGAACTCAAGGCGCGGCAAGCCGCGACAGGCGCGGAAAACGAAGACCCCATCCAGGCCGCCATCGAACGCGCCAAGGCAAAGAAAGCCGCCCAGCAGCAGGCCGCCGGCAGCGAGAGCGAAGTGGACAAGCTGGAACAGGCGGTCGTCACGGCGAGTAAGCGGCTGCAGACCGCCACCGCCAAGCTGGAGCAGGCCCGGGCCGAGGGCTCCGACCTGGTGGACGCCCTGCAGACCGGTGTCGACAAGACCCGGGCCAAGCTGGAAAAAGCCGAACAGGCGCTGGCGGACCACAGAGCCGCCCAGGGTAACGGCGGCGCCCTCTCCACCGGGGCGGAGGCAGCGCCTGTGGACGCGGCCCAGGCCGCCATCGAAAAAGCCCGGGCGGCACGGGCCGCGGACGCCGACCTGAGCCCGAGGGACAAGGCGCGCAAACAACTCGAGAGCCTGCAACAGCGACTGGCCAAGTCGGAAAAGCGCCTGGCGGACAGCCGCAACGCTGGCGAGGAAGACAAGATCGTGGAGGCACTGGAGGCCAGCGTGGAACGATTGCGGGACAAGATCGCCGCCACCGAAACCGAACTGGCGACCCACGCTGCGGCGGAGAACCACTGATATGGCCCTGTTGCGCGTCACCTCGCCCCACGCCCACGGCCCGATGAGCACCCCGAAGGTCATGCGGCAGGTACTGCTGGCCACCCTCCCCGGGGTGCTCGTACTCACCCATTTCTTTGGCTTCGGCACCCTGGTGAATATCCTCTGGGGCGGCCTGCTGGCAGTGGCCCTGGAAAGCCTGGCGCTGAAACTGCGCGGCCGCAGTCCCGGTTTCTACCTCAAGGACTGCAGCGCCCTGGTGACCGCCGTGTTGCTGGGTATCGCCCTGCCCCCCTACGCTCCCTGGTGGCTGGTGGCGGTGGGCATCGCCTCGGCGATCCTGCTGGCCAAGCACCTCTACGGCGGCCTGGGCTACAACCCCTTCAACCCCGCCATGGTGGGCTATGTGGTGCTGCTGATTTCCTTCCCGGTGCAGATGACCGCCTGGGCCCCGCCGCGGGGCGTGGGCGAGGTGCCGGGCCTGCTGGAAGCCCTGCTGGCCTGCTTCGCCCCGGCGAGCTACGACGGCGTCACCCAGGCCACGCCGCTGGATGTCCTCAAGCAAAACAACAGCTTGCTGATCGGGGATTTGTGGAAGGACAACCCCCTGTTCGGCCGCTGGGGCGGCGCCGGCTGGGAATGGGCGAACATCGCCTTCCTCGCCGGCGGACTGTGGTTGCTCTATCGCCGGATCTTCACCTGGCACGCGCCGGTGGCCTTCCTCGCCGCACTGGCGCTGATGGCCGCCCTGATCTATGACGGCGGCAGCTCCGCCAGCGGCGGTTCGCCCCTCTTCCACCTGTTGAGCGGCGCCACCATGTTCGGGGCCTTCTTCATTGTCACCGACCCGGTGACCTCGGCGGTCTCGGTGCGCGGGCGGCTGGTCTACGGCGCCTTGATCGGCCTGCTGGTCTACGTCATCCGCGTGTGGGGCAACTACCCGGACGCGGTGGCCTTCGCAGTGCTGATCATGAACTTCGCCGCGCCCTTTATCGACCACTACACCCAGCCGCGCACCTACGGGCACAAGACCGGGGGAACGCGCTGATGCTGGGCCAGTCGATCACCAGGAACAGCGTTTTGCTCAGCTTGTTCGCGGTCGTCACCACGGTGCTGATTGCCGGTACCTACCTGCTCACCCGGGACACCATCGCCGAGGCGCGACGCCAGGCGGAGCAGCGGGCCCTGCTGGAAATCGTGCCGGACGAGCGCCACGACAACAACATGCTCGACGATACCCTGACCGCCCGCGCCGGCGAGGACCTGCTCGGCCTGCGCCGGGACAAGGCGATTTACCTCGCGCGCGAGGCGGGCAAAACCGTCGCCGTGATCCTCCCGGTCACCGCGCCCGACGGCTACTCCGGCGCCATCGACATGATCGTGGGGGTCAACCGCGACGGCAGCGTGGCCGGGGTGCGGGTACTCAATCACCGGGAAACCCCGGGGCTGGGGGACAAGGTGGAGCTCGCCAAGTCCGACTGGATTCTCGGCTTCGAGGGCCGTTCACTGGGTAACCCGGCGCCGAAGGATTGGGCTGTGAAAAAAGACGGCGGCGTGTTCGACCAGTTCACCGGCGCCACCATCACCCCCCGGGCCGTTGTAGCGGCCACCCGGCGGGCCCTACAATACGCCGAGGCGCGGCACGACAGCCTGTTTGCCGCGGGCGACACGTCGCCGGCCGCCCCCAACGCACCGAGTGGAGCGCAGTAATGGCCACCGCCAATTTCAGGGAGCTATCGCTCAACGGCCTGTGGAAGAACAACCCGGCCATCGTGCAGTTGCTAGGCCTGTGCCCGTTGCTGGCGGTGACCGGCAGCGTGGTCAACGCCCTCGGGCTCGCCGCCGCCACCACTCTCGTGCTGCTGTGCTCCAACACCGCGGTATCGGTGATTCGCAATATCGTCTCGGACGCGGTGCGCCTGCCGGTCTTCGTGATGATCATCGCCGCGGCGGTTACCTGTATCGAGCTGCTGATGCAGGCCTTCGCCTACGAGCTGTACCAGATTCTGGGTATTTTCCTGCCGCTGATCACCACCAACTGCGTGATCCTGGGCCGGGCCGATGCCTTCGCCAGCAAGAACCCCCTGCCACTGGCCATGTTCGACGGCCTGATGATGGGCCTGGGCTTCGGCGTTATCCTCGTGCTGCTGGGCGCGATCCGGGAGCTGGTGGGTACCGGCGCCCTGTTCGCGAACATGGATCTGTTGTTCGGGCCCGGCGCCGCGGATTGGAAACTGGTACTGGTGGCGGATTACCAGGCCTTCCTGCTGGCCGTCCTGCCCCCCGGCGCCTTCATCTTCACCGGGCTGATCATCGCCGGCAAGAACCTCATCGATGGCGAGATCAAGCGCCGTCAGGACGCGCGCAAGGCCAAGCCGGTCAAAGGGTCCAAGCGGGTGCGGGTTACCGGCACGATCAGCTAGACAAGGGGCGCAAGCGCCCCGGCGGTCACGCCTTTACCGCCAGCGTATCGAGAATCTCATCCACCGCGGCGTCGTCCAGCCCGCGGTTGTCCTCGTCGCAGCTGTAGGTCACGAACAACAGCATGCCCTCGCGGCCCAGGTACCACTCGCGTATCGCCGCGCCATCTTCGTCAAAGCTGGCGGTCCAGCCGTCGAAGTCGCCGCGGGTCACCTCACGCCATGCCGCGACCTGCGGCGACTCCTGCTCAGCGATGTGCCGCAGCTCCCCGCCGGAGAATACCCCCGCTTCCTTGTGCAAGGTGGAAATCTCGATACAGCCCACCTCGTCCACATCCCCCACCAGGATGCTTTCCTCCTCGGCCTCGGCCCACCACTCCGGCGGCAGCACCATGACCCACCAATCGGTTTCAAGTACGTTCACGTTGCATTTCCTGTAAATCCAGTGACATCAGCACGGCATCCTCCCGCCCGTGCTCGACGGGGTAATAGTTCCTGCGACGACCGTCCTCGACAAAGCCCAAGCCGCGGTACAGGGCCAGGGCGCCGTGATTGGAGGCCCGCACTTCCAGCAGGCAGCGCGTGGTATCGTCGGGCAATTCGCCCCGCAGGTGCCGGACCAGGTCGCGGGCAATGCCGCGACGACGCGCCCGGGGGGCGACCGCCACATTGTGAATGCTGGCTTCGTCCAGTACCCGCTGCCACACCAGGAAGCCGGCCACGCGCCCATCCACCTCGGCGACCAAGGCACCGGCTCCGCTACCCGCCTCGGCGCAAGCGGCGAGGAACTGCCGCTCTGACCAGGGCGAGAAAGCGCCCAACAAATCGATTGCCGCCATCGCCCCCGCATCCTCTGGCAGCGCCCGGCGAATAACCGGGTTCATCGGCGCGCGCGGCGCAGCAGCGGTTGCAGGTCGCGCCACACCCGGCGCTTGAGCGCCGGTTCCGCCAGCATATCGCGGGTGGCCGCGGTGACAATTCGCGGCGGCCCGTCGGGCAGGCCGCCGAGGCGCGCGCCACAGGCCTCGCCCAACAGGATAAGGGCCTCGCAGGCCTGCTCTTCCGTCCGGCGCCGGACAAAGCTGCCGAAGGCCGCGCGCGCGGCCTCCTCCCCCAGGTCAAGCTGGCGATTGTTGTGCACCGGCCAATCGAATTGGGTGACCGCGGGGCGCTCACGAACACCCAGCGCGCCGGCCATGGCCTGGATCAGCGCCACCTGCTCGCGACTGACCACTCCCTCGGGAATCTCCTCCAGCCACAGCAGGGGTCCGATGACCACCGAGGCGACGCTGAACCGCACCGGGGCGGATGGCTCCGGGGCCTTCGCCGCGGGTGCCGGCTCCGGCGACGCCTTTGTCGCGGGTTCCCCGGACAAGCTGGGCATACGCGGCGCTTTCGCTTCCAGCACTTCCGCCATTGCCGGCGGCACCACGGGCGGGGCGGGCACGGGCGGCCGCGGGGCGGGCACCGGCACCCGCCGGCTGGGCGCCGCGCCCGGCAAATCCACCCGCGACACAAAGTGCGCGATACCGAGGGCGTCGAGGTAGGCGTGCTGCTTGATGGCGTGCTTGTCGGGCATTGCGTGCCGGCGTTCGTCAGGTGGTGTCGAGAGGTTACGGAAAAGTCGCAGTCTAGCAGGTTTTGCCCCCGGTGGGCTGTTGGCGCAAGCCGCGGCCCGGAGCCTCGCTACCACCAGCGCCAGCCGTGCTGGCGGAAAAACTGCAGGCCTCCACCCAGGAACATGCGCACATGTCGCCAACCCTTGCGCGCGGCGTAGCCACCGTGGTGCACGATGTGCACGCCCGGGTGGTATTCGACCCGGCCACGGCTCGCCAGGCGCAGGGACAGATCGTAGTCCTCGAAATACAGGAAATAGCGCTCGTCAAAACCACCCACGGCGCGCAGGGCCTCGGTCCGGACCAGCATGCAGCAGCCCGACGCCAGGGGCACGGGCACGGGCTCCCGCGCCAGCGCGAGTTCACGCAGTTCATAGTGCGCCAGGCGGCGATGGAACAGGCGCTGCAGCCAATTCAATCCCGACGCCCGCAGCAACAGTACCAGCAGTGTCGGGTAGCGCTTGCACAGGTGCTCCACTTCGCCGTCCGGGCTTTTAGCGGCGGGAGCGAGCAAAACGACCTCCGGTGTCGCCCGCAGATAGGCGATACCCTCGATAAACGCCGTCTCCGCCATTTCCACATCCGGGTTCAACACCAGGTGAAACTCGCTTTCAGCACTAGCCAGGGCAAGGTTGTGCCCCGCCCCGTAGCCGCGATTGGCCACCGCCTCGCGGAAAGCAATCCGCAAGCCGGCTACCCGCGCCTGCCGCGAGCGGACCAGGTCGCCGGCCCGCGCGGGATAGTCGCCCGCGGAGGCGTTGTCGATGACCTCGAGCGCGGCGCCGGCAATGACCCCCGCCGCCAACGCCCGCGCGACCGCCACCTCCAGGCAACACAGGGTACGTTCGACCAGCGCCAGGTCACTGTTGTACAGCACCAGGGCGATCGACAGGGTGTTTCCACTGTGGGCGGCGGTTGGCATGGCGCGCATGTTAGCAGGTCGCATGGGGCAAGTAACGACGACAAGGCGTCACACAAGGGCCCCTCCGGCTGGTACCATCGTGGCGGTCGGTCAACCCTGGTGGAATCACAATGCCCTCTTCCTCAGCGTTCATGCGCAAGTTCGGCCCCGGCCTTCTGGTCACCGCGGCCTTTATCGGCCCGGGCACGATCACCACCGCCAGCAGTGCCGGCGCCCACTTTGGCTTCGCCCTGCTGTGGGCCCTGCTGTTCTCACTGCTGGCCACCATCGTGCTGCAGGAGATGGCCGCGCGCCTCGGGCTGGTCACCCGGCAAGGCCTGGCGGAGGGTTTGCGCAGCTACTTTCACAGTCCCGTGCTGGGACGGGCCGCAGTCCTGCTGGTGGTTGCCGCGGTGGGCATCGGCAACGCCGCCTATGAAGCCGGCAACATCGCCGGCGCCGCTCTCGCGCTGGACCTGGTCAGCCCGCTGGACAGCGGACACTGGGCGCTGGTGATCGGCGCCGCGGCCGCCGTTCTGCTGTTCAGCGGCCACTACAAAGTGCTGGAGTCCGCGCTAATCGTGCTGGTGCTGCTGATGAGCGCGGTATTCCTGCTCACCGCCTGGCGGGTAGCGCCCTCGGTTCCCGCCATGCTCGAGGGCATGTTCCGGCCCAGCCTGCCGCCGGGTTCGGTGATGACGGTGATTGCGTTGATCGGCACCACGGTGGTCCCCTACAACCTCTTCCTGCACGCCAACGCGGTGCGGGAAAAGTGGCCCTCCGATGTGCCGGTGGAACGCGCCCTGCGCGAATCCCGCCTGGATACCGGCCTGTCCATTGGGCTCGGCGGCCTGATCACCCTGGCCATCCTGAGTACCGCGGCCGCGGCCTTTTTCCAGACCGGGCTGGCCTTCACCGGCGATTCGCTGGCAGTCCAGCTGGAACCCCTGCTGGGACCGTGGGCCCGCTACGTGTTCGCCGCCGGCCTGTTTGCCGGAGGCCTCACCAGCGCCATCACCGCCCCGTTGGCGGCGGCCTTCGCCGTGTGCGGCGCCCTCGGCTGGCGCAATGACCTCAGGGCACCGGGTTTCCGACTCGTCTGGCTGCTGGTGCTTGCCATCGGCACCGCCTTCGCCGCGCTGGGCAGCAAGCCCCTGGCGGCCATCCTGTTCGCGCAGGTGGCGAACGGCCTGCTGCTACCGGTGGTGGCGGTGTTCCTGCTGGTGGTAATGAACCACCGGGAGTTACTGGGGGCGCAGGTCAACGGCCCGTTGGCGAACGCCCTGGGGGGGTTGGTAGTGGTGATCGCCACCGGCCTCGGGGCGGTCAAGCTGCTCGGGGTGGCGGGGCTTATCTGACCCCGAATGCAGTGGATCGCGCAAATTGCGCCAGCTGCCGGCCAATAGCGGTTTTGGAGTGGCCCCGCCACCCCGTTCTGCCTCCAGACAGTTTCAGGAGAAAAGTACAGAAAGTCCGTATCACCATGTTATCCATGACGTTTTTATGGAATAACCATGGTAACCTGTGACAGTGGTTACGGGGCGATTGACTCCGCCAGAACGCAGTGCGGGGCCAGTCAAGACCATTGGGAACCAATAAGACCTTCTACAACAGCGGGCACAAGGGGAAGATAATGATCACTCGGTTCGCGACGCTCACCAGCCGTCTTTCGGTACTGTTTGCCTTTTTGTTGGCTCTCGCCGCCTGTGGCGGGGGGGGCGGCGGCGGTGGCGGCGGTGGGTTCCTTCCCGATGATGGCGCCGATGACGATGCCTATTTCCTGACCCTGACCCTACTGGATATCAACGGTGACAGCACCAACACCGTGACCAGCACAATGCCCGGCACCCTGCAGGTCAAGGTGACTCGCAAGAGCCGCAATGGCCAGGTGATTACCGATGCATTGGTCAGCGCGACCACGGATATCGGCACTCTGTCACCGGCCACGAGCCTTAGCGACAGCAATGGTATTGCAACATTCGAGCTTACCGCCGAGGATGAGCTGGGCGCCGGTGCGATATCGGTGTCCGTCACCAATGAAGATGGTTTGACCACAGAGGCCACCTTCAACTTCCAGATTACCGCACCGGGTCTGCGCCTGGGTCACTTCGACGGCAATGCATTTATTGAAAACGAAATCGGCGTCAACCCTTCCGGCAATCTGGCCTATCGCGGTTCCGCGGAGTTGGTCATCGACATCGTGGATGAAGATGGCAACCGTGTAGACTCGGCAGAGTCCATTGTGATCACCAGCGACTGCCTGGCGACTGGCGACTCGACCCTGGAGCCCGCCCCCCCCCTGGAAACGTCCACGGGCAACGTGCGCACCACTTATACTGCCAGCCGCTGTTCTGGTACGGACGAACTCACCGCCACGATTGACGACGGCGACGGCGTGGCCTTTGCCTCGATTACCATCGGCTCGCCCCAGGCCAACAGCCTGACATTCGTCAGTGCCGAACCCAACCTGATAGTGCTCAAAGGCACCGGTGGTGGCCCCAGCCGGCAGGAATCCGCCGTCGTCACGTTCCAGGTTATCGACGGAGACAATAATCCGCTGCCAGATGTGGAGGTGGATTTTTCCCTGACTACTGAAATCGGCGGACTAAGCCTGACACCCCAATCCGCCATCAGCAACGAGGAGGGTCTGGTTGAAGTCACCCTGCGCTCTGGGGATGTCGCCACCGTCGTTCGGGTCATCGCAACGGTAGCTGGCGCTGACGGCTCGGGCAATCAGTCCACGGTATCCGATGTACTCACCGTCAGCACCGGCTTACCGGACCAGAACTCCATCAGCGTATCCGTAAGAGGCGGCTTTGTGGTGGAGAACGGCTTCACCATGGATGGCATCGAGCGGTGCATCACCGTGCGCATGGCCGATAAATTTAACAACCCGGTGCCCGATGGAACCAGTGCGATATTCACCACCGAATACGGCACCATTGACCCTTCTTGCGTAACAGGGACTAGCAGCGGTGAGCGCGTAGCCAGCTCAAATTCATGTAGCGACCTGGACTCACCTATTCCTGGTGAATGTACAGTCCTCTGGACCAGTGGTGAACCTCGCTATCCAACCTTGGACAGAAACCTCAACAATATCCGGACCATCGACAATCCCGAGGGCTATGATTGCCCCAGCCACAACGGCAGTACCGGCCCCTGTCCCGACGACCTCGGCCCGGTACGCGGCGGCCGCTCCACTATCCTGGTTACTGCAATCGGCGAGGAGTCATTTATCGACCGCAACGGCAATGGCGTGATGGACGAAGACGAGCAAGACCTCTTCTCCAACATGCCAGAAGCGTTTATCGATCACAACGAAGACGGCATTTTTAACCCCGCCGCCGCCAATTGCGAAAACTCCAACTCCCTCGCGTGTGTCTCAGGATTTGAAGAAACCTTTGTCGATTTCAACAATGATAACCGCTACAACTCCAATAACTTCCCGGCCCGTTATAACGGCTTGCTCTGTCCTGTCGAAGGCGACGGCGTTTGGTGCAGCCGAGATCTGATCAACGTCCGCGACCAGACCGTACTTATCCTCTCATATGATGACGGTAGTGGTTGGGATTTCCTGCTCACACGCAACGAAAGGGTTGAGCAGGAAACCAGAGAGGGCAGCGAATATACGGTATATGTATCGGATATTTTCAACAACAAACCGGCTGCGGGTTCAACGATTAGGGTAGAAGCTGGTGGCGGTTGTGAAATCATCAGCGAGACTTCCTTTACTGTGCCTGCGTCCGCTAGCTACGGCGCTTTTGGCTTCCCATTGGTCACCGATGGTGATGGCAGCTCGGGAACGGTGAATCTAACACTAGAGCCAGAAGGAGAAGCGGCCCCCTATACAGAGTCCTTCACCTGCGTTTCCTTTGCGCCCCCAGATCCCAACTCACCCGTCCCCTAAGGTTGGGTAGAGTACAAAAAGCCGTGTGCCCACTCACACGGCTTTTTTTTTGCTAGATAGCTTTATCGTAGCCCGATGGAAAATTGCAGATGACAAGCGCTCAGTTTGTGCTTTAGTTCTAGCTAGGAGAACAGCAGACGGACCTGGAGCAGCATGAAACTCACGCTGGGCAAATTCAGCATCACCATTCGCATGACCGTGGTGCTGATATTCATGCTGGCCACCATGTTTACCGCGGTCCTCGCCATTGGGCTCCAGTATTACTTCAGCCGCAATCTGGCCAGGGAAGTCACACAGGAGGCATTTACCCTTGCCGCATCGGGAATCGCGGCGGAGCTGGCGAGCTTCGCGGCAAGCAACGCCAGTGCGGTATCCCTGCTCGCAGACAACCCCACCCTGTTCGAGTCCGGAGACGAGCGGGCGGTATTGCAGGCCTTCGCCGAAGTGCTCGCGGTCAATCCACTACTCTACGGGGCCTATGTGGGTAAAAGCGACGGCAGCCTGCTGGAACTGGTCAACCTCGACAGCAGCGTGAGCGTGCGCGATGTCCACGCCGCGGCACCGGATGACAAATGGCTGGTAATAAGCACCCATCGCGGAAACAGTAGCTCTGTTCGTCGCTTTCGCTACTTAGATCAGGACTTCAAACTGCGTGCCAGCCGCGAAGAGGCCACAGCCTACGATGTAAGAAGCAGGCATTGGTATCTCAGTGCTATGGCCAGTGCCGGATTACAGCACTCCGATGTCTACCTGTTCGATCAACTCGGTGTCCCTGGCAGTACCCTATCACGGCGGGTACGCGACACTACTTCCGTGGTGGCCGTCGACTATACGCTCAGTGGCGTCTCGCGGTGGCTGCGGGAACAGGCGCGAGCACACGGTGGCGATATCTACATCTTCCACCCGGGTGGCATGGTGGCCGCGGCCTCCACACAACACTCCCGGGTGAACGACCGCCCCGTCGCCGAGCGCTTGCCACTCAATGCCACGGAGCGAGCCCTGGTGGCCGCCCACTCCCCTCTCAAGGTATCCAATGAGCTGGACTGGCCGCCCTTTGACTACGCCCTGAGTGGTCGCCCCCGGGGTTACTCCATCGACGTACTCCGACTCGTCGGCGATATGACCGGCCTGGAACTGGAATTCGTGAACGGGTTTACCTGGCCGGAGCTGGTACAGCGTTTCCGGGCCGGGGATATCGACCTGCTGCACTCGGTATTACTGACGGAATCGAACGCCCACTGGGGCGCTGCCAGCGAGGCCTACTTCCGGCTGCCCTATGCCGTGGTGACCCTGCCCGGCGCCGACCCGGTCCGAAACCTGAAGGACCTCGGGGTAATGCAGCTGGCCATCCCCGCCGGCTGGTCGGTAGCGCTCCTGGTCCGCCGGCGCTTCCCCGACGTAGAAGTTATCGAGGTCGACAACAGCCTTGCCGCCCTGCGCGCCGTCCACGACGGCGAGGTTGCGGCAGCCCTGGATAACGAGGCCATCTTTCGCTACATCGAACACCACTACTTCCTCGACGGATACCAGTATCACAGCGGAGTTTCCCTCGGCGACGGGCCGGTCCCGGACAAGCTTCACATCCTGGTACAGCCGTCCCGGCAAGACCTGCTCCCCCTTATCAACAGGGCCATCGGAGCCATCACACCGAACATGCGCGACTCGCTCCGGCAACGATGGCTCGAGCACGCGGTCACCAGAAATCCGGAGCACGCCGGCGTGGTCCCCCACAATGCCATGATCACGATCGCCGGTACGCCGGAACGACAGGGCAAACTGGTGGAGGTCACGCACGGGGGAAAGCCGCATTTCGTGTTTGTCACGCCCACCGCCGATCATGGCGACGCGTTGCTGTTCGGTGTGCTGGTCCCCAAAGCCACTGTTTTCGCCCCCTACCTGGAGAAAGTACGGCTGTCTATCTGGCTGACCGGCGGTGCCATGTTCGCCCTGCTGCCACTGTGCTGGGTTTTCGCCTCACCCATCGTGACGCCAATAAAGGAACTGGTCGGGGAAAACGACAAGATCCGGCTGCGCGACTACAACCAGGTAAATCGAATCCGCTCCCGGGCCAGGGAGATCGACGAACTGTCCGAGTCGATGGTGCACATGGTGCACGCCATCCAGGCCCACGAACAGGCCCAGCGCGAGCTGATGGACGCCTTCATCCGCCTCATCGCCCAGGCCATCGACGACAAGTCCCCCTACACCGGTGGTCACTGCGAACGCGTGCCCGAACTGGCGTTGATGCTCGCCGAGCAGGCCTCCGACAGCGACCACCCCGCGTTCCACGATTTCCGCCTGGACGGCAAGGAGCAGTGGCGCGAGTTCCGCATCGCCGCCTGGCTTCACGACTGCGGCAAGATCACCACGCCAGAGCATGTGGTCGACAAGGGCAGCAAGCTGGAGACCATCTACAACCGCATCCACGAGATACGCACCCGCTTCGAGGTGCTGTGGCGGGACGCCGAGATCCGCTATCTTCGGCAGTGCCAGGCCGACCCGGAGGCCGAGCCGCGCCACCGGCAGGCGCTCGAGCAGCAGCGAGCGCGGCTGCGAGACGACTTCGCCTTTGTCGCCGAATGCAATGTCGGCGGCGAGTACCTGGGCCCCGAGAAACAGCAGCGCCTGCGGGAGATCGCCGGGATCACCTGGCAGCGCCATTTCGACGACCGCGTCGGCCTGTCGCCGGTGGAGGAACTGCGCCAGGACGGCGGCAGCGCGCCTCTACCGGCCACCGAGCACTTGCTGGCGGACAAGCCCGAACACATCATCCCCCGCACCCGCTCCACCGACTATCCGCCGGAATACGGTATCGACATGGACATACCGGAGCACCTCTACAACCAGGGCGAGATCTACAACCTGTCGATCTCCCGCGGCACCCTGACCGCGGAGGATCGCTTCAAGATCAACGAGCACATGATCAGTACCATCAAAATGCTGGAGAGCCTGCCCTTTCCGGATGAGCTGAAAAACGTGCCGCGCTACGCCTCCACCCACCACGAGACCATGAAGGGCACCGGTTACCCACGCAAGCTGCCCGGCGCCGAGCTCAGCATCCCCGAGCGACTGCTGGCGGTGGCGGACGTGTTCGAGGCGCTGACCGCGGCCGATCGCCCCTACAAGAAGGCCAAGCCGGTAAGCGTGGCGGTGGATATCCTGTTCCGGATGGTGGAGGACAATCATATCGACCGCGACAGCTTCGAACTGTTTGTGCGCGAGAAAGTCTACCTGCGGTATGCCGAGCGCTATCTCGCGGCGGAACAGATCGACAGCGTCGACGAGGAGAAGTATCTTTCCCGTGCACAGTAATAAAGATAAACCACAGCAATCCATGTCAATGGAGCCCCGATGCGTGTAACCATCCGTGTAACCGTGGTATTTATTTTCCTCATGGCCACCTTGCTGACCGCGGCGGTGGCCATTGGCTTGCAATATCACTTCGGCCAGGCCCTGGCCAAGTCGGCCGCAACGGACCTCTACGCCACCGCCGCCAGCGGCGTCACCCGACAATTCAACGCCGGCCTGGAGCGCACAGTGGGCGTGGTGCGACTACTGGCGAACAACACCTTGTTCACCGAGCCGGCGCGGCAAGCGCGCCAGCTGGAAATATTCCGCGACATCCTCAATGGCAACCCCCTGCTCTACGGCATTTACATCGGCCGCGGCGACGGCAGCTTCCTCGAGCTGATCAACCTCGACAACAGCGAAATCGCGCGAGCACAGCTTCGCGCAACCCCGGATGACAAGTGGGTGGTGGTCCGGGCCGGAGAAAGCAATGGTTCCCGCCAACGTCATTTCACCTATCTCGACCGCGACATGAACGTGCGCGCGTCACGCAGCGAAAACACAACTTACGACGTCCGCTCAAGGGAGTGGTATTCACAAGCCCTGGCGAACGGGGGCACCTACATCAGCCCCCCCTACCTGTTCGCACAGCTGGGCCTGCCGGGGCAGACCACCTCCCGGCAAGTGGCAAACTCCGATGTGGTCATCGCCGTGGATCGCACTCTGCACGCGCTCTCCGAGTTCCTCCGGGAGCAGCGCCTCTCCCCAGGGAGCGAGCTGTTCATTTACGACGGCAACGGCGACCTCGTGGCCTCCTCCGCCCATGAGAGGCAGCAGAGGGAACCGGTTCCGGTTCCCGCCCTGGATCTCAACATGGCGGAGAGGAATTTCGTCGACAGGCAACCGGTTCTCCGGGTGTCGAACGAAATGGACTGGCCGCCCTACGACTATGCCCTGCTGGGCGAGCCCAGGGGTTACTCGGTCGATATCATCAAGCTCATTGCTGAAATGACAGGCCTGCGGTTCCGCTTTGTCAACGGCCTGGAATGGTCGGAGCTGGTCAGCGAATTTCGCGGCGGCAATATCGACATACTGCAACCCATCGGTATCACCGAGGAAAACCGCCATTGGGGTGAGGCTGTGGCCCCCTACGCCGAACTCCCCTTTGCGCTCGCGACACAACCAGGTCACCCCGCCATCACCTCCCTGGACCAGATGGCCGGCAAGCAGGTGGCCATCCCCAATGGCTGGGCGGTTATGGACGTCGTTCGCCGTCACTACCCCGATATAGAAATAGTAGTGACCGACAGCCCCGCGGATTCCCTGCGCCGGGTGCTCAATGGAGAAGTCGACGCCACCCTGGATAACGAACCCATCCTGCGCTACGTACAGGAGCACTACTACCTGGGCAGTGTGAAATTCCACCGCGATGTCGACTTTGCCGGCCACGACATGCCAGATGACCTGCAAATGCTGGTGCAGCCAGGCAACAACGAACTGGCGGACCTGTTGGACAGGGCCGTGGCCGCCATCGGCCCGGAGCAGCGAGAAGCGCTCCGGAGGCACTGGCTGGACTGGGAGCAAACACGGGAGAGTATAGACGGCGGCACCGTTCCATCCGATACCCTGCTTGCGGCGACCCGCGACCCCGGCCTGCAGGGCAAGCTGCTATCCATACACCACCGGGAACAAGCCCACTTCGCCTACAGCTCTCCGATCCTTGGCCTGGAAGGCGGGAACTGGTACCTGGGCGCACTCGTGCCCGAACAATCCGTGCTTGGCCCTTTCAGGGAAAAAGTCTGGCTCTCGGTATTGCTGACCTCCGTTCTGCTGCTGCTGATCCTGCCGCTATCCTGGCTATTTGCCGCTCCCATCGTCGAGCCGGTAAAAGCGCTGGCAAAGGAAAACGACAAGGTGCGCCGCCGGGACTACGACCAGGTGACGCGACAGCCCTCCCGGGTCAAGGAAATCGACGAGTTGTCCGAGTCGATGGTGCACATGGTGCGCGCCATCCAGGCCCACGAACAGGCCCAGCGCGAGCTGATGGACGCCTTCATCCGCCTCATCGCCCAGGCCATCGACGACAAGTCCCCCTACACCGGTGGTCACTGCGAACGCGTGCCCGAACTGGCGTTGATGCTCGCCGAGCAGGCCTCCGACAGCGATCACCCCGCGTTCCGCGAGTTCCGCCTGGACGGCAAGGAGCAGTGGCGCGAGTTTCGCATCGCCGCCTGGCTTCACGACTGCGGCAAGATCACCACGCCAGAGCATGTGGTCGACAAGGGCAGCAAGCTGGAGACCATCTACAACCGCATCCACGAGATACGCACCCGCTTCGAGGTGCTGTGGCGGGACGCCGAGATCCGCTATCTTCGGCAGTGCCAGGCCGACCCGGAGGCCGAGCCGCGCCACCGGCAGGCGCTCGAGCAGCAGCGAGCGCGGCTGCGGGACGACTTCGCCTTTGTCGCCGAATGCAATGTCGGCGGCGAGTACCTGGGCCCCGAGAAACAGCAGCGCCTGCGGGAGATCGCCGGGATCACCTGGCAGCGCCATTTCGACGACCGCGTCGGCCTGTCGCCGGTGGAGGAACTGCGCCAGGACGGCGGCAGCGCGCCTCTACCGGCCACCGAACACTTGCTGGCGGACAAGCCCGAACACATCATCCCCCGCACCCGCTCCACAGACTATCCGCCGGAATACGGTATCGACATGGACATACCGGAGCACCTTTACAACCAGGGCGAGATCTACAACCTGTCGATCTCCCGCGGCACCCTGACCGCGGAGGATCGCTTCAAGATCAACGAGCACATGATCAGTACCATCAAAATGCTGGAGAGCCTGCCCTTTCCGGAGGAGCTGAAAAACGTGCCGCGCTACGCCTCCACCCACCACGAGACCATGAAGGGCACCGGTTACCCGCGCAAGCTGCCCGGCGCCGAGCTCAGCATCCCCGAGCGACTGCTGGCGGTGGCGGACGTGTTCGAGGCGCTGACCGCGGCCGATCGCCCCTACAAGAAGGCCAAGCCGGTAAGCGTGGCGGTGGATATCCTGTTCCGGATGGTGGAGGACAATCATATCGACCGCGACAGCTTCGAGCTGTTTGTGCGCGAGAAAGTCTACCTGCGGTATGCCGAGCGCTATCTCGCGGCGGAACAGATCGACAGCGTCGACGAGGAAAAGTATCTTCGTCGGGCGAGCTGAGCGCGGCTCGGAACTCAGGCCCGGGCGATTTCCCGCAGTCCCAGCAACAGGGCATCCAGGTCGGCGGTGGTGGTGAACAACGCCGGCGTGACCCGAACGCAGGCGCCTCCGGCAAGGCCGGTGCGGTGTACCGTGAACACCCCGTGACGCTCCAGCAAACGCCGGGCGATGGCGACATTGCCCTCGGTGGAACGCTCACCGTTCAGGCGGAAGGAAGCGATACCGGCGTGGTCGCCTGCGCCGTCCAGGGTAAGCACCTCGATACCCGGAATCTCGCTGGCCCGCTCCACCCAGTACCGGCGCAGGTAGGCCAGGCGCGCGGCTTTGTTGGCCGCGCCCACCTCTGCGTGGAACGCCAGCGCGTCAGGTACGCTGAGCAGGGCGGCGTAGTTCGATGTACCGGTGTGAATACGGGCGCGGATATCGTCTTGCGGAAGCCCCTGTTCACCGAGATAGGGGGCAATGGCATCCAGACGTTCGCGGCGAACGTACATGACCCCGACGCCGATTGGCGCCCCCATCCACTTGTGCAGGTTAAATCCGACAAAATCCGCCTGCAAATCCGCTGCATTGAAGTCCATCTGGCCCCAGGAATGCGCTGCGTCCACAATGCAATCCACCTGGCGCTCCCGGGCCATTGCCACGATTTCGCGAATCGGCAACACCAAACCATGGCGATGGCTCAGGTGCGTCAGTAACAACAATCGCACATCGGGATTGTCATCCAGGGCCTTGCGGTACACCTCGAGCAACTGTTCCCGGGACGCGCGTTCCGGCAGGTCAATGGTCTTGACGGTTGCGCCGCGGCGCTCGCGCAACCAGGCCATGGCCGACTGCATACTGTCGTAATCCACATCGGCAAACATGACGGCATCACCGGGTTCGAGCAGGCGATAGCCGCTGATCAGGTTTTGCAGTACTTCGGTAGCGCCCCGGGCAAAGGCAATCTCGCCTTCCGACACGCCGAGCGTTTCCGCCACCTGGGCCCGAATGGGCTGCAGTTCGCCCCAGAACTGGCGACGGCTATAATAGGAGGCATCCCGGTTGACCCTGAAGGTGTGGCGCTGATAGGCCTCGAGCACGGGCTTGGACATCACGCCCCAGTTGCCATTTTCCAGCTGCACAAGCCCCTCGGGCAACCAGTACTGCTCTCGCACCGTTCGCCAGAAGGCTTCGTCGTTCGCGACAAGCCGCGACACGCTCTTTCCTCCCCCAACCGGACTTGCCGTCGCCAGACTCGCCAGCGTGGGCGAGGCCAGGGCGGCCAGCGAAATACCGGTGGCCCGACGCAACCACCGGCGCCTTCCCGCGTCGAAATCCATACAGTTCCTTCCTTAAAAACAACATGGCCACCGCCCCAGGGGACGGTGGCCAACGGGTGCTACAACCCTACAATGACGGCCTAGTAAGAGTAGTTGAGCTTCATGTAATAAAGCGCGCCGTCGGTATCGTAGGGTGAGTTACGCGAATAAACCAGTCCGCGATTGGCTTGGAATGTCGCCTCGTCCGGATAGTTGTCAAACAGGTTCTCCGCCCCGAAGGTCGCGCGCACGCCACCGTCGAACTGGTAACTGAGCGACAGGTCGAAGAAAGTTTCCTCGCTGAAATCCTGGTAGATATCGCCGGTGGGCTGGCCACTGGCATCGGTCCAGGAACCGTAGTACCGCAGGCGGCCCTGAATATCCCAGCCATGCACCCGGTATTGGGCGGAAAGATTACCCGTCAGCTCCGGCAGGCCGTCTTCCAGGCGCACGATCCCGATTTCACCGATAGTGCCGTCGGTTTCCGTGACTTCGGTATCGTTATAGTTCCAGGCCATGCCCAGTACCAAATCGCCTTCACCCGCGGGCATGCTGTAGCTGGCAACCAGATCCACGCCGCGGGTGCGCGTATCAAAGGCATTCGTATAGAAGTTCACACCGGTGATCGACTCGGCTCCGGGCACGCCCTCGGCGACCAGCTCGGAGCGTATGTCGTCGGTGACCGTATAGGTCTGCGACTGGCCAAAGCGATTGTCCACTTCGATCTGGTACACATCCAGAGAGCCGCTGAAACCGCTATCGGTACGGAAAGTCGCGCCCGCCGTGAACGATGTCGATTCCTCGGCCTCCAGCGCTTTTGCCCCGAAATATTGCGCTATGGGGTCGGTCGGCGACAGACGGCCGTTGGTGAACAGGTTGAGCGTTTCGGTATCCAACCCCTGGGAAGTCCGCGTACTCCCCAGCTGCCCCGGCGTGGGAGCGCGGAAACCGGTGGAAGCCGTCGCGCGCAAGGCAAAACCCTCGCTGAATTCATAGCGCAGCGACAGCTTGCCATCGGTGGTATCGCCAAACTCCGAGAAATCCTCATAGCGCAGTGCAACGCCCGTGGTCAAACGATCGGTCAGGGGCGCTTCGAGGTCCACGTAGGCGGCGTAGCTCTCCTGGTCGTATTCATCGGCCTGGTCGGCACTGTAGCCGGGGAAACCGTTGGAGCCCGAGGGCAGACCGTCAACCGCGCCGGGGCCGACCGCGTAGGATGCCGGGTCACCCGCCTCGATTTCGTAGGTTTCCTCGCGGCGCTCGGCGCCGAAGGCCACATTGGCGGGCGCGGCCAGGGCCGCGAGCTCCCAACTGTAGACAAAATCCAGGTTCAGGTTGGCTTCGCTCTGGATCAGCGAGCCGGCGTAGAAACTGGTCGGGCTTTCCGGCCCCAGGGAACCGTTGATGGTGTTGTCGAGATAGTACTCGATATCGTTGCGCCCGTAGGACGCGCTCAAGTCCCAGCTGAGTTGCGGGTTGATGTCGCCGCGCAGGCCCGCCACCGTGGAGAGGTCTTCGTCCTCCTGGGAAAATTGCGGCGAGAAACCCGCGGGGTAGATATCGTGCAGATCGAAGTCGGGAAAAGCCGTCGGGCTCGGCCGGTAGGCGCTGGTGGATTCGGGGTTGCGCCAGTTGAAATCGCTACTGCCCTCCCCCTCGCCGTAGGTACCGAAGCCATAAAACTCCGTCCGGTCGCTGAGTGCGTATTGCGCATTGAGCGCGAAACGCAGGGCTTGCCGCTCGGGCTGGCCCCAGTCCTGTACCGGGTTGGGTACATTAAGGTCCGGATTCGCCTGCTGAAAATCCACCGCGTCCGGGCGCTGCCGCGAGCGCGATGTGGGATCGGCGTCGGTGTATTCCAGGGTCCCGGTGAGGAAACCGTTGTCGGCGAGGTCCAGCCCGCCGCGCAAGCCTACCTGGACTTCGTCGCCATCACCCTCCGCGTACTGGGAACCCTGTACGTAAGAGTCAAAACCCACGAAATCTTCGAGAATCAGGTTGATCACACCTGCGATGGCGTCGGAACCGTACTGGGCCGACGCGCCATCCCGCAGTACTTCAATGCGTTTTACCGCAAAGCTGGGGATCTGCGCCAGATCCGCGCCCTGCGCGCCACGGTAACCGAGCAGGGCCGAGCGGTGGCGACGCTTGCCATTGACCAGCACCAGCGTGTGATCGGGTGACAGGCCGCGAAGAGTGGCCGGGCGGACGTAGATCAGGCCGTCGTTTAGCGGCAGGCGCTGGACGTTGAAGGAAGGGGTGATATGGGTCAGCTTGTCCACCAGCTCACTGGACGCAACGCTACCCAATGCCTCTTCCGACACCACATCAATGGGGGCCATTGAGTCAAAGGATGTCCGGTTCTCTACCCGAGTACCGGTTACAATGACTTCTTCCAGTAACGAAGAAGCTCCCTCCTTCCTGTCTTGCCCCTCCTGGGCGTACAACGGCAGTGCGAGGGCAGAGGCAACCGCCAAAATCAGCGGCTTGCGGCAGAATGGATGCATATTCGATTCCCCGGGGTCATTGTCTGTTGGATGGGCCGTCGCCGAACGACGGCGCAGCAAATCCTAGGGGGAAAGCGTTAAGGAAACGTGATGGTTATGTGAAGCTGGGATGACAGCCGGATTCACGCCGCAGACAGAGATGAGTCCGGCCAGGGGCACCCAGTGTGCGTTAGAATCGAGGGGTATACACGTGGCAGTAGGGTTCCTTGCCGGTCCGCTCGTAGTAGCGCTGGTGATACTCTTCCGCCTTCCAAAAGCGAACAACCGGGAGTACCCGTGTCACCACTTCCAGCCCCTTCTCCCGCAGCTGGGCGATAAGTTGCTCAATGATTTTCCGCTCGTCATCGCTACCGACGAATACGGCGGACAAGTATTGCTCGCCGAGGTCGGGCCCCTGCCCGTCGGCCTGGGTCGGATCGTGGATTTCAAAAAAAAGCCTGGCCAGGGTTTCGTAGCCTACCTCGTCGGGCTTGTAGGTCACTTCAACCGCCTCCAGGTGACCTGTGGTCCTGGCGCAGACCTCCTGGTAAGTCGGGTTGTCCATGTGCCCACCCATGTAGCCAGACACCACGTCCACCACGCCGGGCTGCTGGCGCATCAGGTGTTCCACGCCCCAAAAACAACCACCGGCAAAATACGCCTTGTGCATAGCTCTCCCCTCCTTCTCGGATTGGTCCTGGTTACTCACGAAATGCATGGACAGCGAATTGACGCAGTGCCTGACGTTCTTCGCGGTCAGCATCTCGCCCTCGAATACGTGTCCGAGATGGCCGCCGCAGCGGGCGCACAGTATCTCGGTTCGACGCCCATCGGCGTCGACTTCGCGCCGCACCGCCCCCTCGATCTCTCCGTCGAAACTCGGCCAGCCGCAATGCGAGGGAAACTTGTCGGCTGAGCGATATAGCGGTGCTTCACAACGCCGGCAAACGTAGGTACCGGACGCAAAAAAATCATTGTACTCGCCCGAAAACGGCGCCTCGGTGCCCTTGTCCACGATCACGCGATGCTCTTCCGGGCTCAAGGGTTTCCAGTCACTGGCCATTGCTACATCCACCTCCGCGGGTAACGATTGTTTTGACAAGCTGTTTCAATTTATGCTCAATAGTAATCGATCATTCAGTACCGTGCAGCTAGCGTACACGCCTGGTCCGGTACTTGTTCATGAAGTGTAGATGGAGGCAATTATGATTACAGAGGGACGCGTTCCACACGCGGTATTCAAAACCCGGGTCAGGGACGAATCCGTCGACGGCCCCAACCCCTTCCGCTGGGAGGATAAGACCACCGAGGACATCTTTGCCGGCAAGAAAGTCGTGCTGTTTTCGCTACCGGGGGCCTTTACACCCACTTGCTCGTCCAATCACCTGCCACGCTACGACGAGCTCTACGACGAATTCAAGGCGCAGGGGGTCGACGAAGTGATCTGCCTGTCGGTCAATGACGCCTTCGTCATGTTCCAGTGGGGCAAACAGCAAGGCAACAAGAACATCTACCTGCTGCCCGATGGCAATGGCGAGTTCACGCGCAAGATGGGCATGCTGGTCGACAAGTCCGACCTGGGCTTCGGCATGCGCTCCTGGCGCTATTCAATGCTGGTGGATGACGGTAAGATCGAAAAGATCTTTATCGAGCCCGACTTTGGCGACCTTTGCCCCACCGACCCCTTTGAAGTTTCCGACGCTGACACCATGCTAGCCTATCTCAAGGGCGAGAAGGCCAGCGGGCCGAGCGACCCGCGTAAGACGTTCGAAGGCTAGGCAATCACACCCCGCGCGCGGACGCGGGGTGGCTTCCCTCTCTCGCGGGGCACCCGGTCGCGCCGGGAAACACCTTACCGTAGCCCGAGCAAATCCTTGCCCTGGCGAAACACAATATCCACTGGAATACCGGCCATCGACAGCCGGTCAAGATCTGCCTGCAATTCATCGCCAATAACGCCCTGGTCCGCCAGCAGGCGTTTTACCCCCTCGTAGTCACCGTCCCCCTGCAGGGTCAGGATCAAACGGGACAGACTGTTCATCGCGAGCTGCATCTTGTCAAAATCCACGTGATAACGGCCTTGCTCGTCGCGGGTAAAAGCCCCGGCGTCGCGAAAGTAGTTGAAGCGGACCATATTCGCCTTGCCATGGGCAGAGGCAGCTCCAAAACGTACCGAGCGGAATATGCTGGCGAGAAAAGTGACGTAGTTGTCCATCACCCGGCCTTCCTCCAACACCCCTTTCTCGTGCAGCTTGGTCACCATATACAGGCCGAGGATGTCGGCCTTGCCCTCCTCCAGCGCCGATGCGCTCTCCTTGAGCGCGGCCCTCACCGTTCCCTGTCCAGTAATGGTATTTTTTATACCCAGGCCATGCGCCACTTCGTGAAACATGGTGTTGGCGAAAAAGGCGTCAAACGTGACGTGCTGGCGCAGCTCTGGCGCGATCAGCTGTTCCGAGATGGGAACCAGTATCTTGTCGAACTTGGCTCGCATGGCATTCTTCAACTGCAGCCGACGGGTCCCTTTTTCCAGCTGCACCCGTTCATCGTTGGGCAGATTGATCGCAATGGTCTTGGAGCCCGCGTTACTATCACCGGCGTAGTACAGCACATCGTAAGCATTGAGGTCGGAATCCGTACCGGGCATTTCGCGCTTATAGGCATCATCGACCGGCAAACCTTTCTGCAGTTCAGGCAGGTACTTTGCAAAGCGCGCCAGTCGCTCGCTCCATGCCAGGTCTTTCAACAGGACATAGGCAGAGAACGCGGTGCGATAACCATACAGCTGGTCCTCATAATTCTCGATGGGCCCGATCACCAGCTCGATGCGGTTGCTCTTCATATCCATCCAGGCCATGTCGCTGGCAAGGTAATCGTCGCTTACCAGGGCAACCGCGCGCAACTTAAGGTACCCCGCGAACCCGGGATCCTCCGCCAACTCCGAGGCTTTCAGCAAAAGCTCGGCTGCGTCTTGTAGCTGTCTGGCGTAAGCCTGCGAGTACGGCTGCAAGACCAGGTCACCCTTGCCGTCACGCCTTACCAGGGAGTACTGCCCGCGTTTCGCGGGTTCATCCCAGGCTTCGAACTCATCCCTGTCCATATCGGCCGGATAGAAGTTGGCGCCTTCCGGCTTGGCGCCAAAACCGGCGACAAAGGGGCTGTTGCCGTTCAGGCGATCCCACGGACCGTAGTTGACCCTGGCAAATTCGTGCAATTCCGACCTGTCGGCAATCAGGTCATGGAGCCTTTCTTTGTTTTCAAAGCCAAAGGCCTGGTCCCAGAACAGCTCATCCATCAGCTCCGCCGCGTCGATCAATAACGCCAGCATTTCCCTTTGCCTATCGCCAAGCCCTGTGAGATCAGCTGTTAACTCCACCGGTGCGTATATCCGCAATCGCTGCGGAGAAACCAGGGCGGCTCCGGGAACGGCATCGACCGCCGAGCCCGACCGCTCCTGCCCCTGCGAGACGGTACCGCCGAATACGGAAAGTACCGTGCCCAGTACCATGGCACCTATATTTACCTTGCGCATTTCGTCACCTATAGTCATTTACTGGTTCAGTGCATACATATTCGCGCCGCGAAAGTCCGGCACTTCGATCATGATAGTATATTCCTCTCCAAACCCTGAAGGATTCAGGCTTGACCAGTTCTGTTGCCAGCGTCAAACACTGGGCCAAGTGGCCAGTTGAGCAAACTCTTCAATACACCGAGCGTGTATTGCTAAAGCGGAATCAGTTACCTCCGCCCTACCCGCCGATTTTTATTCTTGGCCCCCCGCGCTCGGGAACCACCTTGTTGCTACAGGCCTTGCTCCAGTCCTATCAATGTTGCTATTTCAGTAATTTCATTAGCCGGTTTCCATCGAGCCCGGTACTTGTCGGCTGGTTGGCAAAGCTACTGCAGGGCGGTCGCGGCGCTACCGACTTCAGCAGCTATTACGGTCGAACCCGCCATTGGGACGAGCCTTATGACGGCACCAAGATCTGGCTGCGATGGTTCCCCTATGAACCTGTTTACAGTCCACGGGGGTCCCTGGCCGAGAAGGAAATACAACAGATCCAGGCAACCGTATCTCTCCTGGAACGTGTGTTCGATGCCCCCTTCGTTAACAAGGCCCAGCGTAACAACGGCCGCATTCTCGAGCTCGACCGTGCGTTCCCGAACAGTATCTTCCTGCGTATTCGCCGGGAGCATGAGCGAGTTGCCGAATCTGTACTGCATGCACTGGAGCACGAAATGAAGGGCCATGATATTTGGTTCTCTCTCCGGCCTAGCAATCACCAGAACATCACGACAACGGACCCTCTCGAGCATGTCTGCGAGGAAATATTCTATACGGATTGTGATATTGATCGCGACCTGGCCGCAATTGGCTCGCACAGATGCCTGGAAATTACCTACACTGACCTGTGCAAGGAGCCAAATGCCGTTATGCGTGCCTGCGCCGATTTTTACCACACTCACAGCGGCATTGAACTGACACATCGTGGTGGCATTCCGCAATCGTTCACCCCAAGCGCCAACACGTATCTTGATTCCGAACGCCGCGAAAGAATTCGAGACCACTTGCAACTGCTTTCCAGGTCAGGCCAGAACACCGAATAGAAGGACAATATAGTACGATGAAAGAACCAGTGATGGTTATGGAGTCATATGCACTCGGAGCCATTGGTGCTATTCGCTCACTGGGCAGCGCGGGTTACCAAGTCCACGCCTGTTCCTGGCAACCTCGTGCGCTCGGGCTGCACTCTCGCTATGCCGCTGCTACCTGCGTGCATCCCCGCTATGAAACCCCTGAATTTATTCCCTGGCTACGGGAGTACATCGAGGCCAATAGTATCCGCCTGATTATTCCTTCCGAGGGTTTTGTGCTCGGGGTTCGCAATCATATTCGGGAATTCATGCCCTTGCTACCGCTCCCGGATGATAGCGACACCCTCTTTTCCGGGTTTGGTAAGTACGACCTTTTTAAGCGAATTCAGGACCGCGCTACCGCAAACCCTCATCTCCTTGAGAATCTGCCTCCTTTTCTCTTGCTAGAGCAAGACGAGGCCCTGCCATCGGAGCAGCAATTGGCGGACCTGGGGCTACCGTTGTTTATAAAGGCAGACGGATGCCACGGCTTGGATACCGTCCACGGCGAAGTGGCTCGCGCGGATACCGCCAAACAGGCCATTGAACGCATCAAGGTCCTGCGCAAACGGTTCAAATTACTTATGGTCCAGGGTTTTGCACCGGGAATTGGGGCCGGCTGCTACTTTCTACGCTGGAACGGCAATATTCTGGCGCAGTTCAGCAACCGCTGCCTCCACGAAGTACCCCATACGGGTGGTCTCAGCTCGCTGCGCGAGAGCTGGCACCACCCCGCCATGATGGAAGATGCCCGCTTAAAGCTTGAAGCGATGGAATGGCAAGGGGTCGCCATGATGGAATATCGGTGGAATCCAGAGACAGGGCGATTCTATCTCATGGAAATGAACGCCCGCTTCTGGGCGGCTCTGCACCTGGCTATATTCTCGGGCGTGAATTTCCCCCAGTTATTGGCGGATGTTTTCTTTGATCGCGCAGCCAACGACAAGCAACCGGAGTACGCCGAGGGACTTATGGCCAGGTGGACGGTACCGCTTGAAATAGGCTATGTCCGATCGCTGATGAAAGACCCGGATGTATCAACCTCACGCTGGCTGAAAGCCATCGCCGAGTACTTTGTCCTCATGGTACATCCAAGGGTTCGGGCGGACTGGAACTATCCCGGCGACCGGCAGCTCTACATACGCGCCTGGTGGGAATTTTTGCGCGGTGTGTTGTTTGAGCGTTGAAGGAGATTTAAAAACGGAAACACCCTGCGGTTGTACTCTGCATAAACCGGATTGGGGGCGCCCCCCGGAAGGGGATGCCCTTTTCCAGTTCGAGCGATTGCAAGTGCTTGGTTTGCGCCCATTGGCTCGACAAATTCAGAGACACCACCGAATCTGAAACGAGGCATCCGACACCGACGCCCCTACCGTGGGGCACCGGGGTCCATCAGCTGGCGGTGCCCCGGCCGGCGGGCAAAACACCACACCGCCCGGGGGACGCGACAACTCAGAAACGATACAGCGCTTGCAGCGCGAACGTGCGGGGACGGTCCAGAAACTGGTAGTACGCAGTACCGGTGCCGCCGGTCAGCGCCCCTGCCAGGGGTGCGTCACCACCGAACGTCACAACATCCTCGTCACTGAGATTCTTGCCGATAAAGGCCAGCTCCCAGTTCCCGGCGACGTCACTCAGGGCGACGCGGAGATTCCACTTGGTGTAGGCGTCCTGCTTGTTCCGCGGGTCCAATGTGGGAGTAAACAGGTAGTCGTCGCTGAACACCAGGTCAAGTACGGTACGCAGTTCCAGGTTGTTGCCGAAGGAAATCACGTAATCCGCGCTGAGAGTGCCACTGTACTCCGGTGTGTATTCCTTGCGTTTGCCAGTGGCGTCGCAGGTCACGCCGTCAGGTTGCACACTCCCGGGCTCCAATACCTGCTGGCCGAAATAGCACTGGTTGTTCTTGAAATCAGTGTACTCGAAGTCAAGCCAAGCGACGGCCCCGGAAAGGGTCAGCCCCTCCGCCACGAGCCAGCGCCCGTCGAGTTCGAGTCCCTGAATCTCCGCCTTACCGGCATTGGTCACATTAAAGCCAAGAATGCCGTCAAACTGGCTCGTTTGTAAATTCGTGTACTCGGTATAAAACGCCGCCATATTGAGTTCCGCGACACCGCCAAGCCCCACCTTGGCCCCAACCTCGATACTTTCGGCTTCTTCCTCGTCGAAGTCGAACACACCGACAATGTCGTCCGCACACGCTGGCGGGTTGGTACTGGTATCCAGGTTACAGGCGTTTACTACCGACGGATCGGGGTGACCATTGGAGCGGATATCGAAGCCTCCGGCCTTGAATCCCTCGGTGTAGGTGGCGTACACCATGGCATCCTCGCCGAGGTCATATTGCACAGTGAACAGGGGTGTAAAGGCCTCTTCCTGTCTGTCGCTTCTAATTGTATCGTAAGGCTCAACGGCGAAAGCGCCGAACAAGGGATTCAGGCCGAAGTACACATTGGGCAACGTGCCCGTAGGATCCGTTGCCGGAAAGGCGGTATTGCCGCCATAGTGCACCTGCTGCTTGGTCGCCTCCTTGTCTTCTTCGGTGTATCGCGCACCGAACACCAGCCGCAAGCGATCGCTTACATTCCACGTAGCCTGTGCAAAGACCGCCCACATGTCACTTTCCTGTTGAGCGAACCGGCGGCTGCTGATGTTCCTGAAATTGGGGTTTAGCAGTCGCAGGAGACTGTTGTCCGGTACATTGATCGAATCCCGGAAGTCCAGTTCGTTGGTCTGGTAGAAAACACCGGCGATATAATCCACCGTCTCGTTTCCTGGCGATGTAATACGCAGCTCCTGGCTAAATTGCTCGAAGGATTCATCCTGGCCTGCATTGAGGATGGAAGCGCCGGTAAAATCACAGTCGCAATTTTGCTCAAAGTCATACTCGAGATAACCCGTGGTGGAGGTCAGCGTGTACTCCCCGAACGCATAGTCGATATCGAGTACGAGCACATCGGCGGTATTGTTGTGATAGTCGCCGTTGCTGCCGCGCACCCGATTGAGCTCGCCATCCTCGCCAGCGAAATCCACCGGTGGCTCAAGCATGAGGGTGTTGTTCACCAGCCCCACGAAGTTATTCAACGCCGTAACATAGTCGACGCCAGCTCCGGTTCCAGCCAGGTCCTCCCGCACGATACTTTGGGCGAGTTCGACGTTGCGCCCCACATCGTCGAATTCCGCGTGCTCATACTTCAGATCCATTGTCAGCAAATCGGTCGGCATCCAGCGCAATGAACCTCGAATAACAGTCTCCTCCTCCTGTTTTTCGTTGTGGCTGCTGTTGAAATTGGTGAACGAACCTTCCTGGTCACGATAGAGCATGGCGATACGCCCAGAAAGCGTGTCGGTCAGCGGGCCGCTGAATACGGCGCGGTAGTCCTGCTGTTCCTCTTCAAATTCATAGAGCGCCGAAATCTGCCCCTCGAATTCTTCGCCGGGGCTGGCGGTAGTCATGTTCACCGCCCCCGCGATACTGTTTTTACCAAATAGAATAGGCTGGGGGCCCCGCAGTACCTCGACCCTCTCCATGTCAAATAGCGGCAGCCGTGACAGCTGGCTGCGCCCGTAATAGATGCCGTCCACGTACATGCCGGTTGATTGCTCAAACCCCGGATTGACACCCGAACTGACCCCTCGGATGGTGATATTGTTTGCGATCGTACCTTGGTTCATGGAGAAATTGGGTATATAGGTCGTCAGGCTCTCCAGATTGGTGATGCTGGCATCCTCCATTTTCTGCCCGCTGATCGCGCTCACCGAAATCGGTACGTCCTGGAGACTCTCCACTCGTTTTTGCGCGGTTACAACCACTTCCTCCAGTTGTAAGTGCTGCGCTTGCGCGCCGCCGGCGACAACGGTGGCGATCGCCACGCCGAGAAGGGACTTAACAGGTTGGTAAGACATTGCTTTTTTCCTCCTTGCGCGCCGTCAGGCGCGTAGTTGTTATTGGAAACAACCTCATTTCCATATTTCCTTGGCATGTACTTCTAGAGCGCCGGACCAGTGCTGAGCGTCACCTGTCACCACTGTGGCGGGAAGGCCTGGCAGGCCGGTAAAAAGCCGCGCCCGGCAGGTATCGGAAAGTCTTCGCCGGTTGCACGCAGAAGCCTCCGTCCTGCCGCCGGAGCAAAGGCCGGGCAGGTCCCACCGCCTCGTTGGGGTACGGCGTGAGCGCGCTGGAAATCCAGCATGGGAAGCCCCTAAAGCGCACCTGGGACCAGGGGGACGTAAGAAGGACGGAAAGTAATGGCAGCGGGCCGACCGGTATTATCCTGGTAGTGATGCAAGACCCCGGAGTAGTGGTCGGTCGATGCATGGTGGGACTTCCTTATTTTTATGTGTAAGACAGTACACGCCGGGGAACAGAGTAGAGGAGTCCGCAAACCGGGAAAAATGGTTTATTATTATCTGCTGATAACCATTGGTAATCGCAAGGTTAGTACATCTCTCCCTTGAAAGCCTGTTGATGTAGCCGTAGCTGTGATCTCCCGGCACTTCACCGTGAGCGCCGCGAATGCTTTGGGCACACATGGCAGTCCCTTCGGGACTGCTGCAGGACGGAACAGAGAATCAACGCATCCTTAAAAAACAAAACCCCCTGCAGCTGTGCTGCAGGGGGTTTGCTTTACAGTCTAGAACTTGGCTTGGGAGGGAACGCTGGGAGAGGCAGCCCGTTGGCAGCCATGACCTACTTTGGGTCGCAAGCGTTGCTTGCGATTCCTGCGGAACGCCTTCGGCGAACAGGCTGCTTCACAACATGGCACCCCTTTGTCCTTTACAAGATAATTGATCGTGCCTTTCTGAGACGTGAAAAAGCCCGCGCATGACGGGCCTTAAGAAGAATTTCGATTATGCACCCTTGCGGCGGGACCACCCGAGGCCAGCAAGACCGAGGCCGAGGAGAGTGAGGGTGGCGGGTGCAGGGATAGCGACCGCAGGGTCGTAGGTGTAGATCAGGCTCAACTCGCCGGTGGCGCTCCAGTTGGTTGAAGGGCCACCAGCAAGCTGGCCAAGTAATTCTGAGACATCTGTTTCCATCAGCCAGTAAAATTCCGGATTCTGATTGATGTAATTACCAAACTCGCTCGGCGAGATTGAACGGCTCTCTGAGAAAGAAAGAGCGGCGGCAGAGTAGTCACCGGAACAAACACCTGGGGTGCTAAGCGTAAAGCAGCTGACGTGTGGGCCATGGAGAAGAATAAACAGATGTGCACTTGGCCCACCGGCAAAAATTCTCCCGTCAACCAAACCTGAAAATCCAAAGTCGCCCGGGTCGGTGTTGTAAGCATAATCCGCAAATCCTGAAATACTGCCGCCGGAAATATTGCCGCTCCCGGTTAGCAACACATCCACGCCTGTCAGAGTACCCAGACTCGAGTCGAAACTATTGAACACAATGCTGTCGTCCGCTTCATCGGTAATGTACCAGGTTTGCGTTTGCATCAGCATTGCCTGCGCGGAGGTAGCGGCAAGGCCAAGTCCGAGTACAGCGAGGGTGTAGACGAAACGGTTCATGGATTAACGCTCCTTGTTGTTTAACCACGAAATTGGGTTAGTTCACTGATTGACTTACACATTCTCTTTTTATGTGTAAGACAGAACACGCCGGGGAACAGAATAGAGGAGTCCGTAAATCGGGAAAAATGGTTTATTATTATCAGCTGATAACCATTGGTAATCGCAAGGTTCGTACATCACTCCCTTGAAACCCTGCTGATATGGCCGTAGTTGTGATCTCCCGGTATTCACTGTGAGCGCAGGGAATGTTTTGGGTACACATGGTGGCTTTTTGGGGCGGGGCAGGACGGGGCAGAAGATCAACGCATCCTAAAAAACAAAACCCCCTGCGTGTGTTGGGTCGAGTCTCGCTGAGGGGGTAGACTGGTTGAGGCAGCCCGTTGGGCTGCTATGACCTACTTTGGGTGGCGAGCGGTGCTCGCCATCGCTGCGGCGAGAGCCTGCCCCTCTTTTCGGGTGCGCCTGCGGCGCCCCTGCGCCGTTCGCCTTCGGCGAACAGGCTGCGTCACATGGCAGTCCCTTTGGGACTGCGGCAGGACGGGGCAGAAGATCAACGCATCCTTAAAAAACAAAACCCCCTGCGTGTGTTGGGTCGAGTCTCGCTGAGGGGGTAGACTGGTAGAGGCAGCCCGTTGGGCTGCTATGACCTACTTTGGGTGGCGAGCGGTGCTCGCCATCGCTGCGCGACGCCTGCGGCGCCCCCTTGCCGTTCAGCTTTGCTGAACAGGCGCGGTCACATGGCAGTCCCTGCGGGACTGCGG
>NZ_JAFKCZ010000016.1 GCF_017255185.1 Parahaliea mediterranea
TCCAGCGGACTACCGAGGTTACGAAGCCCTAAAGCCATGCCCGGCAATCAGGCCATTCGAAGTTAGGAGCAACTCGCCACATTAAGAAGTAAGGAGGCAGACGCGCCGCATGCTCCCCGGAGCGGAACAAAAGAGGCACCGCCTGCCGGGGCACGACGCAGCGGCCGCAGGCCGCTTCTACGCAGGCCGCTTCTACGCAGGCCGCTTCTACGCAGGCCGCTTCTACGCAGGCCGCTTCTACGCAGGCCGCTTCTACGCAGGCCGCCTCTAAGTGAAGCGCACCAACAACATGGTTTGGATCCTATACTGCATGCTCCGCATGGCGAAACAGCATATCGTATCCCTTGCGGTGGGGCCCGACGTAGCGGCCAAAAGGTTGCCTCCCAGAAAGGATTCAACAAAAGCGGAGCAGAAGCTGCCCCTTTGCCCCGGTATGAGGCCGCGATCGCCAGGCCGACGCCTCCAACGCCGCCAAATGACCAAATCCAGGCCCCCACCAACCTACCGCATTCCCCCACCTTATCAGGTATAATGCCCGCCCTTTAAATGCCCAAGACCGGATGAGATGGACATAGAGCAGTACATGCAGAGCGTTGGCCGCGCGGCCCGGGAGGCCTCGGCGAAAGTCGCTGCCTCGTCCACCGCCGCGCGCAACGCCGCCCTGCTGGCCGCCCGGGACGCCCTCGACGGAGCGCGGGAGGCACTGGCCGAGGCCAATGCGCGGGACATGGCGCGCGGGCGCGACAACGACCTGGATGCGCCGCTGCTCGACCGGCTCGAACTCACTCCGGCGCGCATCGACGCCATGCTCGAGGGCCTGGCGCAGGTTGCTGCGCTGCCCGATCCGGTCGGCAGTATCAGCGACATGAACACCATGCCCAGCGGCATTTGCGTGGGCAAAATGCGTGTGCCCCTGGGGGTGATCGGCATCATCTACGAGTCCCGGCCCAACGTCACCGTCGAGGCCGCCAGCCTGTGCCTCAAGTCCGGCAATGCCACCATTCTCCGCGGCGGCTCCGAGGCGCTGTCTTCCAACTGCGCCATCGCCGCCTGCCTGGCCGAGGGCCTGCGCGGCGCCGGCCTGCCGGAGGCCGCGGTGCAGGTGCTCGAGACCGCCGACCGGGCGGCCGTGGGGCAGTTGATTGCCATGCCCGAGTTCGTCGACGTCATCGTACCCCGGGGCGGCAAGGGCCTGATCGAGCGTATCAGTCGCGACGCCCGGGTGCCGGTGATCAAGCACCTCGACGGCGTATGCCACGTGTATATCGATGAGGGCGCCGACCTCGACATGGCCCTCGACATCGCCGTCAACGCCAAGACCCATCGCTACGGTACCTGCAACACCATGGAGACCCTGCTGGTGTCCGCCGCCGAGGCCGCGGCGGTGCTGCCGCGGCTGGCGGTGGCCTACGCCGACGCCGGGGTGGAGCTGCGGGGTTGCGAGCGCACCCGGCGGGTGCTGTCGGGTGTCGCCGTCGCCAGTGAACAGGACTGGTACGAGGAGTACCTGGCGCCAGTGCTGGCGGTGAAGGTGGTGGACGGCCTGGAGCCGGCCATTGCCCACATCAACCGCTACGGTTCGCACCACACCGACAGCATTGTCACCCGCGATCACGGCCGCGCCATGCGCTTCCTGCGGGAAGTGGATTCCAGCTCGGTAATGATCAATGCCTCGACCCGCTTCGCCGACGGTTTCGAGTACGGCCTGGGCGCCGAGATCGGCATTTCCACCGACAAGCTGCACGCCCGCGGCCCGGTGGGCCTGGAAGGCCTGACATCGCAGAAATACGTGGTGCTGGGCGAGGGGCAGGTCCGCTCTTGACCCCGGCTGTGGCGTCCGGCCCCGTCGGGGTGTTCGGCGGAACCTTCAACCCGGTCCACCTCGGCCACCTGCGTTCGGCGGTGGAGCTGGTGGAGCTGCTGGGGCTCGACTACCTGAACCTGATGCCCTGCGCGCGGCCGCCGCACCGGGAGGCGCCGGATTGCAGCGCGGAGGACCGCGCGCGCATGGTGGAGCTGGCGGTGCGCGACGAGCCGCGGCTGCGCTGCGACCGGCGCGAACTGCGGCGCGCCGGCGCCTCCTACAGCGTGGATTCCCTGGCCGAGCTGCGCGCGGAGCTGGGCCCCGGGCGCAGTCTCTGCCTGGTGGTGGGTTTCGACGCGGTGGCGGCGCTGGACAGTTGGCACCGCTGGCGGGCGTTGCTCGATCACGCCCACCTGGTGGTGATCGCCCGCCCCGGCTGGCAACTGCCAGCGGAGGGGGACGTGGCCCGCTGGCTGCGCGAACACCGCGCCCGGGACGGCGCGGCGCTCGCCGCGAGTCCCGCCGGGCGGGTGCTGGTGGCGGAGCTGCGCCCGCTGGATATCTCCTCCACCGAGATCCGCGCGCTGCTGGCGGCCGGGCGCTCGGCGCGCTTCCTGCTGCCGGAGCCGGTCCTGGACTATATTGAGAGTCACCACCTTTATCGACGCGGGAGTCCCGCCCATGACAACACCGGAAATACCACTGGATAAGCTGGATGCAAGCTGAACAACTCAAACAGATCGTTAACGACGCACTGGACGACCTCAAGGCCGTGAACGCGGTCACCCTCGATGTCACTGGCCTCACCGATGTCATGGACTACCTGGTCATCGCCAGCGGCACCTCCAACCGCCACGTGAAGTCCCTGGCCGACAACGTGTGCATGGAGGCCAAGAAGCAGGGGGTACGCCCGCTCGGCGTGGAGGGGGAGGACGCCGGTGAGTGGGTGCTGGTGGATTTCGGTGACGTGGTGGTGCATGTGATGCTGCCCGCCACCCGGGATTTCTACGACCTCGAGCGCCTTTGGGTGAAACCGGAGGTCGAGCAACAGTAGCGTGAGCCCTTCCTGATGCGCCTCACCGTCATCTGCGTGGGCGGCAAGATGCCTGGCTGGGTGAACGCCGGCGTCGATGAATACGGCCGGCGCCTGCCCCGCGAGTTCAAACTCGCCTGGCGCGAGATTCCGCTGGCCCGCCGGGGCAAGGACAGCAAGCCCGAGGCCCTGCGCCGGGCCGAGGGGGAGCAGATCCTCAAGGCCATCCCCGTGGGCGACCGGGTGATTGCCCTGGATGTGGCGGGACGACCCTGGACCACCCCGGAACTGGCGCGGCAACTCGACGACTGGCAGATGTCCGGCGACAACTTCAGCTTGCTGATCGGCGGGCCGGACGGCCTGTCCGGCGACTGCCTGGCGCGGGCCGAGCGGCGCTGGTCCCTGAGCCCCCTGACCCTGCCGCACCCGCTGGTGCGCATTGTTTTGGCGGAACAGCTCTATCGGGCTTGGACAATCACCGTCAACCACCCTTATCATCGCGACTAGATAGTCGCCGTCAACAACCCGCGCCCGCCGCGCTGTTTCGCGGCAACCCTGGTTCGCAGACTTCCCGGAAAACACCGCTGAATGCCGCAACACATCGCCCTCAAGGATCCGCATCGGGAAGCCCGGATCTACAGTGCGCGCACGGTTACCGCGATTTTTATCGTGCTCGGCCTGATGGCGGTGATCCTGGCGCGCTACTACGCGCTGCAGATTACCGAGTACGAAACCTACCGCACCCAGTCCGAGCGCAACCGGGTGCAGTTGCAGCCGCTGCCGCCCAAGCGCGGCCTGATCTACGACCGCAACGGTGTGTTGCTGGCCGACAACCGCCCCAGTCACCTGCTGTCGGTGGTGGTGGAGCGGAGCCCGGATCTCGAGCACACCCTCGATGAGCTGCGCAAACTGGTCCCCATCTCTGAGTCGGACCTGGAAAATTTCTACGACAAAAAGGCGCGGCGTCGCCCCTACGAGCCGGTGCCCCTGCGTTTCCGTCTCACCGAGGCCGAGCGCGCGATCCTGGCGGTGAATCGCCATCGCCTGCCGGGGGTGACGGTCGACGCCCAGTTGTTGCGGCACTATCCCCACGGCGCCCTGTTTTCCCACGCCGTCGGCTACGTCGGGCGCATCAACGAGCGCGAGGCCTTCGAACTGGACGCCTCGGACTACCGCGGCACCTTCCACGTCGGCAAGGTGGGGGTGGAGAAGTTCTACGAGGACACCCTGCACGGCGATGTGGGCTACCAGAACGTGGAAACCAATGCCCACGGCCGGGTACTGCGGGTGCTGGAGCGCTACGACCCGACACCGGGGGCCGACCTGACCCTGCACCTGGATATCGCCCTGCAGCGCACCGCCCACGAGGCCCTGGGCGAGCAGCGCGGCGCGGTGGTGGCCATGGACCCGAAGAGCGGCGGGGTGCTGGCGCTGGTCTCCACGCCCGGCTTCGATACCAACCTGTTCGTCAACGGCATCAGTTCGGCGGATTACGGGGCGCTGCGCGACTCCCCCGACGTGCCGCTGTTCAACCGCGCGGTGCAGGGGCAGTACCCCCCGGGGTCGACCATCAAGCCGCTGATGGCCCTGGCGGGCCTGGAATCCGGCCTGGTGACTCCCGAGTACACGGTGCCCGATCCCGGCTGGTACCGCCTGCCGGGGGACTCCCGCCGCTACCGCGACTGGATCCTCAAGATTCGCGGCACCGGTCACGCCCCGCGGGTGGATTTGGAAATGGCGGTGGAGGAGTCCTGTGACGTGTACTTCTACGACCTGGCGCGGCGTCTCACCATCGACGGCATGTACGAATACCTGCACCCCTTCGGCCTGGGCGAGCGCACCGGCATCGACACCACCAACGAGCGGCGGGGGGTGCTGCCCTCCACCCGCTGGAAGCGAGACAATATGAACCAGGCCTGGTACCCGGGCGAAACCCTCAGCGCGGGCATCGGCCAGGGCTACATGCTGGCCACGCCGGTGCAATTGGCGGTGGCGGTGACGGCCCTGGCCTCCGAGGGTCGGCACTTTTCACCGCGGCTGGTGAAGTCCGTCGACGGAGAGGCGGTGCCGGCACCGGAGCTGGCGCCGGTCGCGGCCACCGCGGATCACTGGCAGGTGGTGCAGGCGGCGATGCGCGAGGTGGTGCACGGCAAGCGTGGTTCGGCGCGCAGGATCGCCAAGGGCATCGAGTACGAGATGGCGGGCAAGACCGGCACCGCGCAGGTGATCGGTATCGCCCAGGGGGAAATCTATCGCGAGGAGGAAGTGGCTGAGCGGCATCGCAACCACGGCCTGTTCATTGCCTTCGCCCCCTACGAGGATCCCACCATCGCGGTGGCGGTGATCGTGGAAAACGGCGGTGGCAGCAGCGCGGCCTATCCCATCGCGCGTCGGGTTATCGACACCTGGCTGCTGGGCGAGGAGATCGCGGCAGTGGCGGCGACGGGGGAGGCCGGCTGATGGGGGATTATGTACGCCAGTTGCCGGGGCACTCCGCCGACCTGGCGCGGCCCACCGGCACCGCCCAGCGCCTGCACCTGGACCTGCCGCTGCTGGGCTTGTTGCTGACACTGACTACCTTCGGCCTGGTGGTGTTGTACAGCGCCTCCGGCCAGGACATGGGGGCGGTGATTCGCCAGGGGCGCTTTTTCCTGGTGGGGTTCATGGTGATGATCGTGGCCGCGCAGATCAGCCTGCAGCGCTTCCAGCGCTGGGGCCCCTGGTTCTACCTCGGCGGCATCGGCCTGCTGGTGGCGGTGGATGTCGCCGGCGTGGGGGCCAAGGGCGCGCAGCGCTGGCTGTCGCTGGGGGGCTTCCGTTTCCAGCCCTCGGAGCTGATGAAGCTGGTGGTGCCGATGACCGTGGCCTGGTACCTGGCGGACCGCACCCTGCCGCCGCGTTTCAAGTACATCATGGCCTGCCTGGCCATTATCGCCCTGCCCGCGGCGCTGATCCTGATTCAGCCCGACCTCGGCACCGCGCTGCTGATTGCCGCCAGCGGACTGTTCGTGGTGTTCATGGCGGGCCTGGGCTGGCGCTACATCGTCAGCGCCGTGGTGCTGGCCTGCGCCTCCGCCTGGCCGGTGTGGATGTACGGCCTCAAGGACTACCAGAAACAGCGCATTCTCACCCTGCTCAGTCCCGAGAGCGACAAGCTGGGGGCCGGTTGGAACATTATCCAGTCCAAGACCGCCATCGGTTCCGGTGGCTGGGACGGCAAGGGCTGGATGAAGGGGACCCAGTCGCAGCTGGATTTCCTGCCCGAGAGCCACACCGACTTCATTATAGCGGTACTGGCCGAGGAGTGGGGCCTGCGCGGCGTGATCATGCTGGCGGGCCTGTACCTGCTGTTGCTGCTGCGCGGCTTCTGGATCGGCCTGCACGCCCGCAGCACCTATGGGCGGCTGATGGCGGGCAGCCTGACGCTGACGTTTTTCGTATACATCTTTGTTAACATGGGCATGGTCGCTGGCTTGCTGCCGGTGGTGGGTGTACCGCTGCCCCTGGTGAGCGCGGGCGGGACCTCTGTGGTCAGCCTGCTGGCCGGCTTCGGCCTGCTGATGGCGGTGAGCACCGAGCAGCGCATGGTGGCCCGTTGACCCGATTTTCCGGAGGAGCTTCAATGGCACGACACCTGTTCCTGGCGATGGCGGCAATGGTTTGCTGGCCCATCATGGCCTGCGCCGCCGACAACTACGGCGACAATCCCTCTGCACGGGCTCTCATCGAGGAGCTGGTGACCGAGCAGGGCTTCGACCGGGGCAACCTGGAGGCGGTGTTCGCCAACGCCGAGCGCCAGGAGAGCATCCTCGAGGCGATCGCCCGGCCGGCGGAGAAGACCAAGCCCTGGCACGAGTACCGCCAAATATTCCTCACCGAGAAACGCGAGCGCGAGGGGCGGGAGTTTTTCGCCGCGCACCGCGAAACCCTCGCCCGCGCCGAGGCCGAAACCGGGGTGCCGGCGGAAATCATCGTGGCCATTATCGGCGTGGAGACTTTCTACGGCCGTATCACCGGCAGCTACCGGGTGATCGACGCCCTGTCCACCCTGGCTTTCGATTATCCGCGCCGCTCGGCCTTTTTCACCAAGGAGCTGAAAAATTACCTGCTGCTCACCCGCGACCAGGGCCTGGACCCGCTGGCCATGAAGGGCTCCTATGCCGGGGCCATGGGGTACGGCCAGTTCATGCCCAGCAGCTACCGCAGCTACGCGGTGGATTTCGATGGCGACGGTTTCACCGATATCTGGAACAACCCCGAGGACGCCATTGGCAGCGTGGCCAATTACTTCAAGCGCCACGGCTGGCGGCCCGGTGAGCAGGTGGTGACCGCCGCCACCCTGGGCGGCGAGGTGCCCGACGACTGGTTCAACAGCGGGCTCAAGCCCGCGCGCGCCGCCGGCGAATATCTGGAGGCGGGCCTGCAACCGGCGATGGCGCTGGACCCGGCGGTGGCGGTGACCGCGATGAAGTTCGACGGTGACGAGGGCTTCGAATACTGGTTGGGACTGCACAATTTCTACGTCATCACCCGTTACAACCACAGCGCCATGTACGCCATGAGCGTGTACCAGCTCAGCCAGCGCCTGGCGGGAGGGCGAGGGTGATGGCGCCGCGCCTCGCGGGGGCGCTGTTGATCGCCGCGCTGGTGGGCGCGGGCTGTACCACGACCCGCGACCCGGGTCCGGGTCCGGCGCCGCCCGATGTGGTCGATGGCGCGCCAAGGGGAAGCATCGCCCCCGGGGACGTGGTCGACGCGGTCCCGCGTCCCGACCCCATCCTCGCCCAGGGCAACAAGAGCCCCTACACCGTCAACGGTGTGACCTACGAGGTGCTGGCCGATCACAGCGGCTATCGCGAGCGCGGTATCGCCTCCTGGTACGGCACCAAGTTCGACGGCAGGAAAACCTCGAACGGTGAAATCTTCGACCTCTATGCCGCCACCGCCGCCCACAAGACACTGCCCATTCCCTGCTACGCCCGGGTTACCAACCTCGACAACGGGCGCAGCGTGATTGTGCGGGTCAACGATCGCGGTCCGTTTCATTCGGACCGATTGATTGACCTTTCTTACGGCGCCGCGGTCAAACTCGGCTACATGGCACAGGGCACCGCCCCGGTGGAGGTCGAGGTGCTCGAGGTGGTCGGCGTGGACGATCGCCGCGATACCCCGCTGGGCAGCTATCGCTACCTGCAGCTGGGGGCCTTCGGTTCGGAGGATTCGGCCCGGCGCCTGCGTCGGGAACTGGCCGGGCGCATTGACGCGCCGGTGTTCGTGGCGCCGGTGAACGACGGCGGCAAGCAGTTGTACCGGGTGCGCGTGGGTCCGCTGGACAACAACGAGGCCCTGCTGGCCCTGCAGCGGGAATTGCAGGCCGGCGGTTACGGCGCCGGCCAGCTGCTGCCCTGAGGTCGCCGTCCGCGGCGAGGTCTGTGACGCGGGCTGTTTTTTTACGGCCCGCCAATACTTTACGATTCAAGCAAGCGACAAGGTTTTGAGCTCTATGAAGCGCTTTACACTCTTTATTTTTCTGCTCTGTTCCACCCTCGGCGCCGGGGCGGCCACCGTTGTGCCGTCGCCGCCGCAGGTGGCGGCGGAGTCCTACATCCTCATGGATGCCGATAGCGGTGCGGTACTGGTGGAGCACAATGCCGATGTGCCGCTGCCGCCCGCCAGCCTGACCAAGATGATGACCGCCTACGTGCTGGCCGGCGAGATCGAGGCCGGCCGCGTCAAGCGCGACGACAAGGTGGTGGTCAGCGAAAACGCCTGGTCCCAGAACCCCGTGTTCGCGGGTTCGTCGCTGATGTGGATCGAGCCGGGCAAGGACGTCACCATCGAGGACCTCGAGCGCGGCATCATCGTGTCCTCCGGCAACGACGCCACGGTCGCTGTGGCCGAGCACATCGCGGGTAGCGAGGCCGCCTTTGCCGAGCTGATGAACAGCAACGCGGAAGCCCTGGGCATGAGGAACTCGTATTTCGTGAACTCCCACGGCCTGCAGGACGCCGATCACGTCACCACCGCCCGCGACCTGGCCATTCTCGCGCGGGCGATGATCGAGGATTATCCCACTCACTACGCCCTCTACAAGGAGCGGGACTTCACCTACAACGGCATCAAGCAGTACAACCGCAACACGCTGATGGCGGAAGACCCCAGTGTGGACGGGCTCAAGACCGGCCACACCGATGCCGCCGGCTACTGCCTGGTGGCCTCGGCCAAGCGCCGCGACATGCGGCTAATTTCGGTGGTGATGGGGACCGCGAGCCCGAATTCGCGCAAGAACGAGTCGCGCAGCCTGCTCAATTACGGTTTCCGCTTCTATGAAACCGTGAACCTGTTCGACGCCGGGCAGGAACTGGAGAAACCCCGCATCTGGAAAGGCGCCGAGGACTACGTGGCCGTGGGTCTGCTGGACGGGGCGGTGGCCACCCTGCCGCGGGGCAAGCGCGACCAGCTCAGCACCGAGCTGGAGTTGCGCCAGCCGCTGGAGGCGCCGCTCTCCCGCGGCGACGAGGTCGGCACCGTGCGCCTGACCCTGGATGGCGAGCCGGTGTTCCAGTCCCCGGTGGTGGCGCTGCAGTCGGTGGAGTCCGGCGGCTTCTTCGCCCGGCTCTGGGACATGGTGCTGATGTGGATCAGCTCCCTGTTCAGCGCCGGGTAAATGCCGGCCGCGACGCGGGCGAAAGGAGGTCACTATGACAGATAGGATAGAGGGAACAGAACAGGAACCGCCCAAGATCGAGTTTCCCTGCGAGTACCCGATCAAGGTGCTGGGACGCCAGCAGGCGGATTTCGAAACCGTGGTGATCGAGGTGTTCGAGCGCCACGCGCCGGGCTTCGACAGCGAGACCATTGTCGCCAAGGCCTCCAGCAAGGGGACCTTTATCTCGCTCACCATCACCATCATCGCCACCGGGCCGGAGCAGCTCAAGGCCCTGCACGAGGAGCTGATGGCCACCGGCCAGGTGCAGATGGTCATCTGATGCCGCCGCTGGAATTCAAGCGCCTGGGCGCCGAGGTCGATTACCTCGCCACATTCGAGGCGATGAAGGCCTTCACCGACCAGCGCGGGCCGGATACCCCGGATGAACTCTGGCTGCTGCAACATCCGCGGGTGTTCACCCAGGGCCAGGCGGGCAAGGCGGAGCATGTGCTGGCCCCGGGAGATATTCCGGTGGTGCAGGTGGATCGCGGCGGACAGGTGACCTATCACGGCCCCGGCCAGTGGGTGCTGTACCCGCTGGTGGATATCCGCCGGCTGGGCATCGGTGTGCGCGCCCTGGTGGACGTGATCGAGCGCGGCATTGTGCGCCTGCTGGCGGACTACGGCATCGCGGCCGCGCCCAAGGCCGAGGCCCCCGGTGTCTATGTGGGAGCGGACAAGATCGCCTCCCTGGGGCTGCGGGTGCGCCGCGGCTGCAGTTACCACGGCCTGTCCCTCAACGTCGACATGGACCTGGAGCCTTTCAATCGCATCAACCCCTGTGGCTACGCGGGCCTGCAGATCACTTCCATGGCGCGCTGCCTGCCGGGGCGCGAGCTGGACATGGACGCGGTCGGAGACGCCCTGCTGGCCGCCCTGGCCACCGAGCTGGAATTGGCCCGAAGGGAGAACTAGCGCCTGACCGGCCGCTTTTGCAGCTTGCGCTGCAGGGTGCGCCGGTGCATGCCCAGGGCGCGGGCGGTGGCGGAGATGTTGCCCTCGTTTTCGTTCAATACCCGCTGGATGTGTTCCCACTCCAGCCGGTCCAGCGAGGTGGGTTGCCGCGCTTCCGCTTCCGGGGCCTCGCCGCTGAAGGCGCGCAGGATGTCCTCCACCGTCGCCGGCTTGCACAGGTATTGGGTGGCGCCGGCCTTGATCGCCTCCACTGCGGTGGCGATGGAGGAGTAGCCGGTCAGTACCACCAGGCGCGCCCGCGGCGCGGCCGCCAGCAGTTGCGGCAGCGCCGCCAGGCCCGACAGCTCGGGCATGTTCAAGTCCAGCAGGATGTGACTGGGCCGAAAGTCCGCGCAGGCCCGCACCGCTTCCAGCCCGTTGTGGCACTCCCGGGTGTCGAAGCCGCGGCGCTGGAAACCCCGGGCGAGCACGCCGCAGAACACCGCGTCGTCGTCCACCAGCAGGATGCGATTCGCACTGTTCATCGATTATCGCTCCCGGTCCTCGCCAGTGGCAGGGTGACGGTGGCCACCGTGCCGCCGCCGGGGGCCGCCTCCAGGCGCAGCTCGCCGCCGTGGCGTTCCACCGTGGCGCGACTCAGGATCAGGCCGATACCCAGGCCGCCGCCGTTGTCGCCAGCGGCGGGCGCGCGCAGTTGCCGGCGCACCGCTTCCGGCACTCCCGGCCCGCGGTCGCGCACCGCGATGCGGGCCTGCCGCCGGTCCCAGTCCAGTTGCACCTGGATGTGCTCGCTGCCGGTGTCGGCGGCGTTGTTCAGCAGGTTTTCCAGCGCCTGGGGCAGGGTCTGGTCGAAGGCGATGGCCGGCTGCCGCGCCTCGCGTGGCCACTGCGTGGTGCAGGAGACCCGGGGCCGCCGCGCTGCCCAGTGCTGCACCGTCGCTTCCAGGAATTCACCTACCGGGCGCTGCTGGCGCCGGCCCGCGGCGCTGGCCTCGGCGGTCTGGCTGAGGTCCGCCAGGATGTCGCGGCACTGCCCGAGCTGGCTCTGCAGCAGCTCGCAGTCCCGGCGCTGTTCCTCGCCCAGTGCGGGGTCCTGCCGCATTTCCTCGACCACCACGGTCATGGTGGACAGCGGCGTGCCCAGCTCGTGGGCGGTGCCGGCGGCCAGGCTGGCCACCGCCATAATCTGGTCGTTGCGCAGGCGCTCCTCGCGCAGCGCCGCCTCGCGAGTCTCCTGGCGGCGCAGCTCCGCGGCCATGCGCACCACGAAATAGGTGATGAGCCCAACGCTGAACAGGAAGTTGAACCACATGCCCAGCCGGTGCACGCCGCCGCTGTCGCCGTGCATGCCGCCGGCGTGGGGGGAGAACAGGGGGAAGGGCTGGCGAATGTACAGCAGCAGGCTGTAGGCCAGCACCGAGGCGCCGGCGATCAGCCAGGTGTGGCGCCAGGGCAGCACCGCCGCCGCCACCACCACCGGCACAATGTAATAGGACACGAAAGGATTGTCGGCGCCGCCGGAGAAGTACATCAGCGCCGTCCAGCCCAGTACGTCCACCAGCAGCTGTGCCAGGAACTCGGCGTGGGACACCGGGCGCGGGCGGGTGGTGCGCCACAGGCTGGCGGCCGTCACCAGGGCCAGCAGCACCAGGCTCGCCGCCAGGCCAGCCATGCTCTGGGTGGTGCGGCTGGCCAGCAGTACGTAGGCCAGCACACCCGCCTGGCCGAGCAGGGCGATGGCGCGGATGGCCAACAGGCTGCGCAGGTTGGCCACCGATGGCGTGAACGCGGGTGACTGAATGGAGGAAGCGGTATTCACCGGCCCAGTATACCGCCAGTGGCGGGCGCTGCCCCGCGACAATGTGTCACACCCGGGTCATGCGCCGCGCGGCGAGTCATTCCCCCGGGGCGAAATCTTCGCGGCCAGTTGCCCGCTTCTGTCTACACTTCCCATACATGGACGCACTCGAAAAGCTTTTGTACCTGTCTGGCATTTCCGCGGATTTCCTCGGTTACGACGGGCAGCGGCAGGCCGTTTCCCGGGAGGACCGCTTGCGGGCGCTGCGGGCAATGGGCTACGACGCGGGGGACCCGGAGGCGGTCGATCGCGCGATCGCCGAGCTCGACGCGGAACCCTGGCGCGATGTGCTGCGGCCATGCTATATCGTGGAGGCCGAGGCGGCGCATGTTGCCCTGCAGCTTCCTCCCGGGCAGGGGCAGCGGGACTTTGACTGGGTACTGCAGTTAGAGGGCGGCGCGCGGCGCTCGGGACGTTGCCGGCCCGGGCAACTGCCGGAAGTGGGGGAGTACCGCATCGGGGATCGGCGCTACGCGGCGCACCGGCTCGCGCTGGGACAATTGCCGCCGGGTTACCACCAACTTTGCCTGCATGACGGGGAGGGGGACATCCGCGCGCAGGTCATCGCCTGCCCCTCCCGGGCCCACGACATGCCCGGCGAGGATCGCTTCTGGGGTGCTACCTGCCAATTGTACACGCTGCGTTCGGCGCGCAATTGGGGGGTGGGGGACTTCACCGACCTCACGGAGCTGGTGAATCAACTGGCGGGGCTGGGCGCCGACCTGGTGGGACTCAATCCGCTGCACGCCCCATGCAGTGACAGCCCCGATGCCGCGAGTCCCTACAGTCCCTCCGACCGGCGTTTCCTCAACCCGGTTTACCTGGACCCGGAGTGCATGCCCGACTGGCAGGAGTGCGGCGGCGCGGCGCTGTTGACCGCGGCGCGCGTCGCGCGGCGGCGCGCGCTGCACGATGCCGCGCGCGTGGACTACCACGGCGTCAATACACTCAAATACGAACTCTACGAGGCACTGTTCGCCCATTTTCTCGAGTGTCACCTGGATGGCGGCAGTGCGCGCGCCGACGAGTTCAGGGCCTTTGTCGATACCCGGGGGGCGGCGCTCGAGCACTTTGTCGCCCACGAAATGGCGCACAATCCCTATGCCCGTCGGTTTCGTGACTGTCCCCGGTTTTTCGGCTACCTGCAATGGCAGGCGCAGGCGCAGCTGGCCCGGTGTCACCAGCAGGCCTTGGACGCGGGCATGCGCATCGGCCTGATGCGTGACCTCGCGGTGGGCGCGGTGCGCCCGGGCAGCGAGGTCGCTCAGTTTCGCGGCCTGTTCCTGCCCGGTGTCACGGTTGGCGCGCCGCCGGATCCGCTGGGGCCCCTGGGCCAGGATTGGGGGTTTCCGGCCATGAGCCCGCTGGCGATGCGCCGCCAGCGCTTCGGTCACTTTATCGAGCTGCTGCGCAGCAACATGGCGGCTGCCGGCGCGCTGCGCATCGACCATGCAATGGCGCTGGAGCGGCTCTGGTGGTGCTTGCCGGAATCCGCGCAGGGGCCGCGCTCGGGTCTGTATGTGTACTATCCGCGGGAGGAACTGCTGGCCCTGCTGCGGCTGGAAAGCCAGCGCAGCGGGTGCCTGGTGATCGGAGAGGACCTGGGGGTGGTGCCGGAGGGCTTTCGCCGACGGATGCGCGAGAGCCATATTTACGGCAATCGCCTGCTGTATTTTGACACCCACCTGGACGGTCGCCAGCGCCTGCCATGGGAGCAGGTGCCTGACACGCTGCTGATGGTGACCAATCACGATGTGCCGACCCTGGCCGACTGGTGGTCGGGAAGCGATCTGCGGCGTCGCTTCGAGCTGGGCCTGATCGCATGCCCGGAGGTGTTGGAAGCGGCGCGGGCGCGGCGCCGGGAGGAAAAGACGCGGCTGCTGGACTGGTTGGTACACAGCGGGGTGTGGGCGGAGCCGTCGGAGTCCCTCGACCCCGACCGGGTGTTCGACATGGCGCTGTGCCGGGCCATCCACCAAGCCTGCGCCCGGGGCCGGTCGCGGCTGTTGCTGTTGCAGCTCGAGGACCTGCAGCTGCTGCGCGAGCCGGTGAATATTCCGGGCACCTGGCGCGAGTATCCCAACTGGCGTCGCAAACAGGGCGCCGATACGCGATCACTGCTGGCCGACCCCCAGGTCCGCGATCTGCTCGCGGCGGTGGACCGGGAGCGCAAATCTTGAACCGGCGGGCCGGGGCAGGCAGCGCCACCCTGTCGCGGGAAACGGTGGAGGCGCTGGTGCAAGGCCGGCACGGAGACCCGTTTTCCGTCCTCGGGCCCCAACCGCGGGGGCGGGACCTGGTGGTGCGCGCCTTCCTGCCCGGCGCCACCGCCATCGCGCTGCTCCCCGGGGATGGCGACGGATCCGCGCGGGCCATGTGCCAGCTCCATCCCGCCGGCCTGTACGAATGCACTTTGGCGCAGTGCCCCCGAGACCTTGTTTACCGCTTGCAGGCGCACTGGGGGGAGCGGCAGTGGCTGCTGGAGGACCCCTACCGCTTTCCGCCCTGCCTGAGCGACGGGGACTTTTACTATTTTGCCGAGGGTTCGGAGGAAACGGCCTGGCGCTATCTCGGCGCCAACCAGCGCACGGTGGACGGCGTGGCGGGGGTGCTGTTCGCGGTCTGGGCGCCCAATGCGCGGCGGGTCTCTGTCGTGGGGGACTTCAACGGCTGGGACGGCCGGCGGCACGTCATGCGCCGACACCCGGCCAGTGGCGTCTGGGAGCTGTTTATACCGCAGGTGGCGGAGCTGTCCCTGTACAAGTACGAGCTTGTCGACGCCGCCGGCGTCGTGCTGCCACTGAAGGCCGATCCCTTCGCGCGCTCCATGCAGCACCCGCCGCAGACCGCCTGTCGCGTGCCGGGCGCGGGCAACTTCAACTGGCGAGACGGGGCGTGGCTGGAGCGGCGCGCGGCCGCGCGCGCGGTGGCGGAGGCGATCAGTATCTACGAGGTCCACGCCGCTTCCTGGCGGCGGCGGGTTACCGAGGGCAACCGCTACCTGAGCTACCTGGAACTGGCCGACGAACTGATCCCCTACGTCGTGGAGCAGGGTTTTACCCACATCCAGCTGCTGCCGCTGAGCGAATACCCCTTCGACGGTTCATGGGGCTACCAGCCCCTGGGCCTGTATGCGCCATCGATCCGTTTTGGCGCGCCCGACGAATTGCGCACCTTTGTCGACCGCTGTCACGTCAGCGGTATCGGTGTCCTGCTGGACTGGGTGCCCGGTCACTTTCCCGCGGACGACCATGGCCTGGGCCGTTTTGACGGCACCGCGCTGTACGAGCACGAGGACCCGCGCCAGGGCCTCCACCCGGACTGGAATACGCTGATCTACAATTATGGTCGGGGAGAGGTCATCAGCTACCTGCTTAGCAACGCCAACTACTGGCTGGAGGAGTTTCATATTGACGGCCTGCGGGTGGACGCCGTGGCTTCAATGCTATACCTGGACTACAGCCGCCGGCAGGGGGAGTGGATACCCAACCCGCACGGTGGCCGGGAAAATCTGGCGGCCATCACCCTGCTGCGCGAGGTCAATCGGCGCATGTACGCGCGCCACCCGGGTATCCTGATGGTGGCCGAGGAGTCCACTGCCTGGTCCGGGGTGTCCCGGCCAGTGGATGCCGGAGGCCTGGGTTTCGGCTTCAAGTGGAACATGGGTTGGATGAACGATTCCCTGCGCTATATGGCGAGAGACCCGGTGCACCGCAGTTACCACCACGAGGAAATGACCTTCGGCATTCTCTACGCCTGGGACGAGAATTTCATTCTGCCCCTCAGCCACGACGAGGTGGTGCACGGCAAACACTCGCTGCTGGAAAAGATGCCCGGCGACGACTGGCGGCAGTTCGCCAACCTGCGTGCCTACCTGGGTTTCATGTGGGCCTATCCGGGCAAGAAACTGCTGTTTATGGGCGGTGAAATCGCCCAGCGCAGGGAATGGAACCACGACCGGGAACTGGACTGGGAGCTGCTTGCCCAGGGCACCCACCGCGGCGTGCAGCAGTTGGTGCGCGATCTGAACCGGGTCTACCGCGACCTTGCGGCCCTGTATCGCCGGGACTGCGAGCCCGGGGGCTTCACCTGGCTGCAACCCGACCGGCGGGGGATGTCGCTGTTCGCCTGGTTGCGTCTGGGCGGGGAGGGCGCCCCCCCGGTCGTGGTGGTGGCGAACTTCACCCCGCGGGTGCATCACGGCTACCGGGTGGGCGCGCCCCGCGCCGGCTGGTACGCCGAATGCCTGAATACCGACGCCAGTGAATACGGGGGCAGTGGCCAGGGCAACCTCGGTGGGGCGATGGCCGACGACCGCGGGGCGGATGGGCAGCCCTGCTCCCTGGCGATCACGGTGCCGCCGCTGGCCACGTTGATACTGGTTCACCGCCCGGGCGGGGAGGCCTTGTGAAAATCACCGCTGGCAATGCGACCGCGCTGGGAGCGACCCACGATGGCGCCGGTACCAACTTCGCGCTGTTCTCGGCCCACGCCGAGGCTGTCGAGTTGTGCGTATACGCCCCCGACGGCCGGGAGGAACTGGCGCGGTTGCCGCTGCCGGAGAGGACCCACGATATCTGGCACGGCTATGTCGAGGACCTGGGGGAGGGCTACTGCTACGGCTACCGCGTGCACGGGCCCTACGAGCCCCGTGCCGGCCACCGTTTCAATCCCCACAAACTGCTGCTCGACCCCTACGCCAGGGCCCTGCGGGGGCAGTACCGCTGGCACGACGCCAATTTCGGTTTCCAACACGACCACCCGGACCAGGACCTGGGCTTCGATACCCGCGACAATGCCGACCACGTTCCGCGCGCCGTGATCCAGGCCGCCTTCGAGCGCCGCGACCGGGCACCACTCCCCGTCGTGCCCTGGCACAAAACGGTGATCTACGAGGCGCACGTGCGCGGTTTCACCCGGCAGAACCCCGAAGTGCCCGCGGCGCTGCGGGGCACTTTTGGCGGCCTGGCCCAGCCGGCGGTGATCGACTACCTGAAGGCCCTGGGCGTCACCAGCGTGGAACTGTTGCCGGTGCACGCCTTTATCGACGAACACGCGCTCCACCTGCGCGGGCTCCGCAACTACTGGGGCTATAACACGCTGGCTTTCTTCGCCCCCCATCCCGCCTACCTCGGCGGTGCCGGACCGGAGGCCTTCCGCGACATGGTGGCGCGCTTCCACGACGCCGGCCTGGAGGTGATCCTCGACGTGGTGTACAACCACAGCTGCGAGGGCAATCACCTCGGTCCCACCCTCAGCCTCCGGGGCATCGACAACCTGTCCTACTACCAGCTGCTGCCCGGCGACCGCCGCTTCTACGTGAACGACACCGGCTGTGGCAATACCCTCAATATCGCCCATCCGCGGGTGATGCAACTGGTGACCGACAGCCTGCGCTACTGGGCCGGAACCATGGGGGTCGACGGCTTTCGCTTTGACCTGGCCACCGTGCTGGGCCGCCGGGAACAGGGCTTTGACAACGGCGCGGCTTTTTTCCAGGTGCTGGCCCAGGACCCGCTGCTGTCCACCCGCAAGCTGATCGCGGAACCCTGGGACGTCGGCCCCGGGGGCTATCAACTGGGACACTTTCCCGCGGGCTGGAGCGAGTGGAACGACCGCTACCGGGATACGATCCGCCGCTTCTGGCGGGGCGAGCCGGGTCAACTCCCGGAGCTGGCCCGGCGCCTGCACGGCTCGGGGGATATCTTCGAACACGCCGGTCGCCGCCCCTCCGCCAGCATCAATTTCGTGACCAGCCACGACGGCTTTACCCTGCGCGACCTGGTGAGCTACGCCCACCGCCACAACGAGGCCAACGGCGAAAACAACGAGGACGGGCACAGTGAAAACCTGAGCGCCAACCAGGGTGTGGAAGGCCCTTCCGCCGACCCCGCGATCGAGGCCCGGCGCTGGCGCATGCAGCGCAACTTCCTCGCCACGCTGTGCGTGTCCCAGGGGGTGCCGATGCTGCTGGCCGGCGACGAACTGGGGCGGAGCCAGCAGGGCAACAACAACGCCTACTGCCAGGACAACCGGCTGAACTGGGTCGACTGGCCCGGTCTGGACGGCGAGGCCCGGGCCCTGATCGCCTTTACCCGCAGGTTGCTGGCCCTGCGCCACCAGTTCCCGGTGCTGCAACCCAGCGTGTACCGCCACCAGCCGAACGACCCGACCGACGACAGTATCCAGTGGCTCAACAGCGAGGGGCGGCCCATGCGCGACAGGCACTGGCACGAGCCCGACAAGCGGGTACTCGGTTACCTGCTCACCGAGAGCGCCGACGCCGGCCACCCGGGTTCCCGCTTCCTACTGGTGTTGTTCAATGTCGATGAGCGGGCGCGGCGCTTTGTTTTGCCCGCGGTCCCGGTCGGGCATTGGTGGTTGTATGCCGATACCGCCGCCCCGGCCGCGCTGGCAACGGCCAGCCCCATCCCCTGCGGCGACCACATCCACCTGGAGCCGGTCTCGGTGCAGATCCTGACCGCGGGCCTGGCGCCGACGCTGGTCAGCGGCAACGACGAGAGAGTGACCCCCCTATGAACGCAGAGAAGTTGGCGGCGCGACCGCAATCCGGCATTGGCGATGACCTGCAACGGCACTACGCCCTGACCCTGGGGCGGGACGACGCCGGCTGCTCCCACCACTACCTCTACCAGGCATTGGTGCTGACCGTGCGGGACCGGCTGGTGGCCCAGTGGCGCGTTACCCGGGAGCGCTACCAGCGCGAGCCGGTCAAGGCGGTCAACTACCTGTCGCTGGAATTCCTGATGGGGCGCAGCCTCAACAACGCACTGCTCAACCTCGACATCCAGCCCGGGGTCCGGGAGGCCCTGCAAGCCTGGGCCTGCGACCTGGAGGCGGTGGAGGACGAGGAACTGGATGCCGGTTTGGGCAATGGCGGCCTGGGCCGGCTGGCGGCCTGTTTTCTCGACAGTTGCGCCACCATGTCGCTGCCTGTCACCGGCTACGGCATCCGCTACGAATACGGCATGTTCCACCAGCGCATCGAGAACGGCTACCAGGTGGAGTTCCCGGATCGCTGGCTGCGACACGGCAACCCCTGGGAGATCGAGTGCCCGGAGTTTACGCGCCGGGTGCTGTTTGGCGGCCGCACGGAATTCTACCGCGAGTCCGACGGTTCCCAGCGCGCGCGCTGGGTGGATACCCACGATGTGCTCGCCATCCCCTACGATATCCCGGTGCCCGGTTATCGCAACGGTACGGTCAATACGCTGCGCCTGTGGAAGGCGGAGGCCACCGACGAATTCGACCTCGAGGAATTCAATGCCGGAAGTTATACCGACGCGGTGGCGGCCAAGAACCAGGCGGAACAGATCACCATGGTGCTGTATCCGAACGACGCCAGCGAAGCGGGCAAGGAGTTGCGCCTGCGCCAGCAGTACTTCCTGGCCTCGGCCAGCCTGCAGGACGTGTTGCAGCAGTGGATTGCGCGCCGCGGGAATGATTTCAGCGAGTTCGCGGCCCACAATGCGTTCCAGCTCAACGACACCCATCCCACGGTGGCGGTCCCCGAACTGATGCGGCTGCTGATGGATCTCCACGGGCTGGACTGGGACCGGGCCTGGGCCATCACCACCGGCACCATGGCCTACACCAACCACACACTGCTGCCGGAAGCGCTGGAGGTGTGGTCGGTCAGCCTGTTCGGCGAATTGCTGCCGCGGCTGCTGGATATCATCTACGAGATCAACGCCCGCTTTCTGGGCGAGGTCGCGGATCGCTGGCCCGGCGACATCGAGCGCCAGGCGCGCATGTCGCTCATTCAGGAGGCGCCCGAACCGGTGGTGCGCATGGCCTACCTGGGCATCGTCGGCAGCCACTCGGTCAACGGCGTTGCCGCGCTGCACACGCAATTGTTGAAGCAGGGCCTGTTCAGGGATTTTCACGCGTTCAGTCCGGAGAAATTCAACAATAAAACCAATGGCGTGACTCCGCGGCGTTGGCTGGCGCACTGTAACCCGCGGCTCAAGGCCCTGCTGAGCGACACGGTCGGCAACGCCTGGATCGGGAATCTCGAGCAGCTGGCGGCGCTGGCGCCCCGCGCCGGGGACGCCGCTTTTACCGAACGCTTCCTGGCGGTCAAGCGCGACAACAAACGCGACCTGGCCGAGCTGGTGGAGCGGGAATGCGGCATTCGTTTTGATCTCGACATGATGTTCGATGTCCAGGTCAAGCGCATCCACGAGTACAAGCGGCAACTGTTGAATGTGCTGCACGTCATTCACGTGTACGACCGCGTCCAGCGTGGCGACACCGACGGCCTGCACCCGCGCTGCGTGTTGATTGGCGGCAAGGCGGCGCCGGGTTACGCCATGGCCAAGCGCATCATCAAGCTGGTGAACAACGTGGCCACCGTGGTGAACCGCGATCCCCGCATGCGGGATTGGCTGCGCATTGCCTTCGTACCCGATTACCGGGTCTCGACCATGGAGGTGATTTGCCCGGGCACCGACCTCTCGGAGCAGATTTCCACCGCGGGCAAGGAGGCCTCGGGAACCGGCAACATGAAATTCATGATGAACGGCGCGGTGACTATCGGCACCCTGGATGGCGCCAATATCGAGATCCGCGAGGCGGTGGGCGAGGACAATTTCTTTCTCTTTGGCCTCACCGCCACCGAGGTGGAGGCGGCCCGGCAATCCTGTGATCCCTCGGCCATTATCGCCGGCGACGAGGACCTCGCGCGGGTGGTAAACCTGCTGGAGTGTGGCCACTTCAACCTGCTGGAGGGCGGGATTTTCGAGCCGGTGTGCGCGGCCTTGCGAGCCCCCGGCGATCCGTGGATGACCGCCGCGGATTTTCGCAGTTACGTGGACGCGCAGCGCCGTGTCGATGCGAGCTTCGCCGACCGGCGCGCGTGGGGACGGATGAGCGTCCTCAACACCGCCTTCAGCGGCCGATTCTCCAGTGACCGGACCATTGCCCAGTACCGCGATGAGATCTGGCGCACCCGGGCGCTACCGGTGAGTGCCCATTCCCCCGGTGTCGGTCCGGCGGTTGGCGGCGCCGCCCCGTGAAGCTGTTGATGGTGGCGGTGGAGAACGGCGCCCTGCCCGGCGGCAAGGTCGGTGGCATGGGCGATGTGCTGCGCGATGTCCCCCGCGCGCTGGCGGCCCTGGGCCACGAGGTTGCGGTGGTCACCCCCGGTTACCAGCGCTTCTCCCGGCTGCCGGGGGCGGAGCGGGTGGCCACCGTGGCCCTGCCCTTCCGCGGTCGGCTGGAACACGTCGGGGTCTATCGCCTGCCACCGCGGGCGGCCGCTGCTGTCCGGTTCTGGGTATTGGAACACCCCCTGTTCGCGGCGTGCGGCGCTATCTACTGCGACGACCCGCCAGGGCGCCCGTTCGCCACCGATGCGTCGCGTTTCGCGCTGTTTTGCAGCGCGGTGGTTCACGCCCTGGTCGCGCAGCAGCTGCCGCGACCGGACGTCATTCACCTGCACGACTGGCACACCGCCCTGGTGGCGCTGTTGCTGCACGGCGACCGCGCCGCCGCCGCGCTCGCCGACACCCGTCGGGTTTTCAGTATCCACAACCTCGCCCTGCAGGGCATCAGGCCCTTTGCCGGCGACGAGTCGGCCCTGTACAGCTGGTTTCCCGGCCTCACCGTGCCGCGGGGAATGGTGGCGGACCCCCGCTATCCGGACTGTGTCAACCTCATGCGCGCCGGCATCAATCTGTGCCACAAGGTGCACGCGGTGTCGCCCACCTACGCCCGGGAGATACTCCGCCACGGCGAGGAGGGCGGCGGTGGCGCCGGCCTGGAGGTGGATTTGCAGGCGGCGGACCGGGAGGGCCGGCTCGAAGGCATTCTCAATGGCTGCGAGTACCCGGCGCCGGCGCCGGCGCCGCCCTTCGAGGCGTGGCCCGGTATCATCCGTCCCGAGCTGATGTGCTGGCTGGGGCGGTCGGATCAGGTGCGTTCCTGCGACCTGCTGGGCCTGCGGCGGCTGGACGACTGGGAGCGCGCCGGATGCGCGCGCCCGGCCCTGGTCGCGACGTCGGTGGGCCGCATGACCGCGCAGAAACTCAGTCTGCTCGCGCGGCCGATGGCGGACGGGCGCCCCGCCCTGGAGCATGTGCTGGACACGCTGGGCGAGGAGCGGTTGCTGGTGGTGCTCGGCAGTGGCGAGCCGGCGTTGGAGCGCCTGCTGACCCGCTGCGCCGGTGAACGCGGTAACCTGCTGTTTCTTGGGGGGTACTCGGAAACCCTGGCGGAGCTCCTTTACACCGGCGGCGACCTGTTCCTGATGCCCAGCAGTTTCGAGCCCTGCGGCATCAGCCAGATGCTGGCGATGCGCGCCGGGCAGCCCTGCCTGGTGCACGCTGTTGGCGGGCTGGTGGACACGGTGGTCGACGGCGAGACCGGGTTCCGTTTCGGTGGCGACGGGCCCGGGGCCCAGGCGGACGCGATGCTGGGCCGTTTGCGGGACGCTCTCGCGCTGCACGCGCGGCCGCGGGATTGGGCCGCCTTGTGTCGCCGCGCCGCGGCGGCGCGCTTTCCCTGGGAGGAGGTGGCCCGGCAGTACCAGGAACGGCTCTATCGCGGGGCGTGAAGGCCCGCCCCCGGGGCGGACCGTCGCGCCCGGCGCGGCCGCCGCTGCGCCCGGCCGCCATAAGGCGTATAATCCGCGCTTTTTCACCCCGGCAGGATCCATGTCAGAGCTCAGCAAGGACATCAGCAGTCGCCGCACCTTCGCGATCATCTCCCACCCGGACGCCGGTAAGACAACGATTACCGAGAAACTGCTGCTGCTCGGCCAGGCGATCCAGGTGGCGGGCAGCGTCAAGGGCAAGAAAGGCCCCCACGCCACTTCCGACTGGATGAGCATGGAGCAGGAGCGGGGCATCTCGGTGACCTCCTCGGTGATGCAGTTTCCCTACCGCGAACGCACCGTGAACCTGCTCGACACGCCCGGTCACGAGGATTTCTCCGAGGATACCTACCGCACGCTGACCGCGGTGGACTCCGCGCTGATGGTGATCGATGGCGCCAAGGGGGTGGAGGATCGCACCATCAAGCTGATGAACGTGTGCCGCCTGCGGGACACGCCGATCTTCAGCTTCGTCAACAAGATGGACCGGGATATTCGCGACCCCATCGAGCTGCTGGACGAGATCGAGGAAGTGCTGGCGATCCAGGGCGCGCCGATCAACTGGCCGATCGGCATGGGCAGCCTGTTCAAGGGGGTCTACAACCTCTACACCGACGTGATCCACCAGTACACCCCGGGGCAGGGCAGCGTGCTGCCCGAGGACAAGCGCATCGCGGGACTGGACTCCGAGGCCGCCCGCGAGCTGCTGGGGGAGGACTACGAGGATTTCGTGGACGAGATCGAACTGGTGCGCGGCGCCAGCCATACCTTCGACCTCGAGGCTTTTCTCGCCGGCAAGCTGAGCCCGGTGTTCTTCGGCACCGCGCTGGGCAACTTCGGCGTGCGGGAGATGCTCGACGACTTTGTACAGTGGGCCCCGCCGCCCCAGGACCGCGAAGCCACCAGCCGCCCGGTGGGCGCCGGCGAGGAGAGCTTTTCGGGCTTTGTGTTCAAGATCCAGGCCAATATGGACCCGCGCCACCGCGACCGCATCGCCTTTCTGCGCGTGTGTTCCGGCGAGTACCGCAAAGGCATGAAAATGCGCCATACGCGTATCGCCAAGGATGTGAAGATCGCCGACGCGGTGACCTTCAAGGCCGGCGAACGGGTGCTGGTGGAGCGGGCCGTCTCTGGCGATATCATCGGCCTGCACAACCACGGCACCATCCAGATCGGCGATACCTTCACCGAGGGCGAGGAGCTGCAGTTCACGGGCATTCCCCATTTCGCCCCGGAGCTGTTCCGCCGTATTCGCCTCAAGGACCCGATGAAGTCCAAACAGTTGCAAAAGGGCCTGCAACAGCTCTCCGAGGAGGGTTCGACCCAGGTTTTCGCGCCGATCAAATCCACCGACCTGATCGTGGGCGCCGTCGGCCAGTTGCAGTTCGACGTGGTGTCCTACCGGCTCAAGGACGAGTACAAGGTGGAGGCGATGTACGAGCCGGTCAACGTGTACACCGCGCGCTGGGTTTACTGTGACGACGAGCGCAAGCTGGAAGAGTTCCGCAAGAAGGCGGCGGACCAGCTCTCCATCGACGGCGGCGGCTACCTCACCTATCTGGCGCCCACCCGGGTCAACCTGTCGCTGATGGAGGAGCGCTGGCCGGATATCGAGTTCCGCGCCACCCGCGAGCACTGAGGCCTCACGGCGCGGCCCCGTGCCGTGTGGTGCCGAGGGTGCCTTGGTCGAATGAATTCGACCCTACAGGGTGTGGAGTGGGCCTCCCTGTAGGGCGGACAGCGGGCCCCTCTTTTCGGGTCATTCATTCCGCCGCTTTTTGGTCGAATAAATTCGACCCTACAGGGAGAGTGGGCTGCCTTGGTCGAATAAATTCGACCCTACATGGGGCTTTCTGTAGGGCTGAATTTAGTCGGCCATTCGCGCGCGGTGGTGGCCGAAAGCCGCCCTGCAAGCGCGGGGTCGCCAACCGCGTCACACTTCAGCGATCCGGCGCGCCGCTTGCATAGTGACCACAGTGACTGTGTGGGATACTTGTGCTGGTTCTGAGTGCCGTCTTGGGGAATCCCCATACTGAGCGTTGCTCTGCGCAGAGCCGACACCGATTCGAAAGATAGGCAAGCTCCCGTGCTCTGGCGCCACCACCACCCGGACATCACTGTCGACGACCCGCGCTACCGCCAGGTGGCGCTGCTCTACGCCTTTATTTTGATCATGGCGCTGTATTTCGGCGTCATCGGTACTCTCAACCTGGTCCTGTTCGGCGACGAGGCTATCGCCCTGTTCGATTTCGCCGGTTTCGCCTGCACCTTGGGTATTTACGCCTACACGCGCCGCACCGCGCAATTCCGGCGCGCCAGCTGGGCCGCGGTGCTCACCCTGATCGGCGTTCTTGCCGGCTTTACCTGGTTGGCCCGGGGGGCGAGCTATTCCCTGCTGTGGATTACGGTATTGCCGCCCATCGCCTTTTTCCTGCTGGGGGTGCGCGCCGGATCGTGGGTGACCGGCCTGTTTTTCACGTTTGTCATGGTCTTCCTGGCGGTGGTCGAGCCCAACTGGCACCAGGTGCACCTCAGCCAGGGGGCGCTGTTGAACTTTGCCGAGGTGATGACCGCCCACTGGTTCCTGTTTCGCCACTACGAAATATCCCGCACCGAGGCCTACCAGCAACTGAAGGAGAGCGCGGCCATCGATCGCCTGACCGGTTTGTGGAACCGCATGCGGCTCGACGAGGCGCTTGCCGACACGCTGGCGCTGGCGCGCAGGACCGGGCGCGGTACCGCGGTATTGCTGGCGGATGTCGATCACTTCAAGCAGATCAACGACGTCCACGGGCACCTGATGGGCGACGATGTGTTGCGTGAAATCGCCCGTATTTTACAGCGCGGTATCCGCCACACCGACCGTGTGGGCCGCTGGGGCGGCGAGGAGTTCCTGGTGTTGTGCCCCGACACCGATGCCGAGGGCGCGCGTATCCTGGCGGAGAAGGTTCGCGCGGCGGTGGCCGCGGGCGACTACCCCGCCGGGGTGGCGGTCACCGTCAGTGTGGGGGTGGCCGCGGCTCGCGGCGACCTCGACGCGGACCAGTTCCTGCAAATCGCCGACCGGCAGCTGTACCGCGCCAAGGCTGGGGGCCGCGATTGCGTCATGGTCGAGCAGTCCGACGGGGCGACGGTAAAGCCGTGAGTCGGGGGGCTGCGCCGCCCGGTTCGCGGCGGCGCACGGCGACACTCAGCCCAGGAGGGCGTCGATATCCTTTTCGATATCCCCCGGCTTGGTCATCGGCGCGTAGCGCTTGATGACCTTGCCGGAGCCGTCCACCAGGAACTTGGTGAAATTCCATTTGATGCGCTGGGAGCCAAGGGCGCCGGGGGCCGCTTTTTTGAGGTGCTTGTACAGCGGGTCGGCGGCGTCGCCATTGACCTCGATCTTGCCGAACATGGGGAAGCTGACACCGTAGTTGAGCTGGCAGAACTCCATGATCTCGCCGTTGCTGCCGGGGTCCTGCTTGCCGAACTGGTTGCAGGGGAAGCCGAGAATCTCCAGGCCGCGCTCGCGGTATTTCTGGTACAGCTGCTCCAGGCCTTCGAACTGGGGGGTAAAGCCGCACTTGGAGGCGGTATTTACCACCAGCAGTACCTTGCCTCTGTAATCACCCAGCGATCTGGCCTCGCCGGTGGGTGACTGGCAGGTGAAGTCGTAGATGGAATCGGTCATGTGGTCCCCTTGTTATTGGCTGGCTCGGCGCCATTATGGCACTCCGGTCTCCTACGCGGAAAGCGGCCAGCCGGATCAGGCGGCTTGCGATCAGGCGGTCTGCGATCAGGGGAAAGGCCGCGCTCAGGCGGCCTGCGCTCAGGCGGCCTGGGGCTGGACTTGCTGCATCAGCATCGACAGGCGCTTGCGCTGCATCTTCAACGAGTACTCCAGCTCCTTGAACTTGGTGCGCAGGGCGGCGTGTTCCCACTTGTGCAGCAGGGCCAGCTTGCGCTCCTCGATGGCGCCTTCGAGTTCCGCCACCTTGCGTTCGTAGCGCTCCGCCTGCAGGGCCTTCCACTGGTTCACCGACTCGGTGAAGAGCTGGTATTCGCGTTCCAGGCTCGCCAGCAGGGGGGCGGGATTCTCGGCCCGCTCCAGCTTGCGCCGCGCGCGCTCGAACTGGGTGTCGAGGATGGCGCGCTGGATCTTGAAGTTGGGGATCCGGGTCAGGTTCCGGGCCAGGCCCAGGCGGGAACAGAGATTGATCATCCACTTGGTGGGATCCCACTGGTACCAGCGGATGCCGTTGCGGTAGTCGGTTTGGAAGATGTGGTGGTAGTTGTGGTAGCCCTCGCCGTAGGTGAGGAAGGCCAAAAAGCCGTTGTCCCGGGCGCTGTTGGACTCGGTGTAGGGACGGCTGCCCCAGAAATGGGCCAGGGAGTTGATGAAAAAGGTCACATGGTGGTTGACCACCAGCCGCAGCAGGCCCACTAGCAACAGGGTGCCGATGATATCGCCGTGCCAGACGCCCAGCAGCAGCGGCAGGCCCACGTTCATGAACACCGTCAGCGCTACGTAGTGCCGGTGCTGCCACATCACTACCGGATCGCGCTGCAGGTCCCGCGCGTTGCTGAAATCGGGGTCGTTGCTGTTGTACTTGCGCAGCATCCAGCCCATATGGCTGAACCACAGTCCGCGGCTGGCGGAGTAGGGGTCGCGGTGGTCGTCGTCCACGTGGCGGTGGTGGCGGCGGTGATCGGAAGCCCAGATCAGGATACTGTTCTGCAGGGCGCCCGCGCCCCAGAAGGCAAAAAACCACTTCAGCGCCGGGTGGGCCTCGTAGGCTTTGTGGGCCCACAGGCGGTGGTAGCCCCCGGTGATGGACATGCCATTTAGGTAGAGAAAGGCCAGGGCCCACAGCCACTGGAAACCATCGTAGCCGCGGTACAGGCCCCACAGGGGCACCAGCACCAGCGCGGCGAGCGGAAGGCCGACGAAAATGGTCACGTTGACCGGGTTTAGCGGCGGCTTGGGGGTCGGTTGGGTCATCGCCGGAACGGACCTCGCAGATCGTAAAAGAAGCGAATGGTAACTTTTTTGGCCGAAAAAGTCTTCCGGCGCACTCGGGGCAGTGTGGCAGCTCGCAGGCGCCAATGCCATGATTTCCGCCCGCGAATTGCCGCCGCAGGTGGCGGTCGGATACAGTATCATGCGCTCTTCCGCGGGGGGCCGTCGCCCGCCAGTGCCAATGCCGCCACCATTTTCGCCAACGTCGCCGCCACTCGTGAGTGCGCGGTCGCCACAAGGGGAAACGAGGGAATCCATGACCCAGGCCAAGTTCACCCGGGGCTCCACCATGCGCCATGTGCTGGCCATGACCGGCGCCTCCGCCACCGGCCTCATCGCCATGTTCGGGGTCGATCTAGTGGACATGTATTTTCTCACCTTGCTGGACGATCACTCGCTGGTGGCGGCGGTGGGCTACGCCGGCACGCTGATCTACTTCCTGGTGTCGGTGAGCATCGGTTTGCAGATCGCCCTGGGCGCCCTGGTGGCCCGGGCCGAGGGCGCGCATCGGCGCGATCTCGCCGGGCGCTACTGCGGCAATGGCCTGCTGTTCAATTTCCTGGTATCGATGCTGATCAGCGTGGTGGCCTGGTTTTACCTGCGCGAGTTGTTGTCGCTGCTGGGAGCCGCGGGGCCGGCGCTGGAATACGCGCAGAGCTACGGCGGCATCCTGTTGCCGAATATTCCGGTGATGGTGCTGGGCATGAGCGCCGCCGCCGGGGTGCGCGCCATCGGCGACGCCCGGCGCTCGATGTGGGCGACCCTGATCGGCTCGGCGGTGAACGCGGCGCTGGACCCGCTGTTTATTTTTACCTTTGGCTGGGGGCTCGAAGGTGCCGCGGTGGCGTCAGTGATCTCGCGCTGGGCAGTGTTGCTGGTGGCCTGGCGCGCCGTGTATCACGTCCACCGCCTGCCGCGACGCGGCAGTCTCCGGGAGTTTCGCACCGACCTGCGGCCCCTGCTGGCGATCGCCGGGCCGGCAGTGCTCACCAACCTCGCCACCCCCATTGGTAACAGCGTCGTGCTGCGCACCATGTCCCAGTTCGGCGACGGGGCGGTGGCCGGGGCGGCCATCCTCGGTCGCATCAGCCCGGTGGCTTTCGCCGCGGTGTTCGCCCTCTCCGGGGCGGTGGGGCCGATCATCGGCCAGAACGCCGGCGCCGGCCTGTTCGGCCGGGTGCGCGAGACCCTGGTCAATGCCCTGGTTTTCAATGCCGGCTATGTCCTGCTGGTGTGGGGCCTGCTGTGGCTGGGCAGCGGCCTGATCGTTTCCGCCTTCTCCGCCGAGCCCGCGGCGGCGGAGTTGATCCTGTTCTACTGTCACGCGCTGGTGTGGGCCTTTTTCTTCAACGGCGGCCTGTTCGTGGCCAACGCCAGTTTCAACAACCTGCACCATCCCCATTGGGCCACCGCCTTCAACTTCGGCAAGGTGCTGCTGGGTATCGTGCCCGCGGTGTACCTGGGCGCGCAGTGGTACGGTGCCCGCGGCGTGCTGGCCGGCGAGGCTGTCGGCATGGTGGTGTTCGGGCTGTTTGGCGCGGTGGCGAGTTTCGCGCTGGTATCCCGGCTGGAGCGGGACTACCAGCCCCTGCCCGGGGCGGGCCTGGCGGCGGCCCCGCGCGTCGCCGGCCTGCGCTCTTCCAGCTGACCGCGGAGGGATGCCCCGGGGGAGTCGCCTGGGGTCGGGACGCGGGGCATCGCGGCACAACGGCCCTTTTTATGTAGTCTGAACAGGCCCCAGCTGCTCCCGCAGCCATGTCTGTAGCGCGTCGACAGCCCGAACCCCCTGGCTCCGCTCGGGCACGACTGTGTAGTAGTGCAATCTCGGCAGTAGCGCGGTGACGTCTTCCAGTCCGGCGGTCAGCCAGCCGTTGGCCAGCGCCGTGCCGATCAGCACGCGGCTGACGACCGCGATACCCTGGCCGGCCAGTGCCGCCTGTACGGTTTGGTTTTCATCATCGAAATAGTGCACGTCGAAGCCTTGCGGTAGCGGCCAGTGCGGGGTCATCAGTGCTTTGAGGTCCGGGGAGGGCAGGTCGGGGTTTTTCATGCGGGTCGCAAACAGGGTGGCGGCGGCCTGCCGCGTCAGCGCCGTCCAGTAGCCGGGGCTCGCGAAGCAGCCCACCGATTCCTGTAGCAGGGAGGTGGCTCCCGCGGCCGCAGCGGGGTACTCCCCGTAGCGCACGGCCATATCGATATCCCCCTCCCGGGACAGGTCAAGCACCGCGTCCTCCGCGGCAATTTTTACCGTGATATCCGGATGCCGGCGCTGAAAGTCAGGCAGGTTCGCCGCCAGCCACAATGCGGCGAACGAGCGGGTCGTGCTGATCGTCACCGCCTGCGGCGAGGCGCCCAGGCGATTCACCGCGAGTTGCAGCTCGCGCAACGCAGTGTGGGCCGCCAGCGCCAGGGCTTCGCCCTCGCGGGTCAGGGTGACTTGCCGTGTCCCGCGATCAAACAGCGTGACTTTCAGGTGCCGTTCGAGGGCGCGAATCTGGTGCGAAACCGCCGTTGGCGAGACGTGCAGTTCGGCCGCGGCGTGCTTGAAGCTTAGCCTTCTGGCGGCGGATTCGAAGGTCCTGATGCTGCTCAGGGAGGGGAGTCGTGTGAACACCGGGCAACCTATAGATGAGTTTAATTCATGCTATGGAAAATATTTTACCTTTGTCAACTGGCTGATGTGGAAAGAAAATTTCCGGGTATTGAGCGACTAACCCCAGAGGAAATTACATGAAAACCATTTTGCATATTGATTCCAGTGCTCGGCGCGGCGACAACCCGGTGTCTGGACATGGCTCCATCTCCAGGCGCCTCGGTGCGCGATTCATCAGGGAATGGACACAACATTCGTCGGCGCATAGGGTCATTCATCGCGACGTGGGCCTTTGCCCGCCCCCCTTTATTTCGCAGGACTGGATCGCCGCGGCCTTCACCCCGCCGGCGCAGCGCAGTCCGGCGCAGGTGGAGCTATTGGCGCTCTCTGACCAGTTGATTGATGAAGTGCGCCGGGCAGATGTCATCGTCATTACCGCTCCCATGTACAACTACGGGATGCCGGCGGCGCTGAAGGCCTGGTTTGACCAGATTGTGCGCGTCAACGAAACCTTTACCTTTGACCTCGACAGGGGAGATTTTCCCCTGGCTCCGGTGTTCTCGGGCAAGACCCTGGTGCTGCTGGCCTCGACCGGCGAGTTTGGCTTTGGCCTTGGTGGCGTGCGTGAACACATGAACCATCTCGGTCCGCACATCGAGGTTCTCGGTCACTATCTGGGTGTTGAGCGCTTTCATGAAATCCGCGTGGAGTACCAGGAGTTTGGCGATGACCGCCACGCGGCCTCCATCGAGCGCGCGCGGCGGGCGGTGGTCGATCTCGCCGGTGAGTTGATCGGCTCAACGCCGAAGAAGTGGCCGCCGGATACCGCCAGTGCAGCGCTTCGCTAGAGTCGTTCGAGGTAGCTCTGGTATTCCAGGGCGGTGATGCGCCGCCGGAACTCGTCGATTTCCTGGGTTTTGGTGAGGGTAAAGATGCGCTGCAGTTCGCCGCCCAGGGCCGAGCGGATAAAGTCCGATTGGCTGAACAGTTCCAGCGCCTCGTGCATGTAGCCCGGCAGGGGCGGAATCCCCTGCACGGCGTAGCCGTCGCCGTTGGTGGGTTTGGGCGCCGGCATTTGTTGCTCCATGCCCTCGAGCATGGCGCCGAGTATCACCGCGAGCAACAGGTAGGGGTTGGCGTCGGCGCCGGCCACCCGGTGCTCCAGGCGTCGCGCGGCGTGGCTGCCGGCGGGCACGCGCACCGCGACGGTGCGATTCTCGTAGCCCCAGGTGGCGTAGATCGGTGCGTGGGAGCCGCTCTGGAAGCGTCGATAGCCGTTGTAGCTCGGCGCGAAAATCGCCAGCGACTCCGGCATGTGGCGCAGGCAGCCGGCGATGGCGTGGTGCAACAGGGGCGTGCCGCGTTCGCTGCCGTCATCGAAAACATTGTTGCCGTTTGCGTCCAGCAGGCTGCAGTGCACATGCAGGCCGTTGCCGGATTCATCCTCGAAGGGTTTGGGCATGAAGCTGGCCACCAGGCCGTAGCGGGCCGCCACGCCCTTGATCAGCCGCTTCATCATCAGGATCTGCTTGGCCGCCAGCACCGGGTTGTCGACGTGGTGCATGTTGATTTCGTACTGGGAGGGGGCGGACTCCTTCACCACGCCGTCGAAGGGCAGGTCCTGGAGCTCGCAGGCGCGGCGCAGTTCATCCATCATTTCCCGGTGCTGGTTGAGCACGTCCAGGGCGTACATGTTGCCGCCCACCGGGTTGTGGCCGGCGGGGGCCGGGCAGCTGTGGCGGGGGTTGTCGGCATCCACGGTCAGCAGGCTGAATTCCAGTTCCGCGGCGACCACCGGGGTCCAGCCCGCCTCCTGGTAGCGGGACACCACCTGCTTGAGGACGTGTCGCGGGTCGCCGAGGTAGGGCGTGCCATCGGCCTCGAACATCGACAGCATGATCTGGCCGTGCTGTCCGCCAGGGGCCCAGGGCGCGGGGAGCAGGGAACCCTCCACCGGTCGGCAGATACCGTCGGCGTCGCCGGAGGCGAACACCAACTCCTCCACGTCGCGACCCCAGATGTCGAGGCTCAGCGCGGTGCGGGGGAGTTTGAGTTCGCCGTCGAAAATCTTGCCCAGTTTGTGCCGTGGCAGCCATTTGCCGCGCATGATCCCGTTGCAGTCGGGCAGCAGGGCTTCGATTGTGGTGATTTCGGGGTGAGCCCGTAAAAACCAGTCGGCTTCCAGGGACATCGGGGCTCCGTAGCGGTGGGTTAGCGCGTACTATCGGGGCGCGCGTGGCTTTGCTCAATACCCCGGATTGGGCAGCGTTGGCAGTGGCTGATCTAGCGCGGCGCCATGTACACGCTGAGCGGGTCGCCACCGGCGGCCTCGCCGAGGCAGCTCATGGCGTTGATGAACAGGGAGAACAGGTCGGTCTGGGAACTGACGTCCAGCTTGCGGTAAATACTCTTGCGGTGGCGGCGCACGGTTTCCACCGCGATCTCGAGCTTTTGCGCCGAGACATCGGTGCCGTAGCCCCGCAGCATCATCTCCAGCACGTCTTTTTCCCGAGGCGAGAGCATGGACGCGCCGAATGTGCGGAAGGCGAGGTCGATCTGGTGATTGATGCCGGGCTGGATCAGATTGTTGACCGCGAAGTCATTGTGCTCGGAGTGGGTCTTGAGCAGTTCCGATACCGGCTCCGCCAGCAGGTAGAGGGTTTCGTATTCCTCGTCGCTGAACTCGCCGTGCCCGGGCAGGCGCATCATGCACAGGTTGATCACGTTGCCCGCGGCGAGCTTGGCCAGGTAGACCGCTTCGTCCACGGTGCCGGTGTCGGCGTAGTAGTCCCGGTAGTAGTCAGATTCCTTGATCTTGTTGTGAGTCAGGCGCGCGAGGCGGTAGATCTTGGACCGGGGCTGGTTCATGGAGGCCTGGTAGAAGGGGTCTTCCCGGTAGGGGCCGTCGAGATACTGGTCCACCTGGGAGGCGACGGCGCGCTCGGGTATTTCGTGGTACAGCACCCGGGGCGGAAGGTCGCGGTGGTACAGCCAGATTTGCGGGTAATCGATGCGCACCTGGCCGCGAATGGCCGCGATAAGGGCGGGAAAAAATTGATCGCTGCCAAGCGCGCCGATGGCGCGGGAGATATCCCGGTTCCACTTGCTCAGCTGCTGGATGTTACTCATCTGCTGTTATTTTTGGCTCGCCCCGAGCGGACATATTGGGCAGCCCCCGGGGGGATGTCAAATGGCGTCCAACAGCCGCGATCGCCGGACGGCGGAGGCGGGAAAGCGGTCGCCGGTTCAATAAGCTGTATAGCCCGCCTGTGGCGCCCGCTCGGGGGCGCTATACTGGGGCCCGAAAAGCATATCACAGGAGGCATCGGGGCGTGGCGGAGAGGCTCTCAAATGTCGGGCGGTGGCGCGGCGAGGTAGCCGCGGGTTTTGTCGAGGCCCTGCTGGCCCAGGGCGGGGCCGCGGGCCATAATCCGGCGGAATTGCTGCGCCGGGCCCGCTTCCCCTATGACCCCCTGCGCCGGGCCAGTGTCACCGCGGTGGTTTCCCGGCGCCAGTACAGCCGTTTGGCCGCGGCCCTGTTCCGGGCCCTGGACGACGAGGCCGGTGGCGGCATGCCCGACGGCCCCACGCCGGTGGGTACCGCCCGCATGCTGGCGTTCAGTATTCTCGGCAGCCAAAACCTGGCCATGGCGCTGCGCCGGGCCATAGAGTTCAATCGCTGCTGCCGCCTGAGCCGGGGCGTGGTCGCGGACAATGTCCTGGCGGTTGACCAGGACACGCGCCTGGCGACCCTGAGTTACCACATGCCGGGCTCGCCCGGGGCACAGCAGCGACTGCTGTGCGGCCTGGCGATCTGGCTGCGCTTCTGCGGCTGGTTGATCGGCCAGCACATCGATGTGGTCGGGGCGCGATGCGCCGCCGATGCGCCGGCAAACCCGATGGAACTGCGGCACTTTTTTCCCTGTCCGGTCAGTTTTGGCGCCGCTGACAACGCGGTGACCTTTTCCTCGCGTCACCTGGAAGCGGAATTGCTGCGCGACGAGGGCGAGCTGGAAAGCTACCTGGCCATGGCGCCGTACTATCTGGTGGTGGAGCCCAAGCCCAGCGCGCGGAGTATCACCCATCGCATCCGCGAATTGCTGGGCGATGATTTTCGCTGCGACATGCCGAGTTTCGACGAACTCACCGGCTTGCTGAACATGTCGGCGCGTACCCTGCGTCGCCGTCTCGAGCGCGAGGGCACCTCCTATCAGCGGATAAAGGACAACGCGCGCCGCGATGCCGCTATCGCGATGCTGGGGCGCGAGGGGATGACCGTGGGCGAGGTAGCGGAGTGGGTGGGCTTTTCCGACCCCAGTGCGTTCCACCGTTCCTTCAAGAAATGGACCGGAGTGTCGCCGGGGGCTTTCCGCCGGAGTTCGTAACAGCGGCCTGAAAAAGCCCTTTGGACTTTTTCAGGTCATCCTTGCCGCGCATCCGCGCAACAAAACACACACGGGCAATCATGCGCCAGTGGCCTTGAGGTCGCCCGCCACCGCCGTGGGCGACGGCAAAAGCGGCCATTCAATGGCCGGCTGTTCAATCGCCGGCCGGCAAGGCAGTCAATCGGATCAGGGAGCCCAGTGCAGGGGCTGGGTGCGCCAGCGGCTTTTCCAGGCACGTTTTACCTTGTCGCTGTAGCGTCGGCTGCCGCTGCTGCCGTTGTAGGCGGCCAGCGCGCGATGCAGGTGGCCGTCTTCGCGCTCCAGGTAAAACTGCAGGATGCGGCAGCCGTACTCGAGATTGGTGAGGTTGTCCGTCAGGTTGTCATCGGGGCGACCGATCTCGTCCTTCCAGAACGGCATGACCTGCATCATGCCCTGCGCGCCGACGCGGGAGATGGCGAAGCGGTCGAAGTGGCTTTCCACCTCGATGACCGCCAGTACCAGTTCGGGGGGTAGCGCGGCGCGAATGGCGGCGGCGTGGACCTGGCGCAGCAGTACCAGGCGTCGCGAGGGGTCGTCCACAAAGCGGCTGAGCCGGGCCGACATGTCCACCAGCCACACCTCCGCGTCGTAGCGGTCCTGGAAACTGTCGGCGCTGTTGATGGTGCGTTCGAGAAAGCGGCGTAACTCGGCCCGTTCCTGCGAGTCGGCCGGTTGTGCCGCGATCGCGCTGGCCCAGAGGTTGGTCAGCAACAGGCACAGGCCTGCCCACATCCGCGGGCCGGGATGGCGCAGGCGCCGCATCACCGCCGTCAGCGGTCCAGTTTGCGCATCACGTCGGCGAACACGCTGTCCCGTGACAACAATTGCGCCTCGTCGTCGCGGCGGCCCTTGTATTCAATGTTGTCGTCCGCCAGCGCGCGGTCTCCCACCACCAGGCGGTGGGGAATGCCGATCAGTTCCATGTCCGCGAACTTGACGCCGGGGCGCTCGTTGCGATCATCGAGCAGTACCTCCACCCCGGCCTCGCGGAACTGCTGGTACAGCGCCAGGGCGCACTCCGCGACAGCCTCTGATTTGTGCATGTTCAACGGCACGATTACCAGTTCGAAGGGCGCCATTGCCGCCGGCCAGGTGATGCCCCTGTCATCGTGATTCTGCTCGATGGCGGCCGCCACGATGCGGCTGACGCCGATGCCGTAGCACCCCATGGCCATGGTGACGCTCTTGCCGTTTTCGTCCAGCACCGTGGCGTCCATCGCCTCGCTGTACTTGGTGCCCAGCTGGAAGATATGGCCGACCTCGATGCCGCGCTTGATTTGCAGGGTGCCCATGCCGTCGGGGCTGGGGTCGCCGGCCATGACCTCGCGCAGGTCCTCCACGCGTGCCAGCGCGCAGTCGCGCTCCCAGTTCACGCCGGTGAGATGCGCCTCCTCGCGATTGGCGCCGCAGGTGAAATCCGCCAGGTGAGCCGCGCTGCGATCGACGATTACCGGTATGGACAGCCCAACAGGGCCGAGCGAGCCAAAGCCCGCGCCGCAGGTTTTGCGCACGGTGTCCTCGTCGGCCATGGTCAGGGGGTTGGCGATGCCGGCGAGTTTTTCCGCCTTGATTTCATTGAGCTGGTGATCGCCCCGCAGCACCAGCGCCACCAGTACTCCCTCCTCCTCGCCGTTCACCACCAGCGTCTTGACCGTGGTGGCGGGATCGACCTTGAGGAAGCGGGCGAGATCGTCGATGGTTTTGACGCCGGGGGTGGCCACTTCCTGCATTTCCGCTCCGGGTGCGGGGCGTTCGCCCGCCGGTGCCAGGGCCTCGGCCATTTCCACGTTGGCGGCGTAGTCGCTCTGGTCGCTGAAGGCGATGTCGTCCTCGCCGGAACTGGCCAGTACGTGAAACTCGTGCGAGGCGCTGCCGCCGATGCTGCCGGTATCGGCGATGACCGGGCGAAAGTCGAGGCCCAGGCGGGTGAAGATATTGCTGTAGGCGCGGTGCATGACCTCGTAGGTCGCGCCCAGCGACTCGCTGTCGGCGTGGAAGGAGTAGGCGTCCTTCATCAGGAATTCCCGCGAGCGCATGATGCCGAAGCGCGGGCGAATTTCGTCGCGCACCTTGGTCTGGATCTGGTACAGGTTCACCGGCAGCTGCTTGTAGCTTTTGACTTCGTTGCGCACGAGGTCGGTAATGACCTCTTCATGGGTGGGGCCGAGGCAGAAGTCGCGCTCGTGCCGGTCCTTGATGCGCAGCAGCTCGGGGCCGTACTGTTCCCAGCGCCCGGACTCCTGCCACAGCTCCGCGGGTTGCACCATGGGCATGCTCACTTCCAGCGCGCCCGAGCGATCCATTTCCTCGCGCACCACTTGTTCCACCTTGCGCAGAACTTTCAGGCCCAGTGGCAGCCAGGTGTAAAGGCCTGCCGCGAGTTTGCGAATCAACCCGGCCCGGAGCATCAATTGGTGACTGATGACCTCGGCGTCGGCGGGGGTCTCCTTCTGCGTTGCAATGAAGTACTCGGTGGTGCGCATGACGGTTCCAGTGATGTAAAAAAGCGGGCTGTGTAGTTTACGTCCGAACACCTTGTCGGTACAGCTTGGCGCGGGGCTGCCGATATTGCCTCCCTGTCGCGGTGAATTGGGGTGCGATAAGGGCGCTAACACTGAAAAAACAGGGGTTATTTTCGCAGAATGCTCCTAAAACGCTTGTATTGCAGCTTTTCATGATTTATACATTGTCCGAGCCTGGCGTCGGCGCTGATTTCCGCGGTTCGGGGAGCGGGCAGTCAGGGTTTCATGCATGTCCATTTACGTAAAGGAAGGTTGAAAACAACATGGCTACCAGAAAAGCACCAGCGAAGAAAAAGGCTCCGGCCAAGAAGGCAGTGGCTAAAAAAGCTCCCGTCAGGAAAGCACCGGCCAAAAAGGCCGCTCCGGCCAAGAAGGCTACTGCGCTCAAGGACAAAATGACCAAGAGCCAGATTGTCACCAGCATTGCCGAGAGCACCGAGCTGAGCAAGAAACAGGTAGGCGACGTACTGGCCGAGCTGGAAACCCTTATCGAGCGCAGCATCAAGAAGCGTTCCGTGGGCGAGTTCACCCTGCCGGGCCTGATGAAGATCACCACCGTGAAGAAGCCCGCCCGCAAGGCGCGCAAGGGCATCAACCCCTTCACCGGTGAGGAAACCACCTTCAAGGCCAAGCCGGCCAGCGTGGCGGTCAAGGTTCGCCCGCTGAAGAAAATGAAAGAGTTCGCGGCCTCCTAAGGCCCGTTCTCCCGCCAGCTCCCCGCCGGTGCCGGTGGGGAGCTGGCAAGCCCCCCCTGCTTTTCGTGCCGCTTCCGGCGCGAAGGGTTCCCGACCCTCCAAATTCCCGCAGCCCGCGAACTTCTTGGCCTCGATGGCCCCATGGGGTAAAATCCGCGCCTCGATTTTTCTCTGATGCCCCTGTTTAACTGGCGAGAACCCCCATGCCTATCTATGAGTACCAGTGCCAGGCCTGCGGCGAGCTGCACGAGGCCTTGCAGAAGATCAGCGACGACCCCCTGCTGGATTGCCCGGCCTGTGGCGAGCCGCAGTTGAAAAAGAAAGTCTCCGCCGCCGCTTTCCGCCTCAAGGGCGGTGGCTGGTATGAGACGGATTTCAAAACTGGCAGCAAGAAGAACCTCGCCGGCGGACAGGAAGGCGGCGACGGTAAAAGCAAGGACAGCGGCGCCTCGAAAGCCGAGGCCAAGAAAAGCAGCGGCGGCGAAAGCAAGAGCAGCAACCCCGCCTGACCCCGGCCCACTCACCCGATACAGCAACGGAACCTGAATTATGCGCAGTCATTATTGTGGCGCCCTCGGAACTGGCAACATCGATGAAACGGTCACCCTGTGCGGGTGGGTGGATCGTCGCCGCGACCACGGGGGCGTCATCTTTCTCGATCTGCGCGACCGGGAGGGTATTGTCCAGGTGGTTTTCGACCCGGATACCGAGGAGCACTTCCAGCGCGCCGACCGGGTGCGTAGCGAATACGTGCTGAAAGTCACCGGCCGGGTACGGGCCCGCGGCGAGTCCACCGTGAACCCCAATATGGCGACCGGTGAAATCGAGGTGCTGGGCAAGGAGCTGGAAATTCTCAACAGTGCCGCGACCCCGCCCTTCCAGCTGGACGAGCACACCGCGGTGGGCGAGGACGTGCGGCTGAAATACCGCTATATGGATCTGCGCCGCCCGGAAATGCAAAACCGGCTGATCCTGCGTGCCAGGATCACCTCCGCCGTGCGCCAGTTCCTCGATGGCGAGGGTTTCCTCGACATCGAAACGCCGATCCTGACCCGCGCCACGCCCGAGGGCGCGCGGGACTACCTGGTGCCCAGCCGCACCCATCCGGGGCAGTTTTTCGCCCTGCCGCAGTCTCCGCAGCTGTTCAAGCAGTTGTTGATGGTGTCGGGTTTCGATCGCTACTACCAGGTGGCCAAGTGTTTCCGCGACGAGGATCTGCGCGCGGACCGCCAGCCCGAGTTCACCCAGATCGATATCGAGACCGCCTTCCTGGAAGAGCCGGAGATCATGGCGATCACCGAGCGCATGGTGCGCGAGCTGTTCAGCGCGGTGCTGGACGTGGATCTCGGCGAGTTCCCCCACATGAGCTACGCCGAGGCCATGGAGCGCTACGGTTCCGACAAGCCGGACCTGCGCATACCGCTGGAGCTGGTGTCGCTGGACGATCTGATGCAGCAGGTGGATTTCAAGGTCTTCCGCGGGCCGGCGGACGATCCCGCGGGGCGCGTGGCGGCGCTCAAGGTGCCCGGTGGTACCACCATCAGCCGCAAGGAAATCGACGACTACACCAAGTATGTCTCCATCTTTGGCGCGCGCGGTCTGGCCTGGATCAAGGTCAACGACCTGGCGGCCGGCATCGCGGGGCTGCAGTCGCCCATTCTCAAGTTCATGCCGGAGGAGGTGGTCAATGAGATGATGGCCCGCCTCGAGGCAAAAGACGGCGACATCATTTTCTTTGGCGCCGACAAGGCCGGCGTGGTCAACGAGTCGCTCGGCGCGCTGCGCCTGAAAGTGGCCGAGGATTTGAACCTGGTGGGCGAGGGCTGGGCGCCCCTGTGGGTGGTGGACTTCCCCATGTTCGAGGGCGACGGCAACGGCGGCTGGTCTCCCCTGCACCATCCCTTTACCGCCCCGGCCTGTTCCCCCGAGGAGCTGGAGGCGAATCCCGGCTCGGCCCTGTCCCGCGCCTATGACATGGTGCTCAATGGCACCGAGCTGGGTGGCGGCAGCGTGCGTATCCATCAGCGCGACATGCAGGAGGCGGTATTCCGCCTGCTGGGTATCGCCGAGGACGAGGCCCGCGAGAAATTCGGCTTCCTGCTCGACGCCCTGCAGTACGGCGCCCCGCCCCACGGCGGCCTGGCCTTCGGCCTGGATCGCCTGGTCATGCTGATGACCGGCTCGCACTCCATTCGCGATGTGATTGCCTTCCCCAAAACCCAGACCGCGGCCTGCATCATGACCGACGCTCCCGGGGAGGTCGGCGCCCAGCAGCTGCGCGAACTCAATATCCGCCTGCGCCAGGTCGCGCAGGAAGGCGGCGCCGGACAGGGCGAGGCGGGTTGAGCGGGGCGGCCCTGAGTTTATTCCGTATATAAAGAAGGGAGATTGCGATGGCTGGCCACAGCAAGTGGGCCAATATCAAGCACCGCAAGGCGGCCCAGGATGCCAAGCGGGGCAAGATCTTTACCAAGCTGATTCGCGAACTGGTGGTGGCCGCCAAGCAGGGCGGCCCGCTGCCGGAGGACAACCCTCGCCTGCGCGCGGCGATGGACAAGGCCCTTGGCGCCAACATGACCAAGGACACCATCGAGCGCGCCATTGCCCGCGGCGCGGGCGGCAACGACACCGACAACATGGACGAGCTCACCTACGAGGGCTATGCGCCCGGCGGGGTGGCGGTGTTGGTGGAGGTGATGACCGATAACCGCAATCGCACCGTGGCCGAGGTGCGCCACGCCTTCAGCAAACGCGGCGGCAATCTGGGCACCGACGGTTCAGTGGCCTACCTGTTCAGCAAGAAGGGCCAAATCAGTTTCGCCCCCGGGGCCGACGAGGAGGCCATCATGGAGGTGGCGCTGGAGGCCGGTGCCGAGGACATCGAAACCAATGACGATGGCTCCGTTGACCTGACCACGCCCTGGGAACAGTTTTCCGCGGTGAAAGAGGCCCTGGAAAAGGCGGGCCTGGCGCCGGAGGGCGGCGAGGTGACCATGGTGGCTTCCACCTACGTGCCCCTGGATGTCGAGGGAGCCACATCGGTGATCGGCCTGGTGGACGCGCTCGAGGACCTGGACGACGTGCAGAACGTCTATACCAATGCCGACATCCCCGAGGCGGTCTACGCCGATCTTTGACCGGGCGCATCGCCGCCGCCGGTAGTGCATCCGGGCGGACAATGCTGTATATATGTACATGACGCCCCGGGCTTTGTATCGCGCCGGGCGGGTCGTGGCGCGGGGGCATTCAGGGCGATCGCGACGCTCGCGGGGTGGGGCCTGCCACCATTGGCCGCGGGCCAATGCATGGCAACACAGACAACGGCGGTGGGCGGCGCGCACTATGGCGGTCATCCTGGGGATAGACCCCGGTTCCCGAAAAACCGGCTTCGGCATCATCAACTTCGATGGCGGACGCAGCGAGTACGTGACCAGCGGGGTGATCCGCCTGCCGCAGGGGTCCCTGCCGGAGCGGCTCGGTGTCATCCACGCCAGTGTCAGTGAACTGATCGAGCTGCACTGCCCCCAGGAGGCGGCGGTGGAGCGGGTGTTCGTGGCCAAGAGCGCCGATTCGGCGCTCAAGCTGGGGCAGGCCCGCGGCGCGGCCATTGTCGCCTGCGTGGCCCGCGCGATGGCGGTGTCGGAGTACTCGGCGCGCCAGATCAAGCAGTCGGTGGTAGGCACGGGCGCCGCGGACAAGGCGCAGGTGCAGCATATGGTGAAGGTGTTGCTGAAACTGCCGGCGGCACCCCAGGAGGACGCGGCGGACGCCCTGGCCACCGCCCTGTGTCATGCCCACACCCAACAAAGTATGATCAACATGGCCGGCGCCACTTCGGTGCGCCGGCGGCGTTTGCGCTAGCGGGAATATTCTATGATCGGCAGGATTCGCGGCACCCTGGTGCACAAGCAGCCCCCGGACATCCTGGTGGATGTGGCCGGTGTCGGCTACGAGTTGCAGGTGCCCATGACCACCTTGTTCCAGCTGCCCGCCCTGGGCGGCGAGGTGACGCTGCTCACCCATTTCGCGGTGCGCGAGGATGCCCAGCAGCTCTACGGCTTTATCGACGAGCGCGACCGGGGCCTGTTTCGCCAGCTGATCAAGGTCAGTGGCGTGGGGCCCAAGTTGGCGCTCACCATTCTCTCGGGCATGGACGCGACGAGTTTCGCGCGCTGCGTGCAGCGCGGCGACCTGTCCTCCCTGGTGGCGCTGCCCGGCGTGGGCAAGAAAACCGCCGAGCGCCTGCTGGTGGAAATGCGCGACAAGCTCAAGGGCTGGCTGGAGGAAATGGACGCGCGGGCCCCGGAGCTCCCCGGCGCCGCCGCGCAGGTCCGGCCGGCGGACAAGGTCGCCGACGCCGAGGGCGCCCTGGTGGCGCTGGGCTACAAGCCGGCGGAGGCCAGCCGGGCGGTGGCGGCGGTGAACGACGACGGCGTCGACAACAGCGAGGAGCTGATTCGCCGGGCCCTGAAATCCATGGTCAGCGCCTGAGGAAATGACCGGTGATTGAAACCGACCGCCTGATCGCCCCCGAGGCCCGCGAGCGCGAGGATGCACAGGACCGCGCCATTCGCCCGAAGAGCCTGGCCGAGTACGTCGGCCAGCCGACCGTGCGCGACCAGATGTCGATTTTCCTGGAGGCCGCGCTCGGCCGCGGCGAGCCCCTCGATCACACCCTGATTTTCGGGCCGCCGGGCCTGGGCAAGACCACCCTGGCGACCATCATCGCCAATGAAATGGGCGTGTCGCTGAAAACCACCTCCGGCCCGGTGCTGGAAAAGGCCGGCGATATCGCCGCCTTGATGACCAACCTCGAGCCCGGTGACGTGTTGTTCATCGACGAGATCCACCGCCTGAGCCCCTATGTGGAGGAGGTGCTCTACCCGGCGATGGAGGATTACCAGCTCGACATTATGATCGGCGAGGGGCCGGCGGCGCGCTCGATCAAGCTCGACCTGCCGCCCTTTACCCTGGTCGGCGCCACCACCCGGGCGGGACTGCTGACCTCGCCGCTGCGGGATCGCTTCGGCATCGTGCAGCGCCTGGAGTTCTACCAGGTGGCGGACCTGGCCCGCATCGTGGCGCGCTCGGCGCAGATCCTCGGCATCGGCATCGACGAGGCGGGGGCGACGGAGGTCGCGCGCCGCGCCCGGGGCACGCCGCGCATCGCCAACCGCCTGCTGCGGCGGGTGCGGGATTTCGCCGAAGTGCGCGCCGACGGTAATATTACCGCGGAGGTCGCGGACCAGGCCCTGGACATGCTCAGCGTGGACCACCGTGGTTTCGATCACCAGGACCGCCGTTTGCTGCTGGCCATGATCGAGAAATTCGATGGCGGGCCGGTGGGTGTCGACAGCCTCGCCGCGGCGATCTCCGAGGAACGGGGCACGATCGAGGACGTTCTCGAGCCCTACCTCATTCAGCAGGGTTACATGGTGCGCACCCCGCGGGGGCGTATGGTGACCCGCAATGCCTACCTGCACTTCGGGCTGCCCGCGGCAACGCCCTCGACCGCCGGTGCTGCCGGCGATAGCCCGCCCCTGGACGGCGAGCTGGGTGGAGGTAACGGGGCGTCGTGAGCGGGGCGGAATTTTCCTATAAGCTGCGAGTCTACATTGAGGATACCGATGCCGGGGGCATCGTGTATTACGTCAACTACCTGAAATTCATGGAGCGCGCCCGCACCGAGATGATGCGTGCGCTGGGTTTCGGCAAGGACTACATATTCAACCACGATCTGATGTTCGTGGTGCGCGACGTGGCGGTGCGCTACCGCCTGCCGGCGCAACTGGACGACGAATTGGTGGCGACCGCGACAATCCGGGAATTAAGCGGCGCCGCCATGCGTTTACAACAGACCATCAGGCGCGGCGACCAGCTGCTGGCGGAGGGCGAGGTCACCATCGCCTGTGTCGATCGCGCGGGAGTGAAGCCGCGGCGCCTGCCGCGGGAGATGTCGCAGCGACTGCGCGAGGCGCGCGCTGCCGGGAGCGAAGGGGAGCCCTAAGTGGAAGAACAACTCAGCCTGATAGATTTGGTATTGCACGCCAGCTTTACCGTGCAGCTGGTAATGGCGCTGCTGTTGCTGGCGTCGATGCTGTCCTGGTACATGATCGTGCAGCGGATTATCTACTTCCGCAATTCCCACGACGACATGATCAACTTCGAGGAGCAGTTCTGGTCCGGCATCGACCTCTCCCAGTTGTACCGGGAGGGCAATGAGCGCGCCGCCGAGGGCCAGACCATCGTCGGCATGGAGAGCATCTTCCGCGCCGGTTTCAAGGAGTTCTCGCGCCTGGCCCAGCAGCCGGGGATGGACTCCGAGGCGGTGATCGAGGGCTCCCGGCGCACCATGCGGGTAGCCATGCTGCGCGAGGAGGAGCGCCTGGAGCGCCACTTGCCCTTCCTGGCCTCGGTGGGCTCCACCAGCCCCTACATCGGCCTGTTCGGTACCGTGTGGGGCATCATGCACTCCTTCCGCGGCCTGGCCAACGCCACCCAGGCGACCCTGGCCACGGTGGCGCCGGGCATTTCCGAGGCCCTGGTGGCCACTGCCATGGGCCTGTTCGCGGCGATCCCCGCGGTCATGGCCTACAACCGGTTCGCCGCCAGGGTGGATATGTTCACCAACCGCTACGACACCTTCGTGGACGAGTTCTCCAGCATTCTCTACCGGCAGGCCTACGCCCTGCGCTCCCGCGAGAAGAAGGCGGGGTAGGGTCGCGTCGTGGCGAGGTCCAACAAAAAACACCGGCCGATGGCCGAAATCAACGTGGTGCCCTACATCGACGTGATGTTGGTGCTGTTGATCATCTTCATGGTCACGGCCCCCATGCTGATGCAGGGCGTGAAGGTGGAGCTGCCCGAGGCCAGCGCCGAACCGGTCGAGGACCAGGACAGCGAGCCGTTGATTGTCTCGGTGGATGCCGGCGGCCAGCTGTTTCTCAACCTCGGCGACGAAAAACAGGTGTTGAACCTGGCCACCGTGCGCGAGCGCGTGTCGGTGGTGATGCGGCGCAGTCCGGAAAAGCCGGTGTTGATCTGGGGTGACCGCGCGGTGCCCTACGGCAAGGTGGTGACCGTGATGGCGGCGCTGCAGGAGGCGGGCGCGCCGAGCGTCGGCCTGGTGACGGAGAACCCCGGGAATCCCGAGTGAGCGCCTCGATCTACGCCAGGCCCGTTCTGCCGCGCATCATCGTCAGGCCGCTGCTGGCGACCCTGGCCCTGCACGGCCTGGTGGTTTACCTGCTCACCGCCAACTGGAGCAGCTTTGAGGAGAAGACCATCACGCCTCAGGTGATCCCCAAGGCCATCGACGCCCGCCTGGTGGATGTGAGCGAGATCCTGCCCGAACCCGAGCCGGTGAAGAAACCCGCGCCACAGCCGAAGCCAAAGCCGAAGCCCCAGCCCAAACCGCAGCCGGCCGCACCAAAACCCAAGCCAAAGCCGGAGCCCAAGCCGGTGCCGGAGCCGGCCGCGCCGAAACCGAAGCCGGAACCGAAGCCCGATCCGGAGCCCTCCCGCGAGGAGCTGCTGCGCGAGCAGCGTGAGCAGATGGCCGAATCGCTGGCGCGGGAGGAGGCCGCCCGGGCCGCCGCCACCGCCGATGAAATGGCGGCCAGTTACGCCGCGCTGATCCAGCGCACCGTGACCGGCTACTGGAGCCGGCCGCCCAGCGCCCGCAACGGCATGGAAGTGCTGCTGCAGCTGCAATTGATCCCCACCGGCGAGATCGTCGACGTGCGGGTGCTCAAGAGCAGCGGCGACACGGCCTTTGACCGCTCGGCGATGAATGCGGTAGAAAGGGCGGGCCGTTTCCCCGAGCTGAAGAATCTGCCGCCGCGCAAATTTGAAGAGACCTTCAGGCGTTTCCGCCTGTTATTCCGACCAGAGGATTTACGTTACTGATGACACGGCTACTTTTGAGTCTGGTACTACTGTTGACCGCACTGGGCGCCCGCGCGGAGCTGCTTATTGAAATCACCCAGGGCCAGGACAACCCCACGCCCATCGCGGTATCGCCCTTCGCCTGGCAGGGCGCGGGCGCGGCCTCGGAGGATGTCGCCGCGGTGATCGACAGCGACCTGACGCGCAGCGGCCAGTTTGCCCCGGTCAAGCGCGCCAACATGCTGAGCCGGCCCAGCACCGAGCAGGAGATTTACTACCGCGACTGGCGGGCGATCAATACCCAGTACCTGCTGATTGGGCGGGTGTCGGGCGCGGAGCAGATGCGCATCGAATTCGAGCTGTTCGACGTCGATCGCCAAACCAAAATCTATGCCGGCAGCGAGAGCGGCCCCGCCAGCGAGGCGCGCATGCTGGCCCACCGGGTGTCGGACAAGGTCTACGAGAAGCTCACCGGCATCCCCGGCGCCTTCGCCACCCGCCTGCTGTATGTCTCGGTTACCCGCAATCCGGGCGGCAAGGATTACTACCGCCTCACCCTGGCGGACTCAGACGGCGCCCGGCCCATCGTGCTGCTGGAGTCCCGGGAGCCGGTGCTGGCGCCCACCTGGTCGCCGGACGGCAAGGAAATCGCCTACGTGTCCTTCGAGACCAGCCGGCCGGCCATCTTCCGCCAGAACCTGGCCACCGGCCAGCGCGAGCAGCTGACCAACTTCAAGGGCCTGAACAGCTCCCCCGCCTGGTCGCCGGACGGCAACACCATGGCCATGGTGCTGTCCAAGGACGGCAGCCCGGACATCTATCTGATGGATCTGTCCAGCAAGCGCCTGACCCGGGTCACCCGGCACTACGCCATCGACACCGAGCCCACCTGGATGCCCGATGGCAATTCGTTACTTTTCACCTCCGACCGCGGTGGACGGCCGCAGATTTATCGCTATGATTTGCGCAGCGGCGCCACCGAGCGGGTGACCTACGAAGGTGTCTACAACGCCCGGGCGCGGGTGGCCCAGGACGGCCGCAATGTGGCGCTGGTACACCAGGATAACGGCAATTTCCACATTGCGGTTCACGACCTGAAGACCAACCGCCTGCATGTGTTGACCGGTACCGCGCTGGACGAAAGTCCCAGTATCGCGCCCAATGGCTCTATGGTATTGTACGCTACGAAGTCGGGAGATCGCGGCATTTTAGCGGCGGTTTCCGTAGACGGGGGAGTGAAATTCCGGTTGCCGGCCCGCGAGGGGGATGTCCGGGAGCCGGCGTGGTCACCTTACATGAGCCGCTGATAGCGATCGCCGCCTATCGGGGGTGTAACTTTGATCATTGACTACAAAAAACGCTTAAGGATGGGACTATGAAACACGTAACAGTTGCCGGCAAGGCGCTCACGCTGTTGTTCACCGCGGCATTCCTGGCCGCCTGTGGCAGCACCGATACCCAGGAGGATACCTCCGCGGCGGAAGCCGCGGCGGAGCGGGCGCGGATTGAGGCCCAGCAAGCCGATGAGGCCCGCATCGCCGAGGAGCAGCGGCAACAGCGCATGCTGGAAGATGAAGCCGAACGCGTGGGTAACATCTTCTACTTCGAGTTCGACAGCTCCACGCTGAAGCCCGAGGCCCAGGCGGCCCTGGACAAGCACATCGCACTGCTCAAGACCAGCGACAAGAGCGTGCGCCTCGAGGGCCACACCGACGAGCGCGGTACCCGCGAGTACAACCTCGCCCTGGGTGAGCGCCGCGCCAACTCCGTGCGCGACTACATGGTGGTCAATGGCATCGCCAGCTACCGCATCGAGACGGTGAGCTACGGCGAGGAACAGCCCGAGGCCTACGGTTCCGGCGAGGCCAACTGGTCCCAGAACCGCCGTGTGGTACTGAAGTAAGCCGGGGAGCCCATGCGCAAGCGCATTGCCAAATCCCTGGTCCTGAGCGGGCTGGCCCTGGTGGCCAGCCCGTTCTGCCTTGTGGCCCAGGCCCAGGACTACATCGATGTGGAGGCCGAGCGCCGTGCCGAGCAGGAGCAGCGTGGGCAGCCGCAGCAGCAGGCGCCGCGGGACCCCTACGGCGTGAAGCCCGCGCAGTCCTATCCGGCCACCAGTTACGGCGCGAACAGCGGTCCGGCTGGCGGTGGCTTTGACCAGGGCGGCGCCGCGGCCCCGGTCCCCTCGCAAGGGGTGTCCGGCGGCAGCAATGTGGGCCAGCTATTGCTGCAGGTGCAGCAATTGCAGCAGGAAGTCATGCGCCTTAACGGCAAGGTCGAGGAGCAGGCCCACGAGCTGCGGACCTTGAAAGAACAAAGCCTGGAGCGCTATGTCGATCTCGACCGCCGGGTCAGTGCCCTGACCACCGGTGGCGAGGTTCCTGCCTCCAGTGGCGCCTCGGTCGCTACGGCAGGTGGCGATTCCTCGTCCACCATCGGGGCCGCCGATGTCAGCGCCCAGCCCGGCGAGGCCGCGGCCTACCAGGCCGCCTACGACCTGGTGCGCACGCAGCAATTCGACCAGGCCGTGGCCGCCTTCAACCAGTTTTTGCGCCAGTACCCCTCAGGCCGTTTCGCCCCCAACGCCCACTATTGGCTTGGCGAGTTGTACCTGGTGGTGCAGCCGGTGGACCTCGAGTCCTCGCGGCAGGCCTTTACCCTGCTGCTGGACGAGTACCCCGACAACGCCAAGGTGCCGGACGCCATGTACAAGCTGGGTCGGGTACACTTCATGAAGGGCAACCGCGACCGCGCCCGCGAGTACCTCGACCGGGTGGTTCGCGACTATGGTGGCAGCAACAGCGCCGCCGCCAGGCTGGCCCAGGAATTTATCGACGAGAACTACTGAGGCGTCAGTAGGTCAGTAAGCCCGCTATGAACAAGCCGCTGCAGCACGGCGAGGATACCGCCCCCGACACCACGGGGGCGGCCCTGCGCATCACCGAAATTTTCTACTCCCTGCAGGGCGAGGCCCGCACCGTGGGCCTGCCCACCGTGTTTGTGCGCCTGACCGGTTGCCCGCTGCGCTGCGAATACTGCGATACGGCCTACGCCTTTAGCGGCGGCGAGATGATGGCGCTGGAGCGCATTCTCGAGCGGGTGGCCGCCTACCGGCCCCGCTATGTCACCGTGACCGGCGGCGAGCCCCTGGCCCAGCCCAACTGCCTGCCCCTGCTCAGCCACTTGTGCGATGCCGGCTACGAGGTTTCCCTGGAGACCAGCGGCGCCATGACCGTGGCCGGGGTGGACCCGCGGGTGGTCAAGGTGCTGGACCTGAAAACCCCCGCGTCCGCCGAGATGCACCGCAACGACTACGGCAATATTCCGCTGTTGACGCCCCGCGACCAGGTGAAGTTCGTGATTTGCGACCGCGCCGATTTCGAGTGGGCGCGCTTCAAGCTCGACGAGTACACCCTGGCGGGCCGGGTTTCCGACGTCCTGTTTTCCCCCAGCCATGGCGCGCTGCCCGGTCGTCAGTTGGCGGAGTGGATTCTTGAGGACAACCTGCCGGTGCGCATGCAGCTGCAGCTGCACAAATACCTGTGGGATGACGCCCCCGGGCACTAGCAAGGTTTCCTGGAAGCACTATGGCTGATAACAAACGCGCGGTCATCCTCGTCTCCGGTGGCCTGGACTCCACCACGGTGCTGGCCATGGCCCGGAAGCAGGGCTTTGACTGCTATACCCTGAGTTTCGACTACGGTCAGCGCCATCGGGCGGAACTGCTCGCGGCGGAGCGGGTGTCGGCCTCCCTGGGCGACGTCGAGCACAAGGTGGTCAAGTTGAACCTCGACAGCATTGGCGGGTCGGCGCTAACCGATACCGGCATCGCCGTGCCGGAGGAGGAAACCAGCGGTATTCCGGTAACCTACGTGCCGGCCCGCAACACGGTGTTTTTATCCATCGCCCTGGGTTGGGCTGAAGTGCTGGGCGCCGACGATATCTTCATCGGTGTCAACGCCGTGGACTACTCGGGCTACCCGGACTGTCGCCCCGCCTACATCGCCGCCTACGAGGCCATGGCCAACCTCGCCACCCGCGCGGGGGTGGAGGGGCATAACCTGCGCATCCACGCGCCCCTGATGGATATGGGCAAGGGCGAGATCATCCGCGCCGGCATTGCCCTGGGGGTGGATTACAGCCTGACCGTGTCCTGCTACCAGGCCACAGGGGAGGGCCTGGCCTGCGGCCGCTGCGACAGCTGCCGCCTGCGGCGGCAGGGTTTTGTCGACGCCGGGGTCCCCGATCCCACGCGCTACACGGCGGGGTAAAAAAAATTGCCCGTCCGCGGCGGAAATGGCTTGTTTTTTGCCGCTGAATCAGTACTATACGCACCTCGTTCGCGGTGAGCCTTCAGGTTTACCCGGCACGTCCCCTTTCAGGGCCGTTAGCTCAGTTGGTAGAGCAGTTGGCTTTTAACCAATTGGTCGATGGTTCGAGCCCATCACGGCCCACCATATTCCGGTTTGAAACCGTTTCTTTAAAGCTCCGCTCTGCGGGGCTTTTTTTTTGATACCTACCTTTCCCAGTGACGACTTCCCTGGCTCAATAGCGTTCAGGTCTCGTCGGGAATATCCGCCTCCACCAGTTTCGCCAATAACGCCAGTGACTCCTGCCAACCCAGGTAGCAGGCCTCCGCGGGGATGACGTCGGGTACGCCCTCCTGGCGAACACGTAACTCGGCACCCACAGCCACCGCCCGTATCTCGACGGTAACCTGCATCGATCCGGGGAGGCCGGGGTCATCGAATTCGTCGGTGTAGCGTATTCGCTGCCCCGGCACCAGTTCCAGGTACTCGCCGCCGAAGGCATGGCTGGAGCAGGTGCCGAAGTTGGTAAACGACATCCTGTGCTTGCCCCCCTCGCGAGCATCCAGCTGGTGGACTTTGCCGGTGAAGCCATTGGGTGGCAGCCACTTGACGAGCGCTTCCGGGTCCAGGAAGGCCTTGTAGACGCGCTCCGGCGTGGTTTGCAGTACGCGATGAAGTTCGATGCTGTGCGGCATGGGGTATCCTCTTTCGTAGATCGCAGTTGTTGTGCTCATTCATTGGTCGGCCGGCGTTGTCACAAATCGACACTCGTCCGCGGTTTTCCGACAGGAGGATCGGGTCCGGCGCCCTCCGGAAGCAGGACGTGCTACCCGGAATGCCATATACGTCAGCGCGAAGGGGGGCAATAGGCGGGATCGAGATAAGGAAAGAGCGCGCGTATTTGCTGTGGGGTAAGTGCCTCCACGCGGCGAATATTCGCCGCCGGAATGCCCTCCGGGTCGGGGTGGCCCGCCAGGGCCCCTTCGATACTGGCCTCGCGGAGCAGGTGCAGGATGGGATAGGGCGCGCGGTTGGTCAGGTTTTCGGCATCGCCGGCATCGGTGCCGGCGAACTGGTAGTGGGGGTGGAACGTGGCCAGTTGGTAAACGCCCGCGTACCCGTACTGTTCCAGCAGCGCCTCCGCCAGATCGAGGAATTGGTTGAAATCGAGAAAGTCCGGCAGGTAATCGGGGATCACCAGGAGCGTGGTCTCGGTGGTCGCCGGCGGCTGGCTGTCGAGGTGTTGCAGCTCGGAGAGCAAATCCGACAACAGGGCCTCGGCGCCGCGGGCGGTACTGACGCTCACCCGCACCTGCCCGCCGTCCACGGGCTTGCGCGCGAAGGGGCAGAGGTTCAGGCCCAGCACCACCGCGTTGAGCCAGCGGTCGACCTCGGCCGTGATCCGGTCCCGCCGCTGGTGGTCTACCACATCAGGTCGTCCGGGATCTGGTAGTCGGCGTAGGGGTCGTCTTCGTCGACGGGGCCGCTGTCCTGGGGGGGCTGGATCACGGCGTTGGGATCCCGTTCGGCGATTTTCTCGGCAATCACCCGAGGTACCAACTCAAACTGTCCCTGGCTATGGACGATCATCAACTTGCCGGTGGCCAGGTGTTCGTGGACGGTCTGGGTGACGTAGAGTTTTTTGATTTTCCGCTCGAAGACGAAGTTATAGGCGATGTCGCCGTTACCCTTGGGCTGCTTGTTGCAGGCCACCAACTGCTGTATTTGCGCCGCGATCGCCTTCTGCTGGGCGGCCGCGTCGCGCTCGGCGTTGAGCGCGCGGTCGCGCTCGGCTTTCTCGGCGCGGGCACGGGCGACGGCCACCTTGGTCGCATCCTCGACCTGCTCGCCGCTACTCTTGGCAATACGCCGCTGTTTGCGCTTTTCCTTGTCGGCCTGCTTGGCCTTTTTGCCGTCGATCAGGCCGGCTTTCAGTAACTGGTCTTGAAGTGAGCTCATGAGTCCTGAACCAATCTGGGGGAGGGGGCCGGAGGCCATTCAAACGGGGACTTTAAACCGAATCGTCGAACAATGGCACCCTGTACCCTCGCCTGGCTCCGCGCCCTCCCCGACGGCCGATTGCCAACCCGCGGTGCACTAGCCGCCATCAATCGCCACCTGGTTGCGGCCGCCGTTCTTGGCCCGGTACAGCGCATCGTCCGCGCGGCTCAATTGCCGCTGGTAATCGGGGTGGCCGTCAAAGAGCGCCAGGCCGATACTCACGGTTACCCTCAGGTGTCCGTCGGTCCCGGCGCTAAAGGACTCGCGGGCAATGGCTTCACGGAGTTCCTCCGCCCGGTGCGCCGCGCTCTTGCCGTCGATATCGACCATCAACACCAGGAATTCCTCGCCGCCGAGGCGGAACAGGTAGTCGCCGCCCCGGCATTGATTGATCAGCAAAACGGCCAGCTGCTGGAGCACCGCGTCGCCGGCTTCGTGGCCGTGGGTATCGTTGATCTGCTTGAAATGATCCACGTCAATCGCAAGCAGCGCGAACTGCTGGCCGTGGCGGTTGCAGTGGGCGACCTGGCGGGTGAGCACCACGGGCAAAAATTTGCGGTTCAGCAGCCGGGTCAGTACGTCGCGGCCGGATTCCAGCTCGTTGTTCTGCTCGAACAGGCGATCGAGATGGTAGGTGACGGCGCGCACCTGGTCGCGCAGTTCGCGCAGCCGGGCGATGTAGGTATCGCGGTCGTCCCGGGCGGCGAGCAGCGCCGGTAGCAGTGCGGTGTCGATGCGGTCCATGGTATCGAGGATGGTATTCACTTCCGAGGTGCCCTCAAAGGCATGGGCGCCCTTGTGGCTGAACCAGAGGCCGAACTCGGATGCGCGAATATCGGTAATCTGGTGTTCTCCCAGGCCAACGGCGTGCCCGAACATCAGTTGGTTCTCCCAGTCTAGAAGGGAGCTGCGCTGGCGCTCGCGCTCGCTGGCGATGTTCTGGGTGAGGGAGAACAGGCGGTAGCCTTCCTTTGCCTTGGAATTGCGGTCGTGGAAAGTGGAGTAGGCGTGGCTCATCACCTCCATGGCCAGGTCGATGGTGCCCACCGCAAGCCTGATGGCGGCGCTTTTTTCCTCCGGTGTAGTGCGGGGGCTGGCGCCGATGTGGCTGATAAAGGCGTCTTTCAGGTGGCGGGAGCCGCGCAATACAAGATGCACCGGCACCGATATGCGGGCGTGGACCTGGCCGATGGTCACCTGGTGGGTAATGGCTTCCCCGATCTCCTTTTCGCCCTGGCAGTTGAAAATCGCCAGGATCCACTGTTGCATGGAAGCGTGCAATCGCTCGCGCACCTGGTCGTGGGAAAGGAAGGCCTGGGCGGTGGCGTTTTCGAGCATTTTCTCGTAAAACACCGTTGCCAGCGCCTCGCAGTGCCGCCCGGCCAATTCCCTCACCAAGTCGTGGGTGCCTGCGGAAAAGCCGGAAAAGTACTCCTTCCACTCGGTGGTTAACTCTGCAATTGGCGTATGTTCGGGCATCTGGATTCCAAATTTCTGCTGATTTGCGGCCGTGGACAAGGCGCGCGGTGTGATCTTGAAGCGATCATGCCAAACCCCTCGCGGTGCCGGTCTGTCGATTAGCCGGCGCCCGATAAACCATTCCTGAAGACCGGGTTTGGCGCGGTGGATGTCCGCCGTTATCTTGCGCTACGGCTCGTGGGGACGGGGCGGAGGATTCGCTTGTTTGGCCACTGAACGCGCTATGCCGTTGGCCGCGTGTGTATTCTAAAGATTCCTGCAGTGACTGTCTTGTCGGTTGGCGGAACGTGTGGTTTTGGCCGCGGCCTCGACAATATCTGTCGACGCGAGCGGATTGCGGCGCCTTCGGAGTTCCGGCAGCGGACTTTTGCCGTCAAATCGCGCAGAATGGCCGCGAATCGTCACCTATCGTTGAATGGCCGGGGGCAACCCCGAGGCCACTTGCCTGGAGAATTTCATGTCCAACCAACAGAACTACCCCGTCGGCACACCGGGCACGCCCTGGGGTGAGAGTGAGAAGCAAGAGTGGTATGCGCGCCAGCGGGTACAGCGCCCGTATGCCGGGGAGGTGCTGGCGCAGCTGCAACCGCTGGCGGAGCGTTTTGACCTGGTGCAGTACGGCGTGCTGCCCATCGATCCCGAGCGCTATCCCCTGTTCGCCGCGCGCAGCCGCGACTGGACGGCGGCGAAGCCCTGTGTGCTGGTGACGGGAGGGGTTCACGGCTATGAAACCAGCGGTGTGCAGGGCGCGCTGCGCTTCCTGCAGACCGAGGCCGAGCGCTACGGTGAGCATTTTAACCTGTTGGTGGTGCCGGCCATCAGTCCCTGGGGCTATGAAACGATCAACCGCTGGAATCCCGGTGCCGTCGATCCCAACCGTTCCTTTTACGCCGACAGCGCGTCGCCCGAGGCGGCGGCGCTGATGGCGTTGCTGGAATCGCTGGATTGCGAATTCCAGGTGCACGTGGATTTGCACGAAACCACCGACACCGACAATTCCGAATTCCGCCCGGCCCTCGCGGCGCGTGACGGTATTGAAATGGCGGTGTGGGATATTCCCGACGGTTTCTACCTGGTGGGCGACACGTCCTGTCCCGCGCCGGAATTCCAGCGCGCGGTGGTCGCCGCGGTGGAGAAAGTCACCCATATCGCACCCGCCGATGCCGGTAACCGCCTGATCGGCGAGCCCCTGCAGCAGCACGGCGTTATCAACTACCAGGCCCGGGAACTGGGGTTGTGCATGGGGCTCACGGAGGCGCCGTATCGCACCACCACCGAGGTTTACCCGGACAGCGAGCGGGTAGACGGGGAAAATTGTATTCGCGCCCAGGTCGCGGCGGTTACCGGGGCCCTGGATTACGTGTTGGCGGTGTCCGGGTCCGGCGGTGAAACAACTCCCCTACGGTGAGCCGGCGCATGGTTCGGTAATTTCAATCGCATGCATCGACACAATCAATTTTCCTTACTCCCGGGCCTGGTCTAGGTTGTAAGACATGCCACGTGGGGGCGGTCCGTTCCACGAGGCGGTTGTCCCGGTCAGTAGCGGTTGGTCCGATTGCTACTGACCGGCAATGGCATCGATACGAGGGAGTGCACCATGGAAACAAAGGGTCAAAACAGTGGCGGCAAATGTCCGGTCATGCACGGTGGCGTGACCTCCACCGGGCGTTCCAATATGGACTGGTGGCCGGACAGCCTGAATCTGGACATCCTGCACCAACACGATAGCAAGACCAACCCACTGGGGGACGGGTTCGACTACCGCGAGGCGGTGAGCAGGCTCGATTTCGACGCGCTGAAGAAAGACCTGCACGCGCTGATGACCGACAGCCAGAGCTGGTGGCCGGCGGACTGGGGCCACTACGGCGGCCTGATGATTCGCCTGTCCTGGCATGCCGCCGGCAGCTACCGGGTCGCCGATGGCCGCGGTGGCGGCGGCACCGGTAACCAGCGCTTCGCGCCGCTCAACAGCTGGCCCGACAATGTAAGCCTGGACAAGGCCCGGCGCCTGCTGTGGCCGATCAAGAAGAAGTACGGCAACCGGCTGAGCTGGGCGGACCTGATCATCCTGGCCGGCACCGTTGCCTATGAGTCCATGGGCTTGAAAACCTACGGTTTCGCCTTTGGCCGCGAGGACATCTGGCACCCGGAGAAGGACACCTACTGGGGCTCCGAGAAGGAGTGGCTGGCGCCGTCGGACAACCCCGACAGCCGCTATTCGGGCGAGCGCGACCTGGAAAACCCCCTGGCGGCGGTGATGATGGGCCTGATCTACGTCAATCCGGAGGGGGTCGACGGCAAGCCCGACCCGCTGAAAACCGCGCGGGACGTGCGCGAGACCTTCGCGCGCATGGCGATGAACGACGAGGAAACCGTGGCCCTCACCGCTGGCGGTCACACCGTGGGCAAGTGCCACGGCAATGGCGACGCCAGCCTGCTGGGCCCGGACCCGGAGGCCGCCGATGTCGAGGAACAGGGCCTGGGCTGGCGCAACCCCAACGGCAAGGGGCTTGGCCGTGACACCATTACCAGCGGTATCGAGGGCGCCTGGACCACGCACCCCACCCGCTGGGACAACGGCTACTTCCACATGCTGTTCAACCACGAGTGGGAGTCGCGCAAGAGCCCCGCGGGGGCCTGGCAGTGGGAGCCGGTGGCTATCAAGGAAGAGGATATGCCGGCTGACGTGGAGGATCCCTCGATCCGTTGCAAGCCAATCATGACCGACGCCGATATGGCGATGATCAAGGATCCGGCTTACCGCGAGATATCCGAACGCTTTTACAAGGATCCGGATTACCTCTCGGAGGTCTTTGCCCGGGCCTGGTTCAAGCTCACCCACCGCGACATGGGTCCCAAGGCGCGATATATCGGCCCCGACGTGCCGCGGGAGGATTTAATCTGGCAGGATCCGGTGCCCGCGGGCAGTACCAGTTACGATGTGCCGGCGGTCAAGGCCAGGATCGCGGACAGCGGTCTGGCGATAGGCGACATGGTCGCCACCGCCTGGGACAACGCCCGCACCTTCCGCGGCTCGGATATGCGCGGTGGCGCCAATGGCGCGCGCATTCGCCTGGCGCCGCAGAGGGACTGGGAGGGCAACGAGCCTCAACGCCTGGCCAGGGTACTCGGTGTGTTGGAGAACATTGCCGCCGATACCGGTGCCAGCGTGGCGGACGTGATCGTGCTGGCTGGCAATGTCGGTATCGAGCAGGCGGCGAGGGCGGCCGGTCACGCGGTGGAGGTGCCTTTTGCGCCAGGGCGCGGGGACGCCTCCGATGCAATGACCGATGCCGAGTCCTTCGAGGTGTTGGAGCCCCTCGCCGACGGCTACCGCAACTGGTTGAAAAAGGACTACGTGGTGACGCCCGAGGAGCTGATGCTCGACCGCACGCAGCTGATGGGCCTCACCGCTCCGGAGATGACCGTGCTGGTTGGCGGCATGCGCGTGCTGGGCACCAATCACGGCGGTACTCGTCACGGGGTGTTCACCGACCGGGTCGGCGAGCTGAGCACCGATTTCTTCGTGAATCTCACCGACATGTCCAACAGCTGGCACCCGAGCGGCGATGGTCTCTACGAGATCCGTGACCGCGAGAGCGGCAAAGCCAAGTGGACCGCGACCCGCCTGGACCTGGTGTTCGGTTCCAACTCGGTGTTGCGCGCCTACGCGGAGGTCTACGCCCAGGACGATAGCGCAGGGAAGTTCGTGGCGGATTTCGCCGCCGCCTGGACCAAGGTGATGAACGCCGATCGTTTCGATCTGGCGTGACGGGGCCGGCATCGCTCAGCCGCGCGATGCCCCTTCGCCGGCTGCCCACACCGGGGAGCCGGCGACATTATGCGGCAGTGCCGCTTCGGCCTGGCCAGGCTCGGCCAGGCGGCAACCCCCGCCACCTGCGTTCACGGCCTGGGTGTATTCGTGAGCTCCAATGTGTTGCGGTAGATGGATATATCCATGATTTCTCCGGTCATGTGCTGCCCGGCCGGTTGGCGAGCGGGAAGGTAGTTCGACGGATCCGCGGGGAGGGGATGGTCCGGGTCCACGGCCCATATTTTCTCCAACATTGAGCTTTTCGGCTCAAAGAAGATCGCCGCGCCGTTCCGGGCGGTGACACGCAGCGCCTCGCGAACAACGCTCGCCCGATCATTTTCATCGACATGGTGCAATACGCCAAAGAAAAATACCGCGTCAAACTGTTGCGAGCTGAAGGGCATTTTACTGGCGTCGAAGGCCTGGAACTGAATCTTTTCCTGTACGCCAACCTTTTCGGCATTTAACGACCAGTTTTTTCCAGCGTAGGCTGACAGGTCTGTTTCCGGCTCACCCGTAAGGACTTGATAGCCTTGCAATGCAAGGGCGATCGCACAATAGCCATCGCCAGTGCCAACATCCAGAAGCGCCGCATCATGCGGTAGCTCAAGAACTTCCAGCGCGAGAGAGACATCAGCAGAAATAGAAGAAAATATCGGGCCGAGAACAGTTACCATGTCATTACCAAGTATCGAAAGTCATCCATCTATATAGGTGCGTGCGCACGCATATTATTGGGTCGGAACTGATTCTGTCAAGGTATACAATCATGAGCACCTTCCACGAGCTGTTTGATCTCATAGGCGTATTGGCTCACCGCCGATACCGCGCCGCCGAGCGCAACCTTGCTGCGATAGGATTCAATCACTCGGAAGCCCGTATTCTGACGATACTTGGCGGGGAAAGAGAGCTCGCTCAAGATCGCTTGTCGACCATGCTGACGATTGACAGAAGTAACGCTGGCAGGTCGTTGAAGCGGCTTGAGAGCGAAGGCTATGTTGTACGCTATCGATCCAAGCTGGACAAAAGAGCCTATGTTGTGGCGATAAGCGATAAAGGCCTGCAGGCAGTTGCCGAGATCGATAAGGTTAAAGACGGCATAGTTCGTGAATTCTTTGGAAAACTGACCAGGTCGGAAGCCAAGGCCGCGATCGCGCTATTGCAAAAAACCCTCGCCGGGGATGAGACTGCCAAGTAGTCCAGTCGTAGCGTTGGCGCAGAAATCTTGGCCGCGCTGGCAGTGACTGGAAAGTCGTTGAACGTCTCTGTGGCGAGAGCGACTTTGGCGGGAAGCTACGACCCCAATAATGTCTCTGAATTGCGGAGCCTGTATCTGCAGATCAGCGTGTTCAGTATCGCTGTTGGTATTTTCATCGCGGCGATCGGCCCGATGACCAAGGACTGGGAGACAGTAGGGCGAACTTCAAGTTGATGTCGCCAATTTTACGGATGTGCGGCATCAACGATACCGCACATCGACACCCGTCCATCGTCAGGTTTTCAGCTGACCATCCTCCAGTGGGAGTTCGGTGGTGATTTTGATCCGCGATATCGCCGCGTTTGAGTGTATCTCCTGCACCGTGGGCATCTGTGACAGCCTGGTGCGGAACAGCACTTCATAGGCGTCGATATCCCTGGTGACTATCTTCAGCAGGAAGTCGTAGTCGCCCATCACCGTATGGCACTCCAGTACTTCCGGAATGTCGCCGATTTGTTGCTCGAATTCGGGCAGTGATTTTTTACCGTGCGCGGAGAGCTTGACCCGGGCAAAAACCGTGACGTTCAGGCCCAGCAGTCGCTGGTCCAGCAGGGCGACCCGGCGCTGGATCACGCCCGCTTCCTCCAGGCGCTTGATGCGCCGCCAGCAGGGGGGTTGCGACAGGTTGACGCGCTCGGCGATGTCCGACGCGGAAAGGCTGGCGTCCCGTTGCAGCAGGGCCAGAATCTTGCGGTCGGTTTTATCCAGCTTCATACCCCATCCTGTATTCGTGATATTTCGATATGCACGTGCTTTGATGCTCGAAGGTGTCAATATAAGTATAAATAATACTTAAAAATCGGTTTTGGCGCAGCATTTTGCATAAATTTTATCCGCGGCTTTGAATACAGTAATGCAGGTGCCGGCCCGGGCGATCCCCGGGCGGGCGGGAGGCAGCAGGTCCCATCCGGGTTCGCTGCCAGGAACAGGCCGCCCCTCCGTCAAAAGCGCCGGGGCGATTGCAGGGATAACAATATGAATTCATCGGTATCGTCTACCGACGCCGCGCCCGTGGCGTATGCCAGTAAGCTCCACGTGCCCCGGGCTTCTTCGCGCCCGGGGGAGCCCCCCGATTTCCAGTCCCTGATGATTCCCGCGGCGGGCGCTCAGGACAAGCCCGCGTTCGATGTGGCGCCGGCCGCCACCGCTGAGCTGGCCCACGGCCTGGTGCGGGTACTGGACGACGACGGCGCCGCCGTCGGTCCCTGGGCGCCGGCCTTGAGCCCCGCGCGGTTGCGCGATGGCCTGCGCCATATGCTGCACGTGCGTGCCTATGACGATCGCATGTTCCGCATGCAGCGCCAGGGAAAACTGTCTTTCTACATGAAATGCACTGGCGAGGAAGCCGTCGCGGTCGCCCAGGCGATGGCCCTGGACGCCGGCGATATGCTGTTTCCCACCTATCGCCAGCAGGGCCTGCTGTTTGTCCGCGGCCGCCCGTTGGTGGACATGATGTGCCACTGCATTTCCAACGCCGGCGACAATCTCAAGGGGCGCCAGATGCCGGTGTTTTACAGCTGGAAGGAGGGCAACTTTTTCAGCATTTCCGGCAACCTGGCCACGCAGTATAGCCAGGCTGTTGGCTGGGCCATGGCCTCGGCGTACAAGGGTGAGGATCACATCGCCTCGGCCTGGGTCGGCGACGGCAGCACAGCCGAGGCGGATGTGCACAACGCGATGCTGTTTGCCTCGACCTACAAGGCGCCGGTGCTGCTCAATGTGGTCAACAACCAGTGGGCGATTTCCACGCCGCAGAGCTTTGCTTCCACCGGCACCACATTTGCCGCGCGCGGCCTGGGTTTCAACATTCCCAGCGTGCGTGTGGACGGCAACGATTTCCTGGCGGTGTACGCCGTGACCGAGTGGGCCGCCGCTCGTGCTAGGAATGGCCATGGTCCCACCTTTGTCGAACTCCTGACCTATCGCGTTGCCGGGCACTCCACCAGTGACAACCCCGACGGTTACCGCGCCAGTGACGAGGCCGCCGCCTGGCCGCTGGGGGACCCGGTCGCGCGCCTCAAGCAGCACCTGATCCTGTTGGGTGAGTGGAGCGAACAGCAGCACGCCGAGCTGGAAGAGGAACTGAAGGCGTCGGTAGCCGCGGACTGGAAGGCCGCGATTGCCCTGGGCACGCTGGAGGAGGGGCCTCACTGGCCGGTGGCATCGATGTTCGAGGACGTGTTCAAGGAGATGCCCGCATACCTCAAGCGGCAGCAGGCGATCGTGGAGGAGCGGGCATGACGACAATGAGCATGGTGCAGGCGATCAACTCGGCCCTGGACTGCAGTATGGCGCGCGACCCCGGGGTGTTGGTGATGGGGCAGGACGTGGGTTACTTCGGCGGCGTGTTTCGCTGCACCGAGGGGCTTTACGACAAATATGGCGCCCATCGCGCACTGGATACGCCGATCGCCGAGGGCGGTATCGTGGCGGCGGCGATCGGCATGGGTGTTAACGGCTTGCGTCCCGTGGTGGAGATGCAGTTTGCCGATTACATCTATCCGGCCATCGACCAGATCATTTCGGAGCTGGCCCGTTTGCGCCACCGGAGCGGCGGCGAGTTCTGGGCCCCGGTGGTCGTGCGCGCCCCCAGCGGCGGAGGTATCCGTGGCGGGCAGACTCACTCGCAGAGCCCGGAAGGCATCTTTACCCATGTTTGCGGCCTGAAGACGGTCATGCCGTCCAATCCCTACGACGCCAAGGGCTTGCTGATCAGCGCCATCGAGGACGACGACCCGGTGATGTTTTTCGAGCCCAAGCGTATCTACAACGGCCCGTTTTACGGTCACAACAATAGCCACGGAGGGCCGTCCACCTGGGCGACGCACGCCGATGGCGAGGTTCCGGAGGGCCATTACACGGTGCCGCTCGGCAAGGCCAGGGTGGTGCGTGAAGGCCGGGATGTCACGGTGCTGGCCTACGGCACCATGGTTCACGTGGCCGAGGCGGCCATTGCGCACAGCGGCGTTGACGCCGAGTTGCTCGACCTGCGCACCCTGCTGCCGCTGGATGTCGAGAGCGTGGCGGCGTCGGTGCAGAAGACCGGGCGTTGCGTGGTGGTTCACGAAGCGACACGTACCAGCGGCTACGGCGCCGAGCTGGTGGCCGAGGTGCAGGAAACCTGTTTCTGGCATCTGCGCGCGCCGGTGGAGCGGGTGACGGGGTGGGACACGCCCTACCCGCACGCGTTCGAGTGGGAGTACTTTCCCAGCCGGGAGCGTATTTCCGAAGCGCTGAAGCGCGCCGTGGCATGTGATTGAGGAGCTGGTGATGGGAGTGTATTCATTCAAGTTGCCCGATCTCGGCGAAGGTATTGTCGAGTCGGAGGTATCTACCTGGCATGTCAGTGTCGGCGATATGGTTTGTGAGGACGATCCCCTGGCGGATGTACAGACCGATAAAGCCGTCGTGGAAGTCAGCGCGCCCGTTGCCGGTCGCATTGTGGCGCTGGGCTGCTCCGCGGGGGAGGTGCTGGCGGTGGGCGCCGAGCTGGTGTGTTTTGACATCGACGGTGATGGCCCCGGGGCGGAAGGTACCGCGGCCCGGCCCGAGCCAGGCGGGGAAGCCCCTATTGCGGCGCCCCCGGCGAAGTACGCAGGTGCGACACCGTTCCCGGCCACGGACCCGGTCTTCCAGCAGGTGCTGGCGTCACCCTCCCTGCGCAAGCGCGCGCGGGAAGCGGGCATCAACCTGGCCGATGTGCCGGGCAGCGGGCCGAAGGGGCGGATCAGTCATCGCGACTTCGAGGCCTTCCTGGCCGCTGGTGGCGAATTGGCCTCGCGGCCGGGCGAGTCCCGGCAGGCAACGCGCGAGGTCAGGCTCAGCGGCATGCGCCGGGTGATTGCGCGGAAGATGCAGGAGTCCAAGCGCAATATCCCTCACTACTCCTATATCGAGGAGGTGGATGTCACGGAGCTCGAGGCCCTGCGGCAGCACCTTAACACGGAGCGGGAAGACGGGCAGGCGAAGCTGACGCTGCTGCCTTTTTTGGTGTTGGCGCTGGTGAAAATCCTGCCCCGCTTTCCGCACTGCAACGCGCGTTTCGATGACGTGGAACAGGTGCTTACCGAGTTCGACGCGGTGCACGTGGGCGTGGCCACCATGACGGAGGCCGGCCTGATGGTGCCGGTGGTCAGGCATTGCGAAAGCCTGGATGTCTGGCGGGTGGCGTCGGCAATCGGGCGTGTGTCAGCGCTTGCGCGTGACGGCAAGGCGGCGCCCGCCGATCTCGGCGGTTCGACGATTACCATTACCAGCCTGGGAGCCATCGGCGGTATCGCCACCACCCCGGTCATCAACGCGCCGGAGACAACAATCATTGGCGTGAACAAGATGCAGGAACGGCCTGTTGTCCGTGGCGGGAATATCGTGGCGCGCACCATGATGAACCTCAGCGCATCCTTCGATCACCGTATCGTGGACGGTTACGACGGGGCCCAGCTTGTGCAGGCCCTCAAAGCTTCGCTCGAGCATCCGGGCGCCATTTTTGTTTAGGAGTAGGGCATGGAAATCAGATCGCTTGATCTAGGGGCGTACGCGGACTTTGATGCGCACGAACGGGTCGTGGAGTGCAGGGACGGGGCATCGGGGCTGCACGCCCTGATCGCCATCCACAATACCAATCTGGGCCCCGCCCTGGGCGGCTGCCGGATGTGGCCCTATGCGGACCGCGAGGAGGCCGTTCGCGATGTCCTGCGCCTGTCTCGGGGCATGACGTACAAGTCGGCGTTGGCCCGCCTGGCGCTGGGCGGCGGCAAGGCGGTGATCATTGGCAATCCGCACCAGGACAAGAGCCGCGAGATGTTCCTCGCCATGGGGAAATTTATCGATGCGTTGGGGGGTGAATACATCACCGCCGAGGACTCGGGCACTTCGGTCCCCGATATGCAGGTCATTCGCGAGCGCACGGCCCATGCCGCGGGCATCTCGGCGGTCAGTGAGCACGGTGGCGACCCCTCGCCCACGACCGCCTTCGGCACGTTTATCGGCTTGCGCAAGGCGGTCGATTTTCACCTGGGCAGGCGGGATCTTGCCGGTGTCCGGGTCGCCGTTCAGGGTGTTGGCAATGTCGGTTACCATCTCGCCAGGCAGTTGGTGGAGGCGGGCGCGGAGGTACACGTCGCGGATATTCACGCGGGCAATGTCGATCGCGCCGTCGACGATCTCGGGGTAACCGCCGTGCCGGTCGATCAGGTGCACGCGCTGGATGTCGATGTCTTCAGCCCCTGTGCCATGGGCGGCGCCATTAACGACCAGACCTTGCCCGGCTTGCGCGCGAAAGTCGTTGCGGGGGCGGCGAACAACCAGCTGGCCTCGGCCGGGCACGGCGATGAACTCCATCGGCGCGGCATACTTTACGTGCCGGACTATGCGGTCAACGCCGGTGGTATCATCGATATCTACTACCAGCACTGTGGCGGTAATTACGACGATGTGCGCCAGCATGTCGAATCCACCGCCGACACCTTGCTGGAAGTGTTCCGGCGCGCACGCGAGGAAAACCGATCGACGTGCCGTGTGGCGGACGAGCTCGCCGAAGAGCGTTTTTCCCGCCCGAATTCAAGTCCGGCACCATCACTGAGCGAAGCGGGATAACGATCATGCAGCACATCGAAGACAATGTTACCTACCAGAACGTGGGTACCGTCACTGGCGGCCTGTTGACGGACCTGAAGCCGGAGCAGCGAGCGGGGGCCCTGCGCGGCGCGCAATTGCTTGCCAAGGCCTTGCAGGCGGAAGGTGTGGATACCCTGTTCGGGTATCCGGGCGGCGCCAACCTGGAGATCTTTGATGTGCTTCGAGAGTTCGGCATTCGCTGTATCCGGACAGAGCACGAGCAGGGCGCGGTGCATGCCGCGCAGGGGTATGCCCGCGCCTCCGGCAGGGTCGGCGTATGCCTGGCGACCTCGGGCCCGGGCGCGACCAATCTGGTGACCGGTATCGCCGATGCCAACAGCGACTCCACCGCGATTGTCGCAATCACCGGCAATGTGCCTTCCCACCTGCTGGGCAAGAATGCGTTTCAGGAGGTGGATATTGTCGGCATCACCAGGCCGGTGACCAAGAAAAATTACCTGGTGCGCAAGGTGACCGATATTCCGGAAGTGGTCCGCGAGGCGTTTGAGCTGGCGGGCGGCAATCGCCCGGGGCCGGTCCTGATCGATATTCCCAAGGACATCCAGCAGCATTACCCCCGCGATCCCGAGGGCCGCTACGTGGAGCCCAGAATACCGGCGGTGGTGGAGTCTCCCGAGCCCGCCGCGGGCGGCATGACGGCCAACCAGCTGGAGGAGGCTGCCCGCCTGATCGCGGAAGCCCGGCGCCCGGTGATTTACGCCGGCGGGGGCATGATGGCGGGTAACACGCCCGGGCTACTGCTGGCGCTGGCGGAGAAACTGCAATGCCCGGTAACCACGACGCTGATGGGGCATGGCGTGTTTCCCCCCGATCATGCGCTCTTTCTCGATACCCTTGGAATGCACGGCTCCAAGTATGCCAACGTTGCCGTCAACGAGGCGGATTTGGTACTGGCGCTGGGGGTGCGATTCGACGACCGGGTCACGGGCAACGTTGACGCGTTCATCCCCGAAGGGAAAATCATCCATGTCGATATCGACCGCAACGAACTCAATAAAAACAAAACGGTCACCCTGCCGGTCCGCGCGGAGGTGGGTATCGTGCTGCAGCAGTTGTACGACAGCGTGCAGGCAAAACAGCATCAGCCCTGGCTCGACTATCTACAGGGTATTAAACGCGAGTACCCCTATCCGGTTCCGGCCACCAGGGGAATCAGCCCCCAGGAAGCGATAAGACTTTTGAGTGAGATGACGGGTGGGGACGCCATCGTCAGTTTGGGGGTCGGGCAGCATCAAATGTGGGCCATGCAGCACTATCGCTCGCGCCGGCCTCGGTCTTTCCTGTCCAGTTCCGGCTTCGGTACCATGGGCTATGGGTTGCCCGCCGCCATTGGGGCCAAGGTCGCCTGCCCACAGCGGCAGGTTATTGATATTGACGGCGACGGCTCGCTCAACATGACCGTGCACGAGTTGGCGACCTGCCACCGTTTCGGGGTCGGCGTGAAGGTGGTGGTGATCAACAATCAGTGGCTGGGCATGGTCCGCCAGTGGCAGGACATGATTTACCAGAAACACCGGTCCGGCTCGGACCTGTCGGACCCCTGCGCGGTGGGTGAGGGCGACATCTACCCCAACTTCCTGAAAATTGCCGAGGGCTACGGCGTGAAGGCGGAACGGGTTGAAAAGCGCGAAGACCTGGCGGGGGCCTTTGCGCGCCTGCTGGCGGACCCCGACGAACCCTATCTGCTGGATTTGATCGTGGAGGCGGAGGAAAACGTCTATCCAATGATTCCCGCCGGCGGCACCTACCGCGACATCATCATGAACGACAGCGATCTCGCCGGCGTGTCCCGTGACAAGCAGGGGTCCAATGTGTAGCACATGGAGTGCTACCGGCGGGGGTTGGGCGGCGGTGACCGGGATGCGTCTCCCGCTGGCCCCTTGAGTTCCACCACGTTGCCCTCGGGGTCGTTCAGGTAGATCGACGGCCCCTCCCCGCCGGCGCCGTAGCGGGTCTCGACCGGGCCCGGGTCGACCCCGCGCGCGGCCAGCCAGTCGCGCAAGGCTCCGGCGTCGAAAGGGCCGTCGCCAGCGGGCTCAACGCCGAGACAGAAATGGTCGAGATTGCGCCCTTCAATGCCCGGGGCGGCGCCCCCCGCCCGCCCCAGTTTGCCGTCCACCGGCACCAGGTCGATCAGGGCCTCGCCGGCGCGCAGCTGGTAGAGGCCGATGTCGGCCTGCTCCCGTTCCACTGTGCAACCCAAAACCTCGATGTAGAAGCGCTTCATGGCCTCGACGTCGATGACGCGCAGTACCAGGTGATCGAGTCGTTTGAGGGTAAACACGGCCCGGCCTCCTTGCGGGCTCAGCTTTGCCTGGCACCGACCAGCGCAAAGACCGCGCCCTGGGGGTCGAGGCCCTGCAGGGCAAACTCGCCGCCGGGGATTTCGTCGGGACCGTTGAGTACCTGGCCGCCGCCGGCGCGTATCCGCTCGATGGCGACGTCGATGTCGGGCACGCGGAAGTAGTAGTTCCACAGTGGTACCGGAACCTCCTCCGGTTTGGGCATGAGGGCGCCTATGACGCCGTTGTGGCGAATGAACTCGTAGCTGCCGAGCTCACCCAGGGGAATCTCGCCATCCTTGGTCCAGCCGAACTCCGTGCCGTAGAAAGACCAGGCCGCCGCGGGTTCGGGGGTGACCAGTTCGTTCCAGGCACAGTGGCCGGCGCGGGGCCGGTCGAAGGCGAAGGCCAGGCTGGTGGCGTCGCCGACGCCGCGCATGATGTAAAAGGGGGCGCCCTGGGGGTCGCCGAGCAGGGCGATACGGCCGACCTCGGGGATATCAAGGGGGGGCATCAGTACGGTGCCGCCGGCCTCGACCAGGCGCTGGAGGCATTCGTCCACGTTGTCCACGGCGATGTAGCCGAGCCAGGCCGGCCGGGCGCCGCCGTCCTTCATCTCCGCACTCAGGGGCATCATGCCGCCGACCTCGTGTACTTCGCCGCTGTCGCCATCGCGCATCCGCAGCAGCCGGTAATCCATGCCGGGCATGCCGCTGTCTTCGACCTGCCAGCCGAGCAGTTCGCTGTAGAAAGCGGCGGCCGCATCGGCGTCCTCGGTCAGTAGCTCATACCAGATAAATTCGCCGTGTTTGTTGGCCATGGTGGGTCTCCACTGTTTATTGATGGGGCGGGCTGGTCATCGGCGTCAACAGCGCGCTCCCTGGGCGCTGCAAAGCCGTCTGCGTTCCGCGGCGGTTAGTACAGGATAGTCGCGGGCTTGCCGGCTGATTCGACAGGCAGGCAATTTTTTTTGGCAATTTTGTTCAATACGCCACATCGGGTATCGCGCAAGCTGGGCCCATACCCGTCGATGGAAACTCGCAATGACCCTGTCCGCACTGTGGCCGATGGCCGTTTTCGCGCTTGCCGCTTCTATTTCGCCCGGTCCGGTAAACCTGGTGTGCCTCAGCAGCGGTACGCGTTTTCCCGCGGCGCAGGGCCTGGGTTTTGTCACCGGCGCGACACTGGGCTTTATCGCCCTGATGCTGGCGTTATGCCTGGGTCTGCACAATCTGCTGATGTTGCTGCCCGCGTTTGAGGGGGTGCTGCGCTGGTCGGGTGTCGCATTCCTGCTCTACCTGAGCCTGCAACTGGCCCTGGCCGACGGACGGCTGGCCGGGGACGCGGGCGGGGGCGCCCCGGGTTTCCTGCTCGGCGTCGCAATGCAATGGTTGAACCCGAAAGCCTGGCTGGCGATCGTGGCCGGTGTCGGCGCCTATACCGGCGGTCAGTTGTCGCAGGCCCTGGTGTTCGCGGCGCTGTATCTGCCCATTTGCTGGCTGTCGCTGGCCAGCTGGCTGTGCGCCGGCGCTTGGCTGCGCCGGTATGTCCAGCGGCCAGCGGTGTTGGTGGCGGTCAACCGGGTTCTGGCGACGCTGCTGGCCGCCAGTTGCCTGTACCTGATTGCGGGCTAGGCGTCGCGGTACTGGGCCGGCGTCGCCGCGACCAGCCGTTTGAAGGTGCGCTGGAAGTGCGGCTGATCGCTGAAACCGGCGTCCAGGGCAGCCTCGGCGATGGGTTTGCCGGCCTTCAACGCGCGCTGTCCGCGCTGGATGCGGCGATTGACCAGGTAGGCGTGGGGGGTGAGGCCGAAGTGCTGCTTGAAACCGCGGATCAACCGCCCGGCGCTGTAGCCTGAACGCTGGCACAGGGTGTCCAGGGACACCGCTTCGCTGGCGTTGTCATCGAGGTAGGCGGCCACCTCGCGCAGGGCGGCGGGAGGCGGCGTCACCGGCTCCGGCGCCGGGCCCGCCACGGCGGCCATAAAGCCGGACAGGTACTCGACCACCTCGGACTGTTTGTCCAGCAAATCCCGGTCAGGGTCCAGCAGCACCGCGGCGAGTTGGCAATAGCCCGAATACCAGTGCGCGTCGTTGATGGTGGCGGCCGGGATGTCCTCCCAGCGCGGCGCCGCCAGTAGTCCTGCCTCGTGGCGCAGCCGGGTCAGCCACCCGGTCTCGACGTACAGCATGAGGTAGGACCATGGGGTGTCGTCGATCGGGTTGCAGGCGTGTACCCACTGCGGGTTCATCAACACCAGGGCGCCCTCGGCAACGCGGTAGTTGTCATCGCGGTAGCGGAAGGTGCTCACGCCGCCGGTGATGGCCCCCAGTGACCAGTGGGTATGGCTGTGGGGGGCGTAGCAGACCTTGCGCCCGTCCTCGACCTTGCGCAGCTCGACGTGGGGCATTCTCGGGTCTCGCCAGAACAGTGGCTTGTTGGCATCGGCCATGGCGGGCATTTCCGATTGTCTTGGGAGGCACCCATATTGACCGACGGGCGTTTGAAATCAAGCACTTCGGATGCCAGTGGTCCGCGGCGACGAAACCATCGATATAGGGCATGTTGTTCTCCTTGTCTGGGGAATTTACCACCTGGTCGTCCCGCAAGGGGGCGATTCGACAGCGGTGAAGAATTTTCCGGTGTCGTGTAATACAGGTGCCCCCAGGAGCTGGCGTGTCTGCCTGCTTGGTCTAAGATTTGCGTGAGAACCTGCCGACATTCACACTTTGATCAGTGGAGCGAGTCCCCAGTGACACGGTTTGAGAAACAGTTTGAGAAAATGCGCGATGCCAGTGGCTTTATCGCCGCCCTCGACCAGAGCGGCGGCAGCACGCCCAAGGCCCTGCGCCTCTACGGCATCGACGAGGGCGCCTGGAGCAGCGACGCGCAGATGTTCGACCTGGTCCACGCCATGCGCACCCGCATCATGACGGCGCCGGCCTTCGACGGCGACCGCATCCTCGGCGCCATCCTGTTCGAGGACACCATGGAGCGCCAGATGGCCGGGCAGGGCACCGCGCACTACCTGTGGGCGGTGAAGCGCGTGGTGCCCTTCCTCAAGGTCGACAAGGGCCTGGCGGAGGTCGAGCAGGGCGTACAGTTGATGAAGCCCATGCCCGGCCTGGGCGAGCTGCTCGCGCGGGCCAGGGACGCCGGTGTGTTCGGCACCAAGATGCGCTCGTTCATCCGCGAGGCCAATGCCGAGGGTATCCAGGCCGTTGTCGACCAGCAATTCGCCATCGCGCGCGAGATTGCCGCTGCCGGCCTGGTGCCCATCATTGAGCCGGAGGTGGATATCCACTGCCCGCACAAGGCGGCGGCGGAAGGCCAGCTCAAGCGCTGTCTGCTGGCGGCGCTCGATGACCTGGATGACAGTATCCATGTCATGCTCAAGCTGACCCTGCCAGAGGAGGAAGGCCTGCACACAGAGTGCGTGGCGCACCCGCGGGTGCTGCGCGTGGTGGCGCTGAGCGGCGGCTACAGCCGCGACGAGGCCAACGCCCGTTTGCGGCGGCAGCCCGGTGTGGTGGCGAGTTTCTCCCGGGCGCTGACCGAGGGGCTGTCCGTGCACCAGTCCGAGGCCGAGTTCAGCGCCCTGCTGGATGCTTCCATCCAGAGTATTTACGAGGCCTCCCTGACCTGAGGCCGGGGGTCTGCCTCAGAAAAAGCCCAGCGGGTTGACGTCGTAGCTCACCAGCAGGTTCTTGGTCTGCTGGTAGTGTTCCAGCGCCACCTTGTGGGTTTCACGGCCGACCCCGGATTTCTTGTAGCCGCCGAAGGCCGCGTGGGCGGGGTACTGGTGATAGCAGTTGGTCCACACCCGTCCGGCCTGGATGCCGCGGCCCATGCGGTAGGACAGGTTCATGTCCCGGGTCCACACGCCGGCGCCCAGGCCGAAGTCGGTGTCGTTGGCGATGGCCAGCGCCTCCGCCTCGTCGCTGAAAGTGGCGGTGGACACTACCGGGCCAAAGATTTCCTCCTGGAACACGCGCATCTTGTTCATGCCCTTGAGCAGGGTGGGCTGGATGTAGAAGCCGCCCTCGTAGCCGCCGGCGACCTTTTCCGCCTCGCCGCCCATCAGCACGGTGGCGCCCTCCTGCTTGCCGATCTCGATGTAATTGATGATCTTCTCGAACTGCTCCTGGGAGGCCTGGGCGCCGACCATGGTGTCGGTGTCCAGCGGGTTGCCACGCTGGATCTGTTGTGCGCGCTCCATTACCCGGCCGATGAAGTCCTCGTAGATGGATTCCTGTACCAGCAGCCGCGACGGGCAGGTGCAGACCTCGCCCTGGTTGAAGAAGGCCAGCACCGCCCCTTCCACGCACTTGCTGACGAAGGCGTCTTCCTGGTCGAGAATGTCCGCGAAGTAAATGTTGGGGGACTTGCCGCCCAGCTCCACGGTGGAGGGAATGATATTCTGGGCGGCGCAGCGCAGGATGTGCGAACCCACCGGCGTGGAGCCGGTGAAGGCGATCTTGGCGATGCGCTGGCTGCTGGCCAGGGCCTGGCCGGCTTCCCCGCCGTAGCCGTTGACAACGTTAAGCACCCCGGCGGGGAACAGGTCGCCGATCAGTTCCATCAGCAGCAGGATGGTCGCCGGGGTCTGTTCGGCGGGCTTGAGCACCACGCAGTTGCCCGCGGCGAGCGCCGGCGCCAGCTTCCAGGCCGCCATCAGGATGGGGAAGTTCCAGGGGATGATCTGGCCCACCACCCCCAGGGGTTCGTGGAAGTGGTAGGCCACGGTGTGCTCGTCCACCTCGCCGATGCTGCCCTCCTGGGCGCGGATGCAGCCGGCGAAGTAGCGGAAGTGGTCCGCCGCCAGCGGGATGTCCGCCGCCAGGGTTTCGCGCACCGCCTTGCCGTTGTCCCAGGTTTCGGCCACCGCCAGTTGTTCGAGGTTGGCCTCGATGCGGTCGGCCACCCGTAGCAGCGCGCGCGAGCGCTCCGCCACCGGGGTTTTACCCCAGGCCGGGGCCGCGGCGTGAGCGGCGTCCAGGGCCTTGTCGATATCCGCCGCCGAGGAGCGCGGCACCTGGCAGAATACCGCGCCGTTGACCGGCGAGATATTGTCGAAATAGCGGCCGTCCGCCGGGGGCACCCAGTCGCCGCCGATAAAGTTGTCGTAGCGCGGCTTGAAATTGACCACGGCGCCGTCGGTGTTGGGGTTGCTGTAGATCATGATCCGCTCCGCCTTTATTGGAATGAGTGAGAAGCCGATCCTGAGTATAGACCCTCAGCCGGGCAGGCGGTCTCGCGCCCAGCTCGCCAGTGCCAGCTCCCGCGCGGCGGCCACTTCCGGCTCGGGTACCGCGTCCAGCGGCGGCACCGACAGCGGCTCGTCGTGAAAGATGTACAGCCGCGAGGCCAACTGGGGAAAGGGCAGGGAGGACTCGCCGAAGCGCTCGCCGTTGCCCTGGGTGGACACCGTCACCTCCTGGCCCCAGTCCTGGCCGCTGTCGTTGTTGGGGTTGTAGAAATACACCCGCATGGTGCCCGCCTGGTCCAGCGCCACCCGCATCAGCGAGATGGCGTGCCAGCCCACGAAGCGACCCAGGCTGTCGGTCATCGCCAGCCCCGCCGGCTGCGGGTGGATCATCGGCTGGTTGCCGTTGTAGAGCGGGTGGTAGCTGGCGAAGAAGTGGCGCAGGAAGCGGTCGTAGTCCTTGAGCTGGCCGCTGCCCACATCCACCGCGATGGCGAACTCGCGGCCCACCCACCAGCCGTGGAATTCGGGGTTGATCCAGCAGTGGGGGTCTTCGCCGCGGCCGGCGCAGCGCTGGCCCATTTCGTGGTAGATGCGGTCCAGGTGCGGCACCAGCAGGGTGGACACCGGGTCGTTGTCGATCGGCACGCTGAGCCCCAGGCCTGCCGCCAGGGTGCCGGAATTGATCGCCTGGCCCTCGAAGTGCATCAGCAAACTGTCGAAGCGGGCGACCTGGGCGATCATCTGCAGCAGGTAATCCGGGTCGCTGTAGGCCCACATGGAAATCGCCCGGGCCGACTGGCAGGTGGGATTGTTGCCCTGGCCGACGCCCAGCGGCTGGCCCAATACCGCGATCACCGCGGCCAGCAGGTAGACCCCCGGGGGGTGGGCGGTGCCGAACACCACCGCCAGGGTATTGGCGGCCTGGCCGGACAGGGGCAGGGCGATCTGCCGCCACAGCCCCGGGGCGATCGCGGGCATGTACAGGATGCCGCGCTCCAGCAACATGGCCAGGCCGTAGACGGCCTGGGCGGTCTCGGTGTGGATCGCCTCGGTGATCAGGCGGTAGCTGAGCTCGGAATAGCACTGCAGGCAGTCGCGGCCGGTACTGCTCAGGCCCAGGGCGTCCGCGACCAGTTCCTGGCGGCCCACATTCAGCAGCCAGCGCAGGAAGCTGGCGTGGTAGTCCGACACCAGCCCCACGTCGTGCATGGCCCGGGCGAAACCGCCGGCCTCCTGTTGCAGGGCGTTGAAATCCATCGCCTCCAGGCGCTCGCGGTAGGCGGGCAGGCCCGGGTCGTCGATGCAACCCTGGGTGGGGCCGAACAGGGCGGAGATCAGCCGGTCCGCTCCCAGGCGGGCGTCGCCGATCAGGCCCTCGCTGCGAGTCAGGGTGAGGGCGATCTGGGTGATCATGGCCTTGACGTTCTGCACTTGTAACGGCCGCTGCCCGAGTATGCGCCAGATCTCGTCGCAGAGTTTGCCGAGGATGTCCTCGTAGCCGATGTGCTCGACCAGGAACGCGAACAGTTGATCGACCACCGGGGTCAGTTCACTCTGCCGAAGGCGCAGGACCTCGCTGGCGCTGCCGGCGAATACCCGGTTCAGGTTGTGCGCCATGACCTGGGTCAGGAAATGCCGGGCCTGCTCCGGGGAGTAGCCCGGGCAGATGTGCTCGCCGTTGGCCACGGCCAGTGCCCGCAGCAGGCTGATGCACTCGATGGTGACCGACTGCCGGTCGCCCTGCTCGAAGGTATTGGCCACCAGGCCGGCGAGCAGGGTTTCCGGGTGCTGCCAGTCGCTGCCGTGGAAAATGCCCGCGGCGTCCAGCCTGGGCGCCAGACGGTAGAGGCGCGCGATGCCATCCGGCGCCAGCAGCAGGCGCCGGGCCAGTTCCAGCACCGAGGGCGCCATGCCCGGCTTGGCAAAGGGGCGCGCCCGTTCCAGGCGCTGCACGGCGGATTCAATGGAGCGCTCCAGCGAATCCACCGGCGCCGCAGCCTGTCGGCTGCCAGTTTCTTCAGACATAGAAGTCCAGACTCTCCTGGTGCTTGAGCAATTCCCGCATACGATAGGGGTCGTCGCCGAAGAAGTACACCAGGCCCCAGTGGGTGCCGAAGGCGGTGCGCTTGGTGACCTTGTTTTCCAGCGGCGCCTGCAGCTCGTGGTATTCGAAGAAGGGGTCCTGTTCGGTCTCCTCGGGAATCACCAGCTCGCTGACCACCCGGCGGCGGGGGTACACGCCGAAGCAGCCCGCGTGGCCGGTGGCGTCCACTACCTCCTTGGGGAAGAAGTCGGTAATTTCCTCTTCGGTGGTGTGCGGGTCGAAGCACAGCACGGTCGCCTGGTAGGCATTGAAGCCGTAGGCGCGCTCCAGCAGCTCGAACACTTTGAAGCCCGGCGGGCGGTAGGCCACTTCGCCGAAGTACATTTTGCCGTCGCTGGTCACGAAGTACTCCGGGTGGATGAGACCGAAGGAAATGTCGAAGGTATCGATCAGTTTCTCGATCTCCTCGGTGATGCGCGGGCGCCACTTTTCCAGCTCCGGGGAGGCGGGCACGAACACCGAGTACCCCAGGGTGACGTATTCGCTGATGTTGAGGAAGCGGATCTTGCCGTCGTGAATCCAGGCCTCCACCGCGAACTCCCAGCCGTCCAGGTGGCTCTCCATGAGCGAGGGAAATTCCTCGTCGGGGATGCTGTCGACCTCGTCGGGGGTGCGGATCACCCGGTGGCCCAGGCAGCCGGCCTTGTCGAAGGCCTTGAGGTGGATCGGGTCGTTGGGGTCGCCGTCCAGCTTCAGCAGGGCCTGGTTGACCCGCTTGAGAAAGCGGATGACGTCGCTTTTGTCGTGGGCTTCCTCGAAGATGCCCACGCGGATGCCGCCCAGCTGCGCGCGGCGCTTCATCAGCGCCTTGTCGCGGAACAGCAGCGACTGGCCGAGCAGGCGGGGGTTGTCCAGCAGCACCGAGTTGATGGCGCCGGCCCACTCCACGGTCTCCTCAAATAGGGGGATGGCCACGTCCACGCCCTCCTCCTTCAGGCGTTCGGCCAGCTCCACCGAGCGGTCGTTGATGCGCTCGAAATCCCAGGAAATGAAGGGGATGTTGTTGCTTTCGGCGTATTCCCGGGCCCACTCCGGGGCCACCACCACGTAGCGGCGGTCTTCCATGCGGTCCACTGCGTCGATGGCGTTGAGTACCCAGCCCAACAGTGCCACGTAGCCTTTGTTGCCCTTGCTGTTTGCCATACTCGCCTCCTGCTCATTGCGCCAGCGAGCCTGAAGGCATGTCGGCAGGACGCTGGCTCCAGTGATGTGTTACCGGCGCATAGCGGGAGTTACCACCCCTGCATTGCGCACGGGCCCTACAGTCTCTCGCAGTGGGTCTGGATACGCAAATCGGTGGCCGTGAGCCGCCCGGCAAATCGCCGGGCGCCGTGGCCGCCGACTGTGCTACATTGCCGCTGCGTAAATCGCGCTAATCGGGAATTCTTTGATGACAGAACGACGCTGGCCCGCGGAATGGGAAGCCCAGGACGCGGTGCAATTGACCTGGCCCCATGCCGACATGGAGTGGGGCGGCAACCTGCCCGCGGTGGTCGATTTGTACGAACAGCTGGTCGCGCGCCTGGTGACCGCCGGGGCGGTGGTAATCGCGGCGCCGCCGGCGAGTGTGGACGGGTTGCGACGGCGCTTTGCCGACCTGCGGCTGCCCACGGCGCGCATCCGCTGCTACCCGGCGGCCAGCAATGATGTCTGGGCGCGGGATCACGGGCCGATCACGGTGCTGGGCCAGGACGGTCCCCGCCTGCTGGATTTTTGCTTCAACGGCTGGGGCGGCAAGTACCCGGCGGAGCACGACAACGCGATTACCGCCCGGCTGCACCAGCTGGGCGCCTATCCGGGCGCTGAGCTGGAATCTGTCTCGCTGGTGCTGGAGGGCGGCGCCATCGAGAGCGATGGTCGCGGCACGCTGTTGACCACCGAGCGCTGCCTGCTCAACCGCAACCGCAATCCGCGGTTGGACCGGTCCGCCGTCGAGGCGGCGCTGGGCGCCGCGCTGGGGCTGCGCCATGTCAACTGGCTGCGGCACGGCGCGCTGGAAGGGGACGACACCGACAGCCATGTCGATACCCTGGCGCGGCTGTGCCCCGACAACATCATCCTGTACCAGGACTGCGACGACAGCGCGGATAGCCATTACGCGGAGTTGTCGGCGATGGCGGAGGAGCTGCGCGGTTTGCGCGATGCCGACGGGCGCCCCTACCGCCTGCTGCCACTGCCCTGGCCAATGGCCCAGCACGACCCCGACGACGGCCACCGCTTGCCGGCCACCTACGCCAACTTCCTGGTGTTCAACGACCTGGTGCTGGTGCCCACCTACGACGATCCGCGGGATGCCGAGGCGCTGAAACAGGTGAGCCGCGCCTTCCCCGGCCGGCGCATTCAGGGGCTGGATTGCCGGCCGCTGATTCGCCAGCACGGTAGCCTGCACTGTATTACCATGCAATTGCCCAGGGGGGTACTGGCCGCGGGCCAGCCCTCGGGCGGGAGTGAACAACCATGAGCAAGCTGAGTGTCGGCATCGTGCAGCAGGCCTGCGGGGATGACCCCGCGGCCAACCTGCAGCGCAGCATTGACGGCATCCGCGCCACCGCGGCGCGGGGCGCCCGCCTGGTGGTGTTGCAGGAACTGCACCGCAGCCGCTATTTCTGCCAGCAGGAGGACACCGCGGTGTTCGACCTGGCCGAGTCCATTCCCGGGCCGTCCACCGAGGCCCTCGGCGCGGTGGCCCGGGAGCTCGGCGTGGTGCTGGTGACCTCGCTGTTCGAGCGCCGGGCGGCGGGCCTGTACCACAATACCGCGGTGGTCCTGGAAACCGACGGCAGTATCGCCGGCATCTATCGCAAGATGCACATTCCGGACGACCCGGGCTATTACGAGAAATTCTACTTCGCCCCCGGCGACCTCGGCTTCGAGCCGATCCAGACCTCGGTGGGGCGTCTCGGCGTGCTGGTGTGCTGGGACCAGTGGTTTCCCGAGGGCGCCCGCCTGATGGCGATGGCCGGGGCGGAGCTGTTGATCTACCCCACGGCCATTGGCTGGGACCCCAATGACGACAGCGCCGAGCAGGCGCGCCAGCGGGACGCCTGGATCACCATCCAGCGCTCCCACGCGGTGGCCAACGGCCTGCCGGTGATCAGCGTCAACCGCATCGGCCACGAACCGGACCCGGCGGGCGGTGCCGGGGCGCAATTCTGGGGTTCCAGCTTTGTCGCCGGGCCCCAGGGCGAGATTCTGTGGCAGGCCGATGATCACTCGGAGACTTTCCAGGCCGTCGAGGTCGATCTCGCCCGGGGCGAATCGGTGCGCCGGATATGGCCCTACCTGCGAGATCGCCGCATCGACCACTACGGCGACCTGACACGCCTTTACCGCCGCTGAAGGGCCGCTACACCAGCTCCAGCAGGGCCAGCAGGATGGCGTAGCGGGCGCCCTTGCCCGCGCAGGTCAGGGCCAGGAAGACGCTGAAACGGACCCGCATCATGCCGGCGATGAAGGTCAGGGCGTCGCCGCCCACCGGCAGCCAGGCGAACAGCAGGGACCACACCCCGTAGCGCTGGAACCAGCGTTGGGAGGCCCCGAGCTTATCCCGGCGAAAGGGAAACCAGCGGCGGTCCTGGAAGTGCAGCAGGTAGCGTCCCAGCACCCAGTTGACCGCGGAGCCGAGGGTGTTGCCGGCGGTGGCCCAGGCCCACAGCGCCAGGGGGTCGTGGCCGGCCCGCAGCAGGGCGGCGAACACCACTTCCGACCAGGCCGGCACCAGGGTGGCGGCCAGGAAGGCGCTGGCGAACAGCCCCAGGTAGGTCGCCATCAATCCTCGCTGTTGTCAGGTGCCTCGACCAGCGCGCCGAGGGTCTCGCGGGCGTCGCCGGACTGGTTGCGCAGGCGTTCGAGGATATCCCGCTCGGCGGAGGTGAACGATTGCTTCCCCAGGTGTCGGTCAATCAGCTCCGCGAGACGCTGTTCCGCCTCCAGGCGCGGGCGCAGCAGCGCGCGCGGGCTGCCCCCGTCCACCAGCCAGCCGCTCACCCGGTCGACAAATTCCTCCAGGGTCTCGCGGTCGCGGTCCGGCAGTACCGGCAATTCCCCGGCGCGGCGCACCGCCGCCGCCAGCTCCTCGAGCAGGTCGCGCTTGGCGGTGGCGAGGGCGGCCAGGGGCCGCTCCAGCGCCGGGTTGTCGATGCTGGTGGCGAGTTCATCCAGGTGATCCACGCAGGACCAGCCGCTCTCCAGCACTTCCTGGCGCGCTACGGAACGGTCGTCGCGCAGTATGCTCATATCTCGGTCTCCCGTGGGGCGATCACTTCCAGCGCCTCAGGCAGCACTTCCATCTCCGCCGGTGTGTGGGTGGCGGGCTCGCCGTCGGTGTACATTTCCAGGCTCGGCGAGGTGCGAATGCTGAAGCGCCGGCCGGACACGGTGAAGGTGTTGGCCGACTGACGGTGCCTGCCGTTGCGCCACAGGGGCGCCAGCAACAGCAACTGCCAGAAGCCCTGCGGCTCGATACTGTATAGGTGCAGCAGGCCTTCGTCGATCGCGGCTTCTTCGTGAATGACATTGCCGCCGCCGTAAAAACGGCCGTTGCCGACCGCGAGCTGGATCGAACGCAGGCGGAAATGCCGGCCGTCGACATCCAGCGATACGCGAAAGGACTTGCTGCGCGAGAGCGATTCGAGCAGGGCCTTGAGGTAGCTCAATACGCCGAGGTCGCGCTTGACCTCGGCGGTGAGCGAGCGACTGACCTGTACCCCCAGGCCCACGCTGGCCGCGTTGAGGAACAGCTTGCCGTTGACCCGCCCCAGATCGACCAGGCGGCTGTGCCCCCCGGCGATCACCTCGAAGGCCGGCTCCAGTTCAAGTGGAATACCCAGTGATCGGGCGAAGTCGTTGCCGGTGCCCAGGGGCAGCACCGCCAGGGGCAGCTGGCAGCGGTGGAGGACGTCGACGGTGCTGTGCAGGGTGCCGTCGCCGCCCGCCAGGATCACCATGTCGGTGGTGGTCTGCTGGGCCTCAATGGCGTGGATGCTCTGCGCGGGGTTGTCGGATTCGACGCAGTTCACCGTCAGCCCGGCCGCTTCCAGCCGGGCAATGCCCTTCTCCATGTCGGCGCTGTCCGCGGACCGGCTGTTGGGGTTGACGATCAACAGTGCGCGCTTGTGGCTCAATGGGTGCTGCCTCTGTTGCGCAGTGGCGGGTGGGCTTGTTTGTTGCTCGTCGCGGCTGTGGCCGCGAGCCAGCTGTGGAAACTATCGGCCCTATCGCCGTGCCAAGTCAAATCTCCGTGCGCCCCGTCGTGCCCGGGCGCCGGTCTCAACCGGGTTCCGGGTACTGCCGCAGAATAAGCGTGTCGCCGCGCTGGGTAAACTCGATGTGCTTGAGGAAGGACATGCCCAGCAGCACCTCTTCCATCGCCAGCCCGGGGGTTATGGTGGCGGGCACGTTGTCGAGGGCGATGTCGCCCACGCTCACCCGGTCCAGGCGGGTGGCGTAGGCGGTGGCCAGGCCGTTGGCGGTGCGGGTGGTCAATTGACGCCCGGGCTCCAGGTCGAGGGCGCGGGCCAGGTCCTGCGGGACCGCAATGCCGGTGGCGCCGGTATCGAGCATGAACACCACCGGGTGGCCGTTGATGGCGCCGGCGGTCAGGTAGTGTCCGCTGCGGCTGCGCTTGAGCACCACCTCGCGCGCGCCATCGTCCAGATAGTGGGTATCGACGCGCTGGTTGGGGTTGTATTGCCGCTCGAGGCGGCCCGATATCCAGGCGCCCACCAGCGCCATGAATACGACCCAGGCCAGGGCCTGCATTACCAGGCCCATGCGTTTGTGCTGGTGTGACTCGCTATCCAAGGGCTTGGGGGAGGGCGCCTGCGCGCTCAGTGCAGGGCCGTTGTCGGCCCGGCCCGGCCCGGGTCGCCCTCGGGGAACAGGTAATCCAGCCGCAGGCATTCTTCCGCCAGCTGCCGGGTGCCCTCCATGGTCATCACCACGAAGGCGGTAAACTGGTCCCGGGTGAGGCCCGCGCTGGTGGGCAGGAAGCCGGCGATAACCAGTTGCGGGGTGGCGTCGTCCACCACGTCCAGGAATATCTTGAGGGTGGGGAAGTCCATGTTCAGCCGGGTGAGGTCGGCGGACAGGGGCAGCAGGGCCATGGGGCGCACTTCCAGGCCGGTGGAGAACACCAGGCCGTAGTGCTCCAGCATGATGCGGCTGTCCACCACCCCGTCAAGGGCCTGCAGGGCGCGCACGTGCAGGCCCTCGCACTGGCCGCAGAGCTCGAAGTCGACGCGGGTTTCCTTCAGCCAGCGTTCGAGCAGGGGGCGATCGGGTTTTTCGATGGAGGGCATAGCGTAATGGGGTCGGTGAATCGTGCTGCGATTCTACGACAGCGCCCCTCCCGCTGTCACACCGGATCGGCAAACCCGGGGCTTTTCGCGCCCCGGGGCATCCGGGATCGTTCAGCGGGAAATGGTATAACCCAGCTGTTCCAGCACGAAGCGGTCTTCGTCCATGTTCCAGCCGCCGGTGATCTGGTTGTCGTCGTTGAACTCAAAGCGCGTCACGGTCCGGTTGACGTAGGTGATGCCGGTGTCATCCTCGGTTTCAGTGAACTCGTCGACCACGTAGACCACCCGGCCATCGCCGATGACCTCGACGATCCTGCCCTCGTCGACCGGCCACTCGTCGGCATCGCCGAAGGCAATGTTCTCCAGCACGTCGGCCTTGCTGCTCTTGCGGTCGATGACGCCGCGGCGCACCTCGATGGGTATTTCCTTGCCGTCGCGCTTGATCACCGCGGGCACCGGTTCGCCGGGTTTGCCGCGGAAGTTCAAGCGCTCCCGGTTGTCGTCGGTGGCCGGCACACCCGCCACGGAAACGAACACGTCTCCCGCGCGCAGCACCTCCGAGGCCGGGGTGCCCGGTATGACTCCGGCAACCACCACCTGTTCATCGTTTTGGGGGTCCAGGTAGAAGCCGAGGCCAACATAGCGGTCGGGGCTCCAGGAACCGTCGCTGGCCATGTGTTTCTCGACATAGGCGGCGAACGGGGCCTTGCCGGCGTGGGCGGCCTCGACCCAGCCGCGGGCGATCGCCTCGCGATCACTCGCGTCACCGGCCCGGGCGAGCCCGGCGGCGGCAACCAGGACTACGGGTAACAACCACTGATAGCGCTTATTCATGCTCTGCTCCTTGTGAACAGATACCAGATACAGCCGCGGAGGGAATGCCCCGTGGCGGGGCGTCTATGGAGTGTAGACCGGCTTTAAGTGAGCGCAAGCTAGTGGATCGCGCGCATGCTATCCAAGGGTTCGACCCTATTTAATGCCGGACTCGAGAATAAAGGCCTCGAGCTCCTTGTCGATGCCCATGACATGGCGCAGGAACCACTCGGTGAGGAAGGTGGACGCGGCGGGCAGGAAATCGGGGGCGTCGGGGCCGTGGCTGTGGAACAGGCTGTCCACCTCCCGCTGGAAGCGGCGGTGGGCGCGGATATGCTCCTCCAGCCCGGGATAGCCGAGCGCGCGCATGTACTCCTCCTCCAGGGCGAAATGGGTGTTGACATAGTCCTGCAGGCGCTGCAGTACCTCGCGGCCGGCCCCGGGCCGCGCCATCATGTCGAGTGTTTCGAACAGGGCCCGGTGCTGGGTGTCCTGCCAGAGGATATCGCTGGTCTTGGGGATCGTGGACAAAGCCGTCCTCCGCGACCGGGTCGCGTTGCAGTGGGGACAGTCCCCAGCCTGTCAGCAACAGGCCGGGGATGCATTGACCTCGATCAAGGTGCCTACTTGACTTCGATATGTCGTTGCTGCGGCGCCTTTTCCTCCGCCTTGGGCGCCTCCAGGGTCAGTACGCCGTCCTTGAAGCTGGCCTTGATGTCCTCCTGGTGAACATCGCCGCCGAGGTTGAAGCTGCGCAGGAAGCGCCCGTAGCGCCGCTCCTGGCGAATGACCCGGCCCTCTTTTTCCTCCTTGTCTTCCTGGTTCAGCTCCGCCTCGATGGTGAGCAGGCCATTGTTGACGCTCACCTTGATGTCCTTCTTGTCGACCCCCGGCAATTCCGCGGTGATCTCGTAGTGCTTGCCTTTCTCGCGGATGTCGACCCGGGGCGAGAAAAAGCTGCCGACGTTCTGCTCGCGGTTGGCGGGCGCCCAGAAATCGTTGAAGAAACGGTCGATGTCGAACAGGCTATCGCGTGGTATCAGAGACATGTCGCACCTCCAGGGTTGGGTTGATGACCTCTGCCTACCACTATAAATAATGTCTTTGGTGCCGGATTCAATCCCTCCCGCAACGCTGTTTGACCTGGGTCAAGCCCGGGCTGCCGAAAGTGTCGACCTTGGTCGGATGGCAACACCCGTCGCCCGGGGTTACAGTGTCCGGATCGCGTAAAAACGCCGGAGGTTAACAGCATGGCTTATCGGGATGACTATCGCCGTTCCATCGAGGAGCCCGCGGCTTTCTGGGCGGAGCAGGCCGCCGCGCTGGACTGGTTTACGCCGCCGCAAACCGTACTCGGCCGGGACGACAACGGCGTGGACCGCTGGTTTGTCGACGGCGAGCTGAACACCTGCCACCTGGCCCTCGATCACCATGTGGCGCAGGGGCGGGGCGGGCAGGTGGCGGTCTACTATGACTCGCCGGTCGCCGGCGCCAAGCGGGCAATCACCTACGCGGATTTGCAGCGCGAGGTGGCGCGCTTTGCCGGCGCACTGGCCGCCCTCGGCGTGAACAAGGGCGACCGGGTGCTGATCTACATGCCGATGGTGCCCGAGGCCGTCGTGGCGATGCTCGCCTGCGCGCGGCTGGGGGCCATTCACTCGGTGGTGTTCGGGGGCTTCGCCGCCCACGAGCTGGCGGTGCGTATCGACGACGCCCAGCCGGTGGTGGTGGTGTCGGCGTCCTGTGGCATCGAGGTGGACCGGGTCATTCCCTACAAGCCCCTGCTCGACGCCGCGATTGACGCCGCTGCCCACAAGCCGGCGCACACGGTTGTGTTGCAGCGTCCCCAGGCGATGGCCGACCTTCAGGCGGGGCGGGATTTCGATTGGTCGGCGTTGACGCGGGACGCGGAACCCGCGCCCTGCACGCCGGTACTCGCCACCGATCCCCTGTATATCCTCTACACCTCTGGCACCACCGGCCGGCCCAAGGGCGTGGTGCGCGACAACGGCGGTCACGCGGTGGCGATGCACTACAGCATGAAGGCCATCTACGACATGAACCCGGGGGAGGTGTTCTGGGCCGCCTCGGATGTCGGCTGGGTGGTGGGGCACTCCTACATCGTGTACGCGCCGCTGATCGCGGGCCTGTCCACCGTGCTGTACGAGGGCAAACCGGTGCGCACGCCCGACGCTGGCGCCTTCTGGCGGGTGGTGAGCGAATACCGGGTCAAGGCCCTGTTCGCGGCGCCCACCGCCTTTCGCGCCATCCGCAAGGAGGACCCGGAGGGGCGGTGTCTCGCCGATTACGACCTGTCCTGCCTCAAGACCCTGTTCATGGCCGGCGAGCGGCTCGATCCGCCCACCTATCACTGGGCCAGGGACCTGCTGGGGGTGCCGGTGGTGGACCACTGGTGGCAGACCGAAACCGGCTGGGCCATCTGCGGCAATCCCATGGGTATCGAGCCGATGCCCACCAAGGCCGGTTCCGCCACCGTGCCCGCGCCCGGTTTCGACGTGCGGATTCTCGACGGCCGCGGCGAGTCCCTGGGGCCGGGGGAGCAGGGCAGCGTGGCCATCAAGCTGCCCCTGCCGCCCGGTTGCCTGCCCACGGTCTGGGGTAATTTCCCCCGCTTTCGCGACGGCTACCTGTCCACCTATGCCGGCTACTATGTCAGCGGCGATGGCGGCTACCGCGACGAGGACGGTTATGTCTTCATCATGGGCCGCACCGACGATGTCATCAACGTCGCCGGGCACCGCCTGTCCACCGGCGAGATGGAGGAGGTGCTGGCCGGCCACCCGGCGGTGGCGGAGTGCGCGGTGATCGGCGTGCACTGCGCGCTCAAGGGCCAGAAACCCCTCGGCCTGATCCTGTTGCGGGATGACGCCGATATCGACCCGAAGCAGCTGCGGGACGAGCTGGTGGCGCGGGTGCGGCAGGAAATCGGTGCGGTCGCCAGTTTCAAGGAGGTGCTGGTGGTGCCGCGCCTGCCCAAGACCCGCTCCGGGAAAATCCTGCGCAAGGTGCTGCGCCAGATCGCCGATGGCGAGGACTATGCCGTACCCTCCACCATCGACGATCCCGCCAGCCTGCCGGAACTGGCGCGGCTGCTGGCCGAGCGCGCGGCGGGGTAACAGGCGCGCGGCACTCCGCTTGCCGCGGCGCAATTATTTGTACGACCCGTGACTTCAGTCGAGCCCATCCCGGCCGGGTGACTGGGCAGGGAGCTCGCGGCAGGCTACCGTGGTGCCCACATCGTGTCGCAGTGGGGTGCCAGCGTGGACGACTACCGGGCCATAGAAAATTTGATCTACCGCTACGCCGAGCGGATCGACGCCGGCGATCTGGAGGGTGTGGCCGAACTGTTCCGCCACGGCGCGATCACCGCGCCGGCCCACGACAGCCGGGTGGAGGGCTATCGGGCGGTGCTGGACATGTACCGCGCCAGCTGTCGCATCTACCCGGAAACCGGTACGCCCCGCACCCGCCATATCACCACCAACGTACTGGTCGAAGTGGCGGGAGAGGAGGCCATCGCGCGCTCCACTTTTACGGTGCTGCAGGCCACCGAGAGCCTGCCCCTGCAGCCGATCATCACCGGGCGCTACAGCGATCGCTTCCAGCGGCGCGACGGTGCCTGGGTGTTCCGCGAGCGCGCCATGCATGTGGATTTTGTCGGTGACTGCTCCGCCCACCTGCTCTACGAACCGCCGCGGCCGGGATGAATGTCCTTTGTGCCCACCGTTGTCGCGGTCGGCGCGGCTCAGGGCCGCACGATCCGGTCCACCGGGTAGCCCCAGACGCCGACGCCGCGGGAGCGCGCGATTTTCTCCAGGGTCTGGTATTCCACCGACGCGTCCGGCAGTGCCACCGCCCAGCCCTGCCTGAGCAGGTAGGCGGCCAGGTCCTCCCCCTCGTCGAAATGTCCGGCGCCCACCCGGCACCAGCCGTTGAGGCTGCGGTCGGCGTTGCGCGAGAGGATTTCACAGCGCACGAAGCCATCGATTTTGAACTTCAGCGCCAGCGCCGCCCGCGGGCCGCAGACCGGCGGCACGCGGTAGGTCTGGCAGGTGCGCTCGGTGTCGGGGATGTGGATGCCGGAGAGGCGGATGGTGTAGCCATCGATCTTCAGCGTGCCATCGTCGTTCACGCGGGCGTAACTCGATATCTCGCGGGCGTCCGCCTGGGGGGTGTGCAGGGCGGCGAGGGGGCCGGCGGCAAGCGCCAGAATGCAGGCGATGACTCGATGGCTCATGAAGAAGATACGCATTGGGCCTCCCGTCAGATTAGACCACGGGGGCGGGGCGCGCATTTTGACGGCCGTACAACGGGGCGCCGTGCAGCGGGCGCCGTGCAACGCGCCCCGTGCAACGCGCGCCGAGCACATAAGGCTTTTGCTGGGCGCGTCCTTGTGGTAAATATGGCGCCCTGGCATCCACATCGATTGCAGCGCGGGTATCGTATAGTGGTATTACCCAAGCTTCCCAAGCTTGAGAGAGGGGTTCGATTCCCCTTACCCGCTCCACTTTTCCTTAAACTTTCCCCAGCCTTTCCCCCCAGGCTATTCGCCGCCTGGACCCTTGCCCTGTTGCTGGCGTTGTTCGCCGCCCCGGGCCGGGCCGCCTCGCTGGTCACCCCCGAGGGCCGGCAGGCCCCGCTGTGGTCCGAGACGCAGCTGGGGCAGGAGAGCGCCCGCATCGCCCTCTACCGCAATGGCGATATCAGCGCCTGGTACCTGCGCCTGGCGGGCCGCGAGCAGCCCCACGCGCACCGCGAACAGGAGCTGCTGGTGCATGTGCTCGAGGGGCGCGGCGCGATCCATTTCGGCGAGCGCGTGGTGCCCATCGGCCCCGGTGACGTGGTGCTGATTCCCCGCGGCGAGGAACACTGGGCGGAAAGCACCGGCGACAGCGCCCTGGTGGTGTTCGCGGCCTTTACACCGGCAGAATAAAACCCCGTGGCCGCGGGCCACCTATCGAGGAGGATTGAGTCATCCATACCTTTACTGTTGAGAAAACCCTGGAAGCGCCCCTGGACAAGGTCTGGGCGGTGGTGTCGGACTTCGCCAACCTCGACTGGTTCGGGGGCGCCGAGCGCGTGGAGGCGGTGGGCGAGGGTGTCGGCCAGGTGCGGCGCATCTTCATGCCCGGCATGGACGCCCCGGTGGAGGAAAAACTGCTGGCCAGGGATGCGCAGCGCCACTGCGTCGAGTACGCGGTGCTGGAAGGCGGCATGAACGTCATGCGCGACTACCGCGTGGCGGCCAGCCTGTCTGACAACGGCGCCGGCGGCACGCTGGCGCGTTGGGAGGCCGCGTTCAGCGGCGTGTCCGTGGAGGGGGTAGACCCACAGGACATGATCGACGTGATGCAGGGTACCTACGACGGCATGCTCGACGCCATAGCCATCGAGGCGCTCAAGCGCTAGCAGGCTGTTGCAAGACACCCTGCTGGAGCAATAGCGACTACTCCGCCTCCCCGCCCGAGGGGCGCGCGTACTGGTCGTTCAGGGCCTGCACGAAACCGTCGGCCTCCCCGAGCACACTGTCCAGCTGTCGCCGCCGCCAGCGGCCCCAGCCCCGGGGCGTCGTGCTGGCGGAGGAGTCCCACCAGGCGCGCAGGTTCCAGCCGAAGGCGCGCACCAGCGGCGCCTGGTCGCGCGCCAGGGTTTCGTCCTTCTGCAGGCCGCGCAGTACGCTGTTGCCGGCGATGGCGCGCAGTTTTCCGTGCAGCAGCCAGGCGGCAAGGCCCACGGTGGCGACCAGGGCAATCTGCAAGGGCACCGTCAGCTCGGCGAAGGGTGTCAGGTACAGGCCGTCCCAGTGCCCGCCGCTGATGCTCCACCACAGAAAGAGCCCGATCAGCGCCGAGAACACCGGCGCGCTGAGCCAGGCGGTGCGCCGGCGCCACTGTCGCCGGGCCTCGCTCAGGCGCGGCACCTGCACGTCGCGCAGGTGGCGGGCGGTTTTTTCCAGCACGCCCACCACCCGGTAGGCGCGCTCCACTTCCACCTGGTGGATGCGCGCCTCGATGTCGTCCAAATCCTCGTCGCGCTTGCGTTCGAGCCGCTCGCGGACCTGCTCGTTGTCGATGGTGGTGCCCGAATTGCGGGCGTAGATGCGATAGAAGCGCCCGGCGGTCAGGCCGTGCTGGGCCAGCGCGCGCTGCCAGGCGGCAACCACCTCCTCCGGGTTGTCCTCGCGGGCGGTGTTGTCGATCTGGTTGAGTACGTAGAGGAACTTGGTGGCGTCGGGGCGCCGTACCGTGTCCGCCACCAGGTGCTTGAGGGTGTCGGCCATGGCGCCGGGTTCGGGGTGGCGGGCGTCGAAGAACACCAGAACCAGGTCGGACAGGTCGATGATGTGGTCGGTGATGAGCAGGGTGGAGGTGCGCTGCTGGTCGGCGTCGAAGCCCGGGGAATCGATGAAGATCTTGCCCCGCAGGGACTCCGCCTGCACGGTCTTGAGTTGCAGGTAGGAGTCCACCCGCCGGCCCTCGCCCTCGGCGACCCGTTCGATGTCGCGGCTGATCTGGTAGAAGGGGAAGCGGGGGTCGCTGTCCAGGGCGAGGCCCGGCAGGGCGGTGCTGGCGGCGCCGGTGCCGTAGCAGATCACGGTAAACTTGTCGTCCACCGCCTGGTTGCCGGTGCGCTGCAGGTCCTGGCCCACATACTGGTTCATGAAGGTGGATTTACCCGCGGAAAAAGTACCCAGTACTGAAATGACCGGCCACCAGGACACCTGGGTGGCATAGGAGTCCTCGCTGCCCATCAAGCCCAGTTTGCGCGCGATCCTGTCGAGGCGCTGGAAGCTCTGCACGCAGCCCGCCAGTACCGGGTTCTCCCGCTTGAGGTGGGTTTCCAGGCGTTTGATGCGTTCCTGGGTGGTATTGCCCGTCACAGTGAACCTCCTTTCATCCCGTCGGCGCGGGGCATGATGTCAGGGCATGGGTGGCGGCTTGCGCTGGATCAAATCCGCGGCCATGGTTTCCAGCAGGCGGAATGTGGCGGTCGGGTCCTGGCGCTTCATGTCCAGCAGCTGCATCTCGGGGCCCTCGCCCACCGCGATTTCCTCCACGCCGCCGGCGAAACCGTCGGCGATCACGCGGGCGCAGTCGTCGACGTCCATGCCCTCCTCGATGGCCTCGTCGGGCCGATTGAAGGCGGTGCCGTCACCGGCCAGGGCATTGTGGGCCACCGCGGTGCGGATGGAGCCCGGGACGATGGTGGTGACGTTAAGACCCAGATGGGCGATTTCCACCCGCAGGGCGTCGAAAAAGCCCATCACGCCGTGCTTGACCGCGCAGTAGCCGGTGCGCAGGGGCGCGCCGACCTTGCCGGCGACACTGGACGTGACCGCGAGGGTGCCGCTGCCCTGCGCCACCATGGTCGGCAGCACCGCCTTGGTCAGGGCGATCTGGCCCAGCAAGTCGACGTCGATCAGTTTTTTATAAACCGCCAGATCGGTATCGATACACAGTGAGCGCTGCGACAGGCCGGCGTTGTTGACCAGCAGGTCGATACGCCCGAAACGCTCCAGCACCTGCGTCACCGCCGCCGGCATGAGCTCGTGCCGCTCGACATCCAGCGGCAGTACCAGGATCGCCGCGTCCTCCACGCCGGCGTCGACGCATTGCCCGCGCACCGCCTGCAGTTGGCTTTCGCGGCGCGCCGACAATACCAGGCGGGCGCCGCGGCGACCCATTTCCCGGGCCAGCGCGGCGCCGATGCCGGAAGAGGCGCCGGTGATCCAGACCACGGCGTCGGTGAATTCGAAGCGTTTGCTGTTTTCAGGCATGGTTGTTTTCCCGTTGATTATCCGCGCTTGAGGCGCTCGGCGTGGTGGCGTGTCAGTGCCAGGTAGCGGGGTGTCAGCCCCACATCCTCGAAGATCGGGTCGCCCTGCTCGTCGCGGGCGATAACCTTGCTGCCCTGCACATAGGGCAGGTGCGACACCAGTTCATCCAGTGCCACCGCAAGCAGGTCGGTGATCAGTTGTTCCCGGGTGCGGCGGGGAAACATCTCGGCCAGGGCCTCGATCTTGGCGGCGTCCTCCAGGGGCAGTTGCACGCTGTAGTGGTCCCGGGCCAGGTCCCCGGCGGCTTCCTGTTCCCAGTGAGAGACCAGTTCGCTGATTTGCATGGGCATCCTCCGCTTTACCGCGCGGCCGGACCGCCGGCCGTTCAGGCAAATCCTAGCACGTTGATCTCGCGGGTGGTTGAAAAACAGCCGCGTATTCGCCCGCGGCGGCGGCGATTGATTTCCGCGCGCCCCTGCGGCGCCTGCCTTTTGGGGTGTGGGCTTCGGCATTTCGTCTATGCTGTGGAGAGAGGTGGCGCAACGGAACCGGATGACGTCCCCCGGGGTCTCAATCCCCAGGCCAGAGGAGAGAGTTATGCCAGCACCGGAAGAGAACATGAAAGCCACGCCGGAGGACAAGTTGGGTTCCCAGCCATCGCGCTCGGGCGGCTTCCCGGTAAAGGCGGTGTTGATTGTCGCGGTTATCGTCGCGGGCTTGTTCCTGTTGTTCTATCCCAGTGGGGATGAGACAGTTCAGGAGCCCGTGAGTGAGGCGCCAGTGGTGCCCGCGGCGCCCGAACCCGAACCCTTGCCACCGGCCGAGGACATTCCGGCGCCGGTGGAGCCCGTCACCCCCGCGCCGCGGGAGGAGGCACCGCCAGTGGAGGAAGAACCGCCGCTGCCGGCGCCCCGGGATAGCGACCCGCTGATGCGCGAGCAGATTGTGGCCGCCGGGGTGGAGGGCGAGCTGGGGGGCTTTGCCGAGGGCGATAACCTGGTGCAGCGCCTGGTGGCCCTGGTCGATGGCGGCAGTCGGGGTGTGGTACTGCGCAAGATTCTGCCGATGAAGGCGCCCGGCGAGCCGTTTGCGGTGGATGTTCGCGAAGACGGGATGTACCTGGATCCAGCGGGCTACGAGCGCTACGACAGCTACGTGGATGCGGTCGTCGCCCTGGATAGCGCGGCCATTGCCGACAGTTTTCACGCGCTGCGGCCACTGTATGAAACAGCCTACGCGGAACTGGGGCTGCCGGCCGACGACCTCGATAACGCGGTGATCCGGACCCTCGACCGCATTATCGCCACCCCGGATGTCAGCGGGCCCATTGCCCTCGAGCGGAAGTCGGTGATGTACACCTATGCCGACCCGGAACTGGAGGCCCTGCCGGCCATCCAGAAACAGTTGTTGAGAATGGGACCGGACAATATCCAGCGCCTGAAGGCCAAGGCCAGGGAATTGCGCGAGGGCCTGCTCAGCCCCGGCGCCTGAGGGGACGGGCGGTTGGTGCCGGCACTCCAGAAGGGGTGCCGGCGCGCAGGTCCCGCGCTAGCGGTACGCTGCCACGATCTCCGCGATCATGCCGTCGATCCGGCCCTGGTCGAAGTTGCCCAGGCGTTCGCGCACGGCGGGGTCGGTGTCGTAGCTGACCGTGGCGCCGGCGCCGGCGAACATGATGGCATTGGGCAGTAGCGGGTGGTCGATGTCGTCGCGCACCTCCAGTTCGGTGGGGTTGCCCGCCGCCGCGAACCAGCGCTCCAGGTAGTCCTTCCAGCTCAGGTTTTCGTCGCCGATCAGGTAGGCCTGGCCACTCTCGCCGTTTTCCAGCGCCCCCAGCACTGCCTGGGCCACCGAGTGCGAGGTGATGTGATTGGTGCCGCCCTTGGGGGCAAACACCGGCATGTCGGGAATGTTGCCCGCGGCGTAATTGACCAGCGCGGCGATGTGCGGCACCTCGGTGCCGGGAATGTGGCCGAGGACGAAAGGCAAATCCAGGGTGCACACGCGGAAGCTGTCGCTGCTCAGGGCGCGCACGGCGCGGTCGGTGTTGTAGCGCGAGGTGACGTAGGGGCACTCGCCAATGCGGTGCGCGGCCACCTGGGGATAGAAGGTGCCGATATACACCACGCTGCCGATGCCGGCGTCGCGGGCGGCTTCGATGGCCCGTGGCACGGCGATGTCATTGGCCTGGCGGTACACCTCCTCGGGTGTTTTCGAGCCGTCCATGGGCACGTTGCGAATATCCGCCGCGGCGGAGAACACCAGGGCGTCGTAGCCCGCCAGGCGGCCATCGCCCAGGTCGTCGTTGATGTAGTCGCCGGCGACGAAGGGCAGCTCCGCCAGCACCGGGGCGCCGGGGCGCTTGCGCGACATGATGGTGACGTCGTGACCCTGCGCCTTGAGGTGCAGTGCGGCATCGCCGCCGATCAGGCCCGAGCCGCCAATGACCAATACCTTCATTTCCTGTTCTCCTGTTGCAGTTGTTTGAGCAGTTGCGGTGCGTAAACCAGATTCTTGTCGGCGAAAGCGGCGGCGCCTTCCGCGCAGGCCAGCCAGCGGATCACCTCGGCGATCTCTTGTGCGGTAGAGGGCTTGAAGCGGGCGGCGGCCGCCTCGCCGAAGTTGTTGGCGCGCATGACCTCGGTATAGACGAAACCGGGTTCCACGTTGAAGTAGCGCATGCCCGGCCCGGGGTGTTCCACCCGCAGGCTCGGCACCATGCGCATCAATGCCGCCTTGGAGCTGGGGTAGGCGAAGCTCCAGCCTCCGTCCCCGGGCGGGGCGGGTGGGTCGTTGACCGCCGACGCCGAGACCATGTTGATGACCGTGCCGCTGCCCCGTTCCAGCATGCCGGGGAGGGCGGCCTGCACCGCCGCCAGCGGGGTGAGTACATTGCCCTGGTAGATGGCCTGGGCCTGCTGGGCGGTGACCTCCAGCAGGCCTTGCATATTCCCCGGGCCCTGATAGCAGGCATTGTTGAACAGCAGGTCGATACGGCCCAGTTGGCGCTCGGTCTGGCGAATGGCGTCGATCACGGTTTGCGGGTGCAGGATGTCGGAACGCAGGCACAGGCACTGCCGGCCCAGGGCCCGCACCTGCGCGGCGGTTTCCGCCAGGCTGCCCGGCAGTGTCCGGGTGTTGCTGGCGAAACTGCCGTGCTCGTGCCGCTCGCCCTGTTCCAGGGTGCGCGCGGTGATCGCCAGGTCGAAGCCCGCTTGCGCCAGGGCAACGGCGGAAGCCGCGCCGATGCCGCGGCTGGCGCCGGTGATAAAGGCCACGGGGGTGGGGGTAGTGCCGGTCATTGTCGTACCAGTGAGCGCCGCGGGCGCCGTCTGCCGAGTGAGGGACCAGCTTAACGGCCGCCCCATCAGGTCGGTAGGGCGGATACCCGCGGGTCGGTTCGCCGTGTTGTACCCCGGCCGGCTTTGCCCCGCTCCGTTACATGGTTGACAGTGTGCGGCCCGCTGTCCCAAAGTCTTTGACCCTGTTAGCAGCGAATGGACGCGCAGCCATGCCGCACCTCGAATTGTCCCTGGCCCTGGTCCTGGTGATCGCCACTTTGTGCCAGTGGCTGGCCTGGCGGGTACGCCTGCCGGCGATCCTGTTCCTGCTGCTGGCGGGGCTGGTGGCCGGCCCGGTCAGCGGTTGGCTGCAACCCGACGCGGTGTTCGGCGACCTGTTGATGCCCCTGGTGTCCCTGTCGGTGGCGATTATCCTGTTCGAGGGCAGCCTGACCCTGGATTTCGCGGAAATCCGCGGTGTCGGGCGCGTGGTGCAGCGCATGATCACCATCGGCGCGCTGGTCACCTGGGTGATCGTGGCGACGGCGACCCACTATATTTTCGATTTCAGCTGGCAGGTGAGCGCGCTGTTCGGCGCCGTGGTGATTGTCACCGGGCCGACGGTGATCGTGCCCATGCTGCGCTCGGTGCGCCCCACCCGCAAGGTCGCCAATATCCTGCGCTGGGAGGGGATCGCCATCGACCCCATCGGCGCCCTGATGGCGGTGATGACCTACGAGTTCATTTTGGTCAGCACCGACCAGCCGGCTTTTGGGCATGTGCTGGCGCTGTTCCTGGAAACCCTGGCGGTGGGTACCGTCTCGGGTATTGCCGCGGGTTTCCTGCTGGGCCGGTTGCTGACCCGGAACTGGCTGCCGGAATACCTGCACAACATCGCCACCCTGTGCCTGGTGCTGCTGTCCTTCAGCGCGGCCAACGCGGTGGCCCACGAGTCGGGCCTGCTGGCGGTCACCGTCATGGGCATGTGGCTGGCCAACCAGCGCGACGTGGATATCCATCCCATCCTCAACTTCAAGGAGCACCTCAGTCTGTTGCTGATTTCGGTGCTGTTCGTGGTGCTCGCCGCGCGCATTGACCTCGGCCAGCTGGCGGATATCGGCTGGAAGGCCCTGGTGCTGCTCGCGGTGCTGCAACTGGTCGCGCGGCCCGCCAAGGTGTTGGTCAGCACCCTGGGCCTGGACGTGAGTTGGCGCGAACGCGGCCTGCTGGCCTGGATCGCGCCGCGCGGCATCGTGGCCGCGGCGATTTCGGCCCTGTTCGCCGACAGCCTGGTGGCGGTGGGCTATTCCGAAGCCGCGCTGCTGGTGCCGCTTACCTTCACCGTGATCATCGGTACCGTGGTGCTGCAGAGCGCCACCGCGCGCCCGCTGGCGCGCCTGCTGGGGGTGAGCGAGCCCTCGCCGCGGGGCTTCCTGATTGTCGGCGCCAACGCCTTTTCCCGCGCTGTGGCCCAGGCCCTCAAGGAGCACGATTTCCGCTGCGTATTGGCGGACTCCAGCCGGGAGGACATTCGCGCCGCGCGCATGGCGGGCCTGGAGACCTACTACGGCAACCCGGTGTCGGAGCACGCCGAGATCCACCTCGACCTGGCGGGCATCGGCGGTCTGCTGGCCATGTCGCGGCAGCGCTACGTCAACGTGATCGCGGCGATCCACTACCGGCAGGATTTCGGCGAGCGGCGCATCTTCCGCCTGGCCTCGGATCTCACCAGGCGCAAGGCGGAGAAGCACCAGGTCACCCAGGGCTACCAGGGCAGCCAGCTGTTCGGGGAGGACATCACCTACGGCGAGGTGATGACCCGGGTGAACCGCGGCTGGGAGATCCGCAGCACCCGGCTTACCGAGGAGTTTGGGTGGGAGCAGTACCGGGCCCGCAACGGGGAGGACTGCCTGCCGCTGTTCGTGATCGACGGCAAGGGCTGGATCACGCCCTTTACCGAGGGCGGTGACCTCGCGCCCACGGCGGGCTGTACCGTGCTGGCGCTGGTGCCCGACGATACGGTCGCTAACGGTGCGGCCGGCTCAGGTGCGGCCGGCGACGGGATGGCGGACAAGATGGCGGCGGACAAGGGCCTCACTTGACGCCATCCGGCGATCTGCTTTGCTTCAGTACAAGCCCATCGCCGGGGAGGTTTCCATGGAGCCCGCCTTTCATTCCATGAAGGCGCTGTTCGAGCAACTGGGCCTGCCCAGCTCGGACAGCGAGATCACGGCCTTTATTGATCGCCATGTGTTGGCGCCGGGCACCGCGCTGCACCGGGCCAATTTCTGGAGCGAGGCCCAGGCCCGCTTCCTGCGCGACTGCATCGAGGCGGATGCCGACTGGGCCGAGGTGGTCGACCACCTCGACGCCCGATTGCGGCGGTAGCATCGCGCCGCCGATCTGTCGGCAGGGCACGCCCGGGCGGGGTTGATAGCGAAAGCCCGCTCATCGCGCGCGTGCGATGCGATCAGCTGCAAAAAGTCGATATTTTTTACAGTTGATAAGCGCCAGTATTGATATTTCAATCGGTAATTAAAGCTAATTGGCTGATTTTCAACGTAAAAAAGGATGGTGGCGTAGAGCTTGCGTGCGTATTGGGCGGGACTTCAATAATCATGGGAGCCAGAAAAATGATCTTGCGTTCACTCAGCTTGTTGATCTGCCTTGTTGCAACCAGCGCGCACGCCAACCTTATTACGGATAGCCACGACATCGTCTTGTTGGGCCCGAACTCCTCGTCGGTCGATTACACCTATTTCGGTGTGTCCACCGCCGGCAACTTTGATCTTTCGGCGACCAATACCGGCGGCAGTCTCGATACTTTTATCCGTCTTTTTCTGGATGACGGCGGCCTGGACGCCGGCGACCAGATAGCCTTTGACGACGATGGCGGCATTGGCCTCAACTCCCTTATCAGCAGCCTGTTCTTGCCCGTCGGGAACTATATTCTGGCGATGGGTGATTTCTTCCTGGAAGTCGAGGCGGCGGTAAGCGGTGTGAATATCGATGATTCTAGCCCGGAATTCGGTACCGCGGACATTGCGATCAGCTCCGAACAGGGGGTGGCTTTCCTGAGGAGCCCCGCTCCGGTACCGGTGCCGGCCACATTGTGGCTGTTTGGATTAGGCCTGGCCCTGATTGGCTGGCGCCGCCTGGATTAAAGACGCTGTCTTGTAGATCGGCGCGGGGCGGCATGTCGGCGATTTGCGGCGCGGAACTGCAAGTCGAGCGCCAGCGGCAGTCGTCATCGGCCGGTTGACTGGAACCCCGCGTTTTGGCGGGGTTTTTGTTTTTGGGGTTTGCTTCCCGGCGCGAAGGTCGCCACTGGCTTGCGCCGCCCGCAAGCGATAGCTTTGGCTGTCACCGCTGCGAAAAGCGTTTCGCGCCGTAGCTGCGCACCCGCTCCCGGGCATTCTCTCGCACGGACTGGTAAAAGAGGCTGTAGTCGACCAGGTGATAGTCCTGCTCGGGCGACGAACTCAGCTCGGCGAACGGTCCCGAGTCCTGTGCCGCCACATGCAACAGCCCGTCCCGGCACTCCGCCCAGGTCCAGTTTTCCAGCAGCGGGGGCAAGGCCTCCAGCCTGGTGTTGCTCGGCCGATTGAGCAGGTCGTCCAGCACACTGCCGCCGGGGGAGACGTACAGCGCGCCGGGGTGTTCGGCTGCGGAGACGCGCCCGCCGTCGCGCCGCCAGCTCAGGGGGTTGCTGCATAGCAGCGGCTTGCCATCGGACAATTCCGGGCCGGTGGGATACCAGTGCGGTACGCCCTCTCGGCGAACGCCATCCTCGCCGTAGGTGGACCAGTGCACGACGCAGCCGGTGTCCGCCGCGGACTCACAGGGGGCAATGGATTTCAGCGTGCGGTCGAAGGTGTCGAGCGGGAGCCAGTAGCCCACCAGGTAGGCTGCCACCATTTGCCGCTGTACGGGCTGGCCGTCAACATAGTCCGCCAGCAGGCGCAGGGCGTGATAGGTCCCCTGGCTGTGGCTGGCGATGATAAAGGGGCGGCCGGTGTTGCGGGACCGGAAGACCTCAAAGGCGCGGGCGACGTCCGAGTAGGCCAGCTCCAGTGCCGCGATTCCGCTCTTTTCGTTGGGGTTCATAAAGCTCGACAGGGCGGCCTGGCGGTAGTGTGGTGCGTAGACCTCGCAGCAAAAATTGAAGGCGCTGGCCTGGGCGCCGAGGATGATGTCGATCATTTCCCAGGCGCGGCTCCGGGTGAACAGGGGGGCGTTCCAGTCCTCGCCGCTGATATAGGAAGTCGGGTGTATATAGAACACGTCGGCGGGAGCCGGGGCTTCCCGCGACGGCTGCCCCGTGGGCGTCAGGCGCGCCGCGCTCGGTTTGCCGGGTAGCGCGGCCCAATACCGCGGCTGGGTATATTCCGGTTTGTCGGGCAGCCGGGCTTCGTCGAAAGGCCTGGAAGGCTCGATGTAGTAGGCGATCAGCTCGTCGCTCCAGGCATTGAGGAGCGACCACAGCGCGCTGCTGGCCACCAGTCCGATGGCGGCAAACTTCAATAAAAACTTCCGCATTAATTCATGTAAACGACATAAAAATGAAACAAAACCGAGTGTAGCAGGGAGTTTGGGTGCGTGTTGTTAAAATTATGTGACGGACGAGTTTTGCGGCTGGCACCCGAAGCGGAGGAGGCGGAGGAGGCGGGGATAGCTTCGTCTACACGGGAGAGGCGCGCCTGAAAAACCGTGGGAAAAGCGGAATAAAAATCAGCGACTCTGGCGTCGGTGGGCCGCTCCACCCAGGCCTGCCAACAAAAGCGCCATTGCGAGTATTGCCAGGCCAGCAAGCGGGATCGTTGGGACGGCCTTGACGGTGTCTGTATCCGCGGCCGTGCCGGTCCCTGCCAGATAGTTGGCAAAGCTTGAACTGAGCGGGGTCGAGTCCGGGCGGCAACCAACCAGCGCGCCGGGCGGCGGTGCCAGCACGCCTAGCGGAAAAATATCCACGTAGGTACAGGTCACGTCAAGATCGCCCGATTGCAAGCCCGGGCTGGTGGGGGAAAATGCCACGGTCACGCTACAGGGTATGGCGGTGGAAGGCATGCTGGCGATATTGGCGCAGCCGCTGTCATCTATGACGAATGCACTGTTGCTGGAGGTAACGGAGATCGTAATGGTGAGGTTGGAGGCGCCACCGCCGGACAGGTTGTCGAATATCGAGAAGTTAATCGCGCGGGGGGCGCTACTGCTACCTGCCGCTTGATCATCGAACGCATGACCGGACGCGCTGTCGGGCGCGATCGTCATGATCGCGGGGGCGATTTGTGACCATGCCGGGTGACAGTAGAAGCCAATGATTACGGCGAAGTAGGCGCTTAGTCGCAAGGCGTACATTGGATGCTCCATTATTATCGGTATGGCTTATATACACTATACGCAATTGCCGTGACCGTTCAAAACGGATGGAGTACCGCGCGGCAACCGGGCCAATGCGTATATCCCGATCGCGACCGCGACCGGGATTGCCGGTGGCGACGGGTAACGGGGAATACTTGAAAGAAAGCAAAACATACTATATGTTCAAATCCAGTTTTGAGCCGCTACCGGCCGCGCCCGGCGCCCCGGCGCCGCGTCGGCAGCTAAGCTGACAGGTACAGAGCAGAAAACAGGAGAAACTACCCGTGACCGACCTGGACCAATTCCGCGCCGACACCCGCGCGTGGCTGGAGGAGAATTGCCCCCAGTCCATGCGCACGCCGCGACTGAACTTCGACGACGCCTATTGGGGCGGTCGCCGCCCCGATATTGCCCACCCCGACCAGAAGCTCTGGTGCGAGCGCATGGCCGGGCGCGGCTGGACCGTGCCCCAGTGGCCGAAAGAATACGGCGGCGGGGGGCTCGGCAAGGATGAGGCCAAGGTCCTGCGGCAGGAAATGGCGCGCATCAACGCCCGTTCGCCGCTGGAGAGCTTCGGCATCTCCATGCTCGGCCCGGCGCTGCTGAAGTTCGGCAGCGAGGAACAGAAAAAAGAGCACCTGCCGCGCATCGCCCGGGGCGAGATCCGCTGGTGCCAGGGCTACTCCGAGCCCAATGCCGGCTCCGACCTCGCCAGCCTGCAGACCCGGGCCGAGGATCGGGGCGACCACTACCTGATCAATGGCCAGAAGGTGTGGACCTCGTACGCCGACAAGGCCGACTGGATCTTCTGCCTGGTGCGCACCGACAACTCCGGGAGCAAGCACGAAGGCATCAGCTTCGTGCTGTTCGACATGGACCAGCCCGGGGTTACCGTCAAGCCGATCAAGCTGATCAGCGGCTCCTCGCCCTTCTGCGAGACATTTTTTGACGATGCTAAAGCGCTGAAGAAAAATCTCATCGGCGAGGAGGGCAAGGGCTGGACCATCGCCAAGTACCTGTTGACCCACGAGCGGGAGATGATCTCTGCTTTTGGCACCGCGCCGAAGCAGTCGTTGGGTGAAACCGCGCTGGAGACCGTTGGCGCCGATGCCAGCGGTCGCCTGGCCAATGGCGTGCTGCGCCGGGACATCGCCCAGTACCAGCTCGACGCGCTGGCCTTTGGCCACACCATGGCGCGGGTGGGCGACGAGGCCAAGGCGGGGCAAGGCCTGGGGCCGGCGTCCTCGATCTTCAAATACTACGGCACCGAGCTGAACAAGCGCCGCAACGAACTCAACCTGGCGGTGCGCGGCGAGGGCGCCCTGGGTTGGGACGGGGAGGTCTACGACGGCGGCCGCCTGAGTCGCGACTGGCTGCGCTCCAAGGGCAACTCGATCGAGGGCGGCACGTCAGAAGTGCAGCTGAACATCATCGCCAAGCGGGTGTTGGGCCTGCCGGACGCCTGAGGCAAGGGAGAACAGAACATGGCATTGGTATTGAACGAAGAGCAGGTCATGCTCAAGGATTCCGCGGCGGGCTTCCTGGCGCAGAAGGCGGGGGTGCCGCAGCTGCGCGCGCTGCGCGACGGCAATAGCGCGGAGGGTTTTGACCCCGCGGTGTGGCGGGAGATGGTCGATATGGGTTGGGCGGGCATTGCCATTCCCGAAGACTTCGGCGGTCTCGGTTACGGCTATACCGGGTTCGGCCTGGTGCTGGAGCAGGTGGGGCGCCACCTCAGCTGCTCGCCCCTGGAGTCTAGCGTGCTGGTGGCGGCCACCCTGGTCAATGAACTGGGCAGCCCGGCGCAGAAGGCGCGTTGGTTGCCGGCCATCGCCGGCGGCGACTGCCAGATGACCCTGGCGTTGCAGGAGGGCTCCCACCACGCCCCCGAGCGCACCGCCGCCACGGCCCGCGCCGAGGGCGACGGCTTTGTGCTCAACGGTGACAAGGTGCTGGTGCTCGACGCGGCCACCGCCGGGCATTTCCTGGTGGTGGCGCGCACCGCCGGGGAGGCGGGTGATACCGAAGGCCTGGGCGTGTTCCTGGTGGCCGCCGGGACCGAGGGCCTTAGCGTGGAGCCGCGCAGTATGGTGGATTCGCGCAGTGCCGGCGCGCTCGCCCTGCGCGATGTGCGGGTGGACGCCGATGCGGTGCTGGGGGAGCCCGGCGCGGCCTGGGCGGCGCTGGAGCGGACCCTGGATATCGCCAATATCGGCCTGGCGGCGGAGCTGCTGGGGCTGTCAGTGGAGGCCTTCGAGCGCACCGTGGCCTACCTGCAGGAACGCAAGCAGTTCGGCCGGATTATCGGCGGCTTCCAGGGGCTGCAGCACCGGGCGGCGGAACTGTTCGCCGAGCTGGAACTGGCCCGCTCCACCGTGCTCAAGGCCCTGCAGGCCATTGACGGCGATGCCGACAAGCTGTCCCTGTTGGCCAGCGCCGCCAAGGCCAAGTTGTGCGAAGTGGCGGCCCGCGCCACCAACGAGGCCATCCAGATGCACGGCGGCATCGGCATGACCGACGAGCACGAGATCGGCTTTTTCATCAAGCGTGCCCGGGTTGTCCAGCACACCTTCGGGGACTATAACTACCACCTTGACCGCTTTGCCCGGCTTAGCGGCTTCTGATTCGCAACGACGCCTGAATCAATTACCCGATACAAGAGAGCGCACTATGGACCTCGGAATCAGCCCCAAAATCGCCCCGGTACTGGAGCAGGTTAAACAGTTCATCGCCGACGAGATCGAGCCGGTGGAGGAGGAGTACCTGGCCGAGATCGATGTCGGCGACCGCTGGCAGTACACCCAGCGCCAGGCGGACATCCTCGAGGGCCTCAAGAGCAAGGCGAAGGCCGCCGGTCTGTGGAACTTCTTCCTCACCGACGGCGAGCAGGGCTCGGGCCTGAATACGGTGGAGTACGCCTACCTGGCCCAGGAGATGGGCAAGTCGCACATCGCCGCCGAGGTGTTCAACTGCGCGGCCCCGGACACCGGCAACATGGAGGTGCTGCACAAGTACGGCAGCGAGGCGCAGAAAAAGCAGTGGCTGGAGCCCCTGTTGAACGGCGAGATCCGCTCCGCCTACGCGATGACCGAGCCGGAGGTGGCCTCCTCCGACGCCACCAATATCTGCACCAGCGCGGTGCTGGACGGCGACGAGTGGGTGATCAACGGCGAGAAGCACTATATCTCCGGCGCCGGTGACCCCCGCTGCAAGATCATGATCGTCATGGTCAAGACCGACCCCGACGCGCCCAAGCACCTGCAGCAGTCGCAGATCCTGGTGCCCATGGACACCCCCGGGGTGGAGAACATCCGCCCCATGCACGTGTTCGGCATGGACGACGCCCCCCACGGCCACATGCACCAGCGCTTCACCGACGTGCGGGTGCCGAGGGACAACATCATCCTCGGCCCGGGGCGCGGCTTCGAAATCTCCCAGGGCCGCCTGGGGCCGGGCCGTATCCACCACTGCATGCGCGCCATCGGCGCCGCGGAACGGGCCCTCGAGCTGCTGTGCCAGCGCGCGGTGTCGCGCACCGCCTTCGGTAAGCCCCTGGCCCGCCTGGGCGGCAATATCGACATCATCGCCAACGCGCGCATGGATATCGAAATGGCCCGCCTGTTGACCCTGAAAACCGCCTGGATGATGGACAACGTGGACCCCAGGGAGGCCCGGGTGTGGATCTCCATGATCAAGACCGCGGTGCCCAATGTGTCCATCCGCATCGTCGATCAGGCGATTCAGGTGTTCGGCGCCCTGGGCGTGTCCCAGGATACGCCCCTGGCGACCATGTACATGCACCAGCGCACCCTGCGCCTGGCGGACGGCCCCGACGAGGTGCACCGCATGGTGGTGGGGCGCAACGAGCTCAAGCCCTATATGGCGGCGCAGGAAGAGGTCAACGCCACCTTCCGCGATGGCTGAGGTGGCCGCGGCCTGAAAAACCCATCCACAACCCGGGCATTGACGATGATTTCATCCAGCATGGCTTACGCGAAACAGTTCGCGGAGGTGGACGGCAAGCAGATTGCCTATGTCGACACCGGAGCGGGCGACCCGATCGTACTGCTGCACGGCAACCCCACCTCATCCTACCTGTGGCGCAACGTGATCCCGGAACTGGAGGGTTCCGGCCGGGTCATTGTGCCGGACCTGATCGGGCAGGGCGATTCGGAGAAGTTGCCCGCCAGCGACGGGCCCGACCGCTATGGTTTTTTGGTGGCTTACCGCTACCTGGAGGGCCTGCTGCGCAAGCTGGGTATCGATGAGCGGGTGACGCTGGTCATTCACGACTGGGGCAGCGGGCTGGGCTTCTACTGGGCGATGCACCACCCGGCGGCTGTCCGGGGTATTGCCTACATGGAGGCCATTGTCTCGCCGGTGACCTGGGATGACTGGCCGGAGCAGGCGCGCGGTATCTTCCAGGGCTTCCGCTCCCCGAAGGGCGAGGAGCTGATCCTCGATCGCAACATGTTCATCGAGGCTGTACTGCCCAACTCGGTGCTGCGCGAGCTCACCGAGGAAGAGATGTCGGCCTATCGGGCGCCCTTCAAGGAGCGCGAAGACAGGCAGGTGACACTCAACTGGCCCCGGGAGATCCCCATCGATGGCGAGCCAGAGGCGATGGCCCGGCGGGTCGGGGAGTATGCGGCCTTTATGGCTGAAAGCGAGATACCGAAGCTGTTTATCAATGCCGAGCCCGGCTCCATCCTGGTGGGCAAGCAGCGCGAATTCTGCCGCGGCTGGCCCAACCAGCGGGAAGTGACCGTCAAGGGCCTGCACTTTGTCCAGGAAGACTCTCCGGTCGAGATTGGCCGGGCCGTTGTCGCCTGGTTGGCGTCGCTGCACTGAGCGCCGCGATCGGGGTGGGCGTTTGGCGCTGTTGGCACGGGTGTGGGCGCGCCGCGGTGGAGTCCGTCGGCGACGGCGGTGTTTATCGGGCGGCGATTGTCAGCCGCGATTCGATCATCTGCCGCAGCTCCTCTTCGTAGTGCTGCCGAGCCTCATTGTAGAGCGCGTCCCCGAACATGCGGCCGAGCGTGGGCTGTGACACCGCGAAGTAATGCGCCGCGCCCAGGAACTGGTAAATCGCGGCCAGCGCCTGTCCGCGGCTGCGCTCGCGCGCACTGTTGATCGAAAGCAGGGTGTCTACCAGCGTTTCCAGGTAGGGTTTCAGGTACCAGTTGGCGGCGGCGCCGGCTCGGGGCTCATTGTCCAAAAGCTCCCGCATGATCAATCGCGCGGCATCCTGGTCGGCCATCTGCAGGCGATACTGCGCCAGCACGAGTTCGGTCAGGCGTTCAAGCGGGTCGACCCGGCTCGCGATAATCTCGTCTGTGCACGCCATCAGCTCGCCCGATATGCGCTGCAGCACCTCCCCGTAAAGCTTCTCCTTGCTCCCGAAATGGTGCAGCAGCGCCTGCTTGGTCAGCCCCATCTGCTGTGCAATCGCGGCAATACTGACACCGTAGAAGCCCTTGGCGGCGAACAGGCGCTGCGCGGTGGCGATGAACTGGTCTCGGGTAGACATGGGCGGGCGGGGGCTCCGGATATCCAGCGGGCTGGGTCGCCCGGGCTTGACAGCTTACCATGTGGTAAGTATCGTCTGCACTTACCAAGTGGTAAGTGTCCGCCAGGAGGCGAGAATGGACAAGCAAACCCAGGTCGAACTGCTGGACGAACTGGTTCAGCTCCACCAGCGCAAATCGCCCTTCCTGGACGAACACTGGGTCAGGGTCGATTGCGAGCGCTATCGCTCGGAGGTGGTGTTCGCGCGGGAGCGCGAACGCATCCACCGCGGCCTGCCGCAGATCGCCGCCCACGTGTCGGCCCTGCCCGGGCCCGGTTCGTTTGCGACGGTCGAGGTTGTCGGCGCGCCACTGCTGCTGACCCGCGATGCCGAGGGCCGGGCGAGGGCCTTCCACAACATCTGCCGGCACCGCGGCGCGCAATTGGTGCCGGAGGCCTCCGGCTGCAAGCACCGATTCAGTTGTCCCTACCATGCCTGGACCTGGAGCAACACCGGCGATTTGATTGCCGTGCCCCATGAAAAAAGCGGTTTCCCCGGCCTCAACCGGGCCGATCACGGTTTACACGCGGTGCCCTGCGTGGAGCATGCCGGGTGGGTGTGGGTCGACCTGGCGGAGGGGGCGGAAAGGGTCGATGTGCCCGCGCACCTGGGTGGGATGGCCGCTGACATGGAGGCCCTGGCGGCGCGGGACCACGTCGTTTTCGACAGTGTGACCCTGGATATCGCCGCCAACTGGAAACTGCTGGTGGAGGGCGGCCTCGAGGCCTACCACTTTCGCGTCGCGCACCGCGACACCATTGCGCCGCTGTTCCTGGACAACCTGTCCTCCTACCGCTGTTTCGGCCCTCACATCCGCTCCATTTTGCCGCGCAGCACGCTGCCGGAGCTCGCCGATCGGCCGGCCGGCGACTGGTTGCTGGGCGAGCACGCGAATGTGCTGTACTCCGTATTCGCCACCGCCCAGTTCCTTGTCCAGGAAGACCATTTCATCTGGATCCAGAGTCATCCGCTGGACGCCGGCCATACGCGCCTGGTGCTGTCCACGATGATTCCGCGGGCCGACAACACCCCCGAGCGGCAGGGCTACTGGAAGAAAAACCACGCGCTCACCGTCAAGACCCTGATCGAGGACTTCGACCTCGCCGAGGGCATTCAGCGTGGTCTGCGCGGCGGCGCCAACCGGCAGCTGAATTTCGGGCGCTTCGAGGGGGCACTGGCCGCCTTTAACCAGAGCGTGGATGCCGCCATCGCCTGAGGCGCGGGTGGCCTGCGAACCCCGGCCGTGAACTCTCGGGCATGGCTATCGAACCTCGCCGGGCGTTTTTGGCGCGGCGCGGGGTTCCGGTTCAGCCGTCTTCCAGCACGCGTTTGGGGTGCATGCCGTTGACCATGCCGATAAACGGCGGGTGAATGGAATACCCCAGCATCCTGCGAATGTCCTCGGATACCTCCCTGACAACCTCGAGCGGCGTGCCCAGGAAATAGTTTTCCTGGGTGCGAAGCCAGGGCTCGCAATACTGGCAGGTGACCGCCAAACGGGCATTGTCCGAGCGATTGGCGCCGCCGCCATGCCAGAACGTCCCGGGGTAGAAAATCACCGAGCCCGCGGGCATGACCGCGGGCCGCGCCTCGCCGGTTCCGGGGCTGCGGTCGTCGCCCCAGGCGTGAGATCCCGGCACGATGGATGTGGCGCCGTTGCTGGCGGTGAAATCGTCGATCGCCCAGACCGTGGCGGCGCCCAGGGGTGGGCGGGGCCTGGGCAGGGGGTAGAAACTGTCGTCCGCGTGCAGGGCCTGGGCGGTTTCGCCGGGCAGGATGTTGATGATTTGCAACTGGGACAGCAGGTAGTTCGGTTGGAAAAGCCGGTCCAGCAGGGCGAGGATGCGCGGGTGGTCCACCAGGCGGTCCAGCGCGCGGGTCTTGGCCAGTACCGCGTACACCCGCTGGGTTTTCAGGCCCTCGAACTCGTTCCTGCCGGCCTCGCGCAACAGGGGGGCGGCGGCGCCGCGGATATCGTCCAGTTCCCGGTCCGTCAGGAGCTTCTCAATAACCACATAGCCGTGTTCCGCGACGGCCGCCAGATCGGCGTCGACGACCTCGGGCGGCAGCATTTTCGCGGCCTCGCTTTCGGTCCTGCGGTAGGTGCCTGCCAGGTCGGCGGACAGGTATTCGCTGACGTTCTTGCGCGACATGGCAGCCTCCGCGCCCTACAGGGCCTCTTCGATGAATTGGTGGAAACGCACCGCCGGCTCCTCCAGTGAGCCGAACAGCAGCGATTTGTTGGCCCCCGAGCGCAGCCCCTTCTGGGTGCCCACCGATACGAAGATGTCCTCCGCCTCGAACACGCCCTCATCGATCAGCGCGAAGGAGCGCGCGAAGTGGTCCCGCTCCTGTTCGGAGGTCGGCGCCCGCGGGGTCAGCATGCTGTGCACGAACAGAGTGTGGTCCGGGCTTTGGGGAAACAGGCTGATGATGCTGGTGTACTCCGGGTGAAAGATCAGCACCACGTTGGGGAACAGGGTGTAGGAAAAGGTGGCGTGCAGGCGCAGGTCCAGTTGCGGGTCCGCCTGCTCCAGCGCCTCGAAGATCTCGTTGCGCGCCACCGCCGAGCGGATATGGCGGCCGTGGGTGCTGGATTCGGCCAGGGCGTCGGGGAAGAAGGGCCCCACGGTGTTCTTGTGCAGGCGCACCACGTGATAGCCGTCGAGGAAGGCGTCCTGGATGAGTTTCCAGTTGCAATCAATGGCCTTGATGCTCTGCTGGCAAAAGCGGTAGTCGGGCAGGCCGAAGCGGTCGAAGTCGGGCCCCAGTCCCGCGAGGTGTTCATCGAGGTCCATGGGCTGGCCGGGGGTGGCCTGTACCCAGATGATGCCGTGGCGCACCTCGGTGGGCAGGCGCACCAGGCCCAGCTCGGCTGTGTCGAGCGCCTCGAAGCTTTCCGCTCGCGGGATATTGCGCAACTGGCCGTCGAGGCCGTAGGTCCACTGGTGGTAGGGGCAGACCAGCGAGCGCACGTGGGTCTGCCCTTCCTCCTGCAGCAGGCGCATGCCCCGGTGCCGGCACACGTTCATGAAGGTGCCCACCGCGCCGGCTTTGTCGCGCAGAGTCACCAGGGGCAGCCCGAGCCAGTCGTAGACCAGGGCGTCGCCGGGTTCGGGAATCTGCGAGGCGTGGCCGATGACCTGGGGCAGTTGCAGGAACAGCACGTCGCGCTCGCGCTCGCAGCGCGCGGGGTCGGTGTAGACCGCGGTGGGCACGCGCAGGCTGCACGGGCCTGGCGGCGGCACCTCGCCGCCGGCGCGGCGCAGCAGTTGCAGCAGCAGTTGTTCGGGGCCTGTGTGGTGGCTGGCAGTCATCGTTATCGTCTCCTGGGGTACCAGCGGAGCGGCCAGCTTAGCAGGGCGGTGGCGCCGAAAAAATACTTGTGCGGCATATTTTCATACTGTATGTTCAAATCCGCTTCCGGCGGTATCGCCACACCGGGCCGCTTGCCATTATCGCGCTGCGAGACCCGTGTCCGGTTACACTGTGACGAACCCGATCACCCACCCATTCAAGGAGCGCAGCATGGCGTTGCAAGTCATCCCCAAGGACCAGATGATCGAGCAAAAAGGGCGCAAGTTCGAGCCTGGCCCCTGGTCCACCCTGGATCAGGCGCGGATCAATACCTTCGCGGATTGCACCGAGGACCACCAGTTTATCCATATCGACCAGGAAAAGGCCGCCCAGACACCCTTCGGCGGCACCATCGCCCACGGTTTCCTGACCCTGTCCATGCTGGTGAAATTGTGCGAGGACAGCATCGTGATGCCCGAGAATTTGATGATGGGTATCAACTACGGTTTCAATAAGGTGCGCTTTTTGGCACCGGTGCGCGCGGGCAAGCGGGTGCGCGCCCACGTGGAGATCCTGGACGTGGACCGGAAGGACGACAACCGCTTCCTGGTTACCCAGGGCATCACCGTGGAGATCGAGGGCGAGGAGACCCCCGCCCTGGTGGCCGAGTGGCTGTCGATGGTGGTGGCGGCTTAAACTGTAGCAGCGCGACCCACATCGCTTCTGTCAGTCAATTTGAATCATTCCGCGGGCCACCGCGGAATCCATTTCCAACCGATACGGTGACCCGGGGGGAGGGTATTCCCAGTCAAGGGCGCCGGGATTACTGCAAGAGGACATTCTACAATGAGCATTCGCTATGACGGCAAAGTCGCCATCGTCACCGGCGCCGGCCAGGGCCTGGGCCGCTGCCACGCCATTGAGCTGGCCAAGCGCGGCGCCAAAGTCGTGGTCAACGACCTCGGCGGCGCCAAGGACGGCACCGGCGCTTCCAGCGAGGCCGCCCTGGCGGTAGTGGCCGAGATCGAGGCCGCCGGTGGCGAGGCCATCGCCAACGGCGCCAACGTGGCGAAATACGCGGACGTGGAAGCCATGGTCAAGCAGGCCGTGGATACCTGGGGCCGGGTGGACATCCTGGTCAACAACGCCGGCATCCTGCGTGACAAGAGCTTCGCCAAGGGCTCCCTGGAGGACTTCCAGCTGGTGCTGGACGTGCACCTGATGGGTTCCATCAACTGTATCAAGGCCTGCTGGGATGTAATGCGCGAGCAGGAGTACGGCCGCATCGTGGTCACCACCTCCTCCAGTGGCCTGTACGGCAACTTCGGCCAGACCAACTACGGCGCGGCGAAAATGGGCGTGATTGGCGCCATGAACACCCTGGTGCAGGAGGGCGCCAAGTACAACATCAAGGTCAACGCCCTGGCGCCCACCGCCGGCACCCGCATGACCGAGGGCCTGCTGCCCGAGAAGGCCTTCGACCTGCTCACCCCCGAGACAGTGACCCCGGCGGTACTCTACCTGGTGAGCGAGGATGCCCCCAACCGCACCATCCTCTGCGCCGGCGCCGGCGGTTTCTCGGTCGCCAAGATCGTGGAGACTCCGAGCGTGTGGCTGAAGCCGGAGGAGCAGACCCCCGAGGGTATCGCCGCCCACTGGCACGACATCAGCAGCGATGCCGGCGCGAAGGAGTTGGGCGCGGGCTTCGAACAGTCAATGAAAATGTTGACCGTGGCCGCCGAGGGCATGGGAATCAAACTGGATTAAGGGAGCAATACCATGAAAGAAGCAGTAATTGTATCGACCGCCCGCACGCCCATCGGCAAGGCCTATCGCGGCGGCTTCAATAACCTGGGCGGCGCGAGCCTGGGTGCCGCCTCGGTGAGCGAGGCGGTCCGGCGCGCCGGCATCGACCCGGCGGAAGTGGAGGACGTGGTGATGGGCTGCGCCCTGCAGCAGGGTGCGACCGGCTCGAATATCGCGCGGCAGATCGCCCTGCGCGCCGGCCTGCCGGTGACGGTGTCGGGCATGACCCTGGACCGCCAGTGCTCGTCCGGCCTGATGGCGGTGGCCACCGCCGCCAAGCAGGTGATCGACGACGGCATGAACGTGGTGATCGGCGGCGGCCTGGAGTCCATCTCCCTGGTGCAGAACGAGCACATGAACCTGCACCGGGCGTCGGACGAAGAGCTCGTGGCCATGCACCCGGACATCCACATGCCCATGCTGCAGACCGCCGAGGTGGTGGCCAAGCGCTATGGCATTTCCCGTGACGCGATGGACGCCTACGGCCTGCAGTCGCAGCAACGCACCGCCGCCGCCTACGAGGCCGGCCGCTACGCCGACGAGCTGGTGCCGGTGACCTGCAAGCGCATTGTGTGGGACAAGGCGACCGGCGAGCAGTCCGAGGCCGAGGTGACGGTATCCGCGGACGAGGGCCTGCGCGCCACCACCGCCGAGGGCCTGGCGGGCCTGAAGACGGTCATTGAGGGCGGCACCATAACCGCCGGCAACGCCTCGCAGCTGTCCGATGGCTCCTCCGCCCAGGTGGTGATGGATGCCAAGCTGGCCGAGCAGCGCGGCCTGGAGCCCCTGGGCATCTACCGCGGCATCGCGGTGGCGGGCTGCGAACCCGACGAGATGGGTATTGGCCCGGTATTCGCGGTGCCCAAGCTGCTCAAGCAGCACGGCCTGTCGGTGGACGATATCGGCCTGTGGGAGCTGAACGAGGCCTTCGCGGTGCAGGTGCTGTACTGCCGTGACCGGTTGGGCATCGACAACGACAAGCTCAATGTGAGCGGCGGCGCGATCTCCGTGGGCCACCCCTACGGCATGAGCGGCTCGCGCATGATTGGCCACGCGCTGATCGAGGGCAAGCGCCGCGGCGTGAAGTACGTGGTGGTGACCATGTGCGTGGGCGGCGGCATGGGCGCCGCGGGCCTGTTCGAGGTCGCGTGACGGAGCAGGTGCGATGGCCACCCCTGCGGGGTCGAATGCATTCGACCCCGCAGGGAGATCCATGGTCGAATGAATTCGACCCTACAGGTTCGGTGTTTCGTCGCGGGCCCCATGTAGGGTCGAATTCATTCGACCGGCCCCCGCAGTACCGGGGCCCCTGTAGGGTCGAATTCATTCGACCGGCCCCCGCAGTACCGGCCCCTGTAGGGTCGAATTCATTTAAGCGTGGGAAACCACGTCCTACGGACGTGGTCATGAGTGGCAGGCTCTGCCTGTTACGAATAGAAAGGCTCATGCTATCTCTTGAGGTTGAGTTGTGCCCACAACTGACC
>NZ_JAFKCZ010000017.1 GCF_017255185.1 Parahaliea mediterranea
AGAAACAAGTCCGTATGGACTTACGTCGATAATCTGAAGATGGCACAACTTGGGCCAGCCTTCTAAGAAGGCTGGCTTCACAGCCCCCTTATAGGGGGCTAAAAGCAAGTCTGCGTTCTTAGAACGCAGATGTTTACTCGGCCAACCCCGAAGCCAGCCCCTCCCTATAGGGCCGAATTCATCCGGCCAACCCCGAAGCCAGCCCCTCCCTGTAGGGCCGAATTCATTCGGCCAATCCCGCGAAGCCAGCGCCCCGTAGGGCCGAATTCATTCGGCCCGATCGGTCGCCTCGAAGCGGTTGGCCTCGACGTTCTTGACCACGCGATCGGCGTCAAACACCAGGCCGTTCATCGCGATGTAGACGCCCTGCGCCTTGCTCTGCACGGCGCCAATGGCGCAGCCGATGTTGAATACCGCGTCGCTCTCGGCGAACGCCGCCGGCTGCAGCGCGCCGGTGAGCACGATACGCTTTCCGGGAATGCCGGCCAGCGCCCGGGCAGTGGCCACCATGCCGTCGGTGCCGTGGGTGATCAGCACGCAGTCCTCGCTGCAACTCTCGGCGAGTTCGCGGATCTTCGCCCGGTCGGCATCCGTCATGTCGAGGCTGTCCTTGCGCATCGCCGACTCCACGCTGAACTCGAATCCGGCGCCCAGGCGGGTTAGCAGCTCGCCGATTACCGGATCGCCCACCTGGTAGTCGCTCTTGGCGTCGAAGTAGATTTTGTCGATGGTGCCGCCGGTGGTGATGATGTGGAGTTTCATGGAGTCCTTGTCCGCAGTTGCTGGGAAAGCGCCGCATTATAGCGCCGCATCGAGGGCCTTGCAGAGTGTTTTCAGGATCTGGATCCGGGCGTGGCGCTTGTCGTTGCCGGCCACCAGGGTCCAGGGTGCGTGGCGGGTGCTGGTGTGGGCGACCATGTCCTCCACCGCGCGCTCGTAGTCGTGCCATTTATCGCGGTTGCGCCAGTCCTCGGGAGTGATCTTGTACTGCTTGTGCGGCGTCTGCTCGCGCTCGTGGAAGCGCCGCAACTGTTCTTCGGGGGTGATATGGATCCAGAACTTGGCCAATACCACGCCGTGCTCCACCAGTTGCTCCTCGAACAGGTTGATCTCGTTGTAGGCCCGCTGCCACTCCCCGGGGCTGGCCAGTTCCTCCACCCGCTCCACCAGCACCCGGCCGTACCAGGAGCGATCGAACAGGGTGGCGCGGCCATCGCGCTCGATATTGCGCCAGAAGCGCCACAGGTAGTGGTGGGCGCGCTCTTCGTCGGTGGGGGCTGCGTATTGCACCAGGTGGTACAGCCGGGGGTCGATGGCGCCGGTGACGCGGCGGATCGCCGAACCCTTGCCCGCGGCGTCCCAGCCCTCGAATACGGCGATGAAGGAGCGCCGCTCGCGGTGCGCCCGCCAGCTAAGGTCCTGCAGTCGCGCCTGGTACTTGTTCAGCTTCTTGCGGTACTTGTCCTTCGACAGGCTGGCCGTGCAGTCGACAGTGTCCAGTACCCGCGGCTGCCGCGCGTCGGCCGGTACCGGTGTGGGGTCGACGGTGCCACTGCTGCGACGATCCACCCCGGGCCGCTGCAGGTGGTCGCGCATGGCTTGCAACAGCGCTTCGCCGGCGGCGACTTCCCGGTAGTTGCGATCCTCCGCCTCCAGCAGGTGCCAGGGCGCGCCGCCGGTGTCGGTCTGCAGGATGATGTCCTGGGCCACCTGCAGGACCTTGGGATAGGCTTTCCACCACAGCTTGTCGTCGGCGCCGACCCGGGGGTTCTGTTGCTTCTGGGGCGCCTCCTCGGTCAGCTGCTGGCGCTGGGTCTCGCGGCCGACGTGCAGCCACAGCTTGACGATGCGGTAGCCGTCGTCAATGAGCATGCGCTCGAAATCGTTTACCTGCTTGAGATAGTGGGCGCGCCACTCGCTGTCGGGTTGTTTGTCGAGGGCGGTGCGCAGTGCCCGGGTGTACCAGGAGCCCAGGAATACGCCGATCTCGCCGCGCGGCGGCAGCTTGCGCCAGAAGCGCCAGAAGTAGGGCCGCGACTCCTCCTCGTCGGAGTGCATCCACAGGGCGTTGGTCTCGATGCCCCGCGGGTCCATCCACACATTGAGCCGGTGCACCAGGCGCCCCTTGCCGGCGCCGTCGACACCGGCCACCACCACGATGACCGGCAGGTCGCGAGCGGCCAGTTCGAACTGGGTTTTCAGCAGCTGCTGGCGCAGGGGGGCCCCGCGCCGCTCGAACTCTTTGTCGCTCAGGAACTTGCCGGTCTCAAGGGCTTCAAACATCGGTAGACTCTGCTTACATGGGCCTGTGTCCAGGCCTTACTATAGCGTATGCCCGTCGCGGGCAACTGGCTATAATCCGGTGCCGACAACAGGGAGTGCCTCCGCTTGGTTTTTCGCACGCATGACAACCCGCCGCTGGCCGGCACCGCAGGGGACGTGGCAAGTAGCGGTCCGCGACATTGAAGTTGACCTCGATGCTGTTCACATCGATGAGGGGCGGGCTCGTCCTCTGCGCGTGGCTGGCCCTGTCCGCGGGCGCGCTGGGCGCCGAGACCCTGAGCTACCGGCTGACGGGGCTGGACAAGCCCCTGCGTCGCAACGTCGAGGCCTGGCTGGGTACCGCCCCCCAGAGCGAGGCGGAGCGCGCCAGCTTCCTGGTCGCGGCCCGCGAGCGGGTCGAGGAGGGCCTGCAGGCTCTGGGCTATTACCACCCCGAGATTGATTTCGAGCTGGATCGGCAGGCCGTGCCCTGGCGCCTGGAAATCCGGGTGGACGCCGGCGAGCCGGTGCGGATCGCCCGGTTCGACGTACAGGTGATCGGCGAAGCCGCGGACGACCCGGCCTTCGACCAGCTGCTCGAGGGCCTGCCGCTGAAAGCGGGTGACATATTGCACCACGGCCAGTACGAGGCGATGAAAACCTCCCTGCTCTCACTGGGGCAGCGCCGCGGCTACTTCGACGCGCGCATTGAAACCGGCCGGGTGGCCGTGGAAGCGGCGGCGAACCGGGCGGAACTCCAGCTGCACTATAACAGCGGCCAGCGTTACCGCTTTGGGGCGCTGCGTTATGACGAACAGAGCCTGTTCACCGAGCAGCTGGAAGCCCTCCAGCCCTTCCGTCGGGGCGATCCCTTTCAACTCGCCAGCTTGCAGGAGTTCCAGTCGCAACTGCAACGCACCGGCTATTTCAGCGGCGTGCTGGTACAGCCGCGCCTGGACGAGGCCGACAACGGCGAGGTGCCCCTCGACCTGGAACTGTTTCCCGCCAAGCGGCACAGCTTCGAGGTGGGAGTTGGCTACAGCACCGACACCGAGGAGCGGGTGTCGATGGTGTGGCGCACGCCGCGCATCAATCGCCACGGTCACAGCCAGGAAACCCGGCTGGAGTACTCGGTGATCAACCCCAGCGGCAAGGTCACCTACAACATCCCCCTGACCCATCCCCTCGACGACGTGCTGCAGCTGCGCGCGCGGCTGGAGCAGAACGAATTCGGCGACCTGGAGAGCGACCAGCAGGAGGTCGGCGTGCGTCGGGAGTTGCGTCGCAACGGCTATGTCTACGGCTTTTCGCTGCGCGCGCTCAACGAGGCCTGGGGGCCCCAGAGCAGTGTATTGGAAGAGCGCAACCGCCCGGGGTCGCGGGACCGGGAGGACACTTACCTGCTGCCGGGGTTCAGCGTATCGCACAAGTCCCGGCAGGGCAGCCTGGTCAATCCACGCGCCGGTCTCAGCCAGTATTACCAGGTGGAAGGCGCTAGCGAACAGGCGGGCTCCGACGCCAGCCTGCTGCGCGTCTACGCCAAACTGGTGGGGGTGACCAGCATGGCGGAGCGTCACCGTTTCGTGGGCCGTGTCGAAGCCGGCGCGGTGTACATGTCCGGCAGCCAGCGCGACGCGCTGGCGCCCTCGCTCAACTTTTTCGCCGGCGGTTCCCAGAGCCTGCGCGGGTACGATTACCAGAGCATCGGCCACGAGGTGACCGTGACCCGCCCCAATGGCGAGTCCCGCACCCTGGTGGTGGGCGGCGACCGCCTGCTGCTGGGCAGCCTGGAATACCAGTACCGCTTCCTCGACAACTGGCGCGGAGCGGTTTTCGTCGACGCCGGCGACGCATTCGATGACGGCCACTTCAAAGCCAACTACGGCGTGGGGGTGGGCCTGCACTATCTCACCCCGGTGGGCGCGGTGAAACTGGAGGTCGCCAACAGTGTCAGCGAGGACGACCCCTCCTGGATGCTGCACATCAATATCGGGGCGGAATTTTGAGACGGCTGGCCGGTATCGTACTGCTCGCGCTGCTGGTGTTGCTGGGCCTGCTGGCGACGCTGCCCCTGAGCGAGCGCGGCAGCCGCCTGCTGCTCGACACGGTGGCCCGGCATACGCCGCTGGAGGTCAGCTATGGCGGCGGCCGGTTGTTCGGCGCGTTCGAACTCGAGCACCTGTCCATCGCCGCCGGCGACGTCACGGTGGCGCTGCGCGGATTGAGGGCCGACCTCAATCCGGCCTGCCTGTGGCGCAGCGAAGTTTGCCTGCGCCGGCTGCAGGTGGACGCCCTGGAGGTCGATGTGCCCGCGGGCGAGGGCGATCCCGATCCCGATCCGGGTGGCGTCCAAAACGTGCCCCTGGTGTTTCCGGTACGCGTGCTGGCGCCACAGGTAATGGTGGCGCAAACGGCGGTGCGCTGGGACGGTGGCGGCTGGACCCAGGGCCCCGCCGCGTTTTCACTGCAAATCACCGAGGGCGGCATCTACATCGGCGGCGGCAGTATCCGCGACGCGCGCCTGGCGCTGGCGTCCACGGGCGAAGCGGACCCGGATCCGGCGCCGCTGGCGCTGCCGGAGCTGTGGCTGCCCTTCGAGTTGGCGGTGGACGAGCTGGTGCTGTTGCAAGCCGGCTGGGACGTGGCCGGTGCCGGCGGCGAGCTGGAGCGGGTTGTCCTCGCCGGGCGCTGGCAGGGCACCCGGCTGGAGCTGCCGCGCCTGCGGCTCGAGGACGGCGCCTGGGGCGAGGCGACGCTGGAAGGGCAGCTGGAATTCGCCGGGCAGTGGCCACTGGCCGCCGGCCTGCGCTGGGTCCCGGCGGCGGCGCGGGTACCGCCGGCCCTGGACCTGGGCGCCCTGGCGTTGAGCGCCAGCGGGGACCTGTCGCGCCTGGCACTGGAATTGCGCAGCGACGGCGCGCGGCAGCTGGATCTGCGCGCCCGGCTGGATACCCTGGATCCGGCGCTACCTTTTTCCGCCGAGGGGCGTGTCGACTGGCCGCGGGCACTGCCCCTGGCGGACCTGGTAACTCTGCCGGATGAGGCGCCCCCAGTCACGCTGGAAGCGCCCCTGACCCTCAGCGCCGATGGTACGCTGGACGCGCAGACGCTGCGGGCCGGCCTGTCGGTGACGGGGCTGGGCTACGAGGCGCTGGCGGTGTCCGTGGACGCCGAGCACCGCGCCGGCACCGTGCAACTCCACCGCCTGGCGCTGCGCGAGGCGGACGGTGGCAGCGCCCTGTTCGCCAGTGGCGCGGTGGCGCTGGGCCAGGCCACACGGGCCTCGCTGCAGGTATCCAGCCCGGGCCTGGTGTTGCCGGCGTTCAGCGAATATCTGTTTGGCCAGGTGCGCGGCGAATTGGCGCTGGAAGCGGAGTTCGCGGACGCGCGCTGGGCCGTGGACCTGTCACAGCTGTCCCTGGAGGGCGAGGTCAACGGCCTGCCCGCCAGCGCCGATGGCGCGCTCGCCCTCGATAGCGCGCGCTATGTCGCCGGCGGTGATCTGCGCTTCGATCTCAATGGCGCCCGCGGCGAAGTACGCGGTTTGCCGGGAGGGCAGGGCGCCCGGCTCAGCCTGGATGTTGCCGACCTGGGGCGCTGGCAGCGAGACAGCGGCGGCCAGCTGGCCGTCAATGCGGAATTCGCCGGCCCGGACGCCGACCTGCGTTTCCAGGGCGAGCTCGAGGATGCCCACTGGCAGGCGTGGCAGTTGCGGGGCGCCACCGTCGAGGGCCGCATCGCCCCCGGCGCGCCCGACCGCTTCCAGCTGGGCCTGGTGGCCTCGGGCGCGCGTCACGAGCAATTGCGTTTACAGCACCTGGCCCTGGATCTGGAGGGCAACGGCGAACACCGCAGTGGGCGCCTGGACATCCGCGGTGATATCACCGGAGAGCTACAGCTCGCCGCGCGGCGCGAGGGCGACGGGTGGCGTGGCAGCCTGCGCCCGGCGGCGCTGCAAACCCCGCTGGGCGAGTGGGCGTTGGCCGAGGCCGCCGGTTTTGACTGGCGCGGCGACACCCTTTCGGTGGCGGCGCACTGCTGGCGTTCCGGCGAGCGCAGGCTGTGCCTCGAAGAGGGGGATTTCGGCGCGTCGGGGCGGGTGCGGCTGGCACTGGCGACCGACCTCGGGCTGTTGTCCACCTTCGCCGTTGCGGGTGTCGAGCTGGAGGGCGATATGGACGGGGCGCTGCGCGCAACCTGGGACAGCGCCGGCAATCTCCAGCTCGACGGCGAGCTGGACACCGGCGCCGGGCTCATCCGCCAGCAACTCGCCGAGGGCCAGGAGGCCACCTGGGGCTGGGACGGCCTGTCCTCGAGTGTCCATTCCACCGACGGCGGCACCGAGCTGGCGGCGCAGCTGCGGCGCGGGGGGCGCACCGTGGTCGACCTGCTGGCCGTGCTGCCCACGGACCGGGCCGCGCCCCTGGCGGGCCACGCGACCGTAGACGACCTGCAGCTGGCGGCCCTGCGTTCCTTCGTGCCGGCCCTGGCGCGACTGGAGGGCACCCTGGCGGGGGAGGTGGAACTGGCGGGAACCGGCGCTGACCCCCTTGCTCTCGGCAAACTGCGGTGGCGCCAGGGCGCGCTGGCGGTGCACAGCAGCCCCACCGAAATCACCGCGCTCAAGCTCGACCTGGATCTGCGCGGCGACGACCTCGCCCTGAGCGGCGACGGCGAGATGGGCGGCGGTCCTATCCAGTTGCGCGGCGAACTGCTGGCGCGGCCGGACTGGGCGCTGGAGCTGACCCTGCGCGGCCAGCGCAACCACCTGGTGTATCCGCCCAGCGTGGAGGTGGTGGTGACGCCCGATATCCGTGTCGAGGCGGGACCGGACCGGGTCCACCTGGGCGGCACCATCCGGGTAGAGGAGGGCGAGGTGGCCCAGGCCGAGCTGCCCGCCGGTAGTGTCGACCTGTCCCGCGATGTGGTGCAGGTGGATTATGCCGGCAATGTGATCGAGCAGTCGCAGCCCTTCGACACCAGCATGGATGTGCGGGTGGTCATCAACGACGCGTTCCGCGTGGTCGGCAGCGGTCTCGACGCGCGGGTCGGCGGCGACCTGCAACTGCAACAGCAGCCGGGGCGGCCGCTGCAGCTGTACGGCAACCTGAATGTGGTCGGCGGCGAGTTCCGCGCCTACGGCCAGCACCTGGCGATCAAGCAGGGCAGGGTCTCCTTTGCCGGGGTACCGGAAAATCCCGAGCTCGACCTGCGCGCCCAGCGCGAAATTCCGCTGGAACAGGTGACCGCGGGGGTCCGCGTCACCGGTACGCTGGAAGTGCCACAGCTGGAGATCTACACCGATCCGCCGATGTCGCAACCCGAGGCGCTGTCCTACCTGGTGCGCGGCCGCGGCCTGGATGCCGGCGGCGACGGCACCGCGATGGCGCTGTCACTGGGCACTGGCATCGTCAACCGCAGCGCGGTGGTGGAGGAACTGAACCGGCTGCCGGGGTTGAGCAACGTGGAGTTCGGCGCCGAGACCGTGGAGGACGACACCGCGGCCACGGTCAGCGGTTACCTGGGGGAACGCATCTACCTGTCCTACGGGGTGGGCCTGTACGAACCGGTCAATGTGCTCACCGCGCGCCTGTATCTGCAGACGCGCTTGTGGCTCGAGGTGGTGAGCCGGCTGGAGAGCTCAGTCGATCTCTACTACAGCTTCGACATCGACTGAGCGCGTCGGCCTACGCCGATTTGGGCAGGATGTAGAGCTCCACCCGACGGTTCTGGGAGCGCCCCGCGGTGCTGGCGTTGTCGGCGATTGGCTGGTCCGGCCCCAGGCCCTCGACCATCATGCGCGAACGGTCCACGCCGCGGGTGGCCAGGTAGTCGGCGACGCTGCCGGCGCGCTGCTTCGACAGGGTCTGGTTGTAGCTGCGGCTGCCAGTGCTGTCGGTGTGGCCCGAGACCCGCAGGGTGGTGTCGGCGTACTTGGCCAGCACCTCGCCGACGGAGTTCAGGACCGGGTAGAAGCTGGAGCGCAGGTTGTAGGCGTCGGTCTCGAAGGTGATGTTGCCGGGCATCACCAGGCGCAGGTTGTCGCCCTCGCGCACCACTTGCACGCCGGTGCCCTGCAGTTGCTCGCGCAGTTTGGCTTCCTGCACGTCCATGTAGGCGCCCACGCCGGCACCGACGATGCCGCAGCCCAGGGCCGCGTTGCGGGCCCGCTTGCCGGACTCGATGGCGCCCACCAGGGCGCACACGGCGGCGGCGCCGCCGCCGTAGGTGGCGGCCTTGCTGGCCTGGCGCTCGCCGGTATAGGGGTTGGTGGTACAGGCGCTGAGGGCCAGTATGCCGGCGGCGGCCAGCGCGGTGTTACGTATCATTCCCATGGGTCTTGTTCCTTGTACTGATATGAAGGCGGCGGGCTTGCTTGAATCGGCAGGCGCGGCCCCGTCGCACCCGTTATGACCGGGCTGGCTGTTTGGACCGTCGCGGCCGGTATCCGTTCACCCCGCGGCCGCGGGCAATAAGGTAGCGTCCCGGGCGCCATTTTTGTAGTTTAATCATGTCTGGTAACCGCGATATACAGGAAAAGCATGGATCCACTGACCCAGGGTGTGCTCGGGGCCTCGCTGCCCCAGTCAACGGGCCGCGCCCGGGAGGCGGCGGGGGCCGGCCTGCTGGGCTTCTTCGCCGGCATGGCGGCGGATCTCGACGTGCTGATCCGCTCTAGCACCGACCCGCTGCTGTTTCTCGAGTACCACCGCCAGTTTACCCACGCGCTGGTGTTCATTCCCGTGGGGGGGCTGCTGTGCGCCCTGGTGCTGCACGGCCTGATCGGCAGGCACCGGGGTTTTTCCTTCGCCCGCAGCGCGATGTTCTGCACCCTCGGCTACGCCACCCACGCCCTGCTGGACGCCTGCACCACCTACGGCACCATGCTGTTCTGGCCTTTCTCCGACGCGCGGGTGGCCTGGAATACCGTGTCGATCATCGACCCGCTGTTCACCGTGCCGGTGCTCGCCCTGGTGTTGCTGGCGGGTTTGCGGCGGCGCCCGGCCCTGGCGCGCTGCGCCCTGGCCTGGGCCCTGGGCTATCTGCTGCTGGGGCAGTGGCAGCATCACCAGGCGGTGGAGCTGGGGCGGGAGCTGGCCGCCGCCCGTGGGCACGCGCCCCTGCGCCTGGAGGCCAAGCCGAGCTTCGGCAATATCCTGCTGTGGAAAGTGGTGTACGAGACCGGGGATCGTTTCTACGTGGACGCGGTGCGCAGCGGCCCCTGGCCGGCGGTTTACCCCGGTGACTCGGTGGCCCGGCTCGACGCGGCACGGGATTTGCCCTGGCTCGATCGAGACTCGCAGCAGGCGCGCGACGTGCAGCGTTTCCGCTGGTTCAGCAACGGCTACGTGGCCCGGGACCCGCGGTACCCGAACCGGGTGATCGACATCCGCTATTCATTGCTGCCGAACGAGATCGCCCCGCTGTGGAGTATCGAACTCGATCCGGCGGCGGGGGCGAGGGTGCATGCGAATTACATCACCCACCGCGATGGCGCCGGCAATAGTGCCGGCGCCCTGTGGGCGATGCTCACCGGGCCGGCGTCCTCAGCCGGCGAATACCGCCTCGGCGGCGGCTAGCGCGACGCCGGTATTGATCGCGGCGCCCTGGGTCGATAGCACCGACTCCAGCGCCGCCAGGCAGGTCATGACGTTGCGGCGGCGGCTGCTGTGGCCCATCAGGCCGATGCGCCAGGTCTTGCCGGCCAGCGCGCCGAGGCCGGCGCCGATCTCCAGGTCGAAGTCCCGGAGCAGGGCGGCGCGCACCGCGGCGTCGTCCACGCCCTCGGGGATGCGCACGGCGTTGAGCTGGGGCAGGCGGCATTCGGCGTCCACCGCCAGCGACAGGCCCATGGCCTCCAGTCCCGCCACCAGGGCGCGGTGGTTGAAGGCGTGCCGCGCCCAGGCCGCCTCCAGGGTTTCTTCCTTGAGCATCAGCAGCGACTCGTGCAGCGCGTAGAGGGCATTGACCGGCGCGGTGTGGTGGTAGCTGCGCTTGCTCTCGCCGCCCCAGTAACCCATCACCAGCTGCATATCCAGGAACCAGCTCTGCACCTTGTGTTCGCGGGCCTGGATGCGCTCCACCGCCGCCGGGCTGAAGGTGACCGGCGCGATGCCGGGCACGCAGGACAGGCACTTCTGGGTGCCGGCGTACACCGCGTCGGCGCCCCAGTCGTCCACCCGCAGCTCGATGCCGCCCAGGGAGGTGACGGTGTCGACGATGGACAGGGCGCCGTGCTCGCGGGCCAGCGCGCACAGGGCCGCCACGTCACTGTACGCGCCGGTGGAGGTTTCGGCGTGCACGAAGGCGAGGGCCGAGGCCTCCGGGTGCGCGGCGAAGGCGGCCGCCACCTTGTCCACGCTCACCGCGCTGCCCCAGTCATCGTCCACCAGGATCGCGGTGGCGCCGCAGCGCTCCACGTTCTCCTGCATGCGGCCGCCAAACACGCCGTTGCGGCACACGATCACCGTGTCGCCGGGGGAGACCAGGTTGACAAAACAGGCCTCCATGCCCGCGGAGCCGGGTGCGGACACCGGCAGGGTGAGGGCATTGTCGGTCTGGAAGGCGTATTGCAGCAGGGCCTTGGTCTCGTCCATCAGGGCCACGAATTGTGGGTCGAGGTGGCCGATGGTGGGGCGCGCCAGGGCGCCCAGCACCCGCGGCGGGACGTCGGAGGGGCCCGGGCCCATCAGGGTGCGTTGCGGGGGGTAGAAACTGCCGGTCATGTGCGTACTCCGGAGGGCATCAAAGGGACGCGCCACCCTAGCAGTTTTTGGCGGGAAGCTTAAGCGAGGGCGGCTTATAGTGCGCATTCACCGCTGTGATTCCCGCCCGCCGGGAAGTCCCGTCCGCTGTTGGAAAATGTGGTAGATAAACGCGGATTGTTGTATGCGTTGCCATACGCCTGGGATAAAATCGCGGCGCACTGGGCTTTTCACGATTTTGTTAATAATACAAGGGGCGCTTTATGTTTGGGGCAATGCGATTGACGGCGGGCTGCCTGGCGGGGCTGTTGCTGGTGCAGGGCGCGCAGGCCGACCAGCAGATTCTCGATGACCTTGTTGTCGACGGCAGTGCCTGCGTGGGTACTGATTGCGTCAATGGCGAGGTATTTGACTTCGACACCGTCAAGCTCAAGGAAAACAACCTCCGGTTGCTGTTCCAGGACACCAGTAACTCCCCGTCTTTCCCCACCCGCGACTGGCGCCTGGTGGCCAATGACAGCAACAGCGGTGGCCGCGACCATTTCACCATCGAGGACGTCACCGGCGGCAATGAAATCCTCACCCTGATCGGCGGTGCGCCGCAATACAGCCTGTTCGTCAATAACGCCGGTAAAGTGGGGCTGGGAACCGATGCCCCGCAGCGCAACCTGCACCTGGTCAGCGGCAACACCGCCGCCATCCGCCTGGAGCAGGACGGCTCGCAGGGCTTCCCCGGCGTCGCCTGGGATATCAGCGCCAACGAGGACGGTTTGCGCATCGCGCGCGACGGTGCCGACCTGCTCGGCATTGACAACAACGGCAATGTCACCATTAGCGGCAACCTGGTGGCGGGCACCCCGGCCAGCACCTTCCCCGATTACGTATTCGCCGCCGACTACCGCCTCATGCCGCTGCCGCAGTTGCAGCAATATATTGCGCGCGAGGGGCATCTCCCCGGGATTCCGGCGGCCGCGGAAGTGGGCGCAAACGGGCTCAACATGACGCAGTTCCAGGTGCAGCTGCTGGAAAAAGTAGAGGAGCTTACGCTCTACACTTTGCGCCAGCAGGCGCAGATTGACGCACTGAAAGCCCGGCTGGAAGCGCGGCAGTAGCCGCCGGAGCGGGTTTATCATGAAAACTATCGTGACACGGAGCGTCGTCCTGGCGTCGCTGATGGGTGCGCTGCCGTCGATGGCGCTGGAACTGGCGCAGAGCTTTGCACCAATTGCCATAGGGCCGGGTTCCACGGCCAGGCTTGAATACCGTTTGACCAATGCCTCGGGTATCGCGCAGACGGGTATCGCCTTCGACAACACTTTGCCGGCCAATGTGAGCCTGGCGGCGGTGCCGCTTGGCGGCAACGATTGCGGTGGCCGGGTGTCGGCCCAGGCTGGCGGCACCGCGATCAGTTTTGATGACGGGCGCCTCGGTGGCGGCCAATCCTGCCGGTTGGTGGTCAATGTGGTGTCCACCGTACCGGGGACGCATATCAACGCCCTCGGTAACCTCAGCAGCGACCAGGGCAGCTATGCCGTTGGCGCCGCCGCCGATCTTTTCGTGGATGCCGGCGAGCCGGGTTTCTACGTCAGCAGTGTGACCCCCGCCAATCCCAGCCGTGGCGAGGTGGTGGAGCTGACCTATACCATCGATAACCTTCTGAACCCGGGTGGCGCGACGCTTCGCAATTTCGACATCGCGTTTCCGGACGGTGTCACCGTGGCGTCGGAGGGGTATCTGGACTCCGCCTGTGTGCTGCCGGTGGTGGACGAAGCGGCGAATTCGGTCAACGTGGGTGCGCTGAACGTGGGCGGGTTGATCGGTGAATTCCCCGTAAATGCCGGCGACTCCTGCAGCTTTACCGTGGGAGCCAGGCTCGATACCGCGGGACAGGTGGATATCAGCACACCGGTGCTGCAGACGGGGGGCTTTTCGTCGGTCGAGGTCGGCTTCGCCTCCGTGCGTATCGCGGTGGCGCCGCAGCCGTTGCATATCTCGGCCGGTTTCCATCCCTCTGTCGCGGCGCCGGGTGAAACCGTTTACCTGAGCTTCGATTTGAGCAACACCGATCGCGGCGCCGCGGCCGGCGGTTTGGGCTTTACCTACGATCTCGGCGCCCAGTTCGGCGCGTCGGTCGCTGTCGGGGAACCGGCGGTGCAGGGCTGCGGCGGAAGTTTCACCGCTGGCTCCACGCTGCAACTTGTCGGGGGCGGCCTGCCCGCCGGCGGCAGCTGCCGCATCGAGCTTCCTCTGCAGGTGCCCGCTGGCCTGGCGAGCGGCCGCTACAATGGCCTGGGTTCCGCGGTGTCCGCGTCGGTCGCCGGCAATCCCGTCACCGGCAACAGCGCCGCGGCGTCCCTGTTCCTGTCCGACCGGCCGGTGTGGCAGAAGACCTTTCTCGAACCGGTGGTGGTCGCCGGCGACGAGGTGACGCTGCGCTACACCCTGACCAATACCTCCGGCAGTGAAAACCTCGACGAGCTGTCCATACAGGAATCCCTGCACAGTGTCGACTACCTCGGCCACCGGACCGATTGCGACGCCCAGGTGGCCTATGTGCCCAATCTCACCAACACCAGGCTCACCGTGGCATTGAACCAATTGCTGCCCACGGCCAGCTGCGAGGTGGAGGTGGACCTGCGCATCCCGGAGAGTGCAAGTACCGGCACCCTGGAGCTGGGCACGATTAGCGCGTTGTACAACGGCAACCAGGAAGTGAAGGTACTTACGGATACGCTGGACATCGTCGCCGGCCCCGGTTTGCTACTCGCCTTTGAACCGGCTGCGGCGCTACCCGGGGATACCGTGGACCTGGTGGCCACGCTCGGCGCTGGCCCCGCGGCGGGACGGATAGACCAGGACGAGTACGAGGGTTACGCGGACGTGGGCTTCAGTCTCGATCTCAATGCCATCGAGCCCGGCCTGGTGGCCAATGGGCTGCCGCAGAGCGACGCCTGTGGCGCCGGTTCAAGTCTCGACGGTAGTAGTGGTGTGGTGACCCTGGGGGGCGGCACCCTGGCGCCGGGAGAGAGTTGCACCCTGCGCCTGCCGCTGCAGCTGCCCGCTGGCGCCGCTTACGGCACGCTGGCGGTGGATGACCTGCGGGCGATGGCGCAGGTGCGTGGGCGTGTTGCCGGCGGCGCCCCGGCCAGCGCCGAGTTGGCTATCGCCGGGGCCGAGGTGACCCTGGAACAGGTCGCCCCGCTGCCGGTGGCGCCCGGCGCGACCGCGCAAGTGCGGGTGACGGTACGCAACCTCACACCCACCGAGGCGATATCCGGACTGGCGTTGATCCTCGATTACGACAGCGACCTGCCGGGCCTGCCAACGCCGACACCGATTGCCGATGATTTTTGCGGTGCCGGCTCCAGCATGGCCGCAAGCGGCACGATACTGCAGTTGTCGAACCTCTCGCTGGCCCCTGGCGGGGACTGTGTGTTCGAGCTGGAATTCCCGGTTTCCCCCGGCCTTGCCTCGGGTGATTACGCCATGCCCATTGACTCCCTGAGCTATGTCGTACAGGGCGCGCCGGTGACGGCGGCGCCGGACTCCCTGTTCCGCCTGGCCGTCCTGGCGCCGGGAGAGGATGTGGATGTGGGTGACCCGACACCCGGTTCCCCGGATTCCGATGGCGATGGCCTGGATACGGCGGCGGAGTGGCCCCTGGGCGACGTCAACGGCGACGGCATCCGCGACGCCCTGCAGGGCAACGTGGCCGCCATGGTGAGTGCGGTGACGGGGTCGCCGGTGGCCCTGGAGTTCGACTCCGGCTGTCGCCTGGAGCGTTTCGCGATGGTGGCCGCGGTCGACGATGGCGACAACAGCTACCCCGAGGGCCTCGCGGATTTCAGCCTGGAGTGCGCGCGGTCCGAGGTCGTGTTGTACCTGCCCGGCATGGATTTTTCAGCGGGCGACCTGGCGGTGCGCAAATTCGGGCCGCGGGCGCCGGCCTTCGGCGCGGACCAGTGGTACGCGATGCCCGCCACCATCGACGCCGTCGGCCAGCGTATCCGCTTCGAGCTGGTGGATGGCCAGCTGGGTGACAGTACCGGCGTGGACGGCAGGCTGGTGGACCCGGTGGGGCTCGCGGTGCTGGCCGCGGTGCCGCCATCCGTGCCGGGGGGCGCGGTGGCGATACCGGTCAATCAGCCCTGGGTGCTGCTACTTGCGGTATTGGCGATACTCCGCCTGGCCGCGCTGCGGCAGCGGCGGTGACGAGTGCGCGCCGCCACCGGCGGCGCGCGTGAATCACGAGCGGGGCGGGGGCGTGTTGGCGAACATCACCATCAGGGTCATGTCCTCGTCGATCTCGAAAAAGCTGTGTTCGGTGGTGGCGCCGACGTAGAGAATCGAGCCGGGTCCGACCGCGCGCTCCTTGTCCCCCAGGCGCATGCGCGCCTTGCCTTCCAGCACCATGTAGACCTCGTCGTCATCGTGGTGGGACTGCATGTCCTTGCTGCCGGCGGGCAGGAAGTAGAGGCCACAATTCATGGCCGGGACATTGAGGAATTCCAGGTATTCAACGGCGTCGCCCTTGAACTTGTCCTTGATCTCGGCGAGATCGAATACCTGCCATTGGTCGGATGTCATTATTTGCTCCTGCTGGGTTATCGCTGGCCGGCGCTGCCGGCTTGTCTTGCGGCGTGCGACCAGTATCCCCGACTCAAGGGGCCGGCGCAACGCGGCCCCTTGATGCAGGTCAAGCGATGTCGGTGGCTTAAACCGCTCAGCCCCCCAGTTCCCGCTTCACCTTGGCCTGGGCCGCGGCGATGCGCGCCACCGGCACGCGGAAGGGGCTGCAGGAGACGTAGTCCAGGCCCAGGTCGTGGCAGAACTGGATGGAGCGGGGGTCGCCGCCGTGCTCGCCGCAGATGCCGTACTTGATGCCCGGCTTGCGCGCGCGGCTCTCGTTGACCGCCATTTCCATCAGCCGGCCCACGGCGCGCTGGTCCAGCGACACGAAGGGGTCTGACTCGACCAGTTTTTTCTCCAGGTACTGGGGAATGAACTTGCCGGCGTCGTCGCGCGAGAAACCGTAGGTCATCTGGGTGAGGTCGTTGGTGCCGAAGCTCATGAATTCGACCTCGTTGGCCAGGCGGTCGGCGCCGAGGGTGGCCCGGGGCGTCTCCATCATGGTGCCGATGCGGTAGGGCACCGAGACATGTTTTTCTTTCAGCACGGCCTGGATGCCGCGGTCGATAATATCGGAGATCAGGCGGATCTCGCGCACGTTGACCACCAGCGGAATCATGATTTCCGGCAGCGGCTTGAGGCCCTGCTCGATGGCGTCCACCGCCGCGCTGATGATGGCGCGGACCTGCATCTCGGTGATCTCCGGGTACACCACCGACAGGCGGCAGCCGCGGAAACCGAGCATCGGGTTGACCTCGGCCAGGTCCTGGCAGATCTCGCGGATCCGGGCGGCCGGCTTGCCGATGCGCCCGGCCAGGGCCTCGATCTCAGTGTCGTCGTGGGGCAGGAACTCGTGCAGCGGCGGGTCCAGCAGGCGCACGGTCACCGGCAGAGCGTCCATCACCTTGAACAGGGCCAGCATGTCGTCGTGCTGGAATTTAAGCAGCTGGTCGAGGTAGCCCTGGCGCTCGGCCTTGTTCTCGGACAGGATCATGGCCCGCATCAGGTCGATGCGCTCGGCCTCGAAGAACATGTGCTCGGTGCGGCACAGGCCGATGCCTTCGGCACCGAGCTCGCGCGCCTTGGCGGCGTCCTCGGGGGTCTCGGCGTTGGCCCGCACTTTCAGGCGGCGGTGCTTGTCGGCCCAGGACAGCAGGGTCTGGAAGTCGTCCGAGGAACTGGCCTCGGTCTTGGGAATGTCACCGAGCATCACGTCGCCGGCGGTGCCGTCGAGGGTGATGACGTCGCCGCGCTTGATCACCACGCCGTCGGTGGTGGTGGCGGTGCCCTCGGCGTAGTTGATTTTCAGCGCGCCGCAACCGGTGATGGCGCACACGCCCATGCCCCGGGCGACCACCGCGGCGTGGGATGTCATGCCGCCGAGTTCGGTGAGGATGCCCTCGGCCACCTTCATGCCGTGGATGTCCTCGGGGGTGGTTTCACGGCGCACCAGGATGACCTGGTCGCCCCCGGCGGCGACCTGTACCGCCTCGTCGGCGGAGAACACCACCTTGCCGGTGGCGCCGCCGGGACTGGCGGGCAGGCCGGTGGCGACAATGTCGGTCTTGGCCTGTGGGTCCACCATCGGGTGCAGGAAGGCCTCGACGTGCTCGGGGGACACCCGCATCAGCGCCTCGCTCTCGGTGATCATGCCCTCGCGGACCATGTCCACGGCGATTTTCACCGAGGCGCGGCCGGTGCGCTTGCCGCTGCGGGTCTGCAGCATGTAGAAGCGCCCTTCCTGCACGGTAAACTCGAGGTCCTGCATGTCGCGGTAGTGCTTCTCCAGCAGGGCCTGGGTTTTGTACAGCTCGTCGTACACCTCCGGCAGTTTCTGCTGCAGCGCCGCCAGGGGCTGCGGCGTGCGGGTGCCGGCCACCACGTCCTCGCCGGCGGCGTTGAACAGGAACTCGCCGAAGAAGTCGTTCTCGCCGGTGGAGGGGTTGCGGGTGAAGGCCACGCCGGAACCGGAGTCATCGCCGAAGTTGCCGTAGACCATGGCCTGCACGTTCACCGCGGTGCCCAGGGTTTCGGGGATGTTGTTCATTTCCCGGTACACATAGGCCCGCGGCGTGTGCCAGGACAGGAACACCGCTTCCACCGCCATCTTCAGCTGGGTGAAGGGGTCCTCGGGGAAGTTCACCAGGGTCTTGAAGGTGGCGATAATGGCCTGCCAGTCCTCGGCGGTCATGTCGGTGTCGAGGGGCTTGCCGTGGGCGGCTTTGTACTGCTCGATCTCGTGTTCGAACTGTTCACCGTCGGCCTCCAGCACCACATTGGCGAACATCTGGATAAAGCGCCGGTAGCAGTCGTAGGCGAAGCGGGGGTTGTCGGTCTTGCGCGCCAGGCCCTCGGCGATCTCGTCGTTGAGGCCCAGGTTGAGAATGGTGTCCATCATCCCCGGCATCGACACCGGGGCGCCGGAGCGCACCGAGAACAACAGGGGGTTCTCGGGGTCGCCGAAGCGCGCGCCCATCTTTTTCTCCACCAGGTCCAGGGCGACCCGGTACTCCTGTTCCAGCAGCGCGGGCAGTTTGTTGCCGGCCTCGAAGAACTCGCGGCAGGTGGGGGTGGTGATGATGAAGCCGTAGGGCACCGGGAGGCCCAGCGAGGTCATCTCGCAGAGGTTGGCGCCTTTGCCGCCGAGCAGTTCGCGGTCGTCCTTGCTGCCTTCGTTGAACAGGTATACGCGTTTGGCCATGGTCTCTCCCGGGCTAAAAAGATAGTGGTGCGCTGGAACAGCCGGCGAGTATAGCGATTATCGCCGCCCCAAGGGAGATTTGCCGCTATATAAAATTGTTTCAATATCAACAACTTGTAGTGATACTACAAGTTCCCGGGGCGGCGCCGGCGATTCCGTCGCCGGCTTTGTAGATTTACTACAGCGCCACCGCGGGCGGACGGGGGTGCTTCAGCGCGCGGCGAGCAGCTCGCTGAGCCGGTCGATTTCCGCCAGCTCCGCGGTGGCGGGGACCAGGAATACCTCCTCGCAACCGGCCGCCTCGGCGTTGTCCAGGGCCTCGCGCACCGCGTCGGGGGTGTGGCGGTGGACCGATTCCGCCATGGCCCTGGCGATCTCCGGGCCGGCGATGTCCAGGTAGTCGTAGACGTAGTCGTGCAATTTGCCCGCGCCGCCGTCGGCCAGCGAAAACCAGAAACCGCCCAGGCGGTAGGGGCGCTGTTCGCGGCCGGCCTCGGCCCAGGCCGCATCAGCGAGCTCGAAGGCGTTGCGCAATTCCGCGGTTTCGCCGTTGCCGGACCAGGCGTAGAGGCCGTCGGCCCAGCGCGCGCAGCGGGCGATGCTCTTGGGGCCCAGGGCCCCGGCCAGCAGCCGCGGCCCGCCGGAGCGGGTGGGGGCGGGGCCGATGGCGCCGGCGCCGGGGATGATTTCCTCCCCGGCCCAGACCCGGCGCAGCTCCTCCACCTGCTGGTCCATGCGCTGGTAGCGGCCGCGCATGTTCTGGTGCAGCGCCCGGTAGTCCTGCTCGCGGCCGCCGTAGCCCACACAGACCTGCTCCAGGCGACCACCGGAGAGGATATCCATGGTGGCCACTTCCTTGGCCACCGCCACCGCCGGGTGCATGGGCAGGACGTAGAGGGTGGGGGTGATCTTCACGCGGCTGGTGGCCACCGCCGCCGCGGACAGCAGCACCCGCATGTCGTAGGTGGGGCCGTGCACCCGCTCGCCGCAGGATAGGCTGTGGAAGGGGCCCTCGTCCACGCGCCGGAACCAGGCCAGGTAATCCTCGCGGGTCAGCCCCGCTTTCATGTAGGGCAGGCAGATACCGATTTTCACGATGCGCTCCTCCGCGATGGTTGGGCGAATTATCGCCCAGGGTCACGGCGCGCGCTGTACAGCATGGTAAACCAGAGCGTTCTGTCGTGCCGGTACGGGCTTGCCGAGCGGGGGTATGGCGCTATACCCGCGGCCCCGGCCGGGATACTGTCGGGCACAAGGCAAGCGGAGGCACAAGACCATGAAAATCGACGGCCCACTCTACAGTACACTGGAAACCGCGGCCGCCGATGCGCGGCGCATGGCGGATCTGGGCTACGACGGTATCTACTCCCTGGAGGGCAGCAGTGACCCCTTCCTGCCCCTGGTATTGGCCAGCGAGCATGCCCCGGGGCTGGATATCGCCACCGGCATCGCCGTGGCCTTCCCGCGCAACCCCCTGCACCTGGCCTACCAGGCCTGGGATCTGCAGCGATTCAGCCGGGGCCGTTTTCTGCTCGGCCTGGGTTCCCAGGTGCGCGCGCACATCGAAAAGCGCTTCGGCGTGAATTTCGATCCGCCCGCCCCGCGCATGCGCGACTACATCCTTGCCCTCAAGGCGATTTTCGATTGCTGGCAGCACGGTGGCCGGCTGGATTACCGCGGGCGCTTCTACCGCCACACCCTGATGACGCCGATGTTCAATCCCGGTCCCAACCCTTATGGCGTTCCGCCTGTACTGCTCGGTGCGCTGGGGCCGCGGATGACCGAAGTGGCGGGGGAGGTGGCGGACGGCTTGATTGTCCACCCCTTCAACAACCTGTCCTTTATCGAGCAACACACCCTGCCCGCGGTGGAGCGCGGCCTGGCGAAATCCGGCCGGCGGCGCGCCGATTTCACCCTGCAGATCAATGCCGTGGTGATTACCGGTGACACCGACGCCGAACGGGCCGCGGCCCGCGACAGCGTCCGGCAACTGCTGGGCTTCTACGCATCGACCCCGGCCTACCGCCCGCCGATGGAGGCCATCGGCAAGGGGGCGCTGCAGGAGGAATTGAACCGCCTGAGCAAGCGCGGGGAGTGGCAGCGCCTGGGTGAGTATATCGACGACGAATTTCTGGCGCGGTTCGCGACCGAGGGGGCGCCGCAGGAGATCCCACAGCTGTTGCACGAGCGCTACGGTCGCTACGCCGACCGCCTGGCGCTGTACATTCCCTATCGGGCGCCGGATGCGCTGTGGCGGGAGGTGATCGCCGGCCTGCGGCGGCTGGCGACCTAGAGCAACAGTGCCGCCGGGTGTTTCCCGGCGGCATGTGGGGTCAGCGCAGGTTGCGCTCCCGGACCAGGGCGAGCTGCGCGTCCTGTTGCAGGATGGCCCACCAGCGCTTGCCGTGCTCGGCGTCGAAGCCCACCATCGGGTAGGCCTCGCAGCCTTCCGCGCGCTCCGGGGCGTTGTCGATGTAGCTGTCATCCCAGGCGGATTGCACGACGCAGTCGGCCGGCGCCACCGCGCGCCAGCGGTCCAGGTACACGGCGAGGGTAGCGTCGCGGCGCAGTGATCGCCCGCCGTAGGTGAACTGCACCGCGTAGGGGTCGGCCACCGCGTCGCTGATATCCCAGGAGCGCGTGGCGTAGTCCGGCAAGGTCACCGGCGGCTTGGCCTCGCCGCTGGCGCTGGAGCCCGCCAGGCCCGTTTCCGCTTCGATGTCCTTCATGACGCCGTAGTCGTCCTGGTACACGCCGGTCTGGTTTTGGGTGCCGCTGACGATCAGGATTTCCGACTCGGTGTCGCGGTCCTCCGGCAGCCAGCTCAGGGTCACGTGCTCCTTGAGGTCGATGGTGGTCTCGGGAATGATCATCTCCTGGGCGTCAACATCCGGTATCACGCGGTTGTTGCCGTTGAGGTTGGGTGTCCAGCTCTCGTGGTACTGGAAAATCCACTGGTAGGCCAGCCGCACCAGGTCGTTGAGGGTCTCCGCGCGGGAGAAGCCGGGGGTGTAGCCCATGTCGCGGGTGCGGGTGTCGGTGCGGTTGAAGGTGCGGTTGAGACCGCCCAGCAGGCGCGCCTCGCTTTTGTCGGGGCCGATACACACGTTGCTGAGGTACTCGGGCTGGAGCACCATCACCGGCCGGGTGTCGGCGGGGATGGAGTCCGGGTAGACCACGGTCTCGCAGCGGTCGGTGGTGCGGGAAAAGCGGTCCATCAGTTTCCAGTCCGCCTCGAAATCTTCCTCCGGCGCGTTGCTGCGGGCGGTGTGCTCGGCAAAGTAGGCGGCGTAGTCCACACGCGGGCCGTTAAAGCGCAGCAGCGAGGAATTGACGTCAAAATGGCTCGAGCCCTTATCCAGGGTGGCATTCTTCTGGGACACAATCATCTGCACCAGGTCGCGCTCGCCGTAGCGGAACTCGTAGCCCTTGTAGGAGGCGTTGCCGGCCATGATCTGGGTGTAGACGTCCATGCGGTAATTGCCGCCGGTGGGTGTGGAGCTGGAGGGGTAGGTGGTCAGCGTGGTCTTCGCGCTGATCAGCGAGCGCTGGTACTGGTGCTCGTGGCCCTGGACGTAGATGACGTCGTAATCGGCGAAGAACTCGCGTATCTGCGGTTGTACCTGGTAGACCCAGTCATCGTCCTTGGTGCCGTCCACGATCTGCTCGCGGGTCTGGCCGTACTTGGCGCCGATCAGGCCGTCGTGGCTGGCCACGACGATGTGGTCGATGTCCTCCTCGTGTTCGTAGACCACCTGCTTGATCCACTCGAAGGCGATGGGCAGGTTGTAGTAGGCGAGGCCGACGATCAGCACGTTCTCGCGGATCACATAGTAGTTGACCCACTCGTAGCCGGGCATGTGCACCGCGTCCTCGGGGATGAAGTCGCGCATGTTCTCGACCCATTCCACGGTGTAGGCGTAGCTGGTTTCGTGGTTGCCCATCACCGGCAGGAACTCCACGCCCTGGGCGGCATACCGGTCGGCGACAGAACGCCACTCGGCGAATTCGAGGGTGGAGCCCTTGTCGGTCAGGTCGCCCAGGGCGATCACCATGTCCGCCCCGGCGGCGCGCTGGTGCTTGAGTACCTCGTCCATGGGGTGGATCGACACGTGGGCCTGGCCCTGGGCGTCGGTGCCGCCCTGGGTGTCCGGCAGCAGGCCGATGGTGAAGCTGTCGAAGCGGTCGTTGGAGCCATTGGGCGACCGGTTGGGGCCGACCCCTGTTTCGCCCGCGGGATCGGTTTTTGGTTGCGAGTCGACGGTGGCGTCCACATTTTCCTGGCCGGGCAGGCCAAATGCCTGGTTTTGTCCGGCGGCGTTGTCGCCATCGCCGGAGTCGGATCCGCAGGCGCTCAGCAGGCTGGCCGTCATCAAACTGCCCAGTAGTGTCTTGGCAAACGTTCTTCCCCGGTGGTGTGTCATTAGTATGGCTCCTTTTTGGCGGTTAGGGGCGTGCCCCGAAAAGCTAGCCATTGCATAGAATTACTGTGACAGGGCGGCGAATGCCTTGTGTTGGTCCCGTGAAGTTTTTATAACAGGGCGCGGGGATCGCTTTTGTCAGTCCAGGTGGCCGCAGTGCGCGCTGACAAGTGCCGGCAATCGGGCATAGTGTCAGGGTGACGGTGCGAAGGAGGGAGTCCCTTGAAACTGCAATTCACGGCGGCGCAGCTGGCACTGCGCGACGAGCTGCGCGCCTACTTCCGGGAATTAATGACGCCGGCGCTGGCGGCCGAGTGCGAGCGCGACATGGGCGAGGGCGGTGGGCCGCTGTGGCGGGAGGCGCTGGCGCGCATGGGCCGCGACGGCTGGATCGGCCTGGGCTGGCCCGAGGCCCTGGGCGGGCGCGGTTTGAGCCCGCTGGAGCAGTTCATCTTCGTGGAGGAGGTGATGCGCGCCGGCTACCCCTTCCCCTTCCTCACCACCGAGTCGGTGGGCCCGATCCTGGCGGAGCACGGCAACGACTGGATCCAGCGGGAAATCGTGCCGAAGATCCTGCGCGGGGAACTGCTGATCGCCATCGGCTACTCCGAGCCCGGCGCCGGCACCGACCTGGCGAGCCTCAAGACCGCGGCGGTGCGCGAGGGCGACGGCTGGGTGATCAACGGCCAGAAGATGTGGACCTCGCTGGCGCATTTTTGCGACTACACCTGGCTGGCGGCGCGCACCGATCCCGAGGCGCCGAAAAAGCACAAGGGCATTTCCATGTTCCTGGTGCCCAACAACGATCCGGGCTGGAGTTGCACCCCGGTGCACACCCTGGGGGGAGTGCGCACCAACGCCACCTTCTACGACAACATCCGCGTGTCCGACGACCACCGGGTCGGCGAATTGCACGGCGGCTGGAAGCTGATTACCAGCCAGCTCAACCGCGAGCGCCTGAGCCTGATCAATTTCGGCCCCTCGGCGGAGCTGTTCAACGCCACGGTGCGCTGGGCGCGGGACAGCGCGCTGCCGGGCGGCGGCCGCGTGATCGACCAGGGCTGGGTCCAGCTGAACCTGGCCCGCTGCCGCGCGCTCATCGAGTGCATGAAGCTGATCGTCTACAAACAGAGCTGGGCAATGACCGAGGGCACGCTGGAGATGGCCGACGCCTCCGCCGCCAAGGTCTACGGCTCCGAGGCCTTTATCGAACTCTACCGCTTGCTGGGCGAGGTGGTGGGCCAGGCGGGCCTGCTGCGCGACGGCGATGGCTGCGACAGCGCGCGCCGCCTGGAGCGCCTGTATCGCGCCGCCTCCATCATCACCTTCGGCGGTGGCACCAACGAAATCCAGCGCGACATCATATCGGCGGCGGGGCTGTGGATGCCCCGCGCCAGTCGCTAGCGGGGAGGGCAGGTCATGGATTTTGGATTCAGCGACGAGCAGCGGGAGGTGCGCGACCTGGCCCGCCGCATCCTCGGCGAGCAGGTAAGCCCGCGGTCCCTGCAAGCCTACGACGAATACGCCGCGCCGCGCTTTGACGAGGACCTGTGGCGCGCGCTGCTGGATGCTGGCCTGCCCGGTGTCGCGGTGGCGGCCCAGTGGGGCGGCATGGATTTCGGCTTTCTCGAGCTGGCGCTGTTCATCGAGGAGGTGGGGCGCGGCATCGCGCCGGTGCCGGCGATCCAGCACTGCGTCGGCGGCATGCTGCCCCTGCAGCGCTTCGGCAGTGCCGCGCAGCGGGCGCGCTGGCTGCCCGCGGCCGTGTCCGGAGAGCTCCTGCTCACCGCGGCGTTGACCGAAACGGGCAACGACTGGTCGCGGGCACCGCGGTGCGTGACCGCGCGCCGGGACGGCGACACGCTGTGCCTGCGGGGCCGCAAGAGCGCGGTGCCCTTTGCCGCCCAGGCGGACCTGGTGCTGCTGCCCGCGGCCCTGGAAGGCGGTGACGATGTGGCGGTGGTGTTGTTGGATCCGCGCGGCGCGGGGGTGACGCTGCTGCCCTGCGAGTCCACCAGTTTCGAGCCCCAGGCGCACCTGCAACTGGACAATGTGCGCGTCCCGCCCGAGCAGGTGCTGGTGGGCCGCGGCGGCGCGGCGGCCATGGCGTGGCTGGCGGAGCGCATGTGCGCCGCGCTCTGCGCGCACCAGCTCGGCGCGGCGGACGCGGCCATGCGCATGGCCGCCTCCTATACCGGCGAGCGCCAGCAGTTTGGCGTGCCGATTTCCACCTTCCAGGCGGTGGGGCACCGCATGGCCAACTGTTACATCGACGTGGAGTGCCTGCGCCTGGCGACCTACCAGGCCTGCTCGCTGCTGCACGACGAGCAGGCCGCGGCGCTGGAGACCCGCATCGCCAAGGTGTGGGCCGGCGACACCGGGCACCGGGTGAGTTATGCCACCCAGCATGTGCACGGCGGTACCGGCATCGACCGCGACTATCCCCTGTGGCGCTACTGCCTGTGGCTGCGGCACAACGAGATGACCCTGGGCGGCAGCGGTTTTCACCTGGCGGCCATCGGCGAGGGGCTGGCCGGGGGGCAAGGTCTGTTCGCCTGAGGGCTTTGCCCCGTCGCCGCAAAACCGGCATTGATCGCTGACCGCCGCCGGGCGCTGGGTTACACTAGCGCCCGATGATTGCTCCCTTACTCCAACGCCTGCTTACCGCCTGCTTGCTGGCGGCGATGCTGCTCGCCGGCGCCTGCGCCAACCCGCAAGCGCCCTTGCGCGGCGACAACGGCCAGCCGGCGGATTTCAGCGGGCACTGGGAGTTGAACTACGGCCAGAGCGACAATATCCAGGCGCGGCTGAATGCCCTGATGCGCGAATTGCGCCGGCAGAACGAGCGCCGCGGCGCGGGGGGCGAGGTCGGCGGGGCGTTGATCAGTGTCGGTGGCGGTGGCGCCAATAGCGGCGCCTCGGTGTTCGGCCTGGCGCAGATGGCGGATTTGATCACGCGGTCGCCGCAGCTCATCATCGACCAGGACGAAGAGGGTATCCAGGTCAAGCGGGAGGGCAATTTCGCCCTGGACTGCCAGTTCGTCGGTGATTCGGCCTACCGCGTGGATTCCCCCCTCGGGCGGGAGCTCTGCGGTTGGGACGGCCACCAGTTGGTGTTCACCCTGTTGTTGCCGGAGGGCCTGAGCATCCGCCATCGCCTGACCCTGAGCCCCGACGCCCGGAGCATGAATATTGCCAGCACCGTGGTCTCTGACCAGGTGTCCCAGCCCTTTACCCTGAACCGGGTGTACAGCCGCTTCGACCCCGCCGCGGCGGGCTACCATTGCAAAATGACCCTGACCCGCGGCCGCGTGTGCACCACGGAGGCCCAGTGAGGCTGGCCGTCCTGTCGCTGTGCGCCTGGCTGGCCGCCTGTGCCGGCGGCGCGCCGGAACCCGCCCCGCAGCCCGTCGCGGCGACGGCGCAGTGGCCGGCGCCCGTGGGCTCGGTGAGCTTGCAGCGGGTGGACGAGGTCGAGGAGGCCGCGGCCCTGGACGTGGGGCTGGTGGTCTTCGACCCCGGGCTGGCGGAAGACGTGACCTCTCACGGCACCCGGGGCATTTTCCCGGAGATCCGCCGGGCCGAGGCGCGCTACCTGCCGGTGCTGTTGCGCCAGGCCCTGGTGGATGCGGGCGCCTGGGGGGTGGTGCGGGTGCTGCCGGAGCCCGACGACAGTGTCGAATTGCTGGTGCGGGCGAGCATATTGCATTCCGACGGGCAGCGCCTGGCCCTGCGGGTGAGCGCCGGCGACGCCAGCGGTCGCCAGTGGCTGGATCGCGTCTACACCGATGTCGCCACGGAGGGCGACTACCCGGTGCCCGAGGGCGGCGACCCCTTCGCCGACCTCTACCGACAGGTCGCCAACGACCTGCTGGCGGTCCGCCGGGCGCTGGATGCCGACGCGTTGCAGGCGATTCGCCGGGTGGGCGAGTTGCGCTACGCCGCCAGCCTGGCGCCGGAGGCTTTCACGGGCTACCTGGCACGGGACGAGGCCGGCCACTACCGTGTGTCGCGCCTGCCGGCGGCGGGCGATCCGATGCTCGCCCGGGTGCAGCGCATCCGCAACAAGGAACACCTGTTTATCGACACCGTGGACGAGCAGTACCTCGACCTGTTGCAGGAGATGCGTCCCACCTACAACCTGTGGCGCCAGTACGGCCTGGAACAGGCCTTGTACATCGCCAATTACCACGAGCGCCTGGCCGGGCGCGACAGCGCCGGACGCCGGGGCTCCTTCGCCGCCATGCAGCAGACCTACAACGCCTTCAAGTGGCACAAAATCCAGCAACAGGACCTGCGCGAGCTGGCCCGGGGGTTCGACAACGAGGTGACGCCCACGGTCCTGGAAGCCAGTGGCCGGGTGTTCCGCCTCAACGGCAGCCTGGACAGCCAGTACAGTGAGTGGCGGGGTATCCTGCGGCAGATCTTCGCCCTCGAGACCGGTCTCGCGCCGGCGGACGGATCGCCCTGATGGCGGCTATACTGGTGGGCGCGAGCGCGCGCGGAGGCCAGCGATGAGCGACAGCAAACCGGAGCACGAGAACCGTTCCCTGTTCGATGCGCTGATGCGCCTCAGCGGGCAGGTGGCGGGCGGCACCCTGGAGCTGGCCCGCAGCACCGCCACGCTCACCGCGATGTTCGGCGAGTCCTGGCTGCGCAACGCCCTGCTCAATACCATGGAGCCGGAGCGGCTGGAGGCCATGGCGGATGCCGGCCACTTCCTGCGCGATGCCCGGGAGACCGCCGGTATGTCGCTGAAGGAGCTGGCGGACAGCCTCGGCGTGTCGGACAAGCGCATCCTCGAAGACGTGGAGAGCGGCGACAAGATCATGCCCCTGGAGCTGGTGCTGCGCTGCGCCTCGCTGCTGGCGCGGCACGACCCCATACCCTTTCTGATCAAGTTCATGCGCACCTACAACCCGCAGCTGGAGCAAACCCTGGAGAGCTGGGGGGTGATGGCCCTGCCCAAGCAGTACGAGCGCGAGCGCCGCTTTATCAACCTCTACCGCAAGCACGATGTCTTGCGCGGTTTCAGCGACGAGGAGTTCCAGCGTTTCATCGACTACATGGAGAGCTCGTCCAACCTGGTGCTGGACGTCATGGCGCGGGAGAAAGACGCCAACACGCCGCGGCGCCAAGCCGCGAAGCCGCCGGCCAGGAAACGAGCCGCCGGCGCCGCGCGAAAGCGGCCCGCCGCCGCGCGCAAAACACCGAAAAGTCGCGCCAAACCGCGAGCCGAGGGCGCCGACTAAGCCTCGAAACCACCTCATGTTATGTTTGGTTTCAGATTGTAAACCCGCTTTAAGTAGCTGAATTAATGAATATTTTGATTATGTTTAAACCGTGGGGGCGGCGCCCGTGAGCAGTGCCGCGACCCGCGACTGGTTCGCCACCTGTCCCAAGGGCATCGAGTCCCTGCTGGCCCACGAGCTGGAGACCCTGGGCGCCGTTGGAACCCGTGAGACGGTGGCCGGGGTGTATTTTTCCGGCCCCCTGGCGGTGGCCTACCGGGCCTGCCTGTGGTCCCGGCTGGCGAACCGCGTGCTGCTGCCGATCGCCAGTGTCGACGCGGACACGGCGGACGCCCTGTACCAGGGCCTGGGCGAGATCGCCTGGCTCGACTGGCTGGATGTGCGCCAGACCTTCGCCATCGACTTCAGCGGCCAGAACCGCGCCATCCGCAACACCCAGTTCGGCGCCCAGCGCAGCAAGGACGCCATCGTCGACTGGTTCCAGAACAGCCTGGGCCGGCGACCCTCGGTCGCGCGGCGGGACCCCGATCTGCGCTTCAATGTGCGCCTGTCGCGGGACCGAGCCATGGTGGCCCTGGACATGGCCGGCGGCAGCCTGCACCGCCGGGGCTACCGCACCGGCGCCGGCGCCGCGCCGCTGAAGGAGAACCTGGCCGCCGCGCTGCTATTGCGGGCGGACTGGCCGGGCATGGCCGCCCGCGGCGGCGCCCTGATCGACCCCATGTGCGGCTCCGGCACGCTGCTGCTGGAAGGCGCGATGATGGCGGCGGATGTCGCTCCGGGGCTCGAGCGCGGGCGCTACGGCTTCGAGGCCTGGCGCGGCCACAATCCCGAGCAGTGGCGGGCGATTCTCGGCGACGCCCGGGGGCGGGCGGAGCGCGGGCGCGCCCGCCAGCTGCCGGAAATGCGCGGCTACGACGCGGATCACCGGGTGGTGCGCCGGGCCCAGGAAAACATCGCCCGCCTGGGGCTGGAGCGCTCGGTGCGGGTGACCTGCAAGCCCCTGGGTGAGTTGCGCCGTCCGACCCACGTGGCGCTGCCGGAGGGCCTGCTGATCTGCAATCCGCCCTACGGCGAGCGGCTCGGCGAAAAGGAGAGCCTGCGCTACCTGTACCGGGAACTCGGCGAGGTCATGAAGCGCGAGTTCGGCGACTGGCAGGCGGCCATCTTCACCGCCGATGTCGAGCTGGGCCGCGCCATCGGTCTGCGCAGCCACCGCCAGTACAAACTCTACAACGGCGCCATCCCCTCGACCCTGCTGCTGTTCGAACTGCGCGACAACCGCCTGCGCGACGCGGGCGGGGCGGGGGAGGCCTCTGCGCGACCGGAGCCGTCGGCGCCGCTGCGCCAGGTGGAGAACGCGCCCGACCCGGCGCCGCTGAGCGAGGGCGCGCAGATGTTCGCCAATCGCCTGCGCAAGAACCGCAAGCGCCTGGCGTCCTGGGTGCGCCGCGAGGCCATCGAGTGCTACCGGGTCTACGACGCGGACATGCCCGAATACGCGGTGGCGGTGGACCTCTACGGCGAGCGCGTGCACGTCGCGGAGTACCAGGCACCCCGGGGAGTGGACCCGGAGGCCGCGGCGCGGCGCATGGACGAGGTGTTGGCGGCGTTGCCGACGGTGTTCGAGGTGGCGCCGGGGGATATCGCCTGCAAGCTGCGCCAGCGCCAGCGGGGCGCGCAGCAGTACCAGCGCCGCGAGGCGCGGGGCGAGCTGATCAGTGTGCGCGAGGGAGCGGCCAGGCTGCTGGTCAATCTGCACGACTACCTGGATACCGGGTTGTTTCTCGATCACCGCCCGCTGCGCCGGCGGATCGCCGCCGAATCCGCGGGGGCGGATTTCCTCAACCTGTTCTGTTACACCGGCGCGGCCACGGTGCACGCCGCGCTCGGCGGCGCGCGCTCCACCACCAGTGTCGACCTCTCCAACACTTACCTGGGCTGGTTGCGCAAGAACCTGGCCCACAACGGCCTGGGGGAGAGCGCGCACCGGGTCGAGCGCGCGGACTGCCTGGCCTGGCTGGGGCAGACAGGCCCCAGCTATGACCTGATCATGCTCGACCCGCCCTCGTTTTCCAACTCGCGGGCGATGGCGGACAGCTTCGACGTGCAGCGCGACCACCTGGCGCTGGTGCGTGCCGCGATGGCACGCTTGCGGCCGGAGGGGCAGTTGTACTTTTCCAACAACCGCCGCGGCTTCAAGCTCGACCCGCTGCTGGCGGAGGCCTTCGACTGCGAGGACATCACCGCGGCAACCCTGGATCCGGACTTCGCGCGCAACCCCAGGGTTCACGTCTGCTACCGCCTGCGGCACCGTGACGGCGGCTCCCGCTCAGCAACACCGTGGGGTCGCGGGTAAGTGTCTACAAACAGCGGGTGCCGCGTGCTATCCACACTACCTGTACAAGCGTGCAGGTTTTGGCCTAATTGCCATTAGTTTGAGAAAGGGGCCATCTAAGTGTTTGTTTCTTCAGTTATAAAAGGGTACCCGGTCGTGTCGGCCGGCGGCGCGGGTTGCCCGCGCGTTCCAGTTTGGAGCCGCGGCGCGGTTGAATGTCCCCAGAGTTATCCACAGGCTGCTCTGTGGATAACACGTGGATGGTCCCGGCAGGGGGTGAAGGGCTGGCCAGGGGCCGCCAGGTGATGTCGCCGGCGCCGGGTCGGAACGATGACAAGCCCCCCGGGCTGTGTTCAAATCGCCGGTCGTGTTGTTGCGGGGCCGGGGCATGAAAACGCTGTTGATCGTGTACCACAGCCAAAGTGGCGCCAGCGCCGGACTGGCCCGCGAGCTGTGGCGGGGCGCGCGCGAGGAGGGGAGCGTCGATGTCCGGGTGATGCGCGCCTGGGATTGCGGTACCCTCGACGTACTGGAGGCGCACGGCCTGGCGCTGGTGGCCCCGGAAAACGCCGGCGCGCTCGGCGGCGGCATGAAGGATTTCCTGGATCGCGTGTTCTATCCGGCCATCGACCGGCAGCTGGTGCTGCCCTACGCCCTGGTGATCAGTGCGGGGAATGACGGCCGCAATGCCCGTGCCCAGGTGCAGCGCATGGTGTCGGGTATTCCCTTTACCGAGGCCACGCCGCCGCTGATCTGTCGCGGCGAGGTGAGCGAGGGGCACCGGCGGGAGTGCCGGGAATTGGGCCAGGCCCTGGCGGCCGGGCTGGAGATGGGCATTTTTTAATAAGAAGGTAGACACTGGCGATGACCGAGCAAGCAGACATTCCCGATGGCTTTGAACCGGTCCCCACGGGCCTGGGCTTTACCGACATGCTACAGCCGTTTTACCGCTGTATCGACGAAGGCGGCATCCGCTTCGGCCTGCGAGTGGGGGAGCAGCACGTCAACCTGATGGGGATCTGCCACGGCGGCGTATTGCTGACCCTGGCGGACGTGGCGGCCGGTACCGCGGTCAGTCACGCGCGGGGCCAGATGGGGGGCAATCCCACTGTCAACCTCAGTCTCGATTTTATCAACAGCGGCAAGCGCGGCGAGTGGCTGCAAGCCGAGCTGAGCGAGATCACGCTCAAGCGCCGCTTTGGCTTCTGCAACGGACTGATCAGCAGTGAGCGGGGAATTGTCGCCCGCTTCAACGGCACCTTCTATTTACCCGGCCACGAGGGCATGTGGCAGGGCGAGCGCCGGCCGGACGCGACGGGTATCGCGGACGGCTAGCCGTCCGCCGCGGGCCTCAGCTGTTCGATAAAGGCCCGCGCCGCCCGCGACAGGCTGCGGCCCCGGTGGTAGACCACACCCAGGGTGCGCTCGATCCGCACGTCCTCCACCGTCAGTGGCAGCAGGGTGTGATCGCACATGCTGCGCGGCAGCACCGTCCAGCCGAGTCCCACCGAGGCCATCATGCGGATGGTCTCCAGGTAATTGGTGGCCATCGACACCTGCAGCTGCAAGTCTCGCCCGTCAAACAGGGTTTTCACGATCTGACCGGTGAAGGTGTTGAGGCCGGGCAGGATGGCCGCGTGCTGCGACAGCGCGTCGAGGGGGCAGGGGTGCAGCGCCGCCAGCGGATGGTCCCGGGCCACCATGACATCCAGCGGGTCCTGCCATACCGGAAGGGCGATCACATTGGGGTCGCGCTCGGGTGCCAGGGTGACCACCGCGAGTTCCGCCTTGCCGTGGAGAATCAGTTCGTGGGCCTGCTCCGAATCCATGAAGTCGATGTCGATCTGGACGTCCGGGTAGGTCTTGCTGAAGGTCGACAGCACCGGCGGCAGGCGGTGCAGGCCGATGTGATGGCTGGTGGCCAGGCGCAGTTCGCCGGCCACGTCCCCCGACAGGTCGCGCACCGCCTGCCGCGCGGCCTGCAATTGCCGCAATACGGCCTTGGCGTGTGGCAGCAGGGCCTGGCCGGCTTCGGTGAGGCCCACCTGGCGGCCGATGCGATCGAACAGCTGGCATTCCAGCTGTTGCTCCAGCAGGGCTATACGCTTGCTGACCGCGGGCTGGGTCAGGTGCAGGGCCTGTGCCGCCTGGGAAAAGGAACAGGTCTCGGCGACATGGAGGAAGGCCTGGAGATTTTGCGTATCCATTTGTATTCCTATTGGGAATCAATTGAATAAAAATAATAAATTTGTTTTATCTCTGCCGCAAGCGTAGGATGGCCGCCTGTTTCCGTTATTGCCGACCAGTGAGGGAGGGGCCATGGCCGGACAAACCCTGTACGACAAATTGTGGCAGCAGCATGTGGTGGAAACCCGCGACGATGGCACCGCGCTGCTCTATATCGATCGTCACCTGATTCACGAGGTGACCTCGCCGCAGGCCTTCGAGGGCCTGCGCCTGGCCGGGCGCAAGCCCTGGCGCCTGGACGCCAACCTGGCGGTGCCGGACCACAACGTGCCCACCGACAGTGCCGAGCGCGCCGGCGGTGTGGAGGCGATCGCCGACCCGGTGTCGCAGTTGCAGGTGCGCACCCTTGACGACAATTGCGCCGATTTCAATATCGTGGAATTCGCCATCAATGACCGCCGCCAGGGCATTGTGCACGTGGTGGGCCCGGAGCAGGGCGCCACGCTGCCGGGCATGACCGTGGTGTGTGGCGACTCCCACACATCCACCCACGGCGCGCTGGGAGCGCTGGCCCACGGCATCGGCACCTCGGAGGTGGAGCACGTGCTGGCCACCCAGTGCCTGATTACCCGCAAGATGAAAAACATGCTGGTGCGCATCGACGGCCAGCTGCAGCGGGGAGTGACGGCCAAGGACGTGGTGCTGGCGGTGATCGGCCGCATCGGCACCGCCGGCGGCACCGGCTACGCCATCGAATTCGCCGGCGAGGTGGTGCGCGACATGAGCATGGAAGGGCGCATGACCATGTGCAATATGTCCATCGAGGCCGGCGCCCGCGCCGGCATGGTGGCGGTGGACGACACCACCCTGGACTATGTGCGCGGACGCGCCTACGCCCCTGCCGACGACCAGTGGGAGCAGGCCGTTGCCGCCTGGCGCGAGCTGCACTCGGACGCCGACGCCCGGTTCGATAGGGTGGTGGAGCTGCGCGGCGAGGACATCGCGCCCCAGGTCACCTGGGGCACCTCGCCCGAGATGGTGCTGCCGGTGGACGCGCTGCTGCCGCAACCCGACAGCCTGGCATCGGCCTCCGCCTGTGAATCCGCCCGGCGCGCCTTCGAGTACATGGGGTTGGAGCCGGGCACGGCGATCACCGACATCCGCCCGGACCGGGTGTTTATCGGCTCCTGCACCAATTCGCGTATCGAGGACCTGCGCGAGGCCGCCGCGGTGGTGCGCGGCAAGCGGGTCGCGGCCAGCATCAAGCAGGCCCTGGTGGTGCCCGGTTCCGGCGAGGTTAAGGCGCAGGCCGAGGCCGAGGGCCTGGACCGCGTCTTCATCGACGCCGGCATGGAGTGGCGCGAGCCCGGTTGTTCCATGTGCCTGGCGATGAACGCCGACAAACTGGGGGCGGGCGAGCACTGCGCGTCCACGTCCAACCGCAATTTCGAGGGTCGCCAGGGTTTCGGCGGGCGCACCCATCTGGTCAGCCCGGCGATGGCCGCGGCGGCGGCGGTGGCGGGGCACTTCGTTGATGTGCGCAACTGGCAGGAGGAGACGCAATGAAAAGCTTCACTGTGCACAAAGGTGTCGCGGCGCCGATGGACCGCGCCAATGTCGACACCGACCTGATCATTCCCAAGCAGTTTTTGAAGTCGATCAAGCGCAGCGGCTTCGGCCCCAACCTGTTCGACGAGTTGCGCTATCTCGACGAGGGGCAGCCGGGGCAGGATTGCAGCGGCCGGCCGCTGAACCCGGACTTCGCCCTGAACCAGCCGCGCTACGCCGGCGCCTCGGTATTGCTGGCGCGGGAAAACTTCGGCTGCGGCTCCTCTCGCGAACACGCCCCCTGGGCGCTGGACGACTACGGTTTCCGCTGCGTTATCGCGCCGAGCTTCGCCGACATTTTCTTCAACAACTGCTTCAAGAATGGCATCCTGCCGATCGCCCTGGACGCGGATACCGTGGAGAGGCTGTTCCAGGCGATGTACGCGCAGGAGGGCTTCGCCCTGGAGATCGATCTGCCGGCCCAGGTGATCCGCACGCCGGCGGGCGAGGACATCGCCTTCGAGGTGGAGAGCTTCCGCAAGCACTGCCTGGTCAACGGCCTGGACGATATCGGCCTGACCCTGGAGAGCGCCGGGGCCATCCGCGACTTCGAGGCGGCGCACCGGCAGCGCGCGCCCTGGTTGTTCGACCGCATCCGTTGAGGTCGCGCTGCGATGAATCCATCGGGCGAACTGAATTGAAAGAAGAGGTAATAACGTGAGCAAGAAAATCCTGATTCTCCCCGGCGACCACATCGGCCCGGAAATCATGGCCGAGGCGGTGCGGGTGCTGGAGCACGTCAATGCCCGTTTCGACCTGGATCTGGAGCTCGAGCACGCCCTGGTGGGCGGCGCCGCCCTCGACGCCGTGGGCACCCCCCTGCCCGACGACACCCTGGCCAAGGCGCGGGCATCCGACGCCATCCTGCTGGGCGCCGTGGGCGGGCCGGAGTGGGACAATGTCGAGCGCCACCTGCGTCCCGAGAGAGGCCTGCTGGGGCTGCGCTCCGAGCTGGAGCTGTTCGGCAACCTGCGCCCGGCGCTGCTGTACCCGCAGCTGGCCGCGGCCTCCAGCCTCAAGCCGGAACTGGTCGCCGGCCTCGATATCCTGATCGTGCGCGAACTCACCGGCGGTATCTATTTTGGCGAGCCGCGCGGCATCCGCACCCTGGAAAACGGCGAACGCCAGGGTTTCAATACCTATGTGTACAGCGAGTCCGAGATCCGTCGCATCGGGCACCTGGCCTTTGGCCTGGCGCGGGCGCGGGGCAAGCGCGTATGCTCGGTGGACAAGGCCAATGTGCTCGATGTCACCGTGCTGTGGCGCGAGGTGATGACCGAGGTGGCGAAGGACTACCCGGACGTGGAGCTGTCACACATGTACGTGGACAACGCCGCCATGCAGCTGGTGCGCGCACCGAAGCAGTTCGACGTGCTGGTCACCGGCAACATGTTCGGCGATATTCTGTCCGACGCCGCGGCCATGCTTACCGGTTCCATCGGCATGCTGCCCTCGGCATCGCTGGACAGCAGCGGCCGCGGCATGTACGAGCCCTGTCACGGCTCGGCGCCGGACATCGCCGGGCAGGGCGTGGCCAATCCCTTGGCCACCATCCTGTCAGTGGCGATGATGCTGCGCTACACTCTGGACAAGCCCGAGGCCGCGGCCGCGATCGAGGCCGCGGTGAGCGCGGTGCTGGACCGGGGACTGCGCACCGCCGATATCCGTGCCGAGGCCGAGACCCCGGTGTCCACCTCGCAAATGGGCGAGGCCGTGTTGCAGGCCCTGGCGGGCTGAGGCGGCCCGCCGGCAACTCCATCCGAACATTCACTACTGTTAAACGGAACACACGCAATGGCAGACGCATATGACGTAGCCGTCGTCGGCGCCACTGGCGCCGTCGGCGAGACCATGATCGAGATTCTCGAGCAGCGGGATTTCCCGGTGCGCAATCTCTACCCGCTGGCCTCCAGCCGCTCGGCGGGCAAGACCATCAAGTTCAAGGGCAAGTCGGTCACTGTCACCGACCTGGCGGAGTTCGATTTCAGCAAGGCCCAGATCGGCCTGTTCTCCGCCGGCGGCAGCATCTCCGCCGAATACGCGCCGAAGGCGGGCGCGGCGGGTTGCGTGGTGATCGACAATACCTCCCACTTCCGTCGCGACGAAGATATTCCCCTGGTGGTGCCGGAGGTGAATATCGAGGCGCTGGCGGGCTACACCAAGCGCAATATCATCGCCAACCCCAATTGCTCCACCATCCAGATGCTGGTGGCGCTGAAGCCGATCTACGACGCCGTGGGCATCGAGCGAATCAATGTGGCCACCTACCAGGCCGTGTCCGGCACCGGCAAGGAGGCTATCGAGGAGCTCGCCGGCCAGACCGCGCGGCTGCTCAATGGCCAGGAGGCCGAGTGCGAGGTCTACCCCAAGCAGATCGCTTTCAACGCGCTGCCCCATATCGATACTTTCCAGGACAACGGCTATACCCGGGAAGAAATGAAAATGGTGTGGGAGACCCAGAAGATCTTCGGCGACGCCAGCATCAAGGTGAACCCGACCTGCGTGCGTATCCCGGTGTTCTACGGTCACTCGGAGGCGGTGCACATCGAGACCGCGGAAAAACTATCGGCGGAGCAGGCGCGCGAGCTGATGCGCAACGCGCCCGGCGTGACCCTGATGGACGAGCGCGCCGACGGCGGCTATCCCACCGCCGTGACCGAGGCTACCGGCAAGGATCCGGTGTTCGTCGGCCGTATTCGCGAGGACATTTCCCATCCGCGCGGCCTCGACATGTGGATCGTGGCCGACAACGTGCGCAAGGGCGCCGCCCTCAATAGTGTGCAAATTGCCGAGTGCTTGATCGGCACTTATCTTGATTAATACCAGGCAACTGGACATACTTGGAGCCTCCCGGGCGCCATGCAAAGGCCTGAAAAGTCCTTTGTGACGCGCCCCGGGTGGCCGCTGCGGCATCAGCTGACAAACCCGGGGCGATATGGGGTTGGGAAGCTGGGACGTTGGAAAGTAACGAGTGCCGCAGTGGTAAGCGCCGTGACAGCGGTTTTATCAGGGGAGGCCGGCTTGAACCAAGCAGGTGCACAATAATAAGGCGTGGGTTATGGCTAGTAAGCGTAAGTTAGCGGCGGCGTTGTTGTCCCTGGGGTGCTTGCAGGCGAGTTCGGTTTGGGCCCTCGGCCTGGGCGAGCTGACCCTGGAGACGTTTCTCAACGAACCACTGCGAGCGGAAGTCGAGCTGCTCAATACCGGCGGCTTGCACGAGGACCAGATCCGCGTGCGCCTGGCCACCACCGAGGATTTCGATCGCCTGGGCGTGGACCGCGCCTACTTCCTCACCGGCATCAAGTTCGAAGTGCGGGTGGACGACAACGGCCGCGGACGCATTGTCCTGACCTCCGACGACCCGGTGCTTGAGCCCTACCTGGATTTGATCATCGAGACCCGCTGGCCGTCCGGCCGCCTGCTGCGGGAATATACGGTACTGGTCGATCCGCCGGCTTTTGACGAGAGCGCCGAGGTGGTCTCGGCCAGCGAGCGGGTAGAGGCCGTCGAGGGCATTCCCGCGCCGGCAAAAAAAAAGACTGAGCCCGAGGTCGCCACCGGCACCCGGGTAGGGGTCGGTGAAAAGTCCGGCCTGGCGCCGGGGGCGATGCCCGAGCGCCAATTCAGCGCGGGTACCGCGCAGGCGCCCACCCCGGGCAGCCAGTACATGATCCGGCGTGATCAGACCCTGTGGCAGATCGCCCAGGCAGCGGCCCCCGAAGGCGTCTCGGTGCACCAGGCCATGCTGGATATCCAGCGCCTGAACCCGGACGCTTTTATTGGCGGCAACATCAACCGCATCAAGGCCGGTTACATCATCTATCTGCCCGCCGCCGACGAGATCCGTTCCGGTGACCTGGCGGAGGCGCTCGCCGAGGTAAGGCAGCAAAACGAGGACTGGCGGGCGGGGCGCGCCTCCGCGACCCCGGCTTCCGCGGGTCCGTCCCTGCGTATTTCCGCCGCCGCGCCGGAGAGCGAGCCGGCGTCCGGCGCCGACCGCGATGCCGCGGCGGCCCGCGAGCCGGCGGCGAGCGCCGCGGCGCTGGAAGACCTGGAGCGCGCCGAGCTGGAAAACAGCGAGTTGCAGACGCGCCTGGATGCCCTCGCCGAGCAGGTGCAGACCCTGGAAAACATTGTCTCGGTCAAGGACGCGCAGATCGCGTCCCTGCAGGCGGCCCTGCGCGAGGCGGGCGCCGGCGGTGTCGCGCCGGACGCGGGCGGGGAGGCCACAGGTGCTTCGCCCGCCGGCGCCGAGCCCGCGCCCGAGGCGGGGCAAGACAAGGCGCCTGAGAAGGCGCTTGAGAAGGCACCGGAGATTGCTCCGCAGAAGGCGCCGGACAAACCCGGCGACACCGCCGCCCCGGCTCCGGCGGCCCCGGCGAAGCCCGCCGCCAGGCCGGCGCCGGAGGCTGACACGGCTTGGGCTGGCAATCTCCTGTATCCGGCCATCGCGGTATTGCTGGCCCTGCTGGGTGGCCTGTTCTTCTGGCGCCGTCGCCAGGCGCAGGAGGCGGAGTCGGAAGAGGAAGAGTACGACGTGTTCGCGGGCGTCGAGCTGCGGGACCAGGACCTGCAGGTGGACGAGCAGCAGGATGCCGCCCGGGCGGAGGACGCGCCGCGGGCCGCGCCGGAAGAGGCGACTGACCTGCCGGAGTCCGTGTCCCCGGGTGATGTCCGGCCGCCCGCCGGCAGCCGTGGCTATGGCGAGGGCAAGCACGACCAGTACGCCTCCGACGTCGATACCGGCGACGCCCTGGCCGAGGCCGACATCTATATCGCCTACGGGCGCTACCCGCAGGCCATCGAACTGCTGCGCACCGCCACGGCCGCCGAGCCGGGCAATCCCGAGTACCGTCTCAAGCTGGTGGAGTTGTTCGCCCAGGTTGGTCGCCAGCAGGAGGCCGAGGAACAACTGCAGGCGCTGCGCGAAATTGGCGATACCGCCATGGTGGCCCGGGGCGAGGAAGTGCTGTCGGGTCTCGGTGACAGCGGCGGCGATATTGACACCGGCGCGCTCGCAGACAGCTTCGCCGACGACGGCGACGATGGCGAGCCGGCCTTCAGCGCGCCGACGGTGGGCAATCCCGCGGGCGCCAACGAGGCGCCGGTGCTCCGCGATACCGCGCCGGAGGATCTCGAGATCGCGCCCGACTTTGACGATAGCGAGGTCGCCGCGGACGATTTCAGCGAGCTGGAAATCGAGGGGGACGGCTTCGAGGACCTCGATGACGAGCTGGATCTCAGCAGGGATTTCGAGGCCGCCGCCGGCGGCGTGTTGGACGATGATGACGAGGACCTGGTGTTCGCGACCGAGGGCAACCAGATGTCCACCAAGCTGGACCTGGCCCGGGCCTATATCGACATGGGCGACGAGGAAGGCGCCCGGCAGATTCTCGAAGAGGTTTCCCTCGAGGGCAGCGAGGAACAGCAGCAGGAAGCCCAGGCGCTGATGGCACGGCTTGGCTGATACATCTTTCCCCCGCCCGCTCGCCCCCGAACCGCTGGCCGCCGGCGCGCGGGTGGCCTGCCGGATCGAGTACGACGGCGGCCACTACAGTGGCTGGCAGGCGCAGCCCCACCTCGAGGTAGCCACGGTTCAGCAGACCCTGGAGGCCGCCCTCGGCCGGGTGGCGAACACCGAGGTGCGGGTGCACTGTGCCGGCCGCACCGATACCGGCGTTCACGGTTTCGCCCAGGTGGTGCACTTCGACCCCCCGGTTGCCCGCAGCCCCAAGGCCTGGGTGCTTGGCACCAACGCCAATTTGCCCCATGACGTGAGGGTGCACTGGGCGCAGGCGGTGCCGGAGGATTTTCACGCGCGTTTCAGCGCGCTCGCCCGACGCTACCGATACATCATCGCCAATACCCCGGTGCGGCCGGCCCATCTCGCGGGGCAGGTGACCTGGCAGCGCCGGCCCCTGGACGCCGACCTGATGCATCGCGAGGCGCAGTGCCTGCTGGGCGAGCGGGATTTCAGCGCCTTTCGCGCGGCGGCCTGCCAGTCCACCAGCCCCAACCGCAACGTGCACGCCATCACCGTGACCCGGCGGGGTTCGCTGGTGGTGATCGATATCCGCGCCAACGCCTTCCTGCACCACATGGTGCGCAACATCGCCGGCAGCCTGATGGCGGTCGGCAGCGGGCGGCAGTCCGCCGGCTGGTTGGCGGCGCTGCTGGCCGGGCGCGATCGCACCCTGGCCGCCGATACCGCGCCGCCCGACGGCCTGTACCTGGTGGACGTGAGCTATCCGCGGCGTTTCGAGTTGCCGGAAACGCCCGCGGGACCGCTGTTGCTCGAGGGCTGAGGCAGGGGCCGGGTAAAGACACCGGCGGCCTCACTCTGCTATGATGCGGGGCTTTTTCGAGGTACCGCGCCGAGGCGCCCAACCGTTCGTGTTGCACACCCGTATCAAAATCTGCGGCATTACCCGGCCCGAGGACGCGGTGCACGCCGCCGCCCGCGGCGCCGACGCCCTGGGGCTGGTTTTTTATGCCAGGAGCCCCCGCGCCGTTAGCCTGGAACAGGCGGCGGAGATCGCCGCCAGCGTACCGCCCCTGGTACAGCTCGTGGCCCTGTTCGTGGACGAGACGCCGGAGCAGGTGGCGCGCACGTTGGCGCGGGTGCCGGTGCATACGCTGCAGTTTCACGGCGACGAGAGCGCGGCCTATTGCGAGCAGTTTTCCCGCCCCTATCTCAAGGCGGTACGGGTGCGCGAGGGCATGGACCTGGCGGCGGCCTGCGCTCCCTACACCAGCGCCGCCGGCATCCTGCTGGACAGCTGGCAGGCGGGCGTGCCCGGCGGCACCGGCCGGGTGTTCGACTGGCGGCAGGTGGGCGGCGGGTTTAACAGGCCGCTTGTACTGGCCGGCGGTCTCAATGCCGGCAACGTGGGGGAGGGCATGGCCCTGCTGCGTCCCGCGGCGGTCGATGTCAGCGGCGGGGTGGAGAGTGAACCCGGGCGCAAGGACCCGGGCGAAGTCGCCCGGTTTATCGCGGCGGTGCGCGCCGCGGACGAACAGCTAGGTAGTGAGATATGACGAGCGAAATTGACTTTGGTACGGTACCGGATGCCGAGGGCCGATTCGGCGCCTACGGCGGCAAATTTGTCGCCGAGACCCTGATGTCCGCCCTGGCGGAGCTGGAGAGCCTGTATCGCAAGCTGTCGGCGGATCCGGCTTTTCAGCGCGAGCTGGACGAGGATCTGCGGCACTACGTGGGCCGGCCCTCGCCGCTGTACGAGGCCCGGCGCTGGTCCGACGAAATTGGCGGCGCGCGCATCCACTTGAAGCGCGAGGACCTCAACCACACCGGCGCCCACAAGGTGAACAACACCATCGGCCAGGCCCTGCTGGCCAAGCACATGGGCAAGACCCGGGTGATCGCCGAGACCGGCGCCGGCCAGCACGGCGTGGCCACCGCCACCATCGCCGCGCGCCTGGGCCTGGAGTGCCATGTGTTCATGGGCGAGGAGGACGTGCGCCGGCAGGCCCTGAACGTCTACCGCATGAAACTGCTGGGCGCCGAGGTCATTCCGGTCACCTCCGGGTCGAAGACCCTGAAGGATGCGATGAACGAGGCCATGCGCGACTGGGTAACCCACGTCGACGATACTTTTTACATCATCGGCACCGTGGCGGGTCCGCACCCCTACCCGGAGCTGGTGCGTGATTTCCAGTGTGTGATCGGCCGCGAGGCCCGCGAACAATGCCTGGCGCAAATCGGTTGCCTGCCCGACGCGCTGGTGGCCTGTGTCGGCGGCGGCTCCAATGCCATAGGCCTGTTCCATCCCTTCCTCAAGGACGAAGGCGTGGCCATGTACGGGGTGGAGGCCGGCGGTCGCGGTGTCGACACACACGAGCACGCGGCGCCGCTTACCGCCGGCAGTCCCGGGGTGTTGCACGGCAACCGCACCTACCTGATGCAGGACGACAACGGCCAGATCATGCACACCCACTCCATATCCGCCGGCCTCGATTATCCCGGCGTGGGGCCGGAGCACGCCTGGCTCAAGGATATCGGCCGGGTGAACTACGTGGTGGCCACCGACGACGAGGCACTGGCGGCCTTCCACACGCTGACCCGGGTCGAGGGCATCATGCCCGCCCTGGAGAGCAGCCACGCCCTGGCCTACGCGGCGAAGCTCGCCGCCGGCATGCGCCCCGACCAGCACATCGTGGTCAATCTGTCGGGCCGTGGTGACAAGGATATTCATACCGTCGCCGAAATCGACGGCATTCAGTTTTAGGGGGAGTGCGGTGAGCCGTATAGCGGAACGTTTTCAACAACTGGCCGGGCAGGGGCGCAAGGCACTGGTGCCCTACATGGTGGCCGGGGATCCCTCGCTGGAGCTGACGGTGCCGTTGATGCACGCGCTGGTCGACGCCGGCGCCGATATCCTAGAGCTCGGGGTGCCGTTCTCCGACCCCATGTCCGAGGGCCCCACCATCCAGCTGGCGCACGAGCGCGCGCTGGCCAACGGCGCCCGGCTGCGGGACGCGCTGGACATGGTGCGTGAGTTTCGCCAGCGCGACGCCGATACCCCGGTGCTGCTGATGGGCTACGCCAACCCGGTGGAGCGCATGGGCTACGCCGCGTTTGCCGACGCCGCCAGCGCCGCCGGTGTCGACGCCCTGCTGACCGTGGATATTCCCCCCGAGGAAGTGGCGCAGGTCAATGCCGAGCTACGCCGGGTGGGCATGGACAACATTTTCCTCATCGCGCCAACCACGCCCGACGAGCGCATGGCATTGATCGCCTCCCAGGCCAGCGGTTTTATTTACTACGTGGCGGTGAAGGGGGTGACCGGTGCCGGCAACCTCGATACCGCCGACGTGGCGGACCACCTGGCCCGCATTCGCGAGCACACCGGGTTGCCCCTGGCGGTGGGTTTCGGCATCAAGGACGCGGCCTCGGCCGCCGCTATCGCCACTGTCGCCGACGGCGTGGTGGTGGGCAGTGCCCTGGTGCAGCGTGTCGCCGACGCGGCCGCGGAGGGCGCCGACAACAGCGGCCTGCTCGCCCGCGCGGGTGAACTGGTGGCGGAAATCCGCCGGGGAATCGACGCAACGCCTTCCTAGGTGCCGTCGCCGACGTTTATAATGCCCGCAACGAAGCGGGAGATACCATGAGCTGGATTGACAAGATTCTACCTTCCGGGGTGCGCAAGCCGGACGGCGAGCGCCGTTCCAACGTGCCCGAGGGTCTGTGGAAAAAATGCGTCAAGTGCGACGCGGTTCTCTATCGCCCCGATCTGGAGCGCAACGACGACGTCTGCCCCAAGTGCGATCACCATATGCGCATTGGCGCCCGCCGGCGGCTGGACATTTTCCTCGACCCCGAGGGGCGGGAGGAAATCTTCGCTGATATCGAGCCGGTGGACCGCCTCAAGTTCAAGGACAAGCGACGCTACCGCGACCGCCTGTCCGCGGCGCAGAAAGCCACCGGCGAGAAAGACGCCCTGGTCGCCATGCGCGGCACCCTGCAGGACATGCCGGTTATCGCCCTGGCCTTCGAGTTTGCCTTCCACGGCGGCTCCATGGGCTATGTGGTGGGTGAGAAGTTCACCCGCGCGGCGCAACGGGCGCTGGAGGAGGGCATCCCGCTGGTGTGCTTTTCCGCCTCGGGCGGCGCGCGCATGCAGGAGGCCCTGATCTCGCTGATGCAGATGGCCAAGACCTCGGCGGTTATCGAGCGCATGAAGCAGGCGGGCGTGCCCTATATCTCGGTGATGACGGACCCCATCTACGGTGGCGTTTCCGCCTCCCTGGCCCTGCTTGGCGACGTCAACGTCGCCGAGCCGGACGCCCGCGCCGGCTTTGCCGGGCCCAATATCATCGAGCAGACCATTCGCCAGAAGCTGCCCAAGGGCTTCCAGCGCAGCGAGTTCCTGCTCGAACATGGCGCCATCGATATGATCGTTCACCGCAACGACATGCGCGACACCATCGGCCGCCTGCTGGCCAAGTTCACCGCGCACCCCGCTGTCGGGGAAGTGGTCGAGGAGGTGATCGAGGAGGAGGAAAGCGAGGTCGTCGACCCGAGCACCCAAGATACCGAGGCGGAGCCCTTATCGGGCGATGAGTGACACCGGCCTCGCGGCCTGGCTGCAACGCCTCGAGGCATTGCATCCCACGGAAATCGAACTCGGGCTGACGCGGGTGCGGGCGGTCGCGCAGCGCCTGGAGCTGCTGCCGGTGGCGGTGCCGACGGTCACGATCGCCGGCACCAACGGCAAGGGCTCCACGGCCGCGGCACTGGAGGCCTTGCTGCTGGCCGCGGGGCGCCGCCCCGGCGTTTACACCTCGCCCCACCTGCTGCGTTACAACGAACGGATTCGCGTGGCGGGGGTCGAGGCCGACGACACCGATATCGTCCGCGCCTTTGAGCAGATCGACGCCGCCCGCGGCGAGATTTCCCTGACCTATTTCGAGTTCGCGACCCTGGCGGCGCTGTGGATATTCCGCGCGCGGGGGGCGGACGTGCTGGTCCTCGAGGTGGGTCTGGGCGGGCGCCTCGACGCGGTCAATATCGTCGATGCCTCGGTGGCCGTGATCACCAGCATCGCCCTCGACCACCAGGGTTGGCTGGGGGATACGCGCGACGCCATCGCCCGGGAGAAAGCCGGCATCCTGCGCCGCGATCGCCCCGCGGTGATCGCCGAGCCCGAGCCCCCGGCGGCCCTGGGGGAGGCGGTGGCCGACAGCGGCGCCCGGGGCCTGTTCCTGGGGCGCGATTTCCACTGTGCGGTGGACGGTGGCCACTGGCGGGCGCGGCTGCGCGCCGCCGGAAAGCGCGGCGGGGAGTTTGTCCTGCCGCCCGTGCCCGTGGGTGGCGTGGTGCCGGCCAATCTCTGCGCCGCCCTGCAGGCCCTGGTGCTGCTCGGTGAGTCGCCGGCGGAGCTGGACCTGCTGGCGGTGCTCGGCGATGTGCGGCCCCCGGGGCGGCGCCAGCGCCGCCGGGTGGCGGGCAGGGACTACCTGCTGGATGTGGCCCACAACCCGCAGTCAGTTGACATGCTGCTTGAATATTTGTCACTAAGCCCTTGCCAGGGAAGGACTATTGCGCTGTTTTCGGCCATGGAAGACAAGGATATCCGTGCTATGATTCGCCCAGCCACCGGGGTCTTTGATGCCTGGTTCCTGGCGGACCAGCCCGACAACCCGCGCGCCGCGAAAGCGGCGGATATCGCCGCCATGCTGCGCGAGGCGGGGGAGTCGATGATCAGCGTCAGCAGGAACCCGCGCCAGGCCCTGCGCCGCGCCCAGAGCATCATGGCCGGGGAGGACCGGCTGGTGGTATTTGGCTCCTTTTTCACGGTGGCGGCGGTGTTGCCGGCTCTCGACAGGGAACTCGACAGGGGTAAGCGGTGAACGACGTGCTCAAGCAGCGCCTGGTCGGCGCGTTGATCCTGGTGGCGCTGGGCGTGGTGTTCTGGCCCATTATCTTTGTCGAGCCCGAAACCGGCCGCGGCGGTGTCGAGGCCCGTATCCCCCCCCGTCCCGACGTCGATACCACGCCGCTGTCGCCTCCGGACAGGGTGGGGTTGCGCGGATCGCCGCCGCTGGAAGCGGCGCCCGACGATGGCGCCGCGCGGCAGCCTGTCGATGAGATAGCGGGCGGGGACGGGGAGCCGTCGGCCCGGGCGCCGGTGGCGGAGACCCCGGCGCAACAGCCCGATGCCGATGCAGCGGAGCCCGCGGCGGAGCCCGCCGCGCCCGTCGCGCGCCCCGAGCCCGCCGGGGCCGGCGACCCCAACGACACCGCGGCGGCGGTGGCGCGACGCACCCGCGACGAGCCCCCGGCGCAGCCGAAGCTCGACGCCCAGGGCGTGCCGGTGGCGTGGATGCTGCAGGTGATCAGCGTCAGCCGCAAGGACCGCGCCGAGCAGACCCGCGACGCGCTGGGTAAAATGGGCTACAAGGCCTATATCAAGCCCGCCCGGGTGGAGGGCAAGACCGTGTACCGGGTCTATGTGGGGCCCAAGTTTGAGCGCGCCAGGCTGGACGCGATCAAGGCCGAGGTAGACCGGGAGTTCGGCGTGAATTCCATGGTGCGGCGCTATCTGCCATGAATCCGGTGCGCGGGAAGTGGCTCGATCGCCGTCGCGGTTCAGCGTCACCGGCCGCTCTGTTAGAATGCGCCCGCGCACGGCGCATGGGTAGGTTGACGAATTGAATTGGACTCTCTTGACCTGGGTGGACTGGGCGATCCTCGCCGTGGTCGGCCTGTCCACCTTGGTCAGCCTGTGGCGCGGCTTTACCCGCGAGGCGCTGTCGTTGCTCGGCTGGGTGGCCGCCTTTGTCGCCGCCAACCTGTTCGCCAGCGAGGTGGCCTCGGGGCTGGCCGGCGTCATCGGCAATATCACCGCCCGCTATATCGCGGCCTGGTTGCTGGTGTTTATCGGCGTGTTGCTGGTGGTGGGCCTGGCGGGCATGGTGATGTCGCAGCTGGTGCGGGCCACGGGCCTGGGGCCCACCGACCGCCTGTTGGGCACGCTGTTCGGTTTCACCCGCGGCGTGGTCATCGTCATGGTGCTGGTGTTTTTGATCCGCGAGCTGTTGCCGCCGCGGGACCAGGCCTGGTTGCACCAGGCGCAGCTGATGCCCCACGTGGACGCGCTCATGGACTGGGCCCAGGGCGCGCTCGCGCGTTTCGATACCGATAGCCTGTCGGCGATGGCCCCCGGCTCGTCGGTGTAAGTACAACCCCGCGATGTTTGCATCGCAGCGAGGATATTGAATCATGTGTGGTCTGGTTGGACTGGTCGGCAAGGGCAATGTCGCCCCCGATATTTACGACGCCTTGACGGTGCTGCAGCACCGGGGGCAGGACGCCGCGGGGATCATGACCTGCAGCGAGGGCCGCTTCCACCAGCGCAAGCGCGAGGGGCTGGTGCGGGACGTGTTCCAGCAGCACCACATGCAGCGCCTGCAGGGGCCGATCGGCATCGGTCACGTGCGCTACCCCACGGCGGGCAGTTCCGGCACCGCCCTGGCGCAACCCTTCTACGTCAACTCGCCCTACGGCATCGCCCTGGCGCACAACGGCAACCTGACCAACTCCGAGCAGTTGGCCAGGGAGTTGTTCCAGGACGACCTGCGCCACCTGAACACCGATTCCGATTCCGAGGTGCTGCTGAACATCTTCGCCCACGAGATGCAGACCCTGGGCAAACTCAACCCCACCGCCGAGGACGTATTCCAGTCGGTGGAGGCGGTACACCGGCGCTGTCGCGGCGGCTACGCGGCGGTGGCCATGATCGTCGATTACGGCGTGGTGGGCTTTCGCGATCCCCACGGCATCCGCCCGCTGGTGGTGGGCAAGCGCGAGACCGAAGCCGGTGACGAGTTCATGGTGGCCTCCGAGAGCGTGGCCCTGGATGTCCTGGGTTTCCGCATGATCGACGATGTGGCGCCGGGCGAGGCCATCTTCATCGACCGCGACGGGCGCCTGCACCGGCGCCAGTGCGCGCAGGAACCCCACCTGCGGCCCTGTATCTTCGAACACGTGTACTTCGCCCGGCCGGACTCGATGATGGACGGCATCTCGGTGTACAAGACGCGCATGCGCCAGGGCGAGTCCCTGGCGCGCAAGGTGCTTCGCGAGCGCCCCGAACACGACATCGACGTGGTGATCCCGATCCCCGACACCAGCCGCATCGCCGCCCAGTCCATGGCCCACGAACTCGGACTCAAGTTCCGCGAGGGCTTCATGAAGAACCGCTATATCGGCCGCACCTTCATCATGCCCGGCCAGAGCCAGCGCAAGAAATCCGTGCGCCAGAAACTGAACCCGGTGCCGCTGGAGTTCGAGGGCAAGAATGTGCTGCTGGTGGACGACTCCATCGTGCGCGGCACCACCTGCCGGCAGATTATCCAGATGGCCCGGGACGCGGGCGCGAACAAGGTGTATTTCGCCTCGGCCGCCCCCCCCGTGCGCTACCCCAACGTGTACGGTATCGACATGCCCTCCGCCACGGAGTTGATCGCCCACAATCGCAGCGTGGAGGAGGTCTGCGAGCAGATTGGCGCGGACTGGCTGGTGTACCAGGACCTGGAAGACCTCGTGGCCTGTTCCCGGGAGGGCAACGAGCACGCCGAGGGCTTCGATTGCAGCGTGTTTGACGGCCAGTATATTACCGGCGACGTGGATCAGGCCTACCTGGAGCGCATCGAGTCGCTGCGCAACGACGAGGCCCAGAGCCGCGAGCGCGCCCGCCAGCAGGCGGAGGGCGCCGTGGTGGGCCTGCACAACGATGTCTCCTGATGCCCGGGGAGGGGACTGAGATGGCGGACGATCGACAAACCGACCCGCTCGCCGGCGCCCACCTGGATACCCTGGCGGTGCGCGCGGGCATCGCGCGCACCCACGAGGGCGAGCACGCCGAGCCGATTTTCACCACCTCCAGCTACGTGTTCGGCTCCGCCGCAGAGGCCGCCGCGCGTTTCGCCGGCGACAGCCCGGGCAACGTGTACTCGCGCTACACCAATCCCACGGTACGCGGCTTCGAGCAGCGCATCGCCGCCCTCGAGGGGGCGGAGGCCGCGGTGGGCACCGCTTCGGGCATGGCCGCCATTCTCAGCTGCGCGATGGCGCTGCTCAAGTCCGGCGACCACGTGGTCTGCTCGCGCAATGTGTTCGGCACCACCACCAACCTGTTCGGCAAGTACTTGGCGCGCTTCGGCGTCGAGGTCACTTTCGTGCCCCTGCTGGCCGTGGACGAATGGCGCCGCGCCATCGGGCCCCGGACCGCCATGCTGTTCATGGAGACGCCGTCCAATCCGCTGTGCGAGGTGGCGGACCTGTCGACCTTCGCGCAGATGGCGCGGGACGCCGGCGCGCTGCTGGTGGTGGACAACTGCTTCTGCACGCCTGCGCTGCAACAGCCGCTGGCCCACGGCGCCGATATCGTGGTGCACTCGGCCACCAAGTACCTGGACGGCCAGGGCCGCTGCGTCGGTGGCGCGGCGGTGGGGCGCGCGGAGCACATGGAGGAGTTGGTCACTTTCCTGCGCACCTGCGGCCCGACCATGAGCCCCTTCAACGCCTGGGTCTTCCTCAAGGGCCTGGAAACCCTGCGCCTGCGCATGGAGGCCCACAGCCGCTCGGCGCTGGAACTGGCGCGCTGGCTGCGGGAGCAGGACGCGGTGGAAAAGGTGTACTACGCGGGGCTGGAAGACCACCCCGGTCACGCCCTGGCGGCGCGCCAGCAGTCGGCCTACGGCGGGGTGCTGTCCTTCGAGGTGCGCGGTGGTCGCGAGGCCGCCTGGCGTTGCATCGACGCCACGCGGATCCTGTCGCTGACCGCCAACCTGGGCGACGCCAAGTCCACCATCGTGCACCCCGCGACCACCACCCACGGGCGCCTGAGCGCGCCGGAGCGCGCCGAGGCGGGGATTCGCGATTCGCTGATTCGCGTGGCGGTGGGGCTGGAACACGTGGACGATATCAAGGCGGACCTGCAGCGGGGGTTCGCGCTCATATAACAAGCCGGGGGCCTGGCAACAGGCAACGAAACCCGGGGGGCGAGGGGATGCAGATACAGGGTTTGATCGACCGGGCGGTGTCCGAGGTGGGCAAGGTGCTGCTGGGCAAGGAGCCGCAGATACGCCTGGCGCTGTGCTGCCTGTTCGCCCGCGGCCACCTGTTGATCGAGGATTTGCCCGGGATGGGCAAGACCACCCTGTCCCACGCCCTGGCGGATGTGCTGGGCCTGTCCTATACCCGGGTGCAGTTCACCTCGGACCTGTTGCCCGCGGATATCCTCGGGGTGTCGGTGTACAACCGCAACGACGCCAGTTTCAGTTTTCACCCGGGCCCGATTTTTACCCAGCTGTTGTTGGCGGACGAGATCAACCGCGCCACGCCGCGCACCCAGAGCGCGCTGCTGGAGGCGATGGCGGAGGGGCAGGTCACCATCGAGGGCGAAACCCGCGCCCTGCCGGAACCCTTTTTCGTGATCGCCACCCAGAACCCCATCCACCAGTCCGGCACCTACCCGCTGCCCGAATCGCAACTGGACCGCTTCCTGATGCGCCTGGAGCTGGGCTATCCGCACCCCCGGGCGGAGCGCGAGATGTTCCGCCGCAAAACCCTGCACGGCCCCGGCAACCAGCGCCTGTCGCGGTGCATCAGCGCCGATCAGCTGGCGCAGATCCGCGAGGCGGTGGCGGCGGTGCACGCCTCCGACAGCCTGCTGGACTACCTGCAGCGGCTGGTGGCCCATACCCGGGAGTCGCCGGAGTTCGAGGTCGGCCTGTCGCCGCGTGGCGCCCTGGCCCTGCTGGACTCGGCGCGTACCTGGGCGGTCATGAACAGCCGCGGCCACGTGGTGCCGGAGGACCTGCAGATGGTGTTACCCGCGGTGGTCGCGCACCGCCTGGTGCCCAGTGGCGACTATGCCGGCGACGGCATGGCGCTGGTCGCCCAGATGCAGCGCAACGTGGATGTCATCAAACCCTGATTCAGTGCTGCCCGTGGCCGCCTGGCGCCGGCGCTTCGGCGAATGGCTGAACCGGCGCATTCCGGCGGCGCGCAGCGTTACCCTCGACCAGAAACGCATTTTCATCCTGCCGTCGCGGGTGGGGGTGTTTTTCCTGGTCTGCCTGCTGGTGATGCTGCTCACCGCGATCAACTACCAGAACAACATGAGCTATGCGCTCACCTTCCTGCTGACCACGCTGTTTATCGTCGGCATCCTCCACACCTACGCCAATCTCTCGGGCCTGACCCTGCAGGCGGTGCGCGCGCGCCCGGCCTACCCGGGCCAGTTGACCGAGTTCGAGTTGCGCCTCGACCGCGGCGGCCGGCGCCCGCGCTTCGGCCTGCGCCTGGGCTGGCCCGGGGGCGACGAGCGCGTGGTGAGTCTGGTGGACAGCGACAGCGAGGAGGTGAAATTGCACTGTCCGGTGGGCGAGCGGGGCTGGTTTCACCCCGGACGCCTGCTGGTGGAATCCACCTATCCCCTGGGTTTGCTGCGCTGCTGGACCTGGGTGGACCTCGACCTGCGGGCGCTGGTTTATCCCCGGCCGCTGGCCTCGGCGGAGCTGCCCGGGAGCGCCGCCGACCAGCCGCGGGGCAGCGCGGTGCCGGTGGCCGGCATCGACGACTTCTACGGCTTTCGCAATTACCGCCAGGGTGACTCCCTGCGCCACGTGCACTGGAAGGGGCACGCCAAGGGCCAGAGCCTGCAAAGCAAGCAGTACGCGGCCTACGCCGATAGCAGCCTGTGGCTGGACTGGGCGGCCTTTCCCGGCGCCGCCAGCGAACGCCGCCTGTCGCACCTGTGCTACTGGGCGCTGGAGTTCGAGCGCCGCCACCGGGATTACGGGCTGCGCCTGCCGGGGGTAACGGTGGAGCCCGGCAGCGGCGAGCGGCACCTCGAGCGCGTGCTCACGGCGCTGGCACTGCACCCGGCGGGGCGGGTGTCGTGAAGGCCGTGCAGCAGGTGCCGCGCAACGCGCTGGCGTGGCTGCTGGTGAGCATGTTCGCGCTGCTGGCGCCCCACGCGCAGCGCGTACCCGTCTGGGTGCTGGCGGTGTACGCGGCCTGCGCGGTGTGGCGCCTGCAGGTGTATCGCGGGCGCTGGTCCTTTCCCGGCCGCCCGGTGAAGTTCGGCCTCATCCTGGTGGCCTGCGCCGGCATCTGGCTCAGTTACGGCAGTCTGCTGGGCCTGGAGCCCACCGTGGCGCTGCTGCTGACCGCCTTCGCCCTGAAATTGCTGGAGCTGGCGCGGCGCCAGGACGCCTACGTGCTGTTGTTCCTGGCTTACTTCATCTGTATCACCGAGTTCCTGTTCACCCAGGACCTGCTGATTGTGCTGTACGCCGTGGTCAACGTGTTGCTGGTGACCACCGCGCTGGTGGCCCTGCACCAGAGCGGCCGGCAGCGTTTCGACTGGAGCAGCCTGCGACACGCGGCGGTCATGCTGGCCCAGGCCTTTCCGCTGATGATCGTGCTGTTCTTCCTGTTTCCGCGCATCGGCCCCCTGTGGACGGTGCCGATCAAGACCCAGGCGGCGAAAACCGGGGTCAGCGACTTCATGCGCCCGGGGGATATCTCCCGGCTCAGCCAGTCCGGCGAGGTGGCTTTTCGGGTCCAGTTCGAGGGCGAGATTCCGCCCGCGTCGGAGCTCTACTGGCGCGGCCTGGTCTTCAGCCGCCTGCGGGACGGGACCTGGTCGAGTCTCGACTACTACGACCTGCCCCCCGGCGAGCGGCGCCCCGGCCCGGTGGCCACCCGGGGCGAGCCCCTGGACTACAGCGTGATCATGATGCCCACGCGGCAGAACTGGCTGTACAGCCTGCGCTACGCCGAATCCGCCCAGGGGGGCGTGATGCAGGCGCCGGACTTCCGGCTGTTCAGGCCGGTGGAGATCGAGGACCAGTACCGCTATCGGGCCCGCTCCTGGCCCGCCGCGCCGCTGGAGCCGGAATTGTCCGCGTGGCGCCGGGCCACGGAGCTGCGCCTGCCGCAACACGGCAACCCCGAAACCCGGGCGCTGGCGCGGCGGCTGCGGGAGGAGAGCGGCTCCGACGCCGACTATATCGAGCGCGTGCTGGCCATGTTCCGCGAGCAGCCCTTTGTCTATACCCTGCAACCGCCACTGCTGGGCGAACAGGCCATGGATGAGTTCCTGTTCCAGACCCGGCGCGGCTTTTGCGAGCACTACGCCCACGCCTTTACCCTGATGATGCGCGCCGCCGGCGTGCCCGCGCGGGTGGTCGCGGGCTACCAGGGGGGCGAGATCAACCCGGTCAATCGCACCGTGATCGTGCACCAGTTCGACGCCCACGCCTGGGCCGAAGTGTGGCTGGCGGGGGAGGGCTGGCGGCGGGTGGACCCCACCGCCGCGGTGTCGCCCGACCGCATTGAGCAGGGCCTCGAACAGGCCCTGGCGGGCGAGGGCAGCTTCCTCGCGGATTCCCCGCTGTCGGCGGTGCGCTACCGCAGCATCGACTGGGTGAACTGGCTGCGCCTGCGCTACGACGCGCTCACCTACCGCTGGCAGTCCTGGGTGGTGGGTTTCGACAGCGACCGGCAAATGGATTTCCTGCAGCGCTGGCTGGGGCAGCTGAGCGCGCGCACCTTCCTGGCGGTGCTGTTCGGCGGCTTTGCCCTGGTGCTGGTGCCGGTGGCGCTGAGCCTGCTGCGGCACCGCGGGCGAGTGCCGCGCGATCCGCTCGATCGCCTCTACCTGGCGCTCTGCGACCGGCTCGCCGCGCGCGGGCTTGCCCGGCGCAGGGGCGAGGCCCCCGGCGAATTCGCCGATCGCGTCGCCGTCGCGCTGCCGGCGGTCGGCGATACCGTGCGCCGGGCGACGGGGTTGTATACCGCGCAGCGCTACGGCCCGCCGACCACGCAGGAGGACAGTCGCCGGGCGCGGCGGGCGCTGCGCCTGGCCCTGCGCCAACTGGCCCGCCGCGGCAAGTATCGTGAGTGAAGTCGGCTTTGCCGCTATAATCCCGCCATGATTTGGCGCTCCCGTTCGATTCTCCAGTTGGTGTTGCTGGGCCTGCTGGCCGTGGTGGCCCCGCTGTGCGTGGGTATTTTCTATACTTTGCAGACCCTTGGCGCGCTGGCGCAGGAGAGCGCCGCCATGTCGCAGGCGGTGGTGTCGCTGACGCGGGTGACCCAGGTCCTGCAGACCGACCTGCTCGACCTGGAGCGCCGCGCGCGACAATACCTGACCCTCGAGGACGATAGCTTGCTGGTCCTGTTCCGGGAAGAGCGCGAACGCCTGCTGCAGCAGTTGGATGACATGGCGCGGGTGCGCGCCCTGGTGGACTCGCCGGACCCGGCGCTGGAGCAGGCGCGACTGGCGGTGGCCGAGGCCCTGCGGACGCTGCCGGGGGAGGGCGGGGCCCTGGCGCGGTCGATGGCGGACTTCGCCAACCTGGAGCGGACCAACGAGCAGTTCCAGCGACTCAGCCAGCGCTATGTGGACCGCCGCCTGGCCAACTATCGCGACCATGCCGAGGGTATCCGGCAATCGCTGTTGTTGCTGGTCAGCGCCCTGGTGGGGCTCACCGTGGTATTGTCGCTGGTGTTTATCTACTGGGTCAGTCGCCCGATCCGCCAACTGGAGACGGAAATACGCCGCCTGGCACAAAGTGGCCCGGGCCGCGCGATCACCATCTCCGGCCCGCGCGAAATGCAGGCCCTGGCCGGACAACTGGAGTGGTTGCGCGGGCGCCTGAACGAGGCCGACTCGCGCAAGCAGCAGTTTCTCATGCACATGTCACACGAATTGAAGACCCCGCTGGCGAGCCTGCGCGAGGGCGTGGACCTGCTGGCGGAAGAGGTGGTCGGGCGGCTGGCGCCGCGTCAGCGCGAAATCACCGAGATCCTCCAGGAAAACAGCCGCGAACTGCAGCGCCTGATCGAAAACCTGCTCGATTACAACCGCGCCGCCCACCAGAGCGACCTGCAATCGGAGCCGGTGGCGGTACAGGCGCTGTGCCGGGAACTGGTCCAGGTCCACGGGATCAGCGCCCGCCGCAAGCTGCTGGAGGTGAGCCTGGACGTCCCCGCCACGGACTGGGTGACCGACCCGTCGAAGCTGCGCACGGTGGTGGATAACCTGCTCTCGAACGCGGTCAACTATACTCCCAAGTCCGGCCGCGTACTGCTGCGCGGCCAGGTGGACGGGGCCGCGCTGCAGCTGGAAGTGGCCAATACCGGCGAGCCCATCCCGGACGCCGAGCGCGGCCGCATTTTCCAGCCCTTCTTCCAGGGCAGCGCCAGCCGCAGCGGACCGATCAAGGGCTCCGGCATCGGCCTCAGCGTGGCGCGGGAGTGCGCCCGCGATCTCGGCGGCTCGCTGGAACTGGTGGACCGCGCGGGCTATGCCGCCTGTTTTCGCATGGTCCTGCCCCAGGTCGGCCGGGTGGCGGCGTGATGCGGTCCCGCCTCGGACTGGCTGCCCTGGCCCTGCTGGCCGGTTGCCAGATGCTGCCGGAGGAGCCCCCGCTGCGCGAGGTGCCGCGGACCGCGCGCCCCTGCGTGACCGCGCCGGCGACGGCGCTGGAGCGCTGGATGGGCGAGATGACCTCGGTGGACAAGCTGTCGCAGGAGCAGGCCCGGGAACAGTTGTCGCTGATGCGAGGGGCCGGTGACAGCGCTTTCGAGCGCTACCGCTACGCGCTGCTCAACCAGCGCATCGGCGATGGCGCGGGCTGGATTCGCGCGCGCGATACGCTCCGGGGCCTGCGCGAGGAGGGGCTGGCGGAGCCCGGCCTGATGCAGTTGGTGGCCCTGCTGCAGCGGTTCAGCCAGGCGATGATCAACGCCGATGCGCGCCAGCAACAGCTGGCCGAGGAGCTGCTGAGTTCGCAGCAGGAGCGCGAGGCGCTGGCGGATAAAATCGAGGCCCTGACCAATATCGAGCAGACCATCAGCGAGCGCAAGAACCAGGGCGAGGACGGAGGTTAGACCGTAGTGGCCAGGATCCTGCTAGTCGACGACGACCCGGGCCTGTTGCGCCTGCTGACGCTGCGCCTCGAGGCGGAGGGCTTCGAGGTGCTGTGCGCGGAGAGCGGCGCCGCCGCGCTGGGCATGCTGGACGCCCAGCGCGTAGACCTGGTGATCAGCGACCTGCGCCTGGGCGATATCGACGGCCTGGCGCTGTTCGACCAGACCCGGGCGCGGTTCCCCGGGGTGCCGGTGATCATCATCACCGCCCAGGGCTCCATTCCCGAGGCGGTCGCCGCGACCCAGAAGGGGGTGTTCGGCTTCCTCACCAAACCGGTGGACAAGGACGAGCTGCTGGGTCAAATCCGCGACGCCCTCAGCCTCACCAGCCTCGGCACGGTGGAGGACGAACACTGGCGCGACCACCTGATTTCGCGCAGCGAGGCCATGGAACAGGTGCTGTCGCGGGCGCGGCTGGTGGCGGCCTCCGATGTCAGTGTGCTGATCACCGGCGGCAGCGGCAGCGGCAAGGAACTGCTGGCCCAGGCCATTCATCGCGCCAGCGAGCGCCGCGACAACCCCTTCGTACCCATCAACTGCGGCGCGCTGCCCGAGGCCCTGCTGGAGTCCGAGCTGTTCGGCCACGTGAAGGGCGCCTTTACCGGCGCCCTGCGCGACCAGCTGGGCCTGTTTCGCGCCGCCGATGGCGGCACCCTGTTCCTGGACGAGATCGGCGACATGCCCCTGACCCTGCAGGTTTCGCTGCTGCGTGTCTTGCAGGAGCGACAGGTGCGTCCGGTGGGCAGCACCGAGAGCCACCCGGTCGATGTGCGGGTGATTTCCGCCACCCACCGGGACCTGGAACACGACATGGAGGAGGGCGGCTTCCGCCAGGATCTGTTCTACCGCCTGAACGTGGTCAACCTGGAATTGCCGCCGCTCAGCGCCCGCCGCGAGGACATTTCCCTGCTGGCCACGCACTTCCTGCACAACAGCGCCAAGGGCAGCCGCGGCGATGTCAGGGCCTTTTCGCCGGATGCCATGGCGCTGCTGGTCAGCGCCCCCTGGCCCGGCAATGTGCGGCAGCTGGAAAACGTGGTCCAGCAGACGGTGGCGCTGGCGCAGAGTCGCGTCATTCCCGAATCCCTGGTGCGCGAGGCGCTCACCCACGAGGCCGACCTGTTGCCCTCGTTCAACGACGCCCGGCACCAGTTCGAGCGCGACTACCTGGTCAAGGTGCTCAAGTTGTCCGAGGGTAACGTCACCCAGGCCGCGCGTATCGCCCAGCGCAACCGCACCGACTTCTACAAGCTGATGCAGCGCCATAAGCTGAGCGCGGCGTCATTCAAGAGCTGAGATCGCCTTTTGGGTGTCTCAAAACAGCGACAGTCTAAGTCTTTGAAAAGTAACGATAAAATAAATATTTGTGAACTATGTCGCAAAATCACGACGAAAGCCGTCGGCCCCGCCGCTCTCCGCGGCGGGTGATTTTATTTAACTAATTGAAAAATAAAGTAAAAAAATAAACTGGCACGGCTTTCGCTATAGCTCTGGCCAGGAACATTGGCCCTAATCGCCCCCCGGTTGTGGCCAACCGGCAATGGATGTGCCCACGAATTATGTGGAGTGAAACAGCCGGAGAAGCAACCGCGTGGACTACTCGTTCGTCGTCGCCCGAGATACACAGTTACTGGATAAATACTACCGCCTCCGCGAGGCGTGTTTCAGGGAGGAACTGGGGATACCCGGGTTCAATGGCGGCGAGGACGACTTCGACCGCGCGGGCACCGTGCTGCTGGCGGTGGAGCGCGGCGGCCGGGTGCTCGCCGGCGCGCGTATCTACGGCAACCACCCGGGGCAGGGACGCCGCCTGCCGGTGGAGTGCAGCCAGTTTCGCCTGCGCAATTTCTTCCCCACGCTTGACCTGGCCAATGAGGCCTACTGCCACTGGGGGCGCCTGGTGATCGATCCCGACGTGCGCTGCAAGGTGTTCGCGCGATCCTTCCTGCGCCGCCTGCTGGACTGTACCGAAACCCTCGGCTACCGCTACGCCTTTATCGTTACCGACCGCCGCCGCTCCCGCTACTACCGTCAGATGCACCGCAGCATCGGTTACGACTACCGCATCTGCAACGCGGAAATTCCCTCCTCGGAATCGGACTTCGGCGGACTGGAACACCTGGTGTCCTACGCAGTGTTGCCATCTGGCGACAGCGCTGTCGCCCGCGATGAGCGCTGGCGTCATCCCGGGCGCCTGCAATGGCCCGGGCAGGTCGGCGAGGCGGGGCCGCTGCGGCTGGTGGAGAGCGGTAGCCACGCGTGAGGCGAGGGCCCGCGATCGGGCCACCCCGGTCGCCGGGTCCGGCAGGGAGGCGGGTCAGGTGGCCGGCGCTGGTGTTGGCGCGGTCCCCGGGCCGGCCTCCACGATCACCACCGCCCGCAGGCGGCTGCTGCCGAAGCGGCTCATGGCGTTGAAGCTGTCCCGGGCGATGGGCAGGTGCTGGCAATCCAGCGCGCTGCGCTGGGCGTCCGCGGCCTGTCGGGGATGGGTATCGCCGAGGTCGGGGTCGTGGACATACAGGCAGCTCTCGTCGAAACCGCTGAGCACCACCCAGTGCGGTGCCTTCATGTTGTCCAGCCGGTAGGTGGAGATCAGGATCAGGATATTGGCGCCGGCCTGGAAGCGTTCGGTCAGCTGGCCCTGGTCGATATCGGCGTGGCGCACCGGAATCCGGGCCGCCGCGCACTGCTCGACAAACTGCCGGTGCGCGATGCGCATCACCCGTTTTTTATTCTCGTCCCGCACCCCTTCCAGGAACAGCGGCCCCTCGATATTGATCCAGGCTTCGCTGGCAAAGCCGCGGCGGTGGGCGGCCAGTGCCAGGCCCAGGGGGTGGCATCCCCCGTGCCCGGAGGTCATGAACACCGTGGTCGCTTCGCGCCACAGCTGGATTTCGTCCTCCGGGCTGGGCCTGTAGCCGCCGGGCAGGCCGGCCATGGCCATCATCAGCGCCGCCGGGCCGCAGGTAAAGGCGGTGGTCTGCGCCAGCCAGGGCAGGGTGCGGCTGTCGCCGCCCGGGGCGTAGGGACGGATACACTTTTCCATGCGCAGGGCGCTGCCGTGGTCCTCGTAGTAGTCCTCGTAGCAACCGAACTGCTGGTAACCGAGTTTGCGGTACAGGTTGATCGCGGGCTGGTTGTCGCTCGCCACCTCCAGGCGCAGGTACAGGGCGCCGGCGTCCCGGGCGCCCTGTTCCACGGCCTTCAGCAGCGCCCCGGCGACACCCCGGCCCCGGGATTGGGGCGCCACCGCCAGGGAGTACAGCCGCGCCAGGCGGGTGCCCCGGCGCAGGGTGACCAGGGCATAGCCCAGCGCCTGCCCCTGGTCGACGGCCAGCAAAAACACGCGGTCGTGGTGGCGCAGCCAGCGGCGGAAGCTGCGGCGGCTGATGCGGTCGCTGTGGAAACTCTGCGATTCCAGCGCCAGCAGCTCGGGCAGGTCGGATTCTAGGGCGGGGCGGATATCCATGGCCGTGTCGTTGTCTGTGGATACAGGCCGCAGACTATAGCCCGGGGCATGGCGCGACAGCCAGAGCCCCCGGCGTGCCAATTATTCACAGTGTGGCGGCCATCGCGCGCGAATCGGGTCGCGGGGGTTAAATACCGCTTGCGTTGTGGGGGGGCGGGTCTAGAATGCTGCCGGTTTGTTTGCGACGACAGAATGCGTCGACGACTTCGCGGGGCCCGGCCCCGCGGCACGGGAGAGCCACGGGAGGATGTTACCCATGCCAGCTGTTGAACCCGAGAATTGGCAGGCGAGCGACAGCGCCGCCCTGTACGGCGTGGACGCCTGGGGCGCCGGCTATTACTCGGTCAATGAGCGCGGTGAGGTGCAGGTACACGTCGAGCACGAGGGCGCCCCGGTGGCGGTTTCGCTGCTCGACATCGTGCAGGGCATGCGCGCCCGCCACCTGGACATGCCCGCCGTGCTGCGGGTGCGCAACGTGCTGGACCACCGCATCGCGGTGCTCAACGAGTCCTTCGCCCGCGCCATCCGCGAGGGCGGCTACGGCAATGTCTACCGCGGCGTGTTCCCGATCAAGGTCAACCAGCAGTGCCATGTGATCGAGGAGATCGCCAACTACGGCCGCCGCTACCACCACGGCTTCGAGGCGGGCAGCAAGGCGGAGTTGATCATCGCCCTCAGCCAGCTGCGGGACACCGAGAGCCTGGTGGTCTGCAACGGCTACAAGGACGCCGAATTCATCGACCTGGGACTGTACGCGCGGCGCATGGGCTACCCGGTGTTCTTCGTGCTGGAGTCCCTGCACGAGCTGCGCATGGTGATCGAGCGCAGCCGGCGCCTGCAAATCGCCCCCTTGATTGGCGTGCGCATGCGCAGCGCGGTGAAGGTCGACGGCCACTGGAGCCAGGACAGCGGCGACCGCTCGATCTTCGGCCTGTCCACCACCGCGCTGTTGCAGGTGGCGGCTGAACTGCGCGAGGCGGGCATGCTCGACTGCCTGCAGATGCTGCACTGCCACCTGGGTTCCCAGGTGCCGAATATCCGCAACGTGCGCAGCGGCGTGCTCGAGGCCTGCCAGTTCTACGCCGGGCTGGTGGCCGAGGGGGCGCCGATGGGCTACCTGGATCTGGGCGGCGGCCTGGCGGTGGACTACGAGGGCGCCAGCGCCAATACCACCCACAGCATGAACTACCAGCTCGACGAGTACTGCGTGAACATCGTGGAGACGGTGCGCGAGACCCTGGACCCGCTGGCCATCGCGCACCCGGTGCTGGTGTCGGAGTCCGGCCGCGCCACCGTGGCCTATTCCTCCATGCTGCTGTTCAACGTGCTGGACGTGCGCGACTGCCTGCCCGGCCCGCTGCCGTCGGCGCCGCCGGAGGGCGGCTCGGAGCTGATCGCCCACCTGCTGGAGGTCCTGCAGCGGGTCTGCGCAAAGAACTACCAGGAGTGCTACAACGACGCCCTGTTCTACCGCGACGAGCTGCGCGAGCTGTTCCACCGCGGCCAGGCCAGCTTGCGCGACCGGGCCCTGGCGGAGGATCTCTGCCTGGCGGTGCTGCAGCGCATCAACGCGCTGCTGCCGCAACTCGAGCGCGTGCCGCCGGAGCTGGAGAGCCTGCCGGAGCAGCTCTCCGACATCTACTACGCCAACTTCAGCCTGTTCCAGTCGCTGCCGGACATCTGGGCGATCGACCAGCTGTTTCCGATCATGCCCATTCACCGCCTGGCCGAATACCCCTCGCGGGAGGCGATCCTGGCGGATTTGACCTGCGACTGCGACGGGCGCATCGACCGTTTCACGCTGCCCTCGGGGGAGCGCAGCACGCTGCCCCTGCACCCGCTGCGCGAGGGCGAGGGGGAGGACTACTATATCGGTGTCTTCCTGGTCGGGGCCTACCAGGAGACCCTCGGCGACTTGCACAATCTGTTCGGGGACACCAATGTGGTCAATGTGGCGGTCAACCCGGACGGCAGTTTCGATTTCGCCCGCGAGTTTCACGGCGACAGCATCGCGGATGTGCTGAGCTACGTCGAATACGAGCCCAAGCACATGCAGGAGCAGTTCCGCCGGGTGGCGGAAGAGGCGGTGCGCTCGGGCCGCATCAGCGTCGAGGAGCGCCAGCGCATCCTGCAGGCGTTTCGCGACAGCCTGCAGGGCTACACTTACTTTGAGAAGGAGGGTTCATGGCAAAGGTAATCATCATCGGCGCCGGCGGCGTCGGCGCCGTGGTGGCGCACAAGTGTGCCCAGGTGGAATCGGTATTTACCGACATCCTGCTGGCCAGCCGGACCGAGGACAAGTGCAAGGCGATCGCCGCGCAGATCGAGCGCCCGATCCGCACCGCCCGGGTGGACGCGGACAACGTGGCGGAGCTCACCGCGCTGCTGCAGGCGGAACAGCCGGACTTGGTGATCAACGTGGCCCTGCCGTACCAGGACCTGTCGATCATGGACGCCTGCCTGAACGCCGGCGTGGACTACCTCGACACCGCCAACTACGAGCCCCTGGACACGGCGAAGTTCGAGTACAAGTGGCAGTGGGCCTACCAGGACAAGTTCGCCGCCGCGGGCTTGACCGCGCTGCTGGGCAGCGGCTTTGACCCCGGCGCCACCAATGTCTTTACCACCTACCTCGCCAAGCACTACTTCGACGAGGTCGAGGAACTGGACATCATCGATGTCAACGGTGGCGACCACGGCTATCCCTTCGCCACCAACTTCAACCCCGAGATCAACATCCGCGAGGTCAGCGCCGAGTGCCGGCACTGGGAAAACGGCGAGTTCGTGACCACGCCGCCGATGTCGAAGATGGCGCGCTTCGAGTGCCCGGAAGCCGTCGGCAGCTACAACATCTACCGCATGTACCACGAGGAGCTGGAGTCGCTGAGCAAGCACTTCCCGACGCTGCGCCGCGCCCAGTTCTGGATGAGCTTCGGCGACAGCTACCTCAAGCACCTGGAAGTGCTGGAGAACGTCGGCATGACCGGCATCGAGCCGGTGGAGTTCCAGGGCCAGCAGATCGTGCCGATCCAGTTCCTGGCCAAGCTGCTGCCGGACCCCTCGACCCTCGGCCCGCGCACCAAGGGCCGGACCTGCATCGGCTGTATCGTGCGCGGCAAGAAGGACGGGCGCGAGCGGGTGATGTACCTGTACAACATCTGCGACCACGAGGCCTGTTACCGGGAGGTGCAGTCCCAGGCGATTTCCTACACCACCGGGGTGCCGGCGATGATCGGCGCCAAGATGCTCCTCGAGGGCCACTGGAAACGCCCCGGCGTGTGGAACATGGAGCAGTGCGACCCGGACCCCTTCATGGAAGACATGAACCGCTACGGCCTGCCCTGGACGGTGGTGGAACTGGACCCCGGTTTCCGCCTGGACGTGCACAAAGGCCAGGACCTGTAGGGCGTGGAAATCCACCAGTTCACCGATTTCTCGCGCCTGGACACCGCGCGCCTGCCGTCGCCCTGCTACGTGGTGGACGAGGTGGCGGTGGAGCGCAACCTGCGCATCCTGGCGGGGGTCGCCGAGGCCAGCGGGGCGAAGGTCCTGTCCGCCCTCAAGGCCTTCAGCATGTGGCACTTCGCGCCCCTGGTGTCGCGCTACCTCAGCGGCACCTGCGCCAGCGGCCTGCACGAGGCGCGGCTCGGCAGGGAGCACTACGGCGGCGAGGTGCACGTATTCGGCGCCGCCTACAGCGAGCCGGACCTGGCCGAGATCCTGGCCATCGCCGATCACGTGGTGTTCAACAGTTGCGGCCAGTGGCAGCGCTTTCAGCCCCAGGTGCGCGCGGCGCTGGCGGGGCGGCCCGAGCTGCGTTTCGGCCTGCGCATCAATCCCGAACACTCCGAGGGCGCGGTGCCGATCTACGACCCCTGCGCCCCGGGCTCGCGCCTGGGCATTCCCCTGTCGCAGCTCGACGAGCGCGCCCTGGAAGGCATCAGCGGGCTGCATTTCCACACCCTCTGCGAGCAGGATTTCCCGCCGCTTGAGCGCACCCTGGCGGCGGTGGAGGAGCGCTTCGGCCACCTGTTGCCGCGGATGGAGTGGGTGAACTTTGGCGGCGGCCACCACATCACCCGGCCCGACTACCAGGTGGATGCCCTGGTGGCGTGCATTCGCGACTTCGCCGCGCGCCACCGGGTGCAGGTCTACCTGGAACCGGGGGAGGCGGTGGCGATCGGCACCGGGGCGCTGGTCACCACGGTGCTGGACACCACCTGGAACGCCGTCGACCAGGCCATTCTCGACACCTCGGCCACCTGCCACATGCCGGACGTGCTGGAGATGCCCTACCGGCCGGGCATTCTCGGCGCCGGCGAGCCCGGCGAGCGGGGGTGCGACTACCGCCTGGGCGGCTTGACCTGCCTGGCGGGCGACGTGATCGGCGACTACAGCTTCGACGCCCCGCTGCAGGTGGGGCAGCGGCTGGTGTTCCAGGACATGGCCCACTACACCATGGTCAAGACCACCACCTTCAACGGCACCCGGTTGCCGGCGATCGCGGTGTGGAACTCCCAGACCGACGAGCTGCGGGTGATCCGCGAGTTTGGCTACGAGGACTTCCGCGGCCGCTTGTCCTAGCCGAAAAGCGGCCGAATGAATTCGGCCCTACACAAATTCCGCCCCGCCCCCTGTAGGGCCGAATTCATTCGGCCATCCCCGCCGAATCCCACCCCCATTCCGGGCCGTCTCAATCCGCCGCCTCCGGCCCCGGGTCCAGCTCCCGCACCGGCCGCACCTCGATACTGCCGATGCGCGCCGGGGGAATCCTCGCCGCCTTGTCCAGGGCCTCGTTGAGGTCGCGGGCCTCCAGCAGGTAGAAGCCGGCGAGCTGTTCCTTGGTCTCGGCGAAGGGGCCGTCGGTCACCGAGACCTGGCCGTTGCGCACCCGCACGGTGGTGGCCGTGGCCACCTCCCGCAGCGCGTGTCCGGCGAGAAAATGCCCGCTGTCCTGCAGGCCGGCGGCGCAGGCCATGCACTCGCGGTCGTCGATAGTGGCCATCTTGGCTTCCTCGCCATAGACCAGGCACAGGTATTTCATGGTGTCTCCTTGCTGTCGGTGATCGCGTATTCGTCGTTGGTAGTCGGGTAGGGGGGCGCCTATTCGACAGGCCGGTGTCGATTTTCCGGCGCCGCCCCCTCCAGCGCCGCGATACGACCGGCCAGGAAGCGCTGTTCGGGCGCCTGTTGCGCCAGCTCCAGGGCCCGGCGGTAGGCCGCCAGGGCCTCCCCGGAGCGCCCCAGCTGGCGCAGGAAGTCGGCCCGCGCGGCGTGCAGCAGGTGGTAGCGATCCAGCGCCCCCTCCGCGGCGAGTTCGGCGACCAGGGCCTCCCCGGCGGCGGGGCCGTCGCGCATGCCCACCGCAACGGCGCGGTTGAGTTCGATCACCGGGGAGGGCGACAGGGCCAGCAGCAGGTCGTAGAGGCCGACGATCTCGCGCCAGTCGGTGGCATCGAAGGAGGGCGCGCCGGCGTGCACCGCGGCGATCGCGGCCTGGAGCGCATAGGGGCCGTGGCCGCCCGCGCGCAGCGCCGCGGTCACCAGTGCCTCGCCCCGCGCGATCAGCTCGCGATCCCAGCGCTCGCGATCCTGGTCCGCCAGCAGCACCAGGTCGCCCGCCGCATCGGTGCGCGTGGCGCGCCGCGATTCCTGCAGCAGCATCAGCGCCAGCAGGCCGCGGGTTTCGGCGTGGGGCAGCAATTCCAGCAGCAGCTCCGCCAGGCGGACCGCCTCGCGGACGAGTTCGGGGGCGCCGAGCTCGGCGCCGCGACTGCTGGAATAGCCCTCGTTGTACAGCAGGTAGATGACTTGCAGGACGGTTTGCAGGCGCTCCTCCAGCGCCGCGCCGGCGGGCACCTCGAAGGCGATGGCGGCGTCGCGGATCTTGGCCTTGGCGCGCACGATGCGCTGGGCCAGGGTGGGCACCGGGACCAGGAACGCGCTGGCGATGGCCTCGGTGCTCAGGTCGCAGACCTCGCGCAGGGTCAGCGCCACCCGCGCGGGCTCGGCCAGGGCCGGGTGGCAGCAGGTGAAAATCAGGCGCAGGCGGTCGTCTTCCAGCGCGTTGTCGGCGAGGTCCGCCGGGTCCGGGGCCTCCGCCATCAGCGCGTCGCCGATCTGGTCCAGCTTGTCCCGATGGCGCGACTGGCGGCGCAGGGCATCGATGGCCTTGAAGCGTCCCGCCGACACCAGCCAGGCCCGGGGGTTGTCCGGGATGCCGCTCTCGGGCCACTGCTCCAGGGCGGCGCGGAAGGCCTCCTGCAGGGCCTCCTCGGCCAGCTGCATGTCGCCGAGCAGGCGGATCAGGCTGGCGTAGATGCGCCGGGACTCCTCGCGGTAGAGGGCTTCGATACGCCGCCGGGCGAGCGCGGCGCTCACTGCCTGTGTTCCCCCTGGTGCAGGGCGAATTCGCGGGCGGCCCGGCCGCGGTCCGGGTCGGCCCGGGTCGGGATGCGTTCCAGCGCTGCTAGGTAGTCCGCGGGCAGGTCCGCCTCGCGGGCGCCCCGCAGGACGTGGTGCAGATACCAGTCGAAGGGTAGCAGCGCGGCCTCGATGGCGGTGGCGTAGTAGGTGAAGGCGCGGTGGATCCCGCCGTCGGTGCCGGTCAGGGTCACATCCTTGATTTCGTAGCCCGCGCCCAGGCCCTCGATGCGGTCCAGTACCGCCTTGTCGGTCGCGGCCAGCTGGTACAGCACACCCCATACCCGATCACCGTCATTTCCGGTGTGCCAGGCGTCGCACTTGGCCGAGCCGTCGTGGCCCGCCTTGTGGAAGCGCAGCAGGTGCCGCGGCAGGTAGTGGCGCCCGCGGGAGCGCGCCGAGGGCGCGCGCGCCAGCAGCCGCGCCGCGGACATGTTGGAACCGTAGGCAAAATAGAACAACGGCAATCCCTACTCCTTGTAGTACACCACCTGATGGGTGGTGGCCAGCAGCGCGCCCCCCGCGCCCCACAGTTCGCCGCTGTGGTCGAAATAGCCATTGTGGAAGCGCTTGCCCCGGGCCCGGCACAACAGGTGGGCATCCCCCTGGTCGGCCAGCTCGCCGGCGTCGGCGTGGAAGTAGGTGCTGAGGCTGATCGTACCCACCGGCACGAAGGTGGGGCGACGCACGAAAATCCGTGGAAAGAAAACGTCCGACAGGGCCAGCAGGGCGGGGAAATCGAGGGGCCGGGCCGGCAGGTCCCGGGCCCACAGCAGGGTCTCGGAACTGTCCTGCGCGCGCGGCGAGTCGGCGAGGAAGCTCATGCCCCCGGAGATCACCCGGATGTCGTAGTTGGCCACCCATGCCGGCAGGTCGCGGCTGTCGATGGGCGGGTAATGTCCGGGGCCGGCCACCTCGGGGCGCGCCGCCTCCTGGGCCGACCACGTTTCCCGGCGACGGGCGAACACCGCGGTGGCGGTGAGGGGGATTGACCCGTCCTGGTGCAGCTCCAGTGCCCAGTGCTGCGATGAGCGGTTGGTGATGGTGGGGCGGGCGTGAATCTCAAAGGGCGTTTGCGCCACCGGTCCGCCAAAGTTGACAGTGATCGCAAGGGGGTCGCCCAGGCGCCGTTCGTGCATGCAGGGCGCCCGCAGCAGGCAGGCCGCGAGCACGCCGCCGAAGGGGCCGATGAAATTGGCGTAGGCGGGCGGAATACAACCCTGAAAACGGTCATCCGACAGCGCCTCCAGTGTCGTGGCGGCATCCAGTGGGTGTAGTGCGGGGACGGTGGCCGGTGACTCCATGCCGATACTCTCTCTTACTCTCGCTGTCGGGGAAGCGGGCTTTATACCAGCCCGGTTTTGTCCCTGGCAACCGCGGCGGGGGGACGGGTTTTGCGCGCGCCGCAATCGTTTTTGGCCAGGGGCGTGCCCGGATGGGGAATAAAAATTGCATCGTATCCCGGGCGCGGTCGCGACCGCGCCGCGGGGCCGCGGATCGGGAGTCGGGAGCTGCAAAATGGCGCCGCGGTGGCTGTTTTTGGTGCGCGAAGGCCGGGTTCGTCGCGAGGGCCGCGCGCGCTGCGCGGCAGCGGAAGGAGAGCAAAACAGGATGCGTGGAATTGCAAAAACCGAGGCGCGTAACGTTCCTATTAAAAAACGCTTTATGCGCAAAATCACGCATTTTATTTTTTAATATCTGCCTACTTATACGGGGAATTTCCTGTATGCTGAGATTGAGTCTTCAGTGGTTTTCTTTGTCTACGGGACAGGGAGGAATAGAACAATGAGCCTATTCGATCACTACCAGGACCGCTACGAATCGACGCGCGAGGAGGACTACAGCCTTCAGGAATACCTGGAGCTGTGCAAGTCCGAACCCAGCGCCTACGCCACGGCGGCGGAGCGGATGCTGCTGGCCATTGGCGAGCCCGAGTTAGTGGACACTTCGAAAGACCCCCGCCTGAGCCGCATCTTCGCCAACAAGATGATCAAGCGTTACGCCGCCTTCAGCGAGTTCTACGGCATGGAGGAGGCGGTGCAGAAAATCGTCTCCTACTTCCGCCACGCGGCCCAGGGCCTGGAGGAGCGCAAGCAGATCCTCTACCTGCTCGGCCCGGTGGGGGGCGGCAAGTCCTCGCTGGCGGAGCGCCTCAAGCAGCTGATGGAAAAGCAGCCCATCTACTGTATCAAGGGCTCGCCGGTGTTCGAGTCGCCGCTGGGCCTGTTCAACGCCGAGGAAGACGCGCACATCCTCGAGGAGGAGTACAACATTCCCAGCCGCTACCTGAAAGCGGTCATGTCGCCCTGGGCGGTCAAGCGCCTGCACGAGTACCACGGCGATATCAGCAAGTTCCGCGTGGTCAAGGTGTTCCCCTCGATCCTCGACCAGGTGGGCATTTCCAAGACCGAGCCCGGCGACGAAAACAACCAGGATATCTCCGCCCTGGTGGGCAAGATCGATATCCGCAAGCTCGAGCACTACGCCCAGAGCGACCCCGACGCCTACTCCTTCTCCGGTGGCATGTGCCGCGCCAACCAGGGCCTGATGGAATTCGTGGAAATGTTCAAGGCGCCGATCAAGGTGCTGCACCCGCTGCTGACCGCGACCCAGGAGGGTAACTACAACGGCACCGAGAGCATCGGCGGCATCCCCTTCGAGGGCATCGTGCTGGCCCACTCCAACGAGTCCGAGTGGCAGAATTTCAAGAACAACAAAAACAACGAGGCCTTCATCGACCGGGTCAATATCGTCAAGGTGCCGTACTGCCTGCGGGTGAGCGAGGAGATCGAGATCTACCGCAAGCTGCTGCAGAACAGCTCCCTGTCCGCGGCGCCCTGCGCGCCCGATACCCTGGATATCCTGGCCCAGTTCAGCGTGCTGTCGCGGCTCAAGGAGCCGGAGAATTCCAGCATCTACTCCAAGATGCGCATCTATAACGGCGAGTCCCTCAAGGACCGGGATCCGAAGGCCAAGTCAATCCAGGAGTACCGCGATAACGCCGGGGTCAACGAGGGCATGGACGGCCTGTCCACGCGCTTCGCCTTCAAGGTGCTGTCCCAGGTGTTCAACTTCGACGCGGTGGAAGTCGCCGCCAACCCGGTGCACCTGCTGTACGTGCTGGAAACCGCCATCGAGCAGGAGCAGTTTCCCCAGGATACCCACGACCGCTACCTGAATTTCATCAAGGAGTGGCTGACCCCCAATTACGTGGAGTTCATCGGCAAGGAGATCCAGACCGCCTACCTGGAGAGCTACACCGAGTACGGCCAGAACCTGTTCGACCGCTACGTCACCTACGCCGATTTCTGGGTGCAGGACCAGGAGTACCGCGATCCCGAAACCGGCGAGATCCTCAGCCGTTCGGCCCTCAACGACGAGCTGGAAAAAATCGAGAAGCCGGCCGGCATCAGCAATCCCAAGGATTTCCGCAGCGAGATCGTCAACTTCACGCTGCGCGCGCGGGCCAGTAACGAGGGCCGCAATCCCAAGTGGACCAGCTACGAGAAACTGCGCACCGTGATCGAGAAGAAAATGTTCGCCAGCACCGAGGATCTGCTGCCGGTCATTTCCTTCAACGCCAAGGCCTCGGCGGAGGACCAGAAGAAACACTCCGATTTCGTGGCGCGCATGGTCGATCGCGGCTATACCGAGAAACAGGTGCGGCTGTTGTCGGAGTGGTATTTGCGGGTAAGGAAGTCGGCCTAGCGCGCAGCGATCGGAGGACGAAGTGGGATTTCTGATTGATCGCAGGGACAACCCGAAGCAGAAGAGCGCCGTCAACCGGCAGCGCTTCCTGCGCCGCTATCGCGAGCAGATACAGCGTTCGGTCAGCGAAAACCTCAAGGGGCGCCACATCACCGACAACGAGCGCGGTGAAAAAATATCCATCCCCAGCAAGGACATCGGCGAACCCCAGTTTCACCACGGCCGCGGCGGCCGGGTCACCCACGTCGTGCCCGGCAACGAGGAGTACACCCGCGGCGACCGCATCCAGCGGCCCCAGGGCGGCGGCGGTGCCGGCGGCTCCCAGGGCAGCCCGGACGGGGAGGGCATGGACGAGTTCGTGTTCCAGATCAACCAGCAGGAATTCCTCGACGTGCTGTTTGACGACATGGAACTGCCCAACCTCACCAAGCGCCAGTTGTCCGGCCTGGAGGAATTCAAGCGCGTTCGCGGCGGCTTCGCCGCCGACGGCCCGCCCGCCAACCTCAGCGTGGTGCGCTCCATGCGTTCGGCCACCGCCCGGCGCATCGCCCTGGGCGCCGGCCGGCGCACCGAGCTGCGGGAATTGGAGCAGGAGCTCGCGGCACTGCCGCAAACTCCCGAGAACGAAGACCGCCGGGCGGAGATCGAGGCGCGCATCAACGAGCTGCGCGACGCGCTGGCGCGCATTCCCTTTCTCGACGACGTCGACATCCGCTATCACCGGCACTACAACGAGCCGGTGCCCCATTCCAAGGCGGTCATGTTCTGCCTGATGGACGTGTCGGGCTCCATGGACCAGTACACCAAGGACCTGGCCAAGCGGTTCTACATCCTGCTGTACCTGTTCCTGTCGCGCAATTACGACCGCACCGAGATCGTGTTCATTCGCCACCACACCATCGCCAAGGAGGTCGACGAGGAGGAATTCTTCAACTCCCGGGAGACCGGGGGCACCGTGGTGTCCAGTGCCCTTGACTTGATGAAGCATATCGTCGAGGCCCGTTACTCGCCGAGCGAGTGGAACATTTACGGCGCCCAGGCCTCCGACGGCGACAACTGGCCGGACGACGCCCCGCGCTGCCTGAAACTGATCCACGAGCTGCTGCCGCTGTGCCAGTACTACGCCTACGTGGAGATCACCGAGAGCGGCGACAAACCCCTGTGGCACACCTATGCCGGCCTCGACAAGCAGTGGAAGGATGTCTTCGCCATGCAGCACATCACCGGCCCGGCGGACATCTACCCGGTTTTCCACGAACTGTTCCGGAAGCAGTCGGCATGACGCGCAAACCGCTGTCCAACGAATCCGACTGGACCTTCGAGCTGTTGCAGGTCTACGAGCGCGAGATCGCGCGCATCGCGGGTGACTTCGGCCTCGATACCTATCCCAACCAGATCGAGATCATCAATTCCGAGCAGATGATGGACGCCTACGCCTCGTCGGCGATGCCCATCAACTACCACCACTGGAGTTTCGGCAAGCACTTTCTCGGCGTGCAGAATAACTACAAGCGCGGGCGCATGGGCCTGGCCTACGAGATCGTGTTCAACTCCAACCCCTGTATCGCCTACCTGATGGAGGAGAACACCCTGACCATGCAGGCCCTGGTCATGGCCCACGCCAGCTACGGTCACAACTCCTTCTTCAAGAACAACTACCTGTTCAGGACCTGGACGGACGCCGAGTCGATCATCGATTACATGGTGTTCGCGCGCAACTACATCGCCGAGTGCGAGCAGCGTCACGGCATCAGCGAGGTGGAGGAAACCCTCGACGCCTGTCACGCCTTGATGAACCACGGTGTCGATCGCTACAAGCGTCCCTACCCGCTGTCGCTGGAGGAGGAGCGCCAGCGGCGCGAGGAGCGCGAGGTCATCCTGCAACAGCAGGTCAACGAGCTGTGGAAGACGCTGCCGGTGCCGCAGTCGGCGGCACAGGAGCGGGAGCACCGGCGCTTTCCCGAGGAGCCCCAGGAAAACATCCTGTACTTCCTGGAGAAGAACGCGCCGCTGCTGGAGCCCTGGCAGCGGGAAGTGATCCGCATCGTGCGCAAGGTGTCCCAGTACCTCTACCCGCAGCGCCAGACCAAGGTGATGAACGAGGGCTGGGCCTGTTTCTGGCACTTCCATATCCTGCACCAGATGTACCGCGAGGGCCTGGTGACCGACGGCTTCATGATGGAGTTCCTGCAGTATCACACCGCGGTGGTTTACCAGCCGCCGTTCAATTCCCCGTACTACAGCGGTATCAATCCCTATACCCTGGGCTACGGAATGATGCAGGACTTGCGCCGGATCAGCGAGAACCCCACGGCGGAGGACCGGCAGTGGTTTCCCGACATCGCCGGCGCGCCCTGGCAGGAGACCATGGACTTCGCCATGCGCGACTTCAAGGACGAGAGTTTTATCCTCCAGTTCCTGTCGCCCAAGATGATTCGCGAGTTGAAGCTGTTCTCGGTGCTGGACGACGCCGACCGGGACTACCTCGAAGTGACCGCGATCCACGACGAGTGGGGTTACCAGACGGTCCGCGAGTCCCTCTCGGCCAACTACGACCTGGGCAATCTCGAACCGTATATCCAGGTTTACAATGTCAACGTGCGCGGCGACCGCGCCCTGACCCTGCGCCATGAGATGCACCGGGGCCGGCCGCTGGAAGCCGACAGCGCGGTGGAGGTGGTCAAGCACCTGCAGCGTCTGTGGGGCTTTGACGTGGTGTTGGAATCGGTGATGGACGGCGAGGTCAAATCGCGCATCGCGCACAGCGAACTCGGTGCCGCGCCGGACTAAACGGCGCCAAGGCTTGCCCGGCGTGGCTGTCGCGTTACAATCGGCGGCAGGTCATCATAAATTCCAACAAACCGTAAAGAGGCCGTTCGCATGCCGACAGGGATTCCTGCGTCACCGGGAAGCAGCTTGTTCCGGGCCCTGGCCGCCGCATTACTGTTGTTTGCGGCCTCGGGTTGTGTCGGCGTGCCAGACGCCGGCAGCTTCAGCAAGCCCGATTCCCACGCCCTGACCGATACCGGGGACACCCGCCTGGCGCGAGCGATAAGCGCAGCCCATGGCGACGAGCTGCCGCAATCCGGGTTTGTGCCCCTGGGCGATGGCATGGCCGCCTTTGTCGCGCGCATGGCGCTGATCGCCACCGCCGAGCGCAGCCTCGACGTGCAGTACTACATCTGGCACGGCGACACCAGCGGCATCCTGCTGGTCGACCAATTGCTCAAGGCCGCCGATCGCGGCGTGCGCGTGCGCCTGCTGCTGGACGACCTCGACACCGCGGGCAAGGACGCCTTCCTGGCCCAGCTGGACGCCCACCCGAACGTCGAGGTGCGGCTCTACAATCCCTTCGGTTACCGCGGCGTGCGCGCACTGGGCTTCCTCGGCGATCTGAAACGCCTCAATCACCGCATGCACAACAAGTCGCTGACCGCCGACAACCAGGCGACCATTGTCGGCGGCCGCAATATCGGCAACGAGTATTTCAATGCCGTGGCCCATATCACCTTCGCCGATCTCGACGTGCTGGGTATCGGGCCGGTGGTGGGCAAGGTGTCCGGCATGTTCGACCTGTACTGGAACAGTGACATGGTCGTACCGGTGTCGGGCTTCGTCGGCGAGGGAGATATCACGCGCGAAGGCCTGCGCGCGGCGCGAGCGGGCTTTGATCGGCGGGTGGACGAGCAATTGGCCTCGGACTACGTGCGCGCGGTGCGGGAGTCGCCGGTGCTCAACAAGCTACGCTTTGTGGAACTGCCCGTGTATTGGGGCGACGCCACCCTGATCTACGACGACCCGGAAAAGGTTTACCACCAGAAGATCAGCGAGGATACCCACCTGATACCCAAGCTGGCGCCGCTGTTGAACGACGCCGGGAGGGAAGTGTTGGTGGTCTCGCCCTATTTTGTACCGGGGGACAAAATGGTCGACTTCTTCGCCTCTCTGGTGGCCCGGGGCGTGCGGGTGCGCATTCTCACCAACTCCCTGGCGGCCAATGACGTGGGCCTGGTACACGCCGGCTACATGCGCTACCGCGAGGACCTAATCGGCGCCGGTGTTGAGCTGTATGAATTCAAACCCTCTCCGTCCCAGGTGGTACGCAATAAAAGCTGGACCGGCTCCTCGGCGGCCAGCCTGCACGCCAAGACCATGGGCGCCGACGGCGAACGCCTGTTTGTCGGCTCCTTCAACCTGGACCCGCGATCGGTCGCGCTGAACACTGAAATGGGCGTGTTGATCGACAACCCCACGCTGGCGCGCCAACTGTCGCGGAGTTTTGAACAGGCGGTTGGCGAGCAGGCCTATCAGGTGGTGCTGGAGGGCGGCGAGCTGCGCTGGATCGACACCAACCCAGAAGGCGGGCCCCGGGAGTACGATATCGAGCCTCAGACCACCTGGTGGCAACGCTTCGCCGCGGGCGCGCTGTCCCTGGTCGTACCCGAGCGCCTGCTGTAGGCAGCCCGGCCTCGATGAAGCCGCCGCGCGTACTGTGTCTCTTGCTGTTGATGCTGCCGCTGTCCGCGGTGGCGGGCGTGGACGCCTGGATCGACGACGCCATGGCGCCGGTGACCCGCGCGCTGTCGGCGCTGGTGTTTTTCGAAGTCCCCCTGTTCGGCGCCAGGCTGCCGCTGGTGGTGCTGTGGCTGGTCGCCGCGGCCCTGTTTTTTACCCTGTACTTCGGCTTTCTCAACCTGCGCGGCCTGCCCCATGCCTTGCGCATCGTGCGCGGGGCCTACCACGACCCGGAACACACCGGCGAGGTCACGCACTTCCAGGCCCTGGCCACCGCGGTGTCCGGCACCGTGGGCATCGGCAATATCGGCGGCGTGGCGGTGGCGGTCTCGGTGGGCGGTCCCGGCGCCGCGCTGTGGATGATCGTGGCGGGGTTGCTGGGGATGTCGACCAAGTTTGTCGAGTGCACCCTGGGCACCCTGTACCGGCGCGAGAACCCGGACGGCTCGGTGTCCGGCGGCCCGATGTACTATCTCGAACGCGGCTTCGCCGAAAAGGGCAGGGCGGCGCTCGGCCGCTGGCTCGGCCGTTTCTACGCCCTGGGAATCGTCATCGGCTGCATGGGTATCGGCAACATGTTCCAGGCCAACCAGGCCTACGTGCAGGTGGTGAACGTGACCGGGGGCTTCGGCGGCAGCTGGTTTGGCGACAAGGGCTGGCTGTTCGGCCTGGTGCTGGCGGCGCTGGTCGCGTTGGTCATTATCGGCGGCATACGCAGCATCGCGCGCGTGACCGGCAAGGTGGTGCCCTTCATGGCTCTCTTCTACTGCGCCGGGGCCCTGTTGATCCTGTTCATGAACCGCGAGGCCTTGCCCTTTGCTTTTCACGCCATGGTTGACGGCGCCTTCAATGCCCCGGGGATGGCCGGCGGCGCGCTCGGGGTGATGGTTATCGGCTTCCAGCGCGCGGTGTTCTCCAACGAGGCGGGTATCGGCTCCGCGGCCATTGCCCACTCGGCGGTGCAGACCAACGACCCGGTGACAGAGGGCTATGTGTCGCTGCTGGAGCCCTTCATCGATACCGTGATCATCAGCACCATGACCGCGCTGGTGATCATTACCACCCTCTACTACGTGCCCGGATTCACCGAGGGCATGGGCGGTATCGAGATGACCTCGCGGGCCTTCGAGCGCAACGTGGCCTGGTCGCCGTACTTCATCGCGGTGGCGGGTTTCCTGTTCGCCTTCTCCACCATGATCGCCTGGTCCTATTACGGCCTCAAGGGCTGGACCTACCTGGTGGGCGAGGGGCGCGCGGCGGAAGCGGGTTTCAAGCTGGTGTTCTGCCTGTTCGTGGTTGTCGGTTCCAGCATCCAGCTCGGCTCCATTCTCGATTTCTCCGATGCCCTGGTGTTCCTGATCTGCGTGCCCAATATCATCGGTCTCTACCTGCTGGCCCCGGTGGCCAGGCGGGAGCTGGCCCGGCACGACCGCAAGGCGCGCCGGATCGCGGCGGAACGGGCACCGGGTAGCAGCTGACGGGCCGGCGCGCAAGCGTTGCATATTGGCGTCCAGTGTAGAGACTATTCACTGTTGGAGAACGTCTCACCCGTGGAGAGCCTCGATCGATCCCGGCGAAAATCATAGCAATAAGGAACCCCCCTATGTCCCCAAGCAGATTCACACGGTGCCTGGCGCGCCACCTGAGTACCGCCACTGCCCTGGCGGGCCTTTGCGCGGCGACGGGCGCGATCGCCGCCCCGGACGCCGCCGACCGGGTCTATCGCGGTGGCACGGTCATTACCCTGGACGAGGCCGTGCCCCGGGCCACGGCGGTGGCGATCAGCGGCGACCGGATTGTCGCGGTGGGTAGCGACGCCATGGTCGGTGCCCATATAGGCAGCGACACCGTGGTCACCGACCTGGGCGGCAACACCGTGGTTCCGGGCTTTATCGACAGCCACAGCCACCTGGTATTCCAGGGCATGACGCTGGCGCGCTTTGTCGATCTCAACGCGCCGCCGATCGGGGATGTGCGCAGTATCGACCAGCTGGTCAAGCGGCTGCGGGCCCGCGCCGCCGATACCCCCCAGGGGGAGTGGGTCATTGGATTCGGTTACGACGATACCCTGGTCGCGGAACATCGCCATCCGACCCGCGAGGACCTGGACCGGGTATCCACCGAGCATCCGGTCTGGGTCAATCACGTGTCCGGCCACATGGGCGTGGGTAATAGCCTGGCCCTCACGGCGGGCGGACTCAACGCCGACAGCCCGGACCCCGAGGGCGGAGTGATTCACCGCGACCCCGACACCGGGGAGCCCACCGGCCTGCTGGAAGAGTCCGCCGCCATGGGGCCGGTGTTGATGAAGGCCTTCGCCTCGATCGGGCCCGAGGACCTGCTCGCGGCCGTCGACGCGGCGGTGACCGACTATCTCAGCAAGGGGGTTACCACCGCCCAGGATGGCGCCGCCAGCGCCGAGACCCTGGAGGGCCTGGCCTATGCCCGCAGCCAGGGCTTGTTGCGGACCCGGGTGGTGGCTTACCCGACGATTGATGTGACGCTCAAGCAATTGGAGGGCGAGTACCAGTGGCCCTTCGAGGACGACGGCTTTCTGAAGCTGGGCGCCACCAAGCTGTTCAGCGACGGTTCCATCCAGGGCTATACCGGCTACCTGACGCATCCCTACCACGTGCCGAGGGACACGGCGAAGCCGGATTACCGCGGGTATCCGCAGACCGCGAGGGACAAGCTGGCGGAGCAGGTCATGGCGGTGCATCGCAGCGGCGGGCAGATCGCGGTGCACGGCAACGGCGACGCGGCGATCGACGACATCCTCCACGCCTTTGAGCGGGCCCAGGCCGCGGCGCCCCGCGAGGACGCCCGGCCGGTGCTCATTCACGCGCAGATGGCGCGGGAGGACCAGCTCGACAAGATGGCTGAACTGGGGGTGATTCCCTCCATGTTCAATATGCACACCTATTACTGGGGCGACCGGCACCGGGACATTTTCATCGGTCCCGAGCGCGCCGCGCGCATCAGCCCGGCGCGCTCCGCGGAGCGGCGGGGCATTCCCTTCACCTTCCACGCCGACACCCCGGTGGTGCCCATGGAGCCGCTGCGCATGCTCTGGTCCGGCGTGACCCGCCAGACCTCCGGCGGCGAGGTGCTCGGCCCGGAACAGCGGGTGAGCGCGGAGCGCGCCCTGCGGGCCCTGACCATCGACGTCGCCCGCCAGTACTTCGACGAGGACGACAAGGGTTCGATCGCGGTCGGCAAGCTGGCGGACCTGGTGGTTCTCGACGGCAATCCCCTCACCGTGGCCCCCGATGACATCCTGGCGATCGGGGTCGTGCAGACGCTGGTCGGCGGCGAGGTGGCCTACCAGCGCGACTGAGCGCGGCGCTCAGTCGCGGTACACTCAGTCGCGGTGAACGGAAAAGGCCGAGAAGGCCTGGCGCACCGGCATCAGCTCCAGCTGGTTGACGTTCAGGTGTGCCGGCATGGTGGCCAGCCACCAGCAGGTGTCGGCGATGTCCTCGGGCTGAATCGGTTTGGCCCCGGCGTAGAGCGCGTCGTGGGCCGCCTGGTCGCCGTCGGTGCGCACCAGGGTGAACTCGCTCTCGGACAGGCCCGGGGCCAGGTTGGTGACCCGCACGCCGGTGCCCTGCAGGTCGGCGCGCAGGGCGTAGGAGAACTGCTCCACGAAGGCCTTGGTGCCGCAGTAGACGTTGCCCCCCGGATAGGGCCAGTGGCCGGCCACCGAGCCGATATTGATGATACTGGCCCCGGTGCCGCGCGCGATCAGGCTCGGCAGCAGGGCGTGGGTCACGGTGGACAGGCCCTTGACGTTGGTGTCGATCATGCGGTGCCACTTTTCCAGGTCGCAGTCCTGGGCCGGTTCGGTGCCCAGGGCCAGGCCGGCGTTGTTGATCAGGGTGTGGACGCTGTTGAAGGGGGGGGCCAGGCCGGCGACCGCCGCCCGCACCGCGGCGGTGTCGCGCACATCCAGCTCCAGCGCCAGCACCTGGCAGTGGGGCGCCAGCTCCGCCTGTAGTTCGTTCAGGCGCTCCCGGCGGCGGCCGGTAATCACCAGGTTCCAGCCCTCGCGGCCAAAGCGTCGCGCGCAGGCCCGGCCGAAGCCCGAAGTCGCTCCGGTGATGAAGGCGGTATTGCCCATGGTCAACTCCCAATTCATTTTTGGCGGCCCGCCATCATACCGGGGAAAGCGGCCGATTGCTCAATCGTGGCGCTCCAGGTGGCCCAGAATGCCACCCGCGACACTGATCGCGTGCAGGCCCAGCGCGCGCAGCTCGGCGGCGCCGTCCCGGCTGCGCGCCCCGCTCTGGCAGTACAGCGCCAGCGGTTGCGGCAGCTCGCCGCGCGCGGCCGCCGCCAGCAAGCCGGCCGCGGGAATCGAGGGGTCCCCGAGATTGAACGCGGCGTATTCCTCCGCGGAGCGGATGTCCACCAGGTGCCAGCCCGCGCGGCGCAGCGCCGCCAGGTCGGCGTGGACCTCGCCGTCCTTGACCCCGTCCGCCTGCACCGCAGGAGCGGGCGCGCCGGGGGTGTCCGGCAGGGCCACCTGTTCCGGCGGCAGGCGGCAAACACAGGCGGGGTCGAGCGCTAGCGCCAGTTGCCGGGCAGTGCCTTGCAGCGGTGAATTCAGCGCCAGTTGGTCCCCGCCCTGGTGCAGGCCGGCGAGGTACGCGATGGCCGCGAGGGCCTGGTGGACGCCGGCCAGGCCCGCCACGGGGCCGAGGACACCGCCGGCGCGGCAGTCGCGCACCTGGGCGGGGGGCTGGGGGTAGAGGCATTCGTAGCAGGGGCCGCCGGGGCGAAACAGCGCGCTCTGGCTGTGGAAGCCGTCGACACTGGCGTAGCACCAGGGCCGCTGCCGGCGCAGGCAGAGGCGGTTGATCAGCTGCCTGACCGCGTAGCGGTCGCAGCAATCCAGCACCAGGTCGGCGGCGGCCAGCAGGGGCTCGTGGCGGGCCTCGAGCCAGGTGTCCACGGCCTCCACTTGCACCGCCGGGTTGAGTTCGCGCAGGCGCCCGGCGGCGGCGGCCACTTTCGGTTTGCCGCGGTCGGCGTCGCCAAACAGTACCTGCCGGTGGATGTTCGACAGCTCCACCCGGTCGCCGTCGACCAGGGTGAGCCGGCCCACGCCGGCCGCCGCCAGGTACAGGGCCGCGGGGCAGCCGAGGCCGCCGACACCGACGATGACCACGTGGGCCTCGCGCAGGCGGCGCTGCCCGGCAAGCCCGAATTCCGGCAGCTGCACCTGGCGGGCGTAGCGCTGCCACTCCGCGGCGCTGAATTCGCCGCTCACCGGTAGTGCCGCCGGAATTGCCGCACCAGTGCCCGGGCGGTGTCCTGGGGGTTGTCACTGCCGGTCAACGCGCTGATCATGGCCACGCCATCGGCGCCGGCGGCGGCCACCGCGGCGGCGCGCCGGGTATCGATGCCGCCGATGGCCACCAGCGGCCGCCGCCCGACCAGCTGGCGCCATCGCGCCAGCCCCGCCAAGCCCTGGGGGCGCCAGGGCATGATCTTGCTGGTGGTGGCGTACACCGGGCCGCAGGCGACGTAGGAGGGTTGGTGCGTGAGGGCGCGGGCCAGTTCCCACAGGCAGTGGGTGCTGATGCCCAGCCGCAGGCCGGCCCGCCGCAGCTCGGGCAGGTCGGCGCCGGCCAGGTCCTCCTGGCCCAGGTGTACCCCGTAGGCGCCGTGGTCCAGCGCCAGCCGCCAGTGGTCGTTCACGAACAGGCGGGCGTCGAAGGCCCGGGCGATGCGCACCGCCGTCGCCACTTCCCGCGCCAGCGCGGCTCCCGCCAGGTCCTTGACCCGCAGCTGGATGGTGGTGACGCCACAGGGCAGCAGGCGCTCGAGCCAGGCCGCGCGATCGACAACGGGATAGATGCCCAGCGGGCGCGGGCCGCAGTCGGGAAATGCCTCCTGGCGCCCGGGGGTGGGGGCCTGTTCGCCCCGCTCGCCAAAATCCAGCCGCGGCAGACGCGGCCGGCCCTCCCAGGGCGGCGTGGGCCGCAGCGCGCCCCCCTGTGCCGTCACCGCATAGCCCTGGCGCAGGGCGCGATCGATGCACATCTTCGCCACCACCACGGCGTCCGCGAGACTGTGACCCAGGGCCAGCGCCGCGGCGACCGAGGCGGCCAGGCAGCAGCCGGTGCCGCGCTCGCCGGCGGCCTCGATACGCGGTCCGGACAGGGTAAAAGCCAGGCCGGGCTGCTCGAAGTGGTCGCGGCAGTCCGCGGAGGCGGCGTGACCGCCCTTGTACAGCACGGCCGGCGCGGCCCCCGCGGCGGCATTGCCGCGCAGCGCGCGGATCGGTTCGGCCTCCGCCTCGTTGGGCGTAACCAGGGTGGCGACGGGCAGCAGGGCGGTCAGTATCGCCGTGTGATCGGCGGCAACCAGGTCCTGGCCCAGGCTGTTGCGGGACACCGGATCGAGTACCACCGGCAGTTTGCGACCGCCGACCTGCCGCGCAATCGAGCGCGCCTGGTCGAGGGAAGCCACCAGTCCGATCTTGATCGCCGCGGGTTCGGCGGCCAGGGCGCAGGCCAGCTGGCTGTCGAAGGTCGCGGCGTCGATCACCTGCACGGCGGCACCGCCGCGATGCTGGGCGGTGACGGCGGTGACCACCGGCAGGGGGTGGGCGGCAAAGGCTTCGACGCTGCGCATATCGGTGGCCAGGCCGGTGACCCCGGTGCATTCGCTGCCGCCGATGCAGAGCACCCGCGGTGGCGTCTCGGTATGACTCACGCGTGCCAAAACGGTTTGCCGATATCCGGTGTGCTGGGCCGGGCCTCGCGGGAGGTCGGCATCAGTCCCGCCTCGAAGCCGCGGCGGCCGGCCTCGACCGCGCTTTTGAAGGCCGAGGCCATGGCCACCGGGTCCCCGGCGCGGGCGATGGCGCTGTTGAGCAGCACCGCGTCGCAGCCGAGTTCCATGGCGCGCGCCGCGTGGGAGGGCGCGCCGATCCCCGCGTCGACGATCAGCGTGATATCCGGGTAGCGCCGTCGCAGTTCCGCCAGGCGCGCGGCGTTGTCGATGCCCAGTCCGGAACCGATCGGGGCGCCCCAGGGCATCAGGATGCGGCAGCCGGCGCCGAGCAGGCGATCGCAGAGCACCAGGTCGTCGGTGCAGTAGGGGAACACTTCGAAGCCCTGGCCCAGCAACTCCCGGGCCGCCTCCAGCAGGCCGAAGGGGTCGGGTTGCAGGGTGCTGTCGTCGCCGATGACCTCCAGTTTGATCCAGTGGGTGTCGAACAGTTCGCGCGCCATCTGCGCGGTCACGATGGCCTCTTCTGCGCTGTGGCAACCCGCGGTGTTGGGCAGCACCGCGAGCCGGTCCTGGTTGAGCGCCCGCCAAAAGGCGTTGCCGCTGCCGCCACCCGCGGTCTGTCGCCGCAGGGACACCGTTACCACCTCGGTGCCGCTGGCGGCGATGGCGTCGCGCATCACTTCGAGGCTGGGGTACTGGGCGGAGCCCACCAGCAGGCGACTGTGGAACGTGCGCCGGGCGAGTTCAAACATTCTCAACCTCCCTGCATGGGCGTGACCAGTTCGACCTCGTCGCCCTCGCTCAGGTGAACGTCGCCGTGCTCGCTGCGCGGGATGAAACGCTGGTTGAGCGCCACCGCGACTGCCGGCTCTTCCGGGGAATGCCAGCGGACCAGTTGCCGTAGCGTTGTTGCGTCGGCGACCGATGTGCGGCTGCCGTTCAGGGTGATGTGGATGCTCATGGCGTGTCGCTTTCCTCGCGGGTCGTGGTGAGTTCCAGTTGGCGCAGGGCCTCGCGGGCCAGTAGCGGCGCCAGCAGGATGCCGTGGCGATACAGCCCGTTGATGTACCAGGCGCCGCCGGGGTGGCGCCCGATGCGCGGGTGGTTGTCGGGTAGCGCGGGGCGGCAATGGGCGCGGGTCGCCACGATGCGGGCCTCGGCGAAACCCGGGTGCACGGAGTAGGCCGCGCTCAGCAGTTCGAGTGCCGAGCGGACGCTGATCGGCCCGGTGTCGTCCGATTCGATCTGGGTGGCGCCGATGACAAAGTGCTGCCGCGGGCGGGGCACGATGTACAGGGCGTAACGCGGGTGCATCAACCTGACCAGCGCCGGCAAGTCGACCGCCGGCGCCCGCACCTCGACCAGTTCGCCGCGCACGCCGCGCAGTGTCGTTAGTTGTTCCCGCGCCCCAAGTCCCCGGCAATCGACGGTCGCGTCCGCGTAGACGGTGCCGTGGTCGGTGTCGATGTGCCGCGCGCCCAGCGCGAGCACCGTGGTATCGCCGCGCCAGTCGCAATCCGCGCGGCGCAGGTCCCGTTCGAGGCGCTCGAGTACCCGCCTGGGGGGAATGCTGGCTTCCTCGGGAAAATACAGCGCGCCGCCAAAACGCGACAGCGGCGCCAGTTCCGCGGCCAGGGCACTGGCCGACAGGCTGCGATAGGACTGGCCCTCGCGCAGCTCCAGCCGGGCGAGACGGCGCTGGAAATGCAGCAGCTGCTCGCGGTCCTGGGGGTGCGCGACAACCCAGCAGCCGCCGCGATTGAACTCGTGCGCGAGGCCGAGTGCGTCGGCAAAGGCGGGCCACAGCGCCAGCGACGCCCGGCCCATGGCGAGCAGCTCCGGCGACACGTCCACCTCGGTGTTCGGTGTCAGCATGCCGGCGGCGGTCCAGGAGGCGCCATTACCGCCGGGGTCGGAACCCCGGCCGGCGGTTTCGAGTAGCGTCACCCGGTGACCCTGGTTCAGGGACCACCAGGCGAGCGTGCGGCCCATGATGCCGGCGCCGGCAATGGCGATGTGGGACACGGCGCGGCGCTCAATCCACCGGGTGGACGTAGATCTCGGCGCCGTTCTGGCGGAACTCCCGGGACTTTTCCCGCATGCCGTCCTGGCGGGCCTGTTCGGTGGCGGAGTAGTCGCGCACGTCCTGGGAGATTTTCATCGAGCAGAACTTGGGCCCGCACATGGAGCAGAAATGCGCCACCTTGGCGGAATCCTTGGGCAGGGTTTCGTCGTGGTAGGCGCGGGCGGTTTCCGGGTCCAGCGACAGGTTGAACTGGTCCTCCCAGCGGAAGTCGAAGCGGGCCTGGGACAGCAGGTCGTCGCGGTAGCGCGCCCCGGGGTGCCCCTTGGCCACGTCCGCCGCGTGGGCCGCGATCTTGTAGGCGATGATGCCGTCCTTCACGTCCTGGCGATTGGGCAGGCCCAGGTGCTCCTTGGGCGTGACGTAGCACAGCATGGCGCAGCCGTACCAGCCGATCATCGCCGCGCCGATGCCGGAGGTGATGTGGTCGTAGCCGGGCGCGATATCGGTGGTCAGCGGGCCCAGTGTATAGAAGGGGGCCTCGTCGCAGCAGGCCAGCTGCCGTGTCATGTTTTCCTCGATCAGGTGCATCGGCACATGCCCGGGGCCCTCGATCATTACCTGGACATCGTGCTTCCAGGCGATCCTGGTCAGCTCGCCCAGGGTCTCCAGCTCGGCGAACTGGGCCGCGTCGTTGGCGTCGGCGATGGACCCGGGGCGCAGGCCGTCGCCGAGGGAGAAACTGACGTCATAGCGCTTGAGGATCTCGCAGATGTCCTCGAAATGGGTGTAGAGGAAGTTCTCCCGGTGGTGGGCGATGCACCACTTGGCCATGATGGAGCCGCCGCGGGATACGATCCCCGTCACCCGGTCGACGGTGAGCGGCACATGGGCCAGGCGCAGGCCGGCGTGTATGGTGAAGTAATCCACGCCCTGTTCGGCCTGTTCGACGAGGGTGTCCCGAAACACCTCCCAGCTCAGGTCCTCGGCAATGCCGTCCACTTTCTCCAGCGCCTGGTACAGGGGCACCGTGCCGATCGGCACCGGGGAATTGCGGATAATCGCGTCGCGGGTGGCGTGGATGTGCTTGCCGGTGGACAGGTCCATCACCGTATCCGCGCCCCAGCGGGTGGCCCACACCAGTTTTTCGGTCTCTTCCTCGATACTCGATCCCAGGGCCGAGTTGCCGATGTTGGCGTTGATCTTGACCAGGAAGTTGCGGCCGATAATCATCGGCTCCAGTTCGGGGTGATTGATATTGGCGGGGATGATCGCCCGGCCCCGGGCGACTTCCTCGCGCACGAATTCCGCGGTGATCGCCGGCAGCGCCGCGTCCGCGAGCTGTTCGCGCGCCTGGTTCTCGCGCAGTGCGATGTACTCCATTTCGGCGGTGACCACGCCCTTGCGCGCGTAGTGCAACTGGCTGACGTTGCGCCCGGGCAGGGCGCGTCGCGGGCGCCGCTGCAGGGAGGCGCGCAACCGGTCGGCGGGCGGTTTGGCGGGGGCTTCGCCGAACGCGCTGTCGCCGCGATCGTCCAGCCATTGTCGACGCGCGTCCGTCGGCAGCCCGCGGCTGACGTCGATGTCGGCCGCGGTATCGGTGTAGGGGCCGGAGGTGTCGTAGAGCGTGACAGCGCGCCCGTCGCTCAGTGCGACCTCGCGCACGGGAACCCGGATGTCGGCGCGCTCACTGTGCGCGAGATAGACTTTGCGGCTGGCGGGCAGGGGGTTTCGGCTGATTGCCGGGGTGTCGCTGGAAGCGCTGGTGCTTGTCATATTTCACCTTACGTTGTGTGTTGTCGATCAACGTAAGGGAAGCGAGATGCAAACAACCCGATCGGACGGGCACACCCACCTGCGGCGGGCACGACGGGTCTGGATGTTTACTATCACTCTTCCCTACGCCGGTACTAACCGGATCAGGTTCACGGGTCCGCTTGCGCGATCTCAGCTGCCTTGGCAGCACCCCGAGAGTTACAGTGGCGAGGAGTATAGACAGTTGCCGGCGCGGGAATCAAGCCCCGCGGCGCGGCTCAACGCAGGCCGGTGACCAGCGTTTTTGCGTTCGGGTCGGGCAGTGACAGCGCACCCGACTCGAGCAATTCGCAGATGACGGCGCCCACGATTTTGCGTTGGGTGTGATTGCGCAGCGCCGTCGGGTTTTGCATTTTGCATTCGCCCCGGTTGACCGCGAGTTTCACTGAGGTGGAGCGCTCCTCGAGAATGAGGCTCCACAAGTTGGCGTTTTCCTCGCTGAGCCAGCTGCGCGCCGAGGTGTTGTCGCCCTGGAATATCGGGCTGGTAAGGCGGATGAAGGCCGTGTTGCGTTGCGTCAGGTTATCCACCAGCCAGCGAGCGCAAGCCTCGCAGTCCGGGTGATCGAAGGGGAGGGGGGCGTCTTCGCCCAATTGCCAATCAAAGCTGGGTTCCATGGTTCAGTGCTGCGCCGGTGGTTCGTCGGGCGGTCCGCCCATCGCGCGGCGGCCATCGAGCGGATACTAGCGGCAAGCGCGCATGTGCTCCAGTGTTTGCACAGGGGCCGTGTGAATTTATTTAACGCCCGGCAAAACCCCGGTAAAAACAGCACAAAATGCACAGTTGTCGCTAAGGTTTCGCGCGCCACGGCCGATACCGGTGGCGCAGTTGCGCCCTCTGTCGGCGGCTCAGGGCAGCAGCACCGCGGCGCCGTTGAGCGCGCCCCGGCGCAGGTCCGCCAGGGCCCGGTTGGCCTCCGCCAGGGGGTAGGTGCGGGTGTGCGTGGCGACACGCGCCTGGCGGGCCAGCGGGAAAAATTCCCGGGCGTCTTCCCGGGTCAGGTTGGCCACCGATACCAGCTCGCGCTCCTGCCACAGCAGCGCGTAGGGAAAGGCCGGAATATCGCTCATGTGGATGCCGCCGCAGACCACGCGGCCGCCCTTGCGCACTGCGCGCAGGGCCGCCGGCACCAGGCTGCCAACGGGCGCGAAGATAATGGCCGCGTCCAGCGCCCGGGGCGGCGGCTCGTCGGCCCCGCCCGCCCAGCTCGCGCCGAGGTCGCGGGCGAAGCGCTGCGCCGCCGTGTCCCCCGGGCGCGAGAACGCGTAGACCTCGCGCCCCTGCCAGGCGCAGACCTGGGCCAGGATATGGGCCGCCGCGCCGAAGCCGTACAGGCCCAGGCGGGCGGCATCGCCGGCCTTCTTCAGGCAGCGCCAGCCGATCAGGCCGGCGCAGAGCAGGGGGGCGGTGGCCACCGGATCGGCGTGATCCTCGAGCGCGAAGGCATAGCGGGCATCGGCAATGGTGTGGCTGGCAAAGCCGCCGTCGCGGGTATAGCCGGTGAACAGGGGAGCGTCGCAGAGGTTCTCGCGGCCCTGCAGGCAGTAGTCGCAGCGGCCGCAGGTATGGCCCAGCCAGGGAACGCCCACCAGTTGCCCCGGGCGCAGGTCGCGCACGCCGGCACCCAGCGCGTCCACCTTGCCCACGATCTCGTGCCCGGGCACCACCGGGTGGCCGGGGAAGGGCAGGTCGCCGTCCACCACGTGCAAGTCGGTGCGGCACACGGCGCAGGCCGCCACCGCGACCCGGACTTCACCCTCTCCGGGCGCGGGGTCGGGGCGCTCCTCCATGGCCAGGGGCTCGCCCGGCGCCGCGAGGACCATGGCGCGCATGGCCCGGCTCAGCGCTCCCGGTAGTCGGGGTCGGTCCAGCAGCGGGGCAGGGGCTCGCCGGAGAGAAACACCAGGTCGCTCTTGGCGATGGGTTCCGGGTCCTGCTCCTCCTCGCCGACCTGGTCGCGGGCCAGGATCTTGTCGTGGAAAATGCTGAAAAGCTGCTCTGGGTCCACCACCGCCACAATGTGGCCAGAGGATCGCTGCCGCAAAAACATCGACGTCTCCCTTTGGGTGTTGTTGGAACATCGCCGTGGGTTGGCTTGTAGTTTGCGTCGCCAGTTGATTCCAATTGAGTATAGTCCAGGGCTGTCTCCCCGGCGGCTCCAGGGAGCTTGTCAGCTTCCTTTACACCATCGCCGGACGGCCCCTGGCGGATGCGTTGTCCCTCTCGTTAACCCCCTGTATTTACTAGAGTATTGGAATGTTGGATTGCAGATTGCAGGAGTCGAGGTTTTGGCAATAGTCGGGCCCGCCGTCGGCGGCGTTCGACAGGTGTTTCGGGGTGAAGGTAGGTGAGGGTAATGGCCAGGTGGGTGAAGGCAGTTTTGCGGGGTCTGTTGGTGCTGGCGCTGCCGCCGGTGCTGCTGGCGGATGTTCATGACCGGACTGCGGCGGCACCGCAAACAGACAGCTTTGTCGTCGACCTCGAGGCGCTGGGCGAGCTGGACGCGAAGGGGTTTCACGCCGCCACGGCCTATCGCCAGCACGGCGCCAGCGCCTACCTGAGCGACGGGGCCGGCGCCGCCGAATTGAAGTTCAACACCCGGCTGTCCAGTCAGGGTTACTACCGGATCCATGCCTGGTGGCCGCAAGTCGCGGCCCCGGCGGCGGGAGAGCTCCGCTACCGTATCAGCCACGACGGTGGCGACACCGTTGTCGTGCGATCCCAACAAGGCAGCGCGGGACAGTGGAACCTGCTGGGCGAGTTCGCCCTGTTTTCGCGTGATTCGGTGCGCATCCGGGTACAGGCGGAGGTCGGTTCCGCGGTGGCTGTGGATGCCTTCCGCTTTGAGTATGTCGGTACCGCGGCCAGCGCGCCGCAAGTGACCACCACCGCCCTGGCGATTGGCCGTGTGGGAGAGCAGTACCGGGAATCGCTCCTGGCCCGTGGTGGGGCGGGGGACTACACCTGGCAGCTGCTTGCACCGTTGCCCGCGGGCCTGGCCTTGGATGCCAACACCGGGGAGATCAGTGGCACGCCCCGGGAATCCGGGGTGTTCCAACTAATGCTCTATCTGCGCGACAGGGACGGCGCCACGGCGTCGGCCGAGCTGGAGTTGCGCGTCGAGGCGGCAACCGACGGCGATCCGGCGCTTTCCCGCCCGGTCCCGCGGTCCCTGGCGAGGGCCGCGTCCACCACTGCCAACGCGGTGTCGGAGTCATTGCTCGATGTCGTCGCCGCGATGCCGGAAGGCAGCTGGAGAAAGCTCAATGAAAACCTGTTTTCGGATGTTTGGTCGCCGGCGGCACTGAGGCCGCTCAACAAGCGCAGCAACCCCAGGCCGGAGAAAATCATCGTTGCCTGGAGCAGCTTCGCCTGGGATTTCCTGGGCGGCAGGCTGTTCCTCTACGGGGGTGGCCACGCGAATTACAGCGGCAACGATGTCTACTTCTGGCGCGCCGCGACCCGGCGCTGGGAGCGGGCCTCCCTGCCCAGTGAAATCGTGCAGGACGACTTTGGCAACTGGCGCGCAATCGATGGTGTGTTCAATGCGCCCAGTTCGGCGCATACCTACGACAACAGCGTTTTCCTGCCGGTTTCCGGCCAGTTTCTCACCTATGGAGGGGCCGCCTACAACAATGGCGGCGCCTTCATGTACCAGCCGGACGCCAATACCGAGCGGCCCACGGGGCCCTATGTGTTTGACCCCGCGAAGGCGGACGGCGACAAGGTGGGCGGCACGACGGGCTCGCATGTCCAGCGCAACGGCCCCTACCCGGAAATTGGCGGCGGGGAGATGTGGTCCAACCGGGATATCTACGGCAACATCGCGGGCAATCCGCCGCTGCCGACCAACTTTGTCCAGGGCACGACCGCGACAACCATAGAGGCGGGCAGGGACGTGGTGTATGTCATGGCCCGTTCCGGTGGCACGGCGCGCCAGCTGTATAAACACACGATCCACGATATCAACGATCCATCGCGGGACACCTGGGAGCAGGTGGGGCGGTATTTCAATGGCTTCAACCAGCAGGGCGGTGGCGCGTACAGCGGTGTACTCAACGCCTATGTCGCCACGGCCGGTACCCAGTTCCTCTACTGGGATCTGAGCACGCCGGGGGAGCAAAACAACAACCAGTTATTCGTGCCCGAGGATGCGTCGGGGGAGTTCGAGTCCTCGCAGTTGTATGGCTTTGACTATTATCCCGGGGGAAACGCCTTTTATCTGTGGGGAGGTTACGGCGAGGTATGGCGCCTGGAGCCGCCTCCGGTGTTGTCCAGCTCGGGCTGGGCGATTTTCCGCGAAACCAGCGGCGGGGTGCCCGAGCCCCAGAAGGGGCCGGGCACCGGCATTCTTGGCAAGTGGGAGTTTGCCCCGGACCTCAACGCCTTTCTCGCGCTGGAGGATGCGCAGGAAGGCAACATCTGGCTCTACAAGCCCCAGGGCTGGGTTGAGCCGTCGCTCGAGCAGAACCTGCCGCCGCAAGTGGTCATTCTGGGGCCCGCCCCGGGAACGCAGTTCAGCGCGGGAGATACTGTTGTTATCGAGGCGGACGCCACGGACCAGGACGGCAGCATCGAGCGCGTGCTGTTCTACAGCGGCGCCCTGCAGATCGGCCAGGACGCGAGCCCGCCCTATAGCCTGGCCTGGGAAAACGTGCCGGCCGGCGAGCACGAGCTGTCCGCGCGGGCGGTCGATGACGCCGGCGCGACGGGGGTCAGTCCCCCGGTATCCATTACCGCCGTTGCCAGCGGTAACCAGCCGCCCGCGGTGGCGATTACAGCCCCGCCCGATGGCGACGTGGTGCCGGAGGGGCAGGCGCTGACGATCACGGTCGATGCCAGCGACCCCGATGGCAGCGTGACATCGGTGGAGATTTACGCGAACGATGAACTGCTCGCGGCACTTGGCGCGCCGCCGTATTCCGTGGAATGGCTGGGCGCGGAGCCGGGGGTGCACATGCTGACCGCGGTGGCCGGGGACAACGAGGGCGGCAGCAGCGTTTCCCTGCCGGTGCAGGTTACGGTCGAGGCAGTGAACCTGCCGCCGGATGTCGTGCTGACCGCGCCGGTCAACGGCGCCAGCTTCGACGAAGGGGATTCCGTGTCGCTGCAGGCGGAGGCGTCGGACAGCGACGGGAACGTGGCGCGGGTGGTGTTTTTCGTCAACGGTGTCGAACTCGCCGGGGACAGCGAGGCGCCCTACGGCGCCGACTGGGTCGATGTGCGGGCCGGGAGCTACAGCTTGCAGGCACGGGCGGAGGACGACGAAGGCGCGCTGTCGTGGTCGGCCCCGGTTGCCGTTCAGGTCAACAGTGCCGATGGCTCGGTGGAAGTCACCCTGCAGGACGGCGTCGGCGGCTACGCGGGTACCCGCGACACCTATTTGTCGCGATTCTACAGTTCCTCCACCCTGGGAGGGCGGGACCGGCTGCAGGAGGACGAGGGCACTTACGCCGTGCTCCTGGGTTTCGCGATTTTTCACTCGGAAGGTGGCCCGGTACCGGACGGGGCCGCGATCCAGTCGGCCTCGCTGTCACTCTACAAGTATTCATCCTACGACCACGATTACCAGTGGCACCGGCTGCTGCTGCCGTGGAGCGAGGAGGGCGCCAGCTGGAGCGAGCGCCTGCCGGGGCTTCCCTGGGCCGATGCCGGCGCCGCCGCGCCGGGACAGGATTACCAGGTGGTCGCCGATGGCGGTGGCGGTGTCGGCTGGTCGTCGGGCTGGCTGTCGATTGACGTCACTCCGGGGGTGCGGGCCATGAGCCAGGGCGAAGCGAACCACGGTTGGCGCCTGCTGCCGGTGGGCGGCAACGGCAACCGCAAGCGCTTCCATAGCCGTGAAACCAGTGAATCGCCGGCCCTGAGACCCCGCCTGGTGGTGCGCTACGCCGCCGACGGCGTGAATCTGCCCCCCGCGGTGACGCTGTCGGAGCCCGTGGATGGCGCGGTCTACAACGAAATGGACGATATCCCGCTGACCGCGCTGGCCAGCGACCCGGACGGCAGCGTGGCGAGGGTGGTTTTCTACAGTGGCGGAGTCGTACTCGGCGAGGCGCTCGCGCCGCCCTATGCCATGCTGTGGCGGGACGCGCCCGCGGGTACCCACAACCTGCGCGCCGAAGTGATCGACGATGGCGGCGCCAGCACGATGTCCGAGACGGTGACGGTCACGGTTCAAAGCACCAACCTCGCCCCCGAGGTCTCCCTGACGGCGCCGGCCGATGGCGCGAATTACATCGCCGGCGACACCGTGAGCCTGCAGGCGACGGCGGCCGATGCCGATGGCAGCGTGACCCGGGTGGTGTTCTATCAGGATGAAGAGGTGCTGGCCGAGGATACCAGCGCCCCCTATGCCTATGACTGGACCGGCGTGCCCCCCGGCAGTTACACCCTCAGTGCCCGTGCAGAGGACGATGACGGCGCGCAGTCCGTCTCGGCCGCGGTTTCGATCACGGTCCAGACGGACGGTAGCATGGTGGAGCTTGTCCTTCAGGACGGGGTGTCCGGCTACGCCGGTACGCGCGACACCTACCTCTCGCGCTGGCACCGCGGTAGCAGTCTCGGCGGGCAGGCACGCTTGCAGGAAGACGAAGGCAGCTACGCCATGCTGATGCAATTCGCCATATTCCAGTCGGAGGGCGGGCCGGTACCGGATGGCGTAACGATCGAGTCCGCGACGCTGTCGCTGTACAAGTACACGGCCTATGACCATGTCTACCAGGCACACCCGCTGCTCGCTCCCTGGAGCGAAGAGGAAACCACCTGGGACGAGCGCCTGCCCGGATCGCCCTGGGCGGCCAGCGGCGCCGCGGCGAACGGCGACGACTACGCCAGTGATCCCGATGGCAGTGGCGGCGTCGGTTGGTCGCCGGGGTGGTTGTCGATCGACGTGACAGCGGGTGTTCAGGCGATCAGCCAGGGGGCGTCGAACCACGGCTGGCGCCTGGTACCCGTTGCCGGCAATGGCAATCGTAAGCGCTATTACAGTCGCGAAACCTTCGAGGACACCACTCTCAGGCCGAAACTGCACATCATGTATCGCTAGTCGTCCGGCCCGGGTCCGGCATCGCCCTGGGCCTGCCGGTGGGGCCGGTTGTGCCGCGAGCGCGCCGGTTTCCCGCGGCCCGCAGTCCATGCCGGGCCAGGAGCCTGTGCTTCCGCTGTTGCTCCTGTTAGTCTCTGGGGCGCCAAGCCGCGCCCCGGCGCGCTGGTTTCGAGCGATATGCGGAGAAAAAACGATGAGGCTTGCCCAGGGAGAGGTGTTGATGAGGTATCTGTGTGTGCTTGTGCTCGGACTGTTGCTGTCCGGCTGTGGCGGGGGCGGCGGCGGTAAAGGCGGCGCAAACCTGCCCGCGATCGACACTCACACCGCCGATATGCGCCACATCGAGGGCTTTGTCGACCTGTACTGGGACGATGTGACCGGCCGGTTGTTTGTCGAAGTGGCGGCGCTGGACGAACCTTTTATCTATGTCAGCAGCCTGTCGCGGGGGGTCGGTTCCAACGACCTGGGCCTGGACCGCGGGCAGCTGGGCGATACGCGCCTGGCGCGCTTTGTGCGCTCCGGTGGCAAGGTGCTGTTGCTGGCCGACAATCCCGCCTACGTGGCCGATTCCGACAACGCCGATGAACGCCGCGCCGTGGAGGAAGCCTTCGCGCGCTCCGCGATCGGCGGCTTCGAGGTGGTGGCGGCCAGCGGCGAGCGGGTGCTGGTGGACGGCACCGACTTCTTCCTCCGCGACGCCCACGGGGTGGCGCGCCGCCTCAAGGACAAGGAGCAGGGCGAGTACCGGGCCGACCCGGAGCGCTCGGCGATCTTCCTGCCGCGTACCCGGGGCTTCCCCGACAACACCGAAGTGGACGCCATGGTGACCCTGGCCGGTGACGCGCAGGGCGACATCATCGCCAGCGTCGCGCCGGACCCGCGGGCGGTCACGGTGCACCAGCACCACTCCTTTATCCGCCTGCCGGAAGCGGGCTACGAACCGCTGCCCTACGACCCGCGCTCGGGTTTCATCGATCCCGGCTACGACACCTTGCGCTACGACTACGCCACCGCGATCGGCGAGCCGGTGAAGCGGACCTACGCCTGGCGCCACCGCCTGCGCAAGAAGCAGCCGGAGGCCGCGCTCAGCGAGCCGGTGGAGCCGATCGTGTACTACCTGGATCGCGGCGCGCCGGAGCCGGTGCGCTCGGCGCTGATGGAGGGCGCCGCCTGGTGGAACCAGGCCTTTGAAGCGGCTGGTTACAAGGATGCCTTCCAGGTGAAGCTGCTGCCCGAGGGCGCCGACCCGATGGATGTGCGCTACAACGTGATCCAGTGGGTGCACCGCTCCACCCGGGGCTGGTCCTACGGCTACAGCGTGCGCGACCCGCGCACCCAGGAGATCCTCAAAGGGCACGTGACCCTGGGTTCGCTGCGGGTGCGCCAGGATTACCTGCTGGCCGAGGGCCTGCTGGCGCCCTACGGCGAGGACGGGGAGGTGCCGCCGGAACTGCTGGACTTCGCCCTGGCGCGTATTCGCCAACTGGCCGCCCACGAGGTGGGGCACACCCTGGGGCTGGAGCACAACTTCGCCGCCAGCAGTGACGGCCGCGCCTCGGTGATGGATTACCCCCACCCCTACGTGACCCTGGGCGAGGATGGCGAGGTCGATCTCTCGCGGGCCTACGATAGCGGTATCGGCGAGTGGGACAAGCGCGCCATCCTCTACGGCTACCAGGATTTCGCCGAGGGCGTGGACGCGGCGGCGGCGCGGGAGCGGATCATTCGCGACACCTATTCGGCGGACGGCGCGGGCCTGCATTTCGTGGCCGACGCCCACTCCCGCGGCGACGCCTTCGCGATCACCGCCGGGCCGGCCCATCCCCGCGGCAGCCTGTGGGACAACGGCGCCGATCCGGTGGCGGAACTCGAGCGCCTGACACGCCTGCGCGAAACCGTACTGGCGCGGTTCTCCGACAGCAACATCCGCCTGGGGCGGCCGCTGGCGGAAATCGAGAATGCGCTGGTGCCCATGTACCTGATGCACCGCTACCAGGTGCAGGCGGCGGCCACCCTGATAGGCGGCCAGGAGTTCAGCTACGCCCTGCGCGGGGACGGCCAGATACCCACCGCCATGATCGCGCCCGGCCAGCAGCGCCGCGCCGTCGAGGCGCTGCTGGCGACCATCGCGCCACAGGCCCTGGCCCTGCGCCCCGAGCTGGTGGCGCTGATCCCGCCGCGGCCGCCGGGTGACGGCGACGGCCGTGAGCTGTTCCCGCGGCAGACGGGCTATGTTTTCGACCCGCTGGCCGCCGCGGCCACCGCCGCCGGCCTCACCCTGGATATGCTGCTGGACCCCACGCGGGCGGCGCGCATGAACAACAATCGCGCCCGCTCCGCCGCCCAGCCGGGTTTTCCCGACCTGCTGGATGCGCTGCTGACGGCCACCTGGTACGCCCCGGCGGAGAGCGGGCAGGCCGGCGCCCTGCGCCGGGTGGTGAACATGGAAATTCTCGAGCGCCTGCAGCGCCTGGCCGGCAATGGCCGGGCGCAGCCCCAGGCGCGGGCGGAGGCGCTCGACGCGCTGCTTGCCCTGCGCGACTGGCTGGGGCAGCAGGCCTCCTCCGCGGTACCCAAGTGGCGCGCCCACTACCGCTTTGCCGCGGCCCAGATCCAGCGCTTTGTCGACGACCCGCAGGCGATGGCGGGCATGGAGGCGCTCAAGGCCCCGCCGGGATCACCGATCTAGTGCCGCCGCGGGAGCGTCCCGCGCCAGGCGCTGTTCGAGATGGGGGTGGGTGCCGAAGTAGGGCAGCCCCTCGTCCGGGGCCTGCCCGTGCAGGCGCACCAGCATGCGGTCCAGGGCCTCGGGGTCGAGTTGCTGCCGGCGCAGGAAATCCCGCGCGTAGCGGTCGGCCTCGAGCTCGAAATCGCGCGAATAGTGCAGCTGGGTAAACACCACCGGCAGGGTCAGCACGATGTCGCCCAGGGTGCTTACGTCGCCCCCCACCAGGGCGACGGTGACCCCGATCGCCGCGCCCTGCAGCAGCTGGCGCACCGCGTGGCGGTGCTCGATGTGGCCCAGCTCATGGGCTATCACCGCCAGTACCTCGGTGTCGTTGGCCGCCAGTTCAACCAGTGCGTCGGTCAGGATAATGGTGCCGTCGGGCAGCGCCAGCGCGTTGGCGCCGAGTGGGTCGCTGTGGGCGAAGCGGAGCTGCTCGACAGGGTAGCCCGGCTCCCGCGATTGCAGCGCGTGGCGAATTCGCTGTTGCCGCCCGGCGTCGAGCGAAGAGGGTCCGAGGTAGCGCGACTGCAATAGCTCCAGGGTTTCCCGCGAGGCCCTGTCCATCACCCCGGCGGGTAGGTGCGCGGCGGCGGCGCGGCTGACCGCCGGTATGCCCCAGACGAAGTAGGCCGCGGCCAGCGCCAGCATGAGCACGCCGGCGATCGCGGCCAGCAGGCTGTGGTTCTCCAGGCGCCACAGGGCGTGGGAGGAGGGCGTGCCTACCCGGGCGTCCAGCCAGTCGGCGGCGGCCGGGTCCGCGGTTTCCAGGCGGCCGGGGTGCCCCTCGAAACGGATGTAGCGCGGTGTCGAGCCCAGGCGCGGCGAGATCGACAGCTGAGACAGGGATGCCTCCAGCGCGATGGCCCCGTCGACCCGAACGGAGACCCGCTCGCCGCTCACCTCCAGAACGGCATCGCGGCTGTGGCTGGTGGCGCCGTCCTGCCAGCTGCCCCCGAGGCGGCAATCCGCGGTCAAAAGCCGAAGTCCAGGTCGAACACGTCACTGAATTCCTCACCGAAGGCCGGGGTATCGGGCTGGCTGATGGCGGCGAAGCGGTCCAGGTCGCCGGTGGCGTGAAAGATCACGTGTGCCGCGGTGTAACGGGCGATGCGCACCCGCGCCCAGGGCAGGTAGAGGCCCAGGGTCAACACGATCAGGGCGAAATTGCTGAGCATGATCCAGCCGAAGCCGCGCAACTCGAAGTCGGCGGAGAAGGCGTGCGAGGCCAGGGTTGTGTGGTTGAAACGCAGGTTGTGCATGGTGGTGGTGAAATAGACCATGGCCAGGGCGTAGCCCGCCAGCGGGCCGACCAGGGTAGCCGCGGGAATCAGGGCGCCCAGCGCGGCGCCGGCGAGGATGCCCGCCAGGGCGATGGCCAGGGCCCACAGGCACAGCTTGTAGAAGCTGCCGCCGCCGGCGCTGAACTGGAAGCTCTTGTCGCCGTAGCTGTGCCGGTTGATGTGGTAGCGCTGCCAGCGCTGGATGGCCAGCGGCATGAGCAGCCCCAGGGTCAGCGCGCCGGCCAGGGGCCACAGGATTAGCACCACGAAGGCCTCGGGGTACTCCCCGTTGAAGCGAAAGCGCAAATTGCGGTAGACCGTGTTGCGGGCGTGGAAGGCCATGGACTTGTTGACCGCCCAGGGTATGGCCACCATCAGCAGCACCGCCGCCAGCGCGCCGGCCTCGGGAGAGAACATGCCCGCGGCGTAGTAGGCGAACAGCAGGACCATGGCGATCAGGCGCCCCACCAGCATCCGCAGCGGGTCCGCGGTGTACTCGAAGGTGGCGTTGTCGAGGGTGGTATTGCCGTAGAAATACTGGCGGTTGCGCACCTTGGCCCAGGGGCCGTAGAGGCCCAGGGTGACGATGGTCAGCAGGAGATTGACGATCCAGATACGGAAGTATTCGTAGCCGCCGCCGTTGAAGCCAAAGGGCAGGGGGCGCCGCGTCGTTTTCGCGCCATCGCCCGCGCCGGCTGGCCCCGGGGGATTTTCGCTGTCCCCGGGTAGCAGCTGGGCGCCCGCGTCGCGACGCACGCAGCGGATACCCAGCCGCCGCAGTATGGCCTGGAGTTCCTCGGCTTCCGCCGCGCTGCAATCGCCGCGTACGATTTGCGGCGTGCCCTCCAGAAATCGATGCGCGCGGCGGCCATCGATCCCGGTGGCCTGTGCGAAGGCGTATATGGCATCGCGTGGCTCGACACCCTCCTCGAAGGTGCCGGTGACATAGATGTCGAAACGCTGCCCCATGATTCCGTCCCTGGACCGTTGGTATCGGCGGTATCATGCGCCGTCCGCGCGCGCTTCGCCACTCCCGGGGACGGGGAATGTGAACCAGTGCCGACGGGGTCGGGCTGGCCCCTTAGAGAATGCGGGAATAGCGCGCCGGTTCCTGGCTGCCCAGGTAGGCGTCGAAGGCCATGCAGATGCGCCGGATCAGCAGGCGACCGCCGGCGGACACCGTGATTCCCCCGCTATCGAGCCTCAGCAGGCCGTCGCGGGCCAGTGGCCGCAGGGATGCCAGGGCGGTGGCGAAGTAGCGCTTGAAGTCGATGCCGAAGTCGCGCTCGAAGGCGGCGTAATCCAGGTGAAAATGGCAGATCAGCTGGCCGATTACCGCGCGGCGCAGCCGATCGTCCGCGCTGAGCGCCAGGCCCTTGCAGGCGGGTTCGCCGTCGACGGCCAGCGACTGCGCGTAGCGCACCATATCCTTGTGGTTTTGCAGATAGACGTTGTCGATGGCGCTGATGGCGGACAGGCCGAAGGCCAGCAGGTCGCAGTCGCCGTGCGTGGTGTAGCCCTGGAAATTGCGCTGCATCTCGCCGCGGGCCTGGGCCAGGGCCAGGCTGTCGCCGGGGCGGGCGAAGTGGTCCATGCCGATGTGTTGATAACCCGCCGCCTGCAGGCGGTCGATGGCGTGGTGCACCATGGCGAGTTTGTCGGCGGGCGGGGGCAGCGCCCCGGCGTCGATGTGCCGCTGGCTCTTGAACAGGTGCGGCATGTGGGCGTAGTTGAACAGCGACAGCCGGTCGGGTTCCAGGGCGATGACCTGTTCCAGGGTGGCGGCCATGGTGTCGGGGTTCTGATGGGGGAGGCCGTAGATGAGGTCCATGCTCAGGGAGCGGAAGCCCTCGCGCCGCGCGCGCTGGCAGAGTTCGCTCACCTGCTCGACGCTGTTGAAGCGGTTCACCGCGCGCTGCACCCGCGGGTCGAAATCCTGCACACCCATGCTCAGGCGATTGAAGCCGATCTCGCGCAGCACGCCCAGGGTGTCCGGCGCCATCCGCCCCGGGTGAACCTCGATGGAATAGTCGCCGCTGTCGTCGCCCAGCAACGAAAAATACTCGCCGGTGAGGCGCATCAGCGTGCGCATCTGGGGCGCGCTGAGAAAAGTTGGCGTACCCCCGCCCCAGTGCAGCTGCCGCACCGGGCGCGCGCGGTCGAATTGCCGCGCGCGCAGGGCCAGTTCCCGGTGCAGCAAGTCGATGTAGGGCTCGGCGCGGCCTTTATTGGCAGTAACGATTTTGTTGCAGCCGCAGTAAAAACAGATGGTGTCGCAAAAGGGAATGTGGAAGTACAGCGACAACGGGCGCTGGCTGGCGTTGCTGCGGGCAATGGCCGCTTGTACCTCGGAGGCCGGAAAACCCTCGGCGAAGTGCGGCGCCGTGGGGTAGGAGGTGTAGCGTGGGCCGGCCAGGTCGTAGCGGTCGATCATGGCCTGGTTCCACAGGGTTGTCGGCGATGGCATGGACGGCCTGCTGGTTGCTGGTTGGGCCGCCCATTGTAGGGTTTCCCGGGGAGCGGGCATTGATGCGTATCAAACTCGCCGCGAAAGGGCGCCGGGGCCCGGCGCGCGACCGCGCGACGCGACGCTGGTTGCAGATGCGATGCGCGTCGCTCGATGATAGACTCGGGCGCTGGCCGGTGGTAGCACAGATGGTGATGTGGTAGGCCCGCAGGGAAGGTAAGGCAGCTATGGAGCAGGACAATAAACGATTGCACGCAGGGAAGCGGCAGGGGCAGGGAGTGATGACATCGTCTATTCCAGGACTCTCGATGGATATCATCGAGAGCTTGCCGGGCATATTCTACGTACTCGACCCCGACGGTCGCTTTCTGTTGTGGAACAGCCGTTTTCTCCAGGTGTCGGGGTATGGCGCGGCGGAAGTGGAACGCCTGCATGCCCTGGACCTGTTTCGCGGCGCGGACCGCGATCGCGTGGCGAGGCGGATTCGCGACACCTTTGAAACCGGGACCGGGGATGTCGAAGCCGAGCTGGTGGGTAAATCGGGCAAGCCCACGCCCTTTCATTTCACCGGCCAGCTGGTCGATTTCAGTGGCGAGCAGTGCCTGGTTGGCCTGGGAGTCGACGTCAGCGATCGCAAGCGCGCCGAGGATTTTCTGCGCGAGAGTGAAGCCCGTTACCGAAGTTTTATCGAAAACACCACCGAGGGCGTGTACTCCTTCGAACTGGAGGGGCCGGTCCCCATCGAGCTGCCCGTGGACGAGCAGGTTCGGCGGATATACCGCAGCCGCATCGTTGCCTGCAACGATGCGCTGGCGCAGATGTGCGGTTACGAGGAAGCGGGGGACCTGGTCGGTGTCACCATGCAGGAGCTGCACGGGGGCAGTGATATTCCGGAGAACCTCGCGCTGCTGGAGGAGTGGGTCGCGCGCGGCTACCACGTCGCGGGCGCGGAGTCGCTGGAAATCGACCGGGACGGCAACGCCCGCTGGTTTGCCAACAACTGCCTGGGCATGGTCGAGGATGGCTGCCTGGTGCGCGGCTGGGGGGCCCGGGTGGATATTACCCACCGCAAGGTCACCGAGCAGCGCCTGCGCCTGTCGGCCAGCGTGTTCGAGAACATTGCCGATGGCATATTCATCACCGACGCGGACTCCAGTATTGTCGATGTGAACCAGGCCTTTGTCGAGATTACCGGCTTTGCCAGGGAGGATGTCATCGGCCGGGACCCGCGGATGCTGCAGGCCGGACGGCACGACGACAGCTTTTTCCGCGAGCTGCAGCGCACCCTGGGGGTGAAGGGGCAGTGGCGCGGCGAAATCTGGTACCGCCGCAAGGACGGCGAGGTTTTTCCGGTACTGCTGACCATCAATCGCGTGCTGGGCGACGACGGCGGGACCACCCACTATGTGTTTGCCGCCACCGACATCAGCCAGATCAAGCAATCGGAGGAGCGGCTCGACTTCCTGGCCCACCACGATCCGCTGACCGGCCTGCCCAACCGGGCCCTGCTCAACGAGCGCCTGGAGTGGGCGATGCAACACGTGCGGCGACAGTCGCGCTCCTTTGCCGTGGTGTTTATCGATCTCGATCACTTCAAGCATGTGAACGACAGCCTGGGACACCCCGCGGGCGATCGCGTGCTGCAGGACGTGGGCCAGCGGCTGGTGGGCGTGTTGCGCCAGGACGATACCGTCGCCCGATTGGGCGGCGATGAGTTCGTGCTGCTACTCGAGGACATCGCCCACCCCGACAAGGCGGCGAAAGTCGCTGCAAAGGTCATGCGCGCCCTGGCCGAGCCCTTCGAAGTGGAGGGGCGGGATATTCGCGTGCAAGCCAGTATGGGCATCTGCATGTACCCGGGGGATGGCGACGACGCGGCGACCTTGTTGCGCAATGCCGACGCCGCCATGTTCCGGGCCAAGGATCGCGGCCGCAACACCTACGAATTCTATACCGAAGAGCTCACCCGCAAAGCTTTCGAGCGCGTGTTGCTCGAAAGCAATTTGCGCCTGGCGGTGGAGCGGGAGGAATTGTTCCTGAATTACCAGCCGCAGATCGAGCTGGCCACGGGCCGGGTCGTGGGTATGGAGGCGCTGATCCGCTGGAATCACCCGGAACTCGGCCTGCTGTCCCCCACCCGTTTCATCCCCCTGGCGGAAGACTCCGGCTTGATCCACGCCATTGGCGAGTGGGTGCTGCGCGAGGCCTGCCGCCAGGCGCGCGCCTGGTGCGAGGCGGGGCTGGAGTTCGGCCGCCTCGGGGTCAACGTCTCGCGGGCCCAGTTGCAGCGCGGCCGCCTGTTCGAGGACATCCAGTCGGCGCTGGCCGCCAGCGGCCTGCCGCCCGAGCGTTTGGAGCTGGAGGTGACCGAGAGCTTCATCATGGAGCAGGACACCCTGGCGGTCGAGCAGCTGGATCGCCTGCGCGACTGCGGGGTGTCCATCGCCATCGACGATTTCGGCACGGGCTACTCTTCGCTCAGTTACCTGAAGCGGCTGCCCGTGCACAAGCTCAAGATCGACAAGTCCTTTGTCCTCGACATCGCGGACGATGACAACGACATGGCCATTGTCGCCGCGGTGATCTCGATGGGGCGCAAGCTCGGGCTGACGGTGCTGGCGGAGGGTGTGGAGTCGGCTCGTCAGGCGGACTTCCTGCTGGAAAACGGCTGCCACGAGGCCCAGGGCTTTCTGTATGCGCGGCCGATGCCGCACGAGGCCGTCACTGCCTTCCTGCGCGAGCAGGCGCCCAAGGGCGATAGCGACTCCGATCAGTAGCGGGGCATGGACGGGTCGACCCGCCGCGCCCAGGCCTCGACCCCGCCTGCCAGCACCTGCAAATCGCGGTAGCCCGCCAGCCGCAGCAGCGCGTGGGCCCGCAGGCTGCGGCCGCCGCGGTGACAGGTGAGGATGCATGGCCTGGCCGGGTCCAGCTCCGCCAGGCGGCCTTCCAGCTCCCCCAGGGGGATCAGCACCGAGCCGGGGATGTGGGCGATGGCGTATTCCTGCGGCTCGCGCACATCCACCAGCTGTAGCGAGCCGTCCGCCGCCAGCCGCGCGGCCACCTCCTCGGCGGATACCTGAGCGGGGGCTTCGGCTCCGGCGCAATCCGGCGTGTACGCGATGGGCCGGTCGATGCTCGCCCCGGGACCGCAGAGCGCGCAGTGGGGGTCCTTGTCCACCGTCAGCGAGCGCCACTCGCCGCCCAGGCCGTCGAACAACAACAGGCGGCCGATCAGTGGCTTGCCCCGGCCCAGCACCAGTTTCACCACCTCCAGCGCCTGCATGCTGCCGATGATGCCGGGCAGCATGCCCATTACCCCGCCCTCGGCACAGGAGGGCACCAGGGCCGCCGGTGGCGGCTCCGGGAACAGGCAGCGCAGGCAGGGGCCGCGCCGGGCGTCGAACACGCTCAACTGCCCCTCGAAGCGGAACACGCTGGCGTGCACCAGGGGTTTGCCCGCGAGCGCCGCGGCGTCGTTCACCAGGTAGCGGGTGGGGAAGTTGTCGCTGCCGTCCACCACGATGTCGTAGTCGGCGAGCAGCGCCATGACATTGTCGGCCGACAGCCGCAGGGCGTGGGGCACGATGTCGACATGGGGGTTGAGGCCCGCCAGGCGCTCCCGCGCCGCCTCCAGCTTGGGGCGGCCGATATCCCCGGTGGCGTAGAGCACCTGGCGCTGAATGTTGCTGGCGTCCACCGTGTCGAATTCGACCAGGCCCAGACGACCAATACCCGCCGCCGCGAGATACAGGGCGAGGGGAGAGCCCAGCCCGCCGGTGCCCACGCAGAGTACCCGGGCGCGCTTCAGCGCCCGCTGCCCGTCGAGGGTGACCTCCGGCATCACGAGGTGGCGGCTGTAGCGCAGCAGTTCTTCCTGTGACAGATCGTCCATGGCGGGCATCCTGGCGGCGGTCGCGGCCGCGCAAACTGGCAGGGGCGGGCTATGCTGGATACAGGATCATACAGGGCGCGGCCCCTGTAAATAGCGGAATGACCGGGAGGCGGATATGCAGGGTGTCAGAGTACTGGTGGGCACGCGCAAGGGCGCGTTTATCATAAGCGCCGACACTGGGCGTCAATCCTGGCGGATTGATGGGCCACATTTCGGCGGCTGGGAGATCTACCACATGACCGGCTCGCCGGCGGACCCGAACCGGCTCTACGCGTCCCAGGCCAGCGACTGGTTCGGCCAGGTGATGCAGCGCTCCGACGATGGCGGCAGAACCTGGGACACGGTGGGCAACGCCTTCGACTACAGCGGCGAGGTGGGCGAACACCAGTGGTACGACGGTTCCCTGCGGCCCTGGGCGTTCAAGCGGGTATGGCACCTGGAGCCCAGCGCCGACGACCCCGATACCGTCTACGCCGGCGTGGAGGACGCGGCCCTGTTCCTCACCCGCGACGGCGGGCAGACCTGGCGTGAGCTGCCGGGCCTGCGCCAGCACGGCACCGGCGCCGACTGGATGCCCGGCGCCGGCGGCATGTGCCTGCACACCATCCTGCTCAACCCGCAAAAACCGGAGCGCATCACGGTGGCGATCTCCGCCGCGGGGGCCTTTCGCAGCGATGACCACGGCGCGACCTGGCGCCCGATCAACCGCGGCCTGCACTCGGAGCAGATGCCCGACCCCGAGGGCGAGGTGGGGCACTGCGTACACCGGCTGGCGGCCCATCCGGCCAACCCGGACGTACTGTACATGCAAAAACACTGGGATGTGATGCGCAGCGACGACGGCGGCGACAACTGGCGCGAGGTCAGCGGCAACCTGCCCAGCGACTTCGGCTTCCCTATCGCGGTACACGCCCACGAGCCGGAAACCATCTACGTGGTGCCGATCAAGAGCGACTCCGAGCACTACCCGCCGGACGGCAAACTGCGCGTGTACCGCAGCCGCGGCGGCGGGGAGGACTGGGAACCACTGACCAAAGGCCTGCCCCAGGAACACTGCTACGTGAACGTACTGCGCGACGCCATGGCGGTCGATACCGCCGACCCCTGCGGCGTCTACTTCGGCACCACCGGCGGCCAGGTGTACGCCTCCAACGACGATGGCGACACCTGGCAGACCATCGCCAGCCACCTGCCCGCCGTCCTGTCCGTGGAGGTGCAAACGCTGCCATGATCGACGTCATACTGCCCGCGCCCCTGCTGCGCCTGGCCCGGGTCGACAACCCGGTCAGCCTGGCACTGGAAGGCGAAGCCACCCAGCGCCACCTGCTGGACGCCCTGGAAGCCCGCTTCCCGGCCCTGCGCGGCACCACCCGCGACCGCCACAGCGGCCAGCGCCGCGCCTACGTGCGCTTCTTCGCCTGCAACCGCGACCTCTCCGACGCCTCTCCCGACGCTCCACTCCCCGAGGCCGTGGTCGACGGCCGCGAGCCATTCCTGGTGGTGGGGGCCTTGTCGGGCGGGTAGGGCGAGCGTGTACAGCGCTGCAAGCGGGTTTGTACCGGCTGGCTTTGCGGGCGAACTTACTTTCATATTATTAGTGGCATGAATAAACTGGCTGCGGGGGACGGCGTGTGCCGTGGTAGGGGAGCGGTGATACCTTTTCAGGGGGAGATGTTGGGGGGGGATACCTTTTGATTTTGGTTTTCTGGTTTTGGTGAAAATAATCTGTATGTTTTTCAGTGCCTTACGGATACGCGAATTTGTGGCTCCGGCAAAAAAAGTATACCTTCTAATATATATTATGAGGCCGGAGGCCTCATTAAACAGACTGTTAAGTGACCAACATAGTTCGAGGAATGCGATGTTAGTTTTACAAACTACTGAACTTGGAAAAATGTGGCATAGCTGGGTTCAAGCTACCTTTGAGCTTTATGGTCATTCGTGGGTTCATAATGTGCCAAGGACACTACTTGGACAGGAAAGCCCAGACAACTGGAAGCAAGTTCAGGAATCACTCAATGCAAAGGTTCGTTTGTATGAACTTAT
>NZ_JAFKCZ010000018.1 GCF_017255185.1 Parahaliea mediterranea
AATTACCGTAGTCTTGTTCATGGTCTCCTCCTCATCCCGTGCAGATAGGATGTACATCTCTATCTTGGCGCATCGCGACGCCGTTGGAGAGGGGAGGAGACCATCTCATCGACCAAAAACGGTGCTCACGGCATCAGTGGCCGAATAAATTCGGCCCTACAACGGTTAAGTAGATGCCATTAGTATCAATCCCCTTTTACCCGGCTGGTCCTGCTTGCGATCCAGGCGTGGTACAGTGTGCGCCGAGTAATTGCACTGTTTCCATTGCCACGATAAGGAGTCAGCCATGAAAGCCCCACGCAGTATTGCGCAGTTGGTCGCGAGCCTGGGAATGCTTGTGTTCGCGGGGAGCGCCCTTGCCCAGTGGGAACTGGATAACGAGCATTCCAGCCTCAATTTCATCTCGATCAAGAATGACGCGGTGGCCGAATCCCACCGCTTTGACTCCCTGGTCGGTTTTATTGGCGCGGAGGGCGCGGTGCGGCTTGCCATCGACCTCGGCAGCGTCGATACCCTGATCGAGATCCGCGACGAGCGCATGCGCGAGCTGTTGTTCGAGACGGCGAAATTTCCCTCCGCCAATGTCACTGGCGATGTCGACCCCGCCATACTGCAGGCCCTGGAACCGGGGAGCGTGGTGACCACCGACATCGAATTGCGCCTGTCCCTGCACGGGCAGGAATCCACCGTGAGCGCGCCGGTGGTGGTGATCAACGAGTCCACCGACGACCTGCGAGTGATCAGCTCCCGACCGGTGCTGCTCAACGCCGCCGACTTCGGCCTGGTCGGGGGCATCGCGGCGCTGCAGAAAGTGGCGGGCCTGGCCAGCATCGACACCGTGGTGCCGGTGACCTTCCACCTGGTGTTCAAACCGGTGGCGCCCGCTTCCTGATTCGCCGCGCAACAGCACCGGCCGGCGAGTGATGATGTCGCCGCCGGCCGAATATGCGCCCCGGCAGGTTGTTGAGTAAGATCCCGCCAGGGCGCGTCCGATCAGCCCCCGGCGGCCCGCAGTCGCTGCGCCAACTGGCGATAGGCGGGATTGTCGGGCGCCAGGCGAAGTAAGGCCTGGGCCTGGCGCCTGGCGCCGTCGATATCGCCCTGTTCCTCCAGATAACCCGCCAGCGCCAGCAGGATGTCGGGGTTTTGCGGCGCTTCGCGTCGCAGGCTCTGGAGTTGCTGGATCGCCGCCCCGGGTTGCCCCAGGTCGTGCAGGGCGACGGCGTAGACGTAGCGCAGGCGCACCCCCTGTTCCTCCGCGGCAGCCGCCCGGCCCAGGTAATCCAGGGCTTTCTCCCGGTTGCCCGCCCGTGTTTCCAGCAGGCCCAGCGCGTGCAGCGCGTTGGCGTTTCCAGGATCTGTCTCCAGCGCGAGGGCCAGCTGCGCCCTGGCCTCGTCTTCCCGCTGCTGGGCGCGCAGCAGGTCCGCCAGGTTGAGGCGCGCGGGAATCAATTGCGGGTTGAGGTACAGGGCCTCGCGATAGGCGGCCTCGGCGCCGGGCAGGTCGCCGCGATTGCCGAGGAACACTGCGAGCTGCATTTGCGAGCCCGGCATGTCGGCGTGGCGTTTGGCGATGTCCTGGTATTCGTGGAACAGGGCCACCAGCTCCGCGGCCCGCGCCTCGGGAAGTTGGTCCAGGGGGACTCCGGCCAGCGCCTCGGCGACGGCCAGGCGCACCGAGGTATTGTCGTCGTCGATCAGCGGCGACAGCAGTTGATAGCGCTGGGGTAGCGGCAGCCAGTCGAGGCTACTCACCGCGCTGGCGCGCAGCAGCGGGGCCGGCGATTGCAGTAGGGGGCGGGCGGTGTCCAGGGCCCGCCGGTCGGCGGCGGTGCCCAGCGACTCCACCGCCGCCGCGCGCCAGATGGGCGCCGCCGACGGATCCGCGGCCAGCTCCGCCAGGCGCGGGTAGCCCCGCTGGTCGCCGTTTGCGAGCGCCGCGAACGCCCGGGCCGGGTGGGTGCCGGTGTCGCTAAAGCGCACGCCCCAGTCGCGCAGGGATTGCAGCGCCCATTCGTCGTTCCGATCCGTGTGGCATGTGGTACAGGCATTGGGCGTGTCGAGCATCACGCTCAGGTCCGGCCGCGGAATGCGCATGCTGTGGTCGCGCCGCGGATCCACCACCATGTAGGTGGTCTCGGGCATGTGGCAGTTGGCGCACAGGGCGCCGTCCGTGCCCGCGGGATGGTGGTGGTGATCCGCGGTGTCGTAGACCTCGGGTTTGTGGCACTGGGCGCAAACCCCGTTGCCCTCGGCCCGCAGTTGCAGGCTGTGGGGTTCGTGACAATTGCTGCACACCACTCCCGCCTGGTGCATCTTGCTCTGCACGAAGGAGCCGTAGACATAGACCTCGTCGAGAATCTGGCCGTCGTGGTGGTACTGGGGTGACTGCGGCAACGACAGTCGGTGAGTGTCGGTCAGGGGATGGCCGTGGTGGTAGTCGCCGAGGGTGCCCCGGCGGGCATGGCAGCGCCCGCAGGTGTCGATCTGGGTGTTGGAATCCAGCGTTTGCCGGCGTTGGGCGATGGCGCCGTCGGCGGGGAAGGCCCACTCCCCGCGCTGCGCCAGGTCGGTGGCGAAGCCGGCATTGTCGGCGCCGCCGAGCTTGCCGGCCAGCGCCAGATCCCGGTGTTGTTGGCCGGGGCCGTGGCAGGCCTCGCAGCTCACATTGATTTCGCTGTAGCGGGTGTCGAAGCTGCGTTCGCCGGCGCGGTAGTTCTTCTCCAGCGCGGTGCTGTGGCACTCCGCGCAGCGGGTGTTCCAGTTCTGGTAGGGGCCGGTCCAGTGCAGGGGGTCGCGGTGGTCGATGGTTTCGTCCGGGTACAGGTGGAACCAGCGCTGGCCACCCTGCGCCGCGGGCCGGCTGTCCCAGGCGATGCTCAGCGCCTGCAGCCGCCCGCGGGACAGGGGCAACAGGTATTGCTGTAGGGGGTAGACGCCGAACACATAGCGCACCGGGAATTCGGTGAGCTCGCCGTCCTCGCCATCGGTGCGCACCAGGTACTGGCCGTCGCGGCGGAAAAAAGTGGTGGTGAGGCCGTTGTAGGTGAATGTGGCGTTGTCGAAATCGCCGAGCACGGTCCGCGGCGCGGGGGTCTGCATGGCCAGGTCGTGATGGGAACCCTTCCAGGCGGCATGTTGCGTGGCGTGGCAGGTCTTGCAGCTGTCGCCGCCGATAAAGCCCGCGATATCGGCGCGCAAGGCGTCGGATCGGGCGGCGGAGGTCCCGGCGAGAAGCGCGAACAGCAGGGCCAGGTGCAACAGCGGTGGGGTGCGGCGCGGCACGGGCGCTCCTTGTCGATGAACACAGCGATCAAAACCGCAAGGCTAGCGCAGGTCGGCGGGAATCCCAAGTCCGCGGCGGCGGAGCGGTCGACTCAGCAGGTGGTCAGCTGCGCGCCGTGTTGATCGCTTCTGCCTTGCCGGCGATCGAGGGCCGGGCGCGGGCGCGCCGGGCCGGCGTTATCGGGCCACAGCCGGCGGTGCAGTTCGGCGGGCGCCTGCGGGCAGCCGGCGGCCAGCCAGTGGGCGAGGACGCTACTGACATCGGCAAAGCGCACCCCGGGCGCCTCGCGGGGCCGGCTCAGCCACTGTGCCAGGCTGTCGCTACAGAGGTCGTCGATAGCCTCGGCGTAGCCCAGCTGGGTGAGCGCCAGGGCGTTGGACAGTTGTTCCATCTGCCCCGCCAGGGGTTTGGTGAGTACCGGTTTTTGCCACTGCAGGCACTCGCTGATGAGCTCGAAGCCACTGTTGCAGATCACCCCGCGACTGCTGGCCAGGTCGCGTTTGAAGGCGCTGACGCTGGTGGGGTGCAGGCGCACGTTGCCGCGGGTTTCCCGCTCCAGGCCGGCGGCGTATTGCACGAATCGGTGCCCGGGGAACTGTTGCAGCCAGCGGGTCACCTCGGCCTGGTCCTCGAAGGGCAGGTAGACCAGCACGTGCTCGCCCTGCTCCCGGGGCAATTCCGGCAGGTCCAGGATTGGCGGCAGGACATTGTCGGCGTAGGGGTGCCAGTGCAGTCCCAGCGGTGTGTCCACCGGCGCGAAGTGGCGCATGATGAAACGCGACAACATATTGCCGCCGCGCACCGGCGTGCCCCCGCCGAAGGCGTATTGGTGGCCGATGCCGATGGTGGGCACTCCCGCCAGCCTGCCCGCCCAGGCGGACACCGGTTCGAAGTCGGTGACGATGGCGTCGTAGCGCGCCAGGCCCAGCGAGCGGATATCGCGCAGGAACTGGAACAGGTTGTTGCCGGTGACCGTACCCAGGTAGGAAATCCCCCCGGAGCGGGTGGCGAAGGTGAGGCCGCGGCGGTGGCGAAAGCCGTCGAAGGGCTCCATGTCGAACAGCCGCTCGCGGGGGCGCCCGGTGAATAGCCAGTCGACCTCTATCGCCAGTGGCGCGAGGGCCCGGGCCATCGCCCGGGCGCGACTGATATGACCCTGGCCGGTGGCCTGAACGCCGTACAGTATACGCATCAAGCCAGGCCCAGCAGTGACGCGACCAACAGGGCGCAGCTGGCGCCCATTGTCGCCCCCGCCAGGGTGTCCCCGGGGAAGTGCACGCCCAGCACCACGCGGCTGAGCGCCACGGCGCTGGCCCACAGGTACATGGCGACCACCGGGCCGCCGTAGACCAGCACCAGGGCGGTGGCGAGCAGGAAGGCGGCGGAGCTGTGACCGGAGGGAAAACTGAACTGGTCGGAGGCGGTGATCAGGCTGCGAAAGCCCGGCACGGCGTCCTGGGGCCGGCGCCGTTTCAGCGAATTCTTCAGTGACCAGTAGAGGCTGCGCTCGAGCAGCAGCGCCGTGCCGAGCAGCAGGGCGAACAGCCCGACGTCCCGGGCGCCCAGCAGGGCCAGCAGCGCGGGTACCAGCAGGTGGAGGTAGCCGTCCCCCGAGCGGGACAGGGCCCGGGCGAGAGGGCGGACCATGCGCCGTTCACCCTGCCTGAAAACGCTGGCGAGCAAACGGTTTTCGAGCTCTTGCAGTGCGTTCATGCTGCGCAGTGTGCACCCGCTACGTGGCAATACGGTGACATTTCGGTGGAGCTTTTGTGACAGCGCCAGCGCGCCCGCCTGCCTCTATGGTGTTATGGACAGTCGCTGGCGGGCTTCCTATGATGGCCGGAGACAGTGGCGGCGCCCGATCGGACAAGGTATGGGCGGTCCGCCGCGAAACCCGCAACAGTGGTGATTTATGAAGCTTGGAATCCTGAAAACCGACGCCGTGCGCCCGGAGTGGGTACCCGATTACGGCGAGTATCCGGACATGTTCATCGCCCTGCTGGGGGGCCTGGATCCGTCCCTGGAATTTGCCGTGTACGACGTCGAGGAGGGCCAGTACCCGGCGGATATCGACGAGGTGGACGCCTACCTGATCACCGGCAGCAAGAGCAGTGTCTACGACGACAAGCCCTGGATCGCCAGGCTGATGGATTTTGTGCGCGAGCTGGACCGGCGCGGGAAAAAGATCGTCGGTATCTGTTTCGGCCACCAGCTGGTGGCGCAGGCGCTGGGCGGCGCGGTGGAGAAGTCCCCCAAGGGCTGGGGCGTGGGCCTGCACACCCACACCTTCGCCGCGACGCCGCGGTGGCACGACCGCGACGACCCGGCCTTCAACATCCTGGTCAGCCACCAGGACCAGGTGGTGCGCAACGCCGATGGCGCCGAGGTACTGGCCAGCTCGCCCTTTTGCGAGAACGCCGTGTGCCAGGTGGGGGAGCATATCCTCACCTTCCAGGGGCACCCGGAGTTCGTGCCCGGCTACTCCCGGGAGATCATGGAATACCGCCGCGAGCAGATCGGCGCGGGGGCCTACGCCGAGGGCGTGGCGTCCCTGGCGCGCAGCCCCGAGAGCGAGCGCATCGGCCGCTGGATTCTCAACTTCCTGCGCGCCTGAACGCCGCGCCTATGCGCGGTGGTCGAATGAATTCGACCCTACAGCCGGCCCGCCACACCCTGTAGGGTCGAATTCATTCGACCAAACGCGAAAACACACCCACCCCTGCAGGGTCGAATTCATTCGACCAAACACCCCCTCCGACCAACCAACGGCCCCGCGCCCGTATCCCGTCCGGGTCGTCACCCAGCTCCCGGCCATCGGTTTACTCCGCCATGCCCGGCAGCCCCGCCTCAAAACCCGGCGCGGCGTTCTACCAGCTGCCGGTATTTTCCATGGAGGCCCAGGGTTCGGCGGGCGGCAGGGCCTCGCCGGCCTGCAGCAGCTCGATGGAGATGCCGTCCGGGGAGCGGACAAAGGCCATGTGACCGTCCCGCGGCGGACGGTTGATGGTGACACCGGCGTCCATCAGGCGCTGGCAGGCGGCGTAGATATCCTCCACGCGGTAGGCCAGGTGGCCGAAGTTGCGCCCGCCCTGGTACTCCTCCGGGTCCCAGTTCCAGGTGAGCTCGACCAGCGGCGCCTGTGCCTCCCGGGCGCGCTCGGCGTCGTCGGGGGCCGCCAGGAAGACCAGGGTAAAACGCCCCTGTTCCACGTCGTAGCGATTGACTTCCACCAGCCCGAGCTTGTTGCAGTAGAAGTCGAGGCTTTCGTCGAGGTCGCGCACGCGGACCATGGTGTGCAGGTATTTCATCGGAATAGGGCTCGTGTGGGGAATACGCCGCCCATGGTAAGAAGGCGCCCCCGCGCTGGCAAGGGCGGGACCTGTGGGGCGAAGGGCCGACCCCTCTTTTTCGGGCTCGGGGGGCTCCTCATTGCGGGTTATTTATTTCGCCGCTTTTTGGTCGAATGAATTCGACCCTACATCGGAGCCCCCCTGTAGGGCGGACAGCGGGCCCCTCATTGCGGGTTATTTATTTCGCCGCTTTTTGGTCGAATGAATTCGACCCTACATCGGAGCCCCCTGTAGGGCGGACAGCGGGCTCCTCTTTGCGGGTTATTTATTTCGTCGCTATTTGGTCGAATGAATTCGACCCTACATTGGCGCTCCCCCCTGTAGGGCCGGATTCATCCGGCCTGGTCGAATGAAATTCGACGCAGTACCTGGCGCGGGGTGGCCGGAGATCAGCCCCCGCGCCTGGCCGCCTGCTGGCCGGCGAGGCGGCCGGTGAAGGTGGCGTCGCCCACCGACATGCCGCTGGCGTAGCCCTCGGCCCGGCGCACCACGCCGCAGGCGGTGCGGCCGGCGGCGTACAGGCCCGGGATCGGCCGGCGCTGTTCGTCGACCACCTCGCCGGTGGGCAGGGTGTCCAGGCCACCGAGGGTGAAGTGGGGCACGAAGGCACCCCTTCCCGGGGTCAGATCCAGGGCCACCAGCGGCGGCTCCAGTGCCTGCAGCCACTGCGGCGCCTTGTGGAACAGGGTGTCTTCACCGGCCGCGCAATCCTCGTTGTAGGTGGCCAGGGTGTGGGCCAGGACGCCGCCGCGCAGGCCAAGCTCCTGCTCCAGTTCCGCCACGGTCTCGCCGGTGCCGGCCACCGGCGCGCCCAGGTAGCTGACCTGCTCGTAGTCGGCGTAGTGCTCCACGGACAGGATCAGGTAGATACGCTCAGAGGGCTGGCGCAGCACGAAGTCGCCCAGCCGCCCGTGGTACACGTCCTCGTTGATGAAGCGCTGGCCCTTGTCGTTGACGGCGATGCCGTAGGTCATGCTCGCCGGCGGGTAGAAGGGCAGGCTGATGAAACCCTCGTGCATGTTGATCGCCGCGCCGCCCACGGCCATGCCCATCTGGATGCCGCTGCCGGTGTCGCCGGGGTTGCCGATGGGCTCGGTGCCCTGGGTCAGTTTGGGGGCGTGCTTGGCCACCATTTCCCGGTTCATCACAAAACCACCGGCGCACAGGATCACGCCGCCGCGGGCGCGCACGTTGAGTTCGCGCTGGTTTTCCCGCACCACCAGGCCGACCACTTCATCGCTGTCGTCGACAATCAGGGTGAGGGCGCGGCTCTCGTAGTGCACGTGGATGTTGTCCCGCTTGTCCACGTTCTCGGTGACGATCTTCATGAACAGGGGGCCGCCGTTGTCGCCCTCCACGTAGAGGTTGTGGCCCCGGGGGCAGGGTTTGGCCAGCGTTGAGAAGGGGTAGGCCTTTTCATTGCCGGTGAACAGCAGGCCGTCGTCGGTCAGGCACATGATCGCCCGCTCGTCGAGGAAGCTGTCCTTGAAGGGCACGCCGATGTCCACCAGCCACTCGAAGTGCTCGACGCTGCGCTCGCAGTAGTTGCGAATCTTGGCCTCGTCCGCCTGCGGCCCGGCGCAGGCCATCATGAACTGGAACATGTCCTCGGTGCTGTCCTCGAAGCCGCTGGCCCGCTGCACCCGGGTGCCGCCACCGCCGCCCATGTAGATTTCGGCGCTGGACAGGGCGGTGGAGCCGCCGCTGGCGCTGGCCAGCTCGAAGATGCGCACCTCGGAGCCGGCGTCCGCGGCCTCGATGGCGGCGCAACCGCCCGCGCCGCCGAAGCCGACAATGGCCACGTCGGTCTCCAGGTCCCACTGGGTGACGTCGCGGCTGTGGCGTGGCTGGCTGGGGTTGGTTTTACTGGCTGCGGCCATGGATCTGCTCCTGTAAGTCATTCAGGGCAAATTAAAACCAGCGGCGACAGCGCTGACAACGCGCGGGCGCGGTGGCGGGGTCAACATGTTGTACGCGCCGGGGCTTTTTACCCGACGCTTTTTCGCGCGGGCCCGGGCGGTTCAAAAGCCCGACCGCGCGCCGCAAGCGCGCCCACCTGCGTTACAATCTGCGCCTTTTGCACGAGAGAATGATTTATGTGGTTCAAGAACCTGCGGGCCTACCGCCTGACCAGCCCCTTCGACCTGTCCGCCGAGCAACTGGAGGAGCAGCTGGCCGGCAAGGCCTTCCAGCCCTGTAGCCCCGCCCAGCCGCTGTCCGTGGGCTGGGTGCCGGCCCTGGGCGAGGGCACCGGAGCCCTGGTCCACGCCGTCAACGGCCGCTACCTGCTGCGGTTGAAGCGGGAGGAAAAGATCCTGCCCTCCTCGGTGGTGCGCGAGCTGCTGGAGGAAAAGGTGGAGCTGATCGAGGCGGAGCAGGGCCGCAAGGTCTACCGCAAGGAACGCCAGACCCTGAAGGACGAGATCGTGCAGGATTGCCTGCCCCGCGCCTTTACCCGCAGCAACGGCCTGTATGCCTACATCGACACCCGCAGCAGCTGGGTGTTCGTCGACGCCGCCACCGCCACCCGGGCCGAGGAGCTGCTCAACCTGCTCCGCGAGTGCATCGGTTCCCTCCCGGTAACCCTGCCCCAGGTGAACAACGCGCCGACCGCCGCCATGACCGGCTGGCTGACCCACCAGAACCTGCCCGACGACTTCGCCCTGGGCGAGGAGTGCGAGCTGCGCGAGCCCGGTGAAGAGGGCGGCGTGGTGCGCTGCCGCGGCGTTGATTTGCTGGGTGAAGAGGTGGAGACTCACCTCAACGCCGGCAAGCTGGTGGCGCGCCTGTCCCTGAACTGGGAGGAGCGGCTGTCGCTGGTGATGGCGGAGGACCTGTGCCTCAGGCGCCTGAAATTCGCCGATGAGCTGATGAAGGAGAACGAGGATTTGCCGGAAGCCGACCGCGCCGCGCGCCTGGACGCGGACTTCGCCCTGATGTCCGACGCGATCAGTGTCCTGCAGGCGCGGGTGATCGCCCTGTTCGGCGGCGAGGCCGAGTAACACCCCAATGGCCCGCCCCGATACCCGGGACTACCGCCGCCTGTTCCTGGAGGACGTGCCGCTGATGGACATGCGCGCCCCCGGCGAGTTCGCCCAGGGCGCCTTTCCCGGCGCCCACAGCCTGCCGCTGATGAACGACGACGAGCGCGCCCGGGTGGGCACTTGCTATAAACAGCGGGGACAGGCGGCGGCTATCGCGCTGGGGCATGAGCTGGTCGCCGGCGAGGTTCGGGAGCGGCGCATGCGGGCCTGGCTGGATTTCGCCCGCGACCACCCGCGGGGCTACCTGTACTGTTTTCGCGGCGGCCTGCGTTCGGCCACCGTGCAGCAGTGGCTGGCGCGGACGGGGGTGGATTATCCCCTGGTGCTGGGCGGCTACAAGGCCATGCGCCGCTTCCTTATCGACAACCTCGAAAAAGCAGTGCTCGAGCGCGAACTGCGCCTGATCAGCGGCCGCACCGGCACCGGCAAGACCCGGGTGGTAGAGGCCCTGCCCCGGGCCGTGGACCTGGAGGGCAGGGCGCGGCACCGGGGCTCGGCCTTCGGCCAGCTGCCGGGCGGCCAGCCCAGCCAGATCGATTTCGAGAACGCCCTGTCCATCGACCTGCTGAAACTCGGCGCCGCCGGCGACGGTCCGGTCTACCTGGAGGACGAGGGCCATATGATCGGCTCAGTGAATCTGCCCCTGGCCCTGCGCCGGGCCATGGCCGCGGCGCCGATGGTGGTGGTTCAGGAGAACCTGGCGGCGCGGGTCGCGGTGGTGGTGGAGGACTACATCGTCGACCTGGGGCGGCGCTATTGCGAGCGTTTCGGCGAGGCCGATGGGCCCGCGGAGCACCGCGCCAAGCTGCGCGCCGACCTGCAGCGCATCCGCAAGCGCCTGGGGGGCGCGCGCCACCAGGCGGTGGACGAGATGCTGCAGTCCGCCTTCGAGCAGCAGTGGCGGACCGGCGATACCACCGCCCACCGGGACTGGATCGCCTCCCTGCTGCGGGACTACTACGACCCGATGTACGACTACCAGCTGCGCCAGCGCGGCGGCCGGGTTCTGTTCCGTGGCAGCCGCGCCGAGGTGATCGCCTGGGCCGGCGGGGCCGCGCGCTAGTGCGGGCATCCCAGCCCCCCCAGCGGGATCTGGTGCTGGTCGGCGGCGGCCATGCCCACGCTCTCGCCCTGCGCATGCTGGCCATGCGGCCCCTGGCGGGGCTGCGCATCACCCTGGTGTCGCCGGACAGCCACACGCCCTACTCGGGTATGCTGCCGGGCCTGGTCGCTGGCCACTACCGCTTCGAGGATACCCACATCGACCTGGCGCGGCTGTGCCAGTGGGCCGGCGCCCGCTTTGTGCGCGCGAGCGCTTGTGGCCTCGATCCCGCGAACAGCCTGCTGGAGCTGGAGGGGCGGCCGCCCCTGGGCTGGGATGTGCTGAGCCTGGATATCGGCTCCCAGCCGGAGCTGGCCAGTGTCCCCGGCGCCGCACGGCATACGGTCCCGGTGAAACCGGTGGCCGGCCTGTGGCGGCGCTGGCGGGCCCTGCGCGAGCGGCTGGACGATCGCGGGGGCGAGCCCGGCCATATCGCCGTGGTCGGTGGCGGCGCCGGCAGTGTGGAGCTGGTATTGGCCATGGCCCACGCCCTGCGGGGGCGGGGTGCGCGCTTCAGTTTGGTCAGCGCCGCGGTGGAGCCGCTGCCGGGCTACAACGCGCGGGCCCGTCGCGCGGTCTCCCGCGCCCTGGCGGCGGCGGGGGTGGACGTCATCTGCAATGCCCGGGTGCGCGAGGTGCGGCCGGGGCGCCTGCTGCTGGAGGCCGGTGAACTCGGCCCCTTCGACGAGATTTTCTGGTACACCGGGGCCGCTCCCGCGCCCTGGGTGGCGGCCAGCGGCCTGCAATGCGACCGCCAGGGCTTCCTGGCGCTGCGCGATACCCTGCAGTCGGTGGACGACGAGCGGGTGTTCGGCGCGGGGGATATCGCCACCCAGCTGGACCATCCCCGGCCCCGGGCCGGGGTCTTCGCGGTGCGCCAGGGGCCGGTGTTGGCGCACAACCTGCGGCGCTACCTGCTGGGCCAATCCCTGCGCGAGCACCGGCCCCAGCGGCGTTTCCTGTCGCTGTTGTCCCTGGGAGAGCGGCGCGCCACCGCCGACAGGGGGCCCTTTAGCGCCACCGGGGCCTGGGTCTGGCGCTGGAAGGATCGTATCGACCGCCGCTTTATGCGGCGTTTTGTCGACCTGCCCCGGAGCATGCCCCGGGGGCATTTTGGCAGCCTTGTGGAACTTGCCAGCCAGGAACCGCAAATGCCCTGCGGCGGCTGCGGCGCCAAGCTCGCCGCCGACGATTTGTCCGCGGCGCTCGCCGCGCTGCGCGCGCGCTACCCTGAGCACTGCCCGCCGGCGGACGCCGCGGACGACAGCGCGCGGTTGCCGGTCACCGGCGGCGCGCCCATCCTGCAAAGCCTGGACATCCTGCGCGAGCTGGTCAGCGACCCCTTCACCATGGGCCGCATCGCCGCCAACCACGCCCTCAGCGACCTCTACGCCAGCGGCGCCGCGCCGGTGGCCGCCCTCGCCGCGGTGACCCTGCCCTTTGCCCGGCCGCGACTGCAGCGTCGCGACCTGGAACAGATGCTGGCGGGCGCGCTGGAGGTGTTCAGCGCGGTGGACTGCGTGTTGCTCGGCGGCCACAGCCTGCAGGGGACGGAGCTGGGGCTGGGTTTCGCGGTCAGCGGCGTGCCGATTGCCAGTGACGGCCGCCTGCTGGGCAAGCGCGGCCTGCGCACTGGCGACAGGCTGTTGCTCACCAAGCCCCTGGGCACCGGGGTCCTGTTCGCGGCCCATATGCAGCTGCGCGCGGACGGGCGCGCGTTGCGCGCGGCTGAAACGATGATGCTGCAGGTCAATCTCGCCGCGGCCCGCCTCGCCCTCGAGCACGGCGCCCGGGCGGCCACCGACGTTACCGGCTTCGGCCTGCTGTGCCACGCCCTGGAAATGCTGGACCCGGCGCAGGGCCTGGCCCTGGACGCGGCGGCCCTGCCGGTGCTGCCCGGGGCCCGGGAGTTACTGGACGAGGGGGTGCGCAGCACCATGCACGCCCCCAACCGCGACAGTGCCCGCGCCATGGGCGCCGCGGTCGGCGACGACGCGCCGCCGATCCTGTTCGACCCGCAGACCAGCGGCGGTTTGTTGATTGGCGTGGCCGCGCCGGCGGCCGACGCCTTGCTGGCGGCGCTGCGCGCCGCCGGGCACCCGCGGGCGGCAATCGTCGGCACTGTGACCGAGGCCGGGGGCGGTAGCGCGGGCAATGAAGCTGGCAATGCCGGGGCCGGACGGCTCGTGCTGGCCTGAGCCGCCGCGCCCGCTCAGGGCGAGATCGCCAGGTGGTGCTGGATGACCCGCAGTGCCTGACCCTCTCGCAGGCGCTCGGCGCCGCGCACCACCACCGCGTCGCCGGGCTGTAATTCGCCCTCGATGGCGATGGATTCACCGCGCCCGGCGCCGGGGGTGACCACCACCTTGCGCGCGGTGTTGTCCTCGTTCACGGTGTACACGAAGACCTCGCCGTCGCGCAGCACCAGGGCGTCCCGGGGCACGCGCAGGGCGCTGTGTCGCACCGAGTCGGGCAACTCCACGGTCACCGCCTCGCCGATCAGCCAGGGGCTGGCGGCCAGCGCCAGGCGCAGCTCCATCATCCGCGAGCGGGTGTCACCCACTGGCACCAGGCCGCGGATACGCGCCATGTCGCGGACCTCGCCGGCTTCCACCTGCACGCTGTGGCCGGGCTGGTTGTGCCGCGCCAGGCGCAGCGGCGCGCTGACGCTGATCTCCAGGGTGTCGGTGTCCACCAGCCGCAGCAGGCTGGCGCCGGTGTTCAGGTATTCGCCCTCGTCGGCGCTGCGCGCGGCCACCACCCCGTCAAAGGGGGCGGCCACCCGGCTGCGCGACAGGTTGTAGCGGGTCCGCTCCAGGGCCACCTCGGCGATCTTGCGCTGCTGGCGCAGCATCTCCAGTTGCGAGCGCAGCTGGTCCAGCTCCGACTGGGCCATGTTGTTCTGTTCGGCGAGGCGCTCCAGGCGCTGTATATGGCGCTGGTGGTAGGCGATGTCCGCGTCCAGGCGGGCGATTTCCGCTGAGTTGTCGCGCTCCTCCAGCCGCAGCAGGTGGTCGTCGAGAATGGCCACCGGGTCGCCCTGGCCCACCCGCTCGCCCACCCGCGCCACCCACATCAGGCGGCCGCTGATCTCCGCGGAGATTTCCGCATCGCGGGTGCTGATCACGGTGCCCGGCAGGCGCACCACCGAGGCGGCCTCGCCCTCGCTGACGCTGGCCAGCTCCACCACCGCCTCCGGCGCCCCCGCCGCGTGGCTCCCCCCCGCGCCGCCCAGCAACAAAGCCAGCACGACACCCTGTAGGGCCGAATTCATTCGGCCAACTGAGGCGGACCGCCCCCCCCAAATTCGCATACCTTGCAAAACACTCATCACAAAACCTCTCATCAAGCCACCGATTTCAACGCGCGCGGCGGCGGCCCGTCGGTGGAACTCACCACCCGAGCCCCGGTCTCGCCCATGCGCAGGAAACAGGGCAGCAGGAACAGGGTGAACAGGGTGCTGACACACATGCCGCCGACGATCACCGCCGCCAGGCCGCGGTAGATCACGCTGCCGGCGCCGGGCATCAGCAGCAGCGGCAGCATGCCGAAAATACTGGTCAGGGTGCTCATGAAGATGGGCCGCAGGCGGGTCTGCAGGGCCTGCTCCACCGCGTGGTGGCGGCTGACACCCTCGCGCTCGGCGCTGCGGGTCTGGTGCACCAGCAGGATGGCGTTGTTCACCACCAGGCCCAGCAGGATCACGAAGCCGATCATGGTCAGCAAATCCAGGGGTTGGAAGCTCACCAGGTTCAGCAGGCGCATGGCGACGATGCCCCCCACCATGGCCAGGGGCATGGCCAGCACCACCAGCAGGCTGTCCTTCATCGAGCGGAACAGGGCCGCCATCAGCAGGAACAGCACCACCAGGGCCAGGGCGAAGTTGCTGCCCATGGACTTTATCGCGCGGGTCAGGGCGTTGGCGCTGCCGCCGTAGAGAATGCTGCCGTCGGCGGGCAGGGCGGCCTTGATTCCGGGCTCCACCTCGCCCTCGATGGTGGCCAGCACATGCTCCAGCGACATGTCCTCCGGCGGGCGCACGTCCAGGGTGATGGTGCGGCGGCTGTCGATGCGGCGCAGCTGGCTGGGGCCCACGGTGCGCTCGATATCGACCAGTTCCGACAGCGGCACCATGTCGCCATTGGGGGTGGCCATGGGCATGGAGGCGAGCTGTTCCGGCGAGTCCCAGGCCCGCGCCCGCAGGATCACGTCCATGCGCTTCTCGCCGTTGAAATACTCGCCCACGTAGAGCCCGTCACCCAGGGCGCGCACCAGGGTGCCCATGTCGGCGCGGGTCCAGCCGGCCTCGGCGATCTTGCGATCGTCCGGGCGCAGGCGCAGTTCAGGTTCGGCCTGTTGCAGGTTGGGGTTCACCCGCACCGTGGCCTCGGGCAGCGCCTCGCGCAGCAGTTCCTCGCCGCGGGCGGCGGCGTCGGCCAGGGCCTCGCGGTCCCGGGATTGCAGGTGCAGGGCCACCACCCGGTCGCCGCCGAAACCGCCGAACAGGTTGCCCTGGGAGGCGAAGTGCTGCAGGTCCGGCAGGTCGGCGAAAATCTCCTCGTTGATGATCTTCTCCAGTTCCTTCACCCGCGACTGGTCCACGACCCGGGCGCCCATGCCGCCGCCCTCGCCCCAGGTGAGGATGTAGTAGTTCTTTAGCGCCGGTTCCCGCTCGCCGCTCATGAAGGGCGCCATGCGCGCGTCCAGCACCTTCACGTACTCCTCGGCCACGGTGCGCTCGGAGATGCCGGGGGGGAACTGGAAGTAGGCGTCCACCGCGTCGCGTTTCACCGGCGGCAGGTAGTCCAGCTCCGGCAGCAGCAGGTAGCTGGTGCCGATGGGCACGCTGATCAACACCGCCGCCAGGGTCCAGCGCTTGCGCGGTGTGCTGGTCAGGCTCATGACCAGGTTGGTGATGCGCCGCCACAGGCCCTTGTTGTGGTCCTCGATGGCACCGCCGGGCAGCCACAGCTTGGCCGCCAGCGGCAGGATGCTCACCGCCACCAGCAGCGACACCACCACCGCGATGGCGATGGTGATGGCCAGGTCGCCGAACAGCTGGCCCTCCACCTCGCGCATGAAGATCACCGGCAGGAAGATGGCCACGGTGGTGGCGGTGGAGGCCAGCAGCGCGCCCCACACCTGGCCCGCCCCCTCCAGCGAGGCGGTGTCGGTGTCGCGGCCCTGCTCCCGCAGGCGCACGATGTTCTCCAGCACCACGATGGCGGCGTCCAGCACCATGCCCACGGCGAAGGCCAGCCCCGCCAGGGAGATCACGTTCAGGGTGCGGCCGGTGAGGTTCAGCACCACGAAGGTGGCCAGCAGCGACACCGGAATGGCGATGGCCACCACCAGGGTGGCGCGGAAGCGGCGCAGGAACCACCACAGGATGGCCACTGCCAGCACGATGCCCAGGGCGATGTTGCCGCCCACCAGGCCGATGGCGCGGTTGATGAACACCGAGGCGTCGAAACTCTGCGCCATCACCAGGCCGCGCTCCGCCACCGGCCCGGCGTTCAGCTCCTCCACCACTGCCTTTACCGCGTTCAGCGTCTGCAGGGCGTTGGCGCTGTTCTCCTTGTCGATGCGGATGGAAATGGCTGGGTTGCCGTTCTGGGTGTTGGTGAGCACGTGCTCGCCGCGGGTCACCGAGATCTCGGCGATGTCGCCCAGGCGTATCGGTCGGCCTTCGCGCCAGTCCAGCACGAAGGCCTCCAGCTCCGCCGGTTCGTAGCGCCCGGCGAAGCGCAGGGTGTACTGGCGCCGGCCGACGTCGACGAAACCGCCGCTGATATCGTTGGCGCGCCCCAGCAGGCCCGCCACCTCGGTGAGGGGGATACCCAGCTGCGCCGCCCGCTCCGGGTCGAACAGGATTTCCAGCTCCTGTTCGCCGCTGCTGTTGTTCTGCGAGGGGGACACCCGGGCCACGCCGGGCACCGCCTCGATGGCGGGGCGGATCACGTCCTCCACGAAGGGCATGTAGTCGTAGATCCTGCCCTCGGTGCCAGGCAGCAGCTGCAGGAAGAAAAAGGTCAGCGCCGGGGTGTCGCCATTGCCGCCGCCGAGCATGATTACCGGCTGGGTGGCGTCCCGGGGCAGGGGGTCGAGGCGGTTCATGCGCGAGATCACGTCCACCAGGGTGCGCTGCATGTCGGTTTCCAGGCCGAACTCCAGGTTGATCCAGGCGTTGCCGGCGTTGGCGTAGGCGCCCATTTCCTTGAGCCCGGGCAGGCCGCGCAATACCGACTCGATGGGCTCGATGATCTCCGACTCGATCTCCCGGGGCGAGGCCGCGCGCCAGCCGGTCTGGATACTGATGCGCGGGTTCTCGATGTCGGGGAACAGTTGCACCGGCAGCCGGGTGAGGCTCCAGGCGCCAAAGAACAGGATAACCGCCACCGCCACGGCGACTCCGGCGGGATTTTTCAGCGAGCTGGCTGTCAGGTTCACGTTGTTCCCCACCGTTTATGCTTGGAATCGGGTGAGGTTAAAAAATAGCAAGCGCCGCGACGTTTGTAAGGCAATGTGCGACAGGCTGGTGCGAGGGCGCGATGAACCGCGCCGTGTGTGGTGCGGGGCCGGTTCAGCCGCCGATCAGGTGCTTCACCTTGTCGCGGTAGCTGCGGCTCACCTTGAGCTGCTGGCCGCTGTCGAGGGTCAGCAGAAACTCCCCGTTGTTGAGCGTCTGGGCGCGGACGATGCCATTGGCGTTGACGATGGTGGAGCGGTGCACCCGCAGGAACTGCTCGGGATTGAGCAGGTCCTCGAGTTGCTTCATGGTGATGCGCATGATGTGGGTCTTGCCGCCGGCGTGGATGCACATGTAGTCGCCCGCCGCGTCCACCCACTGGATATCCGCCACGCGGATGAACTGGATGTCGCTGCCGTCCTTGATTGACAGTTTTTCGGGCCAGGATCTGGCCCGCAGCTCGCCCTCGGCCATTTGCTCCACCGAGCTGGCGCTGGCGCCGGTGATACCCATCACCAGCTCCAGCAGTTTTTCCTTGTCGCGGGCCGAGTCCTGCCGCTCGCGGTGGGTGAGTGCGCGCTGCACGGCCTCCTGCAGGCGCTCATCCTCCACCGGTTTGAGCACGTAGTCCACCGCGTGGATGCGAAAGGCGTCCACCGCGTATTCGTCGAAGGCGGTGACAAACACGATCATCGGCATGTTGTCGGATTGCAGCTGTTCGACCACGGCGAAGCCGTCCATGCCGGGCATCTGGATATCGAGGAACACCAGGTCGGGGGAGTGCTCGGCGATGGCCGCGAGGGCCTGCTCGCCGTTGTGGCACTCGGCCACGACCTCCACCTCGGGGAGCTTGGCCAGGCGCAACGACAGGCCGCGCCGGGCCAGGTTCTCGTCGTCGACAATGATGGTGCTGAGCGTATTCATGCGGCCTTCGTCTCCCGTTCCAGGGGTATGCGTATATTGATGGTCAGCCCGTGGGGCTCGGTGGTGCTGAGGCGGAAATTCTGGTCCTGGCCGTAGAGCTCCTTGAGGCGCTCGCGGCAGTTGGTCAGGCCCACCCCGCCGCCCTTGGGCAGGCGGCCGTTGCGCAGGTCCAGCCCCGGGCCGTCGTCCGCCACCGACAGCAGCAGGTCGCCGCCGAACACCTTGGCGTTGATGGCGATGGTGCCGCCGTTGATCGCATTGGCGATGGCGTATTTTATCGAATTCTCCACCAGCGGTTGCAGCAGCAGGCTGGGCATCAACGCGGTCTCGGCGTTGTCGTCCACATCGAAATGCAGCTGCAGGCGCTCCTCGAAGCGCACCTTCTCGATATCGAGGTACAGCCGCAGGGCGTCCATCTCCTGGGCCACGGTGACCTTCTGCATCGGGTCGTTGTCCAGGGAGTAGCGCAGGAAGCGGCTCAGGCGGGTGACCATGGTGTTGGCCAGGTCGTTGTTCTGGTCCAGGATCAGGGTCGAAATCGCGTTCAGGGTGTTGAACAGGAAGTGCGGGTTCAGCTGGTAGCGCAGCATCTTGAGCTGGGCCTGGTGGGCCATGCTCATCGCCTTCAGCCAGCGCTCCTTTTCCTCCTGGGATTGCAGGTAGTATTTGATGCCGAAGTACAGGGCGCTCCACACCAGCATCACCCAGAACGCGGAGATCGCGCCGTCGAAGTAGGAGTACCACTCCATGCCGTGCTGTTCGTAGGGCTTGCGCTGCTCCGGGAACACCCGGTAGAAAATCGCCCCGCGGCAGGCCATCCAGGCCAGGCCCGCCAGGTAGGAGCCGATGAAGATGGCCACCACCCGGCGCACGATGGGCATTTCCCACATGGCCCGGTACAGCGCCCGCAGGATCAGGGTGAAGCCCATGCCGATCAGGCTGATCAGCGGCAGGTACCAGTGGTAGTTCTCGCTCGGCACCTTGCCCCAGAACAGCACGCCCAGGTAGAAGGTAAAGGCCCAGCCGCTCCAGCCCACCGCTTGCAGGGTCCAGAACATGTAGCGTTTGTTGCTTGTCAGTTGATGTAGGAGCATGGGCTCATTATAGGGCTTCCAGGACTGTATTCGGCGCCATTGGTCGCAGTTCCACCGCATTTCAGCGCAGAATCCCGGCAATTTCCCATCTCGTCAACCCCGCGGGCTCTTGGCGGCGGGGCGTGAACCGCGGTGTCGGAAGGAAACCACGCGCCCTGGCCCGACGCCCGTATCCACGCTACCATCGCCGCCTCATCCAAGGAGGCACCGATGCACCCCGAACCCGGCCGCTATCGCCATTACAAGGGCAACGACTACATCGTGGAGGGCGTCGCCCGCCACTCCGAAACCGAAGAGCTGCTGGTGGTCTACCGCCCCTGCTACGGCGAGGGTGCGCTCTGGGTGCGGCCGCTGGCGATGTTCGTGGAGACGGTGGAGGTCGACGGCGAGCCGGTGCCGCGCTTCGCCCGCATCGGCGAGGCTTAGTTAGAGGTGCTGGGGGCGTCGTCAGCGGCGAAGTCCGCCAGGGCCTGTCCCGCCAGGCGGTAGCCGGTCCACTCGCTCTGCGGGCGGGCGCCGAAGGATTCGTAGAATTCGATGGCGGGGGTGTTCCAGTCCAGCACGTTCCACTCGAAGCGCCCGCAGTCCCTGTCCACCGCTATCCGCGCCAGGTGCTTCAGCAGGGCCTTGCCGGCGCCGCTGCCGCGGTGTTGCGGCGACACGTAGAGGTCCTCCAGGTACAGGCCGTAGCGGCCGGTCCAGGTGCTGTAATTGAAGAAATACAGGGCGAAGCCGGCGGGCTCGCCGTCCAGCTCGCAGATCACCGACCAGGCCCGGGGCTCGGCGCCGAACAGCGCGCGCTCGAAGTGGGCCTCGGTGGCCTCGACTTCGTGCAGGGCTTTCTCGTACTGAGCCAGCTCGCGTACAAAGTGCAGGATCAGCGGGGTGTCTTCCCGGGTGGCCGGGCGGATACTAATTGCGGACATTTGTTGTGCTGGCTCCGTTGTAATCAGGCCTGGTACAGGGTCCAGGCGCCAATAAGGATAAAACCGGTGCCAGCCACGTAGGCCAGTACCCTTTCGCTGATGTAGGCGGACAGCATGCTGCCCGCCAGTACGCCGATCGCCGAGGCGACGACCAGTGCCGCGGAGGCGGCGGCGAATACCGTCCACTTGCTCACTTCCTTGTCTGCCGCGAACAGCATGGTGGCGAGCTGGGTCTTGTCGCCGAGCTCGGCGATGAATACGGCGGCGAAGATGGTGAAGAAAATTTTCAATTCCACGTATCGGGTTCCTGTATGGGGCGCTCGGCGCCAATGACGGCGCGACATTGTATAGCACGATTTAGGGATGATCAGGCCGTGGGCCCGGAATAGTGGAAAAAGCCCGCGACTTACATATCCTCGTCTTCCCAGTATTTTTGCATCTCGATATACAGGAAGGAGGCGGTCCAGGTGATCAGCACCAGGCCGGTGAGGGACTCGATGCCGGTGAGGTAGCGCAGCGGCCCCTCGGGCGTAATATCGCCAAAGCCCAGGGTGGTGAACACCGTGAACGAGTAGTAGGCGCACTCCATCAGGCTGTAGGCGCTGCCGCCGGTCAGGCCGCCCCACTGGAACTCGTGCATCGCCACGTAGTACACCGCGCCGAAGATCCAGATCTCGATGGCGTGGGCCACCAGCGCGCCACCCACCCCGAGCACGATTTTGAAGCGCGGCCGCAGGCGCAGGCGCGGCAGGTAGCGCGAGAGCAGGTGCAGGTACTCGTAGTGGAAAATCACCACCGTGACCACCACCAGGGAGTTCACTAAAAATTCCACGGTTGTCGACTTGATCCGGAGTTCGCCCCCGCACTTTACCGCGAACGGGGCCGCTTTCCCATCCGGCCGGGGGCTAGCGCGCCGCCGCGAGCCGCTTTGCCGCCTCGCTGGGCAACAGGAACCAGCGCAGCGCCTCCACCTCCGGGCCGAATGCCCCGGGCGACAGCTCGGCGGCCGGCCGGGTTTTCAGCAGTTCGGCGGCGGCGGTTTCGAGGGTCGGCGCCAGCGCCGGGGCCCGTGGCAGGGCGTGGGCGGGAGCTCCGTCGGCGAAGTTCCAGCCGGTGAGGCCGGCGCCGGTCTGCTCCGCCGCGCCCCGGAACCGCCAGATGCCGTGGTCGGGACAGTAGTCGTAATAGGGCAGCAGGCGCCAGCCGTGTTCCGCCACCAGCTCGATGGCGTCCAGCAGGTAGGAGTATTCCGCCTCGCTGATGAAATAGTTGAAGCTCAGCCGCACCCAGCCCGGGCGCAGGATGCCCCGCCCGCGCTGAAGCTGGTGGTCAATGGCGTCGCTGAGCGCCTGGTCCAGTTGCAGCAGGCTGTGGCCGTAGGGTCCGGCGCAGGAACAGCCCCCCCGGGCCTGGATGCCGAACAGGTCGTTGAGCAGGGCCACCGCAAAGCCGTGGTGCAGGTCCCGGCCGCCGTGGCGGAAGCGCAGCGACAGGATGGCCAGCCGGTCGAGTGCCGGGTTGCCCAGGATCTCCAGCCGCGGGTTGGCCGACAGCCGTTTCAGGGCCCGCCGGACAAAGGACTGCTCCAGCGCCTCGATGCGCGCCGGCCCCACCTCGCGGCGCAGTTTGAACACCAGCCCGGCGCGGATCGACTCGACGATGCCCGGCGTGCCGCCCTCCTCGCGGCGCTCCCGGTCCTCGACATAGCGGTGACCGTCGGGGGATACCCAGGCCACGGTACCGCCGCCGCTCACCGCCGGAACGGGATCTTTTAGCAGCTGCGATTTGATCGCCAGCAGGCCCGGGGTGCCGGGGCCGCCGATGAACTTGTGCGGCGACAGGAATACCGCGTCCAGGGGCGTATCGCCGTTCATGTCGATATCGACATAGGGGCCCGCCGCGGCGTAGTCCCAGCACGCCAGGGCGCCGTGGTCGTGCAGCAGGGCGCTGATGCCCGCGACGTCGCTCTTGATGCCGGTAACGTTGGAGGCCGCTGAGAAGCTGCCCACGCGCAGCGGCCGCTCGCCGTGGCGAACCAGTTGCGCGGCCAGCGCGGCCTGGTCGATGCGCCCCTCGGGGTCCGCGGGGATGACCACCACCTCCGCCAGGCTCTCGCGCCAGGGCAGCTCGTTCGAGTGGTGTTCGTAGGGGCCGATGAAGACCACCGGGCGCTCGTCCCGGGGGATGCGCCGCAGCAACGCGTTGCGTTGGGCCTCGGAGGTGGGCAGGCGCAGGCCGAGGGCGTCCACCAGGCGATTGACGGCGGCGGTGGCGCCGCTGCCACAGAACAGCACGCTGTCCAGCGGTCCGGCGTTGAGCCCGCGGCGAACCTCCGCGCGCGCTTCCTCCCGCAGCCGGGTCGTAGCGGCGCCGGTGCGGGAGGCCTCGCTGTGGGTGTTGGCGTAGCTGGGCAGCACCGCCTCGCGGATGAAGTCCTCGATGAAATCCAGGGCGCGGCCGGAGGCGGTGTAGTCGGCGTAGACCAGCGGTTTGAGGCCGAAGGGGGTGGGTATGCCGCGGTCGGCGCCGATCACGGCGTTGCGGATCTTCTCTATCAGGGAATCCATGGTTCGGGGTCCGGCTAAAAAGTGGCATTATGGACCGCGATGCCCGATACATTGTCTCTATATCGCCAGTGAATTGCCTGAATATGGAAACATTTGTTCCGTTAATTTAGGATATAGAGAATAAACGTTCTTTTCCCACCTTGTGAGTGAGTACCATGGACCCTGTCGACCGGGCACTGCTGCGCGCCATGCAGCGAGACGCCTCCCTCTCCATTGCCGCCCTGGCGGATACGGTCAACATCTCCAAGTCGGCCTGCTGGCGCCGCGTGCAGCGCCTGGAGGAAGCCGGGGTGATACGCAGCCGGGTGACCCTGCTCAATCCGGAGCGGGTGGGGTTGTCGCTGACCGTGTTCATCTCGATTCGCACCAACCAACACAACGCGCGCTGGGCGCGGCAGTTCAACCGGGTGATGGAGGGCATTCCGGGGGTGCTGGAGGTCTATCGCACCGGGGGTGAGCTGGACTACCTTATCAAGGCGGTGGTGCGGGACATGCCGGATTACGACAGGCTGTATCACCAGCTGATCGAGGCGGACCTGTTCGATGTCTCGGCGAGTTTTGTCATGGAGCAGATCAAGCACACCACCGAACTGCCGCTGGACTGAGGCGTGCCCGCATTCTGGTCTTGAGGGCGATGCCGGCAGGCTGGCCTACAGGGTGATCCACTCGATCGCGGTATGGGCCGCGACCGACAGTCCGACCACCTGGCTGGCCGCCAGCAGCGAGATCATCAGCCAGCTGCCCACGGCCACGGCGCCAGCTTGCTGCGGCGAGCGTAATTTTTCCAGGCGTTGCAATAAAGCATCCGTGTCGCAGTCGCGCCCGGCCCTGGCTGTCGGTGCCGCGGCGCCGGTCGGCTCCGCCTGGCTTAGGCGCGCTATCGCCGAGGCGACCAGGTCCGCGCGATCGGCGCCCGCCGCCGCGACCTGGTCGCAGGCCGCTTCGGTCGCCTGCCGCAGGTCCCGCCACAGGCGCCGCCTTGCCCGCGGCGGCCAGAATACCGTGGCCCACTGCAGCAGGGCCGCGCGCAGGTTGTCGCGGCGCTGGAGGTGGGCCTGCTCGTGCAGCAGCACCGCCTGCAATTGCTCGCCATTCAGCGTGGCCAACAGTCCGCGCGAGATATAGACCTGGGGCCGCAGGATGCCCGCGCACCAGGCCAGCGGCCGTTCGCTATCCACCAGCCGCCAGTGGCGCCCCAGCCCGCGCCGGGAGAGGTGGCGCAGCAGCAGTAGCCGCCGGTGGTTCTGCAGCAGGTTGCGCTGGGCCAGGGCCAGGGCCACGGCCAGCACTACCGCGGTCAGCCCGATCAGGCCGATACCCGCCGGCGACGAGAGGCCGAACTCGGGCCGGTGCGCGGCGCAATTGGCGCCGTGACAGTGGCTGGGCATGAAGGCGGCGGCCAGCGCTGGCTGCAGTAGCATCAGTACGCTGAGGCTGGCCACGAGGACCGGTAATAGACCGTACAGCCAGATGAGCAGGGCGCGGCTTTCGGGGCCGACCGCCGGCGACAGGCGGTAAAACAGCGGGTAGAACAAGGCGGCGATCAGCGAGGCCAGTACGGTCACCAGCAGGCCGGCGGTCAGGGGTTCCACGACGGCGGCGAGCATTTCAATCATGCCGCTTGGAATCCTGAAGGTAGTCCATGAATCCCGACACCATGGAAGCGATGTCGCCGCCGGCGACCTCCTGGCTGATGTCGTGCAGCAGCGAGCTGATCAGCTCCTGGCGCTCCAGTAGCGGCCGGTAGAGGTAGGCCCGGGCCTGCTTGCGCCGGTCCACCAGCGATTTGCGACAGAGCCGCTCCAGGGTGCTTTGTATGGTACTGAGGGCCAGGGGCTTGCCCGGCATGCGCTCGAGCACCTGTTGGGCGCTCAGGGCGCCGTCCGCCGCGTCGGGCCTGCGATTCTCGGGTTCCTGGGCGAGCCACAGCGCGTGCAATACCGCCAGCTCGCGCTCGCCGAGTGCCGGTGTGCGTTGCGTCCGTCGCCCGGCGCCGAGCCGGCTCAGGTGCTTGTGAAGTGGCTTGGTGATTCCTGCCATGGCGGTATCTGCTGTCGGAAAACCGATCCCTTATCGAAGTTTGGCCGGCCGTGGAAGAATGACCGCCATCGATACTACAAAATGCCGCGGCGGAATTCTAATTAGCCACATGTTCCATCCCGTTCACCTGCTTTTGCGCGCTCCCGGGCGCCGCCTGCTCCCTTGGCTGGCGTTGTTGTTGGCGCTGCCCGCCCGGGCCCACGAGGTTCACGACCAGGCCCGCCAGCGCCTGGCGAACGGCGACTGGCTGGACTACGTCTGGACCGGCGCCGAACACATGCTCAGTGGCTACGACCACCTGCTGTTCCTGCTGGGGGTGGTGTTCTTTCTCGGCCGTTTTGTCGACATCCTCAAATTCATTACCGCCTTCACCCTGGGCCACACGCTGGTGCTGCTGGGGGCGACCCTGGCGGGTGTCGCGGTTGTACCCTATTACATCGATGCCTTTATCGCCATCACGGTCATGTACAAGGGCTTCGAGAACCTGGATGGCTTCCGTCGCTGCCTCGGTGTCCGCGCGCCCAACCTGCTGCTGATGGTGTTCCTGTTTGGCCTGGTTCACGGCCTCGGCCTGGCCACCCAGTTCCAGACCCTGGCCGGGCCGGGCGAGCCGGGGCTGGTCGGCAAGATCCTGTGGTTCAACCTGGGGGTGGAGCTGGGGCAGGTGGCCGCGCTGTGCGTGATGATCGTGGTGATTCGGGCCTGGCGCCGCACCACCGTGTGGATGCCCCTCAGCCGCGCCATCAACGGCCTGCTGATTATTATCGGTTTCATGTTGATGCTGTTCCAGCTGCACGGCCTGGCTCACAGCGAGGATCACGGCCCCGTCGCTGCCGGGCATGCCAGCGGCAACGGCGGGCAGGAAAACGGCTGGCACAGCCACGACGGCGGTCCGGCGCACCGGCACTGACCCCGAAAAAACAGATACAGGAGTCCTTAACCATGTCCGCTACTTACCGTTCAGGTGCGCCCCTGCTGGTGCTGGCCGCGCTCACCGCCAGTCCTCCGGGCCTGGCCGATGCGCCGGCCGGTGGTGCCGGTGCCCCGGACAGCGAACGCCTTCCCATCGCCGAAATCGTGGTCAAGGGGCAAATCATGGACCGGGCGGAGACGGCTTTCTCCGCCACCCGCTTCGACGCCACCGCGCTGCGCGAGCAGAAAATCTCCCAGCCGGAGCAGATATTCGACCAGGTGCCCGGCATGAGCATTCGCGACTACGGGCTGTCCGGCGTCGCCAACAGCTTCAGTATCCGCGGTTTCGGGGACGGCGGGCACGGCGGCGACCTCGGCGTGGTGATCGACGGCATCCCCCTCAACGAGGCCATGTCCCACGCCGACGGCTATGTGGACCTGAATGTGATCGTGCCCCTGGAAGTGGGCGGGATGACCGTGTTCAAGGGGCCGGTGTCCTCGCTCTACGGCAACTACAATCGCGGCGGCCTGGTGAAAGTGGATACCCGCAAGGGCGGCGACTACCGCGACCTCGATGTCAGCGGCGGTTCCGACGGTTTACTGGATATACAGGGCGCCGTCGGTCTCGAGCCGGCCCCTGGCCAGGCCCTCAACCTGGCCCTGCAGCACTACCAGAGCGACGGCTTCCGGCCGCGGTCGGATACCCGGCGCGACACCCTGTCCGGGCGCTGGGCCTTCCCGCTGGGCGCGGATACCCGGCTCGCGCTGTCCGGCCGCTGGCACGACGCCGACAGCGACAGCGCCTCCTACCTCACCGAGGCCGACTACCGCCGCGACCCCTACGGTATCAATGCCAACGTACAGAACGACGGCGCCGAGAAATCCTTTGCCACCCTGCGCGCCGACCTCAGCCACCAGCTCTCGTCCAATTTGCAATTGCTCGGCTTCCTCTACGGTACCGAGCAGGACTTTAGCCGCTGGTTCTCCCGGCCGGTGGGTGGCGGCCAGTGGCGCCAGCGCGAGGAGAGTTACGATCGCGAGGTCGCCGGCGCCGGTATCAGCCTCAACGGCCAGCACGAAGCGGGCGGCACTCCGCTCACCTGGGTGGCCGGGGTGGAAAGCTACCGCGAGGCCACCGACTACGTTTATTACGACGGTCTCGACCGGCGCCAGCGCACCGGCCCGGCGATCAACGACCGGCGCACCGAACTCGACAGCGTCTCCGCCTTTGCCGAGTTGCAGGCCGAATGGCACCCCTTGTTTCAGCCTTCCCTGGGGCTGCGCTACGACCGCTTCGACGGCGATTGCCGCAAGCAGGGACCGGAGACCGGGACCAGTCCCTGCAGCGAGTTGAACGACCTGGACAACCTCAGTCCGAAACTTGGCCTGCGCTCGGACTGGACCGACAACCTGGTGGCGCGCGCCAGCTGGTCGGAGGGTTTCGCCCTGCCCTCGGGCTGGATCAAGTACCAGAGCGAGGCGGCCAACCTGGATCCGGTCACCTTCCGCCAGCTCGAGGCGGGCATTACCTGGACGCCGATTGAGACCCTGGAGCTGGACCTGGCCCTGTTCGAGGTGGATTCCGATGGCGAGGTGCGCACGGTGGATACCGGCATTTATGAAAACTACGGCGAAACCGAGCGCCGCGGCCTCGAGGCCTCCGCGGCCTGGCAACCGCACCCGAGCCTGTCCCTGAGCGCTGTGTACGGCGTCAACGACTCGGAAGTGTTGAAAAATGCCGACCCCGGTCTCGTCGGCAAGGAAGTGGGGGGCGTGTCCGATTACTCCGCCACCCTGCAGGCGGGCTGGGCCTTCCTGCCCGACTGGCGGGTAAACCTGATCTGGCGCGCCGTCGGCGGCTACGCCCTGAACGCCGACAACAGCGCCTACGCCGACAGCTACGACGTGGTGGACCTGGAACTCGACTGGCGTATCAACCCCCGGACGAACCTGTACGCCCGCGTGGACAACCTGGCGGACGAGGAGTACGCCCCGACCCGCTTCATGTTCGGCGGCGAAAACCTGTTTGCCACCGGCGCGCCGCGACAGCTGCGCCTGGGCCTGCAAATCAGCCTGTAGATGGAGATCGACATGAACCGCCAATCCAACAGCGTCCCGCCCCTGCGCCGAGCATGGTTGATGACGGCCGCACTCCTGGCCCCGGCCCTGGGCCAGGCGCACACCGCGTGGCTCGAACCGGTGGCTGGCGAGCCGCGACATTACGAGGTTCTGTTCGGCGGCCACGCCGACCAACTGGAGACCTACGACAGCGCCAAGATCGTGTCGATCGACGCCTACGATGCCGCGGGGCGGCCCCTCGACGTCCTGCGCCGGGACGCCCCCGGTCCCGGCGAAGGCAACACGGTGCTCACCCTGGCGCCGGACACCGCCCTGGTCGCCATCCACTTCGACAACGGCATCTGGGCCCGCGACCCGATGGGGCGAAGCGTCAATCGGCCCTTGAACGAGGTCCCCGGCGCCAGCAGGGCGACCAACGCCATCAAGTACCACAAGACCATTGTGCAGTGGTCCCCGGTTGTGACCCTCGAACTGGGGCAGCGCTTCGAGGTCATTCCCCTCAGCGAGAGCCAGCCCCGCGCCGGCGAGCCGATGCGGGTCAAAGTCCTGCTGGATGGCAAAGCCCTCCCCGGCGTGAAGCTGGGCCAGGGGGAGGCGGGCGATGCCGGCGAGACCGATGCCGAGGGCATCGCCACCTTCGTCCCGCAGCCCGGCTTCAACCGGCTGTGGGCCGGCAAGCGCTTCGCCGTTGACGAGCCCGGCTATACCGAACTGAGCTACGAGTACCTGCTCGGCTTCGAGGCCCGCTAATGCCCTGCGGCCTGTCTGCTGCTTTGCCGCGCCTGCTGCTGCCGGCGCTGGCACTGCTGTTCTCTCTGTGGCAGCCGCACGCCGCGGCCCACGGCATGCACCTGCAGGCCCGGCCCGCGAGCACCCATGACGGCTGGGTGATCCAGGGCCGGCTCAGCTACTCGGACGACAGCGCCGCGGCGGGCAACTACATTCGCGTGGAGAACCTCGACCAACCCGACTTCCCGCCACTGGCCCTGCAAACCGGCCCCGCCGGCGCCTTCCAGCTGCCGGTTCTGGCCGGCCATCGCTACCGCGTCACCGCCCAGGGCGAGGAGGGCCACACCACCGCGATGGAAGTGCTGGTAACCCCACCGGAAGCCGCCGCCGACGACAATGGCTGGCCGATCTACCTCGTTATCGCCGCCTTCCTGCTGGCCTCACTGATCCCCGCGCATTTCCTGCGCAAACCATAGGGGACGGATACGAATGGCATTTACATAAGTCAAAAACAGGCTATTTTGCGCCCTGTAGGGTCGAATTTATTCGACCAAAAGAGGTGCTCATGGCATCAACGGCCGAATAAATTCGGCCCTACAACGGTTAAGTCAGTGAGAGTGCTGACCCATAAAAAAGCCCCGTCATCAGACGAGGCTTCTTAATAAATATGGTGCCCGGAGACGTATCACCATAACGGTTATATCTAATTGTAATTTCTAGATATTTCTACTAATAGAGCTATTTTGTGCCCCCAAAAGTGCCCCGTATCGGCCTAGGTTGGCCGGTCAGTATTCAGCAACCTTCTAGTTAGCCGAGCCGTAATGTGGGGCTGCGAGAGTTAGTCGTCTTAAGGGGAATGGCTTGCGGGGCCAAGCGACTGAATAGTTGAGACGCTGTAGCAGTTTTGCTGTTCTAGAAATCGCTTTAGGCCCGAAGTTTCTTTTTATAATCAGTAACTTAATAGAGTGAATTAGCCATCATTGCTAGGGCGCAACATGTCTATTCTCCTTAGGTGGGTTGGGTTTGCTGAAGCTTTACATAAAAGTAGGGGCGCAATCAGTAAATGTCAATCGTTTATTGGCCTTATGAGAACTTCATCCAGGTTCGATTTGTTCCAGAAGCCTGCGGGCATCTTGGGCAATTTCGAGCGCTTCGCGGCTGTCTACCCCATCAAGCTTGCCAGCGAGGACAAGATTGATAATTCGATTTGCTATTTGAGTTGCAGACTCCATCCGTCCCAGAAGGAACATGCCTTGGGCTAGTGTGTCTAGCCGGCTTACATTTTCTAATTGATCAATATTTTGGTTTTCTTCGAGGAAGGTCATGTGCGATCGGCCAGCCTCTAACACAGGGTCTATGTCCATTATCTCGCTGCAGTACTTTAATTTATCGCAGCTGTAATAGAGCAAATTATTGTGTGCTTGTAATAGGGCGCTTTCTTCGTTCGTTTTTAGGGCAGGAAGTGTTGCTTCGTAGGCTGCTGAGAGAAATTCCAACTTCTCTTCGGCTGTTTCGGCTCGTTCAGATTTTTCCCAATGGCTGTAGCCCAGCATGCCTGGTAAGCGTGCCAGAATATGTTTGTAATCAAGTTCAGGTAACTCATCTCCTCCGACAGAGCCGCTTTCTTCGTATTCAGTGGTTTGCAACCAAGCTAGATTGAAGTGCTCAATAGCTTCGTCGATGTCTCCTAGCTTGCTATAAGCTTGAGCTAGCCGGTGTTTTGCTAGGGGGTGATTCGGGAACTGTGTAACAATTTCTCTATAAATATCTCTCGCCCGGTAAGCTTCATCCGTCTCGCCAGTTGACAGCAAGCAAATGGCTTCGTTCATCTTTGAGTAATAGTAGAAAAGACACTCAGAATCAGAGCGCTCTTTTGCTAGTGATCCAAAATATTCAGCTGCAGCGTAAAGTCTTTCAGAGTCGCCACTTTCAATAGATGCTGTTTTGATTTTTCGTGCTTCCACATACCCTTCTATTAGATTCCCATCAATTTTGAGATCTATAAACCGTTGTATTGTTTCATCATCTGCCTCTATCGAAATTACATTTCCGGCAGCTGTTGGTTTGGCTAGGTCTTCAATTGCCTCTTTGTGGATTACATCAGCATAGTCAGCGCATGCGTCAGAAAATTGCTTTAGTACTTTCAAGTGAGCGAGTACGGATGCCGGGTTGTGTATAGGTTCGCCTTCATGCTTTCCAGTCCGAATTACATAGCCATACTTATGATCAATTTCTCCCCATGCATCCTCAAAGACAGTCCTAACCTGAATTTCTAGAGGTATTAGGTAGCTATTTTCTAGCCGCGGTAGATCAATCTCTTTATTCAGTCGAGCAACGATATGTATACTCGAATAGCCCTCTTTTGAATTTTTTTCTTCAAGCTTTTCCGCCGCGATAGGATTCTCCTGAATGACTTTGCGTATTTTTTCAAAGAGTGGATCGCTGGCTGTATTTCCTTTGAAGAGAATTATTTCTTCCAATCCACCGGCGAAGAAAGGATTAGGATTTAAAGGGTTGGAGTGATCGATAAGGGATAGTATTTCTGAAACTATAGCGGGCATTTCATGCCGAAAGAGTGAGACAAAGCGTACCCCTACCACATCGGTGATGTGGTGTATCTCATAGTCAGGTCTCTCTTTTACTTTAATAGACTTTTTGTGGATCAACTTGGAGTTAGGTTTTACGCGAGATTTGTACGCATAGCACATGGATGGCAAATTTGTCAGTGCAAGCGCTGAAAGCAAGTCTACAATTGCAGCATTTGCCCCTAACTCAATCCTCCCCGCGGCGAGTTCGTCTTCCATGTCCTGCTGTGATGCTGGGCCTATCACTATCAACTTCCTTATATATCATAGGGTCCCTATCTGGGACTGATATTAAAATTATATACCTAGCGGGGTATGCCTCGGTATTAGCGTACGATTTTTAGTAGTGAAACCTGATTCCTAGGAAGCGAGTTTATCTGCCAGTAGCTCTGCTTGTTTTAAAATAGTTGCTGTTGCTGAAGCTTCCTTATCAGGCGGATATCCATATTTCCTTAAAATTCGCTTTATCATTACTTTCATTCTAGATCGAACTGTCTCTTTTACCGTCCAGTCTATGGTCGCATTCTTCCGTACCTGCTCTACAAGATCATGGGCAATCTCCCGCAGCTTCTCATCCCCAAGAATAGCGACGGCGCTATCGTTGACCTCCAGGGCATCGTAGAAGGCCAGTTCATCTTCGGTCAGTCCAAGCTCCTCTCCTCGCTTGTCAGCCGCGGTGATTTCCCGCGCCATGTCGATCAGCTCCTGAATGATCTCAGCCGCGGTCAGGAGGTTGTTCTGGTACCGGTTGATGGCGCCATCCAGCATCTCGGATAGCTTCCGGCTCTGGGTCATGTTCCGGCTCGAGCGGGTGCGGATCTCATCGTTCAGGATTTTCTTGAGCAGCTCCAGCGCTAGGTTCTTGTGTTGCATCCCCTGGATTTCAGCCATGAACTCGTCGGACAGTATGGAGATATCTGGCTTCTTGATACCGGCAGCGTCGAATACGTCCACGACCTGGTCCGATACAACTGCCTCGTCAATCAACTGTCGGATGGCGGTGTCGATCTCTTCCTTGCTGCGGCCATTCCCGGGCTCAAACTTTGCCAGCCGAGCCTTCACGGCCTGGAAGAAGGCCAACTCGTCCTTGATGGCCATGGCGGCCTCGTCGGGGGCCACGAGGGCAAAGGCTTTGCCCAGCAGGGTGACTTCCCGGGTGAAGCGGTTCTTGCCGTCCTCCAGCCCCAGGACGTACTCCTCGGCCTCCAGAATCAGGCTCAGCTTGGTCGAGGTGTCCGCGGTGAAATAGCGGCGGTAGTCGAACCCGGCCAGTATCTGGTCCACCACCTCGAATTTCTCCTGCATGGCCGCGATGGCCTCGCAGATGTCCAGGGTGGGCTTACCCTTGCCGCCACCCTCGGTGTAGGTGGCCAGGGCGCGCTTGAGGTCCGAGGCGATGCCGATGTAGTCCACCACCAGCCCGCCGGGCTTGTCCTTGTACACGCGGTTCACGCGGGCGATGGCCTGCATCAGGTTGTGGCCCTGCATGGGCTTGTCCACGTACAGGGTGTGGAGGCAGGGGGCGTCGAAGCCGGTGAGCCACATGTCACGCACGATCACCAGCTTGAGCGGGTCGGCCGGGTCTTTGAGGCGCTCGCCAATGGCCTTGCGGGCAGCCTTGTTGCGGATATGCGGCTGCATGGCCTGGGGGTCGGAGCTGGAGCCGGTCATGATGACCTTGATGGCGCCCTTGGTGTCGTCCTCGTCGTGCCAGTCGGGGCGCAGGGCGACGATGGCGTTGTATAGGGTCACGCAAATGCGGCGGCTCATGGCGACTATCAGCGCCTTGCCGTCGAAGATTTCCTGCCGTCCCTCGAAGTGGGCCACCAGGTCCTGGGCCACGTTGTCGATGCGGCTCTGATGGCCGACGATGGCCTCCAGGCGGGTCCACTTCGCCTTGGCCTTGGTGCCCAGTTGCTCGAGGTCTTCCTCACCGCCACCGTAGCCTGCGGCTTCCTCCATGATCTGGTCGAACTCCTCGTCCAGGTGCTCGCGTTGCTCCTCGCGTATCTGCACCTTGGCCAGGCGGCTTTCGTAGTAGATTTTGACGGTGGCGCCGTCTTCCACGGCCTGTGAGATGTCGTAGACGTCGATATAGTCCCCGAACACGGCGGGGGTGTTCTTGTCGTCCAGCTCTACCGGTGTGCCGGTAAAGCCGATGAAGGTGGCGTTGGGCAGGGCGTCGCGGATGTACTTGGCGAAGCCGTAGGCGGTCTTCTTGCCGATGACCTGGCCGGACTCGTCGCGGATGTCCACTTCCCGGGCCGAGAAGCCGTACTGGCTGCGGTGGGCCTCGTCGGCGATGACCACGATGTTGCGCCGGTCGGAGAGCAGCGGGAACAGGGCCTCGCCCTCCCGGGGGCCGAACTTCTGCAGGGTGGTGAAGATGATGCCCCCGGAGGCGACCCGCAGCTTGTCGCGCAGGTCCTCGCGCCCCTCGGCCTGCACCGGCTCCTGACGCAGGAGCTGGCGGCTCGCGGCAAAAGTGTCGAACAGCTGGTCGTCCAGGTCGTTGCGGTCGGTGAGGACCACGATGGTGGGGTTGTCCAGTTCCAGCACCAGCCTGCCAGCGTAGAACACCATGGAAAGGGACTTGCCGCTGCCCTGGGTGTGCCACACCACCCCCGCCTTGCGGCTGCCCTCGGTATCCGCGGCGTGCAGGGTGGAGGTGACGGCTTTGCCCACGGCGTAGAACTGGTGGTAGGCGGCGATCATCTTGACCGTTTCCACTGTGGTCAGGCCGGTGTCCGGGTCTTCCTTGCTGGAGCGGGCGAACACGGTGAAGTGGCGGATCAGCTCTAGCAGGGTGGCCGGGGTCAGCGCCGCGCCGATGAGCGTCTCCAGTTGAGGCGTGTACTTACCCGCCTCAGATTCGCTTTCCGTAGTCTTCCAGGCCATAAAGCGGCTGAAACCGGCAGAGAGGGAGCCCATGCGGGCCTTGTGCCCGTCCGAGACCACCAGCAGGCCGTTATAGGTGAACAGGCCGGGGATGGCGTTCTTGTAGGTCTGGAGTTGCTCGAAGGCGGAGCGGATGGTCGCGTTCTCGTTGGCGGCGTTTTTCAGCTCCAGCACCGCCAGCGGCAGCCCGTTGACGAACAGGATCAGGTCCGGGCGCTTGTTGGTGTTGTTCTCGACGATGGTGAACTGGTTGACCACCAGGTAATCGTTGAGGTCGGGCTTGTCGGTCGCTCCCGGCGTCCTGCCTCCCGCGACACTCGCACTTCCCTGTGCGTCGAAGTCCACCAGCCAGACCTTGTCGCCCCGGGTCTCGCCGTCGTGCTGGTAGGTGACCTCCACCCCGTCAGTGAGCAGGCGGTGGAAGACTTCGTTGGCGGCCAGCAGCTCGGGGGCGTGGGTGCCAAGCGCCTCCTTTACAGCCTGTTCGCGGGCCTCTGCGGGAATGTCGGGGTTGATGCGGGCCACAGCGGCACGCAGGCGCTCGACCAGCACCACATCGGCGTATGAGGTCCGCTCGGGGTTCTCGCCATCGTGGGCGATGTCCGGGCCGTGGCGGTAGTCGTAACCCAGCTCAACGAGACGCTCGATGGCGAGTTGTTCGATGGCGTCTTCGTTGAGCGTCATGTCAGGATACCCGTAGTTCGCCGGACATGAGTTTGGGGAGAAGGGTGTCGCGGACTGATGCCAGAGTTTTGCTTGCTTCGAGGTTCATGGCTTGTTTTTGAATCGACGAAAGTGCCGCTTCGTTGAACTTGCATATCAACTGCCCCGGTGGAATTGGAATCTCGATACTCAACAAGTCTGCAGGGTTGATACGCTGGTGACTTCCACTGGTGCCGGAGACGCGGTTAACCATCTCAGACCTGACGTACGGAGATTTCAGTAGGCATAACACAAATGAATACGAGCTTTCCTTCGGTACAAACACTTGAAATTCGGTCGAACAAATTGAGTTCGGGCCAGGCAGCCCGAGGACAGCCCAGATTCTTGGAAAACGTGGATTGAGCTTTGATACGAGGATCGAGTTTTCTTCGACTCTATACTTGTTGCTCTGAATCGTACCCCCCAACTCAATCTTTGCATCACGATCTGCATCGAAATTTGGGATGCTGAAGTGGTTGAACTCTGTATCGGGTTCAGACGCAGGGTTTATGCTTTTTTTCTTATGCGCCACAAAGTCGCCAATACAGCCAATTTTCCACCCCACCGGAATCTCCCCCAGCTCAGAGGGCTGCATGGCGCCGCCGCTGGATTTGTAGGGTCGGCCGTTTTCGTCGGGGAACTCGAAGTCCACGAACCAGTGCTTGAATAGCGCCTGGGCGATGGCTTCCAGGATGCGGTTCTGCTTACGGTTGAGTTCGATTTTTTCGTCGAGGGAGGAGAGAGTATTCGCGATTGATTGCTGCTCTTTAAACGGTGGCAGCGGAATTAGAACTTTTTTTAGTTCGCTGGATTTAATCCCTGAAACTGTACTGCCTGATGACCTGCCGGTAAGGCGGTGTTGCATGGTCTTGCTCTGAAGCGAATATCGCAGGAAGGTATTATCGAGTACTCCTGATTTTCCCCTTAAGGTGATTATACGCTGAGCTAGCGCCACTTTCTTGTCCGTGGAAATTTGAGCGACTTCCCCGAGAGGTGCCTCGGTCGTCAAAACTACATCACCATTTTCTGGCAGTCCTCGACGCATCCACGCATCATAATCCGCTTCAGCGATAAATTCCTGAGGCTCCTGAATAAAGCCACCCTTAACTATCTTCGCAGTTATCAGTGGTATTCCAGAAGAAGTCTTAGTTGGGGTTTTCCCTCGATAGTCGATAAATTTCTCTACAACTTCCTCAAGTGGGCGCTCCTCTGCAAGACTCATGTTCGACAACCCACATTTGCCAAGTTCTCACGAATGCGCATATCGAGTGCTTGGCCCTGAGCCATCTGCTCTTCCAATTCGGAAGTCAGCTTTGCCATCTTCTCCTCAAACGGCACCCCGTCATCGTCCTCATCGGGAATTCCAACATACCGCCCCGGTGTCAGCACATGGTTGTGCTTCAGCACTTCCTCCAGTGAGGCGGCCTTGCAGAATCCCTTCTCGTCCTCGTACCCGCCGTCTTTGTTACGCCAGGCGTGGTAGGTGTCCGCGATGCGAGCGATGTCCTCGTCGGCGAAGTCCCGATTCCGGCGGGTAATCATCTCGCCCATATTGCGAGCGTCGATAAACAGCACCTCATCCTCCCGCTTGCGGAAGTTGTGGTTCTTGCGGTCCCGGGAGATAAACCACAGGCAAGCCGGTATGCCGGTGTTGTAAAACAACTTGTCCGGTAGGGCCACGATGCAGTCCACCAGTTTGGCTTCGACGATGGCCCTGCGGATGTCACCCTCGCCGCCGGAGTTGGAGGACAGTGAGCCGTTGGCCAGCACCAGCCCCAGCGTCCCGGTAGGGGATAGGTGATAGATCATGTGCTGCATCCAGGCAAAGTTGGCGTTGCCGGTGGGCGGCACACCGTACTGCCAGCGGGGGTCGTCGCGCAGCAGCTCACCGGACCAGTCGGAGTCGTTGAAGGGAGGGTTGGCGATTATGAACTCGGCCTTCATGTCCTTGTGGGCATCGTTGAGGAAGCTGCCCTCGCCGTTCCAGCGCACGTTGGAGCCGTCGATGCCGCGGATGGCCAGGTTCATGCGGCACAGGCGGTAGGTGGTTTGGTTGGACTCCTGGCCGTAGATGGAGATGTCGTCGATGCGCCCCTGGTGGGCCTCCACCAGCTTCTCGGCCTGCACGAACATGCCTCCGGAACCGCAGCAAGGGTCGTACACGCGCCCCTTGTAGGGCTCCAGCATGTTCACCAGCAGCTTAACGATGCTGACGGGGGTGTAGAACTGGCCGCCCTTCTTGCCCTCGGCGGCGGCGAACTCGCCCAGGAAGTATTCGTACACGCGCCCCAGCAGGTCTTGGCTTCTGGCCTTGGCGTCACCCAGGGCGATGGTGGCGATCAGGTCGATCAGGGCGCCCAGGCTGGCCTTGTCGAGGTTCTGGCGGGCGTACTGTTTGGGCAGCACCCCCTTGAGGGTGGGGTTCTCTTTCTCGATCGCGTCCATGGCCTCATCTACGTCTTTACCAATCTCGGGGAGCTTGGCGCGGGCCTGCAGATGGCTCCAACGGGCGTTGGCGGGGACGAAGAACACCCGCTCGGCGCGGTACTCGTCCGGGTCTTCGGGGTCCGCCCCCTCGTACTCACCTTCACCTGCGGCCAGCTTGGCGTGCAGCTCCTCAAAGGCGTCGGAGATGTACTTGAGGAAGATCAGGCCGAGTACAATGTGCTTGTACTCGGCGGCGTCCATGTTCTTGCGCAGCTTGTCTGCGCTTTTCCAGAGGGTTTTCTCCAGCGGCTCCACGGCCTTCTCGGCCTTGGGTTTTCTCGCCATGGGTGGTGGTCCTTAGACGTTCTTGGGCAAAGCCGGTAGCTTAAAGACTTTCGGCAACCCGGTCAGCTTTCTCCTGCAGGCGGTCAATTTTTCGCCGCTCGGAGTCGATCTTGGACTGGTACTGATGGTTGATGGCCTGCATTTCCGAGGAGATGCTCTCCTCCCAGGTGGCACCGGCCAGGTTGTTGTTGGCGTAGCGTTTTTTGTTCTTGAGGGCGGCGATTTTTCGGTCGCGTTCTGCCTCGAGGCTCTCAATCCGGTCTTCGCGTCGGTCGATCTCACGCCGGGCTTCTCGCAGCGTGTTGGAGGCTTCTATCTTGTCCCAGGTGGATGGGCCATCAGCGGGCGCTGTAGGGACTCCTGGGGCGGCTGCTGTGGTTCCTCCTGTGTGCTGAGGGCCTGACACCGAGCTGGTCTCGGCATCGTCGCCACAGGGGCGCTGGCTGAAGATGGGTTGGCCCCATTTATCCTTGCACTTGTAGAACTGGGTTTGGGCGGACGCAGTGCTGGCCAGGGTGGCGAGCAGTATCAGGGCGAATCCATGCCTCATGTGTCATTCTCCGGAATTTCCCAGCCGGAAATGGTGGCTAGATGAGCGCAACGACGCAACGTCGGGTAGGTAAAACTGTGAACTGGATGGCTTTTGGGCGCCGTTGGTTACGGATGGATGCCCGTCCCCCGTTAATGGGGTAGAGCCGGCCGGCGTCCCGGGGCCGACACACGGTGTCGGCCCACAAAAAAGCCCCGTCACGGACGAGGCTTCTTCTTAATAAAGATGGTGCCCGGAGACAGAATCGAACTGCCGACACGGGGATTTTCAATCCCCTGCTCTACCAACTGAGCTATCCGGGCGGAGGTTGCGCTGGGCGCGAGGGGGCGTATTAAACCCGCCAGCGCGGGCTGAGTCAAGGGCTGGCGGTGTCGAATACCTACTCCGAGGGCGGAACGTAGCCCTCGGCCTTGTCGTAGTCCTCGCCGGCGAGAAACTTGTCCATTTCCTGCTGCAGGTACTTGCGCGCCTCGGGGTCCATCAGGCTGAGCTGTTTCTCGTTGATCAGCATGGTCTGGTGGTTCTGCCATTCCTGCCAGGCCTGTTTGGACACGTTGTCGAAAATGTCCTGGCCCTTGGGGCCGGGGTAGGGGGGCGCGTCGAGGCCTTCCAGTTCCTTCTGGTATTTCTTGCAGAAAACGGTGCGGGGCATGGTGTCTGTCCTGGTTGTGTCGTGCCGGATGTCAGTCGGGCTGTATCAATCGAGAGCGGCCAGCAGTCGGGCCACCGGGGCCGCGAGGCCCACCCTGGCGGGTTGCGCCCTGTTATACCAGAGCTGTTGATCGCTGGCCATGACCGCGCCCGGGGTGGCCGGCAGCCTGGCCAGTACCGGGGTGATGTCCAGGTGGTAGTGGCTGAAGGTGTGGCGGAAGGCCGCCCGCGGCTCGATCGCCGCCGGCGCCAGGCCCCAGCGGTCCGCGCAGGCCGCGGTCACGTCCGCGGTGTTCTCCAGCTCGGGAAAGCACCACAGTCCGCCCCAGATACCGGGCGCCGGGCGCTGTTCGAGGAACACCTCGCCGCTGGGGGCCAGGGCCAGGAGCATCACCGTGTCGCGCACCGGCAGCGGTTTGCGCGGCTTCTTGCCGGGGAATTCCGCCTGCCGGCCTTGTTCCCGGGCGCGGCAGTCGCCCGCCACCGGGCAGGCGCCGCAGTCCGGTTTGCTGCGGGTGCAGAGGGTGGCGCCGAGGTCCATGATGGCCTGGGTGTAGTCGGCGCAGCGCTTGTCCGGGGTCAGGCGCTCCGCCAGCGCCCACAGCTCGCGCTGTACCGGGGTCTTGCCCGGCCAGCCCGCCACCGCACCGTGGCGCGCCAGCACCCGCTTGACGTTGCCGTCGAGGATCACCGCCCGGCGGCGGTGGGCGATGCTGACGATGGCGCCGGCGGTGGAGCGGCCGATGCCGGGCAGCTCGGCCAGCGCGTCCACCGTGTCGGGAAACTCGCCGCGGTGGTCCGCGCAGACGGCGATCGCGGCCTTGTGCAGGTTGCGCGCGCGGGCGTAGTAGCCCAGGCCGGTCCACAGGTGCAGCACGTCGTCGATCGGCGCCGCCGCCAGCGCCTGTACCGTGGGAAAGGCCGCCATGAAACGCTCGAAGTAGGGGATCACGGTGCCCACCTGGGTCTGCTGCAGCATGATTTCCGACACCCACACCCGGTAGGGATTGATGTCGCGCTGCCAGGGCAGGTCGTGGCGGCCGTGCTGGTCGAACCAGGCGAGCAGGCGGGTGGCGAAGGCGGTTTTGGGCATGGTCGGGGCGCTTGATTGTGGAGGCCGCCACGGTAGCGCCCGGCGATGGTTTTGGTCAATGGACCAGCGGCCGGCAATCCTCCATATGGAGTAGGAGCCGCCCGGGCCGCCGGGGTAAGCTTGGGCTCGTTTATCTACATCTACGGAGAATAAAGTGATGGCAAGATTGGAAGGCAAGGTCGCCCTCGTTACCGGCGCCGCCCGCGGCATGGGCGAGGCCACCGCGCGCCTGCTGGTGGAGCAGGGCGCCAGCGTGGTGCTGGCGGACGTGCTGGACGAGCCCGGCCGCAAGGTGGCCGAAGAACTCGGCGACAAGGCGCTGTTCGTCCACCTGGACGTGACCGACAAGGCCCAGTGGCTGGCCGCGGTCGAGGCCAGCGCGCAGTTCGGCACCCTCAACGTGCTGGTGAACAACGCCGCCATCCTGATCCACAAAACCATTGTGGATACCTCAGAAGAGGACTTCCTCAACGTGGCCCGGGTCAACCAGTTGGGGGTATTCCTGGGCATGCAGTCGGTGTTCGAGACCATGAAAGCCGGCGGCGGTGGCTCCATCGTCAATGTGTCGTCTATCGATGGCTTCCAGTCCAAGAATTCCCTGGTGGCCTATTCCGCCAGCAAGTGGGCGGTGCGCGGCATGACCAAGACCGCCGCGCTGGAGATGGGCAAGTACAACATCCGGGTGAACAGCGTGCACCCCGGCGGCGTGTATACCGACATGCACGGCAAGGACTTCATCACCCGCGAGCAGGCCGACGCCAGCTACACCCACCAGGCCCTGCCCCGGGTGGGCATGCCCCACGAGGTGGCCGCGGTCACCGCTTTCCTGGCGGGCGACGAAGCCAGTTTCAGCACCGGCTCGGAGTTCATGGCCGATGGCGGCTGGAACGCGGGCACGATATTCGACACCCTGCCCCAGCTGTAAGCTCCTCGCGGGGGCGCCACCGCGGCGCTCCCGTCTTTTTCGCGGTGAATTTGCCGCCCCTTTCTTCTATAATGGCCGGCTTTTTGGGCCCCCTGGCGCCCGTGAATGCCCCCGGTAAGCGGCGGCGCGGAGAGAGCGTGGACGTGGAGAAGACAATGGCCGAGCGCAAGGCGACGGTAAGCCGCAATACCCTGGAAACCCAGATCACCGTGACGGTGAACCTGGACGGTTCCGGCCTGGCGAAATTCGACACCGGCGTGCCCTTTCTGGACCACATGATGGACCAGATCGCACGGCACGGCATGATGGACCTGGAGGTCGACGCCAAGGGCGACAACCATATCGACGACCACCACACGGTGGAGGATATCGGCATCACCCTGGGCCAGGCGGTGGCGAAGGCGGTGGGCGACAAGAAGGGCATCCTGCGCTACGGCCACGCCTACGTGCCCCTGGACGAGGCCCTCTCAAGGGTGGTGGTGGACTTCTCCGGCCGCCCCGGCCTGGAGTTCCACGTGCCCTTTACCCGTGCCGCCATTGGCGCCTTCGATGTCGACCTGTTCCACGAGTTCTTCCAGGGCTTTGTCAACCACGCCAACGTGACCCTGCACGTCGACAACCTGCGCGGCGTGAACAGCCACCACCAGGCGGAGACCGTGTTCAAGGCCTTCGGCCGCGCCCTGCGTATGGCGCTGTCGGCCGACCCGGCCATGGCCGGCATCACACCGTCCACCAAAGGGGTGTTGTAAGGCCCATGCAACGGGTAGCGGTAATCGACTATGGCATGGGCAACCTGCACTCGGTGGCCAGTGCCCTGGAGCACGTGGGCGCCGGCGAGGTGCATGTCACCTGCGAGGCCGCGGAGATACGCGCCGCCGATAGGGTGGTCTTCCCCGGGGTGGGCGCGATCCGCGACTGCATGGCGGAGATCCGCCGCCTGCAGTGCGACGAACTGCTGCGCAGCGCCCTGACCGAGCAGCGCAAGCCGGTGCTGGCGATCTGCGTGGGCATGCAGGCCCTGCTCAGCCGCTCCGAGGAAAACGGCGGCGTGGACTGCCTGGATATCATCCCCGGGCAGGTGAAGCACTTCGGCCAGCCCCTGCATGACACTGACGGCCAGCGCCTCAAGGTGCCGCACATGGGCTGGAACGAGGTGCGCCAGACCCGGGCGCATCCCCTGTGGCAGGGTATCCCCGACAACAGCCGCTTTTATTTCGTGCACAGCTACTATGTGCACGCCGACGACCGCGCCCTGCAGGCCGGCGCCCTCAATTACGGGGTGGAGGCCGACGCGGCCCTGGCCCGCGACAACCTGTTCGCTGTGCAGTTTCACCCGGAAAAGAGCCACACCGCCGGGCTGCAACTGCTGCGCAATTTCCTGGAGTGGAACCCCGCATGCTGATTATTCCCGCCATCGATCTCAAGGACGGCCAGTGCGTGCGCCTGCGCCAGGGCCTGATGGAGGACAGCACCGTGTTCTCCGACGACCCGGTAGCCATGGCCCGCCGCTGGGTGGACGCCGGCTGCCGCCGCCTGCACCTGGTAGATTTGAACGGCGCCTTCGCCGGTGAACCGGTGAACGGCGAGGTGGTCACCGCTATCGCCGCGGCCTACCCCGACCTGCCGGTGCAGATCGGCGGCGGCATCCGCGACCTGGCCACCATCGAGCATTATGTGAAGGCGGGTGTGAGCTATGTGATCATCGGCACCAAGGCGGTGAAGGAACCCGCGTTTGTCGGCGAGGCCTGCCGCGCTTTCCCCGGCAAGGTGATCGTCGGCCTGGACGCGAAGGATGGCCTGGTGGCCACCGACGGCTGGGCGGAGGTCTCCGAAGTCAAAGCCACCGACCTGGCGAAACAGTTCGAGAGCGACGGCGTGTCCGCCATCGTCTATACCGACATCGCCCGCGACGGCATGATGCAGGGGGTCAACGTGGAGGCCACCGTGGCCATGGCCCGCGCCTCCAGCATCCCGGTGATCGCCTCCGGCGGCATCACCAACCTCGACGACATCCGCGCCCTGAGCGCGGTGGCCCACGAGGGCATCTGCGGCGCCATTACCGGCCGCGCGATCTACGAGGGCACCCTGGACGTGGCCGAGGCCCAGAAGCTCTGCGACGAGGCCGCCTGATGGGGCTGGCCAAGCGCATCATTCCCTGCCTCGACGTGGACAACGGCCGCGTGGTGAAGGGCGTGAACTTTGTCGGTATTCGCGATGCCGGCGATCCGGTGGAAATCGCCCGCCGCTACAACGAGCAGGGCGCTGACGAGATCACCTTCCTCGATATCACCGCCAGCCACGAGGGCCGCGACACCACCGTGCACACGGTGGAGCAGATCGCCGAGCAGGTGTTCATCCCCCTCACCGTGGGCGGCGGCATCCGCAGCGTGGAAGACATCCGCACCATGCTCAACGCCGGGGCCGACAAGGTCAGTATCAATACCGCCGCCATCGTTGATCCCGAGCTGGTGCGCCGGGCCTCGGAGCGCTTCGGCGCCCAGTGCATCGTGGTGGCGATCGACGCCAAGCGGGTGGCGGACGTGGACGGTGCGCCGCGCTGGGAAATCTTCACCCACGGCGGCCGCAAGCCCACCGGCATCGACGCGGTGGCCTGGGCGCGCAAAATGGCCGAGCTCGGCGCCGGCGAGATCCTGCTTACCAGCATGGACCGGGACGGCACCAAAAACGGCTTCGAGCTGGGCGTCACCCGCGCCATCACCGACGCGGTGGACATCCCGGTCATCGCCTCCGGCGGGGTGGGCAACCTCGACCACCTGGTCGACGGCGTCCTCATCGGGGGTGCCGACGCCGTGCTGGCCGCCAGCATCTTCCACTTCGGCGAGTACACCGTGCCCGAGGCCAAGGCCTATATGGCGGAGCGCGGGATCGAGGTGAGGCTCTAGTAGCGCCCCTCGGGCCGCAGGGCCTCTTCCACCGGCCGCACCTCGATCGTGCCCAGCCGCGCCGAGGGCCAGCCGGCGGCAATCTCCAGCGCCTCCGCTTCCGAGGCGACATCGATCAGGAAAAAGCCACCGATCTGCTCCTTGGTTTCGGCGAAGGGGCCATCGGTTACCGCCGGGGTGCCTTTGCGGACCTTAACGGTGTGGGCCCGGGTGGCGCTTTGCAGGGCGTTGGTGAGCAGCAGTTTGCCCCGCTGCTCTAGCCCGGCCACGTAGTCCAGGGTTTCCCGGCGCAGCTCCAGCCACTCGTCTTCCGTGAGCGCGGTCAGTGTCTGCTCTTGCTCATAGGCCAGGCACAGGTATTTCATGGTGTTCTCCCGGTTGGCTTATCGCTTATGCGGATCAATTCCGGGGAATCGCCTGCGGGTCCATCCACATCGGTTCCCAAATGTGGCCGTCGGGGTCCGCCAGGCTGCGACTGTACATAAAGCCCAGGTCCTGGGTGGCGTTGATATCGGCCGTTCCCCCGTTGGCGGCCGCCGCCTCGTTCATGGCGTCCACCGCTTCCCGACTGTCGCAGGCGATGGCCAGCATCACCTCGCTGGAGGTGGCCGGCGGTATGGGGCGATTGGTGAACGTGCGCCACTTGTCGTGGGTTAGAAGCATCACGTTGATGGCCTCGCTCCACACCATGCCAGCGGCTGTATCGTCGGTGAAATGTGGGTTGTTCACGAAGCCGAGCGCTTCGTAGAACGACATGGAAGCCTTGAGATCGGTGACGGGCAGATTGACGAAGATCATCTTGGACATGGGGTGTTCTCTCCAGGTGAGTACAATGTGGGTGTTGCGATCACTGGTCGATTGGCCCGGGTGGGATTCGACAACAGTGCCCGGGATAGTTGAACTTGGACATGTAGGGGCGTGTTCCCGCTCCAGATGAATGATTGTTCGAGCACTGTCCTGGCTCGGGTTTGCGTGTCGCTAGCCGGATGCGCGGTGGCAGCGAATATGCAGTTTATGCACCCGCTCGACGAGGTCCGGGATCGGCCCCTCCACGGTGACTGTGGGGACTATTTCCTGGATCGGCAGCGCGTTGACCGGCGGGGAGGGGAGGCCGAGCTCAGCCAGCCAGGCCGATAACTGCCCGGTGGAGCTGATATACACAATGCGGCCCAGCCCCGCCCACCCGTGTGCCGCGGCGCACATGGGGCAGTGTTCGCCGGAGGTATAAACGACCGCCGCGGCTCTCGCCTCCGGCGTCATGTTTGCCGCTGCCCAGCGGGCGATCTCGAATTCGGGATGCTGGGTGCGATCGCCGGATACGACCCGGTTGCGCGCCTCCAGCAGAATCTCTCCGTCACCGGAAACGAGTAGCGAACCAAAGGGTTCATCCCCTGCGTCCAGGGCTTCCCCGGCGAGCTCTATACAGCGATGCAGAAAGGGTGCTTCGGATTCCTTCATTCGCTGTTCTTTGCACAGTGCAGGTCAACGGCATCGAAATACTGCGTGAGAATAAGCGGTTTCAGCGCGATAAGGTCCTCCTCGGCCAGAAAATCGTGGGTCGCCCGAACCGAGGCCTCCCAAATCGCTATGAGCACCTGGTGATCTGTCTTTTTCGCCTTTTCTATCTTCATTACCGCCTCAATAGGGAGCCTGGCGCCTGCATAAAGGTACATGCCAGATCAGTTTTCGCCTGATTTTTTCACTTCCGGTTGGCGCGTTTATACGCTTCCTGATACGCCCGCCTTTGCTTGGTGATCTCGTAAAGTACGATTCCGGTGGTCGTGCCAAGATTCAAGCTCTCGATGATGCCGAACATGGGGATCGACACGCAAAACTCGCTGGCAGCCACCGCTTCATCGCTGATGCCCCGGGATTCATTGCCAAACCAAACAGCCAGTCGCGGCATGGTGTAGTCGGCCTCGTGGAGGATCTCGTTTCTCATGCCCTTGATATGGGGGGAAGTGACCACGGAGACAAACCTGTTTTTCTGCAGGTGCTTCAGGCACGCTTCGGTGGTGTCGAATCGTTTCACGAAGCTCCATTTGACCGCGGAAACCGAGGTTTTTGACAGCGCCTTGCGCTCTCTCATTTCTTCCCAGTCGTCTGGAAGAGATTTCCCGCTGTCTACAATATAGGTTTTCTCAACGCCCAGGGCGTTTACATTGCGTATCACCGTGCCAATATTCTTGATGTTTTTGGGGTTCTCCAGAACCGCAATCAGATTCTTGCAACGATACGGCTTGATTTCATCCGCGCGCTGACGCAGCGGGCTTTTACTGGCCTTCTCCGGGTGTTTATTCATCATATACTTTGCCCTTGGCTTCGGGGGTGTCCGGTCAAGCGTATGACGTTTTTGCCAAAGCCCAATAACGACCTGAACGGTTGCGCCGCATACTTTTTGCTGCGCGGCCTGGGGGGTATGGCATCAGGAGTTCACTTTATAGCGGCGGGGCAAATCTGCCAACCGCGCTCAGCGCTGGGGGCCCGGGTTTACTGGAACACGGCCAGCCTCAGGCCTGCGTAGAACAGTCTTGTCGGTCTGGTTGTTGATTGTGAGGGCAAAAAAAAGGAGCACTCCAGGGGTAGAGCGCTCCTTGTAAGTGTGGGGCCTCGGGCGCTTTGGCGCACCCCGAAGCCCCCGAGGGTTTGCCTAGAACTCGTACCGCAGCCGCGCGTAGTAGAAACCACCACTGAGTCCGAATACGGAGTGGTTGTCGTACGGGGTGCCGCGGTCGACAAAGGCCTGGCGGCGCGGCGGCGGATACTTGTTGTCCAGGTTCCGGGCGCCGACAGAGATGGAGACCTGATCAAAGCCGCGGTAGGTTACCTCCGCATCGAAGATGAATTCACCATCACGTGTTTTGATGTAGTCGCGGTCAACACGGGTCCACTCGCCGTAGTATGTCGCGCGGCCCATCAGGTCGAAATCGCCGATGTGGTGCGTAACCGTGAAGTTGCCGCGCCAGCTGGGAATCCCCTCTTCGAACTCCAGCACCTTGTCGTCGGTGAACACACCCTCGGGGTCGCTACGCAGGATTTGCTCGTTGTAGCTGACCGCCAGGCTGTAGTCGGTGGACTGGCTGCTGTTTTCGTAGTCGGAAAAGTAGGTTGCCACCAGGTCGGCGCCGCGCACGCGGGTATCCAGCTGGTTCTGGAAGAAGCGCACGCTGCGCACGCTGATGCCGTTGGGATAGCCAATGGCGGCCAGCTGGGCGCGCTGTTCCGCGGTGGTATCGATCTGGTCGGAGAGCAGGAGGCGGTCGTCCACGTCGATCTGGTAGAAGTCCAGGGTAGCGGTGAACCGCTCCAGGGTCAGTACCAGGCCGGCGGAGATGCTGTCCGAGGTTTCCGCTTCCAGCGCGTTGGAGTTAAAGATGGATGCGGCATCCGAACCGGGCACCAGTACCGCGTCGAGGATGAAGTCACCGTTGGCCGCCAGCTGGGAGGTTTGCGAGGTGCCGAACAACTGCCCGGCCGCGGGTGCGCGGAAGCCGCTGGTCATGGCGCCGCGAATGGCGAAGTTTTCGTTGAAGTCGAAGCGTGTCGCCAGCTTGTGGCTCAGGTTGTCGCCGAAGGCCTCGTAGTCTTCGTAGCGGACCGCGGCCGAGGCTGTCCACTGCTCGGTGAAGTCGACTTCGGCTTCAATGTAGCCGGCATAGCTGCTGGCGGAGAAGTCGCCGGCAGTGTCCGGGCTATAACCCTGGAAGCCGTTGGCGCCCACAGGGAGGTCAATGAGCGCGCCCGCCTGGTAGGAGTCGCGGTCACCGGCGCTGATGGTGTACTGCTCGTCGCGGTGGTTGAAACCGCCGAACAGGAACAGGTCGCTGGCAAATGCATCGACCGGGATCGACTTGAATACCTCGAGGCTCAGCTCGTACTCGCGCTGTGCCAGCGCGCCGGGCTTGAAGCTGGTCGGAGACTCAGCGCCCATAGACGCATTGATGGTATTCCACAGGCTGTATTCGATCTCGTTGCGGCCCCAGCGGAATGAGGCATCCCATCCAAAGAGTTCGTTCTCTTCCTGGCGCACGCCGACGATGGTGCTGAAGTCGTCCTGGTCACCGCCAAACTGCGGGATGTAGCCGCCCGGGTACAGTTCGGTCAGGTCGAAGGTCGAGGGGTGTGCCGGGGTGTTGTCAAACAGGCTGTCGGCGAAGGTGGAGTGTGCGCCCAGGCCGCCGGCGTCCTGCGATTGACGATAGGAAAAGCCGACCTCGCTTTCGGACTTCAGATAGTTACCGAAAAGGTAGGCTTGGCGGCCGCCACCCAGGTCCAGGCCCGCGTTCCACGCGGTTTTCACCGCCTTGTATTCGGGGTCGCCCGTTCCCCCCGCGTCGGAGGGCACGCCGGGCACGCCCATTTCACGCAGGCCCTGTGCGCCGAGGTGGGTGCCAACGCGGATGGATTCGGCCTGGTCGATCACCTGGGCGCTCAGGTTCAGGAAGCCGTCATCGGTCAGGGCGAGGCCAATGTTGCCCTGCACGTCGATGGTTTCGCCGCCGCCGTCGAAGTATTCGCCGGTCTCGACAGTGACCGAGCCGCCTTCACTGGCGTCTTTCAGCGACAGGTTAATTACCCCGGCAATGGCGTCCGAGCCGTACTGGGCGGATGCGCCATCGCGCAATACCTGAATGGACTTGAAGGCGATAGGGGGCAGGATATTGAAATCCTGGCCCTGGGAGCCTGAGGTGGTTGCGTGCCCGGTGCCGATCTGTACCGTGGCGGAGCGGTGGCGGCGCTTGCCGTTGAGCAGCAACAGCACGTGATCCGCGGGAGAGCTGCGCAGGGTGGCCGGGCGAACAAAGGAGGAGCCGTCGTTCAGCGGCAGGCGTCGGACGTTGAATGCCGGCACCAGTGTCCGCAGTGAATCATTGAGGTCGGAATAGCCGGTGCTGCCAATCGCGTCGGGCTGAATCACGTCAACCGGGACCACGCTCTGGGTATCGGTGCGCCCAGCGCGGCGGGTGCCGAGTACGAACACCTCTTCCACGGTATCGGTATTGCTGGATGTGGCCCCGGAGATTTCCTTCACCGGGTCCTGTGCCTGGGCTAGCGCGGACGAGCCCGCCATGGCCATCGTCGCATAGGCGATCGGCGTTAATAGCATCTTCATCATTGTTTTCCTCTTATTGTCATCTCATAGCCAATACTGGCATAGATTTGAGTAAAGAACATTAATATTTCCTATAGTAAAGTTTGTTGCCGAAAACACAAGAGACACCACCCCCGATTGGTACAATTGCAGCCTTTGGGGGCGGTTATCCTGTTTTCATTGGCGGGTCATGGGCTGGCGGGTCACAGCTCGCCGGCGGCGAGGTCTGCCTCGGCTGCGATGTAGCCAAAGGCGGCCCATTGCGGCCCGTCCAGCAGTCCTTGCATGATCTCCCGGGCTTTGCCGGGCTTGCCGTTGTACAGGTGCCAGTTGGCAACGCCGTACACCAGGCCGGCGTTGCCGGAGCCGCTGGTGTCCTCCGGCAAGACGCTCTCGAGGGGAATTTCACCCTTATAGAACAGGCAGGCGCGGTGATAGGCGAAGTTCTCAATGATGTTCATGTCGGCATGAATGCCGTCGAGCAGGGCCTCGGCTTCCTGATCGCGGCCCATGCGCCGCAGTATCATGTACAGCCAGTGAGTCGAGGCGACGATGCCGTCATCGTTGTCGGTCTTGCCAAGGTCGTCGGCGAAAATGCGCCGGGCGGTTTCCCAATCCTGTTTCAGGTAATACGCCAGGCCCAGGTGGTAGCGAATATTGCCCTGGGTGGTGGTTAGCGGAATGTTCTTGGCGTTGGGCATGCCGTCCGGCTCTACCTGGTCTTCCTGGCCAACCATCAGCCGCGCGGCCTTTGAGAGATCCTCAATGGCCTTGTCGAACTGGCGGGTGGAAATGTAGCGGTGGCCGCGATGGCGCAGGATTCTAATGTCCCGCGGATGTTTTTCCACGCCTTCGGAAAAGATCTCGATGGCCTCCTGGTAATGGCCCAGGTACGCCGCCCTGCGCCCGTACCAGATCAGTTTGTCCGGATCGTTGGGGGCCGCTTCGTAGGCCTGTTTCGCGGCGTCGTACTTACCCAGTGCCGCGGCTGTCGGAGTGCCGGCATACAGTTCCTTGCCGAGCAGTGACACGGCCTGGGGGAGGTTTTCTTCGGACGAGCCGGCATTGCCGGGCGCGGCGCTGGTGAAAAAGATCGCGGCGGAGGCGCAGCACAGCAGGGTTCTCAAGTTCATACAGTTTCCTCTTTTGCTATTTATTGGTGAGCGGGCATGTCGCCAGCCCGCTGTCGTGGTCACACATCAAACTCAACGCCTTGCGCCAGGGGCAGGCTTGAGGAGTAGTTCACCGTATTTGTGGCGCGGCGCATGAAGGCCTTCCAGGTGTCGGAGCCCGCGGCCCTGCCGCCGCCGGTGGCCTTTTCACCGCCGAAGGCGCCGCCAATTTCCGCGCCGCTGGTGCCGATGTTGACGTTGGCAATGCCGCAGTCACTGCCGCTGGCGGACAGGAAGTACTCGGCCTCGCGCATATCGGTGGTGAATATCGCGGAAGACAGGCCCTGTGATACGCCGTTTTGCAGCGCTATGGCCTCGTCGATAGTGGCGTACTTCATCACGTACAGAATCGGGGCGAAGGTTTCCTGTTCAACGATGTCGCTCTGCGCGGGCATGCTTACTATCGCTGGATTGACGTAGAAGGCGTCGGGGTACTGGTCCTCAAGCACGCGCTCGCCCCCGAACACGCTGCCTCCTTCCGCGCTGGCCTGTTGCAGCGCGGATGCCATCTGCTGGTGGGCGCGTTCATCGATGAGCGGCCCGACATGCACGTCGGGGTCGTCGGGGCGTCCCACCCGCAGTTGCGCGTAAACCGTCTTCAGTCGCGCCACGAATTCATCGGCGATGGACTCGTGCACGATCAGGCGGCGAAGACTGGTGCAGCGTTGCCCGGCCGTGCCCACCGCGGCGAAGGCGACACCGCGGATCGCCAGGTCCAGGTCGGCTTTATCGGAAACGATGGCGGCATTGTTGCCCCCCAGCTCCAGGGTTGAACGTCCCAGGCGCGCGCCGACACGCGCCGCGACATCGCGGCCCATGGTGGTGCTGCCCGTCGCGCTCACCAGCGGAATGCGCGTGTCGGAAGCCAGTTGCCGGCCGAGTTCGGCCCCGCCCAAAACCACCTGGGCCAGCTTGGCGGGTGCGCTGTCGCAGGCCGCGATGGCCTGATCCATCAAGCCACTCAGGGCGATGGCGGTCAGCGGGGATTTCTCGGAGGGCTTCCAGATAACGCTGTCGCCGCAAACCAGGGCGATCATTGCCCCCCATGACCACACCGCCGCGGGGAAGTTAAACGCGGTGATCTGCCCGAAAATACCCAGTGGGTGCCAGGTTTCGGCCATGCGGTGTTCCGGCCGCTCGGTGGCGATGGTCAGCCCGTAGAGCTGGCGGGAGAGTCCAATCGCGAAATCGCAAATATCGATGACCTCCTGAATCTCGCCAAGGGCCTCGGTTTCGGTCTTGCCGCAATCCAGTGTCACGACCGCGGCCAGTGCCGCTTTATGGCGGCGCACCAGCTCGGCGAAGGTGTAGACAAGCTTGCCGCGCTCCGGAGCGGGAACCGTGCGCCAGCGTAGAAACGCCTGCTGGGCGTCGTCGATCGCCCTGTTCAAGCCCGCTTCGTCCGTCAGGCCCAGTTCACACAGCTTCTCGCCATCGATCGGGGAGTGTTTGCCCAGGTCGGTCCCTTTGAAGCGCTCTAGAGGCACGTTGATGCGTGAGAAAATTGTCTGCACATCCTCGCGAGGGAAGACGCTATTGTTGCGCGAGGCCTTGGTAGCCATGAATAAAGGTGCTCCGTCTGCTAAAGAAAACAAAAACCGCGCGCCTGGCCCCCGTTCGGCAGGGCAAGGCGCATCGGGGCAATGTTGAATCGGGAGGGATGTCAGCCAATCACGCCCTGGTAGAGGCGCTGCATATTGCCGCCCATGATCTTGTCAATATCCGCCGTGGCGTACCTGCGCTTGCGAAGCCCGTCCCATATGACTTCCATGCGACGGGGACCGTTGAGTTGGTCGATGTACAGCGGCCATTTCTTGAGGTCGAAGTTCTCGCCTTCCTCCCGGGCCAGCTCGGCGAGGTACGCGTCGCTCATTTCGATGACGCGGTGGTCGCGATCGCTGCCGATGGCCACATGCTCGACGCCGGCGACATTCACGGCGTGATCGATATGTTCGAAATAGGCCGGTAGGGCGGCATCCGGGCCGGCATCGGTGATGAAGGGCCGGATCTGGCATATACCCACGACCCCGTCCCTGTCCGCCAGGGCCTTCAATGCGGTGTCGCTGGTGTTGCGAACGTTGTCGTACACCGCCAGGCAGGCCGTATGGGAGATAACCACTGGCGCGCTGGAGACATTGATGGCATCGAGCATGGTCGACTCATTGGCGTGCGAAAGGTCGATCAGCATGCCCAGGCGGTTCATTTCACCAATGAGTTCCCGGCCGAACCGGGTTACCCCGGAGCCGCGGGTTTCCTTGCAGCCGGCGCCGGCCCAGTTCTGGTAGTTATAGGTCAGCTGGGCGCTGCGCGTGCCCAGCCTATAGAACTCATCCACACGCGACAGGTCGCGGCCGAACTGGGTGCTGTTCTGGAAAAGGTAGAACACGGCAATCCGGTTCTGGCCTCGCGCGCGTTCAATATCCGCGGCGGAGGTGGCCTTTACCAATAAATCGGGGTGCTCCGCCAGGAACCTGTCGTACTCGGCCACCGCGGCCTTGGCCTCGTTGTAGGCCTGTTGTTCATACACCTTGGGATCGGTCAGTGTCACGGTGATGGCATTGAGGCCGCTGTCCCTGATGGCTTCAATCAGCGCGCGCGAGTAGTTAACCCGAATCTCGCCCATGGCATCAAACACCAGGGCGTCCCGGGTGGAGCCCGACAGGGATTGCGCCAGGGCGGTACTGGACAGGGCCTGGGTCGCGAGCAGGGCGGCTGACGTGCCGGCAATGAAGTTTCTTCTATTTATCATAAGCGCCTCGTTATTTCCTATCGTAAAACTCTAGCGCACTTCAGAAATTCAGACAAGCCCCCGCTTGGCGATCGGGCGCGGGGAGGCCCGTGCGCATGGAGCTACTGCGAAGGGGGTTCGGCGGTGGGTTGTTGCTGGCGAGGGGGGGAGGGTGGTGCCGCGAGCCGGGTTTAGCCGGTATTGATCCAAAGGACCCTGGCGTCTTCTTCGCTGGTGGAGATGCAGGCGTGGCGCATGGCGCTATCGAGGTAAATGCCGTCCCCCTCATTCAGGTCGGCGGGTTCATAGCAGTCTGTGTAAAAGCGCACCGAGCCCTCGAGAACAAAGAGAAACTCCTCGCCGTCGTGGGCGCCCCACTCCTCGAAATCATCGAGCGAGCGGGCTTTCACGATGCTGACAAACGGCAGGATCTTCTTGTTGATGAGGTCGGAGGCAAGTACCAAATGGCTGTAGGCGGCGGTCTCGTAGGGGCGGCCGCCGCCCTTCCTGACCACGCTCCTGCGGGTTTGCTGTTGCGTGTTTTCCGAGGAGGAGAACAGCTCGGTAATGTCAATCGAGAACCCGGCCGCGAGCTTTTGCACCACATCGAATGTCGGGGACATCCGGTCATTCTCGATTTTTGACAGGGTGGAAACGGCCAGGCCGGTGGCTTTGGCCAGGTCGCTCAAGGTCCAGTTCCGGGCGCGGCGCAGCGCCCTGACCTTCTGGTCGAGCTGGATTTTGGAGCGCGGAGTCCGTCGCTCGGGTTTGACCTGGTCGAAGACTTCGGCGTTGGTGAGAGTTGGTTTTCGCATTTGCTTAATTCTTTACCTAAAGTCAATCGAAATCAAGGCGGTAGCAGGGCGGTCCGCGCGCGGTCCACCCGCGGTATGGGACCGCGAAACGGCGGGATTATTCCTCTGAAAGGACCATATTATACCGCGTTGGGGGAAGCTGGCCGGCAAAAGTGCGAGAGAATTGGATGGAATATTTAATATAGGAAAATAATTTCTTATAAGGGCGTTTTGTTGACAGTACGCTTTCGCCAGGACTATTCTGCGGCGGTGTCTCCCGGTTCGGCTAGCGATTTCGACCTATGATAGTACGTCCTTCACTCCCGGTGGCCCCTTCAATACGCAGGCCGGGCCTTGTCTTAAGTGCATTGCTGCTGGCGGCGGCGCTCCCGTCGGCGGCCCAGGCCGGCTCCCTGTCAGCGGCGGCACCCAGCGCCCGGGCGGCGGCGGGGGTGAGTGACTTGGGTGGAGCGGTTTTGCCGGATACCTATCGGCAAGGGCTGGAGCTTGACCTCAAGGTTGCCCAGGCCGCGTTCGATGCGGCCCCGGACAGGGAAGATTCCTACATCTGGCTGGGCCGCCGCTATGGCTATCTCGGTCGCTATGACGAAGCGGTTGAAGTGTTTAGCGCGGGGCTGGAAAAATTCCCCGACAGCTACAAGTTACTGCGCTTTCGCGGCAGGCACCTGGCGCGAAGCCGGCAGTTTGCCGCGGCCATCGCCGATTACCAACTGGGGTTGGAAAAGATGCGGGGCCAGGCGGACAGTTTCGAGCCGAACGGCATTCCCAATGCCCTCGACCTCACCACCTCAAGCTATCGCCAGAATCTTCACTATTACCTTGGGCAAACCTCCTTTGCCGTGGGTGACTACAAGGCGATGTTCGAGCAGCTGGAGAAATCCCGCGAGCCGCTGGTGGTCCTGCCCTTTGACGATCATGAAATAGCGGTGATTTTCTGGCAAACCATTGCCTTGCGGAAGCAGTCGCGCCACGATCAGGCCAAGGCCCTGCTGTCGCGCCTGCAAGAGCCCGCGCGGATTCTGGAAAACGCCACCTATTACCAGGCCCTGCGGGTACTCACCGGGCGCGCGGATGAGAGCGGGGAGACCAGTGGCGATAACCTTGCCAGGTTCGCGCTGGCCATGAAGCGCGAGTTTGCGGGCGATGTGGATGGCGCCCGCGCGGTGCTGGAGGCAATCCTCGCCGACAACGCCAAAGGCTATTGGCCCGCGGAAGCGGCCCTCGCCCAGCTCTCAACCGGAGCGCGCTGAGAGCCGCGAGGCTTTTGTTCGCGGGCCTATTCATCGGTAGGGCAAGCAGACCCAGCAGGAGCAGTTGCATGGCGGGCATCAAAGCAGAGGACACCAGGGCATCCCGCAGCGAAGCGGATACGCTGGGCATGGAGGCCGAGGAAATGCGGCGCCTGGGCCACCGGGTCGTCGATATCGTTGTCGATCGGTTGATAAACCGGGCTGGCGAGCCGGCCATACTCACAGGCGAGGCGGACGAACTGCTGGCACAACTGGGCGGGCCGATCCCCAATCAGCCGCTGGACCCCGAGGAATCCCTGCGGCTGCTGGCCGAGGTCGCCTTTACCCACCAGCAGCGGGGCGATCACCCGCGTTATTTCGCTCGCGTGCCGGGGCCCAGTTCCTTTGGCGCCATACTGGGTGATTGGCTGGGCACGGGTTTCAATGCCATCACCGCATCCTGGGCGGGAGGCTCCGGCCCGGCCACGCTGGAATTGGTGGTGATCGACTGGTTGCGGCAGCTGCTGGGCCTGCCCTCGGACTATGAGGGGGTACTCGTTAGCGGCGGTTCCCACGCCAGCCTGACGGCCTTCGCGGCGGTGCAGGCGCAGCGCGGAACCGGCACAGTGTACCTGACCGACCAAACCCATTCCTCCCTGCCCCGGGCGCTGAAAGTGTTGGGCTTTAGTGAATCACAGATTCATATCCTGCCGTCCGATGAGCAGTTCCGGATGCCCGTGCAGGCCCTGCGCGAGGCCATCGCCGGGCATCGCCGCGCCGGGGCCAGGCCGCTGATGGTGATCGGCACCGCCGGCACCACAAACACCGGCACTGTCGACCCCCTGCCCGAGCTGGCCGCGATCTGCGAGGCGGAAGAGTTGTGGTTGCACGTGGACGCCGCCTACGGTGGGCCCGGTTGCCTGAGCGCCAGTGGGCGGGAGGACTTGAAAGGCATTGAGCTGGCGCATTCGCTGGTGCTGGACCCGCACAAGTGGCTGTTCCAGCCCTACGACGCAGGTTGCCTGCTTATCCGCCCGGGCATGCTTGAGCGCAGCTTCGATATGAACCCGGAATACCTGCGCGATGTCACGGCCGGCACGGGCGAAGTGGACTTTCGCAATCGCGGGTTGGAACTGACGCGGCGAACCCGGGCCGCCAAGCTGTGGTTGAGCCTGCGAACCTATGGCGTGGAGCGGTTTCGCGAGGCGATCGATCACGGCCTCAATCTGGCGCGCGAGGCGCAGAAGTACCTGGCCGCCAACCCGCGGCGATGGGAAATCATCGTGCCGGCGCAGCTCGGCATCGTCTGTTTCGCGCTTCGCGGCGCGGGCGATGATGAGCATGAGGAGCGGGTCAGGCTCTTGTCCGAGAGCGGCTATGCCTGTATTTCGTCCACGCGCCTGAAGGGAAAGACGGTATTCAGGCTCTGTACGATCAACCCCTTGACAAGTACCGATGATCTCGAGGGTACAATCGACAGGCTGGCCGCTCTCTCGTGATTTCCGTGGTGCTTCAAACTACCCTGTCGCCGAGACCCGGCGGAACACGGCGAATAAGATGCGCAACGCGATGTCGCGCCACTATTCAGGGCGCCGAAATCACTTCCATCCTATCCGCGCGGCACAGGTTCTTACTTCTATCGAAGCTGCGAACGGGGTTGGTCACGTAGCGGACCCCCGACAATTTCACCGTTGCGCCTTTGGGTATGTCCCGCTTGACCGCGGTATCGTTTTCGTCGAGCTGGGCCGATGACCGGCAGTGGCGCTTCCAGTCGTCTCTTCCCTTTGCGTCAACCACGCCCGCTCCACGAAATATTCCGACAACATCCGGCAATGGCGCGTACTCGGGTGCCCAGGCAGGCGTGGGGGCTGGTTTCGTCGGCTCAAACTTTGCGTAGGCGGCCCGACATGCCTCAACCTCGGAGTCCGGCACCGAGGCGCCACCCTTTAGTTTCCTGGACGGAATCAGGCAGGCCCGGAAGCACTCGGTGTTCCTCGCCGAGCGACACTCCATTGCCTTCATCTCCAACTCTTCCCACAGCGTTTGTTGAGCCCGGGCAGCCGGGGTGAGCGCGCTGGTCAAAACCACTAGCGCGAGCGCAGTTTGTAAGGTGGTGCGGACCGATAACTTACCCATCAAGATATCCTTTTCAATGTAAGAATCGTTTTCGGAGGTATGTTTCATGCTTGGAGCAATACCTGGTCTGTGTCGCTAAATGTCAATATATAGCCGCAGCATATCCTTGTGTTGTATGCCATTTTCAAAAATTGGCGCCGAATAGTTGGATAGGAAATGATCCTTGATTATCGAATCCACTCTAAAACCGATGCGCTGATAGTAGCCGAGCTGATAGCCGAACGAACCCGTGCCGAGCTCAACCCTTTTGACGTCTCTATCCGCCAATGAAGCAAGGGTGAATTTCAGTAAATCAGAACCAATTCCGCGGCCTTGGTGTTCGGGATACACGGAAATATTATAGATTTCGGCGATCGCTGGGCCAATCATTCCGGCTACAGCCACGCCAAGGAGATCTGACTGCTGTGATACCGCAAAGCACCAGGAGTCGGGCAAGTAGGATGAAATGCTTTCCGTGGAAGGGTCGGCTTCGAGCAATAGACCAAGCGGTATGTCGGCACTGGCGATCTCTGAAAATAGCATTATGCAACCGGCCGCAGCGCTAGTCGCTGCGGTTTTTGATGTCGTGACTCGGGATTTCCACCAGGCCAAGGGCGCCCAGTTTTAGCGTACCGCCATGTGCTAAGTGTTGTATGTATAAAAGTGCCAAGTGCTTTTACCTGTATCCAAAGAGTCGTAGAGTTTTTGCGCGGTTTCATTACTCGGTGCCGTAACCCATTGTAACCTTGCCGCGCCATTTTGATCTGCAAAGCTTCGACAGTGTTCAATGAGTTTGCGAGCGATGCCCTTGCCACGATGATCGGGGCAAATATAGAGGTCGTTGAGGACAGCTACCTTTGCCGCGATTGTTGAAGTGAAGGTGAAATATACGGTGGCGAAACCAATGACTTTGCCTGATTCGCGGTAGGCAAATTGGCAGCCAAAGGGGTTGGCCTCATTGAACTGGGAAAAGAACTCGCGATTTCTCGAAGTTGATATATTTTTGACTTGGTAAAACTGCTGGTATTGCTCAATCAATGGCAATACTTCTTCAAGATCTTCTTCTGATACTGGCTCTATCACGTGATTCCTCATTGACGCCGACGAAGGCTAAATCCAAATATCCGCGAGTACCGCTGCCTTTGATTTATTCCGGCATAAAGTTGACCCATATATGACCCGGGGTCTCTTGCCAAATCCACTGTATCTTATTGCCAATGCACAGCACCGCCAACAGCGGAAGAACAAAAAGATATGTCGCGCGTGAGACACGACCTGTCCTGATTTACTGGGCGCCCTAGTACCCAGGCCTGGAATCATGGGTCATGACGCGACAGCAACCGCACCATTTCCTCCGCGACCAATGCAGCCGATGGCAAAAACATAGTTGAAACGATGCGTTGATCGACTACGACCGTATGCTTGTCAGCCAATGTGTCTTTATTCTGGGCGTGTGCTCCATTCTTGCGGAGTTGGTCCTCGACAAGGAACGGCAACAAGCTACCTTGCTTGGCCCATGACTTGGATCGTTCGGTCGAGTTCGGGAACCCCGCCACACGCTTTCCTTTCACCAGATAGCTGCCGTTCCTTAGCGTGGCATTGGCAAAGCCGCCAGGCCCATGTCCACAACCACCCACGACACCGCCATTTTCGTAAATGCCTCCGATGAGTTTCATTAGTTCCTCGTTGGACGCGACGTCGAACAAGATACCGTAGCCACCACCGACATACACGGCCTGATACTGGGCAATATCTATTTGACTTGGCTTTAGCGTGTTTGCAACCTTGCCCAAGAAGTTCTCATATTTTATGGCATAGCTACTAATGCCCAGCGGATCCATCATGAACTCAACTGGCCCGCCTTGAGGCGAAACGAAATCGACCTCATAACCGTGCATTACGAAGATATGAAAAGGTGGAGCATATTCCCAAAGGTTGTTTCGTGCATCGTGCTGCTCGGGGTCGCCCATGTCGACAACATTTGAAGCGACAAAGAGAATCTTGCTTTTTTCCGCAGAGAATGCTGCAGCCGGAGCAAGCACTAATGCAGCCAAGCAACACCTAAGCGCCAAAGCATACGCTTTCTTCGTCAATAGCTTCACGTTCAATGAGTCCTTTGTCTGGTGCACAATGCCTGTCGCAGCGGCATACCGCCGATATGCCGTCACATGTCTAAATCAAAATTGCAACCTTTGAAACTACTGTCGTACGGAGGTAGTAGATGAATGCTCGCTCCCCTCAGTCTACTAGCTTCAAATACCCCAACTGCGTTAACGACAAAACCCTCTAGATGTTCTCTATCGTAAGACTGGGAGATTTCCAAGGAAATTTTTGATCGAGCGCGTCCGGCTTGCATTGACTCGCAGTTGGGATACAAGAAATCTCCGTCGTAGGCGACTGCCAAAAAACCGTCTGTTTGAATCAGGTATCCTTCATAAACAACTAGATATTTTGTTAGCGAATACGTGTCAAACCTTTTTGTTTCCAGGGCTTTTGCGACGAAATGAATATCCTTGGCTTTGTCTTCCTCCGAGCGGAACTTTAGCCAGCAAGAACAAGCCTGCGCAGTTTGGGAAAACGATAAGGCTAGCATCAATGAAAGAATTCGCATGATTAGACTAATGCATAATGCAGGAATCAGCCGCCGAAGGTCGGCCTGGAAACTCTTGTTAACCGCGCCGCGACTAGCATTGGAAACCAAATACCAATCACTGCACAGATTTGAAAGTATGCAAGTCTATATGGGTGGGCCCAGCTTCCGGAATAGCCAACACTGAATCCTAGATAACTCACAAACAGCAGGCTTGTCACGCATGCAGCCAATAACGAGAACTTCGGAAATATCAAGTCCACAACTCCCTCTGCCATAGCCAGCACCCAATAAATTGCAGTGACTATACTTAAAGTCAAGCCCCAGGAATATCCACCCCTATACTCTCGTCCGATGCCATCGGCCACCAAGTGTCCCATACTGTAGGCAGCAACCAGTATCAGAACTCGAATCAGTGACTGCAACACAAGCAGGTATATCAGTCGCTTTTTCATCCCGGTTAGCGCTTCAAACAAAGTCCGGTTTAGAGCTGCGAAGCGGCGGGAAACCGGTCGCTGTGCAGCCGTTGGTTATGTTCTTCTCGAAATGCTGCACTTTCGAATTAATGGCGCAAGAGAGAAAGAATCAATCACCCCCGAAACCTGAACAAGCTCGCCTTTATTGATCGTAAGCAAAGCTTCTTTATGATTCTCCTCGAACACTGCGATGACATGGATACCATAATTTTGCTCATTTTTTGACGTTAAGCTCACCCACAAGTACCCGTCGCGCTCCTCGCTCACAGAAGAAAATGTAGCTGTCCAAGCCACTTTCTGCCCAACATAGTTCTTCTCGAACTGGTCCCGTTGTAGCTCCGTCAGATCCTTGTCTTTCCATGACTCATAAAAGAGATCCATATCATTTAGTAGCGAAGTTGACTCGACGATCTTCTCAAATTTATCGGCTCTATCCTCTAAAGTTTCCCCCGAAATTGGCTGATCCTGCGGGAGAGGCGAAACCGAATGTGTCGGGTTGGCATTAACCCTTTCCGGTTCGCTTCTCTGTAGTTGCTTTCGGATTTCTTCCACGTTGTTTTCAAGAACCGCTATCCGAAAATCCCGCGGTTTAACGAAAAGCACATCCATTACCTTCCATATACCCGCAACCAAAGGAATAAGCCCTGCAAAAAAACTAATGACAGGATTTTGTTGGATTATTTCCAGCACAAACTTTGTCCTCTATCAGACATAACGTCGCGTTAACCGGTGGCCTGCGGCGAAGCCGCGTTTAGGCTGTCCGGCGCCGCAAGGCGCGTAGTTGAACGCCTGGTTAATGGCGCTCTGGGAAAGCCATCCCGTGTACCCCGTTGCCGGAGCGAAAGCGTAGGCTTTCCTGAAACAAAGCCGCCGGGAACGGAACTACCAATAATGTCGTGCCCAGCGAAATCTACGCAAGCACCACCAGGAACGAAGCCACGTCTCCGCGGAGACGTTTTTGGGTTATAGATGGCACCAGGAACGGAAGCGCGTGGATATAAGTTGCGGAGAATTCCTGAGACTGGGTACTTTGATCGAAGTGCTTGAATCGTTGTGAACTCCATTTCTTGATTCCTTGGCGAATGCGCCCATTAACGCCCGCATTTGGGGCGGCGAAGCGACAGCGTAGCCGTCCCAGCCGCATGCCTTTTATGCGGCGAACAACATGCGCTTGTTATGTTTTGTAGCATCACTTTTGGATCACCTTTACTTATAAAACGTAACCTTCAGGCCATTTTTATTTTGTTCAAGGGACTTTACTTTTTTGCCGACATAATCAGGAAGCAAGTCTTTATTTCCAAGGTAGTAGGATTTACCTTTTTGGATAAGCGCTCCACTTTTAACCAATGACTCAAAATCTATCGGCTTTTCTAGTTCCTCATTCAACTTCTCATACTCCTCTCTATCCACAGTTCTTCTCCTTGAGAAACATAACAGTCCGTTAATGAGGCCTCCGGCCTCATAATATATATTAGGGGGTATACCTTTTAAGTTGCTGGCTTGGATGATTGCATGACAAGTCATTGATAAATCGAGCAAAATAAGTTGATCAAATTTGATGCTCGAAGAAAAAGGTAAAGCCCTCGATTCTTATCTCCGCAAAAGGTATAGCCGGCCTGCCGGAACATTTCAAGGACGAGGTGTGACCCATGGGGCGTTCGCCCTTTCTCAAGTCTGTCGAGGACTATATGCGGGTGCAGCGCTATAGCCGGCGGACGATCGACGCTTATTTGTACTGGATTCGTTACTTTATCCGTTACCACGGCATGCGGCAGCCCTCTGATTTGGGCGATGAGCATATCAAGGCCTTTCTCACTTTTCTGGCCACTGAGAGGCAGGTTTCCGCCGGTACACAGTCACTGGCGCTGAATGCTGTCGTTTTCCTGAAAACGAAATTTCTGGATCAGACCGTCGGCGATCTCTCGGGGTTCAGGCATTCCAGTCGGCAGCCGAAGCTGCCGGTGGTGCTGACTCGTGCCGAGGTGTCAGCGCTGTTGGGTGAGTTGCGCGGGCATCACTACCCGATGGCGGGCTTGATGTACGGCTCGGGTCTGCGTCGTATAGAGGTGGTGAGGCTGCGGGTGAAAGACGTCGATTTTGACTATCGTCAGCTGCGCATTATCAACGGCAAGGGAGGCAAGCACCGCCTGGTGACGCTGGCGGAGGAGTTGCTGCCGGCATTGAAGGCGCAGGTTGAGCAAGTGGGGTTAATGCTTGCGCAGGACCGGGGCGGCCAGGCAGTACGCCGGGGTGTGGTTGCCGGACGCCCTGGCCCGCAAGTACCCCAATGCCCCCTTCGAGCTGGGGTGGCATTACCTGTTCCCGGCTTCGCGCCTGAGTGTCGACCCGACCGGTGGCTGCCTGCGCCATTCCTTCGCCACGCACCTGCTCCAGGCGGGCGTGGATATACGCACGGTGCAGCAGCAGTTGGGGCATGCGGATGTGAAGACCACCGAGATTTCCACCCATGTCTTGCAGCGGGGTGCCCAGGGCGTGAAAAGCCCCTTGAGTTGCCTTTGAGGGGGGGGCGGTGCGAACAGCGGCCAGAGTCCGCTGTTCGCACCGTGGTGGAGGTTATGCCGGGCTCGGGGTCTTTGCGCCGATGGCGGACCGTTGTGCCGCCACGTCCCGGCCCAGGTACATGTACACCGCGGGCAGTACGTAGAGGGTGAACAGCGTGCCGATGGTCATGCCGGAGGCGATCACCAGGCCCATGGAGAAGCGCGCCGAGGCGCCGGGGCCGGTGGCGAACAGCAGCGGCACCATGGCCAGCACCAGGGCGGCGGTGGTCATCAGTACCGGGCGCAGGCGCACGGAGGCGGCCTCCTCGATGGCCTCGCGCTTGGCCATGCCCTCTTCCTGGAGGCGGTTGGCGAACTCCACGATCAGGATGCCGTGCTTGGAGATCACCCCGATCAGGGTCACCAGGCCCACCTGGGTGTAGATATTCAGGGTGGCGCCGGTGACCTGGAACATGGCCAGTACGTTCAGGCATAGCAGCGCGCCGCTGATCGACATCGGCACCGTCACCAGCATGATTATCGGGTCGCGGAAGGATTCAAACTGCGCCGCCAGTACCAGGTAGATCAGCAGCAGGGCAAAGAAGAAGGTCGCGACCAGCGAGCTGCCCTCGGTCTTGAACTGCCGGCTCAGGCCGGCGTAATCCACGGTGTACTCGCGGGTCAGCACCTCGTCGGCGATACCCTCCAGGGTGCCCAGCGCCTCGCCCAGGTCGATGCCGGGGCGCGGGATACCGCTGAGGGTGACCGCGTTCAGCTGCTGGAAGCCCTTCAGCGAGCGCGGTACCACCTCGGTCTCCAGCGTTACCAGCGTACTGAGGGGGATCAGCTTGCCGCTGCGGGTGCGGGTGTAATAGTTGCGCAGGTCCTCGGTGCTCATCCGTTCCTGGCGCTGCACCTGGGGGATCACCTTGTAGGAGCGGTTGTTCATCGAGAAGCGGTTGACGTAGCCGCCGGACAGCAGCGCGCTGAGGTCGGCGCTCAGGGTCTGCATGTCCACGCCCATCAGCGCCGCCTTGTTGCGGTCGATAAGCACCTTTTGCTGGGGCTTGTCGAGCTTCAGGTCCTGGTCGATAAAGATGAACTTGCCGCTTTCCCGGGCGCGCTTGAGCACCTCCCGGGCGCTGTCGTGGAGGATGGAGTACTCCAGCGTGGTGTTGATCACGAACTCCACCGGCATTACCCCGCTGGAGGGCAGCGGCGGCGGGTTGATCGCGTTCACCTGCAGCCCGGCGATGGCCTGGGCGCGGGGCTGGATGGTTTGCTCCAGTACCTGTGTGGAACTGCGCTGGCGCTCGTTCCAGGGCTTGAAGATAAAGCCGCCGAAGGCGCCGTTGGTGGTGCCGGCGCCGTCCGGGCTGGTGCCGTTGAACAGGAAGTTCACCGCGATTTCGTCGGTCTCGCGGGTGATCTGGCCAATCTCGTTGGTGTAGGTCTCCATGTAGTCGAGGGTGACGTAGGGGTCGGCCTCGGCGATGTAGAAGATCAGGCCCAGGTCCTCCGGCGGCGCCAGCTCAGAGGGCGAGCGCACGAACAGGAAGTAGCAGGAGGCGAGGATTACCGCGCCGAACACGATAACGCCAGCGCGGTCTTCCATTACCCGGTCCAGGTCGCGCTGGTATACCCGGCGCAGGGCCTCGAAGCGCTGGTCCAGCCAGTGCTCGAGTTTGTTGTCATTGCTGCCGGCGTCGCTCTTTAGCATCTTGGCGCACATCATCGGCGACAGGGTGAGGGCCACCACGCCGGAGATCAGCACCGCGCCCGCGAGAGTGAAGGCGAACTCGGTGAACAGGGTGCCGGTGAGGCCGCCGATGAAACCGATGGGCAGGTACACGGCCACCAGGGTGGTGGTCATGGCCACGATGGGCCAGGCCAGTTCCCGGGCGCCCTTGAGGGCGGCGTCCACCGGCGCCATGCCTTCCTCGATGTGGCGGTGAATGTTCTCCAGCACAATGATGGCGTCGTCCACCACAATGCCGATGGCCAGCACGATGGCCAGCAGGGTCAGCAGGTTGATGGAGAAGCCCATCAGCTGCATCAGGAACAGCCCGCCAATCAGCGACAGCGGCACCGCCACCGCGGGAATCAGCACCGAGCGCATGGAGCCCAGGAACAGGAAGATCACCACGATCACGATCACCATGGCCTCGATGATGGTGGCTTCCACGTCGTTGATGGCGTTCTCGATGTAGATGGTCGCGTCGTAGTTGATATTGCCGTTGATGCCCTCGGGCAGGCGCGGCTCGATGATGTTCTCGTAGACCTCGCGCACGCCGGCGATGACTTCCAGCGCGTTGGCGTCGGTGGCCACGTCCACCTGGATGAATACCGCTTCCTTGTCGATGAACATGGCCGAGGTGTCGTAGCCCTCGTTGCCCAGCTCCACCTCTGCTATGTCCCCCAGGCGGACGATGGCGCCGTCCTTCTCTCGCAGCACAAGCTGCTCGAAGCCCTCGATGGTGTTGATGTCGGTATTGGCCTTGAGGTTCACGGTGACCATGCTGCCCTTGGTGCCGCCCACCGCCGACAGTACGTTGTTGGCCTCCAGGGCGGCGCGCACTTCGCTGGCGGTTACGTCCAGGGCGCGCATGCGCTCCTGGTCGAGCCAGATGCGCATGGCGAACACCGCCGTGGTCTCCGCCGAGGCGCGCTGCACGCCGGGCAGGGTGGTCAGCTTGGGCTCCACTTCGCGGATCACATAATCCGCCACGCGGTTGATCGGCAGCTCGTCGCTGGTAAAGGAGATGTACATGCTGCCCACCTGCTCGCCGACGGCGAGGGTGATCACCGGGTTTTCGGACTGTCGCGGCAGCTCGTTGCGCAGCTTGTTGACCTTGGTCACCACCTGGGTCAGCACTTCGTCCGGGTTGGCGCCGGTGCGCACGTGGGCGGTGATGGTGCTGAACCCGCGGCTGGAGCTGGAGGTGATGTAGTCGATGTCCTCGGCAGTGGCGATCTCCTGCTCCAGGGGCGTGGTGATAAAGCCCTTGATCAGCTCGGCGTCGGCGCCGGTGTAGACGGTGGACACGGTGACGATGGCATTCTCGATCAGCGGGTATTCGCGCACGTTGAGTTCGTTGGCGGCGCGCAGGCCCAGCACCACCAGGAACAGGCTGATCACGGTGGCCAGCACCGGTTTGCGGATGAATATGTCGGTAAATTTCATGGTCAGCCGTTATCCGGGTGAGGTGCGAGACTGCTGGCGGGTTGTACCGAGTTGTCGATCTCCACCGGCACGCCGGTGTCCAGCTTCAGCAGGCCGCTGGTGGCGATGCGCTCGCCGGGCTCCAGGCCCTTCTCGATGGCCACCATGTCGCCGCGCACGGGCCCCAGGGTGACAAAACGCTGGGACACGGTCAGGCCCTCGCCCGCTTGCCTGATGACATAGACTGAGTTGCCGTAGGGCCGGTAGGCGATGGCGTTCTGCGGCACCACCACGCGCTCCACGTCCCCGCCCAGCGGCAGGCTCAGGCTGGCGAACATGCCGGGGCGCATCAGGTCGTCGCGGTTGACCAGGGTTGCCTGCAGGGCGAAGTTGCGGGTCTCGGGGTCCACCACCGGGGCAACGGCGGTGACCCGGCCCTCGAATGCCTCGCCGCCCAGGGCCTGCAGTGTCGCCTGTACCGGCATGCCGGTGGATACCTGCCGGCTGTACTGTTCGGGCAGGGTAAAGTCGACGTACAGTTGATCCAGCGATTGCAGCTCGATGATGGTGTCGCCCGCCTGCACGTAATCGCCCACGTTGTAGCGGCGGATGCCCAGGCGCCCGGAGTAGGGGGCGCGCAGGGTCTTCTGCGCGATGCGGGCTTTTTGCGCCTCGACCCGGGCCCGGGCCTGGTCCACCTGGCTGGCGCGCTGGTCGAGCTCCGACTTGGAGATGTTGCGCTGGGCCACCAGGCTGTTGGCCCGGCGCAGCTCGATCTGGGCCAGTTCACTGGCCGCTTCCAGGGCCGCCAGTTCCGCGCGGTCAGGGGCCGAGTTCAGGGTCATGATCACGTCGCCGGCGGCGACTTTGGCGCCGTTGTCGAAAAAGATTTCCTCCACCGTGCCCGGTACTTCGGTGGCCAGCTCCGCGCCCTGGATGGACGCCAGCGTGCCGACCGAACTTACCGCGGCCTGCCAGTTGGCGGTGGTGGCTTCGCCAGCGGTGATGATGGCGGTGGGCATGGGCATGTTGTCCATGAACTCGTTCATTTTCATTCGCCCGAACCACTGCATGCCCAGCAGGCCGCCAAAGATCAGCAGCGTGGCCAGCAGCATGAGCCACATGCGTTTTCCAAATAGCACTTTCTTCATAGACGTTGCACTTGCCGGTGATAGAGGTAAAAAACGACTACGCACAACCGTTCCGTGTGGATCTGGAAGATATGGTACGCGCGAGGACCGTTATGATACGCCTCAAGGGCGCGGCGGGAAACCGTCGACAGGGGTGAAAAACTGTGTGCAAGCGCGGCACCTGCGCGCCGATGCTACAGTCAGCTGCACGATATCGCCGGCCGGGTGGCCGGCGTTATATTACTGGAAAGAGTGCGGTAGAAAGGATGTGGAGGGGCGAACAGGCCCTAGTGAAGCTCGAGCGTCACCTGTTGCAGGCCGGCGCCGCTCAGGGGATAGCCGAGCGTCGCTTTGTCGGGGTAGCGGCCCGCCGGGGAACCGGTGTCGATACCCAGGTCAAAGGTCTCGTCGATGGAGAAAAAGGCCGGCGGCGAGGCCGCTACCCTGTCGCTGGCGACCGCCCTGCCGTTCACTTCCAGTTGAAAGCCGCCGCCCTTGGCGTATCCCGGGCCGTGGTAGTCGAAGCTTACCGCGAGCTGTTGCGCGCCCGCCGCCAGCGGCGCATCGCCCCGCAGGCGGATATGACCGTATTCGAACACCCGGTATTCGAACACCGGGTGGCCCGCGCCGTCCAGGTACAGCGACCAGCCCGCGGCAGTGCCGCCCACGGTGGCGATGACACCGCGCCCGCTGTTCGCCGTGGGCAACGCCAGCTCCGCTGAAATACGCCAGGAGCGGTTGGCCATAGTGGGGAGCTGGGCTTCGGGAACCCCCACGGTGCCGGGGTAGTAGGTTACTGACTCGCGTTCGCCGGCCAGGTTGGGCATGGGGGTGCGGGTGTCGGCGGAGCTGTGCAACGGCAGCATGTCCAGTTCCTCCGCCTTGGCCATGAACAGGTCCTTCATCGCTGCCAGTTTTTCGGGATGGGCCGCGGCGAGGTCGTTGGCCTGGCTGAAATCCTCCTCCAGGTTGTAGAGTTCCCAGCGGTCGTCCTCGAAATTCGAACCCCCGGCGCCCAGGCCCACGGTCCAGGGCAGGCGGTCGTGGCGGGCCGAGGCCATCCAGCCCCGATGGTAGATGCCGCGGTTGCCGTATACCTCGAAGTACTGGGTGGGGTGGAACTCGGGTGCGTCGGCGCTGGCAAAGCTGTCCAGCATCGAGCTGCCGTCCATGGGCAGCTGCGGCACGCCGTTGACCTGCTCTGGCATCGCGATGCCCGCCGCGTCGAGGATGGTGGGTGCGATGTCGTTGACATGGGAGAATTGGCTGCGCAGGCCGCCGTGTTTTTTTATGCCTTTTGGCCAGGTGACGACCAGCGGGTTGCGTGTGCCGCCCAGGTGGGAGGCCACCTGCTTGACCCACTGGAAGGGGGTGGTGAGGGCCCAGGCCCAGCCGGCCGGGTACTGGGGGTAGGACTCGGGGCCGCCGATCTCGTCCAGCTTGGCCAGTTGCAGGGCCAGCGGCTCCTGCAGGCCCTGCAGGGCGCCCATGTAGTTGATGCTGCCCGGGGGGCCGCCCTCGGCACTGCTGCCGTTGTCGCCCACCACGTAAAAGAACAGGGTGTTGTCGAACTGGCCGGTCGCTTTCAGGTGGTCGACCAGCCTGGCGACCTGGGCGTCGGTGTGGGCGAGGAAACCGGCGTAGGTTTCCATCAGCCGCGCGGCCACTTTCTGTTGGTCGGCGTCGAGGCTATCCCAGGCGGGAATCTGTTGTGGGCGAGGAGTCAGCCGGGTGTCGGCGGGGATGACGCCCAATTGCTTCTGGCGGGCGAAGCTCTCCTCGCGCATCGCATCCCAGCCGCGGTCGAACTGGCCGCGGTAGCGCTCGATCCAGGCCTGGGGCACCTGCAGCGGTGCGTGGGCGGCGCCGGTGGCGTAGTAGAGGAAGAAGGGCTTGTCCGGCGCCAGGCTGTGTTGCATGCGCAGCCACTCGATGGCCTCGCGGCTCATGTCCTCGGTGAAATGGTAGTTATCCCCCGCCGGGCGTGTCACCGGGTGGGTGCCCTCGTAGAGTGTGGGCTCGAACTGGTCGGTTTCGCCGCCCATGAAACCGTAGAACTTCTCGAAACCGACCCCGGTGGGCCAGCGCTCGAAGGGGCCGGCGGGGGAAGTCTCCCAGCTTGGCGCCAGGTGCCACTTGCCGATGGCGGCGGTGCTATAGCCTTGCTGGCGCAACATTTCGACCACGGTGGCGGTGTGGGGGTTGAGCACGCCCTGGTAGCCGGGGCGGGCGGTGGCGGTGTTCAGCACGGTGCCGACATTGGAGCGGTGGGATTCGCGGCCGGTGAGCAGGGATGCCCGCGTCGGCGAGCAGATGGCGGTGGTGTGGAAGCGGTTGTAGCGCAGGCCCTCGCTCGCCAGCTGGTCCATGTTGGGGGTATCCACCGGGCCGCCGAAGGTCGCCGCGGCGCCGAAGCCGACGTCGTCCAGCAGCACCACCACGACATTGGGGGCGCCCTCGGGCGCTCTTACCTGGTCGATGGTGGGGGTGTCCCGCGCCGCCCGGGCGGCCTGCGGCAGGCTGAGGGTCAGTAGCAGGGCGGCCAGGGCCCTGGCGATGGTGTGGCGAACGGTCATTTATTCTCCTTTGTCTCTGCGCGGCGGCTGCCGGTCGAATGCGGCCGAGGTCCAGGCCGAACACTACCCGGGTATCGCCGCCGGACTGAAGCCCGGGGGCCGCGGGGCGCGACAGAAATCCCGGCCTGGTTCAGCGTTGGCGACCGGCGCCGGTTCGGGCGTGGACTTGCTTAAAAATCTATTGATCACTATATTTCCTGCTTTTGTTTTTCGGGGGGAGTGCGGAGATGAGCTCATCTGCAAGGCGCCTGTTGTTGGCGTTTGGAATGGTCCTGGCCTGCGGGGAATCGTGGGCCGCGGGAGCGTCGGGAACGGTGCGCGAAGTCGTCGCGGTCGAGGCCGCCGGGCGCGTCTTCGAGCTGCGACACAGTCGCGGGGATGCGGGCAATGTGGTGGTTATCGCCAACCGCAGCTCACAGGTGTTGAGGCTGGTGTCGGCCGGCGGCCTGGACGCGGTGCTCGAATCGCTGGAGACCACGTCCTGGTCATGCGGTGCGGGGCGCTACGCCGACAACCTGGTGGTGGAGACGGCGACCGGCTATCACCTGGCGAGCCCGGCCCTGTCCTGCGGCGAAGTGTTGTACATCGACGACGGGGGGGCCTCGGATGAATAAGGCAGTGGTTGCCCTAAGGGCGCTGTTTCTGGGCCTGCTGTTGGTCGCGGGCAATAGCGCCGTGGCGGGCAGCGCGGATATTTCCGGTTCGTTTTCCTACGAAACCCTGGCCAACGGCCAGGTAAAGATGGAAATTGGCCGCATTACCAACAACTCGAGCAACAAGATCACCGGCACGCTCCATGTGACCCTGCGGTTTACCAGTGGCTCCTCGCCCTTTGGCAGCGGTTATAACGTGGCCCGGGCCTCCCTGGCCTTCAATGGGGGGACCGGACAGCTTGAGCCCAATGAATATTTTTATGGCGTGGTGCTCTATGACGACTTCGACGAACCGCCGCCTGGCACCTACTACGTGCATATGTTCGTGTCGGAGTATCCCAATCTCGACACCGCGCTCGACTATGTGACGTTCTCCAGTACCGCGACCATTGGCGGCGGCGGAGATGGCGGCGGAGATGGCGGCGGTGGCGGCGACGGCGGTGGCGGCGGCGATGGTGGCGGCGGTTCCGCGGAGGCGGAGATGTCCGGCAACCTGTCCTGGGAGATCGAAGGCGACAGCGTCATCGTGAGTGTGGATCGCATTCAGAACCAGACCTCCAACGTCACCACGGGAACCCTCTACGTCACGCTGCGTTTCACCGCCGGCAGTGATCCCTATGGTTCCGGCTACAATTCCGCGCGCAAGTCCCTGGCCTATATCAATGGCACCGGCCAGTTGAAACCAGGTGCTTCGTTTACCGGTGTGTCTTTTTCCGCCGACTTTGACTCGCCGCCGCCGGGCACGTACTACAGCCACGTGTTCATTTCCCAGTACCCGGATCTGGATACCGCACTCGATGTGGTGACCTTTAACGGCACGACGGATTTTGGCGGCGGCATTGCCATACCGGGGGTGCCGGTGCTGCAGGGCGCGAGCAACGGCCTGTACGGCGACCGGGTCTCCCTGAGTTGGGGCGCGGTACCGGGGGCCACCAGCTACCGGGTCTACCGCGCGAGCTCGCCCCAGTCCCAGGGCAGCCGTATCGCGACGGTCAGCGGCACCGCCTATGACGACTACAGCGCGGCGCAGGGCACCAGCTACTTCTATCGTCTGCAGGCGTGTAACAGCGCGGGTTGCAGCGATCTGAGCGCCGCGGATGAAGGCTGGCGCGGCAGCAGCGTTGACTCCGCGGTGTCGCGGGAGGAGGCGACGGCGATCGCCCGTCTGTACGCGGCAGCGTTTGATCGCTTTCCCAAGCGCGATGGGCTGAATTTCTGGATCGACAACTATGCTCGCGGACAGGGCATGGTCTATATCGCCAGCCGGTTCGTGGAATCGAACGAATTCCGCTCGCGCTACGGGTCGCTGGACAGCCGGGGTTTCGTGCGCCAGTTGTTTATCAATATCCTGGGGCGGGAGCCGGCGTCGTCGGGCATCCAGTTCTGGGTGCAGCACCTCGATCGCGGGGTGTCCCGGGCCAAGGTGTTGGCGGAGCTGTCGGCGTCGGCGGAGAACCGGCGCAAGACCGCCGACTATGACCTGCAGTTGCGCAGCGACGGCAGCTGGTTGTTCTGCACCTCGCTGACGGGCTACTGCGCGTACTGAGTGCCCTCGGCGATCGCGGCGGGCGCGGGCGCCCGCCGCTCCAGCACTTCCGAGACGGTGGCCAGGCGGTAACCCTGCCGCACCAGTTTTGGCAGGGCCTCGTGCAAAAAGGCGAGGGTTTCCGGATAGGGGTGACCGATGGCGACCGCCAGACCCTCTTCCCGGGCCAGCCGCTGCAGGTGCCCGAAACGCTCGGCAATGGCGGCGGGGCTGCGCTCGTTATCGAGGAATACCTGCCGCGACAGGTTGGGGACGCGCTGTTCGCTGGCCACGGTGGCGGCGACGGTCCCTGCCTCGGTGCGTGAATCCACGAAGTACAGGCCGCGCCGGGCCAGTTGTTGCATCAGCCATTCCATCTGCGTGCGGCGGCGCGTCAGGTCCGAGCCCATGTGATTGTTGACGCCCCGCGCGTGCGGCACCTGCTCCAGGGCGGCGGCCAGGGTGGCGTCGAATTCCGCACGGCTTAAATCGGGGGTCAGGGCGCCCCTGCCCAGGGGCTTGAGTCCGAGGTTGCTCATCGGCGCGTGCAGCAGTACTTCCTTGCCCTCGCGATAGGCCTGGCGCGCCAGCCGCTTGCCATAGGGGGTGTAGGGCAAAATCGCGTAATTGACCCGGCCGGGCAGATCGACCGCGGCGCGGCCGTTCGCAAGTTGATGGCCGAGATCGTCGATGATGATGACCAGCGTGTACCGGGCCGCCGCCGGCGGAATGTGATCACGCAGCGGGCACTGGCCCGGCAGGGTCACCGCGGCGCGGGTCGGTAGCGCGACGGCGACCAGCAGGACCGCCAGCCAGCGCGCGGGCTCAGGAATCGCTGGCGGCCGCCGTCCGCGCGTTGCGCTGCTGTTTTTGCCGGTCACGCATTCCCAGTATGTTCACGCCCTTGAGCAGGGTCAGGGCCTCGTAGAGTTGGTTGTCGCTCGACAGCAGGCCATTGACGGTGCTGCGCTCGTGGCTCGCCTCGCCGTTGGCGTTTTCCAGGTGGCCACTGAGGTCCGCCTCGCTCAACTGGCGGGAGGTGTCGTAGGCCTCCACCCGCGCGCGCTCCACCACGATGTCCGGGGCGATGCCCGAGGCCTGGATGGAGCGGCCGTTGGGGGTGAAGTACAGCGCGGTGGTGAGCTTCACCGCGCGCGACTCGGAGATGGGCAGCACGGTTTGCACCGAGCCCTTGCCGAAGCTGTTGGTGCCCATGATCACCGCCCGCCCGTGATCCTGCAGGGCGCCGGCGACGATTTCCGAGGCGCTGGCGGAGCCGCCGTTGATCAACACCACGATGGGAATGCCCTCGCTGGCGTCGACCGCCCGGGCCTCGTAGCGCATGTCGGAGTTGGCCAGCCGGCCCTCGGTGTACACCACCAGGCCGCCGTCCATGAACAGGTCGGCCACGTCGACGCTGGAGCGCAGGACGCCGCCGGGATTGTTGCGCAAATCCAGCACCAGGCCGTCCAGTTCGCCCTCGGCCCGGAGTTTCTGCAGCGCCTCACCCACGTCCTCGCCGGTGTGGGTCTGGAACTGGGCGATGCGGATATAGCCGTAGCCCGGCTCCAGGATGCGCTGGCGCACGCTGGCCACCTTGATGGTGTCGCGCACCAGGGTGACCTCGAAGGGCTGGCTCTCCCCGGGGCGGCCAATGGTGAGTACGATTTCGCTGCCCTTGGGGCCGCGCATGATCTCGATGGAGTCGGCGAGGCTCATGCCCTTCACGGGATTGTCGTCCAGTTTGAGAATGACATCGCCGGACAGCAGGCCGGCCTCGGCGGCGGGGGAGCCGTCGATCGGCGCGATGATTTTCACATAGCCGTCTTCCATGCCCACTTCCAGGCCCAGGCCGCTGAACTCGCCGCTGGTATTGGACTGCAGGTCCTCGAAGGCGTCCTTGGTGAGGTACACCGAGTGCGGGTCGAGGCTCATCAGCATGCCCTGGATGGCGTACTCGAGCAGGGTGGAGTCGTCGATTTCCTCCACGTAGCCCACGCGGATCTGGTTGTACACGTCGGCGAAGGTGCGCAGCTCGTCCAGCGGCAGCAGGGGCTCGTCCTCCACCGCCGCGGGGGAGGCCAGGGGGAGACTGAGCAGGACTGCGCCCAGCAGGGAACGGGTGACTGAAGGTGCTCGCATGATTACCGCCGCTGCGGCCCCGGAGGGCCGGTGAATATGTGATTGCCTTAGTGTACCCCAAAGGCCCCCGGGGTTGGTAAGGGCTAGCCCCGGCACCAGCCGGCGGGATCGACGGGCTTGCCCTGGTGGCGGATCTCGAAATACAGGGCCGGCCGCTCCAGGCCGCCGCTGTCGCCCACCGTGCCCACCGGGGTGCCGGCCTGCACCCATTCGCCCACCTCCCGCAGCAGGCTCTGGTTGTGGGCGTAAAGGCTCATGTAGCCGTCGCCGTGATCGACAATCAGCAGCAGGCCAGAGCCCCGGAACCAGTCCGCGTAGACCACCCGCCCGTGGTGAATGGCGCGCACCGTGCTGCCGGGCTCGGCGGGGATGTTAACCCCCTGCCAGCGCATGCCGCCGGCGTTGCGGGCGCGGCCGAAGCGGTTGCCGGGCTTGCCCGCCACCGGCCAGGGCATGCTGCCCCGGGCCGCGGCGAAGGACTGGTAGTTGTCCGGCAGCTGCATGTCGATGACCGCGCGCTGGATGGTTTCCAGCAGCTGCTCCAGTTCCTTGCGGTCCTTTTCCAGCTGCGCCAGCTGGCCCCCCTTGGCGGCGATATCCTCGGCCAGGCTGGCGGCGGCCTGCGCCCGCCGGGCCCGCCCGGCCTCGAGTTGCTCGCCCTGGGCCTTCAGCTCCGCCTGGCGCGCGGCGAGCGCGGCGCGCTGCCGCTCGATACCGGCGCGCACCTGCTCCAGCTCCGCCAGCGTGTCGCGGAAACGCTCGATCAGCGTGTTGCGGGCGTCGAAGAAATAGCGGTAGTAGGCCATGACCCGGGCCACGGTGTGGGGGTCTTCCTGGTTCAGCAGGACCTTGAGTTGCTCCTGGCGCCCCATCTTCCAGGCGGTTTCCAGCTCGCTGGCGATGCGTGCCTGCTGCGCCTGGCGCTGCGCTTCCAGGGCTGTTCGCCGGCCCTCCAGTTCGTTCAGTTCGCGCTCGGCGCCGGCGATGGCGGCGCGCGTGTCGCGCATCTCGCCCTGCAGGCGGCCCAGGGCCAGTTCCGCCTCGCGCAATTCGGCCAGCACTTGCTCGCGCCGGGTTTTGGCGCTGCTGAGATCGCGGTTCAGCTGCTTGATTTGGCCCTGCAGCTGCTCCAGCCTGGCCCGGGTCTGCTCTTCCTCGGTCTGGGCCGCGGCGCGTTGCGCCGCCGGCGCCAGCACCAGCGCCAGCGCCAGGAGGAGAACCAGCGGGGCACGCCGGCCTGTGGCGGCGCGGCGCACCGGCTCAGTCGGACAGCCGGGCGAGGCTGCGGCCGGTCATTTCCGGCGGTTGCTCAAGCCCCATCAGCGCCAGCAGGGTGGGGGCGATATCCGCGAGGATGCCGCCGGCGGGGTCGAGGTCCAGGTGGCGCTGGCCGAGATACACCAGCGGCACCTCCTCGGTGGTGTGCTGGGTGTGCCGCTGGCCGGACTCGTAATCCTGCATCTGCTCGCAGTTGCCGTGGTCGGCGGTGACCAGCGCCTGGCCGCCGCACTCCCGCAGGGCCTGCTCGACGCGGCCGAGGCAAGTGTCGAGGGCTTCCACCGCCTTCACCGCCGCGTCGTAGACCCCGGTGTGGCCCACCATGTCGCCGTTGGCGTAGTTGCACACGATCAGGTCGTACTTGCCGGAGCAGATCGCCGCCACCAGCTTGTCGGTCACTTCCGGCGCGCTCATTTCCGGCTTGAGGTCGTAGGTGGCGACATCGGGGGAGGGCACCATGATCCGCTCCTCGCCGGGGAACTCCTGTTCGCGGCCGCCGCTGAAAAAGAACGTGACGTGGGCGTACTTCTCGGTCTCGGCGATGCGCAGCTGGGTGCCGCCCCGTTGCGCCAGGTAGTCGCCCAGCACGTTGGTCAGGGCCTCCGGCGGGAAGGCGACGGGGGCGTCGATGTCGGCGGCGTATTCGGTGGTGGTGACGAAGCCGGCCAGGGCGGGGACGTGGCCGCGGTCGAAGCCATCGAAGTCCGTTTGCGTGAAGGCGCGGCTGAGTTGGCGCGCGCGGTCGGCGCGGAAGTTCATGAACAGCACCGCGTCGCCGTCGGCGATCGCCGCGTCGTCGCCGCCCACCAGGGTGGGCTGGACGAATTCGTCGGTCTCGTCGCGCTCGTAGGCGGCTTGCAGGGCTTGCGCGCTGGTGTCGGCGCTGAACGGGGCCTCGGCCCGGGTCAGCAGGCTCCAGGCCTGCTCGACGCGGTCCCAGCGGTTGTCCCGATCCATGGCGAAGTAGCGGCCCACGATGCTGGCCACGCGGCCACAGCCCAGTTCGCCGAACAGGGCGTCGGCTTTCTCCAGGGAGGCGCCGGCGCTGCGCGGGGGGGTGTCGCGGCCATCGAGGAAGGCGTGCAGGTACACCCGTTCGGCACCGCGCCTGGCCGCCATGCGCACCGCGGCGAACAGCTGCTCCTCGTGGCTGTGCACGCCGCCGGGAGACAGCAGGCCGAGCACATGCACCGCCCCGCCCTTTTCCACCGCCCCGTCGATGGCGTCGGTATAGGCGGCGTTGGCCTCGAAACTGCCGTCGGCGATGGCTTTGTCGATACGGGTGATATTCTGGTAGATCACCCGGCCCGCGCCCAGGCTCATGTGCCCCACCTCGGAGTTGCCCATCTGCCCCTCGGGCAGGCCCACGTCGAGCCCCGATCCGGAAATCAGGGTGTGGGGCGCCTCCGACCAGAGGCGGTCCCACACCGGGGTGTTCGCGTTGGCGATGGCGTTGTCGCGGCTGTCCTCACGATAGCCCCAGCCATCCAGTACGATCAGCACGGTGGGTTGCTTGGTGGTGTTGCTCATGTCTGTTCCAGGTTCATACAGCGAAGTGAAAGCGGCATTTTACATTGTCTGGACGGCGATGGCAGGGGGCGTCCGCGGCCGGTGATTGTGGCACACCGCCACCGCGTGTTTTCTCACCAGCCCCGGGCCGCTGTTCGCGGATAGAATGATTGTTGCCTTTATTAAAACTACTGGAGTCCCCGATGTTGTATCAGGTAGCCAAATGGCTGGGTTTTGACGTTGCTGGCGCGGGCGCGAGCCGCCTGCGCGGGCGCTATTTGGTCCCGGCGCTGACCCTCGGGCTCATGGCCGGCGGCGCCGCCGGACAGGAGCGGGAGGCGCTGCTGAATGCCGGCGAACGGGTGCTGAACTTCGACTGGCCGATGATCCGGGTGGGTACCGGTGAGTACGCCGACGGCCCCACCGGGGTGACGGTATTCCATTTCGCCGACAAGGTGCTGGGCGCCGTCGACGTGCGGGGCGGGGCGCCGGGCACGGTCAACACCGAATACCTCAAGCTGGGCTACGACCTGCCGGAGGTGGATGCCGTGGTGTTCGCCGGGGGCTCCTGGTACGGCCTGGAGGCGGCCACCGCGGTGGCCTCGGCCATGAAGGAGGACGGCCTGCGCGACGGCAACGCGTTCAGCGCCGAGCCCAATATCGCCCTCTCGGTGGGCTCCATCATTTACGATTTCGGCGCCCGCCGCCTGAACGAGGTGGTGCCGGACAAGCGCCTGGCCCAGGCCGCCTTCCGCGCGGCGCGCCCCGGCTGGTTTCCCCAGGGCGCCCAGGGCGCCGGTCGCATGGCGATGAGCGGCTATTTCTTCGGTTGCAACGCGATGTCGGGACAGGGCGGCGCCTTTCGCGAAATCAACGGGATCAAGGTCGCGGCCTTCACCGTGGTGAACGCGATCGGCGTGGTCACTGGTCGAGACGGCAGCGTGCTGGCCTGTAACCGCGATCCCGAGTGGCCCGCGGGGGTGGACACCGCCCAGCTGCTGGCTCGCACCAACGGTCCCGAGGGGATCGGTTCGACGGTGGCCGACCCCGCCGGCACCAACAAGAACACCACGGTCAGCCTGGTTATTACCAACCAGAAACTCAGCCCCGCGGAACTAAACCGCCTGGCGGTGCAGGTGCACACCTCCATGGGGCGCGGCCTGCAGCCCTTCGCCACCCAGTTTGACGGCGATGTGCTCTACGCGGTATCGACCGCCGAGATCGAGGAGCCCGTGCTGACCTCCGCGGAAATCGGCGCCCTGGCTTCCGAGGTGATGTGGGATGCCATTATCGCCTCGGTGCCGGAGCAGCCGCGCCACCCCGAGCCGCGCCCCGGCCTGAAGCTGGACCGGGGACTGCTGAAGCAGTATGCCGGCCGGTACGAGTTCAGTCCCAATGTGAGTCTCGAGGTGACATACCGGGACGGCGCCCTGCACGCCCGCGCGACCGGGCTGCGCGATGTCTTTGCCATCGGGCGCGATCGGGCGATCACCCTGACGCCGGTGAATGAAACGGAGTTCACGGTAGGTAATCGCTATCCCCTGACCCTGCGCTTCCAGCCCGACGGCCCCCTGGTCATCAACCCGGGCCACTGGCAGCAGGTGTCCCGGCGCCGACTGCCCATGTAGCCATGGCTCCCCCCGACGCCGTACTGAGTGATCGCGACAACCTGCTGGAGCGTTTGTTCGAGAACAACCGCCAGGAGTTGTGTCACTACCTGCGCGCGCGCTATGGTTCGGGTCCGCCGGACCCGGAAGACGCGGTGCAGGCGGCGTTCCTCAAACTGTCCCAGCTGGATGACCTGCACCGGGTGCGCAACCCCCGGGCTTTTCTCTACCGCGTCGCCCGCAACGCCTTGATCGACGGCCGGCGGCGCCACCAGACCCGGCAGAGTCACCTGGAGGCCGAGTGGGAGGAGGGGGATCGGGACAGTGCCGTTTGCGACCCCGCGCACGTCTTACAGGGTGAGCAGGAAGCGGTGGTACTGGAGTCGGCTATTATGAACCTGGATACGCGGGAGCGGGACTTCCTGCTGTTGTTCCGCCTTCACGGCCTCAGCTACACCGAGATCGCGCGGCGCTCGGGCATGTCGCGCAACGGTGTGAAGAAAGTGATCGCCAGGGCGCTCGCGGCTTGCGAGCAGGCACTGCTGGAATCGCCGCCATCGAAACGGGATAGTCAACGGTGAAACGCGCGGAGGAGCAAAACAGCCGACACTCGCGGGGCGAGGGCGCTGCGGGAGAGGCGGCGGTGGATGAGGTAGATGTGGTAGATGCGGCAATAGCCGAGCGCGCCAGGGACTGGGTGCTGAAGATCGCCGCCGGTGAGCTGTCCGCGGACGAGCTGCGGGCTTTTCGAGCCTGGCGCGATGCCGACAGCCGCCACGTCGCGGCCTACCAGCGTTCCCGGCGGGCCTGGCAGGCGGTGGGCGAACTCGACCACCTGCGCGGGGCCGTGTCCCGCGAGCTGCTTGCACCCGCCAGACGCGATAGCTGGTGGCGGCGCCTGTGCGCCCCCGGTGGTGCGCCGCGGATGGCCTGGGGGCTGGCCGCCGCGGCATTGGTCTTGGTGGCGCTGTGGCTGCCCGCGCAGCGGCTTGAGCCCCCGCCACAGGGGGGGCAGTACAGCAGCGGCACGGGGGAGGTGCGCGTGGTGCGTCTCGAGGATGGCTCGGCGGTCATCCTCGGCGCCGACTCTGCGCTGCGGGTGGAATTGACCGCGACCCAGCGCCGTGTGCGCCTGCTGCGTGGGGAAGCATTTTTCGACGTTGCCAGGGACGAGCAGCGACCTTTCCTGGTCAGGGTGGACGACGTGGCGGTCCGTGTACTGGGCACCCGCTTCGAGGTGCACAAAGGCGTGGCCGCTACCCGGGTGATGGTGGAGCACGGTCTGGTCACGGTGCAGGCCCCGGCGCCCGGGCGCAATGGAGAGAGCTCACACGACGGCGACACCGCGCTGCTGCTGGCCGCCGGTGAGGCCGCGGTCAGGGCGCCGGGCGATTCCTGGGCGCGACTGGGCCCCGGGCGTTCGCCGACCACGGGCTGGCGCGACGGTCGCCTGGCCTACGACGGCGCCCCCCTGCGGGAGGTGATTGCCGACGCCAATCGCTACTACGACCAGGTGATCGTGCTCGCCGATCCCGAATTGGGGGATCTGCGGGTAACGGCGTCCTTCCGCGCCCGCGAGATCGACCAGCTGATAGGCGTGCTTGAGGGCGCCGTCGGCGTGCGCGCCGAGCGTGTCGCCGACGGCCGGTTGATGCTGTTCACCCCGGACCTTTAATCCTAAGGTCCACCATATCCAGGCCCTGGCAAAACGGGGCGCAAAAAAAGTACGACGTCAGTGCCGTTTTTGTCATTCTCTCCGTCTTATCTGTGAACGGCAGCCTGCAATTGGTTGCCGACCTAGAATAATGAGGGAGTTGTTTGTATGTCCAGACGTTCACAGTCGCCGCTTGCCGGTATGTTCCGCAGCGGTGTGTTGGCGGGACTGCTTGCGGTTGGCGCCGCGCCGCCCGCCAGTGCGCAATCACCAGTGCACGATTTCAATATTCCTTCCGGCAGCCTGTCGCGCGCCCTATTGGCGTTTTCCGCGCAGGCCGATGTCACCTTGATGGCGCCCGATCAGCTGGTCGACGGCAAGTCGGTGTCCGCCCTGCGGGGGGAAATGAGCAGCGACCAGGCCCTGGAGGAGTTGCTGCGCGGCAGCGGTCTGCAGTATCGCCGCGAGCCGGATGGCGGCCTGGTTATATTTGCCCCGGCCGCGCGCGCCTCCGGCGATGCCCGGCGGGCGCCGGCGGCGGAGGCTAGCGCCCGGTCCGCGGCGCTCCGCCAGCGCATTGCCATCGAGGAGGTGGTGGTGACCGCGCAAAAACGCGAGCAGAGCATTCGCGACGTGCCCATCAGCGTCGCGGCCCTCGGCGGCACCGAGTTGCAGCAGCGGCGGATCACCGATTTTTCCGACCTGTCGATGGCGGTGCCCAGCCTGTCGATTCCCGAGCGGGGCGGGGCGGGGGACCGCTTTATCTTCCTGCGCGGCATGGGCAGTATCCAGGGCAGCACGCCCCTCGTGGGCATCTACCTCGACGAGGCCAGTGTCACTACCTTTCCAGGGGCCTCTTTGAACCTGCAAACCTACGACATGGCGCGGGTGGAAGTACTGCGCGGACCGCAGGGCACGCTCTACGGCGTGGGGTCGATGGGCGGCACGATCAAGTTCATCACCGAGGAGCCCCGGCTCGACGAGGTGGGTGGGCGCTTCGACGCTTCCGCCAGCACCACCCAGGGGGGCGATCCCAGCTACCGGCTGAACGGCGTGGTCAATATGCCGCTGGTGCGGGACGAAATGGCGCTGCGCGTGGTGGGGACCTACGTCAACGACGGCGGCTGGATCGACCAACCCGCGTTGGACCGGGACAATATCGACGACGAGGAGCTGGCGGAGGTCCGGGCCCGGCTGCGCTGGCTGGCCACCGAGCGCCTTGAGCTCAACGCCATGGCGATTGTTCATCGCGGCGACTCGGGCGCCCCGAGCACCGGGGAGGATGCCGACGGCAATTACACCCAGGCCTACCTCGATCCCACCACACCCTCCGGCGGTCACGACTACGAGTTGTACAACCTGACCCTGGACTACGACCTTGACAGCGCGCACCTGCTGTCCACAACCAGCTATGTGGATGCCGAGCGGCGGCAGCGGGAGATCGGTTATCGCGTGCCCTTCGGCCTGGACGAGGCCAGCCTCTTCCACGCCAAGTTCGACGAGGACAGCATCAGCCAGTCCTTTACCCAGGAACTGCGCCTGAGCTCCGCCGGGGCCGGGCCCTGGAACTGGTTGGTGGGCGCCTTCTACCGGGACGCGGAACTGGACAGCACCTTCGAGGACTTCAAGTTCGGGCCTCCGGGCGAGCCCTTCTTTTTCGATGTGCTGACCAACGTCCAAACCCAGTCCTGGGCGGTGTTCGGAGAAACCAGTTACAGCTTCAACGACCGGCTGGAGATCGGTGTGGGCCTGCGCTACTTCGAGGACCGCCAGGAGGCCTCGGACTTTGTCGCCGGTACCGAGGACGAGGCGACCTTCGATTCCGTCAGCCCGCGCCTGTTCGTGAGCTACGATCTCAACGACGAAATCAAGATTTATGCCAGCGCCTCGGAAGGCTTTCGCAGCGGCGGCCTGGCGGGTGGCATCGGCGTGCGACCCTTTGAGCCGGATACGGTATGGTCCTATGAACTCGGCTCCAAGATGGCGTTGCTACAGGGGCGGATGAATGCCGACGTCGCCGTGTTTTACTCCGACTACAAGGACACCCAGGTCGACAGTATCAACCTGGTGGGCGAGGATCTGCGGCAATTCACCAGCAACGCCGGCGACGCCGAAATCCAGGGTATCGACTGGGAGCTCTCGGTGCTGGCCACGGCAAACCTCAGCCTTGGCCTGGGCGGCGAAGTGATCGACACCGAGTTTGTGGAAATCAACGCCGTGTCCGCTTCCCACGCGGTGGGCGACCCGCTGGACTTTATTCCGGATTACCACGTGAGCCTCTGGGGGCAGTACGACACCGAGTTGTTTGGCTGGTCCGACAGCTATATCCGGGTGGATTACACGCAAAAAGGGCCCTCGCGCTACGGGAACCGCACGATCTGCTCCTGCTATGAGTCCTATTCCGGGACCATCAATATGCTGAACGCCATCGTCGGCCTGGGTGCCGAGGACTGGAGTATCAAGCTGTTCGCCAAGAACATCCTCAACGACCGGGGCTATGTCGACGCGGAGTCGATCGAGCAGATTGCCGCCCGGGCGCGACCGCGCACAATCGGCGTCGAAATCGGCATGAGTTTCTAGCGCGGATTTGTGGTAGCCAGGGGTTCGAGGCGACTCTGTAGATACCCCCTCGGAGCTCGCCAAGGCCTCTGGCTACCTCTTTTTTTCCGGCTGTGTGGTGTCAGTCGGAGGATTCCAGCGAGGAGTCTTCCGCTCGAATAATACTGATAAAAGTTTTTACCGTAGAAGCTGTTTGCAATCACGGAATGTCGGCTCCGGCGGGCCCGTGACCGGGGCGAACAAGCCGGCTTGGGGCCTCCCGCAAGCTCGGATTCCCCACCTTCGCGTCTGTGGCATAGGCGTCGTCGTCAACCAGCTCTACGGGCTATCGCGAGTTCTAGTCTATGTGCAAGAAAAATTCTTTGTGGCGGGTACCGGTAAGGAGCGCGGCGGTCGGCCTGATCAATCTATTCGTTGCCGGCGCATGGGGCGCATCGGGTGATGATTGGGATATTGCCAATACTGGCCAGCCGTACTATGACGCGGAGTTTGCCGTCGACGAAGGGACGTGGATGAGCGTCGATGTGAGTCCCGACGGTAAAACCCTGGTGTTTGACCTGCTGGGAGATATCTATCGCATGTCGTCCAGCGGCGGCGAAGCCTCGTTGGTGCACGGTGGTCCGGCGATACAACGCATGCCGGGCTTCAGCCCCGATGGGAAGAGGATCGTTTATATCAGTGATGAAAGTGGCAGCGACAACGTCTGGATCTCGGATGTCGATGGTGGAAACCCGCTGCAGGTCTCCCGCGAGACGGTTGATGTGATGACCTCGCCAACCTGGTCCGCGTCCGAAGACTACATTATCGCGACAAAGAAATACGCGGATTTCGCCAAGGTCCGCTCTTCCGAAATACGCCTGTTCCATGTGCAAGGCGGAGAGGGGCATTTGTTGGTGGAGACGCCGCCCAACCAGGAAATCGTTAACGAGGCGGATCTCAGCGACGATGGCCGCTACCTCTTCTTCACCGAGAAGGTGTCCGGTGCGAGTATTTTTATCGACGCCAACCACAAGAATTTTGTCATTAAGCGCCGGGATATGCTCAGCGGCAAGAGCGAAACCCTGGTCGAGGGCTTTGGCGGAGCTGTCACGCCGCAAGCATCGCCCGATGGCAAGAACCTGGCATTTGTGCGTCGGGTGAAAGACAAGACCGTACTGTTTGTTTACGACCTCGCCACTGGCGAGCAAAAGCCGCTCTACGACGCCCTCGACCGCGACTTGCAGGCGGAGTTTATCGCCCAGGGCACCTACTACCCGCAGTACGGCTGGTTTCCGGATAGCCGGCATCTGGCCATTTGGGGCAAAGGAAAAATCTTCCGCGTTGATGCCCTGACCGGCAAGGCGCAAGAAATACCGTTCACTGCCCACTCGCGTCACCGCTATACGCGTGTGGCGGATTTCAAGCAGGATCTGGCGCCAACGCGGGTCGCGGCCAAGGCGGTGAAGAGCCTGGCGGCATCGCCACACAATGACTGGTATGTGCTGGAGGCCCTGGGCGGACTGTGGAAAAAAGCGCCGACAGGGGAGGCGGTGCGTATCACCGAGTCCGGCGTGCGGGCCGCGGATCCCGCGATTTCCCCCGACGGGCGGCGAATAGCCTATGTGCGCTGGGATGATGAAAAGGGCAGTGCCATTGAGTTGATGGATGCCGAAGGCAACCGCGTCAAGACTGTCATCGCGTCGCGCGGCATTATTCGCCAGCCTTCATTCTCTGCGGATGGCAAGAAGCTGGTTTACCAGGTCGATTCCGGCGATATCTGTGTCGGCGGTTTCCCCGCCAAGGCCGGCCTCTACTGGGTTGATATCCGAAGCGGGAAAAACCACTTTGTCTCCGCGGCTGGCGAAACGCACTTCAAGACCGAGGCGGGCCCAAGGCCGAAATTCTCGTCCGATGGCCAGCGCATCTTTTACACCTACGTTTCCAAGGACGAGGAGGCTTCACACTATGGCTACGAGGCGCGAATCAGCAAGCTCGAAAGTGTGAGCCTGAACGGTTCAGACGTGGTGGTTCATGCGCAGGCCGCCGGAACCGATGTCTCGGATCTGACCCTGAGCCCGGACTCGCGCTGGCTGGCATTCAAGGCGTACCAGCAATACTACGTGATGCCGTATGTACAGAGCGGTCGTCCCATTACCGTATCCCCCCAGGCGGGAGTATCCGTGGCGCGTATCTCGGAGGATGGGGGCTATGGCCTCGCCTGGGCGCGGTCCTCTGATCGAGTGTACTGGTTGTTTGGCGACAAGCTTGTCGAAACAGCGGTTCCCGGAACCCCCTCTTCCCCGTCGCGGCATGACGGGGGGCAGGTATTGCCAGGCCGCGACATACCGCTTGAAATCTCGACGCCCGCGGATACGCCGGACGGTGTGTTGGCCTTAACCGGGGGCCGAATTATCACGATGGAGGGCGACAGGGTTATTGAAAACGGCACGTTGATTGTCGAGGCAAACCGGATTGCCGCGGTGGGAGAGCAAGGCGATGTGTCGATTCCCGAAGGCGCGAAAGTCATCGACGTCCGCGGCAAAACGCTGATGCCGGGATTGATCAATATGCACGGACATATCGAGGAGTGCTACTACGACACCGCCGGTATCACGCCGCAGAAACACCCGGCCCATTACGCCTCCCTGGCATTTGGTATTACGACGAATTTCGATCCCTATGCCTCGGAGCTGGCCAGCTACGCCGCCGCGGAAATGCGGCAAGCGGGCGAAACCGTGGCGCCAAGGCTGCTCAGCAGCGGCAGTGTGGTCTATGGCCGTCCGGGCAAGGTTGACGGAACCTATGTGCCGGTCCGGGGATACGATGACGCCGCGAGCCTTATGCGCAGGAAGCGTGCGTTGGGCGGGACGATTATCAAGAGCTACCGCCAGCCCATGCGCAGTCAGCGGCAGCAACTGGTCAAGGCGGGCCGCGAGGCGGGTATTGCGGTGGATGCGGAAGGAGAGAGCCATTTTTACCACAATCTTTCCATGGTGCTTGATGGACACCTGAACCTCGAACACAACCTGCCGCTGGCCAACTATTACGAGGACGTCGTTCAGTTCATGGCCCACGGGGGCACCGCGAATACTCCGACCCTGGTCGTCACCTTTGGTGAAATAGCGGGCGAAAACTATATGTATCAGACGACCCGGGCCTGGGACGACCCCAAGGTGAAGGCCTACCTGCCAAAGTCGGTTAGCAGTTACAGCGCGATCAATCCGCCTCCAGCGGCGCCGTTCCACGTGCGGAGTATGACCACGCTTCACGCCGCGGAGGAAATCTGGGATATCGGCTTCCGCGCTGTGGCGCGCGCCACCAGCAAGCTCGACAAGGCCGGGGTTACCATCCACGCGGGCTCCCACGGGCAGGTGCAGGGCCTGGGTCTGCACTGGGAAATGTGGTTGCTGGCGGAAGGCGGAATGACCTCGCAGCGCGTGCTGCGTGCCGCGACAATCAACGGCGCCAGGACCCTGGGCGTGGATCACCAGGTTGGGAGCATCGCCGTGGGTAAACTGGCCGATATTGTCGTGCTGGACAGGAATCCGCTGGAAGACATCCGCCATACCAACAGCGTGCGTTACACGCTGCTGAACGGCCGGATGTACGACGCGCTCACCATGAACGAGACGGGTAACTACGACCGCAAGCGCGGTAAATTCTACTGGGAAACCGGGGATTACAACGGGATCGAGTGGAACAAGGCGTGGGGGGGTAAGTAGGCCGTGCCGGGGATTAAAGGTGTGGGGGGCGTCGCCCTGGCGGCAATCGCCGCGTGCATGGGCATCCGCTGGGTACTGGTGCCGGAAAGCGCGGACTGGGATGTTGGCGACACGGGGCAGCCTTACTACGAGGCCGAATTTCGCGTCGATGAAGGCACCTGGATGAGTGTCGATGTCAGCCCGGACGGCAAGACATTGCTGTTTGATCTGTTGGGCGATATCTACCAGTTGCCGGTGGGCGGCGGGGAGGCCCGCCTGATTCACGGCGGGCCGGCCATGCAGCGCATGCCCGCCTTCAGTCCCGATGGAGCGCGCATCGTCTATATCAGTGATGCCGGTGGCAGCGACAATCTGTGGGTATCGGACAGCGATGGCAGTCACGCCAGGCAGGTCTCCCGCGAGACGGTCGATGTACTGACGTCCCCGGACTGGAGCGAGTCCGCCGAGTATATTGTCGCCACAAGGTACGATGCGGCCTTCGCCAATATGCGATCCTCGGAGATTCGCCTCTTCCACGTGGATGGCGGCCCGGGCCATCTACTGGTGGCAACGCCTTCCAATGGCCGGGATGTAAACGAGGCCCGATTGAGTGGCGATGGCAGGTTCCTGTTTTATTCCGAGCGCGTGGAAGACACGCATATTTACGTGGATGCCAACCACAAGAACTTTGTGATCAAGCAGCTGGATTTGCACAGCGGTGACCAGAAGACCCTCGTGGGGGGCTTTGGCGGGGCGATCTCGCCGCAGGTGTCGCCGAACGGCCGCTACCTGGCGTTTATCCGTCGGGTTAGGGACAAGTCGGTGCTGTTCAAATACGACAGGCAGTCGGGGGAGCAGACACCCGTCTACGACGGCCTGGAACGCGATCTGCAGGGCGACTTCGTGCCTCACGGCGCGTACTACCCGCGCTACGACTGGTTTCCCGACAACCGGCACGTGGCTATCTGGGCGGGGGGAAAGCTATTGCGTGTCGATATGGCCGGTGGCGGGGCGGAGCCGATACCGTTCTCGGTGACCAGCCGGCATCGTTATACCGAGGTTCCCGACGTGCCCGTCGAACTCGCGCCCGAGCATATCGCGGTCAGGGCCATCGGCGATGTGGCCGTATCGCCGAAGGGCGGGAACCTGGTGTTCAGCGCGGTGGGTGCATTGTGGCTCGCTTCGGCGGAAGGGAAACCGGTGAAGCAAGTAGGCGGGGACGATGCGTCTTTCGCCGCGGAACCCCGGTATTCCCCGGACGGCAGCAGGCTGGCCTACGTCAGTTGGGAGGATGCGAAGGGCAGCAGCTTGAATCTGGTCGGCGCCAGTGGCGAGGACCGGGAAACGGTTGCGGCGAGTCGCGGTGTGATTCGCGAGCCCGCCTTTGCGCCCAATGGCGACAAAATTGTTTACTGGATTGGGGCCGCCGATAAAAACCGGGGCGGCTATGGAGTAAAGCCGGGACTGTATTGGCTGTCGCTGGTCGATGACACTCGCGGCTACATCGATGTTGCGGCGAGGGCGCCGCGGTTCTCGGCCGATGGAGAGAGGATCTACTTCTCCCGGGTTATTACGGACAACGACACGGGATCGCTCTACGCGGGCGTTGAGCATATTACCCAGCTGGAAAGCACCCGCCTGGACGGCACCCAGCGGCGCATACACGCCCGCGGCGCGGATACGGATATTCACGAATTCCACTTGAGTCCCGATGGGCGCTGGCTGGCCTTCGCGAATTACCGGCACTACTACCTGATGCCCTATCGGGAGGCGGGCAAGCCAATTCTCGTCGCCAGGGAGGCCGCGGTGCCGGTCGGTCGAATTACCGAAACCAGTGGGCATAGCCTGAGCTGGGCGAGCGACTCCTCGCGAGTCTACTGGATGCGCGGGAGTACACTGCATGGCCGCGACCCGAGTGCGGTGATTGCCGGGGCCGGCGAGTCCAGGCCCGCGGTGGAGACGCGCCAGATAGAATTGACCCTGGCGACGGACGCCCCCACCGGGAGCCTGGCTTTGCTGGGTGGGCGAATCATCACCATGCGCGGCGAGGAGGTTATCGATAACGGGGTGCTGGTGGTCACCGGCAACCGGATTACCGCCCTGGGGGTCCTGGGTGAAACCGACATCCCGGCAACGGCAAAACGTATCGATGTCTCGGGTAAAACGCTGATGCCCGGTTTGGTGGACATGCACGGGCATATCGACTGCTGCGGTGACGGCGGCGTACCGCCGCAGAAGCAACCGCTGCGTTACGCGGCCCTGGCCCATGGCGTCACCACCAACTACGACCCGTACTCCACCGAGCTGTCCACCTACGAAAGTGCGGAAATGCAATTGACCGGGCGTATTGTCAGTCCGCGTTGGCTGGGGGCGGGCAAGGGGGTCTTCGGCCGGCGCGCCACCCCCGACAACAGCTTCTTCCCCATCGCTGGCTACGGGGACGCCGAGCGTGTCATCGCCGAAAAAGCTGCTCTGGGTGGCCGCGTACTCAAGAGTTATCGGCAGCCCATGCGTCGCCAGCGGCAACAGCTTGTCAAGGCGGGGCGCGAACACGGCATTCTGGTTGACGCCGAGGGGGAGAACCATTTCTACAACAACCTGACCATGATGCTCGACGGCCACATGGCGCTGGAGCACAACATCCCCGTGGCAAATTACTATGCGGACCTGGTGCAGTTCATGGCGCATTCCGGGACGGCGAACACACCGACGCTGATTACCCTGTTCGGGGAGGTCATGGGCGAGAACTACATGTACCAGAAGACCCGCGCCTGGGAGGACACAAAGGTACGCACCTATATCCAGGAAACCAACAGTAGCTACAGTCCGGTGAATGCTCCCCCGGCGGCGCCTCCCCACGTTCGCGGCATGACCACGCTCCACGCCGCGGAAGAGGTCTGGGATGTCGGTTTCCGGCCGGTGGCGCGCTCGATCGCCGCGCTCGACGCCGCCGGTGTCACCATCAATGCCGGGTCCCACGGCCAGATAGCCGGACTGGGTTTGCACTGGGAGATGTGGCTGCTGGCGGAGGGTGGGATGGACCCGCACCGCGTACTGCGTGCGGCCACCGTGAACGGTGCGCGGACCCTGGGTGTAGACGATCAGCTCGGAACCCTCGACGTGGGGCGTTTGGCTGACCTGATCGTTTTGGACAAAAACCCGTTGGAGGATATCCGCAATAGCAACAGCGTTCGCTATACCATGCTCAACGGTCGCTTGTACGACGCCTACAGCCTGGACGAAGTCGGTAATTACGATGTGCCCCGAACGCCCTTCTACTGGGAGCTACAGCAGTATAACGACGTGGATTGGAATCAGGCCTGGACGAACTAGTGCGTGTACGTGCCGTGTATATTCGCGTGGCGGCGAGTCTTCGGTTTCAATGGCCGTTCCTGTCCCGGGTGTTGTGGCCGCGACCAGTGGCCGGGCAACAAAGGCCGTGGTGACGGGAAGGTAGCGCGGGACCGATATGGCGGGTTCGCCGGGCGGCAACCGATCCATGAAGGATAATGAGAACCATTATCGCGCCTGGGCGAGCCTGACCGGCAGATGCCTGGGCCGGGGAGGGGCCCGGGCCCGTGCCGGCGGGCCCGCGGGGTTGGCTGCCTTCGCCGCCTGCCTGTATACTTGGCGCCTTTTTGAGCAGCGGTGGATTTCCGGTCGGTCGACGGTCCGGTAGCGCCGCCGGAATCCAGCCACCCAGACGGTTTACGACGCACGCATGGCCCTGTTTCTCGAGTTTCTCGCCCAGCAATGGATCCTGGCGGCCGCCCTGTTGGCGATGGTCGGCTTGCTGATCTTCCACGAGTCCCGCAAGGCGGGCCCCTCGGTGTCGCCCCAGCAGGCGATCAACCTGGTCAACAGCGAGAACGGGGTGTTCGTCGACCTGCGCGATGGCGGCGACTACAAGCAGGGCCACATCACCGGCGCCCTGCACCTGCCGGTGGGCAAACTCGACGCCCGCCTGTCGGAGCTTGAAAAGTACCGGGACAACCCCATTGTACTGGTATGCAAGATGGGCCAGCAGGCCGGCGCGGCGGGCAAGAAGCTCCGGGCGCAGGGTTTTGGCAAGGTCTACAAGATGGCCGGCGGCATGATCGAGTGGGGCAACCTGCAACTGCCGACCACCAAATAATACAAGCGCCACGACATGACAGCGAAAGTCACGCTCTACACCACCCCCTACTGCCCTTTCTGCATCCGGGCCAAGCAACTGCTGGACGGCAAGCAGGTCGCGTACACCGAGATCGGTATCGAGCGGGATCCGGCGCTGCGCCAGGAGATGATGCAGCGCAGCGGTCGTCGCACCGTGCCGCAGATATGGGTGGGCGAACGCCACGTGGGCGGCTTTGACGAGCTGGCGCAGCTGGAGCGTCGCGGGGAGCTGGACGACTTGCTGGTTCCGGCACCCTGACACAGTTAATCACTTTCTTTCACTAGCGGAGGACGGCTCCATGGCCGAAGAGCAAGCAGCAAACCAGCAGCAGGACCTGCCCCAACAGCAGTTCACCATGCAGCGCATCTACACCAAGGATCTCTCGTTTGAATCCCCCGGCAGCCCCGGCATTTTCCGCAAGCAGTGGCAGCCCAAGGTCAACGTGGACCTGAACACCAAGAGCGACAAGATCGACGACAACGGCAACTACGAGGTGGTGCTGACCATCACCATCACCGCCAAGGTGGACGATGAAACCGCTTTCCTGGTGGAAGTGCAGCAGGCCGGGATCTTCTTCATCTCCGGCATCGAGGGCGAAAACCTGCGCCGTGTGCTGGGCACCGCCTGCCCCAACATCCTGTTCCCCTACGCCCGCGAGAACATCGACGCGATTGTGGTGAAGGGCGGCTTCCCGCCGGTGATGCTGGCTCCGGTCAACTTCGAGGGCCTGTACCAGCAGGCGCTGGCCCAGGCTCAAGCCCAGGCCTCCGCGGAAGGCGCCGAGGGCGGCGAGGCGGCCACCCACTAGGGCTGTTCGCCGGCTGTGCCGAAGGGGCCCGAGTGGCCCCTTTTTCATGGGCGCGCTCGCCCCCCTTCATCGCGCGCTTGGCACGCCCCCTTCCTTGGCGCGCTTGTCACGCCCCCTTGTAGGGTCGAATTCATTCGACCAACCAGCGGCACAATGAATGGCGCCCTACAGGAGGTTCCCCCACCCCCCTGTAGGGTCGAATTCATTCGACCAACCTCAGCCGATGGCGACGCGCACAGTCAATTCAATCCGGGAAAATCCAGCTGCCGCAGGGCCTCGTACAGCACCAGCGCCGCCGCGTTGCTGAGATTGAGACTGCGGCTGTCGGCGCGCATGGGAATGCGGATGCGCTGGTCGGCGGGTAGGCTGTCGCGCAGCGCCGGCGGCAGGCCGCGGGTCTCGGGACCGAACAGCAGCGCGTCCCCGGACTGGTAGGTCACGCGATGATAGGCGGTGGCGCCGTGAGTGGTCATCGCCAGCAGGCGGGTATCCGGGTGCGCGCGCCGGTAGCTGTCCAGGTCGGGCCAGGTGCGCAGGGCGGCGAATTCGCGGTAGTCGAGGCCGGCGCGCCGCAGTCGCTTGTCGTCCAGCTCGAACCCCAGCGGCTCGATCAGGTGCAGGGGGCTGCCGGTGTTGGCGCACAGGCGGATGATATTGCCGGTATTCGGGGGAATCTCCGGCTGGAACAAAACGATGCTGGGCGGGGTGGCGGGCATGGCGGCAGTCTACCGGCCGCGCCGCGCCGCCGCTACATATTGAGGTCCTTCATCTTGCGGGTCAGGGTGTTGCGGCCCCAGCCCAGCAACTCCGCGGCGTCGCGCTTGCGGCCCTGGGAGTGTTGCAGGGCCACCTCGATCATCACCCGCTCAAACACCGGCACCGCCTGGCGCAGGATATGGTGCTTGCCCTGGATCAGCTCGTTGCGGGCCCACTTGTAGAGCAGGTCGCGCCAGTCACTGGGCTCGGCGCCCTCCGCCGGCGGCGGGGTCTTGCCCAGCTCCGGCGGCAGGTCGCGCAGGTGAATCTCGCGGCCCGAGGCCATCACCGTGATCCAGCGGCAGGTGTTTTCCAGCTGGCGCACGTTGCCCGGCCAGTCGAGTCCGGTCAGGTACTGTTCGGTTTCCGGCAGCAGCACCTTGGTCTCGCCGCCCAGCTCCTCGGCGGCCTTCTGGAAGAAGTACTGCATCAGCCGGGGGATGTCCTCGCGCCGCTCCGCCAGCTTGGGGATGTGGATGCGGATCACGTTGAGGCGGTGAAACAGGTCCTCGCGGAAATCCCCGGTCTGCACCAGCTCCTCCAGGTCCTGGTGGGTGGCGGCGATGATGCGCACGTCCACCTTCACCGGGGTGTGGCCGCCCACCCGGTAGAACTCGCCGTCCGCCAGCACCCGCAGCAGGCGGGTCTGGGTCTCCGGCGGCATGTCGCCGATCTCGTCCAGGAACAGGGTGCCGCCGTCGGCCTGCTCGAAGCGGCCCTCGCGCTTGCTGTTGGCGCCGGTGAAGGCGCCCTTTTCGTGGCCGAACAGCTCCGACTCCATCAGGTCGCGGGGAATCGCCGCCATGTTCAGGGCGATGAAGGGGCTGGCGGCGCGGGGGCTGTGGCGATGCAGGGCGCGCGCCACCAGCTCCTTGCCGGTGCCCGACTCACCGTTGATCAACACCGTGATATTGCTGTGCGCCAGGCGGCCGATGGCGCGAAATACCTCCTGCATCGCCGGCGCCTCGCCGATGATCTCGGTGCGCGGGATGGTCTCCGGCAGGGGCATTTCGCCGCGCTTTTCCCGGGCCTGGGCCAGGGCGCGCTCGGTGATGGCCACCACCTCGTCGATATCGAAGGGCTTGGGCAGGTACTCGAAGGCCCCGCGCTGGTAGGACTCCACCGCGCTGTCGAGGTCGGAATGGGCGGTGGTGATGATCACCGGCATGTCCGGGTGGCGTTCGTTGAGCATGGACAGCAGCGCCAGCCCGTCAGTGCCGGGCATGCGGATGTCGCTGATGATGACGTCGGGCTGCTCGTCCCGCAGTTGGTCCACGAGGGTCTCGGCGTCGGCGAAGCTGGCGTTGTCGATGCCCGCCTGGTTCAGGGCGCGCTCCAGCACCCAGCGAATCGAGCTGTCGTCGTCGACAATCCAGACCTTAGCTTGTCGTGTCATTGTGGCGTTCCATCGGTAGGTAAATCGAGAAGCGGGTGCGACCGGGTTCGCTCTCGCACTCCAGCTGCCCCCCGTGGCGGTTGATGATCGATTGCGCGATCGACAGGCCCAGGCCGGTGCCGTCGGCGCGCCCGGTCACCATGGGCACGAAGATCGACTGCTGCAATTCCTCGGGGATGCCGGGGCCGTTGTCGGTGATGTCGATACGGCATACCAGCCGGTGCCGGTGGGCGCCGATCGTGTACTGGCGCTGGGAGCGGGTGCGCAGGCAGATGTGGCACTGCTCGGGGGACGCGGCGGCCTGCAGCGCATTGCGCATGATGTTGAGAACCGCCTGGATCAGCTGGGTCCTGTCGCCCGGCAGGTCCGGCAGGCTCGGGTCGTAGTCGCGGCTGATCGTCACCCGCTGGTCCGACTCGGCGTCGATCAGGTTGCGCACGTGCTCGATGACCTCGTGCACATTGATCATCGACAGTTCCAGCTGGTGGTGCGGTCCCAGCAACCGGTCCACCAGATCCCGCAGCCGGTCGGCCTCGCGGATAATGACCCGGGTGTACTCCGCCAGGCCGTCGTCGGGCAGTTCCCGGGCCAGCAGTTGCGCCGCGCCGCGCACTCCGCCCAGGGGGTTCTTGATCTCGTGTGCCAGGCCGCGGATCACCGCCCGGGTGGTTTCCTGGGCCTGCTGCATGCCCTCTTCGCGGCTGATGCGCTGCAGGCGGTCCACCGGTTGCAGCTCCAGCAGCAGGGTTTCCAGTTCGCCCTCAAGGAGGATCGGCGTGGCGAACAGGTCGAGGTGGATCGGCGCGCCCGAGTGCAGCGTCAGCGACATTCCCCGGCGGGCCAGGGGGGTTCGGTCGGTGGTCACCTGGCGCAGGGTGGCCAGTAGCTCGCCCGGTTCGGCGCACAGCTGGCCGGCGTCCTGCCCCAGTACCCGGGCTTCGGAAACCTCCATCAGAGCCTGGGCGGAGGCATTGATGGCGGTGATCCGCAGCTGTGCGTCCAGGGCGATTACCCCGGTACTCAGATTGTCGAGAATGTCCTGCTGCTGCGTCATGCTTGCCCCACGATTGACCGCTTTGCCACGGCATGCATCTTGACTTAGCAAAAATAGAGCCAAAAAGATGCACCTGGGCCCGGAAAGCGCAAAAAATTGAAAAATCTTGCAATTTCAGGCAGCTAGCGGGTGTCGCGCGGAAGTGTGACGATCCGGCTCGCCCTGTTGGCCCCGCTTTGGTGCCAATGAGTGGCGCCTGAAGACGAATTGCGCACCATTATGGTGCGCTCACCGGCGAGGGCTGTCCAGCGCCGTCGCCGGCGGCCCGCCTCAGTTGTTCCGGAACTTGATGGAGGGACGGTGGACGTAGACGGTGACGGCGTCCGACGTGGTGAGCACCTCGCCCTTGGCGGACTTGCGCTGCACGGTCAACTCGTGGGCGCCGCGGAAGACGTTGGTCAGGTCCCAGTTGGTTCCGGTCTGCGCCGGGCCCCGGTCGGCGCCGTCGATCTGCAGTTGCAGCACCTCCCCCGCGCGCAGCGGCGGGAAGGTGGAGGCGACCACGGAGAAATTGCCGGGCCCCATGGGGATGGTGGACTCGTCGGTGGGGAATTTGATCGACACGGTATAGTCGGGGCCCGCGGGTTCCTCCGGGGCCGGCTCCCGCGCTGGCAGGGGCGTGGGTGCGGGGGTGGTATTGAGCTGCTTGAGCTTTACTTCCTCGGCCGCGCGATCGCCGGCGGGCGGCTGGTCGGTGAACACGACGTTGCCGTTTTCGTCGGTGGTTTTGTAGATCTGGCCGAGCGCGGCACTGGCGCACAGGAGGCTGGCACAGGCCCAGGCCATCAGTGGCTTCTTCGCGTTCATGGCGTCGCCTCGCTGTGTGATCGAACCTACCTTAACAGAATCCGTGTGGCCGACGAACTGCTCAGTCGCGCGGCAATATGGGCCGCATGAGCTGGGCGTTGCGGTGCAGTGCGCCGCCGCGCAGCGGAGGCCGGATATCGGGGCGCGATCTACTGTGGTGGTGTCGGCGGGGGTGGTAGACCGGGTAGGGATAGTAACCGGGGTTGTAGAGTTCGCTGTAGTACCGATCCACCGGCGCCCGGTCGGCGACCTGGCTGGCCTTGCGTGCCTCTTCGCGCAGTTGCGCCCGGTGCTGCTCGCGCTGGCGGCGGTCGGCGGCCATGCGGTCGGTGGTTGCGCGCATGTTGTCGAGCCGCTGCCGGGAGGCTGCGTCGGTGAGGGGCTCGGGGGTGTGGATTTGCAGGGTTTCGGTGGCGGCGCCATCTTCGGGCGGGGTATCGGAGAAGGTGACATGGCCCCGGTCGTCGACGGTTTTGTAGACGGTGGCGGGGGCGGCCTGCGCGGTGGTGGTCGCGGTGATGAGTGCCAGAAGCAGGAGTCTGATGTTCATGGCTCAAGTATAGCCGTGTAACGTACGCTTTGTTTTTCGTGTCTGTGTCTGTGTCTGTGTCTGTGTCTGTGTCATTGTCCTGATCCTGATCCTGATCCTGATCCTGATCCTGATCCTGATCCTGATCCTGATCCTGATCCTGGTGCTGGTGCTGGTGCTGGTGCTGGTGCTGGTGCTGGGGGCGGCCTGGCGGCCGCTGCGTCGCTCCGGCGCAGGCCAGGTGCTTTTTGGCCCTCTGCTACGGGGCATGCGGTGCGTTTGCCTTGTTGCTTCTTGCAGGGGGCGTTGCTTGGGGGGGAGGTTGGTCGACCCGGGTGATACTGATGATTGGGCGCGGTTGTTTGGGGGGTGTCCGGGCGAGTGGGCTGCGGGGTTGCTGCCACTAAGCGGATGTGGTGTTCGCGCCGACCCCTGCGCGCCGGGCCAAAAAGACCTGACCTACCCGCGGATCAACGCGGGGTGCCAATCGGTGGGTGAGGGTGCAATTGTCCGGCCTGGGGTTGGTCGAATGAATTCGACCCTACAGGGGGGGCTGCCTGCCCTTGTAGGGCGGAATTCATTCCGCCGCTTTTCGGCCGCATAAATTCGACCCTACAGGGGGGGCTGCCTGTCCTTGTAGGGCGGAATTCATTCCGCCGCTTTTCGGCCGCATAAATTCGACCCTACAGGGGGGCTGCCTGTCCTTGTAGGGCGGAATTCATTCCGCCGCTTTTCGGTCGCATAAATTCGACCCTACAGGGGGGCTGCCTGTCCTTGTAGGGCGGAATTCATTCCGCCGCTTTTCGGCCGCATAAATTCAACCCTACAGGGGGTGTGCTGCCTGTCGCTGTAGGGCGGACAGCGGGCCCCTCTTTTCGGGTCATTTATTCCGCCGCTGTTTGGTCGAATAAATTCGACCCTACACGAAAGGCAGCAACGATCGCACTGAACGGCTCGTCAACGTTCCCCGCGTTGGGACGCGGTGGGTGGTGCCTCTTTTGTGCAGCGCAGGGGAGTCGGCGCGAGCACTGCATCGATTTAGTGGCAACGCGACCGCGGCACCCTCCAGCGGACTACCGAGGTTACGAAGCCCTAAAGCCATGCCCGGCAATCGGGCCATTCGAAGTTAGGAGCAACTTGGAGTGGTTCAATGGATGTGGCCAGCCCAGTTAAGGGATAATACCCTCAACTGGAGACTGTACTACATGACCTCGAGAAAGAAGTATTCGAAAGAATTCAAGCTGGACGCGATCAGCCTCGTGCTGGAGCAAGGTTATAGCCGTGCGGAAGCCGCCCGCAGCCTGGAGATCAATGCCAATATGCTGGGCCGCTGGATCAAAGAACACGCAAAGGGCGATGGAAAGGCTTTTCGTGGCAATGGCAAGCTCACGGCGGAGCAGGCTGAAATCCGGAAGCTCCGGGAAGAAAATCGCCGCTTAAAGATGGAGAAAGACATCTTAAAAAAGGCAACGGTCTTCTTTGCCAAGGAAACGCGGTGAAATACGCGTTCATCACCCGACACAAGAAGA
>NZ_JAFKCZ010000019.1 GCF_017255185.1 Parahaliea mediterranea
GGTCAGTTGTGGGCACAACTCAACCTCAAGAGATAGCATGAGCCTTTCTATTCGTAACAGGCAGAGCCTGCCACTCATGACCACGTCCGTAGGACGTGGTTTCCCACGCTTAAATGAATTCCGCACTACAGGAACCCCTTCCCAGCCGCTGTAGGGTCGAATTTATTCGACCAGCCAATCCGGCGGCAGCTAATCCGAGGTAACGGCGGCCTCCTCTTCCTCCACCGTGACCTCCAGGCGGTCCCCGGCGTGATCGAGCCGCACCAGCGCGGTGCCGCCCTTGTCGGCGAGGGCGCCGAACAGCACCAGCTCCGCCAACGGCTTCTTGATGTACTCCTGGATTACCCGCTCCATGGGGCGGGCGCCCATGGTCTTGTCGTACCCCTTCTCCACCAGCCACAGGCGGGCATCCTCGTCCACATCCAGGGTAACGCGCTTTTCGTCGAGCTGGCCCTGGAGCTCGGTGAGGAACTTGTCCACCACGGTAAGAATGACGTCCTCGCCCAGGGGCTCGAACCGCACAATGGAATCCAGCCGGTTGCGGAATTCCGGGGTGAACATCTTGTTGATCGCCTCGAGGGCGTCGGTGCTGTGGTCCTGGTTGCTAAAACCGATGGTGCGGCGGCTGATGTTCTCGGCGCCGGCATTGGTGGTCATCACCAGGATCACATTGCGAAAGTCGGCCTTGCGGCCGTTGTTGTCGGTCAGGGTGCCGTGGTCCATCACCTGCAGCAACAGGTTGAACACTTCCGGGTGGGCTTTCTCGATCTCATCCAGCAGCACCACCGCGTGGGGATGCTTGGTCACCGCGTCGGTGAGCAGGCCGCCCTGGTCGAAACCCACGTAGCCCGGGGGCGCGCCGATCAGGCGCGATACCGTGTGGCGCTCCATGTACTCCGACATGTCGAAGCGCACCAGCTCCAGACCCAGCTGCTTGGCCAACTGCCGGGTCACCTCGGTCTTGCCCACCCCGGTGGGGCCGGCCAGCAGGAAGGAGCCGATCGGCTTCTCGCCGGCGCGCAGGCCGGCGCGGGCCAGCTTGATGGAGGTGGCGAGACTGGAGATCGCATCCTGCTGGCCAAACACCACCATCTGCAGGTTTTTCTCCAGCTTCTGCAGCACCTCCTTGTCGTCGGAGCTGACGGTTTTGGGCGGAATGCGCGCGATCTTGGCCACCACCGCCTCGATGTCGCCCACGCCCACCACTTTCTTGCGCTTGGAGGGCGGCTGCAGCTGCTGGTAAGCGCCGGCCTCGTCGATCACGTCGATGGCCTTGTCCGGCAGGAAGCGGTCGGTGATATAGCGCGCCGCCAGGTCGGTGGCTGTGCGCAGGGCCTTGTCGGTGTAGCGCAGGCCGTGATGCTCCTCGAAGCGGGTCTTGAGCCCCTTGAGAATCTTGTAGGCGTCGTCAGGGCTGGGCTCGAGTACGTCGATTTTCTGGAAGCGGCGGCTCAGGGCGCGATCCTTGTCGAAAATGCCGCGGTATTCCTGGAAGGTGGTGGAGCCAATGCAGCGCATGGTACCGGAGGTCAGCAGGGGCTTGAGCAGGTTGCTCGCGTCCATGACCCCGCCGGAGGCCGCCCCGGCGCCGATGATGGTGTGGATCTCATCGATGAACAGGATCGCGCCCTCGCGCTTCTTCAGGGTGGCCAGCAGGCCCTTGAAGCGCTTTTCAAAGTCGCCGCGGTACTTGGTGCCCGCCAGCAGGGAGCCCAGGTCGAGGGCGTAAACCGTGCTGTCCTTGAGGGTGTCCGGCACCTCGCCGTCGACGATCATCTTCGCCAGGCCCTCGGCGATAGCGGTCTTGCCGACACCGGACTCGCCCACCAGCAGGGGGTTGTTCTTGCGCCGGCGGGCCAGGATCTGCGCCACCCGCTCCACCTCCGGCATGCGCCCGATCAAGGGGTCGATGCGGCCGGCGGCGGCCTCCTCGTTCAGGTTGGTGGCGAAATTGTCGAGCGGATTGCCCTCGCCCTCGTCCCCGGCTTCCTCCTCGGGAGCCGGCTGGCCCGGCTCGGCGCCCTCGCTGTCGTTGCCGACCTTGGAAATGCCGTGGGTGATGTAGTTGACCACATCCAGACGGGCCACGCTCTGGGTTTTCAGGAAGTAGACCGCCTGGCTCTCCTGCTCGGAGAAAATGGCCACCAGTACATTGGCGCCGGTCACCTCGCTCTTGCCGGAGGACTGCACATGAAACACCGCCCGCTGCAATACCCGCTGGAAGCCCAGGGTGGGCTGGGTTTCGCGTTCGTCCTCGCCCTCGGGGATCAGGGGCGTGGTGGCGTCGACAAATTCCACCAGGTCGCCGCGCAGGGCGCCGATGTCGGCGCCACAGGCCTTCAACACGCGGATCGCGTCATTGTTGTCCAGCAGGGCCAGCAGCAGGTGCTCCACCGTCATGAACTCGTGACGCTTGGCCCGCGCGCCGCGAAAGGCCTCGTTCAACGTCTGTTCCAGATCCTTGCTCAGCATACTTTACCGCTCCCCGGGTACGGGCCCTGCCCTACCCCTCTGATGCCTCGATCTCACACAGCAGCGGGTGTTCGTTCTCACGCGCGTACTGGTTAACCTGTGCCGCCTTGGTCTCGGCGATATCGCGAGTATAGATGCCGCACACGCCCTTGCCTTTCGTATGCACGGTCAACATGACGTGGGTCGCCTGCTCGCGGTTCATGCGGAAAAACGTCTCCAACACCTCGACGACGAACTCCATGGGCGTGTAGTCGTCGTTGATCAGTACGACTTTGAACAACGGCGGCCGCTTGAGTTCAGGACCGGACTCCTTGAGTGCCAAATTGCCGTCACGGTGTTCTTCCTCCTTCGCGAGGCGCCACCGGTGTTGTGACTGATTCTCGATCACGCTTACCACTTCCAACCAAATTGCGGTGCTAACTACTGGATATGGAACCATTATAAGTCATTTCAAGGGAAGCTTCTTTTCAGCGGAAAAACGGGGACGGATACCTATTACATCGAAAAATAGGTGTCCGTCCCCCGTTTCGGGGGGCCGCTAACGAAAATGGCCCGCACGGGGCGGGCCATATCGCGGGCGCCCCCCATACGTCCGGCGGAATGAATTCCGCCCTACGGGCGAGGGGCAGCCCAATCTTGCCGGGGCCATTCCCCGGCGATGCTTACATGTTTTCGATCAGTTTCTGACCGAATTCGGAGCAGCTTACCAGGGTGGCTCCGTCCATCAGGCGCTCGAAGTCGTAGGTGACCGTGCCGTTCTGGATCGCGCCGTTCATGCCCTTGATGATCAGGTCCGCGGCCTCGTTCCAGCCCATGTGGCGCAGCATCATCTCGGCGGAGAGGATCAGCGAACCGGGGTTGACCTTGTCCTGGCCGGCATACTTGGGCGCGGTGCCGTGAGTGGCCTCGAACAAGGCCACGTTGTCGGACAGGTTGGCGCCCGGCGCGATGCCGATACCGCCGACCTGGGCCGCCAGCGCGTCGGACAGGTAGTCGCCATTCAGGTTCAGCGTGGCCACCACGCTGTAGTCCCGGGGGCGGGTCAGGATCTGCTGCAGCATGGCGTCGGCGATCACGTCCTTGATGACGATCTCCTTGCCGGTGTTGGGGTTCTTGATGCTGACCCAGGGGCCGCCGTCCAGCAGCTCACCGCCGAACTCTTGTTGCGCCAGTTCATAGCCCCAGTCGCGGAACGCGCCCTCGGTGAACTTCATGATGTTGCCCTTGTGCACCAGGGTGACGGAGGGCAGGTCCTGGTCGATGGCGTACTGGATCGCCTTGCGCACCAGGCGCTTGGTGCCTTCCTCGGATACCGGCTTGATACCGATGCCGACATTCTGCGGGAAGCGGATCTTGGTGGCGCCCATCTCGTTGATGATGAAGTCGACGACTTTCTGCGCTTCCTCGGTACCGGCCTGGTACTCGATGCCAGCGTAGATGTCCTCGGAGTTTTCGCGGAAGATCACCATGTTGCAGGCGCCGGGATCCTTGACCGGTGACGGCACACCCTCGAACCAGCGCACCGGGCGCAGGCAGGTGTACAGGTCGAGCTCCTGGCGCAGGGCCACGTTCAGCGAACGGAAACCGCCGCCCACCGGGGTGGTCAGGGGGCCCTTGATGGCCACGGAGTACTCCTTGATGGCGTCCAGGGTCTCTTCCGGGAACCAGTCGCCGTCGTAGAGTTCGGCGGCCTTCTCGCCGGTGTAGATTTCCATCCAGGAAATTTTCTTGTCGCCGCCGTAGGCCTTGTCCACCGCCGCGTTTACCACGTCAATCATAACCGGGCTGATATCAACACCGATGCCGTCGCCCTCGATGAAGGGGATGATAGGATTGGCGGGGACGTTCAGGCTGTAGTCGTCGTTAACGATGATTTTTTCACCGCTCGCAGGCACCTGAATATGCTTGTAGCCCATATGATGTACTCCGTAGATTAAGAGGGTTCTATGAAAGGCGGGGCGCGGCATCCTTGTGGGAGACCCCGGTTCAAGCGGCGCGTATTGTAGCAGGTTTCACACCATTTCTCTTGATCGAAACAGACATTTTTACCCGGGAGCCTTCACACCCAGCCATGGCAAAACTCATTCTCTTCAATAAGCCCTTCCAGGTGCTCAGCCAGTTCACCGACACGGATGGCGGGCGCGCCACACTGGCCGATTACCTGTCGGCACCGGGCTTTCGCGCCGCCGGGCGCCTGGACTACGACTCCGAGGGACTGTTACTGCTGACCGACAACGGGGCACTGCAGCAGCGCATCGCCAACCCCCGTCACCGGCACTGGAAAACCTACTGGGTGCAGGTGGAGGGCGAGGTCGACGAGGCCGCCCTGGCGCGCCTGCGCGGCGGCCTGGAGCTGAAGGACGGCCCCACCCTGCCGGCCCGGGCGCGACGCATCGATCCACCTGAGGGCCTGTGGCCGCGCCAGCCGCCGGTGCGCGAGCGCAAAACAGTGCCCGACAGCTGGCTGGAGCTGTCCATTCGCGAGGGCCGCAACCGCCAGGTACGCAGAATGACGGCGGCGACCGGGTTCCCCACCCTCAGGCTGATTCGCAGCCAGGTGGCGGACTGGACGCTCGACGGCCTCGCCCCTGGCGAGTACCGAACACTGGCGCTTCACCTGCCACGTCAAAACAAACAACCCAAAAGGGGTCAGAGCCCTTTTTAGCCTAAACCTGGATCAAAAAGGGCTCTGACCCCTTTTCTGGATACTGCAAGCGATGAATAGCAACTGGCATGCCCATGTAACCGTGGCCACGGTGGTTGAGCGCGACGGCCGCTACCTGCTGGTGGAGGAGCGCGACAAGGTCACTGGCGAGAAGGTGTTCAACCAGCCCGCCGGCCACCTCGAAGCCGGAGAGTCATTGCAGGCCGCGGCCCTGCGCGAGACCCTGGAGGAAACCGGCTGGCGCGTCGAGCTGACCGGCGTCCTCGGCCTGGTGCTCTACACCGCGCCGTCCAACGGCGTCACCTACTACCGCAATACTTTTCTGGCGCGGCCACTGGAGCCCTTGGAGAACGCCCGGCTCGACCCCGACATCCATGCAGTGCACTGGCTGGATTACGGGGAAATCCGGGCCAATTCTGCTAGAATGCGCAGCCCCTTGGTCCTCGCCGCAGTGGAACAGTCGCGCTCGGGCGAGGTCTACCCACTGGATCTTATTAGGCAGATATGAGCAACGCTTCCACCAAAGTCATCGTCGGCATGTCCGGCGGTGTCGATTCCTCTGTTTCCGCGCTGTTACTGAAGGAGCAGGGTTACCTCGTGGAAGGCCTGTTCATGAAAAACTGGGAAGAGGACGACGGCACCGAGTACTGCACGGCGAAGGAAGACTTCGCCGACGCCCAGGCGGTGGCGGACAAACTGGGCATTCCCCTGCACGGGGCCAATTTCGCCGCCGAGTACTGGGACAATGTGTTCGAGCATTTCCTGGAGGAGTACCGCGCCGGGCGCACGCCCAATCCGGACATCCTGTGCAACCGGGAGATCAAATTCAAGGCCTTCCTGGACTACGCCCTCATGCTGGGCGCGGACCTCATCGCCACCGGCCATTACACCCGCCGCGGCGAACACGCCGGCAAGGCCACGCTGCTCAAGGGCCTGGATGACAACAAGGACCAGAGCTATTTCCTGCACGCCGTGGGTCACCGCGAGCTGGCCAGGACCCTGTTCCCGGTGGGCGAGATCGAGAAGCCGGCGGTGCGCGAACTGGCGGCTAAACACGGACTGGCGACGGCGAGGAAAAAGGATTCCACGGGTATCTGCTTCATCGGCGAGCGGCGCTTCGGCGATTTTCTCAAGCAGTACCTGCCGGCCCAGCCCGGCGAGATCCACAGCCTGGATGGCGAACGGCTGGGGCAGCACCAGGGCCTGATGTACCACACCATCGGCCAGCGCCAGGGCCTGGGTATCGGCGGCCGCGCCGACAGCCAGGACGCCCCCTGGTACGTGGTGGACAAGGACCTCGAGCGCAACGTGCTGTTGGTGGCCCAGGGCAACGACCACCCGGCGCTGTTCAAAACCACCCTGTACACGGGGCCGGTCTACTGGATCGAGGGCGAGGCGCCCGCCACCCCCCTGCGCTGCCGGGCCAAGGTCCGCTACCGCCAGGCGGACCAGGACTGCGTCGTGCACGCTCAGGGCGAGGGTTACCGCGTTGTATTCGACGCGCCCCAGCGGGCGATCACGCCGGGCCAGTCGGTGGTTTTCTACGACGGTGATCGCTGCCTGGGCGGCGGCGTGATCGAGCGGGGCGAATAACAGATGCAGCACAAGGAACGCAGCAACCTGGAACAGCAGGCCATCGCCCTCGCCGGCGTGGTGCAGGCGGCGCGCATGGTCGACCAGCTGTCCAAGACCGGCAGCTATCCCCTGGAATTCCTCGAGCCCTCCATCCACAGCCTGTTCGAATTCGAGCCCGGCCAGGTGGAGGATATCTACGGCGGCGTGAGCGGCGTCAAGCTGGGCCTGCACAACCTGGCCAGCCTGCTGGCCAGCCGCCAGTCCGAGGAACACCGCGATCTGGTGCGCTACCTGTTCAACCTGCTCTACCTGGAGCGCAAATTCAGCACCGACCCCGGCATGATGTCGGTGGTGCGTTCGCGCCTGGAGCACGCCAGCTTTCGCGCCGAGCACTTTGCCAACCACGTCAACGACATCTGTCACAGCGTGTCGGGCATTTACCAGGATACGCTGAGCAAACTGAAGTTCCGCATCAAGGTGACCGGCAGCGCCCAGCACCTGCAGGACCGCAACAACGCCGATATCATCCGCGCACTGCTGCTGGCCGGTATCCGCTCGGCGTTCCTGTGGCGCCAGCTGGGCGGGCGCCGCTGGAAACTGCTGTTCCAGCGCAAGGCGCTGCTGCAATGCGCGCAGGAACTGTCGCGCGATCTTGGCGTGGTGTAAAATCCCCCGCCCAGCCCATCCCCCACCGGAGTCAGTCATGGACCTCTCAGCCCTCACCGCCGTTTCCCCGATCGATGGCCGCTACGGCGGCAAGACAGAGGCGCTGCGCGACGTGTTCAGCGAGTACGGCTTGATCAAGCGGCGGGTACTGGTGGAAGTGCGCTGGCTGCAGCAGCTGGCGCGGCACCCGGGCATTCCCGAGGTAGCGCCGCTTTCCGCCGCGGCCAACGGCCTGCTCGAGGGCATCGCCGCCGAATTCACGGTCGAGGACGCGGCGCGCGTCAAGGCCATCGAGTCCACCACCAACCACGACGTGAAGGCGGTGGAGTACTTCATCAAGGAACGTTTCCAGGACAACGCGGAACTGCAGGCCATCGCCGAATTCGTGCACTTTGCCTGCACCTCGGAAGACATCAACAACCTGTCCCATGCCCTGATGCTGCGCGACGGCGTGTGTGAAGTGATCGTCCCGGAGATGCAGCGCCTGGTGGCGGCGCTCACTGACCTGGCCGTGGCCACCGCCGACGCCGCCATGCTGTCGCGCACCCACGGCCAAACCGCCAGCCCCTCCACCATGGGCAAGGAAGTCGCCAACGTGGTGGCGCGCCTGCGCCGGCAACTGCAGCAGGTGGAGCGCATCGAATACCTGGGCAAGATCAACGGCGCGGTGGGCAACTACAACGCCCACCTGGCCGCCTATCCGGGGGTGGACTGGCAGGACAATGCCCAGGCCTTCGTCGAGTCACTGGGGCTCACTTTCAACCCCTACACCACACAGATCGAGCCCCATGACTACATGGCGGAGCTGTTCGACGCCATCGCCCGCTTCAATACCGTGCTGGTGGATTTCGACCGCGATGTCTGGGGCTATATCTCACTGGGCTACTTCAAGCAGAAGACCGTGGCCGGTGAAGTCGGCTCCTCCACCATGCCGCACAAGGTCAACCCCATCGACTTTGAAAATTCCGAGGGCAACCTGGGGCTGGCCAACGCGGTTTTCGGCCACCTGGCCGCCAAACTTCCGATCAGCCGCTGGCAGCGCGACCTGACCGACAGCACCGTACTGCGCAACATGGGCGTGGGCATGGGTTACAGCCTGATCGCCTACCAGGCCAGCCTCAAGGGCATCGGCAAGCTCCAGCTCAATGGCGAGCGCCTGGCGGCGGACCTGGACGGCAGCTGGGAAGTGTTGGCGGAGCCGATTCAAACGGTGATGCGCCGATACGGTATCGAGAAGCCCTACGAGAAACTCAAGGACCTGACCCGCGGCCGGGACATGAATCGCGAGACCCTCCGCGAATTCATTACCGCGCTGGAGCTGCCCGAGGCCGCGCGGGATGAACTGCTGGCGCTGACCCCGGACGGCTACATCGGCAACGCCGCCGCCCAGGCCCGGGCCATCAAGCCGGCTCCGGCCGGCAAATAAGCGGCCCCCTTGCCGCTGCCGATCGACATCGGGGACTTCCTCGCGCGCCACTGGCAGCGCGAGCCCCTGCTGATTCGCGACGCCCTGCCCGGCTTCTCGCCACCACTGTCCGCCAACGAACTGGCCGGGCTGGCGCTGGAGGCCGAGGTGGAGTCGCGCATCGTCGAGGAGGACAAGGGTAAGTGGCGCGTCAGCCACGGCCCCTTTACCGAAGCCGACTTCCAGCGCCCGCCCCCATGGTCGCTACTGGTTCAGGCGGTGGACGACTACGTACCCGAAGTCGCCGACCTGCGGCGACTGGTGGACTTCATACCCGACTGGCGGGCGGACGACGTCATGGTCAGCTACGCCACCGACGGCGGCAGCGTCGGCCCGCATTTCGACCACTACGATGTTTTCCTGCTGCAGGGCGAGGGCCAACGGCACTGGCGCCTGGGCCAGCACTGCGACGGGCAAAGCCCCCTCATCCCCGGTACCGAACTGCGCATTCTCGACAAGTTCGAGCAGACACGGGACTATCTCCTGAATCCCGGCGACATACTCTACGTACCGCCGGGCGTGGCGCATTGGGGGGTCGCCCGGGGCGAATGCACCACCTTCTCCATCGGCTTTCGCGCGCCGCGCCGCGGGGAGATGCTGGCCCGGCTGGCGGACGCCGCGCTTGAGCACAACGACCCCGATCATTTCTTCAGCGACCCGGGCCGCGCGCCGGCCACCCGGCCTGGCGAACTGTCCACCGCGGACCTGGCGCTGGCCCGCGTGCAGGCGCTGGCCCTGCTGGAGTCGACAGCCTCACCGCGCTGGTTTGGCGAATTGGTGACCGAGCCGCGCTATCCTGCGGAGGGAGAGGATGCCAGCGCGGAGACCATTGAGGCGCTGCTGCACGGGGAAGGTGAGCTGCACCGCACACCCGGGGCGCGCATCGCCTGGCTAGAACAGGGCGGGCGCCTGTACGTGTTCGCCAACGGCGCCAGTTACGAGACGGAAACCACCTGTCGCCCGCAGATCATCGCGCTATGCAACAACGGCCACCTGACCGTCCCGGCCCCGGATGGGAACAGGGCCGCGCTGGCGAATCTGCTACAGTTCCTGCTCGAATCCGGGGGTGTCCATGTCGAATAGTGCGCAACAGGTCGATGTGAGGGAGGTCGCCTGGGTCGAGGCCGGGGACAGCCTGCGCGCCCTGCGCGAACAGGTCTTTATCGTCGAACAGGGCGTGCCCCGCGAGATCGAGTGGGACGGCCGCGACGACCAGTGTCGCCATGTCATGGCGCGGGTCGACGGTGAGCCGGCCGGCTGCGCCCGCTTGATGCCCGGCGGCAAGGTGGGGCGCATGGCGGTACTGGCGCGCTATCGCGGCCGGGGCATCGGCGCCGCCCTCCTGGACGGGATTATCGCGGTGGCGCGGGCGCAGGGCTACGACCGCCTGTTCCTGCACGCCCAGCAGCACGCCGCGCCCTTTTATCGCCGTGCCGGTTTCGAGCCCCGCGGCGCCACCTTCGAGGAAGCCGGTATTCCCCATGTCAGCATGCACCTCGACCTGGACATGGATGCGCCTTCCCTTGAGCTGGAAGCGACCGGCGACAGCTTCCTCGGCGGGGTAGCCTACCCCTCCCCCTTCAACAGGCTAACCTTGACGCTGGCCGAAAGCGCCAGCCGCTACCTGTACATCCTCAGCCCCAGCCTGGACTTTCGCGTATTCGATAACAGCGCCCTGGAAGAGGCCATCACCGCCCTCGCCCGCCGCAGCCGACAGACCGAGATCCGCATACTGATCGCCGACCCGCGACCGCTGGTGCAGCGCGGCCACCGCCTGCTGAATCTCGCCCGCCGCCTGCCCAGCAAGGTGCAGCTGCGCGCGCTGGCGGAACACCCCGAATGGCGCGGGGAAACCCTCGTCATCCGCGACCGCGACGGGGTGCTGTACAAGCCCGGCGACAGCGATAAGGAAGGCTTCTACGAGCCCGATTCACGCGCCTCGACCCAGCGCCACCTGGAGTTGTTCCAGGAACTGTGGCGCCAGGGCACCCAGGGCCCCGAACTGCGCCGCTTAAACCTGTAGGGATAGCCGCAAGCCCCTTGTCGGGTATTTTATTGCCGGATGGGAATGGCCCTGGTTGCCAATGGCGGATTTCATTGCCAACAGGGGCCTGCTTTCACCGTGGGGTGGCGCAATGAATTGCGCCCTATAGGGGCTGTAGGGTCGAATTCATTCGACCGGTTTCCACTACCGCTCTTCGAGCATCACCCCGATCTCGTTGCGCTCATAGACCAGGTCGAAAGTGCGCAGGCCGCGGCAGGGTTCCTCGGTGGCGTGCAGTAGACGGCCGTCGGCAATCGAAAAGCGGTACTGGTGCAGGGCGCACTGGATGACGCCCTTGTCGATGGTGGCCGCATCAAGGGGATGGGCGCGATGCGGGCACTGGGCCTCGATCAGGTAGCGCTCACTGTCGCGCTGGATCAGCAGCAGCTGCAGGTTGTCGATCTTGAACTGCCGTGTGTAGCCATCGTGCAGGTTAATCAGTTTGTCCAGCGGATAGAAACGCATCGACCGTCACCTCGAAATGGGAGGCTGGATTCAGCGGCGCGCTAAAAGGCCTCCATGATCTGCCTGGCCGCAGCGTACGCGGTAGCCCTGCCCTGGGCAACCTCGCGTTCCAGGCGCGGCAGCAACTCCCGCACCCGGGGATTGCGGCTGAGTTTCAGATGCAGCATTTCGTCGACCAGCTGGCGCATCCACTCAAGGTTCTGTCGGGCGCGCTTGCTGTGGAAGGCGTCTTCTTCCAGGGCCTGGAAATAGTAGTCGACGATCATGCCCCACACCGCATCGATGTTCTGGCCCTCCAGGGCTGAGCAGGTCATCACCCGGGGAGTCCAGAAGGAGGTATGACGCAGCAGGTTCATGGCGTTGGTGTAGTGCTGGCGCGCTTTTTTCGCCAGCACCGCGCTATCGCCATCGGCCTTGTTGATCACCAGGGCGTCGGCGAGTTCCACAATCCCCTTCTTGATGCCCTGCAGTTCGTCGCCGCCCCCCGGCAGCATCAGCACCATGAAGAAATCCACCATGCCGGCGACCTGGTACTCCGACTGGCCCACACCAACCGTTTCCACCAGAATCACGTCGTAGCCCGCCGCCTCGCACAACAACATGGTCTCCCGTGTTTTCTGCGCGACGCCGCCCAGGGCGCCCTCGGAGGGCGACGGCCGGATAAAGGCCTCCTCCCGCCGTGACAGCTCTTCCATACGTGTTTTGTCGCCGAGGATCGAGCCCCCGGCGATCGGCGAGCTGGGGTCCACCGCCAGCACCGCCACGCGTTTGCCCTGCTCGATCAGGTACAGGCCGAAGCGCTCGATAAAGGTGGACTTACCCACCCCGGGCACGCCAGTGATACCGATGCGGATGCTGTTGCCACTATGTGGCAGCAGCTGCTCGAGGATGTCCTGGGACTGCTGGCGATGGCGATCCAGCTTGCTCTCGACCAGGGTGATGGCCTTGGCCAGGGCACGCCGGTTGCCATCCAGCAGGGGTTGCGGGTCGTAACGGTCCACGGTTAGCGATTCGCTGTTGCCGAATTCATTCGGCCTTTGCGTGCAGACACCCGCTGACTCATTCGGTGGCCGCATTGACAGCGTCCAGCACCTCCCGGGCACATACCGGAATCGGCGTGCCGGGACCGAAGACGCATTTCACCCCGGCCTGGTACAGGTGGTCGTAATCCTGACGCGGTATCACCCCGCCGGCAATAACCACGATATCGTCGGCGCCCTGTTTACGCAGCTCCTCCACGAGCTGCGGCACCAGCGTTTTGTGGCCGGCGGCCAGGGACGAGGCGCCCACCACATGCACGTCGTTTTCCACTGCCTGGCGCGCCACTTCCTCCGGGGTGGAGAACATCGGCGACAAGTCGATATCGAAACCCACGTCGGCGAAGGCGGTGGCGATCACCTTGGCGCCGCGGTCGTGGCCGTCCTGGCCCATCTTGCACACCAGCATCCGCGGACGGCGGCCGTGGCGTTCCACGAAGGCGTCGATGTCCTTGCTGATACCCTGCCAGTTCTCGTCGTCCTGGAAGGCGGAGCCGTAGACACCCGACACGGTCTGGGCCTGGGCGTTGAAGCGCCCGAACTCGCGCTCCATGGCATAGGAAATCTCGCCCACCGAGGCGCGGCAGCGGGTGGCCTCGACCGCCAGCGCCAGCAGGTTGCCCTCGCCGGTCGTGGCGCACTGGTAGATCGCCTCCAACACCGCCTCCACCTTGGCCTCGTCACGATTCTCGCGCAGTTGCTCGAGACGCTTGATCTGTGACTGGCGCACCGCCTCGTTGTCGATATCGAGGACTTCCACCTCGCTGGCGGCGTCGGTCTGGTATTTGTTGACCCCGACGATCACGTCGTCGCCACGGTCGATGCGGGCCTGCTTGCGCGCGGCCGCCTCCTCGATGCGCAGCTTGGGCATGCCGGTCTCGATGGCCTTGGCCATGCCCCCGGCCTCCTCGATCTCCTCGATCAGCTCCCAGGCCTTGTCGGCCATGTCCTGGGTAAGTTTCTCCATCAGGTAGGAACCGCCCCAGGGGTCCACCACCTTGGTGATCCCGGTTTCTTCCTGGATGATGAGCTGGGTGTTGCGGGCGATGCGCGCGGAGAATTCCGTGGGCAGCGCGATCGCCTCGTCGAGGGCGTTGGTGTGCAGGGACTGGGTGCCGCCGAATACCGCGGCCATGGCCTCGATCGTAGTGCGCACCACGTTGTTGTAGGGGTCCTGTTCGGTCAGCGACCAGCCGGAAGTCTGGCTGTGGGTGCGCAGCATCGAGCTCTTGGGGTTCTTGGGCTCGAACTCGCTGACGATGCGCGCCCACAACATGCGCGCGGCGCGCATCTTGGCGATCTCCAGGTAAAAGTTCATGCCGATGCCCCAGAAGAAAGACAGCCGCGGCGCGAACTGGTCGATATCCAGGCCCGCCGCCAGCGCGGTACGGATGTACTCCTTGCCGTCCGCCAGGGTGTAGGCGAGTTCCAGTGCGTTGTTGGCCCCCGCTTCCTGGATGTGGTAACCGGAGATGGAAATGGTGTTGAAGCGCGGCATGTGGTCCGAGCAATAGGCGATGATATCGCCAATAATCTTCATGCTCGGCGCCGGGGGGTAGATATAGGTGTTGCGGACCATGAACTCCTTGAGGATGTCGTTCTGGATGGTGCCCGCCAGCTGGTCCTGGGAAACGCCCTGCTCCTCCGCGGCCACAATATAGCCCGCCAGCACCGGCAATACCGCGCCGTTCATGGTCATGGACACCGACACCTGGTCCAGGGGAATCCCGTCGAACAGGACCTTCATGTCCTCCACCGAGTCGATGGCGACACCGGCCTTGCCCACGTCGCCGCTCACCCGCGGGTGGTCGGAGTCATAGCCGCGGTGGGTGGCCAGGTCGAAGGCCACTGAGACCCCCTGGCCGCCGGCCGCCAGCGCCTTGCGGTAGAAGGCGTTGGACTCCTCGGCGGTGGAGAAGCCGGCGTACTGGCGAATGGTCCAGGGGCGCCCGGCGTACATGGTGGCCTGGGGGCCGCGGATATAGGGGGACAGGCCCGGCATGGTGTTGGTGTATTCCAGGCCCTCCAGGTCTTCCGCGGTGTACAGCGGCTTGACCGGAATGCCGTCCGGGGTCTTCCAGACGAGGTCATCGAGGGACTTGCCCTTCATTTGCTTGCTGGCCAGCTCGCGCCAGCTACCGGGTGTGGCCGTGTCTTTGTCGTAAATCTTGTCGCTCATCGGTGTTCCTCTGGATCCCGTTACAGAGGGATCGCATACATTCGTCCGGTGTCCGGCCGCAGAAAAGGGGTCAGAGCCCTTTTCTGGGCAGCGAAAAAGGGTTCTGACCCCTTTTCTGTTTTCTGCTACAGCCGGTGGTGCTCAGGCGGAATGAATTCCGCCCTACAGGGGGTAGCGCCGCGCCTGTAGGGTCGAATTCATTCGACCACCCCCTCGCTACATCAATGGTCCGCCGGGGGCTGGTTCAGCTCGATCAACACCCCGTCACAGCACTTGGGATGGATAAAAATGGTCAGGCAATCGTGGGCCCCCGGGTTCGGCGTCTCGGACAGGAACTGATAGCCCTTCTCCTTCAGCCGCGCCACGTCCGCCTCGATGTCGTCGCTGCGGAAGCAGATGTGATGCAGGCCGCCGCCCTTCTTCTCCAGGTACTTGGCGATCGGCCCCCGCCCTTCCAGGGGGTGCACCAGCTCGATGCTGGTGGGCGGCAGGGGGAAAAAGGCGGTGGAGGTCTGTGCCGCCTCCACGTCCTCGGCGCCCTCGAATTCCAGGCCGAAGTCCTCCATAAAGCGCTTGATGGCTTTGTCGAAATCCGGCACCGCGATGGCGATGTGGTCCAGGCCAGTGATCATAGCGTTTACCTCAAAGCAGCTGTTGCAGGAAACCCGCGGTCAGTTCACGACGCCGGGCAGCGATTTCCTCGGGTGACTGCACCACGATTTTCTCGTCTGGAGTGATCTTGAACAAGGGCTGCCCCTTGCTGATGATCACCCCGTCGTCCTCCACCAACACCTTGTCGATAGTACCGGAGAACGGCGCGTAAACCTTGTTGAACATCTTCATCACTTCCACGATGTACAGCGGGTCGCCGGCCTCGAAGTGATCGCCCTCGCGCACGTAGAGCTCGTGCTGCGGGGACTCGCGACCGTAGAACATACCGCCGCTCTCCGCCAGGATCTCGTCGGACTTGGCCACCGGCGGCGGCACCAGCACCTTGGCCATCCGCTCCTGCAATTCGTCGTCCAGCAAGCGCTCGGGAATGTGGATGCTGAGATCCGGGTTGACGGCCAGCGCGTAGTAGCCGGTCGCCTCGGCGATGCTCGGCAGTACCGCTAGGATGTCCGCGCCGGCCTGGAAGCCCAGGTGGGCCGCGCGCACCTGCTGCCAGCTGGTGTCGCTGAAACCGGCGGCCGGTTCGGGCTGCGCCAACAGGGTTTGCAGCGCGATCCAGTCGTCGGCTTCCAGGCGGTTGTTGAGCTCGCCGTAGAAGTCCAGGGCTTCCTGCAACAGGTCGTTGTCGTGATCCCAGATCATGCTCGAGGCGGCGGCGCCGGGCACATAGTCCATGTTCAGGAAATGGTAGGTATCGGCCAGCAACTCGATGGGGTTCTCGTTCCAGCTGATGCGCCCGTCGATCAAGGTGTAGCAGTCGCGGTTGATACTGAGCCAGCCGCTAAGGATATGGGGTTCCTCCAGCATCCGCTGCAGGGGGCGCAGCAACAGCGTGCGCTTGAGCTCAAGGGCCCGCGACAGCGCCCCGGTCGCCGCTTCGCCCAGCCCCTTCAATGCCGCCTTGGATACCTCGCTCCAGGCGTAGTCCAGGTCCATGCCATTGGCCTGTTCCTTGAGTTCGCCCACCGCGGTCAGGTAGGGCACGATAAAGCGCGTGGTGGGCCGGGCGTTGATGTTCTGGCCGATAAACCAGTTCACCAGGCCGTAGTGGAATTCCAGGTTGGTGGCCAGGTCCTTGCCGCGCATGCGGGTGCGGCGAATCGTTTCGGCCATGCGCTCGTAGGTGTCCAGGCGCGTCTCGCCCACCGTCAGCAACAGGGCGATATTGGAATCGTAGGCCCCGGCCAGGGTGTATTTCATGAACGTATCGGTATCGGGATTGTGCAGGCTGATGCCCTGGTCGTCGCGAATTTCGCCCTCGACCGCATCCGACCAGAACTCGATCACACCGCCGGCACTGGGCTGCAGCGCCTGGTTGGTGGCGTTCAGGCGCGCCTCCACGCTGTCGTTGTGGCGCGGTATCCGCTCGGGCCGCGGCAGCTTGTCGCCGTGGGCGGCCAGCAACACCATCGCCTCCACCAGCGACTCCACGACGAAGGACTCGTCGGGATTCTCCGGATTGGCGAAGCGCAGCGCATAGCACAGCTCGGTCACCCGGTGTTCCACCTGGATGCGGGTATTCATCTCCATGAAGAAGTGCTTGTCGCGATCGACAATACACTCGAAGGTGGACACCGAGTCCAGGCCCACCGCCGCGCCAAATCGCTCGGCCTGGTCCTCCATGGATTCCAGTGTCGCCAGGTCCTGCTTCAGGATGCGCGTCTCGGTCTCGTTGCCACTGGCCTCGGCCTGGGCGATTGCCGCGCGCAACGACTCGACGGTCACCGACACTTCCAGCAGTTTCTGCTCGTGCATCTGCAGGGAGCAGTCGCGGCCGCCCATGGTGATGCACCAGTCACCGTTGCCGATTACCTGGATTTCCTGGTGGCGGGTGGTTTCGATGTTCAGTTCCACCAGCACGTTTTTGTTGTCGCCAACGCCTGTGGTCTTCACCTCGTTGAGGATTTCACGCACCAGCTCCGCAGTGCGCGCGGCCTCGCCGATCCCCAGGATACGCTGGCCCTTGCCGCCGCCACCGCTGATCGCCTTGAGGCGGATGCGGTTCTCGGGGTACTCCGACGCCATTTTTTCCACCGCCCGGGTCAGGGTCGCGCACAGCTCGTCCACGGTATACAGGTCGATGCCCTTGCCGTAGGACGCCGCCAGCACCAGGTCGGCCTTGTCTTCCAGGGACTGTTCGGCATCGTCCAGGGCCGCCTCGTCCACCGCCAGGTCGTGCTGCTGGCACAGGGCCTTGAGGTCGGCCACCGTGGGGTGCTTCTCCAGCAGGGTCAGGGCGGTGCCATTGTCGATGCCCGGGGTCACCGAGACCCCGGCCTTGAGGGCGGTGCGCTTGGCCTCGTCCTTCAGGCCGGCGTCGTGCACGGTGCGCGAGCAGGGCCCGATGAAGTTGAGCCCGGCGCGCTCCATCGCCGCGACCATGCTCTCGTCTTCCGCCATGAAGCCGTAGCCGGCAAAGATGGCGTTGTAGTCGTTGTCCCGGGCAATACTGATGATCTGGGCGATACGCTGGTCGCGCTCTTCCTTGTTGCTGCCCGTGTAGTCCGGCACCCGGTGGATGTGGCCCGGGTCGGCCATGGTGCGCAACTCCGGCGCCAGGGCGTTCTGGTAGACGATGGAATCCTTTTCCGACAGCAAAATGCCGAAATGCTCGATGCCCATCTCCTTGAACACGTCCATCGCCTCTTTGCGAATGGGGCCTCGGCAGATGATCAGGGGACGCAGGTGGCTGCAATCGAACTGGCTCACCCAATCGGTGTGACGGCGCCCCAGGCGCCGGTCGCGGTGAATCAGGGGGTTGCGCAGATAGTGCTCGTTGGACACGGGGATTCCTCTGTTCTCGTTCTGTCTCGTTCGATAAGTAAATGCGGGCGCCTAGTGGAACTCGCGCTGCACGGCGCCCAGCGGTTCCGGCGTGTAGTGGCGCAGGCAAAAGTCCATGTGCTCCGCCAGCACCTGGCGCAGGTCGGATGGCATGACGATCTGGGAAATCGAGCCGAGGCTGAGGGCCTCGTTGGGGTTCATCAGCTCCCGCTCGTAGCGCTGGGCGAGCAGCTGCTCCTCTGACTTGACCCAATCGCCCACCAGCTGCCGCGCCGCCTTGTCGGCCTCGTCGGGGGACAGCCCCGCCTGGGTCTGGGCCTGGGTTTCCGCCGCGATCCTGGCGGGCACCGAGGAACGGATTTTGCGCAGCTCGTCCTTGTACACGTACTCCACGCCCGCGGGCCCCATCACCGCCACCCGCGTGGTTGGCAGCGCGACCACGAAGTCGGCGCCGGTCGGATAGTTGTTGTAGGAGGCGTAGGCACCGCCGAAGGCGTTGCGCACCAGCACCAGGAAGCGCGGGGTGCGCAAATCGACGATGGCGTCGAGCATGGCGCGACCCGCCTGCACGATGCCCCCGGCCTCCTGCTCCCGCCCCGGCAGGAAGCCGGTGGTGTCTTCCAGGAAGATGACGGGAATATTGTAGAGGTTGCAAAAGCGGATAAAGCGCGCGTTCTTGTAGGCCGCCCCGATATCGATCTGGCCCGAGGCGACCGCCGAGTTGTTGGCGACGAAACCCACCACATTGCCACCCATGCGCCCCAGGGCGGTGACGGTGTTACGCGCCCGCTCGGCCTGGACTTCCAGGAAGTCGCCGTGGTCGCACAGCTGCTGGATCATGATGGTGATATCGATCGGCGTATTGAAGCCGGTGGGCGAGTTGAAGGCTTTTTTCAGCAGGATGTCGATGTCCCAGGTCTTGCGATTCACCGGGTCCGAGGAGGCCTGGAACGGCGCCAGCGCATTGTTGCTGCTGGGCAGGTAGTTGAGCAGCGCCTTGACCTTGCGCAGCGCGGCGACCTCGTTGGCCACCGAGAAATCGGTCACCCCGCTCTGGCTGTGCACGCCGGGCCCACCGAGCTCGTCGGGGGTTACGTCCTCGCCCAGCACCGACTTCACCACCCCGGGGCCGGTGAGGCCAAAGAAAGTGTCATTGGGCTGGATCAGGAAGCTGCCCTGGCGCGGCAGGTAGGAGCCGCCGCCAGCGTTGAAGCCGAACATGCACATGATGCTGGGCACCACGCCGGAGATCTTGCGCAGCGCGGTGAACGCGTCGGCGTAGCCATCCAGGCCGCCGACACCGGCGGGGATATAGGCCCCGGCGGAATCGTTCAGGCCCACCAGCGGAATGCGGCGCTTGGCGGCGAGCTCGAACAGCCGCGCCAGCTTCTTGCCGTTGGTGGCGTCCATGGAGCCCGCGCGCACCGTGAAATCGTGGCCGTAGATCGCCACGTCGCGCCCGCCCACTTTGATCAGCGCGGTAACCAGGGAGGCGCCGTCGAGATTCGGGCCCCAGTTCTGGTACAGCACCGTGGGCGCTTCGTCTGCCAGGTACTGAATGCGCTCCCACACCGTCATCCGGTTCTTGGCGTGCTGTCGCTGGGTGCTCTTGACCCCCGCCGCGCGGTAGGGCCGCTGCTGCAGCTCCCACCCGGCTTTCAGCGCGGACTCGTACAGTCCGGGCTCGCTGGCGATTTGTCCCGGAACCTTGAATTCCAGTTCGCTGTGCTCGGCGAAGGGGTTTTCCAGGGATGCGATAAGTTCCTGATTGTTTTCTGCGGTCATTGTCCTTGAGTTCCAGGCTGCCTCGTCGCCGAACCACTCGCAGGCTGGGCCTGCACCGCGCGGCTCGGGACGTGGGGGAATTGCGCGTCGCGACGGACAGGCTTACGATGCAGGCCTGCCCCATGTCGGCGCCAAACAGTAATTCACCCGATATAGTGAGTCAATTTCCACAGATGACACAAAAATTGACATTCCGAACGCAATTCAAGAGCTTGAACCGGAGTGTTTGCGCATTTTGCGCAGAGCTGGTCGGCCGTTTTCTCGCATATAGGCAGTGCTAACATTGTCCGCGCCCCGTCCGGCGCTCCATGTGAGCGGTGAACCGTGAGCCGCGCCCTGCATATCGACGATATCCCCTACCGCGGCGACAGCTGTGCGCTGTTCGAGTCCCTGCGGGACCTGCCCGGGGCGGCCTTCCTGGACAGCTGCCACGGCGCCCCCCGCGGCGGCCGCTTCGATATCCTGGTCGCCGATCCACTGGACGACGGCCCACCCCGGCTGGCGGGCAAGCCCAGCGCGCGGCAGTGCGAGGACTACTTCAGCGACCTGGCGCAGTTTCACCGCGAACGCTACGCGGGCATTCACAGCCCGGACGCGGACCTGCCCTTCTGCGGCGGCCTGCTGGGCTACCTCGACTACGAAGCCGGCGCCGGCCTGCAGCGAGTGGCGATGACCGGAAAGGCCGACACCGCGGCCCCCCTCGCCAGGGTCGACGCCTACGACTGGTGCGTAATCCAGGACCATCTGCTGTCGCGGGCGGCCCTGGTCTCGCTGCCGTCGCTACCGGCCCACAGGCGACGGGACTACCTGGCGCGGCTGCGCCAGGCCGGCGGCTCCGCCCCCGTTGGCGGTGGAGCCCATGGCGCCCCCTTCCGGCTCGACGGGGTCTTCACCGCCAATATGAGCCGGCCGGAATATGCGCGCGCCTTCGACCGTATCGCCGACTACATTCGCGCCGGCGACTGCTACCAGGTCAACCTGGCCCAGCGCTTCGCGGCAAGCTACAGCGGCGACCCCTGGCAGGCCTACACCTGGCTGCGCCGGGAGGCCGGGGCGCCCTACTCCGCCTATTTGGCGCTCGGGGACGGCGACGCCCTGCTCAGCCTGTCGCCGGAGCGCTTCATCACCCTGCGCGGCAACCGCGTGGAGACCCGCCCCATCAAGGGCACGCGACCGCGGGACCTGACCGACCCATCGCGCGACGGGGCGCTGGCGCAGGCGCTGCTGGCCAGCCCCAAGGACCGCGCCGAGAACCTGATGATCGTGGACCTGTTGCGCAACGACCTCGGCCGCAGCTGCGTGCCGGGCAGTATTCGGGTGGACAAGCTGTTCGAGGTGGAGAGCTATCCCACGGTGCACCACCTGGTGAGCACCATCAGCGGCGAGCTGCGGGCCGGTCGCGGCGCGGTGGAGCTGCTGCGCGACAGTTTTCCCGGCGGCTCCATCACCGGCGCGCCGAAGCGACGCGCCATGGAAATCATCGCCGAGCTGGAGCCGCACCCGCGGCAGGCCTACTGCGGTTCGGTACTGTATATCAGCGCCGACGGGCGCATGGACAGCAACATCGCCATCCGCAGCCTGCTGTGCCAGCGCGGGGAGATCCTGTGCTGGGGCGGCGGCGGCATCGTCGCCGACTCCGAGTGCGAGCGGGAGTACCAGGAAACCTTCGACAAGGTCGGGCGGTTTTTGCGGTGCCTGGAGCAGCGCTCGGGGCTGGCTTGATCGCAGCGCGCCTGGCTGGGTGAATTCGACCCGATAGAGGGTGGGCTTGGGCCTGCTCTGTAGGGTGGGTTTTAGTGCGTCGTGGTCGAATGAATTCGACCCTACAGGGGGTGGGCAGGGCCTGCTCTGTAGGGTGGGTTTTAGTGCGTTGTGGTCGAATGAATTCGACCCTACAGGGGGTGGGCAGGGCCTGCTCTGTAGGGTGGGTTTCAGTGCGTCGTGGTCGAATGAATTCGACCCTACAGGGGGGAAGTGTCCGCCCCTGTAGGGTGCGCAATTTATTGCGCCGCTTTGCTACAGCGCCAGCGGCCGCTCGCTGGCGTCGATAAAGGCCTGCTTCAGGTCAGCGAATTCGTGCACCGCGGGAAACTGCGGAAACTCTGCGATCACGTTGTCCGGGGCGTGGAACAGGATGCCCGCGTCCGCCTCCGCCAACATGGTGGTATCGTTGTAGGAATCCCCGGCGGCGATCACCCGGTAGTTTAGGCTGTGCAGGGCTTTCACCGAGGCCCGCTTGGGGTCTTCCTGGCGCAACTTGTAGTCCACCACCTTGCCGCCCTCGTCCGTGACCAACTTGTGGCAGAACAGCGTCGGCCAACCCAGTTGGCGCATCAGTGGCGCGGAGAACTCGTAAAAGGTGTCAGAGAGGATAATGACCTGGAAGCGCTCGCGCAGCCAGCCGATGAATTCCACCGCGCCGGGCAGCGGTTCGAGGGTGGCGATGACCTGCTGGATATCGTCGATGGTCAGGCCGTGCTGCTCGAGCAGCGCCAGGCGCTGGCGCATCAACACGTTGTAATCGGGAATGTCGCGGGTGGTGGCGCGCAGTTCGTCGATACCGGTTTTCTCGGCAAAAGCGATCCAGATCTCGGGGACCAGTACCCCCTCCAGGTCCAGGCAGGCCAGTTCCATGTACTACTCCAGGGCGGCGAATAAAGCGCCACAATCTACCGGCAATGACGTGGCGCGGCAAGTAGCTGTGGCGCGTTACCGGGGCGGCACCTTGAACCATGGCGTGCGGGGTCGAGAGCCCGCCCTCTTTTTCGCGTACAGCGGGCCCCTCTTTTCGCGTCAATCTTCGACCAAGACGGATTGAAATCCGCCCTACAGGAGGCTATGCCCCCCTGTAGGGTCGAATTCATTCGACCGTTCTCACTCAGTAAACCGGCAACTCCAGGCTGGAGAACAGCTCCTCGAGCTCGGCCTTGCTGTGGCGGCCGAAAGCCTCGGTCACCACCTCCCGGGTCAGGTGCGGCGCGAAGTCCTCGATGAAATCGTACATATAGCCGCGCAGGAAGGTGCCGCGCCGGCAGCCGATCTTGGTGATACTGGTGGCGAACAACTTGCTGGCATCCAGCGGCACCAGGTCGGCGTCGATCTCCTCGTCGTAGGCCATGGCGGCAATGATGCCGATCCCCAGCCCCAGCCGGACATAGGTCTTGATCACGTCGGCGTCGGCGGCGGTGAAGACCACCCGCGGCACCAAACCCTTGTCCATAAAGGCCTCGTCGAGCTTCGAGCGGCCGGTGAAACCGAACACGTAGGTGACGATCGGGTGAGCCGCCACATCCTCCAGGCTCAATTCGCTCACCTGCGTCAGGGGGTGGTCCCGCGGCACCAGCACGCAGCGGTTCCAGCGGTAGCAGGGCATCATCACCAGGTCGGAAAACAGCTCCAGCGCCTCGGTGGCAATGGCGAAATCCACCGTGCCGTCGGCGGCCATTTCGGAAATCTGCATCGGCGTACCCTGGTGCATATGCAGCGACACTTCCGGATAGCGTTCGATAAAGGAGCGGATGGTGGCCGGCAAGGCGTAGCGCGCCTGGGTATGGGTGGTGGCGATGGACAGGCTGCCCTTTTTCTCGTTGGAGTATTCCTGGGCCACCTGCTTGATACTCTCGACCTTGCGCAGCACCTCGCCCGCGGCTTTGAGGATGGCCTCACCCGCCGGCGTAACGTGGGTCAGGTGCTTGCCGCTGCGGGCGAAAACCTCGACCCCCAGCTCATCCTCAAGCAGGCGAATCTGCTTGCTGATCCCCGGTTGCGATGTGTAGAGACTTTGGGCCGTCGCCGACACGTTCAGGTCGTGGTGCGCCACTTCCCAGATGTAGCGCAGCTGCTGCAACTTCATGAATACCTCCAACTGGACCTGGCCCGCGCGATCCGCTCCCTGCACCGCGCCCATCGGCGACGGCGAGTTCCCAGGACTTATGAAGGATAGTAGTCAATACGTGCCCTTGCTACCACTTTTGGAATAACAAACCGCAAATGCCCTCGGCTGGCGCCGGTTACGTCGCGGCGGGGTCCACGCTAGCGGGTGTATTCGCCACGCCATGCGGTACATGCCCGGTGGCCACATGGGGCCCCGCGGAGGCGCAGTGGGTCTGCTGGTCGTCAAAGAACACGTCGGCCTGGTAGGCGCGCAGAAACTCGGTTTTGTTGAGCCCGCCGAGAAAAATGGATTCGTCGATGCGAATATTCCAGGCGCGCAGGGTGCGGATCACGCGCTCGTGGGCCGGTGCCGAGCGCGCGGTGACCAGGGCGGTGCGAATGGGCGCCTCGCTGGCCGGAAAACTCTGCTGCAGGCGGTGCAGCGCGGCGAGAAAGGGCTTGAAGGGCCCACCGCTGAGCGGGGTGCGGGCCGCGGCCTGCTCGCTCGCGGTAAAGGCTTCCAGGCCCTCGGTTTTGAATACGCGCTCGGCCTCGTCGGAAAACAGCACCGCGTCACCGTCGAAGGCGAAACGCAGCTGCCCGCTGTCGGACAGTCCGCCGCGCGAAGACACCAGGGTCGCGGCGGCCACGCCGCAGTCCAGGGCGTAGCGCACGTCCTCGGCCTCGTTGGACAAAAACAACTGGCAGCCAAAGGCGCGAATGTAACGCCAGGGGCTCTCGCCGCCGCAGAAGGCAGCGCGACTGATCGGCAACTCGTAGTGCTGGATGGAGTTGAACACCCGCAGGCCGGTGTCGGCGCTGTTGCGCGACAGCAGCACCACTTCCACCCGGGCCTCGTCGCCGAGCATGGCGTTGAGCCGCAGCATCTTTTGCACCAGGGGAAAGGCCTCGCCCGGCTCCAGCGGCTCTTCCTCGCGGGCGACCTGATAGGCGGAGTAGGCCTCCAGGCCCTCGCGTTCATAGACCTCGTGACTGTCGTCCAGGTTGAACAGGGCCCGGGAGGAGATCGCAATGACCAGCTTGTCGTCGCTCGTGTTATCCATGCCGGCAAGCATACCGCCGGGACGCAGCCGACGCCAGCAAGCGGCGGCGCCGGGTTCGTTCACCGGCGCGGATTGGCTCAGCGCAGATACCCCCCCTCCTGTAACTGCCGGCCGATCAGCGCCGCCAGCACACGCTCCCGCAGGGTAACGGGTCGCCCCAGGTCGAGCCGCTCCAGGTAGGGCCTGGCCTGTTGCGGCAGCGGACGACGCCAGGCGCGCCACAACAGGCCCGCCGCCCGTCGCGGCTGGCGCATTGCCGCCCGGGTCTCCATCAACACCCCGGCGAGGGCGCGCTCCGTATCGTCGAGATCGGAACCAAAGGGATAGGCGGGAAGTAGCCCCGCTCGCCGGAACTCGCCCAGCGCGGCCTCGAGTCGCCGGGGGGTGTTGTCGCGAAAGGCCTCGGGCACGACATAGCCCGCCTCCAGCTTGCCGCTGGCCACCGCCTGCCGGCGCAGAGCCTCCTGGAAACGGGAATCCGCCACGTTGAGCAGACGCTTGATCACCTCGACATCACTCTGTCCGCGCAGGTCGGCGATACCGTACTCGGTAACCACGATATCGCGCAGGTGACGCGGGATCGTCGTATGAGCGTAACGCGCGACGATGTTGGAACGCAGCTTGCGGCCCTCGCCACGGGTACTGCGCACGCACAGGATCGAGCGCGCGCCGGGCAGATCGTGCGCCATGGCGACGAAATTGTACTGCCCCCCCACCCCGCTGATCACGGTGCCGTCCTCCAGGGCGTCCGATGCCACCGCTCCGGACAGCGACACGATCATCCCGGTATTGATAAAACGCGCGTTGTGCCGCTGGGCGCTGTACAGGGGCACATTGTCCAGCAGCTGGTTGGTACGCTCCACCCCGGTCATGCACAGTTGCGCCGCGCGTTCGGGTTCGAGCTCGCGCAGGCGCCGGTAAAAACTGCGCGGACCGAGGAAAAAACCGCCGTGCAACACGCTGCCGTGACGCAACACCCGTCCCCGCGCCGCGCCCAGCAGGCGCGAGCGGGTTTCCGGGTGATCCATGTCGTTGCGCAATCTGTCGCCGCGCAGAACAAGGCCGCTAGCCTCAAGGCCGAGGTCGTCGCCGAGAATACCCCAATACTGCAATTCCTCGAGCGCGGCATGATCGAGTACCCGCGGCAACAAACCCTGCGCGCGACAGTAGCGGAACAGGCTCTCGTCGATGTGTTCGGTGATTTCGCCGCTGTTGAGACCCCGCTGCAGCGCGAGGTTGTCGTATACCCGGCGGCTCACCACGCCGGCATCGATCAGCTCCAGCATGCCGTTCACGAACATCTCGGTGGAAACATAGAGCCCGCGCCGAAAGGGCGAGCGCTCCCGCTCCACGCCCGCCAGCGGCGATTCCAGTGCGCCCAGCATGCCGCGGTAATCGCCGTTTCGGCTATGCCGCAGGATACAGGCCTGGGCCAACGCATCGCCCAGGGCGCCAATGCCCACCTGCAGGGTACCGCCATCGATCACCAGGCTGCTGGCGTGCAGCGCGGCGGCGTAATCGGCCAGCGGCACCGTGACATTGGGTGCGCTGAACAGGGTGCGATCCAGCGAGGACGAGGCCACCAGCAGGTCGAAGAACCCGGGCGCCACCTCGGCGTCGCGCCCCATGAACGGCAGCTCCGGATGCACCTGGCCCAGATACATGCAGGGCCGACCGGCCGCGCGCAGCAGTGATGCCATATGCCCGGTGATGTCCGGATTGCAAGACAGGGATATGGCAGCGCCGCGCCGCGCGACCAGCTGCGCCACCACATTCACGCCGTGACCGACCAGGTCCCGTGCGACGTGCGTATAGTTGCTGGAGATATAATCGCGCTGGGCGTCGCGCACCCCCTTCATGGCACCGGCGCGAAAATAGAATTCGCTGACCCGGATATTGGCCGGCATCTGGCCCGCTCTCAGCGGCGCCATGTAGGCCAGCTCCTCGTAGTCGCCGTAGACCCGATCGAGCACCGGGCCGGCCAGCTTGCCCGCGAGGCCGGACGGGGCCGACGGCCGTTCCAGCGACAGTGCGGTAAGAATATGCAGGCTGATGGAAGGGTCGCGGGCCGCGCGCCTGTAAAAGGCGTTGATCAGCTGCACCGGCTTGCCCAGGCCCAGCGGCGCGGCCAGCACCAGCCGCCTGCCCACGCGGGCGATGGTGCGGTCCACGCAATCTTCGACCGACTCCAATGTCTCGGACATCCGCGCCCTCCCTGGACCAGCCCGCTCGCTAACTGTTACCGACCAACTGTACTGTTAAACCGGCGGCCTGTCCCGCCTACGCTGCCTCTCTTCGCTGACGCGCTAACTATTAAAATATTCCCTGGTCAATTTAAAAACCAGGGGCGACAGCAACAACAGTGCCACCAGGTTCGGAATCGCCATGAAAGCGTTCAGGGTGTCGGCAATCAGCCACACCAGGTCCAATTTAATCACGGTACCCACCGGAATGGCTATCACCCAGGCTAGGCGGAACGGGAGGATGCCCCGCGTGCCGAACAAATACACCACGCAACGCTCTCCGTAGAAGGACCAGCCAATCATGGTGGTAAAGGCGAACAGACAAAGGCCGAGGGTGACAATGTAGTGCCCGCCCGGAAAAGCGCCCTCGAAAGCCATCGACGTGAGACTGGCGCCGCTGACGCCGCTGGGCAGCACGTCCATGATCACGATCACCAGGCCGGTCATGGTGCACACCACCAGGGTATCGATAAACGTACCCAGCATCGCCACCATGCCCTGCTGCACCGGCTGGTTGGTGCGCGCGGCGGCATGCGCGATGGGAGCACTGCCCAGCCCCGCCTCGTTGGAAAAAATGCCGCGGGCCACGCCGAAGCGCAGCGCCGCCCACACGGTGGCGCCGGCGAACCCGCCGGCCGCGGCGGCACCGTTGAGCGCGCTGTCGATGATCACCCCAATGGCGTGCGGAATCTGGTCGATATGCGTCACCAGCACCACCAGGCCCATCAGGATGTAGCTGATGGCCATGAATGGCACCAGCCAGCTCGCCACATTGGCGATGCGCCGGATTCCGCCGAGCACCACCGCCCCCACCAGCAGCATCAGCACCAGGCCGGTGGCCAGGGGCGGCACCGAAAAGGAGTCACTGAGCACTTGCGACACGGAGTTGGACTGCACGGTGTTGGCGATACCAAAGCCCGCCAGGCTGCCAAAGATGGCGAAGGCATAGCCCAGCCAGTGCCAGCGGCGGTGCAGGCCATTGCGGATATAGTACATCGGGCCGCCGCTGTAGTTGCCGTCCGCGTCCTGCTCGCGAAAGCGCACCGCGCAGACCGCCTCGGCGTACTTGGTCGCCATCCCCACGAAGGCGGTAATCCACATCCACAGCAGCGCGCCGGGACCACCGAGCGCCAGCGCCGTGGCCACCCCGGCGATATTGCCGGTGCCGATGGTGGCCGACAGCGAAGTCATCAACGCGGCGAAGGGAGAAATATCGCCCTCGCCGGTGCCAGTTCGCCCCCGCAGCAACAAACCCAGCGCCGCCGGTATTTTGCGCACCGTCATGAAACGCAGCCCGACGCTCAGGTAAATACCGGTACCCAACAATAGCACCAGCATCACCGGCCCCCAGGCGAAGGCGTTCACCGCGGTGATCAACTCAGTCATGAATCCCCCTGTTGTGTTGGCGACATCGCACAGCCCGCGCCGCCTTGTGGTTGTGTCAATTTAACAGTGCTGGCGCTGGGCTAGCAGGCCGAATATGCCCCCGGTGTGCACGAACACAATGTCCCGGCAGTCATCGAAGCGCCCGGCGGCGAGTTCCTGTAGCAGGCCGTGGAAGGCCTTGCCGGTGTAAACCGGGTCCAGCACCAGGCCCTCCATCCGCGCGAGGTCACGAATCAGCTGGAAGATTTCCGGCCCCGCCTTGGCGTAGCCCTCTCCCACGTAGCCATCCAGCACCCTCGGCACAACCGCGATCTCCGGCACGCCGGGAAAACGCCGGCGCCAGTCATCGGCGTCCTCGCGGACCTTGTCCAGGAAATACTGTTCGTCGTCGCAGACATTGACGCCCCACACGGTCATCGGCAGGCCGTGCAGGGCCGCGCCCAGCGTGAGCCCCGCCTGGGTGCCGCCGGAACCGGTGGCGGTCACCACGTGGGCCTGCTCGATCCCCGCGGCCTCCAGGTCCGCACCGAGTTCCTCCGCCGCGGCGATATAGCCCCAGGCGCCGATACCGTCGCTACCGCCGGTGGGAATGGCCAGCGCCTTGCGGCCCTGGCGCGCGTACCGCGCCTGGCACTGGCGAAACAGCGTGGGCAATTCGGCGAAAAAACGCTGGGGAGGAAAGCAGTCGATGGTCGCGCCGGCGAGCTGGTCGAGGAAGTAGTTCCCGTCGGCTTGTGCCGGAACGTCGCCGCGCAGCAACAGGTGGACGGCGAGCCCGGCACGGGCGCCGACAAAGGCGGTGGCCCGGCAGTGATTGCTCTGCAGGCCGCCACAGGTGATCAGGGTATCGCAGCCCTCGTCCTGGGCGTGTGCGAGGATGAACTCCAGTTTGCGGACCTTGTTGCCGCTGAGTTCGCAGCCGGTGAGGTCATCCCTCTTGACCCAGATCCGCCGGCCACCGCCCCAGGCCTCCGAGGCCCGGGGCAGGAACTGCAGTGGCGTGGGTGCGCGGGCCAGCTCAACCCGCCGCGGATAGGTCAGTGCCATCGGCTAGTTGCCCGGGCCTGTCAACCGATGGACTTCAGGGTTCCCTTGGGCAACACGGCGTGAACGTGTACACGCTGGAACTTCATGTCCACCTTGTCGGCGACATTCAGCACCATGTAATTGTCATCCAGTGCGGCAATCCGCCCGAGAATCCCGGAGGTGGTCACCACCTCGTCGCCCTTGGCCAGCTCCGCCACCATCTGGGCGTGCTCCTTCTGGCGCTTGCGCTGGGGGCGAATGGCGATGAAATAAAACAGCGCGAACAGTCCGATCAGGAATACGATCTGGAAAAGTTCACCACCCTGGGACGCCGGTGCGGCGCCGGCCTGGGCGTGCGCGCTGGCAACAAACAGACTCATACTGGTTTTCCTTACTGTGATGAGGCCCCGCGGGGCCCGGGAGGCGTTCAGTCGCGGTAATGTACCGGGTTTGGCGTGGAGCCGCAATTAAGGCGGCAAACGGCGTGTCACTGGCGGCAGCGGTCATCGCCGGCCGCCACGGTATAAATAAGTCTACGGCGCCGGATATTGGTCCGCCCCCGCTGTCCCCCCCGGACGCCCACTTGTATGATGCGCCACTACAGCGGCCGGGATTGCGACCGGGCACCCGCCGGCATAATGAATGACAGTCGAGGAGCCGACATGAGCACAGAGGTATCCGATCTCGTTGCCGCCATGCACCGCGCCAGTGAGCAACTCACCGCCCCCGGGGCGCCCTGGGAGCTGGAGCAACGCCGGATCAACGGCGTGGAACTGCGCAGCTACAAAAATGCCCCTGGCACCCTTCGCGACGCCATCGACGCCGGCCGCGCCCACGGCGACAAGACCTTCGTGACCTACCAGGACGAGCGCTACAGCTTCGACGACTTCTTCGCCGCGGCGGACCGGCTGGCCCACCACCTGGCGCAAGGCCTCGGCATTCACAAGGGCGACCGGGTGGCGATCGCCATGCGCAACTACCCCGAGTGGATGATGAGCTTTGTCGCCATTGCCTCCATCGGCGCCGTGGTCGTGCCCCTCAACAGCTGGGGGCGCGCCGAGGAGCTGGCTTACGGCATCCAGGATGCCGGCGCGCGCCTGGTCATCTGCGACAGCGAGCGCCTGGCCTACCTCGCGGACCAGCTCCCGGCATTGAATTGCCGCGCCATCCAGGTGCGCGGCGATGAGCGGCGGGACGACTGGGTGGAGCCCTGGTCCCGTTCCCAGGAGGCGGCCGCGGAACTGCCCGAGGTCGACATCGGTCCCGGCGACCTGGCGATCATCATGTACACCTCGGGCACCACCGGCAAACCCAAGGGCGCCGCCTCGACCCACTTCGCCATCGCCCAGGCGCTGTACAACTTCGAGTACCACGCGGCCCTGTCGGCGATGGCCAACATGCCCACCGTGGAGAAAATGCTGGGCAGCGGCTTCGACCCGGCGACCCTGCTCGCGGTCCCCCTGTTCCACGTCTCGGGATGCTACGCGGTATTTCTCGGCAACCTCCGCGGCGGCCGCAAGCTGTCGATCATGTACAAATGGAATCCGGAACAGGCGCTGGACATCATCGCGCGGGAACGCATCACCGTGTTTACCGGCGTGCCGGCGATGACCCTGGCCCTGCTGGAATCGCCGCGTTTCGCCGACAGCGACACCAGCAGCCTGTTCGCCCTCGGGGCCGGAGGCGCCGCCTGCCCGCCCCACCTCAAGGACCTGATCTACGACAAGCTGCCTGACGCCTACCCCGGCACCGGCTACGGCATGACGGAGACCAACGCCACCGGTTCCAGCTGCACCGGCGCGGCCTTCCGCCTGCGCCCCAACGCCGCGGGCACCCTCTCCCCCATCGTCGAGGTAAAAACCGTGGGCGAGAACGGCAACGCCCTGCCCCGGGGGGAAACCGGCGAGATCTACATCAAGAGCCCGACCAACGTGCAGCAGTACTGGAACCTGCCCGAGGCCAGCGCGAATACCTTCGTCGACGGCTGGGTGGCCACCGGCGACGTCGGCTACGTCGACGACCTGGACTTCCTGTACATCGTCGACCGGATCAAGGACATGGTGATCCGCGGCGGCGAGAACATCTACCCGGTGGAAGTGGAAGGCGTGTTGCTGGGCCACCCCGCGGTGCTCGAAGCCACGGTCTTCGGCGTGCCTCACGAGCAGTGGGGCGAGGAGCTGATCGCCAGCGTCCACCTGGGCGACGACAGCGCCACCGAGGAGGAACTGCGGGCCCACGTGGCCGGGCATCTGGCGGGTTTCAAGGTCCCTGCGCGCATCCTCATCAGCGGTGACGAGCTGCCCAAGAACGCCACTGGCAAGGTATTGAAAAAGGCGGTGAAAGAGCAATACCTGGCGGCCGGCTGACCCGACCCGCCAGTGACCCCCAGCACCGTGACCGGCGCCGGGCAGTCGATTTACAGCTGCATGAAATCGGGGGTATTGAACACCCAGCTTTTTTCCTCTTCCCGGCGGGCGATGCGCCAACCCGCCGGGGTGCGGCGATACTCATCCACGTACCACAAGCCCAACAGGAATACCTGGGTGCCGCCATCGGGCAGGGCCATTTCCATGGGGTTGAAACACATCACCCGCCCGCTGGCGCGATCGCCGTCGAGGGCGACCTGGACGTTGGCGTTGAGATGCTGGGAATTGGGAAAGACCTCGTCCGCCACCGCCTGCTTGAGGTAGGCAATGGTCTCTTCCAGGTCGCCGACGCTGCCGCCAAAGGCGCTGTAGTCGACATGGGCATCCCCGGTGAACACCTCGCGCAGGCCGTCGAAATTTTTACTGTCGATCAGGTCGGCGTAGTGGAACACCAGGTCCTGAATTTCCCAGCGATCGGACATCTCCTGTTGGCTCATCATATTCTTCTCCTTGTCGTTATCGTGGCGCGGCCAGCTAGAAATCCAGCGGCAACCGCAGGTGCCGCTCGTACATGCGCTCGCGGTGGGCCAGCAGGCGCGGGGTCAGCAGGCCCCGAACGCTATCGCCGCCGGAGGCGTAGACCGCGCGCATGGACTCGGGCATGGGATTGACCTCGTGCGGCAGTGGGTCAACCATGCCCGCGAAGTTGGCCCAGTAGATATCCACCGCGGTGAGGCTATCGCCAACGAAATACTGGCTACCGGCCGCCTGCCGGACTTCCAGCTGCCGGTCGAGGTAGTCGCAGATACGCGCCAGCTGCGCCGGCGCCGCCACCGCGGCCGCGGCCGAATAGCCGTACTTCGCCGCCATGCGCGCGACCGCGGCGGGGGGATCGTCGGATTGCATGCCCGGGTGCAGCAGCATCAGCCGGCGCTGCCAGCCGAAGCCGTCGACACCGGCGATCAGCGCCGACAGGCCAATGGCCTGCTGGCGCAGGTCCAGTCCCGCCGGCAGCAACGGCGCCTGTGGCGCCAGGCGCTCCGCCAGGTGCAGCAAGTCCAGCCAGTGGCTCACCGGCGGCCCGTCACCGGGTACGGCCACCGGCGCCGAGTCCTGTCCGGTCCACTCGCGCAGCTCCTCGTTGGCCTGCCCCGCCACCTGCCGCACCGGCAGGAAATCGAGCCCCTTGAAGTTGAGGATCGCCTTGGCGGCCTCGCCCCAGGGTCCCGGCACGCCGGCGGTCAACACCAGGCGCAGGCCCGGCAGGCTTTTGGCATCACTGACGCTGAGGTAGTCCACGTCGTCTCCTATTGATCGAGTTTGAACACCCGGAGCGCATTCTCGCGCAGGAATTTGGGCCACACCTCGTCGCGCAAAGGCACATCTGGCATCTCGCGGAAAATGCGGTCCAGCGACAGGCCCATGGGGAAGTAGCCGGCGTACATCACCTGGTCGGAGCCGCGGGTGTTGGCGAAGTGCACGATATCCTCGGGGTAGTGCTTGGGCGCGAAGGCCGAGGTCATGTAGTGCAGGTTGGGGTACTTGAGCATCATTTTCCAGGCCACGTCGGTCCAGGGCTCGCAGCCGTGGCGCGTCACCACGCGCAGTTCCGGGAAGAACCACAGGACCTCGTCCAGCAACTCCACCTTCTGCGGCCCAAAGGGCAGCCGCGGCCCGGGAATGCCCATGCAGGGACAGAAGGGAATATCCAGCTCCACCAGCTTGGCGTAGATGGGATACCACTTCTTGTCGTTCACCGGTACCGGCGGGCAGATCATCGCCGGCGAGGCGGTGACCGCCTTGATGTCGAATTCCTCCTTCAACGCGACGATGGTGCGCACCTCGTCCATGCCGTTGTTGGGGTTGGCCTCGTAGCAGGCGAAAAAGCGGTCCGGAAAGCGCCGCAGGGCCTCCTTGTGGTGCTCGGCGTAGGGCCCCACCCCGATCATCGCGCGCTCGATGCCGTGCTTGTCCATTTGCGCCACGGTGTAGGCCACGTAATCGTCCTGCCCGTCGATCTGGGGGATGTCCTTGAACATGTACTGGGCCGGCATCTTGAACATCTCATGGCTCTCCTTGTCCATGAGCATCGGCTTGATCCACTCGTAGAAGTGGCTGTTGTCGTCGCCGGGTACGGCCAGCATCAGGTCGATGACGCCGATATCCTTGGGCATGGGCATGGGGAGTTCTCCAAAGCAATCTGTCGAGCGACCATTGTGGTCAATCCGGGCGCGGCGACCAAGCCCGGCCAGCCCGGCCGCGGCAGATTGTAGACCCGGGCACAACAGCGTGAACCGGTCGCCGGGCGCGCTGTGCGGTAGCGGTCACCGGGGGTGACCTGAGCGCTCAGGGCGGCGCGACTCCTCGCCGCGACTCAAGCCCCCGCCACGTCGAAGGCGATGGGCATGGACTTGATGCCGTTGATAAAGTTGGAGCGCAACCAGTTGATATCGCCATCGAAACGCGGATTGCGCACGTGTTTCAGTATTTCGGTGAAGATCACCTCCAGCTCCAACCGGGCCAGATGCGAGCCCAGGCAGAAATGCTGGCCGTGACCGAAGGCCCGGTGCTCGTTGCGCACGTCCTCGCGGCGATTGCGGGCGATGTCGAAAGTGTCGGGGTCGCTGAAGACCCTTTCGTCGGCGCTGGCCGCGCCGTAGTACAGCTGCACGCGGTCCCCCGCCCGGATGCGCTGCCCGCCCAGTTCCACGTCCTCCATCGCCGTGCGGCGGAAGGCGATCACCGCCGGGTTGTAGCGCAGAAACTCTTCGATCGCGTCGCGCACCAGGGTCGGGTCCGCCACCAGCTGCCGGTACTGATCGGGGTGTTCGATCAGCAGGCGCATGCCCTGGCTGGTCACCGTGCGCGTGGTCTCGTTGCCGGCCACGATCAACAGCATGAAGAAGTTGCAGAACTCATCGTCGGTCAGCGGCTCGTCCTCCACCGTGCCCTCCAGCAGGGTATTGACGATATCCTCCTGCGGCCTCTCCTTGTGTGCCTGCGCGATATCCATGGCCATCATGAACATCTCGGTCATGGCGTTGAAGGCGTCTTCCTCGGAGGTATTGAGGTCCGGGTCGTCCTGGCCCAGCATGATGTTGGTCAGCTCGAACAGCCGATGGCGCTTGTCCGCCGGGACCCCCATCAGCTCGCAAATCGCCAGCAGCGGCAGCTCCATGGCGACGTCCTCCACGAACTCGCAGCGCCCCCCTTCCACCGCCTTGCTTACGATATCGCGGGCCAGCGCCTCGAAACGCGGGCGGTAACTCTCGACCTTGGCGGGCGTGAACGCGCTGCGCACCAGGCGCCGGTACTTGAGGTGTTGCGGCGGATCCATGTTGATCATCAACAGGCGCAGCATGGCCAGGTCATCGTCCGAGGCGGGCTCGTGCAGCATGCAGCTGCGCTCGTGGGAGGAAAACAGCTTGGGGTTCTTGGATACGAAGTCCAGGTCCTCGCGGCGACTGATGACCCAGAAGCCCGGGTGGCTGTCCGTGCCCTCGTGCCAGTACACCGGCGCTTCCGCGCGCAGGTGGCGGTACATGTCGCGGGGGTGTCCCCCCTGGAAAGTGTCGGGGTCGATAAGGTCGATATGCGGGCAAACTGACATTTGCTACTCCTTGCGCGGGGCGACGGGGCTCTAATCATTGGGCCAGCCTATATACTAATAGGCATTAGTCTAACCCAGCCGGAACGCTCCGTCACCTGCCTCCCGCGGACCCCGATAGCCCGCGGCGGCAATGCCGGCCCTGGCGGTCGCGGCTTGCGACCGCCCCCGGCTCAACGCCCTATCAGGTATTCCAGGTAGGGCAACTGCTCGATGCCGATATCCGCTGCCTCGCCGGTGCCGCCGGCCGCGTGGTCGGCGCCTTCGGTCCACAGTTTGTACTGGGATTTCACTCCACTCCACTGCGCCCCTGCATAACCATAAGGCTTGTGCCAAGGATCAAGCGGTACTTCCTTGAGATAGCCACCTTCGGGGTAGTTACTGAATTTTGGGCCACTTCCCGGGGCTTTCGACAATGCGGCAAGCCCCTCGGCCGTCGTGGGATAGCCACCATGTTGCTGGTAATACTGCTCCAGAGCCTCCGACAGGCGCTCGAAATCACCAATGATCTTACTGATTGCTTGGTGGGACTCAGGGCCCATAACGATGCCGAAACGCTGCTCCATCGCCGCGACGGGGTTTTCGGTACAGAACACCGCCACATCGTCTTCCGATGCAGCAAGCTGCGCCCTCCCGTCACGATAGATGTACCTTCGCTTTGGCCCTGACTCGCCCCACTTACCGAAACTCTGGTAGCTCCCGCATACGGTGCCGTTGTCGTACTGCCGCGTGTCTATAAGACGGTAGTCATCGCCATACACTTCCAGCTCGGCGGCAACCGCTTGCTCGGCCTTTTCCACCGGGTAGGTGCAGGCGACGAACAACGGCAGCGTCGCCAGGCACAGTAGCGTTCGTTTGATCATGTCAATTCTCGCTCGAGGGGCAGTGACGCCCCCGTCAACTCATATCGATTAGGGCGCCGGGCGCATCACAGCCGATCGCCCGCCGCATCCGTGAACAGTGAAAAAACTAGCGAATACCGAGTTCGTCCAGCTCCGCCAGCAGATCCTCGTGATGGGACTTGGTCTTGAACTTGTCCATGACCTTGAGCAGGCGACCGTCCTCGCCGATGATAAAGCTGGTGCGGATCAGGCCCATGAATTCCTTGCCCATGAACTTCTTCAGGCCCCAGCAGCCGTATTTTTCCGCAACCTTGTGATCCTCGTCGGAGAGCAGCGGAAAATTCAGGTCGTGCTTGTCGATAAACTTCGGCAGGCGCGCCACCGGGTCCGGGCTGACGCCAAACACCGCCACCTTGCGCTTGTCGAGCTCCTTGCGGATGTCGCGAATGCCGCAGGCCTGGGTGGTGCAGCCCGGAGTCATGGCCTTGGGGTAGAAAAACAACACCACCGGCTGCTTGCCCTTGAAGTCCTTCAGGCTGACCTTGCCGCCGTCCTGGTCCAGCAGGGTGAAGGCCGGGGCCAGATTGCCGACTTTGGGGTGTGCCATGTCTGTCTCCTAGAAAACGTTGGGTATGGGGGTAGACATCAAACGGCGGGCGGACGTTTCATCCGTTCGATGGCGGAAACGCGCACCGGAAATCGTCCCTGGCGCACGTCGTCGAAGTATTCGCTGAGCGCCTCGCGCACCACCGGGAAGGCGATCTCGTCCCAGGGAATCTCCGCCTCGCCAAACAGGGCGGATTCCAGGCTCTCCGGGCCGACACCGTACTCGCCCCCCTGCAGCCCGCAGCGATAGAACATGTAGACCTGGCTGATATGGGGAACGTCGAAGATGCGGTACAACTCGAGATCGGTGGCGCGGGCGTGGGCTTCCTCCCAGGTTTCCCGGGCGGCGCCGGCCATGCTGGTTTCACCGTTTTCCATGAATCCCGCGGGCAGGGTCCAGTAGTTCCTGCGGGGTTCGATGGCGCGCCGGCACAATAGCACCCTGCCCTCGTGCACGGGCAGGCAGCCCACGATGACCCGCGGGTTGATGTAGTGGATCGCCTCGCAGGACGCGCAGACATAACGCTCGCGGTCATCGCCCTCGGGAACCCGCAGGGTGACAACCGCGCCGCAACTGCTACAGAAATTCATGGCACCGGGAGCCTGTTACGCATTGGCGCCACAGTATAGACACTTCCCCCGGTGATCGACAGTACCCGCGAAGCCCGCCGTCAGTGCAGCTCGCAGTAGGCGCCGCTGTAGAACAGCAAGGGCTTGCCGGTGGGGCGGTGGGTCATGTCCTTCACCCGGCCGACGATGATCAGGTGGTCGCCGCCCGCGTGGGTGGCATCGAGCTCGCACTCAAAAGTCACCAGCGCATCGCGGATGACCGGCGCGCCATACCGCCCCTGGCGGAAGTGCTCGGGCCGCAGCAGGTGCTCGCCCTTGCGCGCGTACTCATTGGAGTGATCGGCCTGGTCGCTGGATAGCACGTTGACATTGAAGTAACGCGCGGCGGCGTACTCCCGGTAGACCTCGGAATTGTTCTGCAGGCTCCACAGCACCAGCGGCGGGTCCAGCGACACGGCGGCGAAGGAATTCACGGTCATGCCGATCGGTGCGCGCTCCTCTGTCGTCGTGGTAATCACACAGACCCCGGTGGCGAATCGCCCCAGCGCGTTCCTCAGTTCACGTCCCTCGATGGCCATCTATACTCCCTGCCTATCCTGTCATTCGGTTACGGTCGCACCCGCGTATTGGACACTCCAAGCGCTGCGCCGACATCCCCTATTCGGGGGACTCGCTCAATTCTCCGCCTGCCAGCGCGCCGCCCTCGCCTCGTCGCTGTCCCGGGCGCACACCCAGCGCTCGCCAAAATCGCCGTATTCTTTTTTCCAGAACGGCGCGCGGGTCTTCAGGTAATCCATCACGAATTCACAGCCGGCGAAGGCATCGCCGCGGTGGGTCGCGCTGGCGCCGACCCATACAATTTGCGCACCCACCGGCAGATGGCCGATGCGGTGCACCACCGAAACCCCCTTGAGCGACCAGCGTTCGACAGCCTCCCTGGCGATGACTTCTATACTGTGTTCGGTCATGCCGGGATAGTGCTCGAGTTCAATGGCCGTCACCGCCGGCTCGCCCTCGACACCCTTTCTGACGTAGCCGGTGAACGTGACCACGGCACCGGCGTCGTCAAACAGCAGCGCCCGCTGCAGCGCCGCGACATCGAAGTCGCCGGCCTGCACCTGCACCCGCACCGTCGCCGCCACTCAACCCCCGGTGACCGGCGGGTAGAAGGCGACTTCGTCGCCCTCGGCCAGCGGTGTGTTGCCGTGGACAACCTGGTGATTGACCGCGCGCACCAGGTTCGCCTCGGTCAGGGCGCCGCGCCAGGCCTCGCCCCGCGTGCCCAGGCTGGCTTGCAGGGCATCCAGGGTGGCGGTCTCCGCCGACAGCGGCAGCTCCAGCTGGCTTTCGCCCACCACTTCGCGAATCCGTGCAAAAAAACGCACCCGCAGCATCCTCAGTCCCCGCCCTCGCGCTGCCAGGCGCCGCTCTTGCCGCCGCGCTTCTCCAGCAATCTCACGGCCTGGATTTCCATGCCCCGGTCCACGGCCTTGCACATATCGTAAATGGTCAGGGCGGCCACCGCGGCGGCGGTGAGCGCCTCCATCTCCACACCGGTCTTGCCCGAAACCCGGCAGCTGGCGACAACCTCGACCACGCCGCGGCTCTCGTCGCACTCGAAACCGACCTCGACGGCATTCAGCATCAGGGGGTGGCAGAGCGGGATCAGGTCGCTGCATTTCTTGGCCGCCTGAATACCCGCGACACGGGCCACGGCGAAGACGTCGCCCTTCTTGTGGCCGCCGGCCAGCAGCAGCGCCAGGGTTTCCGGCCGCATTGCCACGGCCGCGGAGGCCACCGCCTCGCGCGCCGTCTCGGCCTTGTCGCCGACATCCACCATGCGCGCGGCGCCGGTGTCGTCCAGGTGGGTCAATTGCGGCATTTACCTCTCCGTCGCAATGCATCGCCGCCAGTCTATCCAATCGTCCCGGGAATTGACACTGGCGCTGATCGATCCGGCCAGTCCCGGTGGCCGGGTCCCGCGATTGCGCGGTTCCCGCGAGCACGTACAGTAGACATGCTCGATATACAATGCTGACTTGGACACCACCATCAACCGTACATTCCGATAACAAGGGAGCGACATCATGGGCCGGCTTTCACTGGGTTTACAGTTGGGATATTGGGGCGCGCGGCCGCCAGAGGGCTTCGTGGCGCTGGCCCGGGAGGCCGAGAACCTGGGCTACGACTCGGTGTGGACCGCCGAATCCTGGGGCAACGACTGCTTCACGCCCCTAGCCTGGATCGGCGCACAGACTTCCCGCATTCGCCTGGGCACCTCGGTGGCGCAGCTGTCGGCGCGCACCCCCACCGCCTGCGCCATGGCCGCGCTGGCCCTGGACCACCTGTCCGGGGGGCGCATGATCCTGGGTCTGGGGGTGTCGGGCCCCCAGGTCGTGGAGGGTTGGTACGGCCAGCCCTACGCCAAACCCCTGACACGCACCCGGGAATACATCGACATCATCCGCCAGGTGCTGCGTCGCGAAGACCCGGTGACCAGTGACGGCGAGTTCTATCCCCTGCCCTACACCGGGCCCAATGCCTGGGGCATGGGCAAACCGCTGAAGCCAATCACCCACCCGCTGCGAGCCGACCTGCCGATCTTCATTGGCGCCGAGGGACCCAAGAACGTCGCCCAGACCGCCGCCATCGCCGATGGCTGGCTGCCCCTCTACTACTCGCCCTACCGGCAGGAAGTGTACGCCGACCAGATCGCCGGAGCCCCCGAGGGCTTCGAGATCGCCTGCACGGTCATGACCAATGTCAACGACGACCTGGCGGCGGCGCTGTACCCGGTCAAGGCCATGCTCGGTTTCTACATCGGCGGCATGGGCTCTAAAAAGCGCAATTTCCACAAGGAACTGATGGCGCGCATGGGCTTCGAGGACGAGGCGGAACAGATCCAGGAGCTGTTCTTCGCCGGCCAGCGCGATGAGGCCATCGCTTGCGTGCCCGACGCCTTCGCCGACGAGATTTCGCTCTGCGGGCCGAGGGAGCGGATCCGCGAGAAGCTACAGGACTGGGAGCGCTCCCCGGTGACCACGTTGCTGGTCAATGGCGACGCCGCTCTGTTGCGGACCCTGGCGGAACTGACCCTGTAGTCCTGGCGCCTTCTCCCGGGGGCGCGATGACGCCTTGACCCATATCAAGTTCTTCGCCGCCTGTGCGCGGCGCGGTGGCGTTTCGGGCCCCATGTACTGCAAAATGGGTTGGCACGGCGATTGCGCCGGAGTAACAACGGGCATGGACAAGGGAGACCATGTCAATGACGACGCCAACACATGTACCACGGGCCGGCGCCAATGGGTGACCCACGGCCCCCTCCCCACCTCCTGGACCGCCTGGTTTTACTCACCCTCGGCGGCGGCCTGCCGCGCCTGCTGTTTATCGTCGGTCTGCTTGCCGGCGCGCTCGCGCTATACCTGACGCCGCGCGAGGAAGAACCGCAAATCGTAGTGCCGATGATCGACGTCCTGGTCGAAGCGCCAGGACTCAACGCGGCACAGGTCGAACGGCAGGTGTCGATGCCGCTGGAAAAACTCCTGGTGCAGATTCCCGGGGTGGAACACGTCTACGCCACCAGCCAGCCCGGTCGCGCGGCGGTGACCCTCGCTTTTCATGTGGGCGAAGACCGCGAGGAATCCCTGCTCAACAGCTACAACAAGCTGTACTCCAACCAGGACCGCATACCGGCGGTGGTCAGCCGCTGGATGCTGCGACCGGTGGAGGTGGACGATATTCCCATTCTGGTGCTGGCGCTGTGGAGCGAGGCGCCGGAGCGCTACAGCGACTTCGATCTGCGGCGAATGGCCGAGGAACTCACCACCGCCCTACAGGCACTGCCACACACCGGGGAAGTCCGCGTGACCGGCGGCCGCCCGCGCACCATCCGCGTACTGCTGGACCCCGAGAGCCTCGCCGCCCGCCACACCACGGCCGGCGATATCGCCCGGGCACTGCAGCTGTCCAACACACTGCAGCGGGCCGGCTCCTGGACCATCGACAACGAATCCGTCCTACTCGAGAGCGGCGACGCCCTGCGCCATCCCGAAGCGCTGGAATCACTGGTGGTCAACGTGGTGGACGGCAGCCCCGTGTACCTGCGGGAAGTTGCCAACATTGTCGACGGCCCGGCGGAGGTGGATGCCTATACCTGGCTGGAGTTCAGCCCCACTCACCCGGCGGCGCCAAACACCAGCGGCGCATTTCCCATGGTGGCCATCAGCGTGGCCAAACAGCGCGGCAGCAACGCCGTCGCGGTCGCGCGCCAGGTCCATGAAGCCCTGGCGCGACTGCGCTCGGAGCTGCTGCCGCCGGAGGTGCGGGTTGAGGTATTGCGCGACTACGGCGCGACCGCCAACGACAAAGTCAACAACCTCGCCTCCAGTCTCGCTTTCGCCATTGTCACGGTAGTGGTTTTCATCGGCGTGTTCCTGGGCTGGCGAGCGGCCTTGGTGGTGGGTATGGCGGTGCCGGTGTGCTACGGCATCACCCTGGCCCTGGATTTCGCCTTTGGCTACACCATCAACCGGGTCACCCTGTTCGCGCTGATCCTGTCACTGGGCCTGCTGGTCGACGACCCCATCACTGGCGTCGACAATATTAGCCGCACCCTCGCCACCGGCGCCGTGGAGCGCGGGCGCGGCATCGTCCAGGCCATGGCCGAAATCCGCGTGCCGCTGCTGATGTCCACCCTGACCATCGTGGTGGCTTTTCTGCCGCTGGCTTTTATCACTGGCATGATGGGGCCCTACATGGCGCCCATGGCGTTCAATGTCCCCGTCGCGGTTATCGCCAGTACCGCGGTGGCCTTCCTGATAACCCCTTGGCTGGCGAACCGGCTGCTGCCGTCACCGAGTGACAAGGCTCCGCCACCGGGCGAGGGCGGCGCTTCGCTCTACGCCCGCCTGATGGCCCCGCTACTCGCCAGCCGCGGCCGTGCCCGCTGGCTGGTTGTTTGTGTCATCGGCCTGTTCGCGCTCGCCGCCTGCCTGCCGGTGCTGCGCCTGGTGCCGCTGAAACTGCTGCCTTTTGACAACCGCAATGAAGTGCAGGTGCTGATCGACATGCCCGAGAGCGCCAGCCTGGAACACACCGCCGCCATCGGCCGGAGGGTGGCTGCCGCGGTAAAGCGGCTGCCCGAAGTGCAGGCCGTCGCCGCCTTCGTCGGCACCCCCTCGCCCGTCGATTTCAACGGCATGGTGCGCCGCTATTACCAGCGCACGGGGCCGGCGATGGCGGACCTGCGCCTCACCCTGGTCGATAAAGACGGGCGCGTGCACCAGTCCCACGCCGTGGTACTGCGCCTGCGCCAGCTACTGGCGCCGCTGGCGCGGGACGGCGTATCGCTGAAGGTGGTGGAAGTGCCCCCCGGGCCGCCGGTGATGAGTACCCTGGTCGCGGAAATCCACGCTGATACGCTGACCCCCTACGCGCGCCAGCGCCAGGCCGCCACCGTACTGATGGAGCGCCTGCGCCGGGAGCCCCACGTGGTGGAGGTCGACTCGACCGTGCAAGCCCCGCAGCGGCGCTGGCGCTTTGTCACCGACAAAACCAAGGCCGCCCTGTCCGGGGTTGCCACCGAGGACATCAACACCACCCTGGCCACGGCCAACGCCGGCGCCGTGGCCGGCCACCTCCAGGACGACAGCGAGGTCCGCCCCCTGCCCCTGGAGCTGCGACTGGCGCCGCAGCAGCGGGGCTCGCGCCACGATTTCGAGCGCCTGCAGGTGCGGGGGCGCGAGGGTATCGCACGCGCCAGTACCCGGCAGGGCCTGGAGGCCGCCCCCCGCCCCCTGGTCGCCCTCGGCGAACTGGGTCGCTTCGAGCAGGGCCTCGCCGAACAGGCCCTGCACCGCAAGGACCTGCAGCCGGTAGTCTATGTCACCGCGGAACTCTCCGGCCGCACCCCGGCGGAAGTGATCGCCGATGTGGCGGCAGACTTTGAATCCGACGGCACACCGGGCCGCGACTGGCGCGATCGCAGCTACCTGGCCCCTGGCGGAGGCGACGCCTGGTCGCTGCCGCAGGGGACCCGGGTGCGCTGGACCGGCGAGGGCGAGTGGCGCATCACGGTGGACGTATTCCGCGACATGGGCCTGGCCTTCGCGTTCGCGCTGGTGGCGATTTTCGCCATACTGCGGGTACAGACGGCGTCGACCGCCCTGTCCCTGATCATCATGTCGGCCATCCCGCTGACGGTCATCGGCATCATGCCCGGTTTCTGGCTGCTCAACCTGGCAGGCGAACGGGAGGTGGCCGGCGCGCCGGACCCGGTCCTGTTCACCGCCACGGCGATGATCGGCATGATCGCCCTGGCGGGTATCGTGGTACGCAATTCGCTGATCCTGGTGGAGTTCGTCACCCAGGCCCGGGCCGAGGGCAGCAGTGTGCGCGATGCGCTGCTGCGTGCCGGCTCGGTGCGCATGCGCCCGGTGCTGCTGACCGCGGGCACCACATTGCTGGGCAACCTGGTGATCATCCTCGACCCGGTGTTCAGCGGACTGGCGCTAGCGATCATGTTCGGCATCCTGGCGTCCACCCTGTTCACACTGGTGCTGGTGCCAGTGGTGTATATGCTGGTATTCAGCGGGCGCCCCGGCGCCACCGCGGCGGAGGCGACAAACCATGGCTAGGTGGAAACTACCCCTGATGGCGGCACTGGCGCTCGCGACACTGGCGCTGCTGGTGGCCTACATGGCCGGCGTGTTCGACAGGCGGGTCGAACCGGGCCTCGCCCCCGTCACTGCGGCGCAATCCGGCGACGCCTACGAGGTGCGCCTGGAGGAAGTGGCTGTCACCGAACCGGTGGCGGGCTCGGTGGAAGCGAAGCAGGCGACCATTATCTCCTCGCGGACCCTGGCCCGCATCACCGCCATTCACGTGCGCGCCGGCGACCTGGTCAGCGAGGGCGAGGTGCTGCTGGAGCTGGAGAAATCCGACCTGCAAGCACGGGTGCAAGGGGCCCGGGAGCAGATCAACGGTATTGCCGCGCGCCTGAACGAGGCGGAGTCCAGCCTGCAACGGGCGCGGGAGCTGCACCAGCGGGGGCTGATCGCCGACGCGGACAGGGAGTCCGCCCGCGCCAATCGCGATGCCTTGCGCGCCGGGCTGGACAGCGCCAACCGCACCCTGGAAGAGGCCCAGGCGGCCCTGTCCTACGCCACGATCCGGGCGCCGATCAGCGGCCGGGTGGTGGACCGCTTCGCCGAACCGGGGGACACCGCCGCCCCCGGCGCCAAGTTACTGTCACTTTACAACCCGCTGTCGCTGCGCGTGGAAGCCCGGGTCAGGGAACAGCTCGCCCTGGCGCTGCGCCCCGCCCAGGAAATACCGGTGGCGCTACCGACCCTGGGGCAGCGAGTGTCCGCCACCATCGAGGAAATCGTGCCCGCGGCGGACCCGGGTTCGCGCAGTTTCCTGATCAAGGCGCGGCTGCCCTTTGATGAGCGCCTGTTGCCAGGCATGTACGCTCGGGTACTGGTCCCCGCGGGCGCGGAGCCCTGCCTGCGCATCCCCGCCGATCGCGTGGTCGAGGTGGGGCAGCTGCCGCTGGTGGTGGTGGCCACCGCCGCGGGGCCGCAACGGCGTTTCGTGCGCCTGGGACCGGTTACCGACGACGGGCGGGTCGAGGTCCTCTCGGGCCTGGTGCCCGGTGACCGCTTGCTGCCCCCGGATTGATTGTCTTCCATTCCCCGAAGGCGGAAACCAACCGCCAGGAGCCAATGCCATGAACTACCGTGGACTCTACATCCTTCCCTGCCTGCTCGCGACATGGGCCGCCGCGGCCGAACCCCCGGGGGACGCACGCCATGGCGCCAGCCGCGAAATCACCCGGGGCTTCGCCAGCGAACTGAAATCCGCCCTGCAACAGGCCATGCGCGAAGACGGCCCTGTAGGCGCGATCGCTGTCTGCCAGAGCCAGGCTCCGGCCATCGCGGCGCGCCTGTCGGAAGAAAACGGCGTGGCGGTCGGTCGTACCAGCCTCAAACCGCGCAACCCGGCGAATACGCCCCGCGACTGGCAGCGCGAGGTCCTGGCGCACTTTGAACAACGCCGTGCCGGCAGCGGCGCGGAAACACCGCTGGAGTGGTTTGTCACCCTCCCCGACGGCTCGGCGCGCTATATGATGGCAATCGACACCCAGCCACTGTGCCTGGCCTGCCACGGCGAGCAGTTGGCACCGTCCGTGGCAGACGCCCTGCGAGCCCGCTATCCCGACGACCAGGCCACCGGCTACCGTCTCGGCGACCTGCGCGGGGCGTTCTGGGTCGATTGGCCAGCCAGTCCCAATCCCGGCCACTGAGCACCGCGCCGGGAGCGCATCCGCCGCCACATAAGATGTATTTTGTTTGCATATTTAGATGAGCCCGCTAGACTGCGTCTGATCCCCCATCGAGCATGCAGCGACACTGTGCGAGCCGCGCCCGCAGAAAACACACAGAATCCGGCCCCGTGGCCCCACACGCTGCTGGCCTACCCTTTCAGGCCCTTTTTTCTACTGGCCGGACTCTATGGCGCTCTGGGCATGCTCGGCTGGCTGAACTGGCTGTTTGCCGAGGCGCCGCTGCTCGCGACCGCCAGCCCCCTGCAGTGGCACGCCCACGAAATGCTTTTCGGTTGGGTATCCGCGGCGATCGCCGGCTTCCTGTTGACCGCGATCTGCAACTGGACCGGCGCTCCGCCACTGCGCGGCTGGCGCCTGGGCCTGCTGGTGTCGCTATGGCTGGCCGGTCGCGCCGCCATGTGGTCGCCACAGTGGCTGCCCCCAATCTGGATGGCGGCAATCGACCTGGCCTTCCTCCCGGTACTGGCCGGCTACGTGGCGCGGGTATTGATAAGGGCCGGCAACCGGCGCAACCTGCCCATCGTCGCGGTGCTGGGCCTGCTGGCCACCGCCAACGTAATCACCCACCTGGCTTTTTCCGGTGTGACCCCCGGCCTGGCGGGCGTCGGCGAAGGCATGGCGGTCAACCTCATTATCGTGCTGATGGTGGTGATCGGGGGCCGCATCATCCCCCTGTTTACGGCCAACTGGCTTGCCCACCGCGGCGGTCCCGCCGACCGCGTCCGCTCTCGCCCGATGGTGGACCGGCTGACGCTGGCGGCGACCGCGCTGATGATCCCCGCGGACTGGCTGACGACCACTCCCTGGCCCGGCGCAATCCTCGCGCTGATCGCCGCCGCGGCCAATAGCTGGCGACTGGCGGGCTGGCGCGGATGGCTCGGCCGCAGTGAACCGCTGCTGTGGGTGTTGCACCTGGGCTACCTGTGGATCGTGGCGGCGCTGTGGTTCAAGGGCCTGACACCCTGGCTGGATGGCGCCGGCAAGGCGCTGTGGCTCCACGCCGCCGGCGCCGGGGCGATGGGCACCCTGATCCTGGGGGTCATGAGCCGGGTCGCCCTGGGACACACCGGCCGCGCCCTGCGCCTGCCACGCGGTGCCAGCGCTATTTACTACGGAGTGACTGTCGCCGCCCTGCTGCGCATCGGCGCGGCACTGGGCTGGGGGGAATATCGCGCGCTGCTGACAGGCTCCGGGGTGGCCTGGGTCGTGGCCATGCTACTTTTCGTTCTCTACTATTGGCCCATCCTGAGCCGTCCGCGGGTCGACGGGCGACCGGGCTAGCCGCCGGGGTTTCCATGCGACTCACCCATACACCGACCACGTCTTCCGCGCACTGCTCTATCTGGGCCGCGGACCGCTTAACCCAGCAGAGAAGACAACACGCCCAGCGAATCGCGGGTTAAAGCCACGGAAACAATCAGGCCAAAAACCGCCACCGCCAGTACGAAACAGGTGCCCCGCACCGCCGGCGTCCTCCCGCGCTTGAGCGCAAGGCTGCCCAACACGATATAGAGCACCAGCAGCAGAACCTTGGCGGTCAGCCAGGCGTGCACAAAAGGATACTGGCGCGAGAGAACCGCCAGGCAAATGGCCGAAACCAGCAGCACAGTATCCACCACATGCGGCGCAATCCGCAGCAGCGGACGATCGAGCCAGGACGAGCCGGCGTATTTTAAACCGCCCCGAAACAGGAACAGGATGAAGCTCAGGCCAACGCTGCTGAGATGGATATGTTTGAGTAGCAGATACGACATTGCAAAATCAATTCTGGTAGTGGAAACGGCCGCGTATTAAACGCGAGTGCCGCCGACAATACCACCGAATTCGACGCGTGCACTCCGCTACCGCCGCCCTCCCACCAACGACAGGAATTCATGGCGGGTCGCGGCGCAGTCCCGGAGCGCACCGAGCATGGCCGAGCTCTTCATCACCGAGTTCTGCTTTTCCACACCGCGCATCATCATGCACAGGTGCTTGGCCTCGACAATGACACCCACCCCCGAGGCGCCGGTGAGCGCCTGGATCGACTCGGCGATCTGCGTGGTCAGGTTCTCCTGGATCTGATATCGCCGGAACTGCAGCCAAATTTGACGCTGCTATAACGTCAACTGTTGGAGATCGGTGCCCATTGTGCTGATCCCACGCCGATGCTCTGGTAACTATCACTGAACATTTCCACGGAGACGTGGGAAGACGCGCTCGGCGATATCGCGCCGGAGGTGGACACCTGCAAGCCCTACTGGACCGGCGAGCATCCAGATTACGGTATGGCGGTGGACGGCTTGCTGCGACGACGGCGCACTTAAAGCAGCCCAGCCAGAATAAGCCCCTTGACAGAGATGACCATCCAGTCTCAGAATGCTTCCTAATACATGAGCACTCACGGATACTTCAGTTATTATGCACACAGATGAACTTATCGACAGTGAACTAACTTCGCTGCTACTCGGGCTTCTCGAGACGGCGGCGGTGCTGGAGAAGCGGCTGGACCGGACGCTTTCGTGTGGGCGTGGTATCAGTTTTAGTGAATATCGCCTGTTGCGGGCGCTGATGGCGGCGCCGCGCAGCACCGCTTCGCGGGTCGACCTGGCGGCCGCAGTGGGGCTTACGGCATCGGCAGTGACACGGGCGCTGAAGCCCCTGGAGAAGCTGGGTATTGTCACCACCGAACGCAGCGCGCGCGATGCCCGGCAGAGCCTGGCCAGCCTGACCCCGGCAGGAGCGGAACTGCTCCGCGAGGCGCACGGGATGCTCGAGGACACGCTCGCGTCGACGCCGGCCCGGCGCTTTGGTCCACGGCAGATGGAGACGCTGCGCACCTGCCTCGCCGAACTGGGGGCAAGGTCATGATCGGTCTCGATTTGAATGCCGGGGCGCTGGCGCCGGTGACGGACGAGGTTGAGCTGGCACCGCTGTCGGTCGAGGGCGAGATACCCGAAGCGCTCACCGGCACCCTGATGCGCAATGGGCCAAATCCGCTCGGCGAGCGTTTTGTCGGTGAGGGTGTGCTGAACTGGTGGCCGGAATCCGCCATGCTGCACGCGGTCGCCTTCGGTAATGGACAGGCGCTGGGGTACCGCAATCGCTGGCTTCGCACCCGGCGCTGGCAGGCACATGTCGGCGGTGATAACGGCACACTGGTCGACACCAACCCCAACGTCAACGTGTTGCAGCACGGCGGCGAGATCCTGGCGCTGGCCGAGGGTGGCCCCCCGCTCGCGGTAGATCGCGCGCTGAATACGCTCGGCTCGCCGCTCGCTCACGCGGCGGTGGCCGCGGGTATGACGGCACATCCCAAGGTCGACCCCGCCAGCGGTGAGTTGATGTACTTCCACCTCTCTCCCCAGGGGCTGCGCTACGGGGTGCTGGACAGGGCGGGCCAACAGCGTGTTGAACAGCCCGTTGCGCTGGCGCAGCCGGGCATGATGCACGACATGGCCATTACCGCCACCCGCAGCGTGTTGATGGACCTGAACGTCGGCTTTGACTTCAGCATGCTCGAGCGGGGTTTTCGCCTACCGGTGTGCTGGCAGCCGGCTCGCGGTTCCCGCCTGGGTATCCTGCCACGCCTGGGCGGTGAGGTACGCTGGATCGACATCGGACCCTGTTTTATCCAGCATGTGGTCAATGCCTGGGATACCGGGCCCGATTCGCTCATCATGGATGTGGTCCGCTACCCCTGGTACTTCAAGCCCGACGCACACGGCGGCTTCCTGCCCGACCCACTCGGCGTGCTGTGGCGCTACGATATCGACCTGGGCCGCGGCGCGGTTGTCGAGCGCCAACTCTGTGACCTGAACGTGGAACTGCCGCGGATCAACGAAACCCGCACCGGCAGGCGACACCGCTATATCTACACCGTGGCGCAACCGACAGAGGTCGAAATGCGGGGTGTGGTGAAGTTCGACGTCGAGCGCGGCGCAATCCAGATTCACCCGGTGGCTCCGGGCGACCAGAACAGCGAACCGGTGTTCGTGCCGAACCCGCCGGGTTCCGGTGAAGATGATGGCTGGCTATTGGTCTGCGTCTATCGACAGGCTACCGACACCACCGAAGTCCGAGTGCTCGATGCCCGCGACATCCGCGAGCCGCTGGCGACGGTCGCGTTGGGGCGACGCATTCCCGCCGGCTTTCATGGGGCCTGGATCACAGACTGACCCGACGACGCGCAGAGTGCGGCTAAGCGCGAAACTCTGAACGCGTGGCGACGATGGGGGCACCCCTGGTAACGATCAGGGTGTGCTCAAACTGCGCGGACAGGTTGGCGGGATGGCCGACCAGCGTCCAGCCGTCCTCCGCTTCGGTGACATAGGTGCTTTTGGTGGAAAGGAAGGGTTCGATCGCGATGACCTGGCCGAGTTGCAGGCGGCGCGTATCGTAGCGGTCGTGGTAGCTGAGGATATCCTCGGGCTCCTCGTGGAGGCTGCGGCCAATGCCGTGGCCGGCCAGGTTTCTGATGGTCTTGAAGCCATGGGACTTCGCGGTGCGCTGTATGGCTTTGCCAATCCGGTTGATGGGGGCGCCCGCCCGGGCTTCGGCCAGCGCCAGCTTCAGGGCCACCTGGGTGGCGTGACACAGCCGCGCCTTGACGCGGGTAACCGGTGGCACGACGATGGTGCCCCCGGTGTCGGCAAAGTAGCCGTCCAGTTCGGCGGACACGTCGACATTGACCACATCCCCGGCGCGGATCACTTTGGCCCCGGGAATGCCGTGGGCGGCCTCTTCATTGATACTGATGCAGGTATGCCCGGGGAAATCGTAGGTCACCCGGGGCGCGGACACGGCGCCGAAATGCGCCAATAGCTCCCCGCCCAAGGCGTCCAGTTCAGCGGTGGTCATGCCCGGTTCCACCGCATTCAGCATGGTATCGCGCACGTGGGCGACCACCCGCCCGGCGTTCATTATCCCGTCAATGTCTTGCTGGCTTTCCACGGTCATTTGCTTACTCTGATGAATTCGTCGCCTCCCGACGCGAGCGATTATAGCACCATTATCACGGCCATTCGCCGGAAGCCGCGGGCACTCCCCAGCACAGCGCGCACCCTCTTCCTCCAGAGCCGTCAATAGCGACAGGCGCTCAGCGGCGTGAACTTTCGCTGACTTCCCATTTTGCGGGGCCTGGAAAGTCGGACGCTGAAAGCGCGGGAGCGGCACGGTAGTATATGGTCGGACCACGGATATAATAAACGGCGAAACAGCGACAGGGGACGCGGGATGGACAAGGACCAGACGAATGCAACCTACCAGTGGAAGTCGGTGCCCGTGCGCGACAACGGCCACCGGACAGCGGAAAACACCTCGCCTTCACAGCCAGCAACAGCGCTGCCCGACACCCTGAAAGTCACCACCGCCGGCGGCGTGACCACCATCACCCTGGCGGACACCGACAACCGCAACGCCCTCGGCGCCGCCATGCTGCAGGGCCTGCGCGACGCCATCGCGGCGGCCAACGCCGACCCCGCGGTGCGGGCCATCGTTCTGACCAACGAAGGCTCCACCTTTTGCGCGGGCGCCAATCTCAAGGAGCAGTCCAGCAAGGGCAACCAGCCCGGCGCCTTCGGCGGCTTCGAGCTGCTGCTCGGCGAGATACTCGAATCCCCCACGCCGGTGATCGGCCGTATCGCGGGCCATGTGGTCGGTGGCGGTATGGGCCTGGCGGCGGCGCTGGACATCGCCATTGCCCGGGACGACGTCAAGTTCGGCTTTACCGAGGTGCGGCTCGGGGTGGTGCCAGCCATCATCTCGGTGGTGTGCCTGCCAAAAATGCGCCTGGCGGACGCCCGCGAGGCCTTCCTGCGCGGGCACCGCTTTGCCGGCAGCCGCGCCGCGGAAATGGGCCTGATCAACCGCGCGGTGCCCGGGGACGAGCTCGATACCGCGGTCGGCGAAGTCCTCGCCGACCTGCGCAAGGGCGGCCCCAATGCCCTGCACGTGGCCAAACAGCTGATCCGCAAGGTGCCGGGCATGGACCCGAAGCAGGCCTTCACCTGGGCCGCGGGCGTGTCCCAGGAGCTGTTCGCCGGCGAGGAAGCCGCCGAGGGGATGGACGCCTTTCTCAACAAACGCCCGCCAAAGTGGGCAGAGCAGGAGTAAACGCCTATGACACCGGCAGCCCGGGACCTGATCGCCGAAGCCGACGCGCTTCACCAATTCCTGCAGACCCTGGACGCGGCGGACTGGCAGCGCCCCACTCCGTTTATGGACTGGACGCCCTGGGATGTGGTCGCGCACCTGCACTTTTTCGACGAGGTTTCCCTGCTGGCCCTGGCCGGGCGGGAGCCTTTCGAGGCCAGGGCCAACAGCATCATGACCCAGATAATGGAAGGGGTGAGCGGCACCGAGCAAACCCGCCGGGAGCTCGGACACCTGGATGCTCCGGCACTACTTACGCAATGGATCGAGACCTGCCACCGGCTGGCCACCGCCCTGGGCGAACTGCCGCCCAAGCAGCGCCTGCCCTGGTTCGGCCCCGACATGTCCGCCAACAGTTTCATCTCGGCGCGTTTCATGGAAACCTGGGCCCACGGCCAGGATGTGTACGACCTGATGCACGCGCCCCGCGAGCACGGCGACCGTATCAAGCTGGTGGCCGATTTGGGCGTGAAGACCTTTGGCTGGACCTTCGTCAACCGCAAGCTCGAGGTCCCCGGCGAGCCCCCCTATGTCCGCCTCACCGCGCCCTCGGGGGCGATCTGGGAGTGGCACGAACCCAATGCGGAAAACTGCATTACGGGCCCGGCGCTGGCCTTCTGCCAGGTGGTCACCCAGGGGCGCAACATCGCCGACACCGACCTAGCGGTCACCGGCGACACCGCCAGTCGCTGGATGGCCATCGCCCAGTGCTTCGCCGGGGCGCCCGCCGATCCGCCGCGGCCGGGAGAGCGGGCCTGGGAGTAAAGCCGCGCGGCAATGGCGCAGCAACCGGCGAGCCTCAACTGACATCGCCGTGATGTTCGCGCCGCGCTTCCAGTTGCTGCCTGATCACGCTGTGATCGACATCCAGTAGCTCGAGCATCTGCGCGCCGATCGCCAGGCTGGCTTCCTGCATCTCCGGCACCACGCGGTTGGCGCCCAGTGACAACAGCTCGCGCACGTGCCCCTGCTCGTGGCAGCGCACGATCACGGGGGTATTGATACCCACCGAGCGCATCTGAGCGATCATCGCCCGGGCCTGCTCCAGCGAGCGAAAGGTCAACACCGCCAGCAGCGCGCTGTCGATATGGCAGCTGCGCAGAATTTGCAGGTTGGCGCTGTCGCCGAACAGCACGTTGCGCCCCTCCGCCCGGGCCCGGTCCACCACCGCCACGTTGTTGTCGATGGCAATATAGGGGACCTGGTTCTCCTCCAGCAGTCCGGCCAATACCCGCCCGATACGGCCGTAGCCGCCGACGATCACGTGCCCGCCCTGGTGAATTTCCGCCTCGCGGGGGATTCCGGCGGCCACCGGCGGCGCCACGCCCAGCGTGTGCAGCAACCAGGGGGTGATTCGCTCGCTGTAGCGCAGCAGCAAGGGACTGACAGCCATGGTGAGAATGGCCACCAACACAATAAACGAAGCGTGGTCGGCGGGCACCACGCCGCTGAGTTGCCCCAGGGCCAGCAGGGCGATGGCGAACTCACCGGACTGGGCGAGATTGAGCCCGCAACGCAGGGCTGTATAGCGGTCCTCCCCGGTCAGCCCGACGACCAGCGCAATCAACGCCGTCTTGACCAGCATTAGCAGCGCCGCGAACAACAGCAGGCGCGGCCAGTAGTCCAGCAACAGGTCGACCTGGATATCCATGCCGATGGTAATAAAAAACAACGCCAGCAGGATGTCCTTGAAACCCCGGATATCGCTGTCGATCTGGTGCCGGAAGCTGCTTTCTCCCAACATCATGCCGATCACGAAGCCACCCAGGGCCATCGACAGACCAAAACCGTGAGTCAGCCACGCCGCCAGTAGCACGATCACCAGAGTGCTGATCACGAAAATTTCTTCCGAGTGGGCGCGCGCAATCTCCCGATAGAGCGGGGGCAACAGCCACTTGCCGACACTCATCAGGATGGCGAACAGCACCGCGCCGCGCAGCAGGGCGGTGGCGATCTCCGATGCCAGGCCTCCCTCTTCCGCCCCGGCGAGCACCGGCACCAGAATGAGGAAAATAATCGCGGCCAGGTCCTGAAACAACAAGACCCCCACCGCCAGCTGGCCGTGACGCTGGTGCAGCTGCCCCAGACTGCTGAGCTCCCGGATCACGATGGCGGTGGAGGACAGCGCCAGCGCGCCGGCAATGACCACCGCGGCCTGCACCGTGGTGCCCCACAGGTAGACCGCCGCGCCGAACAGTAGCGCGCAGAGCACCACCTGGAAGCCGCCGACACCGAACACCGATCCCCGCAGGGCCAACAGGCGGGACAGCGAAAACTCCAGGCCGATGGAAAACAGCAACAGCACCACGCCGAACTCCGCCACGAAAGCGAAGGATTCCGGTTCCCCCACCCAGCCGGTGACGTGGGGCCCGATAACACAGCCCGCCAGCAGGTAGGACAGGATATTGGGCAACCCCAGGCGGCGCAGCAGCAGCGCCGCGACCAGGGCCGCCGCCATCATCACCAGCAGGTCCTCGAAGACCAGGCTGTGCATCAGTACCAATCCGCGACAAGGCGTTCAGGACAGCGCCCGGGCATCACCGTTTGCGGTAGATCCCGAAATGCACGTAGCCGGCGCTGGTGCGCTGCCCGGGATCGACATTGGCCGGCACCCGGTGCCGCACCGGCGGCAGGCTGAGCAGGTAGGTGGCGACCGCGCTGGCGTCGTCGTCGGACAGGCGGGCGTAGGCCGGCCAGGGCATCACCGGCAGGTGGCCGCGCCCGGCGCGATCGATCCCACTGCGCAGAAAAGTCACGATATCGTCCTCGCGCCAGCCACCAATACCGGTTTCCGTATCCGGGGTCAGGTTGGCGGGAAAAACCACGCCGGGATAGTCCTCTTGCAGCGGATTGGACCAGGCGATGCCCACGCTCGAACCGGCCAGTCGGCGCCCGGCATTCGGCTGCCCCACCAGCGCGCCGTCGGTGTGGCAGGTGCCGCAGCCCAGCAACTCGACCAGGTACTGGCCGCGGGCCGCCGCGGCGGCCCGGTCCGGTGCCAGGCGGGATGTGTCGGGGTTTGGTGTGCCAAAGGTGGTGGCGGGGGTCACCTCGTCGATACCACCGGGCGTCGACCCGGTGGCACAGGCCGCCAACACCGCCACCACACTACTGGCCAGGACTTTGGCGACAAGCGACAGTCGATTCGATGACGATTGCCGTGGAAAGGTTGCTTGACGGGTTTTCATCTCGGTTCCTCACTGCTTGTAGTGAACAATTGCACTGCGTTGATGAAGAGAGTGTAGCAGCGCGGCGGTGACAGGGATTGATCGTGCGCAAACAAGCACGGGATTCAAAGCACCGGGAACTGCTGGAAAGACAGGGCATGGGATTGCCTCCCGCCGTGCAGGGTGACTCCAGCCGCCCGCAGCGACGAGAACCGGATGGCGCTGGCGCGGTGCTTGAGCTCGGGTGGCCCCCTGTGTATGGTTACAGCCTTGAAGGAACTCCGGTTTTACACCTTTCGGACTGCGACATCCCCTCCATACTGCTCCTGAAGAAGACGCTTCAGAATGCGACGGGATATCCTGGACGCTCCGGGCTGCGGTGCAGGCCCGTCCAGCGATATCCCCGCACGCTGGCGGGAGAACGACAGCAGCCAATCCGATTGCCGAATTAGAGAGTAGCCTGGATGCACTATCGCGCCGACATTGATGGCCTGCGCGCCATTGCCGTGCTTGCCGTCGTTGTCTTTCACCTTGGGATATCGCAATTGTCCGGCGGATTCGTCGGCGTCGACGTTTTCTTCGTCATCTCGGGCTACCTGATCACCGCCATCATCTCCGACAAGATTTCGCGCGACAGTTTCCAGCTTGCCGACTTCTATGGGCGCCGCGTGCGCCGCCTGTTTCCGCCACTCATCGCAACAGTGGCGGTTACCTTCATTGCCGCGGCTTGCATTCTCGAACCACTGGATTTCACGACCTTCGGGCGGTCCGCCACGGCCGCCCTATTCAGCGTATCGAACTTCGTGTTCCTCACCGAGGCGGGGTATTGGGACACGGCATCCGAGCTCAAGCCGCTGTTGCACACCTGGTCACTCGGGGTCGAGGAGCAATTCTATCTGCTCTGGCCGGCGCTGTTGCTCGCCACCTTGCGTGGGGGCCGCGATGGGCGCCTGACCTGGCTGCTGATCGTCGTCGGCACGGCGAGCTTTGCCGCTTGCGTGTGGTGGACGGGACGCGATTCCCTGGCGGCATTCTACCTGCTGCCCTTCCGTATGTTCGAATTCGCCCTGGGTGCGGCCGTCCTTCCCCTCTCCCGCTCGGCGGGGATACAGCGTGCACTCTCGGCCAGCTCCACTCGCGATAGGGTATTCGCCGCCGGTGTGCTGATGATTGCATGGAGCGCGGTCGCCTTCGACAACAACACCGCCTTCCCCGGCTGGGTGGTGGCCTGGCCCACCCTGGGCAGCGTACTCATACTGCTGGCCGGTAGCGGAACCGGGGGGCAGGGCCCCATCGGTGCGATGGTGCTCTGCAATCCCGTCAGTTTGTGGCTCGGCAAGGTATCCTATTCGCTGTACCTGACCCACTGGCCTATCGTATCGCTCTATCGCTACGCAAGCGGCGATCACTCCCTGGCAATTGGCACGCAGATCGCGCTTGCCGCTGTTACCCTGCTCGCCACGGTCGTCCTCCACTATGGTGTCGAGCTGCGTTTTTACCAACGGGTGGGGGCTATGACGCCACAGAGGTCCGCGCGTCGCCGCCCGATTTCCGCGCCGGGGATCGTGCTGGTATCGGCACTGTTCGCCGTGGCGCCGGTCGCCGCCTGGCTCGGAGACGGCTGGCCATGGCGACGCGCCAACACGGTTTTGAGCTCCGCGGCGGTAACCCAGGGCATGGATGACCGCTTCCAACTGGTACGCAAGGCTTGCTCGGTCACCCGCTGGCGGCGGGATGAATACTGCTCGACGGACCGCCCGATACAGGTGCTGGTTTTCGGCAATTCCCATGAGCCGGACGCTTTCAATTTTCTCCACGCGGCCTACGCCGACGATCCGGACATCAACCTGATTCAATTCGGTTCCACCAATAACTGCCCGAACCTGAAAGGCGCCGCCGGCGAATACCACAGTACCAATGAGACCTGCACCCGAAGGTTCGCGGCCCTGTTTCGCGATGAGGTCATTTCCCAACTCGATGTCATTGTCTACGCCGCCGCGCGCCCCTTTCGATCAATCCAGCAGATACACCTCGATGTGATCGGTGACATTATGGCGCGCAATTCACGGGTCAAACTCGCTACCGTGGGCGGCTACATCGCCACCAGGGAGCCATGCTGGCGCCTGATCAACAGGCACGGAAGCAGCACCGCCTGCGCCCTTCCTGCCAATGTGACGTATTTTGAGGACCAACCCTCGCAATGGCCGCTGTACGAAGCCTTCATGGCTATCACAGACCTCTACATCGACCGCGTTGGCCTGCTTTGCAAAGACAGGAAACTGGAGAATTGCGTTACGCAAACACCCGCCTCGGTGCCGATGTTCTATGACCGGCACCACCATTCGATAGAGTTTGCGCGCTACGCGGGGCAGCGATACGAGAGTGAGCATCCCGGCTTTCTGAAGCGGTTGGTGGGTGCGCCTGACAGTCCGGTAGTTTCTCCAGGGAAATAGCCGGGCTGTTTAAACAGCGCTTCAGAATAGTTATGCGGGAGATACAAAAAAGGGCCCCTATGGGACCCTTTTTCGTATATGGCGGTGAGGGAGAGATGAATCACAACGGCTTTTGGCCGTTGTGACCCCTCCGGGGCTTCGGCGCTGCGCGCCTCGTAGCAAATTGCTCACGCAATTTGTCGAACTGGGAGCCCTCATCATGACCCCCTAAACCACATATACGAAAAAGGGCCCCTATGGGACCCTTTTCGTATATGGCGGTGAGGGAGAGATTCGAACTCTCGAACGGTTTCCCGTTACACACTTTCCAGGCGTGCGCCTTCGACCACTCGGCCACCTCACCGTTGAGGGCGCGCATAATACCACAGGCAGGACAGGTTTCCAGTGTTCGGCGGGAAAAATTGCGGTGCCCGCCATCCCGATCCGCTCTCCCCTATTGACGGTTCATCCGCGGCAGGGGCTCCCGGCCGCCGGTGCCGCGGAAGGGGGTGATATCCAGGCCGCCGCGGCGGGTGTAGAAAGCCTGGACATGCAGGGATTCGGGGGCGCAGGCCGCCAGCAGGTCGCGGAAGATGCGCTCCACGCACTGCTCGTGGAAGTCCTGGTGCTTGCGGTAGGCCAGCAGGTAGTCCAGCAGGGAGCGGGGTTCGACCCGCGCGCCCTCCAGGCGGACCCACACGCTGGCCCAGTCGGGCTGGCCGGTGACCGGGCACAGGGAGCGCAGCAGGTGGGTGTAAAGCTCCTGGGGGGCGCCACCCTCCACCACCACCAGCTGCGCCACGTCCGGCTCGCGATCGCTCCAGCTCGCCTCCAAGGCGTCCAGGCAGTCGCCGGGCAGGCTTGCGCCGGCCAGGGCCGGATCGTCCACGGCAAACAACCGCAGGCTGACCTCGGCGCCCGCGGCGGCGCCGATATCGGCGCAGATGCGCTGTACGGCGGCGGCTTCGCTATCGAAACACTCCCCGTTCAGGGAATTCAGGTACAGCTTGAAGGACTTGGATTCCACCAGGTTGGCGCTGTCGGCGGGAATGGCGAAGCGCCCCACCCGGGCCACCGGACGGCGATGGGCGTCCAGCCAGGACAACTCGTAGGCGTGCCAGATATCCACCCCGCCGAAGGGCGGCGCCGCCGGATCGAGGCCGAGCTCGCGCCGCGCCCGGGCGCGGGGAATCGGGTGCAGCAGTTCCGGCGCGTAGTGCTCGCTGACCGCCACCTGGCGGCCCAGCAGCGGCCCCTTGTCGTCGTCAGTCGCCACCGCCCTACTGCCTCAGCCGCTTGCCGGAGTTGAGCAGGTGCATGCTGTATGCGAAGGCCGCCAGGGTGAACAGCCCGATCATGGCGAAAGCCACCGGCAGGCTCACGTCGGACACGCCCAGCACCCCGTAGCGGAAGGCGTTGACCACGTAGACCAGGGGGTTGAGCTTGGACACGTTGGCCCAGAACTCTGGCAGCAGGTCCATGGAGTAAAACACCCCGCCGAGGTAGATCAACGGCGTGAGCACAAAGGTGGGAACAATGGAAATGTCGTCGAAATTGTTGGCGAACACCGCGTTGATAAAGCCGGCCAGGGCGAACAGGATGGAGGTCATCAGCACGATGGCGACCACCACCGTGTAACTGTGAATGTGCAAGTCGGTAAAGAACAACGACACCAGGGTGACAATCACCGCCACCAGCAGGCCCCGGGCCACGCCGCCGAGCACATAGCCCATCAGAATGACATAGTTGGGGGTGGGCGATACCAGCAGCTCCTCGACGCTGTGATTGAACTTGGAGCCGAAGAAAGAGGACACCACGTTGGAATAGGAGTTGGTGACGATGGCCATCATGATCAGCCCGGGCACCACAAACTGCATGTAGGTGTAGCCACCCATTTCACCGATGCGCGAGCCGATCAACGAGCCGAAGATCACGAAATACAGCGACATGGTGATGGCGGAGGGTAGCAGGGTCTGGGTCCAGATCCGCATCCAGCGCCGGATCTCCTTGCGCAGGATGGTCATAAAGGCAACGAACTGTTCTCGTGGACTCACGCCGCGCCCTCCACCAGTGTCACGAACATCTCCTCCAGCCGGTTGGCGCGATTGCGCAGGCTGCGCACCTCGATGCCGGCCGCGTCCAGCTGCCGGAACACCTCGTTGACCGCCTGGCCTTTCTCCACTTCCACTTCCAGGCTGTGCTCATCGATGCGGCGGGTGACAAAACCCGACACGGGTATCGTCTCCGGCAATTCACCCACGCAGTCGAAGATAAAGACCTCGCGGTGCAGGCGCCGCAGCAGGTCGCGCACCGAGCTGTGCTCGACAATCTCGCCGTGATTGATGATGGCGATATTGCGGCACAGGGCTTCCGCCTCCTCCAGGTAGTGGGTGGTGAGGATGATGGTGGTGCCCTCGGCGTTGATCTTTTTGAGGAAATCCCACATGGAGCGGCGCATCTCGATGTCCACCCCGGCGGTGGGCTCGTCGAGGATCAGCAACCTGGGCTCGTGCACCAGCGCGCGAGCGATCATCAGGCGGCGCTTCATGCCGCCGGACAGCATGCGCGAGGCGACCTCGCGCTTGTCCCACAGGCCCAGCTCCTTCAGGTACTTGTCCGCCCGCGCCTCCGCCAGCTCGCGCGGCAGACCGTAATAGCCGGCCTGGTTGACCACGATGTCACGCACCTTCTCGAATTGGTTGAAGTTGAATTCCTGGGGCACGATGCCAATGTGCTTCTTGGCGCCGGGAAAGTCTTCGTCGATATCGATGCCGTACACCGACACCCGGCCACCGGTCTTGCTCACCAGCGAGCAGATGATGCCGATGGTGGTCGATTTGCCGGCCCCGTTGGGCCCGAGCAGGGCGAAAAAGTCCCCCTGCTGAACGGCCATGCTGATGCCCTTGAGGGCCTCGAAGCCATTGCCGTAGACCTTGCTGAGATTTTCGATGGTCAGAGCTGGTACCATAGCGGCCAATCAAATCCTCCGGGAAAACAAGCGCGATATTGTACCCGCAATCCCGGCCGTTAACGACAGCGAGGCCAATTCCCCCATGGACGACCAGCAGTACCTGCAACATTGCCGCGACAAGTGGAGTGAATTCGCCGACACCTTCGTGCAGCGCACCGCCGCCCTGGACGACAGCGATCCCCTGCGCGAGCTGGCGCTGGGCTGCCAGCAGGCCGGCCGCGACAGTGAAGGCCTGTACGCCGAGGGGCCCTCCCTACTCTCCCGCCTGTTCACCACCTTTCCCGAGTTCGCGCCCACGGTGCCGCGGGAACTTCTTTGGTTTCTGGGCGGCGAATGCCTGCACTACCTGAGCGACGACGAACTCGACCTGTACCAGCGCCTGGACGAGGCCCGGGGCGAGGCGGCGGACCGGGGCGAGGTCATCGACTTCGAGGAGGCGCGCGCCAAGTTGCTGAAGTCGCAGTAGCAAGTCACTGAAGTCACAGTAAAAAGTCGCGCAGTTTTTACCGCGCCGGGCTTGACGAAGCCCCCGGGGCTACCTACAATGCGCGCCTCTTGATTGAGACCAGCTGCGTCCCCTTCGTCTAGTGGCCTAGGACACCGCCCTTTCACGGCGGGAACAGGGGTTCGAACCCCCTAGGGGACGCCACTCAATCAAGCCTGTTTCGCCGGTTCCGGCGACCGCGGCGGCGGTATAAACACGCAGCTTGTTAAGCGGGAATAGCTCAGTTGGTAGAGCGCAACCTTGCCAAGGTTGAGGGGGGACGCCCAGTCTCGCCGGTTCCGGCGACCGTGACGGCGGTATAAACACGCAGCTTGTTAAGCGGGAATAGCTCAGTTGGTAGAGCGCAACCTTGCCAAGGTTGAGGTCGCCGGTTCGAACCCGGTTTCCCGCTCCAATCCCCCAAAACCCCTTCTTGTTGTGCCGATCGTTTCGCCATGCCCACGGTAGGGTCGAATTTATTCGACCGCTGTTGACTGTCGACGTTCGGCTGGCCGAATAAATTCGGCCCTACAGGGGCTTGGGTGGTCTGCCGGAGGCCGAATAAATTCGGTCCTACAGGGAACTCCGCCCTACTTGTTTGCGTTTTCAGTTACCGTCTCGGGCACCAGCAGGATGGACGAGCTGTTGATGCAGTAACGCAAGCCGGTGGGTGGCGGGCCGTCGTTGAACACGTGGCCGAGGTGACAGCCGCAGGCGCGGCACTGGACCTCGGTGCGGTGCATGCCGTGACTGGCGTCGGCCTGCTCCTTTATCGCCTCCCGGCTGACACTGCGGCAGAAACTGGGCCAGCCGCAGCCGGCATCGTACTTGTCGGAGGAGTGAAACAGCGGGGCCTCGCAGCAGCGGCAGTGGTAGCTGCCAACCACGTCGCAATCCCAGTACTCGCCGGTAAAAGCCCTTTCGGTACCTTTCTGGCGACAGACGTGAAACTGCTGGGGTGTCAGCCTGTCGCGCCAATAGGCATCGTCTCTGGTCGCCATAAGCCGGTACTCCGGTAGCGTGCCCATCGACCATAGCATAAACTGGGGCCAAATCCCCGCATTGACAGCGCACTATCCACCCATGGCCGACCTGCACATCGAGGACTTCTATCGCGACGTCGCGACCATTTTCCTGAGGCTTTACGCGGTCTTTCCGCGCAAGACCACTCTCTACGTGGAAGACGTCAGCGGCCCCGACCAGCCCGACGAATTCGGCCTGCACAACCCCCGCTTCCAGGCCGCGTTCAGCGCCATCGTGTGGCTGGCGGACCACGGCTACCTCTATTTCAACGACACCATTCGCGAGGAGGCGGTGGACCAGGTGGTGCTCAGCCAGCGGGCCTTCCTGCTGCTGTCGGCTCCCGCCCGCGAGCCGGTGGCGCCGCCGGTGGAGGACAGCGGCGCGCCCAGCGTGATCGCCGAGTCGCAAACCGCTCTCACCCAGCTGCGCTACGCCCTGCGCCAGGGCTCCAGCCTGGACATCAAACAGGCGGTGTCGGACCTGCTGTCACGGCCGCCGATCGGCGGCCTGTAGGCGGCCGCTCAAGCGGGCCCTTCCACGCGATAGAGAATTTCGTCGTCGTAGCCGGTGATCACCCGCCGGTAACCCGCCAGCGCCCGGTCGAGCTCGGGATCGTTGCTATCCACCAGCAGCGGGCGCCCTTCCAGCGCCGCGATCTTCGACTTGGCCGCCACCACCAGGATGTTGTCGCAACCCACCGCGCGGACGACGCGCGGCGACAGTTGCTGGTTGCCGCGACCGAGGATGTGCCCCTGGCCGCCGATCGCGGTCACCACGATGCGGGCCGGCCCCTTGTGCGCCGCCAGCAGCTCGAGCAGGGTTTGCTCGTCGGCGTCGGCGGCCAGTACCGCACCGTCGCGCAGGGCATCCACCCCCAGCAGGGTCGCGGGCAACCCCAGCTCCTCCAGTAGCACCGCGGTAGTGGAGCCGGGACCCACCAGATACAGGGTGTCCGGGTCCAGGGACTCCGCCAGCCAGGCGGCGATTTCAGCCGCCACCAGGGCCTGGTCCTCGCGGCCGCCGACCTTGGTTTGCTGCAGGAAGCGCGCCTCCCCCGGCACTTGCATCTCGCCGTAGAAGCGCGTGCGCACCCGGCCGGCGCGGAAGGCCTCTTCGTCGATATCCCGCACCTCCTGGCGCCGCAGGCCCACCAGGCCGCCGCGGGCGAGCCGAATCAGCAGCTCGCCGGCGGCCTCGGGGGACACCGCGAAGACCGCGGAATGCATTTTCACGCCGGCGGGAATGCCCAGTACGGGATAGTGGTCACCCACCGCGTCCAGTACATCGCGAGCGGTGCCGTCGCCGCCGACAAACACCAGCAGATCGACCGCCGCGCGCAGCGCCGTCGCCGCCTCGCGCGTGTCGGCGGCGGCGCTCAGGCCCAGCCCCGGGCTCCCGAGCACCTCGGCGCCGATGCCCAGCGACCGCAGCAGGTCCTCCCCCATGGCGCCGCCCCAGGTGGAAAACCGCAGGGGCTCGTCGCTATCGCGCAGCAGCGCCAGGGCGCGGGCGGCCCGCGAGGCGGCGCGATCGACGCCGCCTTCCCGGCGCACCAGCTCGCGCACCTGTTCGCCGTCGCTGCCCTTCAGGGCCCGGCTGCCGCCGACCCCCGCCAGGGGATTCACCACCAGGCCAATATGCAAGGGATCATGCAGGGGGTCACGTAGTGGCTCGCTCATGACGCCTCGTCGGGCCGGGCCCATTCCCGCTCCACCGGCCGGTAACCCAGCGCCCGCTGGAACCGGTCCGGCAGCCCGGGGGCGTACACCGGACTGCCGCGCAGCTCGCGCCGCTCGGGGTAATGGCGCCGCAGGCCGTCGAAGGCCGGGCCGACGTCGTCCCGGGCGGCGCCCAGGACGGCACCGCGCAGTGCCCGGTCATCGGCGACAATGTCGTACCGCCCCAGGAGCAGCTGGCGCAGGGCCTCGGTATCGCTCCCGGGTGATTCCAGCGCCAATACCGCGGCCGGGGGCACGCCCGCGTCCGCCGGAGGGGCTTCCAGGTCGAAGGCCTCGGCGAGCGCCACACCCAGCAGGCGGGTGGCGGCGAGCTTGGCGTCCAGGCTGTAGCCCGCGATATGGGCGCTGCCCAGCTGGACCTCGCCCAACAACTCGCGGCTGATCCACGGCTCGTGCTCCCACACGTCCAGCACGCAGCGCGGCCGCGGCGATCGCGCCAGGCGCGCCAGTAGCGCGGCGTTATCGACCACCGCGCCGCGGCTGGCGTTGATCAACAACGCGCCGTCGGGCACTAGCGCCAAGCGCTCCGCGCCCAGCAAATGATAGCTCGGCCAGGGCGCGCGCCGGGTCAGCTCCGGGTGCAGGCAAATGACCTCGCAACCCAGTACCTGCTCGAGGCTAGCCGCATCGGGCACCGCCTCCTGCCAGGGGTCGCAGACCCGGGTGACAATCCCCAGCGCCCGCGCGCAGCGGGCCAGGCCGGCGCCCACATGACCGTGGCCGACAATACCCAACGGCGCGCCGGCAAGCAGGCGCTCCAGGTAGTCGCCGGAGGCCGCGATGGCCGCCAGCGCGTATTCCACCACCGAATTGGCATTGGCGCCGCGGGCGTGGGCGAAGCGAATGCCGTGTTCATCGAGATAAGCGCGATCGATGTGCTCCAGGCCGCTGGTCGCGGTACCGACAAAGCGCACCCCGCTGTCCCCCAGCAGTGCGCTGTCCACGACCGTCACCGAGCGCACCAGCAGCACGTCGGTGTCCGCCAGCTGCGAGGGCCGCAACGCGCGCCCCTCGACGAAGTCGATATCGCCGTAGCGGGCGAAGACTTCCTCCACCCCGCGCATATTGGCGTCCGCCACGATCCTGAGTCCACTCATGCCATTTCCTCCCTCAGTTGCCGACAGCGCTGTAACAGGCGCCCGCCGATGCCCAGCTCCGCCAGGCGCGCCGCAAACCGCTCCAGACCGTCCGCGCCGGCCGCCCAACTCGGCGCACCGTTTACTTCCGGGACAGCATTATCCAGGCGCGCCAGCTGGCGCGACAGCAGCGCCTGCGGCCAGTGCGACTGCAGGCGCTGCCGCAAGGCCGGCGCGCCGCGCAAGGGCAGCTCCGATACGGACGCGAGATCGGCCCCCAGCGCGTCGAGATCCGGGTAGCGGGCCAACAGTTGCGCCGCCGTGCGCGGGCCGACCCCGGGCACACCGGGAATGTCGTCGATGCGATCCCCCACCAGCCCCTGATAGTCCGCGAACTGCGACGGCGCCACGCCGAAGCGATCGCGGAAGGACTCGACGTCCAGCCGCGTATCGGCGGCGAAGTCCCACAGTGCGTCACCCTTCTCCAGCAGCTGCCCCAGGTCCTTGTCGCGGCTGATCAGCGTCACCGCCAAACCCGCCTCGCGGCAGACCCGGGCCAGGCTGGCCAGGTAGTCGTCGGCCTCGTACTCGGGGCCGCCGAAACAGGGGATGCCCAGCGTGGCGGTCAACTCGCGGCAGGTGGCGAGCTGGAAGGCCAGGGCCTCGTCGGGCAGCGCCCGGCTGCATTTGTAGTCGGGATAGATGCGGTTGCGAAAACAACTACCCAGGCTCTCGTCGAAGGCCGCCGCCAGCGGCCCCCCTTCCCCGCGCCGCGCCATCAGGTCGAGCAAAAAACCGCTGTAACCCACCACCGCGTTCAGCGGCAGGCCCTCCGGCGAGGTCCAGCGATCGGGCAGGGAAAACCAGGCGCGAAAAATATAGATCGAGGCGTCGACCAGCCAGGCTTGCCGGGGCATCTCAAGCCAGCTCGTCGCGGTAAAAATACTGGTCAGCGGCACGGGCGCCGGTGGCGAACGCCCCCGCCAGGGCGGTGAAAAAGCGCCGGGCGCGCGGCGCCAGGCCGCGCTCGCGCAGGGTATTGGCGCGCGCGGTCACCGCGTCCTTGAAGGCCGCCTCGCTGCGGCGGGCGGCCTCGCCGGCCTCCAGATTGTCGAGGCTGACCCGGAAAGGGTAGCCGCAGGCCCGGGCGAACCACCATTCCAGTGCCTGCGGCGCCACTTCCACGGCCTGGAAGGCGGCCTGCTGCCCGGGACTGCGGCCGTCCGGGGCGTACCAGTAGCCGAAGTCGCGCAACAGGCGCCGCTCGGGCCCCGCGATACACCAGTGGGCGGCCTCGTGCAGGGCGCTGGCGAAGAAGTCCTCGCGGTAGAACAGGCGGTGGTGCCGCGCGACCACGCCGCCCTCCGGCTCGCCCGCCGGTACATAGAGGGGCTCGAGCGCGCCGCCGAGCAGGCGGGTGTTTTCAGGCCCGACGAAGCAGCCGTCGAATACCGCTTCCAGGCGCGCGCTGCAAAACACCGCGGAGCGCGGAACCTGCGCCGCGGCGGTCATGTTGCCACCTCCGCCTTGCGCAGCCAGTAACGGTATTCACCGCCGGTTTCGCTCTGGCGCAGCAGCTCGTGGCCAAGAAAGGTGCAGAACTTGGGGATGTCGCGCTGGGTGGCCGGGTCGGTGGCGACCACTTCCAGTACTTCGCCCACGGCAATATCGCGAATCCGGTTGTGCAACAGCATCACCGGCTCCGGGCAGTACAGGCCCCTCACGTCGAGCTGGTGATCGGGTTCGATATCCGCCGAAGTCACGCTCCGTCCTCTGCAAACAGCGCCGCGGCGCGATCACGGTCGACCAGGTCCCAGTGTTCACTGTCGCTGTCGTACAGCAATTTCATCGCACCGCTATCGAGCCCGCCGCGCAACTGCGCGACCTTCTCCTCCAGGCTCAATTCGCGGCTGCCGTAGTCGGTGCCGTCACGGGAGGCAAACTCCTCCAGCAGGGCGCACAGGGTATCCGCGGGCACCCGCTGCGGCGGAATGTCGATGAAGCGCGCCATCAGGGCGCCGGCTTGGCGAACAGCAGGGTCATGCGATCGCTCTCGCCGATGGCCAGGTAGTGATCGCGACGTTTACCGCCGTCGCGCAGCGCCGGCGGCAGGTTCCACACGCCCTTGGGATGGTCCGCGCTGTCCTTGGGGTTGGCGTTGATATCCGCGCGCTCGACCAGCTCGAAGCCGGCCTTTTCAGCCGCGGCGATAACATAGGCCTCGGTGACATAGCCGGTTCGCTTCATGTCCGCCACCGACGTCCCCGGTTGCGCCCGGTGCTGTACCAGGCCAAAGCGACCGCCCGGCTTCAGCGCGGCGTATATCGCCCCCAGGGTCGGCGCGAGGGTGTCCGCGCGCATCCAGCTGTGCACGCTGCGAAAGGCCAGCGCCAGGTCGGCGGAGCCCGCGGGCGCCGCCAGGGCCTGTGCCGGCGGTTGCAGCTGGGTCACGACGACACCGTCGTAGAGTTCGCTGTCGGCGGCCAGTTTCTGCAGGAACCTGCCCAGCGAGTTGCGGTAGTAGGCGTTCGGCGGATTGAGACTGTAGTGCGCCGCGTAGAGCGTGCCGTTGCCGCGCAACAGCGGCGCCAGCACCTCGGTGTACCAACCGCCGCCGGGGGCAATTTCCACCACCGTCATGCCCGGTTCAAGGCCGAAAAATTCCAGTGTCTGGCGCGGGTGGCGAAAGGTGTCGCGGGCGCGGTTGGCCTCGCTGCGCTGGGCGCCATCCAGGGCGCCGGTCCAGTCCAGTCCGGCGCGGGCGCCGCACGCCGCCAGCGCCGCAACCAGGACGAGGGCGTATTTGGCAACCGCGGTGCGGTCAAAAGCGGATTTCATAGCGAGCTCCATATAACCGGGGGGATTTGCGCGTTAATATACGGGCTCGAAGATGGAATGTGGAGCCTGTTCAATGCAAACGTCCTATATCGTGACCTTCATCGGTGACGACCGCCCCGGCCTGGTGGAAGAACTCTCTGCGGTTATCGAGGCGGCCGGCGGCAACTGGCAGGAAAGCCGGCTCTCGCAACTGGGCGGCAAGTTCGCCGGCCTGGTCCTGGTGACCCTGCCCGCGGGGCGCGACGACGCGCTGGAAGCGGACCTGAAGGCCCTGTCCGCCAGCGGCCTCAGCGTCAGGGTGACACCCACCGAGGCCACCGTGGCCCTGGAAGCGGCCCGCCGCATCAAGCTCAGCGTGGTCGGTCCCGACCGCCCGGGTATCGTGCTGGAAATCTCCCGCGCGCTGGCCTCCCGCCGCTTCAACGTAGTGGAGATGGACAGCGAGGTGATCAGCGCGCCGATGAGCGCCGAGCCGCTGTTCCGCGCCCTGATCGAGGCGGACATCGCCCCGGAGGCGAAACTCGAGGAGCTGTCCGAGAGCCTCGACGAGATCGGCGGCGAAATGGCCCTGGATATCGACCTGGAGGAGATCCAGGGCCAGGCCAAACCGGGCTAGCGCCCGCCCCCTCCCCACAGGCGCCTGGCCAGGCGCCTCAGCCCCACCCAGAGGGCGACAGCCAGGGCCGCCGCGGCGATCACCACCAGCGCCCCCACCGCACTGCCCAGGGCCAGCTCGGCGACGGTCTCCGGGGCAACGCCGAACTGGTCCACCGCGGCCCACAACAGCACCGCCAGGCAGGCAATGCCCAGCACCATGCTGCGCCGGAAACGGCGGGTGGCGCGGCTCGCGGCCATCGCTAGCGCCCCTCCGGGGCCCGCGCCGGCAGTACCGGCGTATCGCACTGCACATCCATGTTCTGGGCCCGGTGCCGCAGGGCGTGGTCCATCAGCACCAGGGCCAGCATGGCCTCGGCGATGGGTGTGGCGCGAATGCCGACGCAGGGGTCGTGACGGCCGTGGGTGGCCATCTCCGTGGCGGCGCCGGCGGTGTCGATAGTCGCCCCGGGCTGGCGGATACTGGAGGTCGGCTTGAGGGCGATGCTGACGGTGATGTCCTGGCCGCTGGATATCCCCCCCAGCACCCCGCCCGCGTTGTTGCCCACGAAGCCTTCCGGGGTGAGCAGGTCGCGGTGTTCGCTGCCGTGCTGCTCGACACTGGCGAAACCGGCGCCGATCTCCACGCCCTTCACCGCGTTGATGCCCATCATCGCGGCGGCGATATCGGCGTCGAGGCGATCGAACACCGGCTCGCCCAGGCCCGGCATGACGCCGCTGGCCACCACATTGATGCGCGCCCCAATGGAGTCGCCACGCTTGCTCAGCGCCGCCATGAACTGTTCCATTTCCGCCACCTTGGCCGGGTCCGGACAGAAGAAGGGGTTGGTCTCAACGCAGTCCCAATCCAGCGCCTCGGCGCGAACGGGCCCGAGCTGGCTGAGGTAGCCCCGCACCTGGATGCCGTAGCGCTCGCGCAGGTACTTCTTGGCAATGGCGCCCGCCGCCACCCGCATGGCGGTCTCCCGGGCCGAGGACCGGCCGCCGCCGCGATAGTCGCGAAAACCGTACTTCTGGTTATAGGTGTAGTCGGCGTGGGCGGGACGGAAAGTGTGCTGGATATTGGAGTAATCCTTGGAGCGCTGGTCGGTGTTCTCAATCAGCAGGCCGATGGAGGTGCCGGTGGTCCGCCCCTCGAACACACCCGAGAGAATCCTGACTTCGTCGGCCTCGCGACGCTGTGTGGTGAAACGGGAGGTGCCGGGCTTGCGCCGGTCCAGGTCCCGCTGCAGATCCTCCGGGGCCAGGGCCATGCCCGGCGGACAACCGTCGACGATGCAACCCAGCGCGGGGCCGTGGCTCTCGCCAAAACTGGTGACGGTAAAGAGTTTGCCAAAAGTGTTGCCGGCCATGATGCAGACTGTCTCGCGCTCAAAACAAACTATTATAAGCGGATTAGGCGAGACTTGCGCTGTACTCGCGCAATTCCCGCGCGGTCAGGGCAAAAACGCCGTGGCCACCGTGCTCGAACTCCAACCAGGTGAAGGGCACGTCCGGGTAGGCGGCTTCCAGCGCCTCCCAGCTGTTGCCCACCTCCACCACCAGCAAGCCGTGCGGCTCGAGGTGTTCCGCCGCGCCGGCCAGGATGCGGCGGGTGACATCGAGCCCGTCCGCGCCCGAACCGAGGGCGAGCTCCGGTTCGTGGTGATACTCGCGGGGCATGGTCGACAAATCCCGCGCGTCCACATAGGGCGGATTGCTCAGGATCAGGTCGTAGCGCCGGCGCCCGAGCGCGCGGTACAGGTCGGACTGGAAGAATTCCACCCGCTCGCAGACCTCCAGCAATTCGCCGTTTTCCACCGCCAGCTCCAGCGCGGTGCCATCGAGGTCGGCCAGGTCCACGTGGCAAGCGGGAAAATAGTGGGCGGTGGCCAGGCCGATGGCGCCGCCACCGCAGCACAAGTCCAGTACCCGCGTCGGCCCGGGGCCGGCATACCAGGGCTGGAAGGCGTTGCGCACCAGCTCGCCGATCGGCGAGCGCGGGATGATGGCGCGCTCGTCGCAGTGAAATTCCAGCCCGGCGAAGAAAGCCCGACCCAGCAGGTAGGGCAAGGGCGCGCGCTCCTCGGTGCGCCGGGTCAACAACTCGTCCAGGCGCATTTGCTGCTGCCGGTTCACCGGGTGGGACAGCACCCCTTCATCGGCATCCAGCGGCAACTCCACCACCGTGAGCACCAGTTGCACCGCCTCGTCCCAGGCGTTGTCGCAACCGTGGCCGAAAAACACGCCCGACTGTTCGAGCTGGTCCGCGCAATATTGCAGCGCCTCCCCTACCGTTTCCACTTGCCTCTCCAACCTCTTCCCATTTTCGTTCCAGTTTAGCCCATTTGGGCCGTTTGCCTTGCCCCGGACGGATTGCTACTATCGCCCTCCCCCGATATCCCCCGCACCGAGGAGTCCCGTCAGTGGAACAAAACTGGGCACATATTATTGAAGCCATTGGCGAGGATCTGTCACGCCCGGGACTGGCGGACACGCCGAAACGGGCTGCCAAGGCCTTCGAGTTCCTCACCCGCGGCTACCAGCAATCGGTGGAGGACGTGGTCAACGACGCGCTGTTTCCCTCGGACTCCAGCGAGATGGTGCTGGTACAGGATGTCGAACTGTACTCCCTTTGCGAACATCACCTGCTGCCCTTCATCGGCAAGTGTCACGTGGCCTACATTCCCACCGGACGGGTGCTGGGCCTGTCAAAGGTGGCGCGCATCGTGGACGTGTTTGCCCGTCGACTGCAGATCCAGGAATCCCTCACCACCCAGATCGCCGAGACCATCATGGATGTCACCGGCGCCGAGGGCGTGGGCGTCATCATCGAGGCGCAGCACATGTGCATGATGATGCGCGGCGTGGAAAAGCAAAACTCGGTGATGAAAACATCGGCGATGCTCGGCACTTTCCGCAGCTCGCAGAAGACCCGCGAGGAGTTCCTGCAGCTGTTGCAGCTCAGTCGCTAGCCGCGCCCTCCGCCAGGGTCACCAGCTCCGCGTGCAGGTATTGTCGGTCCGAGGTTCGGGCCGACGCGTAGGCGAGCAGGTAATGCTCGCCGCCCACCCGGTAAATCCGGTAGCGCTGCTCGTCGGCGCGGCCGTAGAGCACGCGCTGGCCGAACACGCGATTCGCCCACTGGGCGCCGTTGCCACAGGCGCGGCCCTCGCAGGCAAACAGCAACTCGCTGCCGGGCAATTGCCCCACCTCGCCAACCAGCCCTTCAAAGATTTCCCGCGAGCTGAAACCGTCGACAATCTGCCAGCTGTAACGCAGGCGCTCGCCATCCAGCCGCCGGCTGTTCTTGAACTGCCAGTCGCCCAAGTGCTTTTGCATGGCGCCCAGCCCCACTTCGTAATCGACCACCGACTCCCGGGACATATCCACCCGGCGGGCATGGGGAAAAGCATCCAGCTCCAACAACAGCCGCTCGGGCGCGGGCGGTGTTTCCGCCACCACTCCGGCAATCGCCAACAGCGGCCACAGCAGGATGAGACGCATGCACTGCAAGTTTATCCTCCGCAAATCCAACTCCACTCAAGACTGCTCCATAAAGGACAGGATGGTCGGCACCCACTCATCGATAACCGCTTCCATGTGGAAGTGGTGGTCGCCCGGCACGGCCTCAACCCGTAAATCGCGCACATGGCTGCGAACCATGTCATCAAGGGGATGACTTTGCATCATTCCCCGCACCGCCTGCAACAGCAACACCGGCGCGCTGATCGCGCCCAGCAGCGCGCGTATCTGGCCATCGCTCATTTTCACTGCGGAGGCGCCGCGCAGCCGGGGGTCGATCCGCCACTCCCAGCCCCGCTCGTCGTCACCGGCCAATCCGCGGCCGGCGAGCGCCTTCGCCGCCGCCTCGGGGAGCCCGCGCCGGGCCCGGGCAGCCACGGCCTCGGCCCGGCTGGCATAACGTCGCGGACTCGCGGCGCCAGCGGTATTGCGATCCCTGAGAAAGGCGCCCAACTGTACCGGGAATGCGCTGTCGGCAACGGCCGGGGGCACTATCGCATCAAGCAATACCACGCTGTCCACGCGCTCCGGCTGCGCCGCGGACATCAGTGTGGACATGATCGCGCCGCGGGAATGCCCCAGCAACGCGCAGCGGTCCCAGCCCAGCGCATCGCGCAGGCCGGCCAGCTGCGGCAGGTCATCCCAGATCTGGTAGGTGGCGTCCAGCGAGCGGAAATCACTGCGCCCCTGGCCGCTGAGGTCCGGGGCCACCACATGGTGGCCACTCAGTTGCGGGGCCAGGCGCAGAAAACTGGCGGCGTTGTCCTGCCAGCCGTGCAGGGCCAGGACCGGGCGCTCCCCCGGGCTGCCCCACTCCAGACCGCGCAGCGTGAGGCCGTCGATGTTCCAGCTGCACTCCCTGGGCTCGCGCGACCTCACACACAGGCCTCGTAGTTCGGCGGAAAAGCCCACCACAGCAAGCCGGCACCGACCGCCGCCGGCACTTCCACCGACAGGGTCACCAGGCCACCCGGTGGATGGGGGGGAACGGCGCCGCGCTGCCCGGTGAGATGGTCCACCAGGCGCGTTACCAGGGGCTGGTGTGATACCAGCACCAGGTGCTCCGGCGGCCGCTGCTCGCACCACAGGCGGTCAAGCGTGCTCTCCACATGGGCCGGGGAACAACCCGGGATCAGGCTGTCCTCGGCGACCGGAGACAGCGACGCGAACTCGGCGGCAATCAGCCGCGCGGTGCGGGTGGTGCGCTGCCAGCGACTGTAAAGCAGCGCGTCGGGCAGCGGCTGTTCCCGTTTCCGGCAGATTTCCCGCAACCGCCGGGCGCCGAGGGCGACGTCCCGCTCCCCGGCCGGGGTCAATTCCCGCAACCGGTCCTCGGCCGCCTGGCCGGCTTCCCCGTGGCGCCATACCGTAACGATCATAATCGACTACCCCGCAACAAACTCCACATCCTGTGCCTGTTCGCGCGTCATCATATCATTGAACACATCCGAAACCGGACGGCTGTGGTGCAGGATGCCGTAAAGGCCGTTGACCAGGGGCATGTGAACCCCGCGCCGGTCCGCCTCGGTCTTGAGCAGCTCCAGGGTATTGATGCCCTCGGCCACCTGGTCCATCCCGGCGAGTATCTCCGCCAGCGGCTGCCCGCGCCCGATCGCCTGGCCGATCCGGTAGTTGCGCGACAACGGCGACGAGCAGGTCACAAACAGGTCCCCCACTCCCGCCAGGCCGAGGAAGGTCATGGGGTTGGCGCCCCGCTCCACGGCGAAGCGCGACATCTCGGTCAGCGAGCGGGTGAGCAACATGCCGATGGTGTTCTCGCCGAACTCCAGCGCCGATCCCAGGCCGGCGAGAATGGCATAGACGTTTTTCAACGCGCCGCCCAGCTCCACCCCGTACATGTCCAGGGAACTGTAGACCAGGAAGCGCTCGCCGTGCATCAGGTCGTGCAGGGTCCGGTTGATCGCCTCGGAGGGCGAGGCCACCACCGATCCGGTGATATGCCCGGCGGCGATCTCCCCCGCCAGGTTGGGCCCGCTCAACACCGCCCGCGGGTTGTCGGGCAGCTCCTGGGCGAGAATCTCGCTCATCAGGTGAAAACCCGGCGCCTCGATGCCCTTGGTCAGGCTGACCAGCAGGGTCTCAGGCGACAGGCTACCGGTCAGGCTCCGCGCCACCTCGCGAAAGGACGCGCTGGGCACCGCCAGCAACAGGATATCGATATCGCTGATGGCGTCGTCGAGTGAGGTGGTGGCTCGCAGCTTGTGGTCGAGCCGATAGCCCGGCAGGTACTCGCTGTTCTCGCGATCGCGCTCGATGGCCTCGACACGCGCCGCGTTGCGCAGCCACAGGCAGACGCGATGCCCGTTGAGTGCGATGAGGTTGGCGATGACGGTACCGAAACTGCCGCCGCCAAGCACGGCGACGCGGTGTGTGGTGGGCATTGACGACTCCCGGTCGTTATTATCGTGCCGCCGTTGCCGGCCGCCCCGCACGGCGGAGCGGCCGGCAACGGCGCTCGGTCAGACGGCGGGCCGCAAGCCCGCCGCCCACAGTGTGCGCGACGTCCTCAGGACTTGCTCATCGCCAGCAACAGCTTGTTCAGACGCGACACATAGCTGGCGGGATCTTCCAGCTGCCCGCCCTCGGCCAGGCAGGCCTGGTCGAACACGATATGGGTCAAATCGGCAAAGCGGTCCTCGTCGGACTCGGCGTCGAGCATCTGCAGCAGCGGGTGCCGGGGGTTGACCTCCAGAATCGGCTTGCTGTCGGGCACCGGCTGGCCGGCGGCCTCGAGGATGCGGCGCATCTGCGCGCCCATGTCGTGGTCACCCACCACCAGGCAGGCGGCGGAATCGGTGAGCCGCGCGGTGGCGCGCACTTCGGACACCTGCGCTTCCAGCACCTTGGCCAGGCGTTCCACCAGGCCCTCGCTGTCCTTTTGCAGCTGTTCCTGCGCGGCCTTCTCCTCCTCCGACTCGGAGGCTAGGTCCAGCGCGCCGCGGGCCACGTCCTGCAGGGGCTTGCCGTCGAATTCGCCGAGGTGGTTCATCAGCCAATCGTCCACCCGGTCGGACAGCAACAGGACTTCAATACCCTTTTTGCGAAACACCTCGAGGTGGGGGCTGTTCTTCGCGGTGTTGAAGTTCTCGGCCACCACGTAGTAAATCTTTTCCTGGCCCTCGGCCATGCGCGACACGTAGTCCTCCAGGGACTGGTCCTGCTCGGGCTTGTCGGTGTGGGTGCTGGCGAAGCGCAACAGCTTGGCAATCTTCTCCTTGTTGGCGAAGTCCTCCGCCGGCCCCTCCTTGAGCACCTGGCCGAATTCCTTCCAGAAGGCCGCATAGTCCTCGCCGCCCTTCTTGGCCAGCTTGGCCAGCATGTCCAGTACCCGTTTGGTCAGGGCACCGCGCATCGACTCGACGCTGCCTTCCTGCTGCAGGATCTCGCGGGACACGTTCAACGGCAGGTCGTTGGAGTCGACCACACCCTTGACGAAGCGCAGGTACAACGGCAGGAACTGTTCGGCCTCGTCCATGATGAAGGTGCGCTGCACGTACAACTTGAGGCCGCGAGCCATGTCCCGGTTCCACATATCGAAGGGCGCGCGCTTGGGCAGGTACAGCAGGCTGGTGTACTCCAGCTTGCCCTCCACCTTGTTGTGACTCCAGGTCAGGGGCTCGTCGAAGTCGTGGGAAACGTGGCTATAGAACGCCTTGTACTCGTCGTCGCTGACCTCGTTGCGCGGGCGGGTCCACAGGGCGGTGGCCTCGTTGACCGCCTCGTATTCCGGCGCCGCGGGCTGCTCCTCTTCCTCGCCCTCGGCGGCGGGCGTCGCGGGCTTGAGCATTTCCACCGGCACCGAGATGTGATCGGAGTACTTCTTGATCACGCTGCGCACGCGAAAGTCGTCGGCATATTCCGTGCAATCCGGCTTCAGGTAGAGCGTGATGCTGGTGCCGCGCTCGGCCCGCGCCCGGGGCTCGACCGAGAACTCCGACTCGCCGTGGGACTCCCACAATACACCGGCATCGGCCGGCTCGCCGGCCCGGCGGGTGTGCACTTCCACCCGATCGGCGACGATAAAGGCGGAGTAGAAACCCACCCCGAACTGGCCGATCAGCTGGGAGTCCTTCTGCTGGTCGCCGGTCAGGTTCTCGAGGAAGGCGGCGGTGCCGGATTTGGCGATGGTGCCCAGGTGCTCCACCGCTTCCTCGCGGCTCATGCCGACGCCGTTGTCGCTGATGGTGAGGGTGCCGGCCTCTTGGTCCACGTCCACGCGAATGCGGTAGTCCCCCTGCCCTTCCAGCAGGCTGTCATCCGACAGGGCGGCAAAGCGCAACTTGTCGATGGCGTCGGATGCGTTGGAGATCAGTTCGCGCAGGAAGATTTCCCGGTTGCTGTACAGGGAGTGAATCATCAGGTGGAGCAGCTGCTTGGCCTCGGTCTGAAAGCCCAGGGTCTCTTTCTTCACGTCAGCGGTCATGGTCGCCTCTTGTTTTGGGTCTGTGGGATGGAAAAATACTGGCAAACCTAGATGGGGGCGCGGCGCCGGTTTTCAAGCCCTCAGTAAAGCTCGCCCCCGAGACCTGAAGTCACCCGGCGCCCTCGCGGAACCTGCCGCCGGGAATCTCCCACCGAGCAGCCATGTCGGTGGTCGCCCTCCTCCGCCCGACGGCTTGATCTGTCGTCACCGGGGGCGGAATTGTCTTTCCCGCCAGCGATGAAGACCTCCAAAGATCTGCACTTTACTTTAAAAATATATAGTAACTTATTGTTTTTAAAGATAATAGTAACGGCCTCATAAAGCAATCACTCAAGCATAGGACTTTCATCCGGCAACTTTTCCCGCGCAGTGACTTACCCGCTGGCACGGTGCGCGGAACCTGCCATAGCAGGCGCCGCGAACCGATCCAGCCCCAACAACACGGGGAATGTGTCATGAAGCTGTCAGCCAGAAACACCGCACTGTCATTCGTCCCGGGCACGGCCCTCGGGCTCGTCGAGCCCGGGGAAAGGGCCGTTAGCTCATACCAGCCGGCGCACGGTGACGCTGGCAACGGCGATGATCACAAGGGCCAGGAACAGCTGCGCATACTGATTCAGCGTTGGGACGGGCTCGGGGAAGAGCCCGACTCCCTGAAGGGCTAGTGAATCCGGGCTGGAGAGCGCATTGCTGGCAATCACCAGGTTTTGGCTGGCCGGGCCAGCGGCGCCGGGATTAAACGTGTAGGTCAGCGTGCAGCTGTCACCGATCGCAATGGTGATGGGCGTGGCGCCACAGGTACCTCCGGTGGCCGCGAACGGGGCGACGGCCGCATCGATGCTGCTGATCTCCCAGTCGGCGGTACCGGTACTGGAGTTGGACAAGGTAACCGTGTACTCGTTGCTGGTGCTGCCTATAACATGACTACCGAAATTGGGTGAGCCGGGCGCAATGGAAATCAATGGCGCGGTAACACTCAATAGCGGCGACAGCACATAAAGCCCGAAATTTGCGCCCGTACAACCCGCGCCACCTGTCGCAATACTGGCAGCCCAACGCTCGTCGGCCTGGCCGGCGTTGCCAACCAGGCAGCCGTCGAGAACAAAGTCATGACCGCCCAGGGAATCGTCACCGATCCCCACAGCAGCGCCAGTTTCGAGAAAACCCGTCCAAATATTGTTAGCGTTTGCCGCACCGGATTCGTCATACCCAATGGCACTGTCCAGGGCGTCGCTAAACAACTCCGCGCGGTTATCGGCCACCTTGTCCCCATTGGTGTTGTAGATGGGTTGCGAGGTATTGCCGCCAAATGCCGAGGTGGTCACCAGGGTAGTGTCGTCGTGACCGAACAGCGAAATCCAGCCACTGATGGCGTTGGTATCCGGGTCATTAGCCTTGACCGTGGCGGCGTAGGCGGCGTAGGTGGCCGCCGATTGGGCGCCATCCAGGGTATCGCTACCGGCAAAAATAATATAAAACTCGTCGCCCGGATTGAGGCCCGGCGGTATCAGGCCGGGCGGCGCGTCGAGAGCGGACGACAATTGGCTGAAAAGAAGAAAACCAACAAACGCCAAGAACCTGGCCAAACGCATTACATCTCCCTATGTTTTTTTATGCCAAACGCACTGTCATGCTATCCAAGAAACGTTGTGAATACACGTTTCCAGTACAGCAAAAAGGCCCGCCCGGGTTAACCGGACGGGCCTTTTCAATTGCCTTGGCTTTGTCTGTCGGGGGCGGGTGTGGCCACCCGCCCCCGGCCGCGCTTACCAGCCGGTGACTTCCGCCAGGCCCTTGCCGATCTCGGCCAGGCTGCGCACGGTTTTCACACCGGCGTCCTCGAGGGCGGCGAACTTCTCGTCCGCGGTACCCTTGCCGCCGGAGATGATGGCGCCGGCGTGGCCCATGCGCTTACCCTTCGGCGCGGTGACACCGGCGATGTAGGACACCACGGGCTTGGTCACATTGGCCTTGATGTAGGCCGCGGCCTCTTCCTCGGCGGTGCCGCCGATTTCGCCAATCATCACGATGGCCTCGGTCGCCGGGTCCTTCTCGAACATCTCCAGGATGTCGATGAAGTTGGAGCCCGGGATCGGGTCGCCGCCGATGCCCACGCAGGTGGACTGGCCGAAGCCGGCGTCAGTGGTCTGCTTGACCGCCTCGTAGGTCAGGGTGCCAGAGCGGGACACAATGCCCACCTTGCCGGGCAGGTGGATATGACCGGGCATGATGCCGATCTTGCACTCGCCGGGAGTGATCACACCGGGGCAGTTGGGGCCGATCAGGCGCACGCCCAGTTCGTCGCACTTCACCTTGGCGTCGAGCATGTCCAGGGTGGGAATGCCCTCGGTGATGCACACGATCAGCTTGATGCCGCCGTTGGCCGCTTCCAGGATGGAGTCCTTGCAGAACGGCGCCGGTACGTAGATCACGGAGGCTTCCGCACCGGTGGCTTCAACGGCTTCCGCCACGGTGTTGAAGACCGGCAGGCCCAGGTGTTCCTGGCCGCCCTTGCCCGGGGTCACGCCGCCGACCATCTTAGTGCCGTACTCGATGGCCTGCTCGGAGTGGAAGGTGCCCTGTGAGCCGGTGAAGCCCTGGCAGATTACCTTGGTGTTCTTGTCGATCAGAATGCTCATTATGCCGCGCCTCCCGCTGCTTTTACTGCCTGCTGAGCAGCGTCTGTAAGGCTGGTGGCAGCAATGATGTTCAGTCCACTGTCGGCCAGCACTTTCTGGCCCAGTTCCGCGTTGTTGCCCTCGAGGCGTACCACCACGGGCACTTTCACGCCGATCTCTTCCACCGCGCCGATCACGCCTTCCGCGATCAGGTCACAGCGCACGATGCCGCCGAAGATGTTGATCAGTACGGCTTTCACGTTGTCGTCGGAGAGGATGATCTTGAAGGCCTCGGAGACACGCTCCTTGGTGGCGCCGCCACCCACGTCCAGGAAGTTCGCCGGGGCGCCGCCGTGCAGCTTGACGATATCCATGGTGCCCATGGCCAGGCCCGCGCCGTTGACCATGCAGCCGATGTTGCCGTCCAGCGCCACGTAGTTGAGTTCCCAAGCGGCGGCGTGCGCCTCGCGCTCGTCTTCCTGGGAGGGATCGTGCATCTCGGCCAGCTGCGGCTGGCGGTAGATGGCGTTGCCGTCGACACCGAGCTTGGCGTCCAGGCAGTGCAGGTTGCCTTCCTCGGTGATCACCAGCGGGTTGATCTCGATCAGCGCCAGGTCCTTGTCCTCGAACAGCTTGGCCAGGCCCAGGAAGATCTTCACGAACTGCTTGATCTGGTCGCCCTTCAGGCCCAGCTTGAAGGCCAGCTCGCGGCCCTGGTAGGGCTGTGCGCCCACCAGCGGGTCGATGGTGGCGCGCAGGATTTTCTCGGGGGTCTCCTCGGCGACCTTCTCGATCTCCACGCCGCCCTCGGTGGAGGCCATGAACACGATGCGACGGGTCGAGCGATCCACCACGGCGCCCAGGTAGAGCTCCTCGGCGATATCGGTGCAGGACTCCACCAGGATCTTGCTGACCGGCTGGCCGTTTTCGTCGGTCTGGTAGGTCACCAGGTTCTTGCCCAGCCAGTTGGCCGCGAACTCACGGACCTCGTCGGTGGTCTTGACCAGTTTCACGCCACCGGCCTTGCCTCGGCCACCGGCATGCACCTGGGCCTTGACCACCCACATATCGCCGCCGATTTCCTCGGCGGCCTTGACGGCGGCCTCTGGGGTATCCACCGCGTGTCCCTTGGACACCGGCAGACCGTATTCGGCAAACAGCTGTTTGCCCTGATACTCATGAAGGTTCATGCTCTATCCCGTTCTCGTCTTGCGTTCACGTTATCCCGGCGCGGGTGCCATGGCGTTCCCGTCACCTGCTCGTTGCCTCCAGCACCTGTGTTAGGCTGTTATCTCTGCGCGCCGGAGCGGCAACACTAGTCCCTGTGTTGCGCTTGTATTCAGGCCCTAACCGAAGCCTGAATACTACTTACGCTTCTTCCGATTGGCGATATGAATGGCGTGGCCGTCCACCGCCAGTGCAGCTTCGTGTACCGCCTCCGACAGGGTCGGGTGGCCGAACACGGTCAGCGCCAGATCCTCCGCCGAGGAGCCGAATTCCATCGCGATCACCACCTGTTGCACCAGGTCCGCCGCCGAGGGGCCGACGATGTGGCAGCCGAGGATGCGATCGGTTTCCGTGTCCGCCAGCATCTTGACCATGCCGTCGGAGTCGCCGGACGCCAGGGCGCGGCCGCTGGCGACGAAGGGAAACACCCCGGATTTGTATTCGACGCCCTCGGACTTCAGCTGCTGCTCGGTCTTGCCGACCGCGGCCACCTCCGGGTGGGTGTAGATCACCGAGGGGATCACATCGTAGTTCATCTGCGCGGGCTTGCCGGCGATACGCTCGGCGACCATCACGCCCTCCTCCGAGCCCTTGTGGGCCAGCATCGGGCCGCGCACCACGTCACCCACGGCGTAGACATGGGGTGCCTCGGTGGCGCAGTAATCGTCGACGTAGATGAAGCCGCGCTCGTCCAGGGACACACCGCTGTCGGAGGCCAGCAGCTCCTCGGAGCGCGGCCGGCGGCCCACGGCCACGATCAGCTTGTCGAACACCTCCTGGTGGTCGCCATCGCTGGTGGCATAGGTCACGGTGACCTTGCCGTCCTTGACCTCGGCGCCGGTGACGCGGGTGCCCAGGCGGATGTCCAGGCCCTGCTTCTTGAAGATCTTGCCGGCTTCCTTGGCGATCTGCACGTCCATCATCGGCAGAAATTCATCGAGGGCTTCCAGCACCACCACCTCGGAACCGAGCCGGCCCCAGACACTGCCCAGCTCCAGGCCGATCACGCCGGCGCCAATCACGCCCAGGCGCCCGGGCACCTCGGAGAATTCCAGCGCGCCGGTGGAGTCGACGATGTACTCGTTGTCGATCGGCGCCGGGGGGATTTCCACCGGCACCGAGCCGGCGGCGATGATGACATTGGACGCCTCCAGCACCGAGGTTTCACCCTTGCTGTTGGTGACCTCGACCCGGGGACCGGACAGCACCTTGCCGCGGCCCTCGATGGGGGTGACGCCGTTGTGCTTGAACAGCCCGGCGATACCGCCGGTGAGCTGGCCGACGATCTTGTCCTTGCGCTTGAGCATCGCGCCCACGTCGATCGCCGGGGCCTTGACCTTGATGCCGTGCTCGGCGAAGTGGTCCCGCGCTTCCACATACTTGTGGCTGGTATCGAGCAGCGCCTTGGAGGGGATGCAGCCCACGTTCAGGCAGGTGCCGCCCAGTTTCACCGCGCCCTTGTCGTCGAGCCACTGCTCCACGCAGGCGGTGTTCAGACCCAGCTGCGCGGCCTTGATGGCGGCCACATAGCCCGCCGGGCCGGAACCAATTACTACCACATCAAACTTGTCAGACATCGTGCTTTCCAATTGTGAGTTCGTGTTGTCGCGGAACGAGCCGCGCGCGTTGCAATGCGCGTTGCAGCACGCGTTACAGCTGCAGCAGGATGCGCGCGGGGTCCTCGATCAGGTCCTTCACCGCCACCAGGAACTGCACCGCGGTCTTGCCGTCGATCAGCCGGTGATCGTAGGACAGGGCCAGGTACATCATGGGCAGGATCTTGACCTCGCCATTGACCGCCATCGGGCGCTCCTGGATCTTGTGCATGCCGAGAATGCCGGTTTGCGGCGGATTGAGGATCGGCGTGGACATCAGCGAGCCGAACACGCCGCCGTTGGTCACGGTGAAGGTGCCGCCTGTCATATCCTCGATGGAGAGCTTGTTGTCCCGCGCCTTGAGACCCAGGTCGCGAATCGCCGCTTCCACGTCGGCCAGGCTCATGAAGTCCGCGTCCCGCAGTACCGGCACCACCAGGCCATTGGTGGTGGACACCGCCACGCCGATGTCCTGGTAGCCATGATAGACCACGTCGCTGCCGTCGATCGAGGCGTTGACCTCGGGGAAGCGCTTGAGGGCCTCGCAGCAGGCCTTGACGAAGAAGCCCATGAAGCCCAGGCGGGTGCCGTTGTGGGTCTTCTCGAACTGGTCCTTGTACTTGCGGCGCAGCTCCATCACCGGCGCCATGTTCACCTCGTTGAAGGTGGTCAGCATGGCGGTCTGCTGGCTGGCGTCGAGCAGGCGCTCGGCGATGCGGGCGCGCATGCGGGTCATGGGCACGCGTTTTTCCACGCGCTCGCCGGAGGGCCCTTCGGCGGCCGCCGGCGCCGCCGGCTTCGCCGCGGCTGGCTTAGGCGCAGATGGCTTCGGCGCCTCTTTCAAGTGCTTGAGCACGTCTTCCTTGGTGATTCGGCCGCCCTTGCCGGTGCCTTCGATCTTGGTGGCATCGAGCTTGTGCTCCTCCACCAGCTGGCGCGCCGCGGGGCCCATCACGGCCTCGCTGTCGACGGCCGGCGCGGGTTCCGCGGCGGCTTTGCCCGCGGAGTCGCCGGCCGCGGGGGCGCTGGCCGTGGCCGTGGCCGCCGCATCCAGGGTCGCCAGCAGCTGCTCGCTCTCGACGGTATCGCCCTCGGCGGCGTGAATCTTGACCAGGACCCCGTCGTCGGGGGCCAGCACTTCCATAACGACCTTGTCGGTCTCAACCTCGGCGATCAACTCGTCGCGCGCGACCGACTCGCCCTCCTGCTTGTGCCAAACGGCAATCTCGCCGTCGGCGACGGATTCGGGGAAGGAGGGTGCCTTGATTTCAATTGCCATTTCGCTTCCTTGTCAGTGCGATCACTATGCCTGGGGCGCCGGCCCCAGGGCTTCATTGATAAACCGTTCCTGCTGTTCGAGATGCAGGGCCATATAGCCGGCGGCCGGTGCCGCCGAGGGGTCGCGCCCCACGTAGCGCAGGTAGACGCTGCTGCGGTGGGCGTGGATGACGCGCCGCATGTGGTGCTGGCTGGCGTACCAGGCGCCCTGGTTCATGGGCTCTTCCTGGCACCACACGGCGTCCTCCAGGCCGGTGTAGGCGCTGAGGATCTGCAGCAACTCCGCCTCGGGGAAGGGATAGAGCTGCTCCAGGCGGACGATGGCGATATCCTCGATACCGCGCTCGCGACGGGCCGCGCGCAGATCGTAGAACACCTTGCCCGAACACAGGATGATGCGCTTCACCCGCGACTTGTCGAGATCGTCGGTCTCGTCCATCACGTTGTGGAAATGCCCCTGGGCCAGGTCTTCCAGGGAGGATACCGCCTCCTTGTGCCGCAACAGGCTCTTGGGCGACATCACCACCAGCGGCTTGCGCAGGGGGCGGATTGCCTGGCGACGCAGCATGTGGAACACCTGTGCCGGCGTGGTCGGCACGCAGACCTGGATATTGTGCTCGGCGCACAGCTGCATAAAGCGTTCCAGGCGCGCCGACGAGTGCTCGGGGCCCTGCCCCTCGTAGCCGTGGGGCAGCAGCATGGTCAAGCCACACAGGCGCGCCCACTTGTGCTCGCCGGAGGTGATGAACTGGTCGATCACCACCTGGGCGCCGTTGGCGAAGTCGCCGAACTGGGCCTCCCAGATCACCAGCCCCGTGGGCGAGGTGGTGGCGTAGCCATACTCGAAGGCCAGCACGGCCTCCTCGGACAGCAGCGAGTCGTGGATGGTGAAATCCGCCTGCTCCGGGCTGATATGCTGCAGCGGTATGTAGAGGCTCTCGTCCTTCTGGTTGTGCAGCACCGCGTGGCGGTGGGAAAAGGTCCCCCGCCCCACGTCCTGGCCGGTCAGACGCACCGGGTAGCCGTCCTTCAGCAGGGACGCATAGGCCAGGGTTTCCGCGGCGCCCCAGTTCAGGGCCGTGGCGCCGGCGCCCATTTTGCGCCGGTCCTCGAGAATCTTGGTGACCTGGCGCTGCACCGGGAAACCGTCCGGCACCACGTTGGTGTCGTGGGCCAGGGCCTGCAATTCCTGCAGGTCCATGCCGGTATCGGCGTGCAGGGTCCACTCGTGCCCCAGGTAGGGGCTCCAATCCACGAACATGCTCTTGTCGGGCTCGGAAACCAGGCTGCTGACCAGCGGCACGCCGCGATCCAGCGATTCGCGGTAACCGTCCATCAACCGCTTGTCTTCCTCCTCGCTGATCACGCCCTGGGCCACCAGGCGCTCGGCGTAGAGATCGCGGGTGGACTTCTGCTTGCGGATCTGCTGGTACATCAACGGCTGGGTCACCGAGGGCTCGTCGGCCTCGTTGTGGCCGCGGCGACGGTAGCAGACCAGGTCGATCACCACGTCTTTCTTGAACTCGTTGCGGAAATCCACCGCCATCTGGGTCACGAACAGCACCGCCTCGGGATCGTCGGCGTTGACGTGGAAAATCGGCGCCTGCACCATCTTGGCCACATCGGTGCAGTACTCGGTGGAGCGGGAGTCCTCGCGCTCGCTGGTGGTAAAGCCCACCTGGTTGTTGAGCACGATGTGCACGGTGCCGCCGGTCTTGTAGGCCCGGGTCTGGGACATCTGGAAGGTTTCCATCACCACGCCCTGCCCCGCGAAGGCGGCGTCGCCGTGGATCACGATGGGCACCACCTTGTCGCCAAGGGGGTCGTCGCGGCGGTCCTGGCGGGCGCGCACCGAACCCTCCACCACCGGCGATACGATCTCCAGGTGGGAGGGGTTGAAAGCCAGCGCCAGGTGCACTTCGCCGCCGGGGGTCATCACGTTGGACGAGAAGCCCTGGTGGTACTTCACGTCACCCGAGCTCTGGTAGGTCACGCGCCCCTCGAACTCGGCGAACAGTTCGTCGGGCTTCTTGCCGAAGATATTGATCAGCACGTTCAGGCGGCCCCGGTGAGCCATGCCGATCACGATTTCCTGGGCGCCGTAGGACCCCAGGCGCTGGATCATCTCCGACAGCATCGGGATCAGGCTCTCGCCGCCCTCGAGACCAAAGCGCTTGGTGCCGGGGTACTTGGAACCCAGCGATTTCTCCAGTCCCTCGGCCTTGATCAGGCGGCGCAGCAGGGTCTTGCGCACGTCGTCGCCGAGCACCGGCGCCGAGCGTACCGACTCCATGCGCTGCATCACCCAGTGGCGCTCATCGGTGTTGACGATGTGCATGAACTCGGCGCCGATGGTGTGGCAGTAGGTTGTTTCCAGGGCCTCGACGATCTCGCCCAGGCTGGCGTCGGCCTTGCCGATGTACAGGCTGCCGGTCTGGAACACCGTGTCGAGGTCGGCGGCAGACAGCTGGTGGAAGCCCAGCTCCAGGTCCGGCACCGGCTCGCGCATGTGCAGGCTGAGGGGGTCGAGGGAGGACTTCTGGTGGCCGCGCTGGCGATAGGCGGAGATCAGCTGCACCACCTTGACCTGCTTGCGCTCGTATTCGGTGGCCTGCGAATCGTGGGCCACGGTGGCCTCGGTGCGCACCCGCATCTTGGAGATACGCGCGAACTGGTCGCGGATGGTGGAGTGCGGCACGTCCTGGATGAGCGCGTTCTTGGACTCGACCCGCGGCAGGGTATCGAAATAATTGCGCCACTGCTCGGGCACGGCGTTGGGGTCGGTGAGATAGGACTCGTACAAGTCCTCTACGTAGGTGGCGTTACCACCTGCGATATGCGAGCTCCGCCTCAGGAGCTCCATGGCGCTTTCTTGCATTGTGGCCCTTCCGGCAAGGTTACGGTGACCGGCTGCCCGGCGGCGTACAGCTGATTCTAGCAGTGCTACGCAAACGGCGCCGAAGCCGTGTCCAGGTTCTGTATATACAGACCTGCCGCTTACGTGAAGCGGCAGGCCAAATCAAACAATTCTGTGCAATAACAATACGTTAGTGCACATTATTGAGATTAAGTTGCATGTGTCAGCAACATGTTGCGAATATGTCCGATGGCCCGGGTGGGGTTGAGCCCCTTGGGACATACGTTGACACAGTTCTGGATGCCGTGACAGCGAAATACGCTGAACGGGTCGTCCAGTTTCGCCAGCCGCGCCTCGGTGGCGGTATCGCGGCTGTCGGCGAGGAAGCGGTAGGACTGCAGCAGGCCCGCGGGACCGATGAAGCGGTCCGGATTCCACCAGAAGGACGGGCAGCTGGTGGAGCAGCAGGCGCACAGGATGCACTCGTACAGGCCGTCCAGCTTGGCGCGGTCCTCCGGCGACTGCAAACGCTCAATGGCCGGGGGCGGATTGTCGTTTTGCAGGTAGGGCTCGACCTTCTCGTACTGGGCGTAAAACATACCCATGTCGACCACCAGGTCGCGGATCACCGGCAGGCCGGGCAGCGGACGAATCACCAGCTGGTTGTTCTTCACCGTCTCGGACAGCGGGGTGATGCAGGCCAGGCCGTTCTTGCCGTTCATGTTCAGGCCGTCGGAGCCGCACACGCCCTCGCGACAGGAGCGGCGGAAGGCGATGGTGGTGTCCTGCCCCTTCAGCTGCTCCAGAACGTCGAGCACCATCAGGTCCTTGCCCTGGGTGTCGAACTCGAAGTCCTGCATGTAGGGCTTGTCGTCGGTCTCGGGATTATAGCGGTAGATACTGACTTTCAACATCTGTGAGGCCTCTTAATAGGTACGCGCCTTGGGCTGGAAGGTGTCCACGGTTTTCGGCGTGAAATTCACCCCGCGCTTGCCCACCCGCTTCTCGCCCGGGAAATACATGGAGTGGCACAGCCAGTTCTCGTCGTCGCGCTCCTGGTAGTCATCACGGGCGTGCGCGCCGCGGGATTCCTTGCGTTCCTCGGCGGTGATGGCGGTTGCCTCGGCCACCTCGAACAGGTTGTGCAGTTCCAGGGCCTCGATACGGGCGGTGTTGAAGGCCTGGCTCTTGTCCTCCAGGGCCGCGTTCTCGATCCGGCCGCGCAGGTCGGACAGCTTCTGGATGCCCTCCTGCATGAACTTCTCGTTGCGGAACACCCCGAAGTGATTCTGCATCACACCCTGCAGTTCCTTGCGCAGGTCGGCGACACGCTCGCCGCCGGTGGAGTTGTTCAGCTTGTTGAGACGGCTCATGGCCTCGTCGATATCGGTCTCGGAGGCGTCGCGCAGCTCGATCCCCTCGCGCAGGGCCTTCTCGATGTGCAGGCCGGAAGCGCGACCGAACACCACCAAATCCAGCAGCGAGTTGCCGCCCAGGCGGTTGGCGCCATGCACCGACACGCAAGCCACTTCGCCGCAGGCGTAGAGGCCGGGAATGATCGCGTCGTTGCCATTGGCGTCCACGGTCAGGGCCTGGCCGTGCACATTGGTGGGGATACCGCCCATCATGTAGTGACAGGTGGGCACCACCGGCACCGGCTCTTTCACCGGGTTGGCGTGGGCGAAAGTCTCGGACAGCTCGCAGATCCCGGGCAGGCGGCTGTGCAGCACCTCCTCGCCCAGGTGGTCCAGCTTGAGGTACACGTGATCGCCGTCGGGGCCGCAGCCGCGCCCCTCGAGGATTTCCAGCACCATGGAGCGGGCCACCACGTCGCGGCTGGCCAGGTCCTTGGCGTTGGGGGCGTAGCGCTCCATGAAACGCTCGCCGTCCTTGTTGATCAGGTAGCCACCCTCGCCCCGGCAACCCTCGGTCACCAGTACGCCGGCACCGTGGATACCGGTGGGGTGGAACTGCCACATCTCGATATCCTGCACCGGGAAGCCCGCGCGCAGGGCCATGCCCACGCCGTCGCCGGTGTTGATGTGGGCGTTGGTGGTGGAGGCGTAGATGCGCCCCGCGCCGCCGGTGGCGAACACCGTGGCCTTGGACTTCACGTAGACGGTCTCGCCCGTCTCCATGCTGATCGCGATCACGCCGACCACCGCGCCGTCCTGGTTCTTGACGATGTCGGTGGCGTACCACTCATTGAAGAACACGGTGTTGTTCTTCATGTTGCCCTGGTAGAGGGTGTGCAGCAGGGCGTGGCCGGTGCGGTCCGCCGCGGCGCAGGTGCGGGCGGCCTGGCCGCCCTCGCCGAAGTTCTTGGACTGGCCGCCGAAGGGGCGCTGGTAGATGCGGCCCTCCTCGGTACGCGAAAAGGGCAGGCCCATGTGCTCCAGCTCGAACACTGCCTCGGGGCCCACGCTGCACATGTACTCAATGGCGTCCTGGTCACCGATGTAGTCGGAGCCCTTGACGGTGTCGTACATGTGCCAGCGCCAGTCGTCGTTGGGATCGGAACTGGCAATGGCGCAAGTGATGCCGCCCTGGGCGGAGACGGTGTGGGAACGGGTGGGAAACACCTTGGAGATCACCGCCGTCTTGTAGCCGGACTGGGCCAGTTGCAGCGCGGCGCGCATGCCGGCGCCGCCGCCCCCGACAATCACGCCATCAAATGAAATCGTACGCATGTTCGACATAACTCAATAGCCCCAAAGAATCTGGACACCCCAGACCACGTAAACAAAAAGAACAAGGACAATAAGGATCTGCAGGGTGATACGCAGCACATTGCCAGTGGTTCCCATCAGGCGTTCGGTCAGGTAGTCGGTGAGCACGGACCACAGGCCGATCCAGGCGTGGGCCGCCAGGGACAACAACGCCATCAGGCTGAACACCTTCACCCAGGTCTGGGCGAACAGCGCCTTCCAACTGGCGTAGTCACCACCGGTCGCCACCGCGTAGCCCATGAAAAGGAAGTAAGCCAGCAGAATAACGCCACTGACCCGCTGAACCAGCCAGTCGGAGAGACCCGAACGGCCGAAACTGGTGACTGCAGTTACCATATCCAAACCCCCGCAAGAACAATCAATACCGCGGAAAGACCGATGACCAGGCGCGCCCCGAGGACACCGCCGGGCATGCTCTCGCCAATCCCGAAATCCATGATCAGGTGCTTGACACCCGCCAGCGAGTGGTAGATCACCCCGGCCAGCACCGCCCAGATCACGAACTTGGCCAACGGGCTGGTCAGGCACTCCTGTAGCGAGGCATAGCTCTCGGGGCTGCGAAGGCTGGCATCCAGCGCCCAGAGGAAGACGGCCATGCCGACGAAAATGAATACGCCCGAGGCGCGGTGGGTAATGGACGCCCATGCGGTAATGGGGAGCCGCATGGTACCGATGTCCAGGTTAACGGGACGCTTGTCTTTCACAATGTGGGTACCATCGTTGTTGTGACGCCAGACGGCGGTTATAGGGCCGGCAGAGCCGGGCGTTGTGCTGTCCGCTCGCGCGGACGACCAAAGCAAAAACGCGCGAAATTATAAGGACTCGGAGCCACGATTACAAACGCGTAATATATGAGGGGAGATGCGCAAACCGCGGACCGCCGGGGCGCCCACCTCCCGCGCGAACGTCGGCGAACGTCGGCAAACCGGATTACTGAATATCAGCGAAGTACCTGTTCATATAGGGGTAAATCCACTCCGATCAATTGACAAAAGCTGACGAAACTCTATAGTTGGGCACCCCACCGAAACACTTCTTCGCAGGACTTTTCATGAGTGACAAAAAAGCGACTTTGAACGTCGAGGGCATCGACGAAAGCATCGAGCTGCCGATTTATTCGGGCACCATGGGCCCGGACGTCGTGGACGTCGGCGGCCTGACCGGCAAGGGTATGTTCACCTACGACCCGGGCTTCGTCTCCACCGCCGCATGCGAGTCGCAAATTACCTACATCGACGGCGGCAAGGGCGTACTTCTGCACCGCGGCTACCCCATCGACCAGCTCGCCGAACAATCCGACTACCTCGAAACCTGCTACCTCCTCCTCTACGGCGAACTGCCCAGCAAAGAGCAATATGACAAGTTCGTGAACACGGTGAAGAACCACACCATGGTTCACGAGCAGATCCGCACCTTTTTCAACGGCTTCCGCCGCGACGCCCACCCGATGGCCATTATGTGTGGAGTGGTCGGCGCCCTGTCCGCCTTCTACCACGACTCCCTGGACATCTCCGACGAGCACCACCGCCAGGTAGCGGCTTTCCGCCTGATCGCCAAGATGCCGACCCTGGCCGCGATGAGCTACAAGTTCTCCATCGGCCAGCCCTTCATGTACCCCGACAATTCAATGGGTTACGCGGAGAACTTCCTGCACATGATGTTCGGCAATCCCTGCGAGCCGAGCAATATCAGCCCGACCCTGGCCAAGGCCATGGACCGTATCTTCCTGCTGCACGCCGACCACGAGCAGAACGCCTCCACCTCCACGGTGCGCCTGGCGGGCTCCTCCGGCGCCAACCCCTTCGCCTGTATCGCCGCGGGCATCGCCGCACTGTGGGGCCCCTCCCACGGCGGCGCCAACGAGGCGGTGCTGGAGATGCTGGAGGAGATCGGCGATGTGTCCCGCATCGACGAGTTCGTGGCCCGCGCCAAGGACAAGAACGACCCCTTCCGCCTGATGGGCTTCGGCCACCGCGTCTACAAGAACTTCGACCCGCGGGCCAAGGTGATGAAGGAAGCCGCCGACGAGGTACTGGCGGAACTGGGCATCGAGAACGATCCGCTGCTGGCGATCGCCAAGGAGCTGGAGAAGATCGCCCTGGAAGACCCCTACTTTGTCGAGAAGAAGCTCTACCCGAATGTGGACTTCTACTCCGGCATTATCCTCAAGGCCATCGGCATTCCCACTAGCATGTTCACCGTGATCTTCGCGGTGGGCCGCACCGTGGGCTGGATCGCCCACTGGCACGAGATGATCAGCGGCAGCTACCGCATCGGCCGCCCGCGCCAGCTCTACACCGGCCACGCGCAGCGCGATTACGTGGCGCTGGACAAGCGTTAACCACCCGCCGCGGGGCCCCGCCCCACGGAAAGGCCGCGCCTTTAGGCGCGGCTTTTTTGTTTGTGCCGGAGAACATTGCGGCGGCATAAGAGCCCAGACCATGGTGTTGGCGCCTTCCTTTATGGGGCGGCCCACGACCGCCGCGTCGCGCCCCGGCAGGCGGTGCCTCTTTTGTTCCGCTCCGGGGAGTTTGCGGCACAAGACAAGGCTATGTTGTTATCATCTTCCGGGGAGGCGGCTCGCGGCCGCTGCGTCGTGCCCCTGCAGGTGGAGCCTCTTTTGCTCCGCTCCGGGGAGTATGCGGCACAAGACCCAAACTATTGTTGTTGGCTTCTTTCAGGGAGGCGGCCCGCGGCCGCTGCGTCGCGCCCCGGCAGGCGGTGTCTCTTTTGTTCCGCTCCGGGGAGTATGCGGCACAAGACCCAAACTATTGTTGTTGTCTTCTTTCAGGGAGGCGGCCCGCGGCCGCTGCGGCGTGCCCCGGCAGGTGGAGCCTCTTTTGTTCCGCTCCGGGGAGCATGCGGCGCGCCTGCCTCTTTGCTTCTTGGGTGGCGAGTTGCTCCTAACTTCGAATGGCCTGATTGCCGGGCATGGCTTTAGGGCTTCGTAACCTCGGTAGTCCGCTGGAGGTGGTCGCGGTCGCGTTGCCACTAAGCCGATGCGGTGCTCGCGCTGGAGTGGTCAACTAATTTGTGACAACCCAGTTAAGCTGCTTTCTTCGTTTCCACCATAGCTGCTTCGTACTGGCTGGGACTGGTGTAACCCAGGTACGAATGCAGCCGTTGGCTGTTATAGAACATCGCAATGTAGTCCAGTATGTCCTGCTGTGCATCGGCGCGGGTTTGATAATGCTT
>NZ_JAFKCZ010000020.1 GCF_017255185.1 Parahaliea mediterranea
AGAAACAAGTCCGTATGGACTTACGTCGATAATCTGAAGATGGCACAACTTGGGCCAGCCTTCTAAGAAGGCTGGCTTCACAGCCCCCTTATAGGGGGCTAAAAGCAAGTCTGCGTTCTAAGAACGCAGATGTTTACTCGACCACCGGGTGCGTGGCGCAATGAATTGCGCCCTACAGGGAGCGCACGCCACCCCCCTGTAGGGTCGAATTCATTCGACCACCGGGCGCGTGGCGCAATGAATTGCGCCCTACAGGGAGCGCACGCCACCCCCTGTAGGGTCGAATTCATTCGACCACCGGGCGCGGCGCAATATTGGGTCCGTGACCCTACAATATGGGCGCAAACAAGCGCGCGATACCCATGCCCAGCGGAAACCAGGGCGGTTTGTCCGCGATCTCCTGCGGAGTGACCCGCCTGGAGTGATTGATGTCTTCCTCCAGCATGGTCTGAACCTGGTCGCAGAACTCCGCGTTGTGCACCAGCAGGGTGATTTCGAAATTCAGGCGGAAGGAACGGTTGTCGAAATTCGCAGTGCCCACCCCGGCGACGGTGTTGTCCATGAGCAGCACCTTCTGGTGCATGAACCCGCCCTGGTAGCGGTAGACCTTGACCCCGGCGGGCAGCAGTTCCCGGGTGAAGGCCCAGTTGGCCATGCCCACCACCGGGCCGTCCGGCTGGTCGGGAATGATGAGCCGCACGTCCACCCCGCGCAGCGCGGCCAGCTGCAGCGCTGAAATGATGCCGCGGTCGGGTACGAAGTAGGGGCTGGCGATCCAGATACGGTGCCTCGCTTCCACGATCACCTGGTGGAACATCAACCCGGCTTCTTCCATGGTGCTCGCCGGGTCCGAGGCGAAAACCAACACGTTGGCGTCGCCGCAGGGGCGGGATTCCAGGCGCAACTGGATATCCAGCGGCGAGCGGGTGGCCCAGCGCCAGTCGGTGGCGAAGGCCAGCTCTGTGCCCAGTACCGCGGGCCCCCGCAGGCGCAGGTGTGTGTCCCGCCAGAAGCCGTGGCGCTTGCTCAGCCCCAGGTATTCGTCGCCGATATTGTGCCCCCCCACCCAGGCCTGCTCGCCGTCCACCACCACAATTTTGCGGTGGTTGCGGAAGTTGAGCTGAAAGCGGTTGCGGTGGCCCTGGGTGGTGTTGAAGGCCGCCACCCGGACGCCGGTCTGGCGCAGCTGCTTGCACATGCGGGTGCGGTGGAAGTTGCGGCTGCCGATTTCGTCGTACAGCAGGAATACTTTGACCCCGGACTGCGCCTTCTGCGACAGGATGCGGGTGAAGCGTGCGCCGAGGTCGTCGTCGCGGATGATATAGAACTCAATCAGTATGTAGCGTCGGGCGGTTTCCAGTCCGCCCAGAATGCTGTCGAAAGTGGCCTGGCCATTGATCAGCAGCTCGACGTGATTGCCGCGGGTGGCCGGTGTGCGGCTCAGATTGTACAGGCTGTTGTACAACGGGAGGTCGTTGGGGTAGTCGAGCAGGTAGTCGTCCAGGGCGTTATGGGTGCGCTGCAGCAACTGGCGGGTCTGCCGCTCGATTTCCTGTTTCTGTTCCAGATAGCCCTCGAACTTGGTGCGACCGAATATCCAGTAGCAGGGCAGGGCGATGTAGGGCACGGTCAACAGGGAAATGGCCCACGCAATGGCGCCCTGGGCGGTGCGCACCCTCATGATGGCCTCGACCGCGGACAGGATGGCCGTGAGGTAGAACAACACGGCGACCGCGGCGATGACCTCGCTGTACATTTGCAGGTTCATGCCGTGCCTAGTCTAGCCGTTAACCGTCGCCGATACATCCGCCAATTGAGCTGGCGCAAGGCAGCGCCGGTTGAACTGCGTTAACATTGCACATGCACACTGATTGTTCGCGGGTCAATATGGTCCCGCCGTTACACGAGGAGACAAGCCACCATGACTACGATCGATATCGGTATCAACAAGGAAGACCGGCTGCAAATCGCCGAGGGCCTGAGCCGCCTGCTGGCCGATTCCTACACGCTTTACCTGCAGACCCATAATTTCCACTGGAACGTTGTCGGGCCGAAGTTTCGCGAATTGCACTTGATGTTCGAGGAGCACTACACGGAGCTGGCCACCGCCGTGGACGAGATCGCCGAGCGTATTCGCACCCTGGACGTGGCCGCGCCGGGCACCTACAAGGAATTTGCCCGCCTCAGCGCCATCGAGGAGGTCGATGGCGTGCCGGAAGCGGAGCGCATGGTGGATCTTCTGGTCAAGGGGCACGAGCAGGTGGTGAGGACCTGCCGCGATGTGCTGCAGCTGGCCCAGGACGGGGACGACGAGTCCACCGCGGCGCTGGTTTCCGATCGCATGCGCATCCACGAGAAAACCGCCTGGATGCTGCGCGCCCTGAACAAGTAGGCGCTCCCTTCGCCACCGCCGGGCGTGTCGCTCACCCGGCGAGCTGGCGTATCCGTTGCGCCGGCGAATCAGTAAAGTAGCTGGGCCTTGAGTGCGGCGATATCCGCGGGGGCCAGCTCCAAGCCGTCGCGCGCGTAGTTGTCGAACCCGCCCCAGTGCTCGTCGATGGCGGCGAATGCCGCCTCTAGCCAGTGGGCCTCCACGCCCATGATGACGCGGATATTGTCCGCGGCCTCCTCGCCCTTGAACAGCCGGAGCATCAGCAGGTCCCTGCCGTGGGCCTCCAGGGCCGGCTCGCGGCTCGCCATGTAGTCCGCCATGATCTGTTCCCGGGGCACGCCCAGCAGGCGCAGCAGGATGGCGGCGGCGTAACCGGTGCGGTCCTTGCCGGCGGTGCAGTGCCACAGCACGGGTTTGCCCCCGGCCTGCAGCACGCCGCGCACGAATTGGCGGAACTGGGGGGTGAAGGTGGTGGCGAACTGGCGGTTGGCCTCGACCATCAGCGCGTCGGGGTCGAAGCCGTCGAAGTTTCCGCTGTCGATTCGCGCCATGACCTCGCCGACCATGGCGGAGTTGCCGGCGTCCAGGGTCGGGATCTCCAGCACCTGGAAACCGGGCGGTTCGGGAAGTTTGTCGGGGGCCTCCGCCTTTTCCTGCCGCGAGCGGAAGTCGATCAGCAGCGCGAGATCCAGCCGCTGCAATTGATCGAGGTCCCAGCGGCTGGCCTCGTCCAGCGCGCCCGAGCGGTACAGCCTGCCCCAGCGCACCTGTTTGCCGTCCTCGGTGCGGTAGCCCCCCAGGTCGCGGAAGTTGTCGATCCCCTCGAAGCCCAGCACGCGGTGGTCGGCGCGCTGTGCCTCCGGTAGCGCCGCGGGCACCGCCACCGGTGTGGACGGTACGAACTGGATGGCGCTAAACAGCAGCAGCGCGGCGGCAAAGCCCGCCCACAGAATTGGTTTCTTCACATCCGCCTCGTGGTTGTCTGCGATGCGGCCATCGGTGGTCCGTCGGCCCGGTGACAGTTGAACCGGCGCAGGATAGCACCGCCCGCGCAATCGGGGCACCCCGATCGCGCGGGCGGCGGGAAAAAGCCGCGGCGCGGTTTAGCCTTTGTGGACGTTGTCCGGGCCCCAATAGGCTTTCATGCTGGCGATCTTGCCGGCGTCATTGAATTCGAACACGTCGATCACGTCCAGGCTCATGCCGGGCATGCGCACCTGGAAGGGGAACGCGACCGCGTTGCCGGCGCAGCGCGGGACGCCGCTCAGTGCCAGTGTGGGGCCGGCGCCCAGGGCGCCTTCGTAGAAGGCGCAGATCGCCTCGATACCGCGGTGAATATCGCTGCCCACCGGGTCTTCGACGGTGGCGTCATCGGCGAACAGCTCGCGAATGATACCCAGGTCGTTGTTGGCGAAGGCTTCGACGTAGCGGTCGACGATGGCGAGTTTGTCCTGGCTTTCCATGGGTTTGTGTCCTTATCCCGTTTGTAGGCGTGAATGTTTCAATCAATAGCCACAGAGGCTGGCGTAGCGGTCCTTGTGGTAGCCGGTATCGCCCAGCAGCTGCATCGCCACCCGGGCGCGCTTGAGGAAGAAGCCGATCTCCAGCTCATCGGTGACACCGATGCCGCCGTGCATCTGCACCGCCTCGTTGGTCACCCGCTTCGCCAGCTCGTTCAGCCTGGCCTTGGCGAGACTGGCCAGCAAAGGCAGTTGTTGCGGATTGTCGTCGACGCTGGACAGGGCTTGCAGCACCACCGAGTGGCACAGCTCGATATCCGCCTGCAGCTGCGCCGCCCGGTGTTGCAGGGCCTGGAAGGAGCCGATGTGTACGCCGAACTGTACCCGTTCCTTCAGGTAGGCCACGGTGCGCTCGAACGCTTCCCGGGACAGGCCCAGCATTTCCGCCGCCAGGGCCACCCGGCCGCGGTCCAGGACCTGCTCCAGCAGGGGCCAGGCGGCGCCGGCCTCACCGATAATGGCGTCCTCGGCGATCGCCACATCCTCGAAGCGCAGGTTGGCCGCGTTGCGGCTGTCGGCCATGATTGTGCGCTGGCACCGCACCCCGGGCGCGTCGCGCGCCACCAGCGCCAGGCTGAGGCCGTCGCGGTCGCCGGTATCGCCACTGCTGCGGGCCACCACCAACAGGTGGTCGGCGCTGTGACCGTCGGCGACGAAGCATTTGTGGCCGTTGAGCCGGTAGCCGTTGTCGCCGCGCTCCAGCGTGGCGGCGATATGGTGGGGGCGGTGGTGATGAGTTTCCTCCAGCGCCAGGGCGAGGGTGGTATCGCCCGCCGCCAGCGATGGCAGCAGGGCCGCCTTCTGCGCCTCGCTGCCCCCCAACAGGATTGCCGAGGCGCCCACCACGGCGGTGGCGAACAAGGGCGAGGCGCTCAGGCTCCGGCCGCATTCCTCAAGCACCACGCCGAGCCCGGTGAAGCCAAACTCGAGGCCTCCGTACTGTTCCGGCAGGATAATGCTGGCCCAGCCCAGCTCCGCCATGTCCCGCCACAGGGCCGGGTCGTAGCCGGTGGCGTCGCGGCTGTCGCGCAGTTTACGCAGCGCCGCCACCGGGGCCCGCTGGTCCAGGAACTCGCGGGCGGTATCCCTGAGCAGTCGCTGTTCTTCATTCAAGACAAGTGCCATGTTTTCTACCTCTGTTGGGCTCAGGATTGGGGTAACCGCAGTACGTTCTTGGCGATCACGTTGAGCTGAACCTCGGAGGTGCCGCCGGCGATGGTCATGGCCTTGGACATGGCCCACAGTCGCAGGGTATCGAGTTCCGCGGCGGTAAATTCGTCGCCCTCCCAGCCGAGACCGCGACTGCCCATGATGGCCAGCAGCAACTCGCTTTTGACCTTTTCCGCCTCCGTCCCCAGGTATTTCATCACCAGCGGCGCCGGACTCTGCACGCCGGCGGCTTTTTCCTCGAAGCAGCGGAAGTGGGTCAGGCCGATGGCGTGCATCTGCATGTCGTAGTCCACCAGGTCCGAGCGCAGTTGCGCGTCGGCGATACGGCCGTTGTCGAAGGCCAGGTATTCCCTGGCTGCGGCGGTGGGGGCCACCTGCTGGCGGGGCGAGTCGCTGCCCAGTTCGGACATGAGCTTGCGTTCGTGGACCAGCAGCGCCTTGGCGATGCTCCAGCCCTGGTTCAGTTCGCCGACCAGGTTTTCCTTGGGTACCTTGACGTTGTCGAAGAAGGTTTGGCAGAACTCGGATTCGCCGCTGATCAGTTCGATCGGGGTCACGCTGACCCCCGGGCTCGCCATGTCGATCAGCAGGAAGCTGATGCCCTCCTGTTTCTTGGCCGCGGGATCGGTGCGCACCAGGCAGAATATCCAGTCGGATTTGTCGGCGGAGGTCGTCCAGATCTTGCTGCCGTTGACCAGGTAGTGATCGCCCCTGTCCTCGGCCCGGGTCTGCAGGCTGGCGAGGTCCGAGCCCGAGCCCGGTTCCGAGTAGCCCTGGCACCAGCGAATTTCACCGTTGACGATGGCGCGGATATGCCGCTGTTTTTGCGCTTCGTTGCCGAACTCCAGCAGGGCCGGACCCAGCATCCACACCCCCAGGCTGTACAGCGGGGTGCGGGCCTGGATGCGCTTCATCTCCTCCTTGAGCACCCGCGCCTGCCGCGGGTCCAGGCCGCCGCCACCGTAGGCCTCGGGCCATTCCGGGGCGGTCCAGCCGCGATCGCGCATGTGTTCGAACCACAGCCGGGCGTCGTCGCTGGGGAAGTGGCCGCCGCGGCCCCCCCAGTACTGTTCTTCCGGGGTGGCGGGTTGGCGCTGGCTCTCGGGGCAGTTGTCCTGCAGCCACTGGCGCACTTCCAGGCGAAACTGTTCCAGGTCTTGCACGCGGAGGGTCTCCTGCTCGGGTTGTTGGGGACGGTCGTCGATCCGGGCCAGCTTAACGGCCGCCCCCGCCGAGGCAATGACCATATCAGTCACCGCTGGTGACAATACAGCACAGGCGGGGCCCGCGCGGGCAATTGGCGGGGCGCGGTACAGTGCCGCGAACCGGGCCGCGTTGACCCCTATGGCGGGCGGGCGCATGCTGCCGGGAGTGAATAATCATAAAAAGGAGTGCGCGATGGGCCGATTCGAAGACAAGGTGGTACTGGTGACCGGAGCCGGCAGCGGTATCGGCAAGGGCAGCGCCCTGCGTATTGCCGCCGAGGGTGGCTCGCTGTTCTGCGTCGACCTGGATGCCGGGACCCTGGCGGCGACCGTTGCCGAAATCGCCGAGGCCGGAGGCACCGCTACCGCCCATGCCTGTGACGTCAGTGACGAGGCGCAGGTGATCGCCTGCGTCGAAGCCTGTATCGAGCACTACGGCAGCCTGTACGCGCTGATCAACATGGCGGGCATACTGCGTTTCGACGACGCCCGCGAGATCGAGCTGGCGCAATGGCGGCGGGTGCTGGATATCAACCTCACCGGCACCATGCTGCTGTGCCGCGAGGCGCTGCCCCACCTGGTGAAAACCGGCGGCAGTATCGTCAATGCCGCCTCCACGGCGGCGCTGTCGGGCCTGCCCTGTGGCGCCGCCTATTGCGCCAGCAAGGGTGGGGTGCTCGCCATGACCCGCAGTATCGCGGTGGATTTCGCCAAGCAGGGCGTGCGCGCCAATTGCGTTTGCCCGGGGGATATCAATTCGGGAATGACCGAGGGCATCGACTGGCCCGACACCATGGATTTCGAACTCATGCCCCGCATCATGTCCCTGTCCGGCCCCAAGGGGCCGGAGGCCATCGCCGGGGTGATCGCCATGCTCGCTTCCGAGGACGCGATTCACATCACCGGCGAGGATGTGCGGGTGGACGGCGGCACCCTGTCCTGACCGGGCCCTATTGCCCCGGCAGGGGTGTGGGGTCCCTTACTGTGGTTCCGTGAGTACCACCGTGGCGCTGCGGGTGTCGCGCCCCCGGCGCAGCTCCACCTCCAGGCGATCGCCGGGCTGGTGCTTTTCCAACACGCTCAGGAAGTCGTCGTTGCTGTCGATTTCCCGATCATCGATGCGGGTGATGATATCCCCCAGTACGACCTCCCCGCGGCTGTTGCGGTAGGCGCCGCTGATCCCGGCCTCCGCCGCCGGCAGTCCCGGGAATACCCGGACCACTGGCACGCCGTCGATGCGGTAGCGGCGAATCCAGCGATCGCTGGCCAGTTCCAGGCCCATTACCGGGCGCTGCATGCGCCCGTAGGCGATCAGTTGCGGCACCACGTCGCGCACCGTATTGACCGGGATTGCGAAGCCGATGCCGGCGCTGGCCCCGCTGGGGCTGTAGATGGCGGTGTTCACCCCCACCAGCTGGCCCAGGGAGTTGAGCAGGGGGCCGCCGGAATTGCCCGGATTGATCGCGGCGTCGGTCTGGATCACGCCGCGGATGGTGCGGTTGCTGGGCGCCTTGATCTCGCGGCCGAGGGCGCTGACCACGCCGGTGGTGAGGGTGGTGTCCAGGCCGAAGGGGTTGCCGATGGCGAGCACCTTGCGGCCCACGGTCAACTCCGAGGAGTCGCCCAGGGGCAGGGTGACCAGGTCCTTCGGCGGGTCGGTGATGCGCAGCACCGCGAGGTCTTTTTCCGGGGCGATGCCCACCACCTCGGCGTCGTGCTCGCTCTGGTCCTGGAGGGTAACGGTCAGCCGGTGGGCGCCGGCGATCACGTGGAAATTGGTGACGATCAGCCCGCTGTCGTCCCACACGAAGCCGCTGCCGGAGCCGCGCGGAATTTCATGGATGTCCAGCGAGAAAAAGTCCCGGCGCAGGGCCTTGTTGGTGACGTAGACCACCGCGGGGCTGGCCTTGCTGAAGATTTCAGTGCTGTTGGCCTCGTCCTCGGTGGCGAAGCTCAGGTAGTCCGGCGCGGCGAGGGTGGACGCCGGGCCCAGCAGGGCCGCCAGCAGTGCGAATAGGCTGAACAGGGTGCGCATGGTGTTTGTCATTCTCCTTGTGAATACTGCTCGATAAACGCGCGGATTCGCGCCGCGTTGGCGCCGAGGTCACCGACCCCGACCCGGGACACGGAGCGCAGGTCCACCCGCGTGCCGCCGTCCCCGGACGGGCGAAGGCGAATCGCCACGTCATCCTTGAAACCCATAATGGGGGTGGTTGCCACGGCTTCAAGCTCGCCCTTTCGGGGGGCCTGATAGACCACCTCCCAGCCCAGCTGCTCGGCGGTCGTCACGGCCCGCGCATAGGCGGCCTCCGGGGCCAGCGAGCTGCGCAGTGGCTGGATATCGGCATAGGCGGCACGTTGGGCCGCGTGGGTTTGCGGGTTGGGTTCGAGGGAGTTGGCCTCGCGGCCGCGCAGGGCCGGCGCGTGGGAGAACACCGGCGGTCGCGTCAGATCGGTGCTGATATCGTGGATGGGCGGATGATCCCCGCGCCCCGCCAGCACCGTGGCGAGCAGCACGCTGCCCGGTAGCGCCGCGAGGACCGGGGTCAGCAGGGCGCCGCGATGTCGCCGCAGTCGCGGCAACAGGCCGGCGATCACCGCCAGGGCCAGCGCCGCCACCGATACCAGGCAGGCGGCGGCGTAGAGCAGCAGGCCCGGCTGCCACCAGCCGAGTCGTACCACGAGTACCGAGGCCGGGAGGGTGAGCAGGGCGGCGATCGCCGCGCCGCGCAACCATGTCAGTCCCGCGGGACTGCGCGCTGTTGTGTTCATCGCCTGTTCCTCCTCGCCCCACTGTACCAGAGCGGCGTCATGTACAGGGACAGCGCCGTTGCGTGAATGGTTCAACAGTACTCGCCAGCGACGGGCGATCCCTTCGGGCCGATTGAGCTTGCGCCGACCAGCTGTTCTACTCGGGCACTGGCCCCGCCGCGCGACGGTCGTCGCGGCGATGGCGGGCGTGGTTTGTGAGCGGATCGAGGAGGCGACATGGAAAAACTGGTTTATCCCCTGTGGGCGCGGGCGGGGACCGATGGGGACGCGCTGCGCGACCGGCTGCTGGGGGAGACCATTCCCGCCCTGCGGGCCCTGCCGGGCACCCGGGCGGTGCGCCTGACGGTGGCCGATGGCGCGGTGGCCGCGGCGGCGGGCAAGCGGGTGGCGCGCCGCGAGCCGCTACCGCAGGCGGTGTTGTCGCTGTGGCTGGATAACGGCGGCGAGCGCGCGGACCAGGAGGCCCTGCTCGCCGCTGCCTGCGAGGACTTCCACACCCTGCTGGTCACCGAGGCGGAGCCCATCGTCAATACCACGCAGCCGCCGGCCGCCGACGGACGCGTGCCGGGGATGTGCCAGGTGGTATTTCTGGAGATTCCACCGCGCCTGGGCCGCGACGAGTGGCTGTCGGTCTGGCAGGGCAGCCACACCCGGGTGGCCATCGACACCCAGGGCACCTTCGGCTATCGCCAGAATGTGGTGGTGCGGGTACTGCGTGGCGACGACGCGGTGCCCGCGGTGCCCGCGGCGATAGTGGAGGAAAACTTCCCCGCGGCCGCGATGACCTCCGACCACGCCTTCTACGGCGCCGCGGACGACACCGAGCTGGCCGCGCGGGTCAAGGCGATGATGGACAGCTGCGCCCGCTTTATCGACTTCGACCGGATCGACGTGATACCGATGAGCGAGTACGTGTTCGGCGGGTGACTGCTGCGGGCCGACGACTGAGCACAGCGCCCGGCCGGCTTGTGGCGGCCGGGCGCTGTATGAGGTTAACCGCCCAGCGCGCGAATCCGGTCTTCCAGCGGCGGGTGGGAGCGGAACAGGTTGGACAGGCCCTCTTTCATCTTCTCGGTGATGCCGAAGGCGGTCAGCTCCCCGGGCAGGTCCTGGGGCAGCCCCTGTTCCGCGCGCAGGCGCTGCAGGGCGGCGATCATGGCCGCGTTGCCCGCCAGTTGCCCGCCGGCGTGGTCCGCGCGGTACTCGCGCCAGCGCGAGAACCAGAACACGATCATGCTGGCCAGGAAGCCGAGTACGATTTCGGTCACGATGGTTACCGCGTAGTAGCCGATGCCGTAGCCGCGTTCGGTCTTGAACACCACCCGGTCCACGGTGTGGCCGATAATACGGGCCAGGAACATCACGAAGGTGTTCACCACGCCCTGGATCAGGGTCAGGGTGACCATGTCGCCATTGGCGACGTGGCCGATCTCGTGGGCCAGCACCGCGCGCACCTCCTCGGGGCGAAAGCGTTGCAACAGGCCCGCGCTCACCGCCACCAGGGCGTCGTTGCGGTTCCAGCCGGTGGCGAAGGCATTGGCCGCCTCGGAGGGGAAGATGCCCACTTCGGGCATGCCGATTCCCGCTTCCCCGGCCAGTTGGGCCACGGTGTCCACCAGCCATTGTTCCTCGCGGTTGCGGGGCTGTTCGATGATGTAGGTGCCGGTGCCGCGCTTGGCCATCCACTTGGACAGGAACAGCGAGATCAGCGAGCCGCCGAAACCGAACAGGGCGCAGAACACCAGCAGCGGCCCGAGATTCAGGTCCACCCCGTTGGCGGCCAGGATGCCCTCCAGGCCGAGCAGGTTGAACACGATGCTGACCAGAACCAGCACCGCGATATTGGTTGCCAGGAAAAGCAGGATTCTCATCGCTGGTTTGCTACCTTATGACGCCCGTTCGCGGGCCTTGTGATCCATTGAATATGACGCCATTGGGGGCTTTTTCAAGTGCCCGCCTGCGGGCGCCTTTCGCGGGAAATGATTGCCGGGCTACGCTTCGGCACCCCTGGCGGCGCTGTCGCTGTCGCCAGCGTCGGCCCCGCCGTCAGCTTCCGCGACGGGTTGGGGCAGGGGAGTGTCGCTGACCTCCAGCACTGGCTCGCCCTTGGGGCCCAGTTCGGCTGGCATCACTTCGCCGCGCAGCGTCACGTCCTTGGCGCTGAGTTCGACCAGGGTGTTGATGCCCTCGTCCTGGTGCTTCACGCGCAGCACCGCGCGCGGGTCGGAGCCGTCGACCCAGGCCTTGCTTTTGCCCCAGTAGTGTCCATGCTGGTTGCGGATGACAAACACGTCGCTCATGGTGGAATGCTGTGCTCCTGTCGATAAATGTGCGGCGGGCAGTTTACGTGCAATCGCACGGCCTGTCAGGCGGTGCGCTCCACCCGCCCGGGACTATCCCAGCAGGAAGTCCTTGGCCTCGTTGATCTTGGCCGCCAGGTAGCCGCTGCCGCCGCGGTCGGGGTGCAGCTTCTGCATCAGGGTGCGGTGGGCGGCGACGATGTCGTCGTCGCTGGCGCTCTCGTCGAGGCCCAGGATGGACAGGGCCTCGCGGCGGTTCATGCCGCCATCGCTTCCGCCATTCCCTTGCTGCTGCCCGGTGCCGGTGTCGCCAGCCCCGCCCGGAAAGCGCTGCTCCATGTAGCCCTGCAGCAACTGGGCCGAGTCGGCGTCCTGCTGTTGGCAGTAGGCCATCAGCTCGTCCAGCTGGTCGCGGTCCATTTCATCGAGGTACCAGTCCTGGTACGGCCCCTTGAGCACGTCGCCGCTGAGGTTGCCGTTGCCGTGGTCGAGGCGCATGCGCAGCACCTCGGTTTCCACCGTGGATTGCTGGGGCCCGCCCTGGCCGGCGCGTGATTTCAGCGACGACAGCATCGGGAACAGCCGCACCAGGGTGGGCAGTAGCTGGCGCATGGCCACCAGCAGGCCGGTCAGCGCCGCTCCCACCCAGTGCATGCGGCCGGTCAGGGTGAGGCCGATGACCACCACCACGGCCACCGCCAGCCCCAGCTTGATGTACTCGGCCCGGCGCTTGTGGGGCGGCTGGTTGCGTGCGCGCTGGTAAAGGATGTAGACGACGGCCGCGATGGCCAGCAGTAGGAGAAGACGGGACACCGGTTTCCTCAGGGTTTGAGTTGCTGGAGCAGCAGTTTAGCACTCTGTGAGGGATTGTTTTCCAGCGCCTTGCGGCCGCCGCTGGCGTAGCGGGCCACCGCGCCGAGCAACTCGGCCAGGGTGTGCGCGCTGGCGCTGTCAAACCGGGCCCAGGCGCCGCCGGCAAGGCGCGCCATGCGCTGGAAGGTTTCCCGTACCGGGACGATATCACCCTCCTGGAACAGGAACAGGGGCAGCTGGCGCAGGCCGCATTCCCCCGCCAGTTGGCACAGGGCGTCGGGGCTCTCCTCCATGGCATCGCCGATGAACACCAGCGCCCGCAGCGGGTTGCGCCGGTGTTCCTCCAGGGCGTGGCGCAGCAGGCGGGCGATCTGCGTATGTCCGCCCTCGCAGTATACCCCGGCCATCAGCTTCGCCAGGGCCTGGCTGTCGTTCAGCCAGGGGCTGGCGAAGAATTCGCCGAAGCCCCGGTAGTAGCACAACTGGACGGACAGGGTGGCGATATCCCGGGTAGAGCGGAACATCTGCTGCTGCAGGTGGCTGGCGGTGTCCCAGGTGGGTTGGCGGCTGGCGGTGGCGTCGATGGCGAACAGCAGGCGCGGCTGGTGCCGGGCGACCTGGCTGATGGCGCGACTGGCGCCGAGGAAGCGGGTGATGTCGGCGGAACTGGCGCGGCGCGAGGGGGGGCGGGCCATGGGAACTGGGTGTTGCCTTGGCTAGTGCTGCCCCAGTTTGCCGATTTGCTGCAATTCCTGGAGGTAGTGGCGGCGCTCGGTCAGCTCGTGCACGGCCTGCCGCAATTCGCGCTCGCCGATGGCGTGTTCGCGGTTGTTCACCAGCTGCCACAGCTTGCGGCTGCACAGCTCGGTGGCGTCAAATGATCTGTTACCTGTGTTCATGGGGTTTCCTGTTGTCTTTTCTTCCGTGCCCGCAGCGCGCAAGTCGCGCCGCGGTGGCTCTATCCTGGCCCGCCGGGGGCGGGCGGCCGTCGCAGTACCAGCCTAGTACCTGATTGTGACAGCGCTGTGATAGCGGAAGTTCGCGTTGCCGCCGGATTTTTAGCCAGCTTACCCGCTCGTGGGTGAAAAGGGAAAGGGGGGCTCGCCGAGGAAATCCGGGCCCTGCAGGCGGGGCGGCTCCCCGGCCCGCCACAGCGGCAGGGTGAAACGCGCGGTGTAGCGCGCCGGCGGCGCCACCTCGAAGGTGCGGTCCACCTCCGCGACACAAACCAGCGATACCCGCAGTTGTTCCGCGCTGAACTCGGCGATGCCATAGCCGTGGGCGGTGCTGTCAACGAAGGCCAGGCCGGGGTTGGCGGCATTGGGGCCGAGCCACCGCGCCAGGCGCGGGCTGCCGGTGCGGTGGAAGCTGTAGGCGGCGAGTACGCCCTGCAGCAGGGTCATGTTCCAGTTGGGGAAGGTGCGGCCGTCGTGGCTGGCCTCGACCAGTGCGGCAAAATCGGGATGGTCCTCGCCGGCGATGGCGTGGACGTTGTCGTACAGGGAGGAGGAGCTGATGCCGGCGCAGCTGAAATCGGCGATCACCGGTGCTGCCGCGGGGTCGTGCCCATCGGCGTGGATGAGCCCGGCGCCGTGCATGTGGTGGTCTCCCGAGAGGGACACCAGCCCGGTGACGCCGGCCTGTTGCAAGGCATTGACAATTCGCGTCGCCTCGCCCGGGTAGCCCTGCCAGGCGTCGATACTGAACACGCTGTCCTCGTAGTCGGTGAAGGGGACACTGGACAGGTCGACGCGCAGTGGCAGCAGGGGGATGGAGTTCCCCCAGAGTTTCCAGGTGGCGCTGGAATCCCTGGCGCTGGCGAGCAGCCAGTCCCGCTGTTCGGCTCCCAGGCAGGTGCCGGGAGGGCGCGCCATGGCGGGGTTGGGGGTGGCGCCGTCGCCGTAGGGCAGTCGGGCCGGTGGCTGGCCGCCGTCGTAGCCGCTGCCGCCATCGGCGATAGCGATCAGCGGTACCGTATTCATCGGCAGCCCCAGCTTTTCCGCCATGCCGGATTCCAGGCAGGGCGGGCTGCGGTAGCTGCGGGCGTCGGTCAGCAACAGATCGAGGTGCCTGCCCCAGCGCAAGCGACGGTAGATGCGCAGGCTGTCCCGGGCGCGCTGGTTGTCGGTCTGTTCGTCGCCGGTGAATTCGGTGGGCCGCAGGTCGTGGGCGGGCTGGCCGTCGAGTTGGTCCAGCACACTGGGAACATACTCGAACCAGGCGCGGTTGGCGGCGAGTTTGCGCTGGGCCTCCAGCTTTGGTTGGTGGTGATAGGAACTGTAGCTCTGGAAGTTGTCGTCGCTGAACTCGTGATCGTCCCAGGTGCTCACAAAGGGCCAGCGCGCGCGGGCGGCCTGCAGCCAGGGGTCGCTCAGGTAGGTGCGGTAGAGATGGCGATAGTCCGCCAGGGAAACCGCATGGCGGTTGTCCTCGCCGTGCTTGCCATCGGGGAAGGGGGGCAGTACGCGTGGGTTGGGTGAGCCGTCCAGGCGTTTGTGCCAGCTGCGCTCGTAGATGAAATCGCCCAGGTGTAGCACGAAATCAATCTGCTGGTCGGGCGCTGCCGCCTCGTCGTCGGCGAGCATGCGCGCCCACGCGCCGTAGTAGCCCTGTTCATAGTTCTGGCAACTGGCGAAAGCCACGCGAACCCGCCGCGGCTGGCCGGGTTCCGGCGCGGTGCGCGTGCGTCCCACGCGCGAGACCGTGGCGTCGGCGCCGAGGAAGCGGTAGTAGTAGCGGGTATCCGGCTGCAGGCCATCGACGTAGGCGCGCAAGGTGTAGTCGTTGTCGGCGCTGGCCGCCAGCGTCGATACCAGTAGTGGATTGGCGAAGTCCGCCGCGGTGGCCACTTGAAGCTGCACCTCCGCGCGGGACTCGCCGGCGGGGGGTACCGCGCGCGTCCACAGCATCACCGCGTCGGGCCTCGGGTCGGCCGAGGCAACGCCCTGGGGAAAGCGCAGCGGCAGGGCCGCGGCCGGTGCCGGCGCAAAAGGCGCGGCCAGCCCGCGGGTGCTGACAACAAAGGTACCGCTGGACATCAGTGCCAGCAATTGGCGTCGGGAGAGGGGCATAGTGCGCGCCGTGCAGGAACTTTAATCGCTAATGTATCCCAGCGGCCCGGGGATTGAAACGCCGGGCGGGGAATCGCGGCGTCGCCGCTCGGTTGCGATAGTTGAACCAGTCTGGATCGTTAGCATGATCATTTGCGGTGGTCCCGGTAGCGGGCGGGTTTGAGTCTTGTTGCCGCTGTGGAAACTGGTTCTAATGTGGGCAGGCAATTACCGAAGCTGTGGCGGTGCGGCATTTGCCGTGCACCGCGTACAGCGAAACATAACGATAACGTCGAGGTGTGCCATGCCCGTTTTACCGTGTATCCCCAAGTCCCTGTTCGCGCCCAGGCCCTGTGTATTGCTTGCGGCGGCGGTGGCCTCCGCCCTTCAGGTCACGCCCGCCGGCGCGCAGGACCTGGTGCTGGAGGAGGTCGTGGTCACCGCGCGCAAGCGCGCCGAGAGCCTGCAGGAAACACCGGTGGCGGTCACTGCCCTCGACGCCTCGGCGCTGCGCGACGCCGGGGTGCGCAACCTGGCGGACCTCAACCAGATCGCCCCGAGCATCGATGTCGCCAGCGCCAATGGCAATGCGCCGCTGGCCAACGTCTATATCCGCGGCGTGGGGCAGCGCAACTCCGGCGCCAATATAGACTCGGGGGTGGGCATTTATATCGACGAGGTGTACGTGGGGCGGCCGGACGGTGCGCTGCTGGATCTCAACGATGTGCAGTCGGTGCAGGTGCTGCGTGGTCCCCAGGGCACCCTGTTCGGCAAGAACACCACCGGCGGCGCCCTGGTGTTCACCACCAACAAGCCCACCGACGTGTTCGAGGGCTCCGTCGGCATGCGGGTGGGCAACCTGGATCGCCTGGACGGCGATTTCGTGGTCAATGTCCCCGTGACCGATACGCTGTGGACCCGCCTGTCCGGCGTCGCCCGCTCCCGCGACGGCTACATCGATAACCTGTTCGATGGCGAGAACTACATGGACGAGGATCGCCAGAGCCTGGTCTGGCAGACCCGTTTCGTGCCCACCGACGACCTCACCCTGGACCTGAACCTGAACTGGGCCAAGACCGACCAGACCATGCGCCCGCAGAAATGCCAGCTGGTGCCGAGTGTGGAGGGCTGGCAGGCCGCGGTCTTTAACACCCTGGCAATTGTGCCGGCCACCGGCAAGACCGTGGACGAACACTGCCAGGAAGCCGCGGAAGCGGGGGATGGCAACACGGTGATCTCCGACCTCGGCGGCGACTACGAGTCGGAGAACAAGGGCGCCTCGCTGACCGCGGAATGGGCGATCAATGACAGCCTCAGCCTGAAAAGCATTACCGCCTGGCGCTACACCGAGGCCTCGCAAAACGATGAACTCGATCATATTGGCGTACCCTTCCTGCACCGCACCAACAGCGTGCACCCGAGCTTGAGCGGCCCGGCGGAAACCGACCAGTACAGCCAGGAGCTACAGCTGGTGGGCAGCGCTTTCGACGAGCGCCTGCAGTATGTCACCGGCCTGTACTGGTTTAGCGAGGAAACCCAGGGGCGGATCAACCTGAACTACCTCGGCCCTTTCGATCCCGCGATCGGCAACCTGTTTTTCCTCAATGCCACCGCCACGGGCCTGGCGGCGGATAACTCGGCCTGGGCGGCCTTCAGCCAGGTGGAGTGGGAGTTCAACGACAACTGGCGGGCTACCCTGGGGCTGCGCTACACCGACGAGGAGCGCGAGCTGGAGCGGGTAAACTGGAATCTGGATCCGGCCACACTGGACGCCAATGGCGGTCCGGTGGTGGCCCTTGGCGGCGGCCTGTTTTCCGTTCAGCGCCCCTCCTTTGAGTACAATCCCGATTTCGACATGGTCGTTACGGACCGTGCGCGCGGCAAGACGGACAACAGTGACGTGACCCCGATGGCCAGCCTGCAGTACCTGATGGGCGAGTCCGACTGGATCGACCAGGGCAGCCTGTACCTGACCTACAGCGAGGGCTTCCTCTCCGGCGGTTTGTCCGAGGCGCCCACCGGTGATCTGGAGGAGTTCGAGCCCGAGGAGGTGGAGAACTGGGAACTGGGCTTCAAGCTGGACCTGCTCGAGCGGCGCCTGCGGATCAACGGCGCGCTGTTCTCCACCGACTACACCAACCGCCAGCTGACCACGCTGGTGATCAATCCCCAAACCAACTCCCCCACCGGGGCGACCATCAATGCCGCCAAGTCCAGCATCGATGGCCTGGAACTGGAAACCACCTGGCTTGCCACCCGGAACCTGCTGGTCACCTTCAATATGACCCTGGCCGATGGCGACATCCAGGAGTTCGACGATACCCAGCTTCAGGTAGCGGATACCACCGTGCCGCCGCCGCCCGGTTGTACCCGGGCCAACCTGACCCTGTTGGAGGTGGATGCCTGCCCGAAGGATCGCTCGGACGAGAACCTGCCCCGCCTGGCGGAGCAGACCTACATGCTGGCGGCCCAGTACACCCTGGAAACCGGTGTTGGCGTGTTTATGCCGCGGGTGCAGGCCAGCTGGAAGCTGGACATGGACTTCTGCTTCGACGCCACCAGCTGCGAATCCGGACTGTGGTTCGAGGACGAGCAGTTTGAACTGAGCGCCCGGCTAACCTGGATTTCCAATGACGAGCGCTGGGTGGGTTCCCTCTACGGCACCAACCTGACCGACGAGGAGTACATTGTCGGCGGCACCGCCCTGGTGGAATCCGAAGGCGTGGGCGGCGTGGCCTACGCGCCCCCGCGGATGTACGGCGCGGAGCTGGAGTACCGCTTCTAATTATGGGAATTCGGGGGACTATGGGGCCGGCAGTAGCCGGCCCAATACGCTGCTGACCGCGTTTTCCACCCGCAGGATGCGGGGGCCCAGGGCGACCGCCTCGAAGCCGCTATCGAGCAGTTTTTCCACCTCGTAGGGAATGAAACCGCCCTCGGGGCCGATGGCCACCACCAGCGCGTCCCGGTTGTCTGTCGGGGGCAGGGGGGCGTCGTCCCGGGGGTGTGCCAGTAATGCCCGCCGGCCGGCCAGCAGCGCCGGCAGGCGGTCTTCGACGAAGGGCTTGAAGCGCGGTTCCAGGTGCACCGCCGGCAGTACCGTGTCGCGGGCCTGCTCCAGCCCCTGCAGCAGGTAGTCGCGTACGGTGCCGGGCTGTAGCACCGGCGTCTGCCAGTAGCTTTTCTCCACCCGGTAGCTGTTGATCAGGACCAGGGATTCGACGCCGAACTCGGCGGCACTGCGCAGGATGCGCCGCAGCATTTTCGGCCGCGGCAGGGCCAGCAGCAGGGTGACCGGCAGTTTGGCGGGCGGCGGGGTGTCGAGGCTGAATTCGATCACCGCGCGCTGGCGGTCCAGTTCGACCAGTACGCCCTGGCCCATCAAGCCTCCGGTTTCTCCCACCCGCACCGTGTCGCCGGGCCGGGCGCGGTGCACCGTATGCAGGTGTTGCAGGCGGCGGTCGCTGACCGCCAGGCGGCCGGGGGCCAGCAGGTCGTCGGCGGTGAACAGCAGCAGGTTCAAGAGCTGCCTAGCCCGCCCAGAGGTCGTACTCGTCGGCGGCGGTGACTTCCGCCTCCACGAAATCGCCGGGCTGCAGATCGGTGATGCCGTCGAGGTAGACCTTGCCGTCGATCTCCGGCGCATCCGCGGTGGAGCGCCCCACGGCGCCCTCGGCGTCGACTTCGTCAATCAGGATTTCAATGGTCTTGCCCACCTTGGCCTGCAGTTTGTCGGCGCTGATCTGCTGTTGCAGGGCCATGAAGCGTTCCCAGCGCTCCTGCTTCACCTCTTCCGGCACCGGATCCGGCAGGTCGTTGGCGGCGGCGCCGGTTACCGGGGAGTACTGGAAACAGCCCACCCGGTCCAGTTGCGCCTCGCGCAGGAAGTCGAGCAGGATCTCGAAATCCTGTTCGGTCTCGCCGGGAAAGCCGACGATGAAGGTGCTGCGCAGGGTGAGGTCTGGGCAGATGCCGCGCCAGTGCTGGATGCGGTCCAGCACCTTTTCCGCGGCGGCGGGGCGCTTCATGCGCTTGAGCACCGCCGGGCTGCCGTGCTGGAAGGGGATGTCGAGGTAGGGCAGGATTTTGCCCTCGGCCATTAGCGGGATCACATTGTCGACGTGGGGGTAGGGGTAGACGTAGTGCAGGCGCACCCACACGCCGAACTCGCCCAGCGCCTCGCACAGTTCCTGCATGCGCGTCTTCAGCGGCCGGCCGTTCCAGAAGCCGGTGCGGTATTTCAAGTCCACGCCGTAGGCGCTGGTGTCCTGGGAGATCACCAGCAGCTCGCGCACGCCGGCCTTCACCAGCCGCTCCGCCTCTTCCATCACATCGCCGATGGGCCGGCTTACCAGGTCGCCGCGCATACTGGGGATGATGCAGAAGGAACAGCGGTGATTGCAGCCCTCGGAGATTTTCAGGTAGGCGTAGTGGCGGGGGGTCAGCTTCACGCCCTGGGGCGGCACCAGGTCCACGTAGGGGTCGTGCACCGGGGTGTGGGGCACGTACTGGTGCACCGCGCCCACCACCTCCTCGTAGGCGGCCGGGCCGGTGACGCTCAGTACCTTGGGGTGCAGCGCGCGGATGGCCGCGGCGTCGTCGCCCTTGCCCATGCAGCCGGTGACGATCACCTTGCCGTTCTCGCTCAGGGCCTCGCCGATGGCGTCCAGGGATTCCTGCTTGGCGCTGTCGATAAAGCCGCAGGTGTTGACCACCACCAGCTCCGCGTCCTGGTAGCTGGGCACGATGTCGTAGCCGTCCAGCTTGAGCTGGGTGAGGATGCGTTCGGAATCGACCAGGGCCTTGGGGCAGCCGAGACTGACAAAGCCAACCTTGTTGCTGGACATGGGATAACCTGCGGGATTTGAGCCGGAAAAGGGGCGCGAATTATACCGGCCGCGGCTGCCACTGTCTGTAGCGGTATTGCTCGCTGAACCACGGCTTGCGGCCTGGCGGCGGGGGGCGGCTGACCGCTGCGGGGCCGTCGGCGCGGCTGCTATAGTGGCCTCACAACAATAACAGCGGGGGATACCCGGGTGAGGGATGCCATGACTGAGGGCCGGCGCGCCGCGGTTGGCACGGGTTACTGTATCTTCGCCAGCCGCGTCGGCGCGACATTGCGCCACCTGGAAAGCCTGGGGCTGGATGCGCCGGTGTTGCTGCGCGGCAGCGGTTTGACCGCGTCCGACGTGGACGGCGGCGACGATCCCCGTGTGGTGGATGCCGGTGCGCTGTTGCGGGTCTACGAGAACGCAGTGGCGCAGAGCGGCCGCGCCGATCTCGGGCTGTGCTACGGCGAGGCGGCGGGGGTGACCGAGTACGGGCCGATCGGCTACGCGATGCTGAGCGCCGCCACCGATCTGCAGGCGGTCAATCTGGCGCTGACCTTCCAGCGCCTGTACTACGGCACCATGGCGCGCATGAGCCTGCACCACGAGCAGGGGCGGGGGCTGATCCGCATTGACGAGGCCCTGCCCGGTACAACCGGCCGCCGCTTCTTCCTGGAAATGCTGCTGGCCGGGTTCCTGCGCTTCAATCACGCGCTGGTGGGCAGCCAGACCCAGCTGCTGGAACTGCGCCTGGCCTACCCCGAGCCCGACTACGGCGCGCGCTACCCGCAACTGTTCGGCTGCCCGGTCCGCTTTGCCGCGGCCACCACCGAACTGGTGTTCGATACCGGCATCCTCGCCCGGGCGCTGCCCAATTCCGACGAGATCACCGCCCGGGCCTGCGAGCGGGTGTGTCGGGAGCTGCTGGCGGAGTTCGACCGCGGCGAGCCCATGGCTGCCCGGGTGCGGCGCATGTTGGCCGAGTGCGCGGGGCCGGCGCCGTCGATGGCGGAGGTGGCCCGGGCGCTGGGTTGCCACGAGCGCACGCTGCACCGCCGCCTGCGGGACGAGTCCAGCAATTTCCAGCAGCTCAAGGACGAGGTGGCGCGCGATCGCGCCCTGCTGCAGTTGCGGGACCCGGGGCGCAGCGTCAACACCGTGGCCCGGGACCTGGGCTTTGACTCCCCGTCCAATTTCCGCCGCGCGGTGCGCCGCTGGACCGGATTCACGCCCCAGGAGTGGCGGCGGCGCTGGCGCGCCGGCGGCGGGGCCCGGGTATCGAAAGCGGACAGCGTGCCCGGGATGCCTGTCTGGAATTGACACCCGGCCGGAGTCTTTTCAAAAAATCTATATAAATCAATTGGATGAGTTGTATTTTTGCGATTGACCGGGACGCCTCGCGCGCTATGGTGGAAGGTGCCTGGCACCTGTCCGTGGGGATGGGCGGCCAACAACAATAACGACACGCTCCCGCTCCGGCGCACCGCCGGCGCGTGGGCGCAAGGAGACCGAGACCATGCGATCACCCCTGGCACACTTCCCCTGGATGGCGGCGCTGTTCAGCCTCTGGCTGGTAGCCGCCGAGACCCAGGCGCAATCCTGCCCCGCGCTGTCGACCCTGGCGTCCTCCTGCCGCAACAACGATTGCGACGCGGAGCTCGGCGAAAACGCGCTGAACTGCCCCGAGGATTGCGCCGATCCGGGCAGCCAGGTAATGGCCTATTACACCCAGGGCATGGCCTGCGCGCCGGCACCGATCTACGAGCCGCTGTCGGTGGCCGAGCTGCAGGAGGATGTGCGCGCGGTGGTGAGCTCCGGCCTCAAGGTCAAGCCCGCCGGGACCAGCCACTCCGCCACCAGCATCATCTGCGGCGACGGCAATTCGGCGGTGATTCGCTCCACCCACCTCAACGCGATCGGCCCCGTCGAGAGCTTCGAGGCTTACAGCCACACGGTGAATGTGGAGGCGGGGGTGGAGATCAACGACTTGCAGGAAAACCTCGCGGCCCAGGGCTTCAGCCACGGCTTCGGCGCCACCGGTTTCGGCGGCATCAGCGTGGGCGGCGCCATCGCCACCGGCGCCCACGGCTCCTCGCTGCAGTCCTCCTCCACCATTTCCTCGGCCGTCGTGGCGCTGGACGTGGTTGGCCCCGACGGCGCCCTTGCCACCTACTCGGAGGGCACGACCGGCGTGAGCGATCCCCAGCTGTGGTCGGCGCTGAAAACCAACCTCGGCCTGCTGGGCTATGTGGCGCGGGCGCGCCTGAAACTGGAGCCGCAGTTCAATATCGCCATGGAAGTGCGCTACGTGGATGAAACCAGCTTCGTCGCCGATGGCGGGGTGGACGCCGCGGTGGCCGGCTGTGATTACGTGTTCCTCACCTGGTTCCCGGGGCAGGACGAGGTGCAGTTGCTGTGCGGCAGCCGCACCGCCAACCCGGTGGACAGCCCCTATGCGCAAAACCAGCTGTTTACGCCCAACCTGTCGGGCATTGAAACCACCTTCGCGGTGCCTGGCTTGCAGTTCGCCATGTGCAACCAGGGCCAGCAGTGCAGCATCGAGAACACACGACTGGCGCTGTACCGCGACCAGCCGCCGCTGGTGATCACCGAGGGCCCGGAACCGCTGTCGCCGGTGGCCTCGCGGCACACGGTGCTCACCGGGCCCTCCCACCGCATGATCACCCTGCAGCCGGAGAAATTCCTGGATAACCAGCCCAGCTTCTCCCAGCTCGAATACGAGGGCGCCATGCCCTTCAGCCAGATCCAGGACGCGGTGCAGTACCTCAACAGCATCTACAACCGGGACGGCATCTGCCAGCCCCTGATCGGCACCATCATGCGCTTCGACAACGCCGACGACGGCCTGTTGATCTCCGGCAACCACGCCCGCAACGGTATTGTCGACGGCGAGCGCATGGTGCACCTGGAGTTCGTGGAGTACTGGGGCTACGGCCTGGACGAGGCCGGGCTCGAGGCGCACGTCAACACCCCCTACCGGGAGATCGTGACCCACCTGGTGGAGAACTTTGACTACTGGCCGCACTGGGGCAAGAACGACGAGTGGGTGTTCCAGTTGCCCGCCCTGCAGGCGCGCAACGCCCCGGAGCGCAATACTTTTAACCAGGCGATTGCCCAGCTCGACCCCTACGGCGTGTTCAGCAACACCTTCACCCGGGACGCCGGTTTCGTGTCGCCCCAGGAAGGCGGCGACTTCGCCCAGGCCTACTACGGCGCCTGCGCCGGCCTGGACAGCGATGGCGACGGCATCAGCGACTGCGCCGACAAGCACCCCAACAACTTCTCGGGTATGTACGCGCGCATCGACGATCTCGGCTGGGGCGACGGTTTCTTCGCCGACGGCAGCTGCGGCAACGCCGACGACTGGAATGAAATGAAAGGCAACTTCGGCGCCGAGCAGGCGCAGAACATGCGCGCCGGCTGGGACTACGCCTCGGAAAATCACACCTACACCGCCGCCACCTTCAACTGGAACCCGGCCTGGGGCGGCAACGCGGGCAACTGGAACCGTTCCTGGGAGGTGATGTTCTCCGCCGAGTTCGTGGCGCCGGCCACGGGGCGCTACTGCTTCGGCACCGACAACGGCAGTCCCGGTACCACCATCGTCACCGGCCGCAACAGCTGTTCCTCGGTGTGGATCAACAAGTCGCAGGTGGCGGAAGTCGGCTACAACGCCAGCCCCCGCCGCCCCGCCGGCTGCGTGGACATGGTGGCCGGGCAGAGCTATCGCTACGACCTCTACAACCGGCACCACAACGCCAATGTCTCCAACAGCTTCGTGTCCCACCCCAGCTGGTGTTTTGGCGGCGACAGCGATTGCGAGCCGGTGCAGGCCCTCGACCAGAACGATTTTATCGCCAAGCCGGATACCGGCAGTTTTTGACGCCGGCGGTGTTGCCCGGCGGGGGCGCGCAAGGGAGTGCGTCGACCGCGCCGGGCAATACCGGCGCGTCAATTCCACGACTGGATAGTGGCCCGCCCCGGGCGGGTCCTAAAACAGGCGCTCCAGCCGGTCGCCGTGGCCGCGCACGCGCAATTCCCCGCGCAGCAGGGTGAGTAGCGCCAGGCAGTCGTCGCGATTGAGGAAGTCCCCCACCGGCACGCGCTCGCTGCGGCTGTGCAGGCAGATGCCGGGCCCCTCCCAGGGGTGGCGCTCGCGGTCGACGCTGATCCCGGTGTTCTCGCGGGGAAACTGCCAGCTCTGCCGGGGCAGGTAGTAGCCCTTTTCGATCCGCACCCGCTCGTCGTCGAAGGTGATGATGTGCCGGTACTGCAGCTTCCAGTTCACCAGGTAGAGCGCGCCGCCCAGGGCCGCGAGTTCCAGCCCCGCGATGGGCAGGATGGGCCAGGCCCCCGCCAGCGCGAAACCGGTGGCGATGCCGAGGGAGGGCACGGCCAGCACCAGCAGCACCAGTTTGTTCGCGCGCCAGCTGGCCGAGTGATTGGGCCTGGCGACGATGGTCAATCGGTGCTTGTGTCGGCGGGAGGTAACCACGGGGCGCTTCCGGTGACATTTCCTGTTAAGTTTAGCTGACTTACGGCATTGGAGCAGGAGGTATCCGTCATGGTTGACAGTCTTGAGGCGCAGGCGTCGCTGGTGGCCCCGGATGACAGGGAGGCCCTGGCGCGGGCCCTGGTGGTGGACTGCCGCTACTCGCTGGCGGATCCGGACGCGGGCCGCGCAGCCTACGACGCGGGTCATGTTCCCGGGGCGTTCTACCTCGATTTGGGCAGGGACCTGTCGGCGCCGCCGGCCGAGCACGGCGGCCGTCACCCGCTGCCCGAGCCGGCGCGCTTCGCCGCGACCCTGGCGGGCCTGGGCATCCATCGGGGCAGCGAGGTTGTCGCCTATGACGACAACGGCTTTGCCTTCGCCGCGCGGCTGTGGTGGATGATGCGCAGCCTGGGCTACCGGCCGCCGCGGCTGCTGGACGGCGGTTACAGCGCCTGGCTGGCGGCCGGTGGAGAGCCGGAAACCCTGGTGCCCGAACCCGATCCCTGCGAGGCGCCGGATGTCGGCCACTGGACGGGCTGCTGTGATATCGCCGGCCTGCGCGAGGCCCAGGCCGCCGGGGCCTGGCTGATCGACTCGCGGGAACCCCGCCGCTACGAGGGCCTGGAGGAGCCCATCGACCCGGTGGCCGGACACATCCCCGGCGCGCTCAACCGTCCCTGGCAGGGCGCCACCACGGCGGCGGGAGCCCTGCGCGATGCCGAGGGCCTGCGCGAGCACTGGGGGGAGGCGCTGGAGGCCGAGGCCCTGGTGGTCTACTGCGGCTCGGGGGTGACCGCCTGTGTCAATCTGTTCACCCTGGTCCGCCTGGGTCACCACGAGCCACGGCTCTACCCGGGCAGCTGGTCGGACTGGTGTAGCTACCTCTGACTAAAAATCAGGGAGCGATTCGCCGCGCAGCCAGGTACCCGTGGCGGGGTGTTCAAAACCGATGCGGGTGGCGTGCAGCATCAAGCGATCGGCCATCGCCAGCGCCTCCGGGTGGGCGTACATGTCGCAGCCGAGGATGGGGTGGCCCAGTTCGCGCATGTGGATGCGCAGCTGGTGCGAGCGGCCGGTCACCGGCGACAGCTCCAGGCGGCTGCGATCGCCCCGCCGCTCCAGTACCTGGTAGCGGGTGAGGGCCTGCTTGCCGCGCTCGTGGCAGATCAGCTGCCGGGGACGGTTGTCCCAGTCGCAGGCGATGGGCAGGTCGATTTCGCCGCTGTCCCGCGCCGGCTCCCCCCACACCACCGCGGTGTAGGTCTTCTCCACCCGGCGCTGCTGGAACTGGCGGCTGATATGGGCGTGGCACTCGCGGGTCAGGGGAATGATCATGATGCCCGAGGTGTCCAGGTCCAGGCGGTGCACGATACTGGCGCTGGGGTAATCCCGCTGCAAGCGCGTGATCAGGCAATCCTTGTTCAAGGGGTGGCGGCCGGGAACGCTCAACAGTAAATCCGGCTTGCGCACCAGCAACAGGTGCTCGTCCTCGTGCAGCACGAGGATCGGTTCCTGGCTGTGGGGGACGATGTAGGGGGGCAGGGCGTCGGACATGGCGCGCTATGCTAGCGGGATTCCCCGTGGCGGGCCACCCTGGCGCGCCGGGTCTCAGGCGCGGATAATGCCGCTCCCCGAAGACAGACCGAGCATCTTGTGAACGAAGCCCTCGCCCAGCTCCAGCGGCGCCTGTGCGCCATCCTGCCCGCGGCTCGACTGGAAACCACGCCGCTGCCCATTGCCGCGCCCCTGTCGCTGCAATTGCTAAACGCCGATTATCCCCAGGGCGAACTCGATGCCGACACTGTGCAGCGTGTGATGAACAACCCCCTGTACTGGGTCTTTTGCTGGGCCTCGGGGCTGGTGCTGGCGGACTGGTTGCTCGCGAACCCGGACTGGGTGCGCGGCAAGCGGGTGCTCGACTTTGGCTGTGGATCGGGGGTGGTGGCGATCGCCGCCGCGCTCGCCGGGGCGCGGGAGGTGGTGGCCTGTGATATCGATCCCGACGCCCTGGCGGCGACCGCCGCCAACGCCGCGCTGAACGGGGTGTCCCTGGAGCTTTGCGATAACTTTGATGCGGTGAAGGGGGAGGTCGAGCTGCTGATCGTGGCGGATGTACTCTACGACAGGGCCAACCTGGCCTGGCTGGAGCGCTTCCTGCTGCGCGCGGACCGGGTGTTGCTGGCCGACTCCAGGGTCAAGGACTTCCGCGCCCCGGGCTACCGCCAGATCGCCGCCCGGGAGGCGCACACCCTGCCCGACCTGGACGAGTCGGCGGCCTTTCGCGATGTGCGCATCTACCTGGGGGAAGTGGTTACCGGTACTGGTGCGGCCCCTTGCCCCAATTGAAGATCTCGAAAAAGCTGTAGGAGGGGTCCGCCTGTCCCGGCGTGCCGATACGCGAGCCCTCGATCATCGGGTGCTCGAGGTCCACCGTGGTTTCCGGGTCCACCTTTACCCAGTCGGCCACCACCGCGCGGTGGGTGTATTTCCATACGCCGTCGCGTTTTTCGTATTTGTCGAAGTAGCGTCCGCCAATCAGCACGTCCATGGCGCCGCCGTCCACCGCCACTTGGTGGAAAGCCAGGATATACACCTCGCCCTCCGCGCGATCGCCATCCAGCACGATGTTCAATGTGGTGACATTGTGGTGCAGGATCAGCATGTTTTCCTGGATGCCCGGCAGCGCATCGATGAATTCCATCGCCGGGCCCTGGAAAAACTGGCCGTGCTCGTCGATGGCGTCCTCGTGATAGAGGCTGCGCATCTTGTCGTTGTCGTGGCGGTCGGCGGCGTTGCAATAGGCGTACACCAGTTCGGTGATGGCCTGTTTGTCGAGCAGCGCCTCGAGGCGCGGGTCCAGGGGGGAGGGGTCGGACATGGGGTATTCCTTGTGTCGCGTCCGGCCCCGTTGCGATGTGTCTAGGGATGCCGGCTCATGTTTTTCCGAGCGCGCGCTGGTAGGCGGCGACGGTTACCGCCAGGCCCATCCGCAGGGCGTCCACCGTCAAGGCGTGGCCGATGGAGACTTCCAGCAGGCCGGGGACCCCGGCGGCGAAACCAGGCAGGTTGTGCAGGTCCAGATCGTGCCCGGCGTTCACGCCGAGCCCTTGTTCCGCCGCCACCTCCGCGGCGCGCGCGAATTGCCCGAGTATGGTAGCCACATCGTCCCGGCGCTCATAGGCGCGGGCGTAGGACTCGGTATAGAGTTCTATACGGTCGGCGCCGGTTTGCGCCGCCAGCCGGATTTGTTCCTCGTCCGGGTCCATGAACAGGCTGGTGCGGATCCCCAGCGACTTGAGTTCTGCGATCAGGGGCGCCACGGTGTCGCCGTCGCGCTTGAGGTCGAAACCGTGGTCGGAGGTGAGCTGGGCATCACCGTCGGGTACCAGTGTGCACTGGGCCGGCCTGATTTCGCGCACCAGTTCCATAAAGCCCGGGTAGTCGCCGACCCCGTCCCGCCCGCTCTTGCGCGGGCCGGCCATGGGGTTGCCCTCGATGTTGAATTCCACGTTGAGCATGGCCGCCAGGTCAAAGCAATCGCTGGCGCGAATATGGCGCTGGTCGGGGCGGGGGTGGACGGTGATGCCGTTCGCGCCCGCGTCGATACACATCTGTGCGTGCGCGGGGATGTCCGGGTTGCGCGTATCCCGGGAATTGCGGATCAGCGCGATTTTGTTGAGGTTGACCGAGAGGGCGATCACAGCAGGCTCTTGCGCTCGATGGTTTGAATGATGATCGGCTCCACCGGCACGTCGCTGTGGCCGCCCACATTCCCCACCGGGGAGGTGGCGATGTAGTCCACCACGTTCATGCCGTCGGTGACCTCGCCGAACACGGTGTAACCGGGTTGGCCGGGGGCCCAGTCCAGGCGCAGGTTGGTGCGCTGGTTGATGAAGAACTGGGCGGTGGCGGAGTCCGGGTCCGCGGTGCGGGCCATGGCGACGCTGCCGCGGATGTTGTGCAGGCGGTTCCCCGACTCGTTGACGATGGGTTCGCCGGTCTCTTTTTCGCTCATGTCCGGCATGAAGCCGCCGCCCTGGATCATGAAGTTGGGGATCACCCGGTGGAAGATGGTGCCGTCGTAGTGACCGGCTTCCACGTAGTTCAGGAAGTTCTCCACCGTGACCGGTGCCTTGTCCCGGAACAGGCGCAGCGTGATGTTGCCCTGGCTGGTCTTGATCACCACCTGGGGGTTGGGCAGGCCGCTTTCGGCGGCGCCGGCGAAGGGCGCCAGCAATAGCGTCAGGGTGAGGGTCAGGGCTCTCAGCATGTCGGGTTTCCTCGGGCCGTTCAATCGGTCAGTGTGGGTGGGTCGCTCAGGCCCAGCCGGAACTGCGCCGGCGTTTGGGCCACAGCCGCGGTACCACCAGGGTGATGATCACCCCCAGTAACACCGCCAGGGCGCCGTCGATAAAGGCGCTGCTCTGCAGCTTGTCCTGCAGGCGCTGGTTTTCCGCTTCCAGGGTGTCGACTTCGGCCCGCAGGCTCTCGGATTCCTCGGCCAGCCGGCGATTGTCCGCGTCCAGTTGGACCGCCTTGCCGGAGATTTGTTTCAGGTGGGCCAGCTCCTCGGTGACCTGGGTCAGGTTGCTGCCGGTATCGCTGACCTGGGTACTCAGTTCGCTGCGTTCGGATTGCAGGGCCGTCACCTGCTCGCCGAGCTCCCGGTTCTGTGCCTCAAGTTGCTCGGCGCGGGCCTGGACACGGCGCAGGCGGCTTTCGGCCGGCTCCTGCGTCATCAGGTACTGGGCTCGCAGCCAGCCTTCGTCACCGCCGGCGGTGGTAATGCGGGCCCATTCGCCATCGGCGCTTTCCTCGTGGACCGTCAGCCGGGTGCCGGAGGGCAGGCCGCGGTGCACGATGCGGTACTCGTTGCCCGCGCCGCTGCGCAGCGGGATGTATTGGGTGTCACTGATATAGCGGTTCTCTTGGGCCAGGGCGAGGCCGGCGCCCAGGCCGAGATACAGCAGCGCGAAAAGGGATGTAATGCGAAGCAAGACAGTTTCCTTGATCGATCGGTTGGTTGGGTCGAATCCGTGGGCCCCTAGAATAACACGGTTTGCCCGCGGTTCAGGGCAGAACCCGCTTGTAGGGTTTAACCACCACGTGGCGGAACACGCCGGCGTCCACGTAGGGGTCGGTGTCCGCCCAGGTGGTGGCGTCCTCCAGGCTGTCGAACTCGGCGATGATCAGGCTGCCGGTGAAGCCCGCCTCGCCGGGCTCCTCGGTGTCCAGGGCCGGGTGGGGGCCGGCCACCAACAGGCGGCCCTCGTCGACCAGCGCCTGGATGCGCGCCAGGTGGGCCGGGCGGGCCTGCTGGCGCAGGGCCAGGCTGTTGTCGACATCCTCGCAGATGATGGCGTAGTACATGGCGTGGCTCCTGTTATTTGTTGGTGGCTTTGTCGCGGGCTTCGCCGCGGCCATCGCCGCCGGCCGGGTCGGGGTCGTCCTGGTCCTTCAGGTGGGGCCCGATCATCAGCGCGGTGATCACGGTCAGTACCACGGTGAAGCCGATGGCGGAGTAGAGTTTGTAGCTCACCCAGGCTTCCTCGCTGAAACCGTAGGCCACCACCAGGTTGAGCGCGCCGACAATAATGAAGTTGGCCACCCACAGCAGGTTGAGGCGGGCCCACACCGCGTGCGGCAGGCGCAACTGGCTGCCGAGGGTGCGCTCCATGAGGTTCTTGCCGCCGATGAATTGTGAGCCCCCGAACACCAGCGCCAGCACCCAGTTGAAGATGGTGGGCTTCCACTGGATGAAGGCCTCGTTGCGGAAGACCAGGGTGGCGCCGCCAAACACGCACACCGCCAGCAGCAGCCACAGCAGTCGGCGCTCCAGGGTGCGGGTGATCACCCAGGTGAGCAGCACCTGCAGCACGGTGGCGATCATCAACACCGCGGTGGCGCTGAAAATGCCGTCGATGGTATAGCTCCAGTCGCCAACGGCGAGGGTCTCGCCCTTCATCTGGTAGACAATGAAGAACAGGGCGATGGGAATAAATTCGGCGAGTTGTCTCATAGGGCTTGTGGCGGGCTCCGGCGTGTTACCATGCGCATTCTACACGGCCGTGGCGCGCCCCGTGGGCGCCCCGCAGCCGATACCGGCAACGCTGAATAATCGGGAACGAGAGTGTACGGTCTGTGCTGATTGACTTCCACACCCATTCTACCGCCTCTGACGGGGAGTTGAGCCCCGCCGACCTGCTGGCCAGGGCGGTGGCGCGCAATATCCGCTATTTTGCCATTACCGACCACGACACCGTGGAAGGTTACCTGGCGGTGCGCGACGCCGCCCTTGGCGAGGACCTGACCCTGGTGTCGGGGGTCGAATTCTCCTGTCGCTGGTCCGGGGTTACCGTGCATATCGTCGGCCTGGGCATGGATGTGGCGCACCCCGCCATGCGCGAGGGCCTGGCGCGTCTCGCCACTGCCCGCCACGAGCGCGGCGCCAAAATCGCCCGCCGGCTGGATAAACTGGGCTTTCCCGGGGCCCTCGACGGGGCCGTGGCGGAGGCCGGGGACAGCCAGCTGGGGCGGCCGCATTTCGCCGCCTGGATGTTGGCCCAGGGGCATGTGGCGACGGTTGGCGAGGCCTTCGACAAATACCTGGGCCAGGGCAAGCCGGGGGACGTGAAGGCGTTCTGGCCGGAGTTGGCGGAGGTGACCGGCTGGATCGTGGCCGCGGGCGGCGTCGCCATTGTTGCCCACCCCCTCAAGTACAAGCTGACCGCCAGTAAATTGCGCCGCCTGGTGGCGGATTTCCGGGCCGCCGGGGGGACCGCGCTGGAGCTGGTCAACGGCCGGCAGACGCCGGACCAGACCGCGCAACTGCGCCGTCTCGCCCGGGAGTGCTGCCTGGCGGTTTCCGCCGGCAGTGATTACCACCGCGACAGCACCTTCGGGCCGCAGCTCGGGGTGGAGTTCAGGGCGCCTGAGGGTTTGCCCTGCGTGTGGGAGCGCTGGCAGGGCCCCGCGACTTCCCGGGAGGCAGCGCTGTGAGCCAGTTTTTCCAGGTCCACCCGGAGAACCCGCAGGCGCGGCTGATCAGCCAGGCGGTGGATATCATCCGCGGCGGTGGCGTGGTGGTCTATCCCACCGACTCCGCCTACGCCCTGGGCTGCCACATCGGCGACAAACAGGCCCTGGACCGTATCCGGCGTATCCGCCAGCTGGACGACCGCCACAATTTCACCCTGGTGTGCCGCGACCTGTCGGAAATTGCCACCTACGCGCGCGTGGACAACACGGTTTACCGCCTGCTCAAGCACGCCACGCCGGGGCCTTATACTTTCATACTGCGGGCCACCTCCGAGGTGCCGCGGCGACTGATGCACGCCAAGCGCAAGACCGTGGGCCTGCGGGTGCCCGACAACGCCATCGCCCAGGCCCTGCTGGCGGACCTGGGCTACCCGCTGATGAGCGTGACCCTGATCATGCCCGGCGATGAATACCCGCTGATCGACCCCTACGACATTCGCGAGTTACTGGAACACCAGGTGGACCTGGTGATTGACGGCGGCTACTGCGGCATGGAACCCACCACGGTGGTGGACCTGGCGGACGACCTGCCGGTGGTGACGCGCCAGGGCAAGGGCGACCCCGAGCCATTTGCGGTGTAGGGTCGAATTCATTCGACCACGGCGGAATGAATTCCGCCCTACAGGGGAATACCCCCCCGACCGTGTAGGGTCGAATTCATTCGACCACGGCGGAATGAATTCCGCCCTACAGGGGAATACCCCCACGACCGTGTAGGGTCGAATTCATTCGACCACGGCGGAATGAATTCCGCCCTACAGGGGAATACCCCCCGACCGTGTAGGGTCGAATTCATTCGACCACGGCGGAATGGATTCCGCCCTACAGGGGGAATGCACCCGGACCGCGTGGGGTCGAGGGCCGGCCCCGCTTTTTGGGTCATTCATTCGACCAAATTCCCGCCGCGTTCAGGTATACTCGCCCCAATATATGGCAGGTGAACGCGTGAACGAGACCCATCCGCAGGCCCCGACCGGGGAGGAGACGCCGCAGCCCGGCGCCCAGGCGCCCCAGCAGGGCGAAATGCCATTCGCCGTGGTCATGGGCAAGGCGATTACCGAGCTGCCCAAGGACCTGTATATCCCGCCCCAGGCGCTGGAGGTCTTTCTCGAGGCCTTCGAGGGCCCGCTGGACCTGCTGCTCTACCTGATTCGCCGCCAGAACCTCGATATCCTCGAGATCGACGTGTCGAAGATCACCGAACAGTACATGGCCTACGTGGACCTGATGGATGCCATGAAGTTCGAGCTGGCGGCAGAGTACCTGCTTATGGCCGCCATGCTGGCGGAGATCAAGTCGCGCATGCTGCTGCCGCGCTCCACCGATGTGGACGAGGAGGAAGAGGATCCCCGAGCCCAGCTGATCCGCCGTTTGCAGGAATACGAGCGCTTCAAGAAGGCCGCCGAGGACATCGAGGAGCTGCCGCGACAGGAGCGCGACACCTGGGTGGCGAGCGCCAACCCCCCCGACCTCAATCGCACCCGGCCCGACCCCGAAGTGGACATGCGCGAGCTGCTGTTGGCCCTGGGCGAGGTGCTGCGCCGGGCTGACATGTACGAGAGTCATCACATCCAGCGCGAGGCGCTGTCCACTCGCGAGCGCATGTCCGAGGTGCTGGAGAAACTGTCCGGTGTCCAGTTCGTGCCCTTTGTGGCGCTGTTTTCCGCGGACGAGGGGCGCCTGGGAGTGGTGGTTACCTTCCTGGCGGTGATGGAATTGATCAAGGAGTCCCTGGTGGAAATCGTACAGAGCGAGCCCTTCGGGCCCATTCACGTGAAAGCCCGGTCCGAGTGAGCATGTCGGAAGTCAACCTGGTACAGATTATCGAGGGCGCCCTGCTGGCCGCCGGCAGGGCCCTGTCCGTGGCCCAGATCGGCGAGTTGTTCGAGGACCATGAGCGCCCGGACAACACCGCCATCCGCGAGGCCCTGGCGGAGGTCGCCACGCGCTGCGAGGAGCGCGGCTTTGAGCTGCAGGAGGTGGCCAGCGGGTTCCGCTTCCAGGTGCGGCAGAACCTCAGCCCCTGGGTGGCCCGGCTGTGGCACGAGCGGCCGCAGCGGTATTCCCGCGCCCTGTTGGAGACCCTGGCCCTGATCGCCTACCGCCAGCCCATTACCCGGGGCGAGATCGAGGAAATTCGCGGCGTGGCGGTGAGTTCCAACATCATCAAGACCCTGCACGAGCGGGAGTGGATTCGCGTGGTGGGGCATCGGGACGTACCCGGGCGGCCCGCCATGTACGCCACCACCCGCCAGTTCCTGGACTATTTCAACCTCAAGAACCTGGACCAGCTGCCCGCCCTGGCCGAGATCCGCGACCTGGAAACCCTCAACGCCGAGCTGGGCTTCTCCGACCCGGTCGGCTCCGAGGCCGCCAATGCGCCAGCCGAAGCGGAGGCCTCGCCCCAACAGGCCCTGGCGGTGGTCGGTGGCACCGATGTTGAGGGTGTCGGCGTGGCTGTCGAAGGCGCTGTCGCGGGCACCGGCAGCGACGACCCGGATAGTGACAACGCCGATACCGGGCCCGGGGCCGCGGCCGTGGACCGCCACGGTGACGAACCGGCGGCGCCAGCCGTGGACGACATGGCGCAGGCGGGTGAAACCGTGATCCCGGCCGGGGCGCCCGACGCCGATACCGATACCGATACCGATACCGATGGCGACGAACCGCCAGCGGCAAACCCCGACCCGGCCGGCGCCGGGGACGGTGACGACCACCCCGAGCGCGCCTGATGCAGCCTATGTCAAAACAAGCCAAACCGGACCTCCCCGCCGACAAGAGCGGTGAGAAGTTACAAAAAGTCCTGGCCCGCACCGGCCTCGGTTCCCGCCGGGAAATGGAGCGCTGGATCGAGGAAGGGCGCATCGCCGTCAACGGCAAGCCCGCCCGGCTCGGCGATCGGGTGGACGACAGCGCGCGCATCGCCATCGATGGCAGGCCCCTGGAGCGCCCGCCCGCGGAGGAAACCCGCTGCATTCTCTACCACAAGCCCACCGGCGAGGTGTGCAGCCGCAAGGATCCCCAGGGCCGGCGCACGGTGTTCGAGCGCCTGCCCAAGCTCAAGTCGGGCCGTTGGATTTCCATCGGCAGGCTCGATTTCAATACCTCCGGCCTGCTGCTATTCACCACCGATGGCGAATTGGCCAACGCCCTGATGCACCCGTCCTCCAACATCGAGCGCGAGTACATGGTGCGGGTGATGGGCGATGTCCGCCAGGAGCATCTCGATGCCCTGCTGGAGGGGGTCATGCTGGAGGACGGCGTGGCGCGTTTCACCGATATCCAGGACGGCGGCGGCGACGGCATCAACCACTGGTACTACGTGGTGATCATGGAGGGGCGCAACCGCGAGGTGCGCCGGCTGTGGGAATCCCAGGGCCTGACCGTGTCGCGTCTCAAGCGGGTGCGCTACGGCGAGGTGTTCATTCCCTCCAGGGTCAAGCAGGGCCAGTGGACCGAGCTGGAATCGAAGGAAATCAAGAGCCTCTACCGCATGGCGGACCTGCCCCAGAAGAAGGTGCGCCGCGCCTCCGGCAAGGAGCGCGAAAAGATGGAGCGCCAGTTCGGCAAGCGCGAGGGGCGGGGCGTGGCCAAGAAGCCCGGCCGTAAACCCGTAAAGAGCAAGCCCGGGAAGCGCGCCAGGTAGGTAGGGGAGGGGCTGCTCCCGGCGGCGGTTGTCCGCCGCTCGAGGTTTGCCAGATTGCCAGGGGGCGCCGTGATTATTGTGCGCTGTAGCCTGTATGCTACTGAGATTGCTCCGGAGATCGTCCAATGATTCGTCCGACTGAACCCGTTCTCCCGCGCGCGGGTGCGTGGCTCTTAGCCGCAGCGATCCTGACTATCGTCCCGCCCGCCCTGGCCGATAGCGTGGCCGCCCGCTGTGATATTTATTCCGCGGGCGAGGACCACAGCGACAACAGCGGCCCCTGCCGGTTTTCCCAACGGCAGGGTTATATCACCATTTCGCGAGCGGATGGCGTGGTCCATCGCCTGGAGCCGGTCGGCGATGCGCCCGGTAACTTTCGCGATGCGCAGGGCGGGGCGGTGTACCGGCAGTCCGGCCTCGGTAGCGCGGGACTGATCTTCCGGTTTCCCCATGAATCGGTCTACGTCTACTGGGATGCCGGTGAGGCCGATCAGGTCGCGGACGCCAATAATCCCACGGAGCCCTACACTACCGCGGACTACGACGCCACGACTTTGCTGCCCTGCAGAACCCTGGACAGCGACGATATGGCCAGTTGCCCCGCGGGTATTCTGCGCATGGAGGGCGGCCAGGCTTCGATCGTGGTGACCAGTCCCGGGGGCGAGGAATTTACGTTTAACTTTATGGCCGACTACGTGAATGCCACCAAGGGCAGGCAGGTCGACGCGCAGCTGTACGGTGACACCTGGCATGTGATCGTGGATGGCGCGGAGGAGTACCGGGTGCCGCTGGCCGCGATCGAGGGCGGCTAGTGCCTCACCTCGTATAACCGGCGGCGGCCGGGCTGGCGCATCGCGGGGGGGCTGCTATGATGGCCTCATTAAAACTACAAGCCAACAACGCCATGCCAGACCCTGCCGTGGGCGAACAGCCCGTTGAGGCCTTGATCGATACCCTGCCGGAGGCGGAGGCGCTACTGGCTTTTTTTTCCCACCTGGACGACACCGACCCCCTGCTGCGGCTGGTGATTGCCGCGTCGCTGGCCGGCATTTCGATCTTGTTGTTGTTGCTTGCCCGCCTGCTGATCAGCCGGCGCCTGCACTTTCTGGAAGAGCTTCCAAGTGGCCGATTCAAGGCCCTGCGCTGGCAGGCGCAGGACCTGGTGTCCGCCGAGGAGATGAAGCACTTCTGGCTGAATGTCTGGCGCGGGGTCAGCTGGCTGCTGTCGCTGGTACTGGGCGTCGCCGCCCTGATTGGGGTTCTGCTGACCTCGGACTGGACCATGTCCCTGGCGGTGCAGTTGATATTGCTGGTCTATCACGCCCTGGAGTACGTGTGGACGGGCTTTGTGTCCTACCTGCCCAATCTGGTGACGATCGCGGTCATCCTGGTGGTGGCGCGCTACACCATCCGCATCATCGGCCTGGTGTTCGACGGCATCGCCGGGCGCCGGATTCACATCCGCAATTTCTACCCCGAATGGGCCCACACCAGCTTCGGCCTGATCCGCCTGCTGATCTACGCCCTTACCGCGGTGATTATTTTTCCCTACCTGCCGGGGTCCAGCTCCCCGGCCTTTCAGGGCATCTCGATCTTCGTCGGGGTGCTGGTGTCGCTCGGTTCCACCACCGCGGTGGCGAACGTGGTGGCGGGGGTGGTCCTTACCTACACCCGCGCCTTCCAGGTGGGCGACCAGGTCACGGTGTCGGATGTCCGCGGCCGGGTGGTGGAGCGCAGCACGTTCGTCACCCGCATCCAGACCCTGAAAAACGTGATCGTGTCCATTCCGAATTCCATGGTGCTGAACAACAACGTCATCAACTACAGCAAGAACATGGGGCAGACCGGCCTGCTGGTCCACAGCTGTATCAGCATCGGCTACGACGTGCCCTGGCAGACCGTCAACGAGCTATTGATTAGCGCCGCCCGGCGCACCAGGGACATTTCGAGCCATCCGGAACCCTTCGTGCTACAGGTGTCCCTGGAAGACAATTACGTGGTGTACGAAGTGAATGGCTGGACCCGCAAGTCCGGGGAGCTTCCGCGCATCTACTCCGAGCTGCACGCCAATATCCTGGACGAGTTCCACGGCCATAAGATCGAGATCACCTCGCCGGCCTATCGCGCGGTGCGCGACGGCAATGCCCCGGCAATCGCTTCGGTGATTGTGCCGGACGAGCCGGAGCAGGACGGTGGGCAGCAGCCCGCCTAGTGCTGCTGCGGGGAAGACTTTCGATTGGAAAGACGGCTACCTATGTGGTCAGAATAGACCCATTGGGAAATGGTGCCGGCAATAGGAGTTGAACCTACGACCTTCGCATTACGAATGCGCTGCTCTACCAACTGAGCTATGCCGGCATGGGCGCGAAGTTTACCGCACTGTACACCGGCGTCAATCACCTGCCCCGTTTTCCGCCGCGAACCGCCACCGCTTCCCAATCCACCACACTCCGCAAATTGGGGGCGGCGCTGGGTCGGGGCGCAGGCATGACGGAAAATGCTCATGGCCTGTTACCGCAAGGGGAGTATCCTTCGACCAAGGTAGGGTGGCTAGTGCCCCCGAGGCCTGTTTTACTGCCCCGGTCGGTCCCGACGGGGCCTTAGGAGATGCTAACCACCATGACTGCGCAGTACGAATCGGCCCGGCGCGAGTTCGCCTGGGACCGCCCGGATCACTATAATTTTGCCCGCGATACCGTCGACCGGCTGGCGCGGGAACGGCCCGGCCAGCGGGCCATGCTCTGGGTTGACGACAGCGGCACCGAGCGTGAGCTGGACTTCAACCACTTCAGCGAACGCTCGTCGCGAGTCGCCAATATGCTGGCCGCGGCGGGCGTCCGCCGGGGTGATCGCGTCGTTGTGCTGCTTACCAGGCAGGTGGCCTGGTGGGAGGTGGTTACGGCCTGCCTGAAGATGGGCGCGGTGGCGGCGCCGGGCACCACGCAATTGTCGGCCAAGGATATCGCCTACCGTGTCGGTGCCGCCGAGGCGGTCTGCGTGGTTACCGATGCCTCCTGCGCCGACAAGGTCGATGCCGTGGCCGCAGACTGCGACACCCTGCACAGCCGTATCCTGGTGGGCGGGGCGCGCGAGGGTTGGATTGACTACGATGGCGCGAGCGTCTCGGCATCCGCGGCGTTCACCCCGGTCGACACCGCCGCCGAAGAGGATGCCCTGTGTTACTTCACCTCGGGAACCACCGGTTACCCGAAGATGTGCATTCACAATCACCTCTACGCCCTGGGGCATGAAACCACCGGGCGCTACTGGCTGGACCTCTCGGACGATGACCTGCACTGGAACATCAGTGACACCGGCTGGGCCAAGGCGGCCTGGAGCAGCTATTTCGCACCCTGGTTGCGCGGGGCGGCGCTGTTCGTGCACCACACCTCCGGCTTCGACCCGGCTGCCAGCCTGGCGATGTTCGGGCGCTATCCCATTACCTCCTTCTGCGGCGCGCCGACGGTCTACCGGATGTTTGTACAGCAGCCGTTGGCGGACTATGCCTTTGACAAGTTGCGCAGCTGCGTGGGCGCCGGCGAGCCCCTCAACCCGGAAGTGATCGAGCGCTGGCGGCGGGCCACGGGCCTGACCATTCGCGACGGCTATGGCCAGACCGAAACCACCCTGCTGTGCGGCAACATGCTGGACGTCGCGGCCCGGCCCGGGTCGATGGGCAAGCCGTCGCCGGGTATCGAGCTGGCGGTGATCGACGATGCCGGTAATCCCCTGCCCCCGGGTGCCGAGGGCGACGTCGCGGTGCGGGTGAAGCCGGCGCCGCCGCTGGGCCTGTTCAAGGAGTACCGGGGGCAACCGGAAAAAACCGCGGCCTGCTTCCGCGGCGACTGGTACATCACCGGTGATCGCGCGCGTTGTGACGAGGACGGTTACTTCTGGTTTGTCAGTCGCGCCGACGATGTGATTCTCTCCGCCGGTTACCGTATCGGCCCCTTCGAGGTAGAGAGCGCGCTGCTGGAACATCCGGCGGTGATCGAGTCGGCCGTGGTGGCCAGCCCCGATCCGGACCGGGGCGAAGTGGTGAAGGCCTTTATCGTGCTGGCTGGCGGCTATGAAGCGGGGCCCGAGCTGGAACGGGAGATCAAGGATCACGTCAAGCGGGTGACCGCGCCCTACAAGTATCCGCGTAAAATTGCTTTTGTGGAGGAACTGCCCAAGACTGTCAGCGGCAAGATCCGTCGCGTGGAGTTGCGCGACGCCGAATGGAGGGAATAACCGTGAGCAAGGCCGAACCGTCACGTCCCAGCGCGGCCGAGGGGCCCCGCGACCAGCCGCTTCTTGAGGAAACCATTGGCGTCTGCCTCGAGCGCATCGCGCGACGGTACCCCGACCAGCTGGCCCTGGTGGTGCGCCACCAGGGGGTGCGCTGGAGCTATCGGGAATACCTGCGGGAGGTGGACCGCCTGGCCACCGGGCTGTTGGCCCTGGGCGTCGAGCCCGGGGACCGGGTGGGCATCTGGGCGCCAAACTGTGTGGAGTGGTGCCTGACCCAGTTCGCCACTGCGCGTATCGGCGCGATCATGGTGTGCATCAATCCCGCCTACCGGGTGCACGAGCTGGAGTACGCGTTGAACAAGGTGCAGTGCCGGGCGCTGGTCACCGCCGAGCGCTTCAAGTCCAGCGAGTACCTGGAGATGCTCTACAAGCTGGCGCCGGAGATGCGCGACGCCGATGCGGGCTCGCGAGTGGATTGCGCGCGCCTGCCGCACCTGGAGGTCGTGGTGCGCATGGGCGCCGAACCCTCGCCCGGTATGTTTAATTTCGATGGGGTCTGCGCCATGGGCGGCGAGGATCACTACCGCGAGCTGGAAGCCATCGCCGGCCGCCTGTCGCCGGACGACCCCATTAACATCCAGTTCACCAGCGGCACTACCGGCAACCCCAAGGGCGCCACCCTGAGCCACCGCAATATCCTCAATAATGGCAAGGTGGTCGGCGACGGCATGTTGCTCACTTCCGCAGACCGGCTGTGTATCCCGGTGCCGCTGTATCACTGCTTTGGCATGGTAATGAGCAACCTGGCCTGCGTGACCCACGGCAGCGCCGCGGTGTTCCCTGCCGAGGCCTTCGAGCCGGAGGCGACCCTGGCGGCGGTGGAGGCGGAAGCCTGTACCGCGCTGCACGGGGTGCCCACGATGTTTATCGCCGAATTGGACTGCCCCAATTTCGGGCGGTATGACCTGTCGTCGCTGCGCACGGGCATCATGGCCGGGGCGCCCTGCCCGGTGGAAGTGATGAAGCAGGTCATCGGGCGCATGCACATGAGCGACATCCTGATCGCCTACGGCCAGACCGAAACCAGTCCGGTGAACCACATGACCGCGGTGGACGACCCCCTCGACAAGCGGGTCAATACCGTGGGCCGCGCGGGGCCTCACCTGGAAGTGAAGCTGGTGGGGGAGGACGGCGCGGTGGTGCCGCGGGGAGAGCGCGGCGAGATATGTACCCGGGGTTATTCGGTGATGCGCTACTACTGGGACGACGACGCCCGCACCCGGGAGACCATCGACGCCGAGGGCTGGCTACATTCGGGTGATCTGGGGGTGATGGATGACGATGGCTATGTCGACATTGTCGGCCGCATCAAGGACATGATCATCCGCGGGGGTGAGAATATCTATCCCCGGGAAATCGAGGAGTTTCTCTATACCCTGCCACAGGTCCAGGATGCCCAGGTGTTCGGTATCCCCGATGAAAAATACGGCGAACAGGTTTGCGCCTGGATTCACCTGAAGGAGGGCGAGAGTCTCACCGAGGAGGAGGTGCTGGCGCATTGCCGCGACCGCATCGCCCATTTCAAGGTGCCGGCGGTGCTGCGTTTCGTGGATGAGTTCCCGATGACGGTGACCGGCAAGATACAGAAATTCCGCATGCGCGAGCAGATGCTGGACGAGTTGTCCCGCCACGATAACAGCGCATGACAGAACCGCTCCCGGTATGGATGGCGCCGGGAGCCTCCGTTGGAGCTTTCGCGAATGCTGTCTGCGAGCCGCTGGTGGCAGCCTCTCAGGCTGTATTGAACTCGCTGCTCATCAGTTTGCGCACCACTTCGGCCCGCTCGCGGGGCGGCATGGCCACGACCTGGGATACCAACTGGCCCATCTCCGCCGGGAAGGTGACTTCGTCCTGTCCCCGCGCCAGGCCCTCGACGATGAGTCGTCCGGCCTCATCCACCGCGATCGCCGAGGAGGAATCGAAGGCGTTGCCGGCGATCATCTCGGTGGCGACGAAGCCCGGGTAGATTCCGGTGACGCCGATCGGCGTATGCAGCAACTCCGCCCGCAGGCCGTCGATTAGCATTCGCGCTCCCGCCTTGCTGGCGTTGTAGGCGTGCTCATAGGGGCAGCCGGCGTAGGAGCCCAGGCTGGAGACTACCGCAAAACGCCCCGCGCCCCGCTCGAGCAGGCGGGGCAGCAGGCGCGCGGCGAACACGTAGTTGGCGGTGAGGTTGGTGTCGATCTGCTGCCGGGCGATGCGCCAGTCAAAGGACTCGATGCGCTGCGGCCGGTCCAGTCCGGCGTTGAGAATAACCAGGTCGATATCGGGATGGGCGTCGCAGATGTCCCCGAGCAGGGAGTCCAGCGCCTCAAAGTCAGTGACATCGATGTAGTAGGGGCTGATCGGCGCGGAGTCACCCAGGCTCTCGATCACCCCCTCCAGCGGTTCCCGGGAGCGGTTGAGGGCGACCAGCTCGATTGATCGTGCCGACAATTCACGGGCGACGGCCGCGCCGATGCCGCGGCCGCACCCGGTAACCAGTGCTTTGTTGAAGTTTTCCATCGTGCCTGCCTGCTATCGCTCGGTGATTCACCCGGCCAGACAGTATAGGCACTTGCTTGCATTGAAAATGTCGGCTCCCGGACAGAGCCCGGGTTTTCGGCCGGGGGCGCGGTGGCGGCGGTACTTTACTGCGCGTCCAGCGCCTGGCCGTGCACGCCGGCGCTGTCCGCTCCCATCAGGTAGAGATAGACGGGCATGATGTCCTCCGCCGAGGGGTTGTCGGTGGGGTTTTCCGCCGGGTAGGCCGAGCGGCGCATGGCGGTGTTGGTGGCGCCGGGATTGAGGCTGTTCACGCGTACCCGGGAGGTGTTTTCCAGCTCCGCCGCCAGTACCTGCATCAGGCCTTCGGTGGCGAACTTGGATACCGCGTAGGCGCCCCAGTAGGCCTTGCCGCGCCGGCCGACACCGGAAGAGGTGAAGACGATCGAGGCGGTCGGCGCCGCCTGCAGCAGCGGCAGCAGGTGGCGGGTGAGCAGGAACTGGGCGTTCACGTTGACCTGCATCACTTCCTGCCAGGCCTTGTAGGTGGCGCTCTCGATGGGGCGTCGCTCGCCCAGCACGCTGGCGTTGTGCAGCAGGCCGTCCAGGTGGCCGAAGTTCTCCTCCAGGGCCGCGGCCAGCTCGCGGCATTGCTCCTCGCCGGCGGTGGCGAGATCCATTGGAAAAATGGCGGGCTGGGGATGGCCGGCGGCTTCGATGGCGTCGTAGACCGCTTCCAGCTTCTCGACGGTGCGCCCCAGCAGGATGACCGTAGCGCCGTGGGCGGCGTAAGCCTGGGCCGCGACGCGGCCAATGCCGTCGCCGGCGCCGGTGACCAGGATGTGCTTGCCCGCCAGCAGGTCGGGCCGCGCCCGGTATTCCCGGGGATTGATGGTGCTGCTCATGTCTGTGGTCCTTGCGGATAGGGCGGGTTCAGAGAATCAGCGCTTGCAGGTCGCCGCTGCGTGCGACGCTCTGGTGCGCGCCCCAGCTGGCCGGGTCGTCGCCCGGCTCAATATAGCCGTAGAGGGCGGCGATGGTGTGCATGCCGGCCCGGCGCCCGGCCTCGATGTCCCGGCGGTGGTCGCCAACGTAGATGGCCCCCGCGGGGCTACAGTCCAGCTGCCGGCAGTTCAGGTACAGCGATTCCGGGTGGGGCTTGCGCTGGGCCACGTCGTCGGGGCACACCACGCTGCCGGCGGCGGGCCGAATGGCGAGGGCCTCCAGCAGGGGCGCGGTGTAGGCCCGGGGTTTGTTGGTGGAGATGCCCCAGCCGATGCCGCGCTCGGCCAGCGCGCCCAGCAACTCGGTAATGCCGGGATAGGGCGCGGCGGTGGTGCCCAGCACCTCGCTGTACAGTGCCAGCAAGCGCTGGCGCCGGTCCTCGAATTCCGGGGCGTCCTCGGTGATGTCCAGGGCCAGGGCCACCAGCGCGCGGGCACCGTTGGACACCGAGGCGCGGATGCGGTCCTCGGGCAGCGGTCCCAGGCCGTGCTCGGCGCGCAGGGCCTGCACCACCACCACGAATTCGCTGGCGGTGTCGATGAGGGTGCCGTCGAGGTCGAAGATAACGGCTTGGAGAGGGTGTTTGCGGGCCATCATGCGGGTTTCTCCGCGCGCACCATGTAGTTCACCGTTACGTCGGTGGGGTGCAGTTTGTAGCGCTTGCTGAGGGGGTTGTAGGTGAGCCCCGTCATCTCCCGGAGCTGCAGGCCGGCGTCGCGTATCCAGCCGGCCAGCTCCGAGGGTTTGATGAACTTGTTGTATTCGTGGGTGCCGGTGGGCAGGAGCTTGAGGATGTACTCCGCGCCGACGATGGCGAAGGCGAAGGCCTTGGGGTTGCGGTTGATGGTCGAGAAATACAGGTTGCCCCCGGGGGCGGCCAGTTCGGCGCAGGCGGACACCACCGAGGCCGGGTCCGGTACGTGTTCGAGCATTTCCAGGCAGCAGACGACGTCGAAACCGCCGGGCTGCTCCGCGGCCAGGGTTTCGGCGGTGCACTGGCGGTAGTCCACCTCGACCCCGGACTCCAGCTGGTGGATGCGCGCCACCGCGAGCGGCGCCTCCCCCATGTCGATGCCGGTCACCTTTGCTCCGCGCTGGGCCATGGCCTCGGCGAGAATGCCGCCGCCGCAGCCCACATCCACCAGGCGCTTGCCCGCCACCGGCGACAGTTCGTCGATGAAGTTCGCCCGCAGCGGATTGATCTCGTGCAGGGGGCGGAATTCGCTGTCGCGATCCCACCAGCGCGAGGCCAGGGCCTCGAACTTGGCGATTTCCTGGGGGTCGACGTTTCTGTCGCTAGCGTTGTCGGTAGGGCTATCGACAGTGTCGGCGCCGTCGGCGGTCGTGCTCTCGCTCATCATGCGGTGGTCCTGTGTCCGGCAATGGCGCCCTGCCAGCGGGTAACCCGGGCATTGAGGGCGCGCGTGTCAATGGTGGTGAGCTGGCGCTCGGCCAGCAGGGGGCGGCCGGCCACCCAGCTGTGGGTGACCTGGCTGCCGTTGCAGGCGTAGACCAGCTGTGACAGCGGGTTGTACACCGGTTGGGTCTCGGGGCCGCCGAGGTCCACCGCGATGAGGTCCGCCTGCTTGCCCGCTTCCAGGCTGCCGATGCGGTCGTCGAGGCCCAGCGCCCGGGCGCCGCCCAGGGTGGCCATGTGTAGGGCCGACGCGGCGGGCAGGGCGGTGGCGTCGCCGCTGCGCAGCTTGGCGAGCAGGGCGGCGGTGTGCATCTCAAGGAACATGTTGAGCCCGTTGTTGCTGGCCGCCCCGTCGGTGCCCAGGCCCAGGTTGACCCCGGCGGCCTGCAACCTGTCCACCGGGCAGGAGCCCGAGGCTAGCTTCATGTTCGACTGCGGGCAGTGGATCACATGGGCGCCGCTTGCCGCCAGCAGGGCGATGTCCTGCTCCCCCAGGTCGGTCATGTGCACGCACTGGGTGCGCGGGCCCAGCAGGCCCAGGCGTTGCAGGCTGTCGATGGGGCGCTCGCCGCGCTCCTCCACCGCCTGCAGTACCTCGCCGGCGGTTTCGTGCAAGTGGATTTGCACCGGCAGGTCCAGTTCCGCCGCCAGGGTGGCGACCCGTTCGAGGTCCGGCTCCGGCACGGTATAGGTGGCGTGGGGGCCGAACACCACGGTGATGCGCTCGCGGTGCTTGAGCTCGTCCCGCAGCGCCAGCCCCTTGCTGATGCATTCCCGGGCGTCGCGGGCCCAGGCGGTCTGGAAACCGATAATGGGAATCGCCAGCTGGCAGCGCATGCCACTGGACTGCACCACCCGGGCGGTGGCCTCGGGAAAGAAATACATGTCGCTGAAGGTGGTGGTGCCGCCGCGAATCATCTCCGCCACTGCCAGCTCCGCGCCATCGGCCACGAACTGTTCGCTGACATGGGCCGCTTCCGCCGGCCAGATGTCCTCCTGCAGCCAGGGCATCAGGGACCGGTCGTCGGCAAAGCCGCGCAGCAGGCTCATCGCGGCGTGGCCGTGGGCATTGACCAGGCCCGGCAGCACCGCGTGATCCGGCAGTTCCAGCTCCCGATCGGCCTGCCAGTGGCGGGTTTCCTCCCGGGGCAGCAGGGCGGCGATATGCTCGCCGCGGATGGCGAGGCTGTAGCCGGTGAGCACCTCCCCGGCGGGATTCACCGGGATGATCCATCCGGGATGGATGAGGGTGTCCACGGTTTCGGCAGGCGGCGACATCGGTGCGGGTTTCCTGGCTGTAGTCGGGCTGGGTCGGCACGGTCTGTTCAAAATACGATCAATCGCGGCGGCCTTCTCGGCGCCGCTTCAGTACGCGCGCCAGTATAACCGCAAAAGGCCCCCGGCTGCCCGAACGGCGGCCAAAATCGGCAAAAGCATGGCGGCAGTTCCGCTTCTTCCGTATAATCGGCGGTTTGTGTCGAGGCGCGTGCGGCTCGTTTTATAGGCGAGTGGTTTGCTCTAGATGCGTGCGGCTTCGCCTTGGGGGCAGGCCCACATTCGCTGTAATCCCGCCTCGGGCGAACAATAAGGCCCCCTGCTTTCGCTGAAGGAATTCGCAGTAAATGGGTGAGTTAGCCAAAGAAATCCTGCCCGTCAATATTGAAGACGAGCTGAAACAGTCGTACCTCGACTATGCCATGAGCGTGATCGTCGGGCGCGCCCTGCCGGATGTGCGCGACGGCCTCAAACCCGTGCATCGCCGGGTGCTGTTCGCCATGAACGAGCTGAACAACGACTGGAACAAGGCCTACAAGAAATCGGCCCGCGTGGTCGGTGACGTGATCGGTAAATACCACCCCCACGGCGACTCCGCGGTGTACGACACCATCGTGCGCATGGCCCAGCCCTTCTCCCTGCGCTACATGCTGGTGGATGGCCAGGGCAACTTCGGTTCCATCGACGGCGACAACGCCGCGGCCATGCGCTACACCGAAATCCGCATGCGCAAGATCTCCCACGCCATGCTGGCGGATCTCGACAAGGAGACGGTGGACTTCGTCGATAACTACGACGGTACCGAGCGCATCCCCGAGGTGCTGCCCACGCGGGTGCCCAACCTGCTGGTCAATGGCTCCTCCGGCATCGCGGTGGGCATGGCCACCAATATCCCGCCGCACAACCTCCGGGAGGTGGTCAGCGGCTGCCTGGCCCTGCTGGGCAACCCCGAGTTGACCGTGGATGAGCTGATGGAGCACATCCCGGGCCCCGACTTCCCCACCGGCGCCATCATCAACGGCCGCGCCGGCATCATCCAGGCCTACCGCACCGGCCGCGGTCGCATCTACGTGCGCGCCCGGGCCGAGGTGATCACGGACGAGAAAAGGGGCCGTGACATCATCATCGTGCACGAGATTCCCTACCAGCTGAACAAGGCGCGCCTGATTGAGCGCATTGCCGAGCTGGTCAAGGAGAAGAAGATCGAGGGCATCACCGAGCTGCGCGACGAGTCCGACAAGGACGGCCTGCGCGTGGTCATTGAGCTGCGCCGCGGCGAGATCGGCGACGTGGTGCTCAACAATCTTTACGCCCAGACCCAGCTGCAATCGGTGTTCGGCATCAATATGGTGGCGCTGGTGGACGGCCAGCCCAAGGTGCTCAACCTCAAGCAGGTGCTGGAAGCCTTTATCCGCCACCGCCGCGAGGTGGTGACCCGGCGCACGGTCTACCTGCTGCGCAAGGCGCGGGAGCGCGGCCATATCCTCGAGGGCCTGGCGATCGCCCTGGCCAATATCGACCCGGTAATCGAGTTGATCAAGGCCTCGCCGAGCTCGGCGGAAGCCAAGGAGCAGCTGATAGCCCGTTCCTGGGCGCCGGGCGACGTCAACGCCATGCTGGAGCGCGCCGGCGACGACGCCTGCCGTCCCGAGGACCTGGAGCCCCACTACGGCCTGCGCGACGGGCAGTACTACCTGTCGCCGGCCCAGGCCCAGGCCATCCTCGATCTGCGCCTGCACCGCCTCACCGGCCTGGAGCACGAAAAGCTGCTCAACGAGTACCAGGAGAAACTGGCGGAGATCGCCGACTACCTGGAGATCCTGGCCGATCCGGACCGCCTGAAGCTGGTGATCCGCGAGGAGCTGGAAGAGATCGTCACCGAGTACGGCGACGACCGCCTCACCGAGATCACCGCCTCCCAGCACGACCTGACCGTGGAGGATCTGATCACCGAGGAAGACCGGGTGGTGACCATCTCCCACGGCGGCTACGCCAAGACCCAGCCGCTGTCGGACTACCAGGCCCAGCGCCGCGGCGGTACCGGCAAGTCGGCCCTGGCGGTGAAGGACGAGGACTTCGTCGAGCACCTGCTGATCGCCAGCACCCACGCCAATATTCTGTGTTTTTCCAACCTGGGCAAGGTGTACTGGCTCAAGGTCTACCAGATCCCGCTGGCGGGGCGTAACTCCCGCGGCCGGCCGATGGTCAACCTGCTGCCGCTGGAAGACGGCGAGCGGGTCACCTCCATCCTGCCGGTGCATGAATACACCGAGGGCTATTACATCTTCATGGCTACCGCCAACGGCACCGTGAAGAAGACTTCGCTGCCGGACTTCTCCCGCCCCCGCAGCGTGGGCCTGCGCGCCCTGGAGCTGGAAGAGGGCGACGTACTGGTGGGCACCGCGATTACCGACGGCCAGAGCGACGTGATGCTGTTTTCCACCGAGGGCAAGGCGGTGCGCTTCAGCGAGAACGACGTGCGCGCCATGGGCCGCACCGCCCGCGGCGTGCGCGGTATCCGCCTGGGCGAGGGCCACAAGATGATTTCGCTGATCATCCCGCAGGAGGGCGGCCGCGTGCTGACCGCCTCCGAGCACGGCTACGGCAAGCGCACCGACGTCACCGAGTTCCCCACCAAGGGGCGCGGCACCAAGGGCCTGATCGCCATGGCCACCACCGAGCGCAACGGTCGCATGGTGGGGGCGGTGCAGGTCTTCGACGGCGACGAGCTGATGCTGATTTCCAACATGGGCACGCTGGTGCGCACCCGCGCGGACGAAGTGTCCGTGCTGGGCCGCAACACCCAGGGCGTGCGCGTGATCCGCACCCGGGACGGCGAGTTCCTGGTGGGGGTCGAGCGGATTGAAGAGCCGGAGGAAGAGCCGGCGATCGAAGGGGACGAGGAATAGAATGAGCCGCAAGCACAATTTCTGCGCCGGCCCGGCAGCGCTGCCGGAGTCGGTCCTGCAAACCGCCCGCGAGGAGATGCTCGACTGGCACGGCGCCGGCCTGTCGGTGATGGAAATGAGCCATCGCAGCCCGGAAGTGGTGGGTATCGCCGAACGCGCGGAAGCCGCCCTGCGCGAATTGCTGGGCATTGGCGACGATTACGCCGTGCTGTTCCTGCAGGGCGGCGCCAGCACCCAGTTTTCCGCGGTACCGCTGAACCTGCTGGGCGACAAGCGAAGCGCCGACTACGTCAACACCGGGCAGTGGTCGAAGAAGGCCATCGCCGAGGGCAAGCGCTACGCCGAAGTGAATGTGGTCGCCAGCGCCGAGGACAGCAATTTCTCCATCATTCCAGCGCAAGAAAGCTGGCAGCTGGGCGCGGACGCGGCCTACTTGCACTACACCCCCAACGAGACCATCGGCGGGGTGGAATACTTCTGGGTGCCCGAGGTCGACGCGCCGCTGGTGGCGGACATGTCCTCCACCATCCTGTCCCGGCCCATCGACGTGTCGCGCTTTGGCGCGATCTATGCCGGCGCGCAGAAGAACATCGGCCCGGCCGGCCTGACCCTGGTCATCGTGCGCCGCGACCTGCTGGGCCGCGCCTCGGAGCTGTGCCCGGCCATGCTCAACTGGCAGGTGGCGGCCGACAACGACTCCATGTACAACACGCCGCCCACCTACGCCCTGTATCTCGCCGGCCTGGTGTTCGACTGGCTCAAGGCGCAGGGCGGCCTGGCGGCGATGGAGACGATCAATCGCCGCAAGGCGGAAAAACTCTACGCGGCCATCGACGGCAGCGGCTTCTACGCCAATCCGGTGGAGCTGGCCAGCCGTTCGCTGATGAACGTGCCCTTTACCCTGGCCGACGACAGCCTCGACAAGACCTTCCTGGCCGAGGCGGAGAGCGCGGACCTGCTGAACCTCAAGGGTCACCGCTCGGTGGGCGGCATGCGCGCCAGCATTTACAACGCGGTGAGCGAGGCCTCGGTGGACGCGCTGATCGCCTTTATGCAGGATTTCGAGCAGCGTTACGGCTGATGCCGTTGGCAAGTATGCGAAACGGGGCTGGCCTCACCGAAGCCGGATTAAGCGCAACAACCATAGCGGTTTTGTAGAAAGCAGATGGCTGACACGCGAACTCTCGAACAGGTCCGGGCGGATATCGACGCCATCGACCAGGAAATCCAGGCGCTGCTCAACCGCCGGGCGCAGTGCGCCCAGCGCGTGGCCGACATCAAGCTGGAGGAGGTGCGGGCGGCCCGGGAGCGGGGCGAGGCCGGGGCCGAGGTGGTTTACTACCGCCCGGAGCGGGAAGCCCAGGTGCTCAAGCGCATTATGGATCGCAACACCGGCCCCCTGGCGGGGGAGACCGTCGCGCATATCTTCCGCGAGGTCATGTCCGCCTGCCTGGCGCTGGAAAAGCCGCTGCAAGTGGCATACCTGGGCCCCGAGGGGACCTTCACCCAGGCCGCCACCATCAAGCACTTTGGCCACGCCGCCATTCCGGTATCGCAGAACACCATCGACGCGGTGTTCTCCCAGGTGGAATCCGGTGACTGCAACTACGGCGTGGTGCCGGTGGAGAATTCCACCGAGGGCATGGTCAGCCACACTCTCGACAATTTCATGGATTCGTCGCTGAAGATTTCGGGCGAGGTGGAGATGGCCATTGTGCACCACCTGCTGGTGCGGCCGGGCACCGAGCTGGGCGATGTGCGCAAGATCTGCGCCCACCAGCAGGCCCTGGCCCAATGCCGCAACTGGCTCGATTTGCACTGGCCCAATGTCGAGCGCGAGGCGGTGAGCAGCAACGGCGAGGCGGCGCGCATCGCCGCCAGCACTCCCGGCGTCGCCGCGGTGGCGGGGGACATGGCCGCCGAGCTGTACGCGCTGGACAAGCTGGCTGAGCACATTGAGGACTACCCCGACAACACCACCCGCTTCCTGGTGGTGGGCCGCGAGGAGGTGCCTCCCAGCGGCCGCGACAAGACCTCGATTATCGTCTCCAGCCGCAACAAGCCGGGGGCCCTGTTCAGCCTGCTGGACCCCTTCCGCAAGGCCGGCGTGAGCCTGACCCGGATCGATACCCGGCCCTCGCGCACCGAGAAGTGGGCCTATGTGTTCTTTATTGAGTTCGAGGGCCATTTGCAGGATGACAATATCCGTGCCATTGTCTCCGAACTCGAAGAGCAGTCCATATTGCTCAAACCCCTCGGCTCCTATCCCCGGGCGGTTCTGTAAGCGCCCGCATCGATTGTTATGACAGCGCGTATCGACACCACGGTAATCCTGGGGCTCGGCCTGATCGGCGGCTCCCTGGCCCGGGCCCTCAAAGCCCGGGGCTTCAGCGCGCGGGTCATCGGCCACGGTCACCGGGAGGCTTCGCTGGCCCGCGGCGTGGAACTCGGGGTCATCGACGACTACACCATGGACCTGAACGCCGCGCTCGAGGGCGCCGACGTGGTGGTGGTGGCAACCCCCACCCTGGTCGCCGCGGGCATGCTGGAGCGGATTTTGCCGCTGTACGCCGGCCGCGAGGAAGCGATGCCGGTGATCACCGACGTGGCCAGCGTCAAGGGCAACCTGCAGCGCGCCGCGCAAGGCGCGTGGGGGGGGCGCATGCCGCCGCGCCTGGTGCTCGGCCATCCGATCGCGGGATCCGAGCGCAGTGGCGTGGAGGCCTCGCGCGCCGACCTGTTCCGCAATCACCGGGTGATACTGACCCCCGACGCGGACAACGAGCCCGCCGCCGTGCAGCTGGTGCGCGACATGTGGCTGGCCACCGGCGCGGAGGTGGTGGATATGAGCGTTGCCAGTCACGACGCGGTGCTGGCGGCCACCAGCCACCTGCCCCACATGCTGGCCTATGCGCTGGTGGACGCCCTGGCCCAGAGCCCGGCGAGCGACGATATCTTCCGTTTCGCCGCCGGCGGTTTTCGGGACTTTACCCGCATTGCGTCCTCGGACCCGGTGATGTGGCGGGATATCGCCATCGCCAACCGCGAGGCGGTCCTCGCCACCATCGACCAGTTCAGCGGCCACCTGGCGGCCCTGCGCAAGGCCGTGGATACGCAGGATGCCGAGGGCATGCTGCAGACATTCAGCCGGGCGAAAGCCGCCCGGGACGAATTTGCCGCCATGCTCGAGGCGCGACAGCGCAACTGAGCCCGCGGCGGGATCTGGGAGAAACTATGGAATTCAAACTGATGCCGGGTGGCGCCATCACCGGCGAGGCCCGGGTACCGGGAGATAAGTCGATCTCCCACCGCGCCATCATGCTCGGGGCGCTGGCCGAGGGCACCACCCACGTCACCGGTTTCCTGGAGGGCGAGGATGCCCTGGCCACGGTGGCGGCCTTTCGCGGTATGGGGGTGCGCATCGACGGCCCCGAGGACGGCGAGGTGGCGATCGAGGGTGTCGGCCTGCACGGGCTGAAGGCGCCCGCCCACGCGATCGACCTGGGCAACTCGGGCACCACCATCCGCCTGCTCTGCGGCCTGTTGTCGGGCCAGGCCTTCGACAGCGAGCTCACCGGGGATGCCTCCCTGTGCAAGCGGCCCATGGGGCGGGTGATCGACCCGCTGGCCCGCATGGGCGCGCAAATCAGCAGCGCCGACGCGGGCACCCCGCCGCTGCGTATCCACGGCGGCCACGCGCTGCAAGGCATCCACTACGACCTGCCCATGGCCTCGGCGCAGGTGAAGTCCTGCCTGCTGCTGGCGGGGCTCTACGCCTCGGGGCGCACCTCGGTCACCGAGCCGGCGCCCACCCGCGATCACACCGAGCGCATGCTGCGGGGCTTTGGATACGAAGTGAAAAGCGACAACGGCGTGATCAGCCTCGCCGGCGGCGGCAGCTTGAAGGCCGCCGATATCGACGTGCCCGCGGACATTTCCTCGGCCGCCTTTTTCCTGGTGGCCGCCAGTATCGCTCCGGGTTCCGACCTGCTGCTTACCCATGTCGGCATCAATCCGACCCGCATCGGCGTGCTCAACATCCTCACCCTGATGGGCGCGGATATCACCCTCAAGAACGAGCGCGAAGTGGGCGGCGAGCCGGTGGCGGATATCCGCGTGCGTCACGCGCCCCTCAAGGGCATTGAGATTCCCCCGGACCAGGTGCCGCTGGCGATCGATGAGTTCCCGGCGCTGTTCATCGCTGCCGCCTGTGCCGAGGGCCGCACCGTGTTGCGCGGCGCCGAGGAGCTGCGGGTCAAGGAGAGCGATCGCATCGCCGCCATGGCCGAGGGCCTGACCACCCTGGGCATCCGTAACGAGATCCTCGACGACGGCATCATTATCGATGGCGGCACCCTTGGCGGGGGTGTTATTCACACCTACCTCGACCATCGCATCGCCATGTCCTTCGCCATCGCCGCGCTGCGCGCCGAGCGCGAGATCCGCATCCTCGACTGCGATCACGTGGCCACGTCTTTTCCGGGCTTCGACGCCCTGGCCCGCGGCCTGGGCCTGCAAGTCTCGGCGCTGGCGGAATGACAGCGGCCCCGGTCATCACCGTCGACGGCCCCAGCGGCGCCGGCAAGGGCACGCTCAGCCACATGCTGGCGGAGCGGCTGGGCTGGCACTTTCTCGACAGCGGCGCCCTGTACCGGGTGACCGGCCAGGCCTGCCTGATCGAGGGCGTGAGTTGGGGCGACGAGGCGGCGGTGGCCGCGGTGGCGCGGCACCTGGAGGTGAGCTTTAGCGCCGCGGACAGCGGCGAGATCCTGGTGGCCTACAAGGGTTGCGATATCAGCCGTGACATCCGCACCGAGGAGGGCGGGCGCGGCGCGTCTACCGTGGCGGCGATTCCCGCGGTGCGCGAGGCCCTGTTGCAGCGCCAGCGGGAATTTCGTCGGCCCCCGGGCCTGGTGGCCGACGGTCGCGACATGGGAACCGTGGTGTTTCCCGACGCTCCGCTCAAGCTTTTCCTCACCGCCTCGGCCGGGGAGCGCGCCCGGCGGCGCTATGATCAGTTGCTAGCCAAGGGAGAAAATGTTAGTCTCCCGCGCCTTCTCGAGGACATCGAGGAGCGGGACGCGCGCGATAGAAGCCGTCCGGTCGCTCCCCTGTTGCCCGCCGAGGACGCCGTCGTGATCGACAGCACCGCGATTCCGGTCGCGGAGGTGTTTGCGATGGCCATGAGGGAAGTTGCGGCAAAAGGGCTTATTTAGCCGCTATTTGCCTCGATCTCCTTCTAGATGAAGCAGTAAGCTGTGTCTGCGACCGGCCCAGAAGTGGTCCGGGCACGGTAATGATCATTGACCCCGGGCCGGCTGGCGGCACGGAGCAGGTAGCGCGGCGATTGTGTTATTGATCGATGGCCCCGCCACCGCAATCACTTTATTACAGGTAATGTGGAATGAGCGAATCTTTCGCTGAACTTTTTGAAGAGAGTCTGAAAACCGTCGAGATGGAGCCGGGCAGCATTGTCACCGGCGTCGTTATCGACATCGACAACGAGTGGGTCACCGTCCACGCGGGCCTCAAGTCCGAAGGCGTGATTCCTCGTGCCCAGTTTACCGACGCTGCCGGGGAGTGTTCCCTGAGCGTGGGTGATGAAGTACAGGTGGCACTGGAAACCGTGGAAGACGGTTTCGGTGAAACCAAGCTGTCCCGCGAGAAAGCCAAGCGCGCCGAGGCCTGGAAAGAGCTCGAAGCCGCTTACGAGGCCGAAGAGGTGGTTACCGGTGTTATCAACGGCAAGGTCAAAGGTGGCTTTACCGTCGACATCAACTCCATCCGCGCCTTCTTGCCCGGTTCCCTGGTGGATGTGCGCCCGGTGCGCGAAACCACCCACCTGGAAGGCAAGGACCTGGAGTTCAAGGTCATCAAGCTGGACCAGAAGCGCAACAACGTGGTCGTCTCTCGCCGCGCCGTGATGGAAGCGGCCAACAGCGAAGAGCGCGAGGCCCTGCTGGAAGCCCTGCAAGAGGGCATGACCATCAAGGGTATCGTGAAGAACCTGACCGACTACGGCGCCTTCGTCGATCTGGGTGGCGTAGACGGCCTCCTGCACATTACCGATATGGCCTGGAAGCGTATCAAGCACCCCTCCGAGATTGTGGAAGTGGGCCAGGAAATCGAAGTCAAGGTCCTCAAGTTCGACCGCGAGCGCAACCGCGTGTCCCTGGGTCTCAAGCAACTGGGCGAGGACCCCTGGGTGGAAATCACCGGTCGTTACCCGGAAGGCAGCCGCGTCATGGCGCGGGTCACCAACCTCACCGACTACGGCTGCTTCGCCGAGCTGGAAGAGGGCGTGGAAGGCCTGGTGCACGTGTCCGAGATGGATTGGACCAACAAGAACGTCCACCCCTCCAAGGTTGTCCAGCTGGGCGACGAGGTCGAGGTGATGGTGCTGGATATCGACGAAGACCGTCGCCGCATCTCCCTGGGCATCAAGCAGTGCCAGCAGAACCCCTGGGACGCTTTTGCCGCCACTTACAGCAAGGGCGACAAGATCTCCGGCAGCATCAAGTCGATCACTGACTTCGGTATCTTCATCGGCCTGGAAGGCAATATCGATGGCCTGGTGCACCTGTCCGACATCAGCTGGAACGAAGCTGGCGAGGAAGCGGTGCGCAACTACAAGAAGGGCGACGAGATCGAAACCGTCATCCTGTCCATCGATCCGGAGCGCGAGCGCATCTCCCTGGGTATCAAGCAGCTGGACGGCGACGCCTTCTCCGACTATGTGGCCGAGAATGATCGCGGCTCCATCGTCAGCGGCGAAGTGGTCGAGGTTGAGGCCAAGGCGGTGATCGTGAAGCTGGCCGAGGACGTCGAGGGCGTACTGAAAGCCTCCGATATCAGCCGCGACCGCGTGGAAGATGCCCGCAATTCCTTCAAAGTTGGCGACACCGTGGAGGCGAAGATCATCTCCGTGGATCGCAAGAACCGTGTCGTTGCCCTGTCCGTGAAGGCCAAGGACTACGACGACGAGAAGGAAGCTGTGAAGTCCCTGAAGGACCAGGACGAGGCCACCTCTCCGGGCACCATTGGCGACCTGATCAAGGCGCAGATGGGCGAAAAGTCCTAAGCGATGCACTGATCCTGAGGCGGCCGCCGTGCCGCCGATTCTGTAAAAAGGGCCCTTCGGGGCCCTTTTTTCGTTAAAAAATAACAACTTGCGCAAATTGTCCCAGGCGTTCACAATATCCTGCAATCGACGGGCAGTGGATAAGAACCGCGTGCGCAGGGGGCTGGATGACCAAGAGCGAACTGATTGAAACCATAGCGGCCAAGCAGACCCAGCTTTCCGCCAAGGATGTCGAGCTGGCGGTGAAGACCATTCTGGAGCACATGTCGCAGGCGCTGTCCGTGGGCGAGCGCATCGAGATTCGCGGTTTCGGCAGCTTTTCGCTGCACTACCGGGAGCCACGCCGCGGCCGCAACCCCAAAACCGGCGATACCGTGGAGCTCACCGGCAAGTACGTGCCCCACTTCAAGCCGGGCAAGGAGTTGCGCGAGCGGGTCAACCTGGGCCTGCAAGGAGCACTGTAGGGCCGAATTCATTCGGCCAGCCGGGCCATGAACGAAGCCCCCGTAGGGCCGAATTCATTCGGCCAGCCGGGCCACAACCGAAGCTCCCGTAGGGTCGAATGTATTCGGCCAGCCGGGCACAGCCGCAACTCCCGCGGGGCCGAATACATTCGGTCTCCGCCAGGCGGATAAAACTGAGACTACACGGGTATCACCTTCGCCCCCGACACATGCGAACAGGCCCCAGACCATGAAACTGCTCCGCAAGCTCCTCTCCCTCCTGATCGTCCTGGCCATGCTCGCCGCCGGGGTACTGTTCGCGCTGCAGAACCGCGACCCCGTGCCGCTGGATCTGCTGGTTTACACTTTCGAGTCCCACAGCCTCGCCCTGTGGGTCTTGTCCGCTTTCGCTCTCGGCGGTGTTGCCGGCATGCTCGCCTCGGGCGCTGTCATCCTGCGACTGCGCGCCGGCCGCTCCGCGACCAGCCGCCAGTTGCAAAAGGCCAACGCCGAACTGGACCGCCTGCGCACCGCGGGGCTCACAGGCAGTGAATGACCTGCTGCTGTTCGCCCTGCTGTTTGCCGCCATCGGCATTGGCTGGTACATGGGGCGGCGCAGCCGCGCGGTGCCGGCCCAGGGCGCCGCGAAAGATTTACCCAGCCAGTATTACCGCGGCCTGAACTACCTGCTCGACGGTCGCCCCGACGGTGCGGTGGATGCTTTCATCGACGCCCTGGAGGTCAACAGCGAAACCCTGGAGACCCATATCGCCCTGGGTAATCTGCTGCGCAAGCGCGGCGAGGTCGACCGGGCGATCCGCATCCACCAGAACCTGCTGGCGCGGCCCAGCCTGCCGCGGGTCCAGGTCCACCAGGCCCACCTGGAACTGGCCCGGGACTATATCAGCGCCGGCCTGCTGGACCGGGCGGAGCGCCTGCTGCTGGACCTGGTCAAGGAGTCCCCGGAGCAGCGCAGGGCCAGCCAGCGCTACCTGCTGGAGATTTACCAGAGCGAGCGGGAGTGGCCGCAGGCCATCGACGTGGCCACCGCGCTGCTGCCGCGCAAGTCGCTGCTGGGGGGGCAGGCCGAGGAGCCCTGCGGCGCGCAGAAGCAGCCGGTGAGCGTGGCATTGGCGCACTACTACTGCGAGCTGGCGAGCGACAAGCGCGATGCCGGTGAGCTGGTGGAGGCGGCCCGCTTGCTGCAACAGGCCCTGGTGTACGATCGGCAGTGTGTGCGCGCCTCGATCATGCAGGGGGAGGTTGAGTACGCCGCGGGCAATTACAAGCAGGCGGTGAAAGCCCTGCGCCGGGTGCGACAGCAGGACCCGGACTATATCCCCGAGACCATTGCCACCTTGCGCAAGAGTTACCGCGAGCTGGACGATCACCGCGCCCTGCGCACTTACCTCAAGGATTGCCTGGCGGCGAATCCCTCGGCGCCGCTGGTGCTGGCGGTTGCCGAGGACTTGCGCGAGGCGGAGGGCGCCGACGCCGCGGCGGAGTTCCTGTCGGAACAACTGGCGGAGCGGCCTTCGCTGCGCGGCCTGGCGCGCCTGATCGCCCTGCAGATGGACGAAACCCGCGGCCGCGTGCGTGACAATCTCAGCCTATTGCAGGTGCTGGTGGATCGGCTGATCGCCGAGCGGCCGGCCTATCGCTGCGGCCACTGTGGTTTCGCCGGCCGACAGCTCCACTGGTACTGCCCCGGCTGTAAGCACTGGGGCACCATCAAGGCCATTCGCGGCACCCGGGTGGATTGATCGCCCCGGCAAGCGGGCGCTGGAGACCACCGGGCGGGCCGCAACGTTATTCGCAACAAGAGGAAACCCCATGACATCCCCGATACTGGTCGCCCTGGACTTCCCCGACACCGCACCGGCAGTGGCCCTGGCCGAGCGCCTGGCGCCGGAGCTGTGCCGCTTGAAGGTGGGCAAGGAACTGTTCACCCGCGGCGGTCCGCAACTGGTGGAGCGCCTGCAGGGCATGGGTTTTGAAATCTTCCTGGATCTTAAATTCCACGATATTCCCAATACCGTAGCCGGCGCGGTGCGCGCGGCGGCGGACCTGGGGGTGTGGATGGTCAATGTGCATGCCGGGGGCGGGCGGCGCATGATGGAGGCGGCCGTGCAGGCCCTGCGGCCCTACGAAAAGCCGCCGCTGCTGATCGCGGTGACCGTGCTCACCAGCATGTCCGACGAGGACCTGGCTGAGTTGGGTTACGGCGAAAGCGCCGCCGAGCGGGTGCGGCGCCTGGCCGCGCTGGCCCAGGACTCGGGGATGGACGGGGTGGTCTGCTCGGCGCTGGAAGCGCGGGACCTGCGTACCCATCGCGGTCCCGATTTCTGCCTGGTCACGCCGGGCATACGGTTGGCGGGGGACGACGCGGGCGACCAGCGGCGGGTGGTGACCCCGGCGCAGGCCCTCGCCAACGGCTCCGACTACCTGGTGATAGGGCGCTCCATCACTGGCGCCGATGATCCTCTGGCGGCGCTGGAGAGGGTGCACGCGGAAATCGCGTAACATCAAATACGCCCGCGGCGGGGCGCGCGCAGCCCCCGCCTGCTAGGCTCTTACGTGGTACGGATGCCTGCAAGGACGCAGCCCTCGTAAATGGAGATTACCATCATGAAGCACTCGATTCTCAGCCCTCTGGTGTCAGTCGCGGCCCTTGGCGGCCGTCGTCTGGCAATGTTTGTCCGATCCACCTCGCTGGCCACCGCGCTGGCGGTGCTGGCCGGTTCATCGCTGCTGTTGCCCGCCGCGCCGTCGGTCCTGGCGCAGGAGATGGCCCAGGCGGCACAAGCGGCGCCGTCGACGGTGAACATCAATACCGCGGATGCCGAAACCCTGGCCGGCACCCTGAGCGGCATCGGCTTGTCGCGAGCCGAGGAAATCATTCGCTACCGGGAAGCCTATGGCCCCTTCAAGTCGATCGATGAACTGGCCGACGTGAAGGGCATCGGGCCGGCTACCCTCGACAAGAACCGTGCGGTCATAACACTGGAATAGCGCCGGCGCATCCGTATCATGTGGGGGCTTCGGCCCCCCTTCGTGTTTTCGGGCCGGCCGTTTTGGACTGACACGGGGAGAGTGCGGGTGCCATCGAGGCTCGATTCATAGTGAAATGCCTGGTAACCGGGGCCACCGGTTTTATCGGCGGCGCCCTGTGCGCGCACCTGCGCGAAGCCGCGATCGAGCTGGTCCCCGTGAGCCGTTCGGGCGCTTCCCTGGCCGATGGCAGCCCGACCCTGGCCGCTGACCTGTTCGCCGCGCAAGAGTTACTGCGCGGCGTGGACAGTGTCTGCCACCTGGCGGGTATTGCCCACCAGCGCGCCGCGAGCGCCGACTACCAGCGCTTGAACGTGGATGCCACCCTGGCCCTCGCCCGGGCCGCCATCGAAGCCGGCGTGCGCCGCTTCGTCTTTGTCAGCAGCGTCAAGGCCATGGGGCCGGCAGGCGGTGATTCACCGCGCAATGAATCCATGGTGAGCGCGGCGGGCGATGCCTACGGGCGTTCCAAGTGGGAGGCCGAGCGGGGCCTGTTGGCGCTGTGCGAGGCGTCGGCGATGGACCTCTATATCCTGCGCCCCTGCCTGGTGTACGGCCCGTCGCCCAGGGGCAATCTGCGCCTGCTGGCCCGCGGCGCGCGCTGGGGCATGCCGCGGCCGCCGGCGGGAGGGGCGCGTTCCATGGTTGGCCTCGACGACCTGACAGCCTTGCTCTGCCAGTTGTTGCGGGGCGGCCCGGCCGGTGCGCACACCTGGATCGTGAGCGATGGTCAGCGCTACAGCGCGCGCTACCTGTACGACACCCTGCGCGGCGCGATGGGGCGAAACCCCGGCCCCGAATGGTTGCCGCCGCTTGCCTGGCGCGCCGCCGCCACGCTCCTTGATAGGTTGCTGGGCCAGGAGGCTGGCGCCACCTACGACAAGTTGTTTGGCACCGAACTCTACGATCACGGTGCGCTGTCGCGCGACCTGGGCTGGCGGCCGCGGCAGACGGTGGCGGATTTGGCCGCGCGCATGGTGGCCTCCCCGTGACCCTGTTGTGGTTGCCGCCACTGGCGGCCCTGCTGGCGGTGGCCGCCTGTGGCGCCTACCTGAAGCTGGCGCGTCACTGGCAGTTGCTCGATCACCCCAATCACCGCAGTTCCCACAGCCTGCCCACGCCTCACGGTGGCGGCGTGCCGCTCCTGCTTAGCCTGGCGGTGGCTGTGCTTGCGGCCGGCGGGTTCGGCGTGGCCTGGTCCGCCGAATTGCGCTGGCTGCTGGGCTTTGCGTTGGCGTTGATGGCGCTGGGTGTGCTGGATGACCTGGTCGGCCTGTCGGTACGCTTGCGCTTCGCGGTTTACGCCCTGTGCTGCCTGGTCGCGGCGGCGCTCCTCATGGCGCCGCTGGGGCCCCTGGCCTGGTGGCTGCTGCTGCCGGTGGGGTTCGCCTTGCTGTGGGGCTTGAATCTGTTCAATTTCATGGACGGGATCGACGGCATCGCCGCGATACAGTGCTTCATGGCCAGCTGCGCGGCGGCGTTGTTGGCGTTTTTCCATACCGGTGCCGGGGAGTATGCGCTGTTCTGCCTGTTGCTGGGTTTTTGTCACCTGGGTTTCCTGGCGTGGAATTTTCCGCCGGCGCGGCTGTTCATGGGGGATGCGGGCAGTGTGCCCACCGGCTTTTTGCTGGGTGCCCTGGCCGTGTTGGGGGAGGTGAGTGGCGCGCTGTCCGCGGCGACCTGGCTGGTGCTGTTGGCCGCTTTCGTGGCGGATGCGAGCTATACCCTGCTGCGGCGGTTGTTGCGTGGCGAGCGGATCACCGAGGCCCACCGCGAGCACCTGTACCAGCGTCTCAGCCGGCGCTGGCACTCCCACCTGGCGGTGGACCTTGCGCTGTTGGCAACGATGGCTTTATGGCTGTTTCCGCTTGCCTGGGCGGTACAGACGTTTGAACAATACCGATTATTCCTTGTAATTTTGGCCTATCTTCCACCCTTGATATACATGGCGAAATCGGCCGATTTCACGTAATATCCAGGCTCCGGTTCCACGCCCAATTCATGCCAAAAGTGGGTCCGGTTTCGGCATTGGGAGTGGGAGGCATTTTGCGCTATCGGCTTGGCAAATACGCGCTGCAGGCATCGTCCGGTGTGCTCGAAAGCATGCGCGATGGCCTGGAAAAGTTGATAGAGCTGCCCCGCAATATCAAGCAGGCTTTCCTGCTGTCCATCGACATGGTTTTCGTCGCCGCCGCGATGTGGGCGGCGGTGGCCATACGCTGGGGCCACACCAACTTCCATTTGGGGCTGGTGGAGTATTTCTGCGCGGCATTCACGGTTATTGCCAGCGCGGTGGTCTTCCTGCGCCTCGGGCTCTACCGCGCGGTCATTCGGTTCATGGGCCAGCAGGCCATCTGGGCGGTTATCACCGCGGTGAGCTATTCCACCCTGATTCTCGGCGCCACGGTCTTCTTTACCCGCGCCGAAGTTCCGCGTTCCATGCCCTTTATCTACTGGTGCCTGGCACTGCTGCTGATCGGCGGCTCGCGCCTGATCGTGCGCGCCTACTACCAGGCCAAACTGCGCTCGATGTCCAAGAACGTGATTATCTACGGTGCCGGGGAGTCGGGACGCCAGTTGCTGACCGCCCTGCACCACGGCGACCAGTACCGGGCGGTGGTCTTCGTCGATGACGACTCGCGATTGCAGCACTCGGTGATCAACGGCCTGCAGGTGGCGCGGCCGGAGGAAATCGCCCAGCTCATCGACCAGCACAATATCACCCAGGTTCTGCTGGCCGTGCCCTCGGCCTCGCCCGAGCGGCGCCGGGAAATCATCGACTCCCTGGTGGGCCTGCCGGTGCACGTGCGCACGGTGCCCAAGATCAACGAGCTGGTGTCGGGACGCGCGAGCGTCAACCAGATCGAGGACATCGACCTCAACGACCTGCTCGGCCGCGAACCCGTGCCGCCCTACCCGGAACTGATTGACCGCTGCATTACCGGCAAGGTGGTCATGGTCACCGGCGCGGGCGGCTCCATCGGCTCGGAGCTGTGCCGGCAGATCCTGATGTCGGGCCCGGATGAATTGCTGCTGCTGGACAATTCGGAGTACGCCCTCTACCAGATCGAACGCGAACTGCAGGAGTTGATGTTGGAGCTGGGCGTGCAGGTGGAGATGGTGACGCTGCTGGGGTCGGTCCAGGACCAGCGCCGGCTGGAGACCATCTACCGCACCTTCAAGGTGGAGACCGTCTACCACGCCGCCGCCTACAAGCACGTGCCCATGGTCGAGTACAACGTCGCCGAGGGCGTGGCCAACAATGTTTTCGGTACCTGGTACGCCGCCGAGGCGGCGCGCAAGGCCGGGGTGGAAACCTTCGTGCTGGTGTCCACCGACAAGGCGGTGCGCCCCACCAACATGATGGGCGCGTCCAAGCGTTTTGCCGAAATGATTCTCCAGGGCCTGGCCCAGCGCGAGACCGGCACTCGCTTCTGCATGGTGCGTTTCGGCAATGTGCTGGGTTCGTCGGGTTCGGTGGTGCCGCTGTTCCGCGAGCAGATCGAGGCCGGTGGTCCGGTGACCGTCACCCACCCCGAGGTGTCGCGTTACTTCATGAGTATCCAGGAGGCGGCGCAACTGGTCCTTCAGGCCGGCGCCATGGGCACCGGTGGCGATGTTTTCGTGCTCGACATGGGTGAGCCGGTGCGCATCATCGACCTGGCCCGGCGTATGATCCGCCTCAGCGGCTACGAGATGCAGCACGATGGCCACGGTCCCGGGCAGATCGAGATCGAGTTCATCGGCCTGCGCCCCGGCGAGAAATTGCGCGAGGAGCTGCTGCTGGGCAGCAATGTCAGTGGCACCGGTCACCCGATGATCATGCGGGCCGAGGAGGAAAGCCTGCCCTACGGGCAGATGCAGCGTTATCTCACCGACCTGATGCACTACTGCGATACCATGGACTGCGCTGGCATTACCTCGGTGCTGAGTTCGGCGGTCAGCGGTTTCGGTAGCCACGAGGTGCGCCATGACCACCTGTGGCGCAAGCAGGGCAAGGTGCCCCGCCAGCCGGCCGTCGCCAAGGTCGCGCCCGTCGGCTCCAACGTGCAGGAGCTGTTTCCCGAAAAAACCTGAGCTGTTCGCTCATCCGGCAAACCGAATTACCCAATAGGTTCACATGACACACTTTGATGTTTTCAATGGCGATGCCGATGGCCTGTGCGCCCTGACCCAGTTACGCAATGCCGAGCCCCGCGAGGCCACCCTGGTGACCGGGGTGAAGCGCGACATCAAGCTGCTCCAGCAAGTGCAAGCCGAGCCGGGGGCGAAAGTCACGGTGCTGGATGTATCCATGGACAAGAACATGCCGGATCTCCAGCGCGTGCTGGAGTCCGGGGCCGAGGTGTTCTACTGCGACCACCACTTCGCTGGCGACATCCCGGAGCACCCGCGGCTGCAGGCGGTCATCAACACCGCGCCGGACGTGTGCACCAGTCTGCTGGTCAACAACCACCTGGAGGGGGCCTTCCTGGGCTGGGCCGTGGTGGGTACCTTCGGCGATAACCTGCGGGACAGCGCGCGGCGCATCGCCCGGCCGCTGGGGCTGGACGATGCCAAGTTGGCGCAGCTGGAAAACCTGGGCATTTACATCAACTACAACGGCTACGGCTCCCGCCTGGAAGACCTGCACTTCCCGCCGGAGCACTTGTACCGGTTGATCAGCGCCCACGCCGACCCCTTTGCCTTCATGGCGGAGGGCCGCGAGCACTTCCAGAAACTGGAGACCGGGTACCGCGAGGACATGGCCGCGGCCGCCGCCGTGGATCCGGAGTTTCGCGACGACGCCGTCGCCGTGTTCCGTCTGCCGGACGAGCCCTGGGCGCGCCGGGTCAGTGGCGTGTACAGTAACGACCTGGCCAACGCCGACCCCGGTCGCGCCCACGCCGTGTTGACCGAAAAGGCCAACGGCTGCTTCCTGGTCAGCGTGCGCGCCCCGCTCAACAACAAGACCGGCGCCGACGAATTGTGCATGCGCTTCCCCACCGGCGGTGGGCGCAAGGCCGCCGCCGGCATCAACGACCTGCCGGGGGATATGTTGCAGGACTTTATCGATGCGCTGTCAGGTTTTTACGCCTAGGCAGATTGAATGCCCTCGGGTTTCAGGTTGAGTAGCCTGGAATTCGCGGCAGCGTACTTAGTTGCGCAATTTGTAGCGGTCGCGAACACCTGGCGATCACCACCACGCAGTCGCCTTGGGTAGAGCCCCCATCCCCACACTTATTTTTAGGCGGTTTTCACAAATTTCATTTTTTTAAAAATACAGCTGGAATAAAAAGAGCTAAAGCTGTAAGTTGCCGGGGATGAATATTACGGACGTGTTTAATCCCGTTAGATGCAGGTCCGCCGGGCCATAAAGCCAGTGGATTGATGCGCAAGAGAGCAGGTATATTTCCGGGTAGCTAAGGAAAGCTGCAATAATTTGTCAGGGAGACTGTAAGAATGGGGCGTAAAATTTCCTCCTTCCGGGGTGTGTTATTGGGTCTGCTGTGTTGTGCCGCATCGATAGGCGCCTATGCGCAACACGCTTCGTTCTACGAACAGAGCTTTGAAACAATTGAGTTTCCGCCCCCGGGGTGGGCCCGTCTCAGCGTTGTCGGCGATGAGCAGTGGACGCGGGACACCAGCGAAGCGCGTTTTGGACAGGCCAGTGCTTTCATTAGATACGATTATCCCGAGGGGAGCGACTGGTTAATCTCACCCGCGTTTACCGTGTCCGCGGGAGATGAACTGTCGTTTTACATCCGAACCGAATTCAGTGGATACGCGCCCGATGAGTTGTCTGTGCGCGTGTCGCGCACGGGAACACAACCAGCGGACTTTGTCGACGAAATACTCAATCTGCAGGAAGGCGTGAATTATCCCGCGTCGGATACCTGGGAGAACCACACACTGTCGCTCGGTGCGTATGACGGGGAAACCATTCACATTGCTTTCCATAACACCAATGGTGATGGCAATGGTGTGTATATCGACCAGGTCGCACTTGGCACGCGCCCCCAGGTGGATGTTGGGGTCTTCAGTATCGAGGCGCCGGAGATCATGGGGGAGGGCGCCGTGGAACCCAGGGTGGTGGTGTATAACGGCGGCTTGCAGGATCAGCCATTTACGGTGCGTCTGGAGGCGGATGGGGGTTATTCCAGCACCCGGCTGGTATCTTCGCTGGCACTATTGGAGATGGAAACGGTCACCTTCGACTCGTGGACGCCCGAGCCGGGGACTAGAACCCTGACGGCCACGGTGGAACTGGCGGGTGATGAAATCCCAGCCAATAACACCCTGGCCAAATCGATAAATGTGGTCAGTGAATTTCCCAACCAGGGCTGGGTGACCAAAGACCCCCTGCCTGGCGCCAAGTGGGCCTCGGCGGTTGCCGGTTTTGCCGCTCCGGGCGCGGATCACAACAACCGACTGATGGTTCTCGCGGGCAAAGATGCATCTTCCAATATGGTGAGTGACGTCTTGGTCTACGACCCACACGCGGGGAGCTGGTCATCCCTGGCCAGTGCGCCACAAGCTGTTCAGCAAGGGCAGGCTTTTTTTGCAGGTGAAAAGGTGTTCCTGATCGGCGGCTATGCCTCCGGCTTTAACCCTTTGTCGGGCGGCAACGTCCAGATATACGACATCGCGACAGACTCCTGGAGCACGGGCACCGATATGCCCGTTGCCGTGGGCGATTTCGCCGCCGCACAGTACCGGGATTCACTGCTGTACGTCATCGGCGGTTACAACGGCAGCGTAGATGTCAACAATGTGCAGGTATACGACACCGAAACCGATCAATGGCATGCCGCCACGCCGTTCCCGGGTAACCTGGTGGCGGGGGCCAGGGCGGGAATAGCCCTGGGTAAGTTGGTCGTCGTTGGCGGATACAGTCAAACTTCCGGCAGCCAGACGAAACAGGCGTATGTCGGAGAGATCGGCGCGGACTTCACTTCGATTACCTGGTCGCAAGTGCAGGACTATCCTGGCGGATCGATTGGCAGGCATGCTGGCGTGTCGCTGAGCCGGGCGTGGAGCCCCTATGTGTATTACACCGGTGGCGATCCGACCGGGCAAGGAAACAGTGCGATAGCGGAGACCTGGGCATTCAACGTGGAAACCATGGCCTGGGAAGCCGGTCCCCCGAAACCGACAGTCGCGAGTAACCTGATGGGGTGGGGCACCGTCGAGGTTGATGATGTGGTGTACTTGGCGACAGTGGGTGGCTACGACGGGAGCAATTTCCTGGCGACCAGTGAATGGCTGGCCCTGGGGCCCGTGGCACCTCCGACCACGGAACTCAGCGTTGTGCCCGCAGGCGAAGTCCATCCTATTGCAGGTAGCATCAGCGGCGGCGGCGTTGCCTGCGGCATCGGTCATGCGGCATCGGTTACCCCGGAGGCGGTGTCCAGTGCCCCCCCGGCCGATGTCAGCTTTCCCTACGATATGCTGGAGATGAATCTTCAGAATTGCATCAATGGCGCCACGGTCACCGTGGAGCTGCGTTTTCCCGAGGATCTGCCGGCGGATGCCGAGTACTGGAAATACGGTCTCTTGCCGGGCACGCAGAGCGCGGAGTCAGGTTGGTACTCCATCCCGCTCACCATCAACGGCAGCATCGCCACTTTCGAGCTGGTGGATGGGGGCCAGGGTGACAACGACGGTACGGCAAATGGCTTCATCCAGGACCCGGGTGGTATTGGCGTTGCCAGTACGAATTCCGGTCCGGGTACCGGAACGGGTACGGGGAACTCCCCTGTTGGCATTCCCGCCGTATCCCACTGGGCGCTAATGTTGATGTCGCTGCTGCTCGCTGGGTTTGGTTTACGGCGGCTGCGTCACTAACAGGCAGTTGGAAAGCGGCCTGTGTCATTGACCCTCTTCGCGGACATGCGCCGCAAAGAGGGTCTGCAAAAGCAACGAAGCTTTTTTAACACCCTGAAGGGGGGCGCCCGGTATCCGACCCGGTTCAGGTGCGCAACTTGTAGCCGGTGGCGAACATGCGGTGTATCACCGCCACGCAGGCCAGCATGAACAGCGCCGTCATTGCCGCGCTGATACCCACCGGAACGTCCGAGACCCCGTAAAAACTCCAGCGAAAGCCGCTGATCAGGTAGACCACCGGATTGAACAGGGTCACCGTCTGCCACACCGGTGGCAGCATGTCGATGGAATAGAAACTGCCGCCCAGGAAGGTCAGGGGAGTGACCACCATCATCGGCACGATCTGCAGCTTCTCGAACCCGTCCGCCCATACGCCGATGATAAAGCCGAACAGGCTGAAGGTCACCGACGTCAGAACAAGGAAACCGAGCATCCACAGCGGGTGCTCGATCTGGTAGTCGACGAACAGGCGCGCGGTGGCCAGAATCAAGGTCCCCAGGATGATCGACTTGCTGGCCGCGGCGCCAACGTAGCCGAGTATGACCTCGCCCACCGATACCGGCGCCGACAGCAGCTCGTAGATGGTGCCGGAGTACTTGGGCATGTAAATGCCGAAGGAGGCATTGGAGATGCTCTCGGTCAACAGCGATAGCATGACCAGCCCCGGTACGATGAAGGCCCCGTAGCTGATGCCGTCGATTTCCACCATCCGCGAGCCGATGGCGGCGCCGAACACCACAAAATACAGAGAGGTGGAAATCACCGGCGAGGCAATGCTCTGCAACAGGGTGCGGCCGGTGCGTGCCATCTCGAAGCGGTAAATGGCGCGAATCGCGTGAATGTTCATGAGCGTTCCTTGACGAGTTCGACGAAGATTTCCTCCAGCGAACTCTGCTGGGTGTGCAGGTCCCTGAAGTGGATGCCCTGGGCCTGCAGGTCGCGCATCAGGCCGGCAATGTCGTTGTGTTCCCGGTGCAGGTCGTAGGTCCAGGTCAGGGCGTAGCCGTCATTGCTGACCTCCAGGCCATCCCTCGCCAGGGCCGCGGGCAGTCCGTTCAGCGGGTCCTGCAGATACACGGTGAGTTGCTTCTTGCCCAGCTTGGCCATCAGTGTGTGTTTGTCTTCCACCAGCACCAGTTCGCCGCGATTGATGACGCCGATGCGGTCCGCCATGTCCTCTGCCTCTTCGATGTAGTGGGTGGTGAGAATGATGGTGACCCCGCGCTTGCGCAGGCCGTGAACCATTTCCCACATGCCGCGCCGCAGGTCCACGTCGACCCCGGCGGTGGGTTCATCCAGAAACAGGATTTCCGGCTCGTGGGACAGGGCCTTGGCGATCAGCACCCGGCGTTTCATGCCGCCGGACAGTTCCATGATGCGGGCGTGTCGCTTGTCCCAGAGCGACAGGTCCCGCAGCAGCTGCTCGATATAGGCGGGATTGGGCGGCTTGCCGAACAAACCGCGACTGAAGGACACCGTGGCCCAGACGCTTTCGAAACCGTCGGTGGCCAGCTCCTGGGGCACCAGGCCGATCAGCGAGCGCGCCGCGCGATAGTCCCGAACCACATCGTAGCCATTGGCGTGGATCCGCCCGCCGCTGGGCGTAACTATCCCGCACACCGAGCCGATCAGAGTGGTCTTGCCCGCGCCGTTGGGCCCCAATAGCGCGAACAGTTCTCCGCGGCGGATGTCGAGGTTGATGTTCTTCAGGGCGGTGAAGCCCGAGGCGTAGGTCTTGTCGAGATTCCTGATACTGATTATTGCGTTGTCGTCGGACATGCATTCTCCTGTGATCGCTCTCGGCGGCGCTGCTTCGCTGCCTGTGGAACGGGTGGGCGGGGAGGGCCCTCAATGCCGCGGTTCGGTGTTGCCCCCGCGCGGCCGTTCGATCCATTGACCGCACGGCCGGGGATTTGTTTCGATGCTGTGCCATTCCACTCTCCACGACGGTGGCGACAGTGCCGGGAGTGTACAAGCTCAACCGTGGTTGAGATCAATGCGGGGTGGGAATCGCGTGGCGGCCCCGCGGCAGATGCCACTTGCGCTCGCCGTGGTACTGGCAGAAGATGCCCGGTGCCAGGCATGGTAACAGAGGAAGGATTGTGGATTGGGACGACATGAAGGTGCTGCTGGCTTTGAGCCGCAAGGGCTCGGCGCGGGGAGCGGCCCAGGAACTGGGGGTGAGCAACTCCACCATCACCCGGCGCCTGGACGACCTGGAGCACCATTTGCAGACCCAGTTGTTCGATCGCACGCCGGATGGTTATCGCATGACCGCGGCGGCGGAGGAACTGCTGCCAGCGGCGGAGCATGTGGAAGAGCTGCTACTGTCGGCGGAACGGCGTATCACCGGCGGCGATCAGCACCTGGAAGGCAGTATCCGCCTGACCATGCCGGACGTTTCGGGCATGGGCTTCCTGATGAAGCGGCTGGCGCTTTTTGCCGGGGAGTATCCCGGTATCGAGCTCGAGCTGATGCCCAGTTTCGACCCCCTCGACCTGAGCCGCAGGGAGGCGGATATCGCAATTCGCGTCATGCCGGCGGGCACCAAGCCGCCCGAGTACCTGATTGGTCGCTACCTTGGGCCCCTGACCGCCTCCACCTATGTACATCGGGACCTGCTTGACCCGGATGTGCCGGACGACGTGTCCCGCCTGACCTGGATCGGCAAGAACACCACCGGCCAGAAGGAGGATTGGCTGGCCGATACCGATTTTCCGCAGCACCCGGTGCGCCATGCCATCATCAATGTCAATCTGTTGGTGGACGCTATCAAAAACCGCATGGGCATGGCCTACCTGCCCTGCTTCGCCGTTTACGATCTACCCCAGATCGTTCGGGTGCCCGGATCGAGAGTCGTGCACCACTCGGATATGTGGGTACTGACCCATAAGGACTTGCGCCTCAGTGCGCGCATGCGGGTGCTGCGCGAACTGATCGCCGAGGAGTTCGCGAAAATCCGCGGCCAACTGGATACTCGCTAGAGCCGTTTGCGATCAGCGGGCGTGGTCGTCGCGAGCTTTGCCGCCAGCTTGTCCGGCACCGGGCTGTAGTGGTCGAACTCCAGCGTGAACAGTGCCCGGCCGCGCGTGGCCGAACGCAGGTCGGTGGCATAGCCGAACATTTCCGCCAGGGGTACCATGCCCAGGATGTCGTGCGTGCCATCCGCCCGCGGTTCGGTACCCAAGACTTCACAGCGGCGGGCATTGAGCTGCCCCAGGACGTCGCCCAGATGTTCTTCCGGCGTCACGACCTCGATTCGGCACACCGGCTCCAGCAGGACCGGTCCCGCCTCGAGCGCCGCCTTGCGAAAGGCCTGGAAGCCCGCGTTCTTGAACGCCAGTTCACTGGAATCCACCGTGTGGGTGCTGCCGTCCACCAGCGACACTTCGATGTCGGTCAGCTCCTGGCCGTGGTGCAGGCCGGTTTGCGCGCCTTCGCGCACGCCCTTTTCCACCGCGGGAATGAAGGCTGCCGGCACAACGCCGCCCTTGATCCGGTCGCGAAACACAATGCCCGAGCCGGGCTTGCCCGGCCGCAGGTCGACGAAGACATGGCCGTACTGGCCGCGGCCACCGCTCTGGTGAATGTAGCGCCCCTCGATTCGGCTCACCGGCCGCGATACGGTCTCCTTGTAGGTGACCAGGGGCGCGCCGCTGCGTAGTTTGACCTGGTGTTCGCGCTCGATGCGATCGATGAGGATTTCCAGGTGCAGCTCGCCCATGCCCGAGAGGATGGTCTGCCCGCTATCGTGGTCGACATGCACGCGGAAGGTGGGGTCCTCCTCCATCAGCTCGCGCAGGGCGCGGTCCAGTTCGTCCTTGTCGCGCGTTGCCAGCGGTTCAATGGCGATATTGATGACCGGGTCGGGGAACTGGATGCTCTCCAGCACCAGCGGATGGTCGAACGCACACAGCGTGTCGCCGGTGTGCACTGCCTTCAGGCCCACCACGGCGTCGATTTCGCCCGCGGGAATGGCATCGATATCCTCGCGCTGGTCGGCGAATACCCGCACCAGGCGACCGATGCGCACCTTGTCGCCGGTGCGGGGGTTGAAGGCCTGTTCGCCGCTGCGCAACTCTCCGGAGTACACGCGGATATAGGCCATCTGTCCGGCGTAGGGGTCGGTAACGGTCTTGAATACCAGTGCGCACAGAGGCTGGTCCTGGCGCAAGGGCCAGTGTTCCAGGGTGCCGGTCTGGGGGTGGTGGCCGGTGACTTCGCGCCGATCGAGGGGGGAGGGGAGGTAGTCCACCACCGCGTCCAGCAGCGGCTGGATACCGATATTGCGCAGGGCGGCGCCACACAGCACCGGATACAGACGGTTGTCGAGAGTGGCCCGGCGCAGGGCCGCCCGCCACTCGGGCAGTTCGATCGGCTTGTCGGCCAGGTAGCGCTCCAGCAGGGCGTCGTCGGTTTCGCAGATGGCCTCGAAGAGGCGCTGCCGGGCGGCCTCCGCCGTGGCGACCCATGCCTGGGGTAGCGCGCTTCGCTCCGGGTGGGCGCCGAGATTGTCGGGCCAGCGGATCAGCTCCATGGTCAGTACATCGACCACGCCGTCAAAGTCCTGTTCCTCGCCGGCGGGCAGGTTGATCGGCACCGGCTCCACCAGCAGGCGTTTGCGGATACTGGCCAGGGCGCGGTCGAAGCTGGCGCCCACCCGGTCCATCTTGTTGATGAAGCAGATACGTGGCACCTGGTAGCGCTCTGCCTGGCGCCACACGGTTTCGCTCTGGGATTCCACGCCGTGAACACCATCGAATACCACGATGCCGCCGTCCAGTACCCGCAGGGCGCGCTGTACCTCCGCGGTGAAGTCGATATGCCCCGGGGTATCGATGATGTTGATCTGGTGTTCGCGCCATTGGGTGGTGATGGCTGCCGACACGATGGTAATACCGCGTTCGCGCTCCTGGTCCATCCAGTCGGTGATCGCCGTGCCGTTGTCCACCGAGCCGATCTTATGGGCAAATCCGCTGTAAAACAGCATGCGTTCGGTGGTGGTGGTCTTGCCGGCATCGATATGGGCGATGATGCCGATATTGCGGATTCTGTCGGGCTCGAAATGTCGGGTGTCCATGGCGCGGGCTCCCGCGGTGGGAGGGAAACCCTATCAGCTTAGGATACGCCGCCGGACGTGGCGCTGGCGCGAAAAGAACGATGAGGCATAAATAGCCTGGTCGCTAGATGTAAATCGCATTTCCCGCGGAGCATTGCGGTGAGTGAACGATCGCCGGGTCGGCTACACTTTATTCTGGCGGTGAATGCCAGCTTCGCCGCGCGGGCGCAGGCCCGGCCAAACCACGGAGTGCCTATTCATGTCCGACTTCAATCACAGCCTTTACACCGACTTCCCCCAGTACGCCGACCGTATCCGGCAACTCAAGCAAGAAGACGAAACCTTTGCCCGTCTGGCCAGTGAATACCATAAGCTGGATCACCGTGTGCGGGGCCTGGAGGTGCGTGACATACCCACGTCGGACCAGATCTTTGAACAGATGAAATTGCGTAGGGTCCAGTTAAAGGACCAGATTTTGCGCATGTTGGAATAAGCCCGCCGGCTTCGAAGTTTGCTCCGGCGCCGTGCAACGATTGGCGACAGCGCAGGGTCTGAATGCGAATTTCCGGTGATTACCCCGCCGCGGGGGCGATACGCAGTTCATCAGTCGTCTCCCCGGCCGCGCGATCCGTCGGCCGTACCGCCCGCCCGAGTGCGCCCGCGCTCATCGCCATGCCAAAAGCCATGCCCTGACCGTAGCCGACCCCCATATCCAGCAGGGCCTGCCGCTGGGGGGCGTTCTCCACCCCTTCGGCCACGAGGGAGAGCTGTAGTTGCCGCGCGATCTCCACGATGTGGGGGATGAGCGAGGACTTGATCCGGTGTTCTTCCATGTCCATGACGAAGCTGCGGTCAATCTTGAGGACGTCGCAGGGCAGTTGCCGGAGCAGGTGGAGGTTGGAGTAGCCAGTGCCGAAATCGTCGATGGCGATGTGGATTCCCAGCTCCTTGAGCGCGTGCAGGTGGTCCTGGGCGCGGCTGTCATCGAGGTATTCGTCCTCGGTGATTTCCAGGGCGATGGTAAACCGGCTGCGCCTGAATTCGGGGATGTCACCGAGCATCTGAATGGCGTCGCCGACGATATCCTGTGGAAAGACATTGAAGCTGACCCGAAAGCCCGCCGGCAGGGCGGATTCGCGCTCCAGTTCGGCCAAGGTACTGCGAATCATCCGCGATGTGAGCTGCCAACTGAGGCCTATCTTGCCCAGTGTGGGGATAAACTGGTCCGGGGGCAGGGGGCCGTAGTCATCCCGAAAACGCGACAGGACCTCACAGCCCACCACGTGCCCGGATTGCAGGTCGACAATGGGTTGATAGAGCCAATAGAACGCCCCGGATGCCAATCCGCGGCGCAGGCGCGGACGCATTGACATGCGCCGTTTCAGCACCAGCAAGGTGCTGGCGCAGCCGAGCGAGCCCAGCAGCAGGCTCACTGGCAGGGTGAGGGTCAAAGGCACCCCGTGGCTGCTCAGTATGTCTCCCCAGCCGAGGCGGGTGGCGGCACAATACCTTGGGTAGCCGGGTGCGCACAGCTGGTGCTGGAAATTGCCGGAGAGGGGCAGGATGTTGGCCAGCTTGTGATCGTCCGGCCGGTAGATTCCCGGTTGGCCGGAGACGTTCGTCAGTTGCTCGCCGTGTCGAAACACCAGTTCCCACTTCATCATGGGCCGGTCCATCCACGTGAATTGCATCCGTTCCATTACCACGTTGAACCTGCCCTGGCGGATGAGGAGTACCGGATGGGTCCGCTCGAACAGCAGCAGCTGCGCATCGGTCCACACCCGGTAGCCGCTGGGGGTTGTATAGTCAGCCGGCCCCTGGCGAATTGGCTGCGCGATGGAGCCCAGGCCGGTGGTACAGGTAAGCAGGTCTTGCTCGTAGAAGCCGATATCCTTGATGTAGGTGGAGAAATAAAGGGCCTTGCGCATGGCTACCAGGGTGGCCCGGTCGCAACGCGTGTGATCGAGCGCGTTCAAGGAAGCCAGAACCGTCTCGCCCTCCCGCGCCATTTTTTCCACCTGCTCCAGCAGCAGTATGGTTGCATCCACTTGCATGCGCCTGGCATCCGTATACACCAGCTGTAGCCAGATTGCCGCGGTAACCAGCGTTGTCGCCAGTGCAATGAGCATTGCCATTGTTTTATGTTTATAGCTGGGCTTGTACATGTCCCCACTTGTCCAGATGCCCGCGCGTGAGTAGCGCGTTGAGGCTGTAGAAAAACCTAATTTACATCGGTAAAACCCGGTAAAATGGCATTGTAGCGTGAAAGGATTCCCGAAAATGCCAAAGTTCAAGGCCTACAACTACAATCAAGACGCCATGGTGGTGGTCAACTTCAAGGAACAGTTGCAGCCAGGGACCTTTGAACACGCCATACACTTCTTGATCGATAACAAGCTCGACCTTTCTCTCTTCGATAAACACTACAAAAACGACGATGATGGCCGGCCTGCTTACGATCCGGCGATTTTGTTGAAGATCGTGCTGTTTGCCTATTCCCGCGGCATTACATCGAGCCGCGAAATTCAATGGTGCTGCGAAACCAACATCATCTTCAAGGCGCTATCCTGCGATACGGTTCCTCACTTTACGACCATTGCTGCCTTCGTCAGCAGTTATCCATCAGAGATCGAACAGTTGTTTGAACAGATTCTCCTGGTCTGTCACAAGCAAGGCCTGCTGAGTAATGATCTTTTCGCCATTGATGGCTGCAAAATGTCGTCCAATGCAGCAAAGGAATGGTCGGGTACCTTCAAGGAGTTGGAGGAGAAGAAACAGAAGATACGCAGCCGGATTCGCCATTGCGTTCGCGAGCACCGCAAGCTGGATAAGAATAGTCCGAGCAATGCGCCGCAAGCCGCCCGACAGGCGCAGACGATCAAGACGCTGGAGCAAGCCTTCGACAGGATCGATCAATTCTTAAAGACGCAAGCCCCACGGATGGGGCAAGGTAAGCGACCAAAGGAAGTGAAAAGCAACATCACCGACAATGAATCGGCGAAGATGACAACCTCTAAGGGAACGATTCAAGGGTATAACGGCGTCGCAACCGTCGACAAAAAGCATCAGATTATCGTGGACGCCCAGGCATTCGGTCATGGTCAGGAACATCACACCCTACGTCCTGTTCTGGAATCACTGGAAAAGCGGTATCAAAGACTGAAGATCCGTCAAAACCTACTTAACCAAAA
>NZ_JAFKCZ010000021.1 GCF_017255185.1 Parahaliea mediterranea
AATTACCGTAGTCTTGTTCATGGTCTCCTCCTCATCCCGTGCAGATAGGATGTACATCTCTATCTTGGCGCATCGCGACGCCGTTGGAGAGGGGAGGAGACCATCTCATCGACCAAAAAGCGGCGGAATGAATTCCGCCCTACAAGGACAAGCAGCCCCCCTGTAGGGTCGAATTTATTCGACCAAAAAGCGGCGGAATGAATTCCGCCCTACAAGGACAGGCAGCCCCCCTGTAGGGTCGAATTCATTCGACCAAAAAAGCGGCGGAATGAATTCCGCCCTACAAGGACAGGCAGCCCCCCTGTAGGGTCGAATTTATTCGAACAAAAAAACGGCGGAATGAATTCCGCCCTACAAGGACAGGCAGCCCCCCTGTAGGGTCGAATTCATTCGACCAACCCCAGGCCGGACAATTGCACCCTCACCCACCGATTGGCACCCCGCGTTGATCCGGGGTAGGTCAGGTCTTTTTGGCCCGGCGCGCAGGGGTCGGTGCGAACTCCGCATCCACTTATTGGCAGCAAACCCGCAGCCCACTCGCCCGGACACCCCCCAAACAACCTCACCCAGCCATCAGTATCGCCCGGGTCGACCAACAGAGCCCCGAGGCAACGCCCCCCGCAAGAAGCAACAAGGCAGACGCACCGCATGCCCCGGAGCAGAGGGCCAAAAAGCACCTGGCCTGCGCCGGAGCGACGCAGCGGCCGCCAGGCCGCCTCCGAAATTCCACGCTCCCAAGCCCACTAGGCTTCTAGGTTCCAAGGTTCCAAGGTTCCAAAGCTCCAAAGCTCCAAAGCTCCAAGGCTTCAAGGCTTCAAGGCTCCGAGGCTCCGAGGCTCCAAGGCTCCAAGGCTCCGAGGCTCCGAGGCTCCGAGGCTCCGAGGCTCCGAGGCTCCGAGGCTCCAAGGTTCCAAGGTTCCAAGGTTCCAAGGTTCCAAGGTTCCAAGGCTCCGAGGTTCCGAGGCTCCGAGGTTCCAAGGTTCCAAGGTTCCAAACTTCCAGCCCTGCCCCAGCCCACATAGCTTCAACAACCCAGACAACCCCAGGCCCCGGAAAACCGCCCAAGCCCAAGCCCAAGCCCATAAGATGCAACCACCGCAAGCAAGACCGCCGCCCAACCACCGGGCCAGATACAAAAAGGCCGCCCCATCCAACAATGGGGCGGCCTGCACGGTCGTGAAAAGAACCTACTGGTAGGCCGGCGACATCCGCCCCGGCCGCGCCCGGGAGCCGCCATCGCGCCCCGAGAGTGCCGCCTTGGCCGCTTCCAGGGCTTCCAGGCGCGTGGCGAAAGCGTCATCCCCCGGCGTGCCGCCGTTCAGGCCGTGCAGCACATCCTTCACCTCCGCGCTCATGCCCGCCAGGTACAGCGCCTTGCCGCTCGCCCTCGCGTCCGTCGCAATGGTCTCGATCGCCAGCGCCGCCGACAGGTCCAGGAAAGGCACCCGGGTGAAATCCAGGATCAGGATCCGCGTACCCGGCTCACTGTACTCCCGCACATGGTGCCCCAGGTCCGCCGCCGCGCCGAAGCTCAGCGGGCCGCCGAAATCAAACAGCGACACCTTGTCCTGGGTGGCCTCCAGCAACGCCTTCTCCTCCGGCGAATCCAGGTGCTCCGGCAGGTTCTTCAGCGACTGCACCTGGGTGTTGGCCACCTGGCGCACAAAGGCCAGGGCCGCCAGCACCACGCCGGCCGCCACCGCCGTGATCAGGTCCACGAACACCGTCAGGCCCAGCACCAGCACCATCAACGCCAGGTCCCAGCGCGGTCCCTTGTGGGCGCGCTTCAGGTAGCTCCAGTCGATGATATCCAGGCCCACCTTCACCAGAATGCCCGCCAGCACCGCATGGGGAATATTCGCGGCCAGCGGCCCCAAACCCAGCACGATGGCCAGCAGCACCAGGGCGTGGGTCATGCCCGAAATGCGGCCGCGGCCGCCGGAACGGACATTGACCACCGTGCGCATGGTGGCGCCGGCGCCGGCGATACCGCCCAGCAGGCCGGCCAGGCCGTTGCCGATGCCCTGCCCCACCAGTTCGCGGTTGCTGTCGTGGCGGGTGCGGGTGATATTGTCCGCCACCAGCGACGTCAGCAGGCTGTCGATGGCCCCCAGAATGGCGAGGATCACCGCCGCCTCCGCCACCAGGAACAGGCTGTCGCGATCGAAGGTCGGCAGGTGCAGGCTCGGCAGGCCGCTCGGGATCGCCCCCAGCACCGGCACGTCGAAGGCGGCCAGCGCCAGCAGCGTGCCGAGGATCAGAGCCGCCAGCGGCGCCGGCAGGTAGCGTCCCCAGCTCGAGGGCCAGAGGTAGGTCACCGCCAGCGTGCCCAGGCCCAGGGCCAGGGCCGCGAAATTGATATCTGCCAGGGCCGTGGGCAGGTAGGTGATGGCGCCGATCGGCTCGCCGGGCGGGGCGTGGCCCAGCAGGCGTCCGAGCTGCAGGATGATAATGATCGCGCCGATACCCGACATGAAGCCGGAAATCACCGGGTAAGGCACCAGGCGGATGTATTCACCGATACCCAGCAGGCCAAAAACGATCTGCAGCACACCGGCCAGCATCACCGCGGTGAATACCAGCTCCACATCACCGGAAAGACTGGCGAACAGCCCCGCCAGCACCACCACCATGGGGCCGGTGGGACCGGAAATTTGCGAGGGCGTGCCGCCGGCCAGGGCGGCGAAGAAGCCGAGAACGATGGCGCCGTAGAGGCCGGCCATGGCGCCCAGGCCCGAGGCCACGCCGAGGGCGATGGCCAGCGGCAGGGCCACTACGCCGGCGGTGATACCGCCGGCGATATCCCCGCGCAGGTTGCTGGTATCAAGCTTGAGCACGGCTGCCCCCTTGGCTGCGACCCGAGGGGAGGTCCACTTCGGACAGGGGCACCATGGCGCGGCTCTCGGCGTCGTAACGCAGCACCTCGCCGGTGCCGATGTTGTACAGCCAGCCGTGAAGCGTCACCTTGCCGGCGGCCAGCTTGGCGGCCACTGTGGGGTGGGTGCGCAGATGCTGCATCTGCAGGGCGATATTTTCCATGGTCACGCAGTCCAGGTGCTCCGCCCCCAGCTCCCCGCGCTGCTCCCGCACCACCTCCACCGCGGCGCGGCAGTGGCCCAGCCATTCGCGCACGTGTGGCAGGGATTCCAGGGACTGCGGATTGAGCGCGCCCTTCATGGCGCCGCAATCGGTATGCCCGCAGACGATGATGTGCTCGACACCCAACACCGCCACGGCGTACTCGATGGAAGCGGTCATGCCGCCGGTCTGGTTGCTGTGGGGCGGCACCACGTTGCCGGCGTTGCGGCAGATGAACAATTCACCGGGTTCGGTCTGGGTGATGAGGTTGGGGTCGATGCGCGAATCCGCGCAGGTGATAAACAACACTTCCGGCTGCTGACCGGTGGCGAGCTCGCGAAAGCTGTCGGCCTTGTCGGGGAAAACTTCCCGCTGGAATTTGGCGACGCCTGATACAACGTGATCCATCGTAGCTCCTTGTCGTGAACAGTGAAATATGGACTGGCTTGCTTGGAAAATACGTTACCCTGATAATTTCATAGTTGTATCTGCTATTTCTTGATAAGTTTTAACTATCACAGCCCCGACGAGACAGTTCCCATGCGCGATCCCAACCCCCCGACAATCCGCCAGCTACAGTACTTCGACGCCGTCGCCAGACACCTGAATTACCGCAGCGCGGCGGAGGAACTCGCGATCAGTCAACCCGCCCTGACCGCGCAGATTTCCGCGCTAGAGAACGGTCTCAAGGTGGCCCTGCTTGAGCGCTCCCGCAGCGGCACCCACCTCACCCCGGAAGGCCGGGAATTACTGCCCCACGCGCGGGAAGTCATCGCCGCCATGCGCACCCTGCGCGAACACGCAGCGGTCGCCAGCGAGGGCCACCAGGCCACCTACCGACTGGGAGTGCCGCCCACCCTGGGCCCCTATCTGCTGCCCCATGTCATGCCCGAGTTGCACCAGCGCCACAGCGGCCTGAAACTTTACGTCCGCGAGCAACCGCACCAGATCCTGCTGCAGGAACTGCGCAGCGGCGCCCTGGACCTGGCCATCCTGCCCCTGCCCCTGGACGCGCGGGGCCTGGTCGTCCAGGCCATGTTCACCGAACCCCTGCGCTACGTGATTCCCGCCGACCACCCGCTGGCCGGGCGATCCGTGGTACGCCCCCGGCAACTGCGCGGCGAGAAAGTGCTGACCCTCGAGGCCCAGCACCACATCCACAGCCTGGTCAAGGAGGCCTGCGCCAACCTCGGCGCGGTCATCCAGCGCGACTACGAGGGCACCAGCCTGGACACCCTGCGGCAAATGGTGGTGATGGGCCTGGGCACGGCCTTCCTGCCGGCGCTGTACATCCACTCCGAGATGCACCGGCCGGAAGCCCTGCACGTGTGCGATCTGCAAGGCATGACACTGACGCGTGAACACGGCCTGGCCTGGCGCGCGGGAGCGCCCAGCCGCCACTTCTACCGCCGCCTGTCGTCGGACATCATCGACATCGTCGGCCTGCGGCTGGGCAAGGCGATCAGCCTGGCCGGCAAGTACAAATCCCGCGGCGCGCGCCGCTAAATTTTTGCGTTTTCGAACGGCCATGCCGGGGGATTCGCGGTAAACTACGCGTTTATCTACCGACAGGAGCACCAGGCATGACAGAGATTGTCATCAGCGGCACGGGGCTGTACACGCCGCCGCAATCGATCAGCAATGCCGAGCTGGTCGCCGCGTTCAACCAGTACGTCGACGACTTCAACCGCGACCATGCCGCCGCCATCGAGGCGGGTGAGGTGACGGCGCTGCAGCACTCCTCGGAGGAATTCATCGTCAAGGCCTCCGGCATCCGCTCGCGCTACGTAGTGGACAAATCCGGTATTCTCGACCCGCGGCGCATGGTGCCGCGCATCCCGGAACGCGGTAACGACGAGCCCTCGGTACAGTGCGAAATGGCCGTGGCCGCCGCCCGCGAGGCGATGGCGCAGGCGGGCAAAAGCGCGGCCGACATCGACGCCGTTATCGTCGCCGCCTCCAACATGCAGCGCCCCTACCCCGCCATGGCGGTCGAAATCCAGGCCGCGCTCGGCATCGAGGGCTTCGGCTTCGACATGAACGTGGCCTGCTCGTCCGCCACCTTCGGCATCCAGCAGGCGCGGGACGCGGTGGCCAACGGCAGTGCCCGATGCGTGCTGATGGTCAATCCGGAAATTTGCAGCGGCCACCTCAATTTCCGCGACCGCGACTCCCATTTCATCTTCGGCGACGTGTGCACGGCGGTCATCGTGGAGCGCGGCAACAGCGCCACCAGCGGCGACACCTATCGTATCCTGGATAGCAAGCTGCAAACCATCTATTCCAACAACATCCGCAACAATTTCGGCTTTCTCAACCGCGGTGACGAGAGCGGCATCGGCCAGCCCGACAAGCTGTTCGTACAAGAGGGGCGCAAGGTCTTCAAGGAAGTGTGCCCGACGGTGGCGCGGCAGATGTCGGCACAACTGGAATCCCTCGACATCGCGCCCACGCAGCTGCGCCGCATGTGGCTGCACCAGGCCAACCTGAGCATGAACCAGCTGATCGCCAGGAAAGTCCTGGGCCGCGAGGCCACCGCCGAAGAGGCGCCCACTATCCTCGACGAATACGCCAACACCAGCTCCGCCGGCTCGGTGATCGCCTTTCACAAGCACCGCGCCGACCTGGCCCCGGGCGATATCGGTGTGCTGTGCTCCTTCGGCGCCGGCTACAGCATCGGCAGCGTGGTGCTGGAGAAGCGCTAGAGCATGGCCTCCAGGGCTGCCAGCAACGCCTGGCAGTCCTCCCGCGTACCGATGCTGATCCGCAGGTGCTGGTCGATGCGCGGCTTGTTGAAATAGCGCACGATGATGCCCTGCTCCCGCAGCGCCGAAAACAAGGCTCCCGCCTCCCTCTCGGGGTGACTCGCGAACAGGAAGTTGGCCGCCGAGGGCAGAACCTCGAAACCCAGCTGTTCCAGCCCCTCGCGCAGGAATTCCCGGCTGTCGATCACCTGCGCGCAACAGTCGCGAAACCAGGCTTCGTCTTCCAGCGACGCCAGGGCGGCGCGCTGGGCCAGCACGTCCAGGGGGTAGGAATTGAAGGAGTTCTTGATCCGTCCCAAACCCTCGATCAGGGGCTCCTGACCAAGGGCATAGCCCACCCGCAGCCCGGCCAGGGCCCGCGACTTGGACAAGGTGTGCACCACCAGCAGGTTATCGAATTCCGGCACCAACGCCGCCGCGGATTCTCCACCGAAGTCCACATAGGCCTCGTCGATGACCACCACGCTGTCGCGGTTGCCCTCCAGCAGGCGGCGCACCTCGGCCAGGGCCAGTGGCACCCCGGTGGGCGCGTTGGGGTTGGGCAAAATAATGCCGCCGTTGTCGCGGCGGTAATCCGCAACGTCTACGCTGAAGTCAGCGCGCAGCGGCACGGTCTTGAATTCGACGCCGTAGAGTTGCGCCCAGACCGGGTAAAAACTGTAGGTGATGTCCGGAAACAGAATGGGCGCGGCGTGCTTTAACAGGCCCTGGAAAGCATGCGCCAGGACTTCGTCCGAGCCGTTGCCCACAAACACCTGCTCCGCCCGCAGATCAAAACGGTCCGCTATCGCCTCGCGCAGGGCGACGGATTCCGGGTCCGGATAGCGGCGCAACATGTCGCCGGTCGTCGTGGCGATGGCCCGCATTACCGCGGGCGAGGGATCGAAGGGCGACTCGTTGGTGTTGAGCTTCACCAGCCGCTGGTGGCGCGGCTGCTCACCGGGCACATAGGGTGTCAGTTGCTGCGTGATTGCGCTCCAGAAACGGCTCATATGTACTCCCCCGGCCCCAACAGAGTGGTGAAAAAGTTACGCACAGCTTGAATAACAAACACAAAAAAGCCCGGCATTGCCGGGCTTTTTTGTGTACCGCTCCCGGTGCGGGCGCGCGGTGCGAAGTGGCGTCCCCTAGGGGGTTCGAACCCCTGTTCCCGCCGTGAAAGGGCGGTGTCCTAGACCACTAGACGAAGGGGACGCAGTTCCCGATCACGCTGGATCGGAAGCGCGCTATTGTACTCAGCGCGCCGCGCATTGCAAGCGCGCAACGTACATTAATACTTGAAGCGCGCGTCCAGGATCACACGGTCGTAGGTCAGGGCGCGGGGCTGGCGATCGGCGCCAAATTCATTGTTGATAAACCAGGTCAAGCCGAGCTTCACGCCGCGCTCAAGCGCATACATGCCGTAGAGCTTGTGGCCCCTGCCATCGGTGCCGCCGGCGGCGAAATTGGAGTCGGTGACCAGGCCCAAAGCCGCATCGGCCTCGAGGTCTTCGTACTGGTAGCCCAGCTCCCAGGTGCCGCGCGCCCCGGCCTCACCCAGACGCAAGCCCACCAGCCAACCCCGGTCGAAGTCGTCCGCGGCCAGGTTCTGGACCGCATCGGCATACAGCACCGCCGGCAGCGAAAAGGCGCTGAAATCGAGTGCGGCAAACCACTCCAGCTCCTCGTAGTCATAGCGATAGCGGCACTGCTCGCGCACATCGGGGTCGACGCAACTGAAGGAGTTGCCAAAAAATACGTCCGGACCGCCGAAGAACGGGGCCTCCCCCGCCACCGGGATGTCAAAGTATCCCAGCCCGGTGGTGAGCCGGGCATCGCCCAGGGCGAGCTTGATCCCGCCCTGCAGGCCCGAGGTCGCCTGCTTGTTGTCGGCGACGCTGTCGCTTTCGAGCCAGCTGACCAGCCCGTGGACGAACCAGCGATCCCCCGCCCAACCGGCGCCAATGCCCTCGGGGTTGTAGTCATCGTCCCACAACATCCCGGTATCGCCGGGGCGGTAGAAAGGGTTTTTCATCTTGCCGGCGGTCAGGTAGGCGCCCTCCACCGGCCGCCAGCGCGCGTAGGCCAGGTTCAGGCCCAGGTCCTTGCGCGTGGCACCGCCACCCAGGGTCTGGTTGGCGGATAGCGGGTTGTCGCCGCCGGTGGCGATTTCCGTTGCGACCTCCACATTGCCGGGCAGGCGCGCGGTGATCCGGGCCCGGGCGCGTATGCGATTGCGATCGCGGGTGGCCAGGTCCTCCACGTCGATCTCTTCGTAGCGATAGCGGAAATCCCCGGATAGCTTTATACGCTCGCTCCAGTCCAAAGGCCGCTCACGCGCCGGAGCCACCACCACCGCGGCGCCCTCGACACCGCCCTCGTCCGCCACCAGCTCGCGAAGGTGGGCGTTTTCCCGTTCCAGAGCCTCGACCCGGTCGACAAGCGCCCCCATCTCGGCGCGCAATTGGGCGAAATCGCGCTCGCTGACCGCCGCGGTTGCGGGCGCCGCGGCCAGCGTGCCAGCGATGCACAAACCCATCAGCTGCTTCCTCATGGACCTTTCCCCGTGCTGAAATCATTGATGACGAATTTGCGACAATTTTATGTCATTTTTGTTAAAGCAATGTTACAGACAAATTATTTTTTCAACATGACCCCACACCGGGGCCAGTATCGACGGTGTCCGACAACAATCGGGGAAAAAAGAAGTGGGCGAAACGCCCGAAATAGCGGGAGTCGCGGGGCGCCCTAGGCGCCCCGCTCGGCTTCCTCGACCTGGGCCACCAGCTCGTCCGGCTCGATATGCCGCACATCGAGCCCGCGAACCAGGTAGACGACGTGTTCGGAAATATTGCTCGCGTGGTCCCCCACGCGCTCCAGGCTGCGCAGGGCCCACATCTCATTGAGTACCGGGCCGATGGTGCGCGGGTCCTCCATCATGAAGGTCACCAGGCTGCGCATGGCGCTGGCGTACTCGGTATCCACCGAACCGTCCTGCACGATGGTTTCGACCGCCATGTCGACATCCAGCCGCGCAAAGGCGTCCAGCGACTTGCGCAACATGGACGCCACATGGTTGCCGATGTGGCGGATCTCGACGAAATTGCTCGGCGAGACCCCCTCCTCCGACGCCCGCACCGCCTGCCGGGCGATCTTGGCGGCCTCGTCGCCGATGCGCTCCAGGTCGGTGGTCACCTTGGCGATGGCGAACACCAGGCGCAGGTCGCTGGCGGCGGGCTGGCGGCGGGCGAGGATGCGCGAGCACTCCTCGTCGATACTCACTTCCAGCTGGTTGACCTGCTGGTCGTCCTCGATGATCTGCTCGGCATCGCCGCTGTCGCGGGCCAGCAGGGCCTCCACCGCCCGGCCGATCTGTTGCTCGACCAGGCCACCCATTTCCAGCAGGTGGTTCTTGACCGCTTCCAGTTCGGCGTTGAACTGGGCTGAAATATGTTGCTTGTAGCTATCCTGTTGCAACATCCGGAACACTCCTCACAGGCTGCGTCGCGCAGGCTGCTGGCCGAAGCCTAACCGTAACGACCAGTGATGTAGTCCTCGGTTTGCTTCTGGGCCGGGTTGGTAAAAATGGCATCGGTGGAGTCGAACTCCACCAGCTTGCCCATGTACATAAAGGCCGTCATGTCCGACACACGCGCGGCCTGTTGCATGTTATGCGTAACAATAACAATAGTGTAGCGGGATTTCAGTTCGTAAATCAGCTCTTCGATCTTGAGCGTGGAAATCGGGTCCAGGGCCGAGGCCGGCTCGTCCAGCAGCAATACCTCCGGCTCCACGGCGATGGTGCGCGCGATCACCAGGCGCTGCTGCTGGCCGCCGGACATGCCCAGCGCACTCTCGTGCAGGCGATCCTTCACCTCTTCCCACAGCGCCGCGGCGCGCAGGGACTTCTCCACTACCTCGTCGAGGATGCGCTTCTTGTTGATGCCCTGGATACGCAGCCCGTAGGCGACGTTTTCGTAAACCGACTTGGGAAAGGGGTTGGGCTTCTGGAACACCATGCCGATGCGCCGGCGCAGGTTGGCGACATCGACGCGACGATCGTAAATGTCCTCGCCGTCGAGCAGGATCTGCCCCCGCACCCGGCAACCGTCCACCAGGTCATTCATGCGGTTGATGCAGCGCAGCAAACTGGACTTGCCGCAGCCGCTGGGGCCAATGAACGCGGTCACCCGCTGCTTGGGAATTTCCAGGTTGATATCGTACAGCGCCTGGGCGTCCTGGTTGTAGAACAGGCTGAGCTGGTTCACCGCCAGGCTGGTGACCGGCGGCGCCGCGTCCTCATCCTGCAGCGGGCCGCGACGCAGCGCCTGGATGTCGATGGCGTGGTTTTGCATCCTAGTGTCCTGTCCTAGTTTTCCAGTGATTTGTAGCGTTCGCGCAGGCGATTGCGCAGGTGGACCGCGGTAAAGTTCAGCAGCGCGATCAGAATCACCAACAGCAAGGCGGTAGCATAGACCAGTGGCCGCGCCGCCTCCACGTTGGGGCTTTGGAAACCCACATCGTAGATATGGAAGCCCAGGTGCATGAATTTCTGGTCCAGGTGCAGGTAGGGGTAGTTGCCGTCCAGCGGCAGGGTCGGCGCCAGTTTCACCACCCCGACCAGCATCAGCGGCGCCACTTCCCCGGCGGCCCGCGCCACCGCCAGGATCAGGCCGGTCATCATCGCCGGGCTGGCCATCGGCAACACCACCCGCCACAGGGTCTCGGCGCGCGTGGCCCCCAGGGCGAGGCTGCCCTCGCGAATGGACTTGGGAATACGCGCCAGGCCCTCCTCGGTGGCCACGATTACCACCGGCAGGGTCAGCAGCGCCAGGGTCAACGAGGCCCACATCAGGCCGGGCGTGCCGAAGGTCGGGCTCGGCAGCGCCTCGCGGAACAACAGCTGGTCGATCTCGCCGCCCACAAAATAGACGAAGAAACCCAGGCCAAATACCCCGTAAACAATGGAGGGCACCCCGGCCAGGTTGTTCACCGCCACCCGGATGGTGCGGGTGACGAAGCCCTGGCGGGCGTATTCGCGCAGGTACACCGCCGCCACTACCCCGAAGGGGGTCACCATGATCGACATCAGGATGACCATCAGTACCGTGCCGAACATGGCCGGGAACACCCCGCCCTCGGTATTGGCCTCGCGGGGTTCCGCGCTGAGGAACTCCCAGAGTTTCTTGAGGTACATCCAGGCCTTGTCGGCGGTATCCATGGCGTTGGGCCGGAACGCCCGCACCACCTTGGAGACCGGCAGTTCCACCTCGCGCCCGTCCGCCAGGCGGGCGCCGTAGGTAAAGCCGTCGACGCTGTCATAAAGGGCGTACAACGCTTCCTGCAGCGCCGCGTAGCGCACGTCCAGGGCCGCCCGCTCCGCCGCCAGCTCCGCCTGGGCCGCCGTGTCGAGCGCGCCCTCCAGCTCCAGGGAGCGTTCGCGCAGGCGCAGGCGCTCCATCTGGTAGTTGTTGGCGCCGATCTCGCCGCGCTCGATATCCCCGATCTGTTCACGTACCGCCAGGGTCTCGTCGATCAAGTCCTGGAATGCCCGCCACAGCGCCGCCGGCTCGCCGCTGGCGTCGGCGAGCAATTCGCCGTCGCGGCTGACCGAGATCAGGGTGCCGTAGAAGTTGCCCCACTCCAGGCGCTCTACCACCATGACATGAGCGGGGTAGCGACGCTCACCGAGCTGCTCGTCCAGCACCCACACGAAATCACTGGGGAAAAAATCGCGGTTGCCCTGCTTGATCAGCGAGCGGCCATAGAAGGGCCCCGCCCCCGCGAGTTCGAAGCCGGCTTCGCGCAACTGCTCGCCGGACACCTGGACTTGCTCGACCACCTCACCCAGCAGCACACGCTCCTGCCCCTGGTAGGTGGCGTTCACCAGCATCACGTCCCGCGGCCAGAAGTGGCTGAAGCCGCGCACCGCCAGCAAAAACAACAGGCCGAGCACGGCGACCACGCTGAGGCTCACCGCCGCGGCGTTGAGCCAGATCATGGGCTCGCCGCTCTTGATCCAGGGCAGCAGGCCCCGGCCGCCGCGCTCGTGAATATCCGCAATCGCCATTACAGGGAACCGTATTTGACCCGCAGCCGCTGGCGCACCAGCTCCGCGATGGTGTTGAACACGAAGGTAAACAGGAGCAGCACGAAGGCCGCCAGGAACAGCACCCGGTAGTGCGTGCTATCCACCTCGGCCTCGGGCACCTCCACCGCGATATTGGCCGACAGGGTGCGCATGCCCTCGAAAATATTCGCGTCCATGATCGGGGTGTTGCCGGTGGCCATCAGCACGATCATGGTTTCGCCGACCGCCCGCCCGAGCCCGATCATCAAACCGGAGAAAATGCCCGGACTGGCGGTGGGCAACACCACCCCGACCAGGGTCTGCCAGGGCGTCGCCCCCAGGGCCAGGCTGCCGTCGCTCAGGTGCCGGGGCACGGAGAAAATCGCGTCCTCGGCGATGGAGAAGATGGTGGGAATCACCGCCATGCCCATGGCGATACCCACCACCAACGAATTGCGCTGGTCGAAGGAGATACCCAGCTCCCGGGTGATCCACAGGCGCATGTCGCCGCCGAACAGGGCCAGCTCCAGGGGATCATTGGCGGCGAAACTCAGGTAGCCGATCAGCACCACCACCGGCAGCAAGATCGCCGCGTCCCAGCCCTCGGGCACGCGCCGGCGCAGCATTACCGGCAGGCGGGAGAAGGCGAAGGCGAACGACAATATGCCCAACGGCATGAATACCAGAAGGGCGAATACGCCGGTGAGCTTGTCCTCGATAAAGGGTGCCAGCCACAGGCCGGCGAGGAAGCCCAGGATAACGGTCGGCAGCGCCTCCATCAGCTCGATCATCGGCTTGATCTTGCGACGCAGCGCCGGCGCCATGAAATAGGCGGTGTAGATGGCGCCGCAGATCGCCAGCGGCGCCGCGATCAGCATGGTGTAGAACGCGGCCTTGAGCGTGCCGAAAGCCAGCGGGGCAAAACTGTACTTGGGCTCGAAGTCGTTGTTGGACGCCGAGGACTGCCAGATATGGGCCGGTTCGTCGTAACTCTCGTACCAGACCTCATCCCAAAGCGCCGACCAGGACACGTCCGGGTGCTCGTTGTCCACCGCCCAGTGGGCCAGTTGACCATCGCCGCCGATGTAAATCAGGGCGTCGCCCCGGGGGGCAATGGCCGCGGCGCCCTCCCGCCCGGGCGCGCCCACTTCCCGCGAATACAGGCGACGGTGGGCGGTGGTGTGATAGATCTGCAGCTCGCCGTCGCGGCCCAGGGCCAGGAAGCCCTTGCGCCGGTGCTCGGGAAGGATCCGCGCCACCACCACGCCGCGGGTATCGAAGTCGCGCACGCGGTGGAAGCGGTGCCCGGACTGCTCGTCGCGGACCATGAAGTACTGCACCAGTTCGCCGCGGTCGGAGGCCGCCAGCAGGGAGATGCCGCCCAGCAGCATGGCACTGGTCGACAGCCCCCCGCCGCCCTCGAACAGCTTGCCGGTGGCCGCGATCGCCAGGGCGCCGGCGGCGCCGCTGCGCTGCAGGTCGACCACGGTGAAATCCCCCGCGCTGTCGATGCGGTACAACCAGCGCTGCCCGGAACCGATGAAGAGCGCCGCGGTATCGCCGGCCAGCGTCGGCAGTACCAGGGCCTCCTCCTCCAGCGTGGTTTCACCGGTGAGAAAGCTCTCCTGACGCCGGAAACGGGTGCCGCGCAGGCCCTCGCCAGCCACCTCGCCGACCACGACCAGGGCATCCTCGGTATCGCTGACCGCCAGCGCGGTCACCGCGCCCCGCCCCAGCGACAGGGCCTGGTCGGCATAGGGCCGGGAGAGCTCCGGCGTGATTTCGCGCTCGCCCCCGGGATAGCTGAGCTTGTAATCGTGCCGCGCCAGACTGACCCCGCCATCGGCGTGGCCGAGGGCCAGCAGGCGACTCTGGGGGGCCTCCGCCGCGACCACGGTGACCGCCGCGCGGTCGCCGGCCAGGTCGAGGGTCTCGATCACCGCCCCGGAGGCAATGTCAAAAAAGCGGGCGGCGCCATCGGGAGCCACGGCGAAGCCCACCTCGCCCTGCTCTTCCACCGCGAGATAGGCCGGCACCGGACCGTTCCAGGGCGTGCGCTCCCCGGCCTCAATCCCGGCACCGCTAAACAGGGGCACCACCTCGTACAGCAAATAGAAAAAGATCAGCAGGATGGCCAGCAGTACGCCGGCGCCCCCCGCGGTAATGCCCGCCGTCGCCAGGCGATCCTTGGTGTGCCGCAACCGGGCCCGATGGGCCGGTGCGTATTCGCTGAGCTTGCTCATCTACTCTCTACATCCTGTAGACAATGAAAAAGGGCCGCTGCGGAAGCGGCCCCGCGCGCCGGCCCCGCTTCACAGGTCCAGTTGGGCCTTGACCCGATCCACCACGGCCGGGGGCAGCGGAATGTAGCCATCCTTCAGCACGACCTCCTGGCCCTGCCGCGAATAGACCATCCTGATGAACTCACTCAGCAGCGGCGACAAGGCCTGGTTCGGCGCCTTGTTGATATAAACATAGAGAAAGCGCGCCAGGGGGTAACTGCCATTGACCGCGTTTTCCGGCGTGGCCGCGACGGTGCCGCCGCCCGCCTTTCTGCTCAGGGGCACGGCGCGCACACTGGAAGTCTGGTAGCCGATGCCGGAATAGCCGATACCGTTGATGGAGGTGGATACCGACTGCACAACAGAGGCGGAACCGGGCTGCTCGTTGACGGTGTTTTTAAAATCGCCCTTGCACAGGGCCTCTTCCTTGAAATAACCGTAGGTACCGGATACCGAGTTGCGGCCGAAAAGCTGGATATCCCGCGCCGCCCAGGCGCCCTCCATGCCGAGATCGCCCCAGGTGCCGGCATCGCGCGGCGCCCCGCAGCGGCGGGTGGAGGAAAATACCGCGTCCACCTCGGGGATGGTCAGTCCGGCAATGGGGTTGTCCTTGTGTACATAGACCGCCAGCGCGTCGATCGCCACCGGCACCGCGGTGGGCTTGTAGCCATAGCGGGTTTCGAAGGCTTCGATTTCCTTGTCTTTCATCTTGCGGCTCATGGGCCCGATATTGGCGGTGCCCTCGGTGAGCGCGGGCGGCGCGGTGGACGAGCCGGCGGCCTGGATCTGGATATTGACGTTGGGATAGGCCCGCTTGAATTCCTCCGCCCACAGGGTCATGAGGTTGGCCAGGGTGTCCGAGCCGATGCTGGACAGGTTGCCGGATACCCCGCTGGCTACCCGGTAGTCGGGCAGCTCCCCTGCCCCACCAGCGGCCCAGCCAGCACTTGCGACAAACAGGCCGGCGGCGAGGAACGCCGATTTGACCTGGGCGGTAATTTTGCTCATAACGACTCCGTCCAGCGAAGTGGGTGGCGAGTGGCGCCTACATTAACCGCAATATATGACACTTTTGTGACATTTTTATGCAGAGCGCCGTGAATCGGGGCGGGATTCCATGCCGGAGGCCGGAAACGCCAGGGAAAAGGTACTCCCCACCCCCGGTTTGCTATCCACGCTGAGCTCCGCCCGGTGGGCCGCGGCGACGTGCTTGACGATCGCCAGCCCCAGCCCGGTACCGCCCGTTTGCGACGACCTGCTGTCATCCACCCGGTAAAATCGCTCGGTAATCCGGGGAATGTGGTTCTCGGCGATGCCGATGCCCCGATCCTGCACGCTCAGCAGGCAGTGCTCGCCCCGGCGACGCCACGAAACCGTCACCAAACTGTCATCGTCGCTGTATTTGAACGCGTTGAGGACCAGGTTGGAGATCGCGCTGTGCAGTTCCCGATAATCACCCTTGATGCGATCCCGGGTCTCCAGCTGGATTTCCAGGCGGCGCCCCGGATGGGAGGTCTGCAATTCGTCGGCGAGCTCCTCCAGCAGCGCCACCATATCCACCATTTCATACTTGTCCTGGCTGCGCACGCTCTCGATGCGGGACAGCCACAGCAGATCCTTGAGCAGGTTCTCCATGCGCCCGGCCTGCTGCTCCATCTGCTGGAGGGGGCGCACAAAGCGCCGGTCCAGCTGATCGCTGTTGGCCAGAATGGTATCCAGGTAGCCCTTGATCACCGTCAGCGGCGTCCGCAGTTCGTGGGACACATTGCCGACGAAGTCGCGACGCATCTGCTCCAGTCGCGCCATCTTGGTAATGTCGCGCACGAACACCAGGCGATCGCCGGCCCCGAAGGGTGTCACCTCACACTGCAACACCTGCTGCGTTTCGCCGCTCAGGCGCAACTGCAGGGGTTCCGCGTACTGCCCCGCGAGGAAATACTTGTGGAATTCGGGAATGCGCACCAGATTCAGCAGCGACTGCCCCCGGTCGCGCGGGTATTGCAGCCCCAGCAAGTGCTGGGCCGCGGCGTTGCTCCACTCAATGGCGCCACCCTCGTCCACCATGACCACGCCATCGCGCATGGCGGCGAAGGAGTCCTGCAGGTAATCCACCATGGACTGCAGCCGGGCGTAGCCCTCACGATTGCGCCGCTGCAGGTGGTAAATCTGGTCGTAGACCTCGCCCCAGATACCCAGGCCCTCGGGGGGGGACTGCTCCGGGTCCTCCAGCCAGCGGCGAATGCGCAGCAGCTGGTGGAGCCAGTGGGCAGCGTAGACCACCGTCACCAGGGCGACACCGACAAAGGGCCGGTCGAACAGCCAGCCGATAGCGGCGCCGGCCAGGATCAAGAGGCCGAGCCGCTGGACCTCCAGCAGCCAGCTTCCGGGCAATCTCACCGCGCCGGAACTCCCCTGCTCGAAAAGCGGTAGCCGGTACCGCGAACCGTCTGGATCAGGTTGCTGTAGTCGGCGGTGGCGGTTTGCAGGGCCTTGCGCAGGCGCCGGATATGCACGTCGACCGTGCGCTCCTCGACATAGACATTGGCGCCCCAGACCTGGTCCAGCAACTGGTTGCGGGTGTAGGCCCGCTCGGGGTGCGACATGAAGAACTGCAACAGATTGAACTCGGTGGGCCCCATGTCCACCGGCTCGTCGGCCAGGAAGATGCGGCGGCTCTCGCCGTCCAGCACCAGGTCGGCAACCTGGATACGGTCGGTCTGGTCGCCGCCGGACACCCGCCGCAGCAGCGCCTTGATGCGGGCAATCAACTCCCGCGGGGCGAAGGGCTTGGTGATGTAGTCATCGGCCCCCACGTCCAGACCCTGGATCACATTGTCCTCCGCGGTTTTGGCGGTGAGCATGACCACCGGGATATCGCGGGTGGTATCGTTGCGCTTGAGGCGGCGCAGCATCTCCAGGCCACTGCCCCCAGGCAGCATCCAGTCCAGCAGAATGATGTCGGGGCGCTCGTCCACTACCAGGGTAAAAGCCTCGTGGATATTCTCGGCCTCCAGACAGCGGAACTCGGCGATTTCCAGCGCCATCCGCAGCATGTCACGAATGGCGAATTCGTCGTCGACGATCAGCACCTTGCGTTCATTCATCGGTCATTCATCCCTAACGCTCCGTTGATAGTGCGCAGGCTGTTTCGCAACAGCCCGTCAGGGAGCCTATTAGATGATGAAATTATGACATTCTCGTGACAAACGCGAGATATTCCTGTTTCGGATTGCCGCAGCCCCCGCTACCGCAGGCTGTGATTGATATTCTGCAGCACCTTGTTGCCCGGGCAGAGATCCTCCTCCCCCAGGCCGTTCAGGGGCCGCCGGCTGGTATCGAGCACCTCGTGCAGGTCCCGCGAATCCTTGTCCATGTAGATCAGGCCGGTGAGGATGCTGCCCGCGGCGCGGTGACGCTCCAGCGCCAGCATGGCGGAGGCGCGATCGAAGGGGTCCAGGTCCTCGGCCAGCTTGTGCAGGTGCAGCACCGAACCGTCGTGCATGGTCACTTCCTGGCTGTGGCCGGGCTCGTAGCTGGTGGTGATCTCCTCGCGCATGGGCACGAAGTCCACGGTTCCGGTGGCCTCGGCGTGTTCGCGCACGAACTCGTAGCTCTTGGTGGAGGCGTCGTTGTTGTTGAAGGTCACGCAGGGCGACACCACGTCGATCAGGGCAAAGCCGCGGTGGGTCATGCCCGCCTTGATCAGCGGCACCAGCTGGCCCTTGTCGCCGGAGAAGCTGCGCGCCACGAAGGTGGCGCCAAGCTGCAGCGCCAGGCCGGGCAGGTCAATGGCGCCGAAGGGGTTGGGATCGCCCTTCTTGCTCGCCGAACCCTCGTCGGCGGTGGCCGAGTCCTGCCCCTTGGTCAGGCCGTAGCAGCCGTTGTTCATGACGATATAGACCATGTTCAGGTTGCGCCGGATGGCGTGGGTGAACTGGCCCATGCCGATGGAGGCCGTGTCGCCGTCGCCGGACACCCCGAGGTAGAGCAGGTCGCGATTGGCCATCGCCGCGCCGGTGGCCACCGAGGGCATGCGCCCGTGCACCGAGTTGAAGCCGTGGGACTTGCCCAGGAAATAGGTCGGCGCCTTGGAGGAACAACCGATCCCCGAGAGCTTGGCGATCTTGTGGGGCTCGATGGACAGCTCGTGGCAGGCGCGCACGATGGAGCCGGAAATGGAGTCGTGGCCACAGCCGGCGCAGAGGGTGGATATGGCCCCCTCGTAGTCCGCGCGGGTGTAGCCCAGCTCGTTGACCGGCAGCTCGGGATGGCGAAACTTCGGTACCTGGTAACTCATGCTCTGTTCTCCCCCTGCCCGGTGCCGCCCACGATGCGCTCGCGGCGCAGCGGGGTCACGTTGTGCCCCGGCATTTGCATCAGGATCTGTTTGCGGATGTTGCGCGCGCTGATCGGCGTGCCGTCGAAACACAGCACCGATTTCAGCTTGTCCGGCCCCAGTTCGAACTCGGCCATCAACAGGGTGCGCAACTGGGCGTCCCGGTTCTGCTCGATCACGAAAACCCGCTCGTGTTCGTGCAGGAAGGCTTCCACCTCGTCGCTGAAGGGGAAGGCGCGCACGCGCATGGCGTTGAGGTGGATACCCTCTTCGGCCAGGTAGTCCAGGGCCTCGCGCGAGGACTCCTCGCTGGTGCCGTAGTACAGCACCGCGGCGTCGGTGGCCTGTTCGCAGCGCACGGTCTCCGGCGCCGGCACGTGCTGCTTGATGGTCTCCCACTTGGCCATCAGGCGGTGCATGTTCTTCTCGTACTCCTCGCCGCGCTCGGTGTATATCGCATACTCGTCCCGTGACGTGCCGCGGGTGAAGAAGGCGCCCTTGTCCGGGTGGGTGCCGGGATAGGTGCGATAGCAGATGCCGTCGCCGTCCACGTCGAGGTAGCGGCCGAAGCGCTCGAGTTTGTCGAGATCCTCCGCGCCCAGCACCTTGCCGCGATCGTACTTGCGCTCGTCGTCCCACTCCAGGGGCTCGGACATGTTGTCGTTCATGCCCAGGTCGAGATCGGTCATCAGGATGATCGGTGTCTGCAGGCGCTCCGCCAGGTCGAAGGACAACGCGCCGAAATCGAAACACTCCCTTGGCGTGGCGGGAAACAGCAGCACCTGTTTGGTGTCGCCGTGGGAGGCATAGGCCGCCGACAACACGTCCGACTGCTGGGTGCGGGTGGGCATGCCGGTGGAGGGCCCCGCGCGCTGCACATCGTACAGCACGGTGGGAATCTCGGCGAAATAGGCCAGCCCCAGGAACTCGCTCATCAACGACAGGCCCGGACCGCTGGTCGCGGTGAAGGCCCGGGCGCCGTTCCAGCTGGCGCCGATCACCATGCCCATCGCGGCCAGTTCATCCTCCGCCTGCAGGATGGCGTAGTTTTTCTTGCCGGTGCCCGGGTCGATGCGCAGGCGCTTGGCATAGCGCTCATAGGCGTCCACCACCGAGGTGGAGGGCGTGATCGGGTACCAGGCCGCGACCGTGGCGCCGCCGTAGATGGCGCCGAGGCCGAGGGCGGTGTTGCCATCGAGCAGGATTTTGTCGCCCACCTGGTCGCTCTTGCGCACGCGAATGCCGATCGGGCACTCGAGGTTGGCCTTCACGTACTGGTGCCCGAGCTCCAGGGCATGGATGTTGGGCAGCACCAGCTTTTCCTTGCCCTTGAACTGGTCGCCGACCAGCTCGGTAATCACCGCAAAGTCCATGTCCAGCAGCGCCGCCAGGGCACCGACATAGATCACGTTCTTGAACAGCTGGCGCTGGCGCGGGTCCTTGTACTGCTCGTTGCAGATCCGGGTCAGCGGCAGGCCGATAATATTGACGTCATTGCGGATCAGGCGCAGGTCCAGGGGCTTGGTGTTGTCGTAGATGAAATAGCCGCCCGGCTCCACTTCCTTGATATCCTGGGGCATGCTCTGGGGATTCACCGAGAGCATGATGTCCACCCCGCCGCGGCGCCCCAGGTAGCCCTTCTCGCTGACCCGCACCTCGTACCAGGTGGGCAGGCCCTGGATGTTGGAGGGGAAGATGTTCTTGGGACTGACCGGCAGCCCCATGCGGAACAGCGCCTTGGCGAACAGGTTATTGGCACTGGCGGAGCCGGTGCCGTTCACATTGGCGAATTTGATGACGAATTCGTTGACCGCTTCCAGGGACTTCATGCTGACACTCCCCCTGCCTGCTGGGCTTGCCCCGCCTTGGTCACATTGTAGAGAAACTTCTGCATGTCCCAGGCGGTGGTGGGACAGCGCTCCGCGCACAGGCCGCAGTGCAGGCAGACGTTCTCGTCCTTGACCATCACCCGGGTGGTGGGCAGCACCTCGGAGACATAGAGATCCTGCGCCAGGTTGCCGGCGGGGGCGCTGAGCCGGGCGCGCAGTTCACTCTCCTCGGCGTTGTCGACGAAACTGATGCAATCGGTCGGGCAGATGTCCACGCAGGCGTCGCACTCGATGCAGCGCGACTCCTCGAACACAGTCTGCACGTCGCAGTTGAGGCAGCGCTCGGCTTCCTTGAAACCGGTATCCTGGTCAAAGCCCAGCTCCACTTCCACCCGGCGGTCGCCCAGGGCCTTGTCCAGCGGCGCCAGGGGCACGATATAGCGCTGGTCGGCCTCCACGGCGTTGTCGTAGCTCCACTCGTGAATGCCCATTTTCTGGCTCAGCAGGTTGGTGCGCGGCGGCGGCCGGTCGGCCACCGACTCGCCGCGGCAGAACAGGTCGATACTGATCGCGGCCTGGTGGCCGTGGGCCACCGCGGTAATGACGTTCTCCGGACCGAAGGCTGCGTCGCCACCGAAAAACACCTTGTCGTTGCTGGACTGGAAGGTAGTGGTATCGACCACCGGCATGTCCCACTTGTCGAACTCGATACCCAGGTCGCGCTCGATCCAGGGGAAGGCGTTCTCCTGGCCGATGGCCATCAGCACGTCATCCGCCTCCATGAACACCCAGTCCTCGCCGGTGGGCACCAGGCTGCGCTTGCCATTCTCGTCGTAACGGGCCTCGACCTTCTCGAAATACATGCCCTTGAGCACACCGTCCTCCACCACGAATTCCTTCGGGGTGTGGTTGTCGTAGATGGGAATGCCCTCGTGCATGGCGTCTTCTTTTTCCCAGGGGGAGGCCTTCATGTCGGCGAAGGGACTGCGCACCACCACCCGCACGTCGTCACCACCGAGCCGCTTGGAAGTCCGGCAGCAATCCATGGCGGTATTGCCCCCGCCCAGCACCAGCACTTTCCTGCCGACACTGTCGACGTGATCGAAGGCCACGTTGGCCAACCAGTCGATGCCAATGTGCACGGCGTCGCCGGCCTCCTCCAGGCCCGGCAGGTTGAGGCACTTGCCCCGGGGAGCGCCAGTGCCGACGAACACCGCGTCGTACTGCTTGTCGAGGATGTCGCGCAAGCTGGTGACCTCGAGGTCGAAGAACGTGGTCACTCCCATGTCGAGGATGTAGTTCACTTCCTCGTCGAGCACCTCGATGGGCAGGCGGAAGGACGGGATCTGGCTGCGCATCATGCCGCCGCCGGCCACCTGGTTGTCGTAGATATCGATGTCATAACCCAGCGGCATCAGGTCACGGGCCACGGTCAGCGACGCCGGACCGGCGCCGATACAGGCGATGCGCTTGCCGTTTTTCTCCGCCGGGACCTGGGGCAGGCGATCGGCGATGCTGCCCTTGTTGTCCGCCGCCACCCGCTTGAGGCGGCAAATCGCCACCGGCTCCTCTTCCACCCGGCCGCGGCGGCAGGCGGGCTCGCAGGGGCGGTCGCAGGTACGGCCGAGCACGCCGGGAAACACGTTGGATTCCCAGTTGACCATGTAGGCGTCGGTGTACCGCTGGGCGGCGATCAGGCGAATGTACTCTGGTACCGGCGTGTGGGCGGGACAGGCGAACTGGCAGTCCACCACCTTGTGAAAGTACTCGGGATTGGTGACGTCGGTTGGTTCCACGGCAGCGCTCTACTCCTGCGCGGTGACACTACCCCGCGCATCGTTATAGGCCCGTGACGGGCCGTTTTAAAAATATTCTGTTAACAAGTTTGTCATAGCTGCTTACGCATTTCACCCGCGAGTGGACGTAATTACTATGCAATACAACAGCTAAGGAGTATTTGTACCGCGGCGCGCGGCATATTAAACCGGGCCGCCGTGAAGCCGGGAAGCGAAAAGCGGGGGCTAGAACAAGCCGAAGAACCAACCGTCGTCCTGCAGCTCCTCCTCGCAGGCGGCGAGTTGGGTGGTGTAGCGCGACGCGCGCGTTTTGACCTTGCCGGCGACCTTGCGCAGCCAGGCCTTGCTGCGGTAGCTGCCACGGTTATAACCGCCGTGGCCCTCGTGGTAGGCGAGGTAAAGGTGGTAGGCGTCGTTGCGGGCAATGCCGCTGCGCTTCCATGACTGGTGGTTGTACCAGCCGATGAAATCGATGGCGTCGCCAAAGTCGTCGCGGTCCGCGCCGTAGCGCCCGGCGTCGCGCTTGTAGCCTTTCCAGGTGGATTTCAGGGCCTGGCTGTAGCCGTAGGAATCCGACGGGCGCGGCCCGGGAATGAATCCGAGGATTTTCTTGCGCGGCGGCTTGGCCTTGGCCACGAATCGCGACTCCTGGTGCATGATCGCCATCATCACCGGAATGGGACTGCCCCACTCGTCGCGGGCGTCGGCGGCCTCGTCGTACCAGTCGCCCTTTTCGAAGAAGATACTGCAGATGTTGTCGACATTGCGCGGCGTGGACGTGGTGCAACCTCCCAGAGCCACCAGCATCAGGATCAGGCAGAGTCTCACGGCACTATCCCGTGTTCGCGCAGCACCTCGAGCAGGGTCGCCTCGTCGATGACCTCGATGTCCAGCTCGCGCGCCTTGCCCAACTTGGAGCCGGCTCCCGGCCCCGCAACCACGCGGGTGGTCTTCGACGACACGCTGCCCGCCACTTTGGCGCCCAGGGCCTGCAGGTGGGCCTTGGCCTCGCTGCGCCCCAGGGCTTCGAGGCTGCCGGTCACCACCCAGGTCTGCCCCGCCAGGGGCAACTCCTGCTGGGGAACCACCTCGATGTCGCGCCAGTGCACGCCGCGCTCGCGCAGCTGCCCGACCACCGCCATCAGGTCGGCGTTGTCGAAAAACTGCCGCAGGTGATCGGCCACCACCGGGCCGACATCGGCCACTTCCAGCAACTTGTCCTCGGGCGCCGCCGCCAGCGCTTCCCAGCTGCCGAAGTGATGAGCCAGGTTGCGGGCGGTGGCCTCCCCCACCTCGCGAATGCCCAGGGCGTAGATAAAGCGCTCCAGCGTGGTCTCCTTACTCTGTTCCAGTGCCGCCAGCAGGTTGTCGGCGGACTTCTCCCCCATGCGCTCCAGCCCCACCAGGTCGTCCCGGCCCAGGGCGTAGAGACCCGCGGCGTTGTCCACCAGCCCCCGGTCCACCAGCTGCTCGATCAGCTTGTCGCCCAGGCCGTCGACGTCCATCGCCTTGCGCGAGGCGAAATGGCGGATCGCCGCTTTCTGCTGCGCCGCGCAGACCAGGCCGCCCATGCAGCGCAGCACCGCCTCGTCGGGCTCTCGCTCCACGGCGGATCCGCACACCGGACAGCGCTCCGGAAACGCCACCTCGGCGGCGCCCTCGGGACGTCTATCGGCCACCACCGACACGACTTGAGGGATGACGTCCCCCGCCCGGCGTACCACCACCGTGTCTCCCACCCTCACCCCGAGGCGTTCGATCTCGTCGGCGTTGTGCAGCGTGGCATTGCTCACCGTCACGCCGCCGACAAACACCGGTTCCAAACGCGCCACCGGGGTGATCGCACCGGTGCGACCCACCTGGAATTCCACCGCCAGCAGGCGCGTCATTTCCTCCTGGGCGGGGAATTTGCGGGCGATGGCCCAGCGCGGGGCCCGCGACACGAAGCCGAGCTTTTTCTGCAGGGCGAGGTCGTTGACCTTGTAGACGATGCCGTCGATATCGTAGGGCAGACCGTCGCGCTTTTGCGCCAGCTCGCTGTAGTAGGTGTCACAGGCCTCCACCCCGTTCACGACCCGGGACTCCGGGTTGATGCGCAGCCCCCAGCCGTGCAGCAAATCGAGGATGTCCGAGTGACGCTCCGGCAGCGTGCCGCCCTCGAACAAGCCCACGCTGTAACAGCACATCTGCAAGGGGCGCTGGGCGGTCAGGCGGGCGTCGAGCTGGCGCAAGGTCCCCGCGGCGGCGTTGCGCGGGTTGACGAAGCCTTTGTCGCCGCGCTCGCGGGCGCGCGCGTTCAGGGTCTCGAAACCCTGTTTGGTCATGTAGATTTCGCCGCGCACCTCGAGCAGCGGCGGATAGCCGCTGCCCCGCAGTCGCAGGGGCACGGACTGCACCGTGCGCACATTGTGGGTGATATCCTCGCCGGTGGTGCCGTCTCCGCGGGTGGCGCCGCGTTCCAGCACGCCGTCGCGGTACAGCAGGCTCACCGCGATGCCGTCCAGCTTGGGCTCGCAGGCAAACTCCAGCGCGGTATCCGGCTCCAGTTTCAGGCGCTCCAGCACCCGGCGATTAAAGTCACGCAACTCCTCTTCGCTGAACGCATTGTCCAGCGACAGCATGGGCAACTCGTGCCGGACCTGGGAGAACTGGGATAGCGGCTCGGCGCCGACCCGCTGGCTGGGGGAATCGGCACGCAGTAGTTCGGGGTGCGCGGTTTCCAGCTCCACCAGCCGCCGCATGCTGCGGTCGTACTCGGCGTCGGGCACGCTGGGGTCGTCCAGCACATAGTACCGGTAGTTCCAGTCTTCCAGACGCTCGCGCAGGGAGGCGAGTTCCCCCTCGATCTTGCTTGCCTTGCTCACTGCGGGCGGGTCAGCGGGTCTTGGCCAGGAGGCGGCGCTCCAGGTCCCGAATCTGCTGGCGATTGTGCTCCAGGGTCTGGCGGGTAAGCACGCTGCGGGTTTCGTCCAACACGTCGCCACCGAGATTGCGCGCCACCGCCTGGGCGGTTTCGAGCATGTAGTCGAAGGCTTTCATCATGTCCTCGGGACCGGGCAGGGTCACGAAGAACACCAGGCCAGGCGTACTGAAATCGGCCATGTTGTCGATATCAAACACCCCGGGCTGCATCATGTTGGCCACGCTGAACTGGATCGGCCCGCGACCGGCCTCCTGCTCGTGGCGGTGGAAGAAGTTCATATCGCCGAACCGCAAGTCACAGGCCAGCAGGATGTGCAGGATGTCCTCGCCACGGAAGCCGGCTGGATCGCGCGCCACCACGTTGAGCATGAACGCTTCCGGCTCGACGTCGCGGGGCAACTGCGCGCTGACCCGTGAAGACGGGGCCTGCTTGGCTTTTTTCTGCTCCGCCTCCAGCGCGTCGAGCCAGTCGAGGTTTTCCGGCTCGTCGGCACTGCTCATGCCGGTAAACAGTTCGACGTCGTCCTCGGGAGGCTGCCCGGGGGCGGGCCGGGACCTGGCGGGCCCCTTGTCGCGGGACTGGACCGCCCGGGTATCCGATGGCTGCGTGGCCGCCGGTCGCGACGCATCCACTTGCGACGCCGCTGTCCGCGACCCGGCGTCACGGCCGCCGCGCGCCGGTACCGCGGACTCCTCGCGGGCCACTCGCACGCTCTCAATCTCCCCGCCCCGGGCCTCGAGGGGCCCGCCTTCGAGGGGCTCGCCTTCGAGGGGCTCGCCTTCACGGGACCCGCCATCGAGGGACTCGCCATCGAGAGAAGCGCCTTCGAGTGCCGCGTCAATGCGCTCCTCAATGGCCTCCTCATCGTCCTCCTCGCCGCGCTCCACCACGCGGGCGCCGCCGTTGGGCAGTTCGCGCAGCCAGGCCAGTTCCGCCTCGCGGCTGCGGCCCTCGGTTTCTCCCTCGGCCTCGCCCTTGCCGTTGTCCACCAGTTTCATGCGCACCGCCGAGCGGCGCTCCCGGTAGACCCGTCGCCAGGCATCGAGCAGCACCGCCAGGATCAGCAACGCCCCGATGATGACCATCCAGTCCCGAATCGTTAAATCCGCCATAGCACTTGCGCCCGCTGTCGCTCCACTCCCGCTTCAGGCCATCCACATGGCCTGCGCACACTGTTTTTAATGGCCTAGCTGGCAGCCAGTTCGGCCGCCTCTTCCACGTCCACCGTCACCAGCCGCGATACGCCCGGCTCGTGCATGGTGACGCCCATGAGCTGGTCCGCCAGCTCCATCGAAATCTTGTTGTGGGTGATGTAAATGAACTGCACCTTGTCCGACATTTCCTTCACCATGCGCGCGTAACGACCCACGTTGGCGTCGTCCAGCGGCGCGTCCACCTCGTCCAGCATGCAAAACGGCGCCGGGTTGAGCTGGAAGATGGAAAATACCAGCGCGATCGCGGTGAGCGCCTTCTCGCCGCCCGAAAGCAGGTGAATAGTGCTGTTTTTCTTGCCCGGGGGGCGCGCCATGATGGAAATACCGGTATCGAGCAGATCCTCGCCGGTCATTTCCAGATAGGCGCTGCCTCCGCCGAATACCCGCGGGAACAGCTCCTGCAAGCCGCTGTTGACCTTGTCGAAAGTCTCGCGGAAACGGTTGCGGGTCTCCTTGTCGATCTTGCGGATCGCCGACTCCAGGGTTTCCAGGGCGGTCTCCAGATCCTCGTTTTGTGCGTCCAGGTAGTTCTTGCGCTCGGACTGCAGGCTGTACTCGTCGATCGCCGCCAGGTTGATCGGCCCCAGCCGGGCGATGCGGTTGGCCACACGCTCCAGCGCGCGCTGCCAATCGGGCTCGTTGGCCTCTTCGGGCATGTCCCGCAGCACCTGCTCCAGGTCGTGTTCACCCTCGCTGAGCTGGCGCTGGACGTTTTCCCGCTGTACCTGCAGGCCCTGGTGCTTGAGCCGCAACTGCTCCAGCTCCCCGCGCACGCCCTGGGCGCGCTGCTCGATGGTCCCGCGCTGTTGCTCGGCCTGGCGCAATTCGTGCTCCACCTCGGACACCGCCTGGCGGGCGGCGGTCAGCTCGCCCTCCGCCTCGAGGCGAAGCTCCAGCTGGGCCTCCAGCTCCTGTTGCAGGGCATCCAGCGGGTTGTCGTTTTCCGAAAGGCTCCCCTGCAGCGTCTCCCGGCGCTCCTGCAACTGCGCCACCTGGCCCTGGGTGCGCTCGATGGTCTGGCGCATGGAGGCGACCTGGGTGTCCAGGGACTGGTGGCGCATGGCCGCCTGGTGCGCCGCGTCCTTGTCGTGCCGCGCCTTTTGCCGCGCGCCGTCGAGCGTGCCGCGGGTCTCGTCGCGGGTGGACAGCAAGGCCTCTCGCTCCCGCGAGTCGACCTCCATTCGCTCGATGGCCCCGGACAGGATCTGCCGCGCCTCGGCAATGCCCTCCTGCTCCTGGGCGAACTGGGCCCGGGCCTCCTCGATATCCGCCTCCAGGCGATCGCGGCGGGCGATCAACTGCTCCGCCTTGGCGCGATGGGCGGACAACTGGGCGCTGTAGTCCGCATGCTGACGCGTCGCCGCCTGCAACTCACGCTGCCGCGATTGGCGCTGCTCCTCCAGCTGCCTGCCCCGCTCCTTGGCGAGCTGCAACTCGCGCTCGAGCTGCTCGATGCGCTCCCGCTCGTGTTCGACCTCGACGGTGAGAGTCTCCAACTCCTGCTGGCGCTGGATCACGCTGCCCTGCTGCTCCTGGGAGCGGCTCACCCGCAACCAGTTGCCGCCGAGCCAGATGCCCTCCGGGGTAATGACCGATTCCCCGGGGGCGAGTTCCCCGCGCAGCGCCAGGGCGGCGCCCAGGTCCGCCGCGGTGCGCACACCGGCCAGCAGGTTGCTCGCCAGGCCCTGGTCGCGCACTTTGGCCGACAGGTACTGGTCGCCTTCGACGTGCCCCTGCCCAGCCTGCACCAGCGCCAACTGGCCGCGCTCGAGCGCGGCCAGGCTGTCGCCGAGCCCGGCGATATCGTCCACGCAAACCGCCTGCAGGTAGTCCCCGAGTACCGTTTCCACCGCCAGCTGCCAGCCGTCGTCGACCGTCAGTTGCTCCAGCAGGCGGGGCCGGCTGTCCAGGCCCGCCCCCTGCAGCCACTCGCCCACCGCCTGGTCGCTGTCTTCCAGGGCGGCCTGTTGCAGGGCCTCCAGGGAGGCCAGGCGGCCGCGCTTTTGCTGCAGGGAGGAGCGCAGCTCGTCCAGCTGCGAGGCCAGGCCGTCGGCCTGCTCGCGGCTGGCGCGCAAGTCCTCCGCCAGCACCTCGGCCTGCTGCTCGTGCTCGGCCATCACCATCTCGGTCTCGGCCAACTGCTCGCCCAGGGCTTCGATTTCCTCGTCGGCGGGGCCCGAGGCCAGGCCCTGGCGCTCCTGTTCCAGCTGGTCGAGACGCTTTTGCTGACGCTGCAGCGCCTGCTCCAGGTGCTGGATGCGCGACTGCTGCACCTCGGCCTGCTGGCGCGGCTCGGCCGCGTGCTGGTTGAATTCGTCCCAGCGCTGCTGCCACTCGTGCATGGCCTCCTCGGCGCTGACCAGGGCCTCGGCGGACCCCTCTTCCACCGCCTGCATCATCTCCAGGTCCGGCGCCAGCGATTCCAGCTCCCGCTCCCAGGTTTCGAGCTTGCGGCGGTCTTCTCCCAGGTGGGATTCGGACTCCTGCAGGCTGGCCAGGGTCTGCTGCAGGTCCTCCTGCAACTGGCGGCCACGCTCCTGCTGGTGCTTGATGGTCTGCTCGATGCGCGCCACCTCGGAACCGAGGGCGTAGTAGTGGGCCTGCACCTTGTTGAAGTGGTCGTTGCGGTCGGTATGCTCGACCCGGTGGCGCTCGATGGCGGTGTCCACCTGCTGATGCTCGGCGTGAACCGACTCCAGTTTTACCTCGAGCTCGCCGATGGCCTGGCTCGCGGCGCGCAGCTCGGTGTCCAGCTCGCGCCACTGCAAGGCTTGAAGTTGAGCCTTAAGTGTCCGCTCTTCCTCTTTGAATTCGCTGTATTTTTCCGCCGACTGAGCCTGGCGTTGCAGGTGTTGGAGCTGGCGTTCCAGCTCGTCCCGCAGGTCGGTCAGGCGCTCCAGGTTCTCCAGCGTGCGGCGCATCCGGTTCTCGGTTTCCCGGCGCCGCTCCTTGTACTTGGAGATCCCCGCGGCCTCCTCGATGAACACCCGCAGCTCCTCGGGCTTGGACTCGATCAGGCGCGAAATCATGCCCTGCTCGATGATGGCGTAGCTGCGCGGGCCGAGGCCGGTGCCGAGGAAGATGTCGGTGATGTCGCGACGCCGGCACTTGGTGCCGTTGAGGAAGTACTCGGACTGCCCCTCTCGCGACACCAGGCGCTTGATCGAGATTTCGGCGTAACTGGCGTACTCGCCACCGACCCCGCCGTCGCTGTTGTCGAACACCAGTTCGATGGAGGCCTGGCCGATGGGTTGGCGATTGACCGAGCCGTTGAAGATCACATCGGTCATGGATTCGCCGCGCAGGTTCTTGGCGGAACTCTCGCCCATCACCCAGCGCACGGCGTCGATGACGTTGGATTTTCCGCAGCCGTTGGGGCCGACCACTGCGCACATGTTACTGGGGAAGCTCACCGTGGTCGGGTCGACAAAGGACTTGAACCCGGCCAACTTGATAGACTTTAGTCTCATAGTTCCTTAAGTAACATCAGCACCTTGTTGTTTTTTATCAACTTATCCCAATGGGATGCGGATAAGTCTTCGCCCCCCGAACACTACATCTAGTGTATCCAACTTAGGGAGACAACACTATGCCTGCGGTGGAAAAAGGCGGCTGAGCGCGCCGCCAGCAGCGCGCCGCCAGCCACTCGCCGGCCGACGGCACCGCGGCGGCCCGCTAGCGGGGCGCGAGGGTGATCTCGAGGGGGTCGCCACCGCTGCCCGGCAGCACCGGGCCGGAGCGCCCCAGCCAACTGGCGTTGGCCTCGCCGGGCTGGCCGGAGGGCGACACCTGCACCACCACCACCACCTCGCCGCTGGCGGAGAGTTTCTGCCCGGCCATGGAGTTGCTGTCGTCCAGGCGCAGGGTCAGGGGCAACTGGGCCGCCCGCAGGCGCTGCACCGCGATCGGCATGCGACTGTCGCCCGCGGCGTTGCGGGCCAGCACGTAGACCGTGTCGTCCGGCGACAAATTCGCCCCCTCGGGCAGGGCCACGCGGACGGTGAGGCCGGCTTCCGGGCCCGCCTCCGCGACCGGCCCGGTCGGACCCGCTTCCGGCGACGGCGCGCCCTCGCCCAGGCGCTCCCTGGCCTGGGCAATGACCCCGGCGATCATGCGATCGCTGTCGGAGCCGGCCTGTTCGGTGGCGCGCAGGCGCTCCCAGTACTCGATGGCGGCCCGGTAGCGCTCCTGCTCGAAGGACACCATGCCCAGCAGGCCGAGGGCGGTGCGCTGGTGGGGGTTGATCGCCAGGGCCTGCTCCGCCAGGTGCTGGGATTCACTATCCAGCACCCGGCCCGCGGCCAGGTAGCGGGCCTGAGCGGCGTAGGCCAGGGCGTGGGCGTCGCCGGGCGCGGCCTCCGCCAGCGCGGTGTAGGTCGAGGCCGCCCGCGAATACTCCTCCTGCCCCATGTAGTAGCGCCCCAGCAGGGCCCGGTAGTGCAGATTGTCCGGGCGCTGGCTCGAGCGCCGCTCGATCGCGGACATCAGGGCGTAGACCTCGGTGGCGCCGGCGCTTTCATCCAGTTGCTGCAGCCGCTGGCTCAGCAACACGTCGGGGGCGGCACCGAGTTTGTGGTACAGCAAGCCCGCGCCCAGCGCCACCACCGGCAACAGGAGCCAGGCCGGAAAACGGCCGCTCGCCGGGGGCGGTTCCGGCGCGCCGGACGGCCCCGCCTGGCGGTCCTCCAGCAGCCGCAGCTGGGCGTCGCGCTCGAGGTCCTCGCCCGCCTCCCGCGCCAGCTCCCGCCGGCGCAGGCGATACCACTCCAGATTGGCGTGCTCCAGGTCGGCGTCGCTGCCGCGGCGGCGCGAGGGGAAGAGATAGAACAGCCCGCTCAGCAGGACGAGTCCCGCGCAGGCGAGAAGAAAAGTGATCAAGCGTCCGACTCCCGCTCCAGTAACTCCGCGAGTTGCTTGCGCTCCGCCTCGCTCAGTTGCTCGCCAGCGCCGCGGCGCGTCCGCAACACGACGACGGCGATAGCGACACCCACCAGCAACAGCAGCACCGGCGCCGCCCACAGAATGAGGGTGGGCCCGGCCATCTGCGGCCGATAGCGCACAAACTCACCGTAGCGCGCCACCATGTACTCCAGAATCTCCTCGTCGGAAGCGCCCGCCTCCAGCTGCTGGTACAGCTGCCGGCGCAGGTCCTGGGATATCGGCGCGTTGGAGTCGGCGATGTTCTGGTTCTGGCACTTGGGGCAGCGCAATTCCTGACTCAGCGCGTGATAGCGCGCCTCCAGTGCCGGCGAGCTGAACTCGTAGGTCTCGATCACCGCCGCCGCCCAGGCGCTGCACAGCAGCAGCGCCAGTGAGATGAGCGCCCTCACGGCCCGCCTCCCGGCGCCGCGCCCCACTCGGAGGCCGCCGCCGTACCGCCGACCTCGCGGTACAGCGGCGCCAGCGTGCGTGTCCACACCCGCTCGTCCACCACGCCCACGTGGCGGTAGCGGATCACGCCCTCGGCATCCACCAGGTAGGTCTCCGGCGCGCCGTACACGCCGAGGTCCACCCCCAGGTTGCCGGCGCCGTCGACGATATTGGCGCGATAGGGATCGCCCAGCTCCGCCAGCCAGCGGCGGGCGGCCTCGGGGTCATCCTTGTAATTGACGCCGATAATGCGCACACCGGCGTCGGCCAGTTTCTGCAGGTAGGGGTGCTCCACCCGGCAGGAAATACACCAGGTGGCCCACACGTTGACCAGCGAGACCTCGCCGCTGAACAGGTCGCGGTCGAGATCCTCGCCCCCGGCCAGCGACGGCAGCGAGAAGGCCGGAAAAGGCTTGTCGACCAGCGCCGAGGGCAGCTCCTGCGGGTCCAGCGATAGCCCCCGGAACAACAGCAGCGCCAGCGCCGCGAACAGGATCAGCGGCAGGAACAGTTTAAGCCGAGGCGCCATGGGCCACCTCCGCGCCATCGCTATCCGGGGCCAGCACGCGCTGGCGGCGGTAGCGCTTGTCCGCCACGGTGACAAAGCCGCCCACCGCGACCAGAATGGCGCCCAGCCACATCCAGCGCACCATGGGTTTGTAGTGCAGGCGAATGGCCCAGGCGCCGTTCTCGCCCACCGGCTCGCCCATGGCCACGTACAGGTCGCGGAACAGGCCTGCGTCGATCGCGGCCTCGGTCATGATCGAGCCCTGGGCCAGATAGCGGCGCTTCTGCGGCGCCAGCCGGGCGATTTCCTCGCCGTCGCGGGTAACGGTGAAACGCGCCTCGTCCGCCAGGTAGTTGGGGCCGCGCACGTTCGCCAGCTCGAGAAACTCAAAGCGGTACCCGGCCAGGGTCTGCGCATCGCCCGGGGACATTTTCAGGTCGCGCTCGATACTGTACTGACTGGTGCAGACCACGCCGACCACACAGGCGGCAAAACCGACATGGGCGACAAACATGCCCCAATAGCTGGCGGGTGTCCGCCGCAGGCCGCGCAGCAGGTCCGGCGCCGCGCGCAGGCGCCGCCAGGCGTCACGCAGCATGCCCAGCACCAGCCAGCCGGCGAGCACCAGCGCCAGGGCCACCCAGGCGTTGTAATCACCGCCCTGCAGCAGCGGCAGGGTCAGCCCGCACAACAGCGCGGCAATCGCCGGCAGCAGCAACTCCGCCTTCCAGCGGCTGGCGCTGTCGCGTTTCCAGCGCGCCACCGGCCCCAGGCCCATGACGGGGATGAGCAGCGCCATCAGCGGCACGAACACGGCGTTGAAATACGGCGGCCCCACCGAGTATTTGCCCTGCCCCATGGCGTCCATCAGCAGCGGAAACAGGGTGCCGAAGAGTACGGTGAGGGTGGCGACCAAAAACACCACGTTGTTGACCAGCAGCAGGGTCTCGCGGGACAGCCACTCGAAGCGCAGGCGGCTGTTCACCGCCGGCGCGCGCAGCGCGTACAGGGTCAGCGAACCGCCCACCACCAGGGCCAGGAAGACCAGCACGAACAGGCCCCGCTCCGGGTCGGTGGCGAAGGCATGCACCGAGGTCAGCACCCCGGAGCGCACCAGGAAGGTCCCCAGCAGGCTCAGCGAAAAGGTGAAAATCGCCAGCAGCACGGTCCAGCTCTTGAACAGGCCGCGCTTCTCGGTCACCGCCAGGGAGTGCAGCAGCGCGGTGCCCGCCAGCCAGGGCATGAAGGAGGCGTTTTCCACCGGGTCCCAGAACCACCAGCCGCCCCAGCCCAGTTCGTAGTAGGCCCACCAGCTGCCGAGCATGATGCCCAGGGTGAGGAAGGCCCAGGCGACGTTGGTCCAGGGCCGGGACCAGCGCGCCCAGGCCGCGTCCAGACGCCCGCCCAGCAGGGCGGCGATGGCGAAGGCGAAGGCGACGGAAAAGCCCACGTAGCCCATGTACAGCAGCGGCGGGTGGATGATCAGGCCCGGATCCTGCAGCAGCGGGTTGAGGTCCTGCCCGTCCACCGGCGTTCCCGGCAGCAGGCGGGCGAAGGGATTGGAGGTAAACAGGGAAAACGACAGGAAGCCCACCGCCACGAAGCCCATCACCGCCAACACCCGGGACAGCATCAGCAGCGGCAGTTGGCGGCTGAAGGTCGCTACCGCCGCGGTCCACAAGGCCAGGGTCAGCGCCCACAGCAACAGCGAGCCCTCATGATTGCCCCACACCGCGGAAAACTTGTAGTAGACGGGGAGCAGGCTATTGCTGTTGTTGGCCACCACCTCCACGGAGAAATCGTCCTGCAGGAAGGCGATGGTCAGGCAGGCGAAGCTGATGCCGGTGAACACCAACAGGCCCACGGCCAGCCCGGGGGCCAGGGCCATGGCCGCGGTATTGCGACGCCAGGCGCCCCACAGCGGCACCACGCTCAGCAGCACCGCCAGGCACAGCCCGACAATCAGCGCAAAGTGGCCAAACTCCGGAATCATTCGCCCTGCCCCTTCATGCCCTTGGCTTTCGAGGCCTCCAGCGCCTCGGCTACTTCCGGCGGCATGTAATTTTCGTCGTGCTTGGCCAGGACCTCGGTGGCACGCAGCACACCCTGCTCGTCCAGCACCCCGGACGCCACCGCGCCCTGCCCCTCGTCGAACAGGTCGGGGAGAATCCCCTCGTACACCACCGGCACGGTGGCCTGGTAGTCGGTGACCTCGAAGCGCACCGCGAGGCTGTCGGCGCTGCGCTGCACACTGCCCTCGACCACCATGCCCCCCACGCGGATGGGCTGGCCCAGCGGCGCCTTGCCCGCGGCCACCTCGGCGGGAGGGAAGAACAGATTGATGTTGCCGCGCAGGGCGTAGGCCATCAGGCCCACGGCGGCGCTGGAAAACAGCACCACGCAGAGCACGATAATCAGTCGCTGTTTACGTACCGGATGCATTGCCTACCTCGTTGGCGCCGCCGCCGCGGCCCGCATTGCGTTTGAAATTGCCGGCGAGCTCCCGCCGCAGGCGCCGCGCGCGTCGCGCGGGGGCGGTGAGCATGGCGGCGAGCACCGCCAGCGTGATGACATAGGCCGCCCACACAAAGGGGCCGTGCCCCTCCATCGCCAGCGCGGCGTGCACACTGTCGAAGTACATCAGGCCCCCACCAGCTTGCGCACCCAGTTGGTCCGCGCCTCGCGGCGCAATATCTCGACGCGCATGTTCAACAGCAGGCAGCAGGTGAACAGGGCGTAGAAACTGGCGATCATCAACATCAGGGGGTACAGCATGCTCGGATCGATGGTGGAACCGCCGGTGAACTTAATCGAGGCGGGCTGGTGCAGACTGTACCACCAGTCCACCGACTTGTAGATGATGGGTATGTTCACCGTGCCCACCAGGCTCAGCACGGCGCAGGCCTTGGCCGCCGCCGCCTTGTTGTCGTAGGCCTCGTAGAGGGCGATCACCCCCAGGTAAAGGAACAGCAGGATCAACATGGAGGTGATGCGCGCGTCCCATACCCACCAGGTGCCCCAGGTCGGCTTGCCCCAGATGGCGCCGGTGACCAGGGCGATAAAAGTCAGCGCGGCGCCCACCGGCGCACAGGCCTTCATCGCCACGTCGGCCATTTTCATTTTCCAGATCAGGCTGACCGCCCCCGCCAGGGCCATCACGTAGTAGCCGGCCAGGGCCACCACCGCCGCGGGCACGTGGATGTAGATGATGCGGTAGCTGTTGCCCTGGCGGAAGTCCGGCGGCGTGAACAGCAAGCCCCAGGACGCGCCCGCAATCAACGCCAGCAGGGTTAGCGGCAACAACCAGCGCAGGATGCTGCCGGCGATGCCGTACAGCCAGGGGGGAGAACCCAATTTATGAAAGAAAGACCACATAGCGGCGGCAATTATACTCCGACGGGTTGGACCGACAACCGAAGGGCGATCGGCGGTGAAAACTGCGCCTCAGGCATCGACGCTGATCCGCAGGGCGGCACCGATGGCGAGCGGCGCCAGGGCCAGCGCCAGGCACAGCATGGCGCCCAGTATCGCCAGGTGCGCGCCGGCCGGCGCGCCGATCACCGCCGCCTGCACCGCGGCGCTGCCAAAAATCAGCACCGGCATATAGAACGGCAGGATCAACAGCGCGACCAGCATGCCGCCGCGCCGCAAGCCCACGGTGAGCGCGGCGCCGATGCCACCCACCAGGCTGAGCACGCCACTGCCCAGCAGCAGGCTGCACACCAGCGTGGGGATGGCCCCCGGGGCCAGGTTCAGCATCAGCGCGAACAGCGGCGACAGCAGGGCCAGCAGGGCCCCGGTCACCAGCCACTGGGACAGTACATAGGCCAGCACCGAGGTATATAGAGGCTGGGGCGAGAGCAGCAGCTGTTCCAGGCTGCCGTCGTCGAAGTCGCCGCGGAACAGGTTGTCGGCGGTGAGCAGATTGGCCAGCAGGGCGACAATCCACAGGATACCCGGGGCGAAGGTGGCCAGGGTGCCCGGCGCCGGACCCAGGCCGAGGGGAAACAGGGCCACCACCATGGCGAAGAACAGCAGCGGGTTGCCGATATCCACCGGCCGGCGCAGGGCCAGCACCAACTGCCGGCGCAGCAGCCGGGCGCAAAAAGCCAGGGTGCCGGGCGCCTCCGGGAAAATCGCGACCGGGGCGCTCATGGGCACAACCCTTCGAGCAGGTTCAGGCGATGCAGGGTATAGCTCACGGCCAGCGGCTGATGGGAGGTCAACACCACCGCGTTACCCGCCTCCACGTGGCGCACCATCAGGGCCTCGAGCTCCACCACCCCGTCGCGATCGATGGCGGTGAAGGGTTCGTCCAGCAGCCACAGCGGAGCCCGGGACAGGTACAGACGCGCCAGGTTGACGCGGCGGTGCTGCCCCGCCGAGAGGGCGTGACTGGGCACATCCTCGTAGCCGTGGAGCCCCACCCGGTCGAGGGCATCCTCGATGGCCGCGTCGTCATAGGCGCCCTCCCCGGCGATGTGCCAGGCCAGGTTTTCCCGGGGGGTGAGCAGGCCCTTGACCGCGCTCTGGTGGCCCAGGAAGAGCAGTGGCGCCCGGTGCGTAACGGCGCCGGCGTAACCGTAGCGCGACAGGCCGGCGAGGATGCGCAGCAGGCTGGTCTTGCCGGCGCCGTTGGCGCCCTCGACCTGCACCAGCTGGCCGCGGCGCACACTGAACGACAGGCCCTCGAACAGGACCCGCCCGCCGCGCTCGAGACCCAGGGCCTCGGCTTCCAGCAGGGCGCCGTCGGGAGCGGGCGCCGGCACTAGAGGTTGACGACCCGGATGCCCGGCAGGTGCAGGTCTCGATCGACCTCGGCGCGCAGGTTGCTAAAGTCAAACAGCCCGGTGTCCGCCAGCTGCGAGGGCGCCACGTTCTTGATCGCGCGAAAGATGGTCTCGGTGCGCCCCGGGTACTGCCGCTCCCAGTCGGCGAGCATCTGCTTGACCTGCTGGCGCTGCAGGTTCTCCTGGGAACCGCAGAGGTTGCAGGGGATGATGGGGAAGGCATGGTAGTCGGCGAAGGCCGCCAGGTCCTTTTCCTTGCAATAGGCCAGGGGGCGGATCACCACGTTGTTGCCGTCGTCGCTGAGCAGCTTGGGCGGCATGGCCTTGAGGCTGCCCTGGAAGAACATGTTCAGGAACAGGGTCTCGACGATGTCGTCCCGGTGGTGGCCCAGGGCGATCTTGGTGGCGCCGATATCCCGGGCGAAGCCGTAGAGGCTGCCCCGGCGCAGCCGCGAGCACAGGCCGCAGGTGGTCTTGCCCTCGGGCACCACCTCGCGCACGATGCTGTAGGTGTCCTTCTCGAGGATATAGTAGGGAATGTCGAGCTGCTCGAGGTAGTTGGGCAGTACCTCCTCGGGGAAGCCGGGCTGCTTCTGGTCCAGGTTCACCGCCACCAGCTCGAAGTCCACCGGCGCGCTCTGGCGCAGGTTCATCAGCACCTCGAGCATGCCGTAGGAGTCCTTGCCGCCGGACAGGCACACCATTACCCGGTCGCCGTGCTCGATCATGTTGTAATCGGCGATCGCGTTGCCCACGTTGCGGCGCAGGCGTTTTTGCAGCTTGTTGAACTCGGTTTTTTCCTTGCGGGACAGCTCGCGCATGGTGGCCTGTGTCATGTCATTGATTCGCGGCGCATTTTACAGGGGCCTGCTTGTTTTTTCATCCATTTCCCCGGACAATGTGCGGCCCGATTTCGCCACCCACCTGATTGAGGACACCCCATGAAAGCACCTGTACGAGTGACTGTCACCGGCGCCGCGGGCCAGATCGGCTACGCGCTGCTGTTCCGTATCGCCTCCGGCGCCATGCTCGGCGACGACCAGCCCGTGATCCTGCAGCTGCTGGACATCACCCCCGCCATGGAAGCCCTCGAGGGTGTGCGCATGGAACTGGACGACTGCGCCTTCCCGCTGCTGGCCGGCATCACCTGCTCCGACGACCCGAACGTGGCCTTCAAGGACACCGACTACGCCCTGCTGGTCGGCGCCCGCCCCCGCGGCCCCGGCATGGAGCGCAAGGACCTGCTGGAAGCCAACGCCGCCATCTTCTCGGTGCAGGGCAAGGCCATCAACGACAACGCCAGCAAGAACATCAAGGTGCTGGTAGTGGGCAACCCGGCCAACACCAACGCGCTGATCACCCAGCGCAACGCGCCGGACATCGACCCGCGCAATTTCACCGCCATGACCCGGCTGGACCACAACCGCGCCATGACCCAGATTGCCCAGAAAACCGGCAAGACCGTCAACGACGTCAAGCACATGACCATCTGGGGCAACCACTCCGCCACCCAGTACCCCGACCTGTTCAACGCCGAGGTCGATGGCAAGAAGGCCATCGAGCTGGTGGACCAGGCCTGGTACGAGAGTGACTTCATCCCCACCGTGCAGCAGCGCGGCGCGGCCATCATCAAGGCCCGGGGCGCCTCTTCTGCGGCCTCCGCCGCCAATGCCGCCATCGACCACATGCGCAGCTGGGCGCTGGGCACCGAGGGCGACGACTGGGTCTCCATGGGCGTGTACTCCGACGGTTCCTACGGCATCGCCGAGGGCCTGATCTACTCCTTTCCCTGCCGCTGCAACAACGGCGACTGGGAAATCGTCCAGGGTGTCGAGGTCGGCGAGTTCAGCCAGGCCAAGATGAAGGCCACCGAGGAAGAGCTGGCCGGAGAGCGCGACGCGGTCCAGCACCTGCTGCCGTAAGCCAGCAGCCATGACCGAGGGCGCGGAACAACGCGGCTATCACCACGGCAACCTGCGGGCCGAACTGCTCGACACCGCCGTGGCGCAGCTGCGCGAACAGGGCGCGGAGGCACTGAGCCTGCGCGCCCTGGCCCGCGCCGTCGGCGTGTCCCAGACCGCCCCCTACCGCCACTTCGCCGACAAGGGCGAGCTGTTCGCGGCGATGGCGGCGCGGGGCTACCGCGGCCTGCTCACCGCGCTGAAACAGGCGGGCGAGGCCGCCGGCGACGGTCCCGAGGCGCGACTCATCGCCTTCGCCCACGCCTATGTGGCCTACGCCGCCGACAACCCGCAACTGTTCAAGCTGATGTTCGGCCCGGCCACCCAGCCCGCCGGGCAGTACCCCGAGCTGCGCGAGGCCAGCCGCGCCACCTTCGCGCTGGTGCAGACCATCCTGCGGCACGGCATGGAACGCGGCATTTTCAAGGACCAGGACCTGGCCTACCTGGCCAACGCCGGCTGGGCCGGCATCCACGGCCTGGCCACCCTGCGGGTGGACAATCCCGATTTGTTCGAGCGCCACATCGACCTGCAGCGCCAGGTGGAGTTGAGCGTGAATACCTTTATCGCCGGCATCCGGCGCGAGCCGCCTACAGACTGACCACTCGCGCCGTCACGGCCTGCGGCGGCGTCACCAGCAACAGGTAGCGCCAGTACACCAGCCCCGACACCCGCCCTTCCGTGGCCAGCCAATTGGCATGGCCGGGATCCTCGTGGGCGACATACAGCCGGAAACTGCCGTCGTCTTCGTACTGCAACTGGTTGCGGTTGAAGGACACCTGGCGGCGGGTGTAATCGAAGGTCTGCATGAAGCGGTTCCACAGCACCACGTTGGCGAAGCGGCAGTCCGGAAAGCGGCCGCGGATCTCCAGGGCCTCCCCGGGGCGCAGCACATAGGGCGCCATGGCGTACCAGGCGCTGAGGTTGCCGTAGCCCGATTCGCTGCGCCACTGCCCGGGGGCGGCAAAGCGGTTGGGCGTGGTGGACACCCAGGGAATATCCGGCCGGCTGGCCGGGTCCGGCACCGCCAGGGCCAGATGCTCGCGGACGAAATTCGCCACCCGCCCCAGGCGGCTGGCGATACCCGCGTCACCGCCCCACGGCGCAAGCGGCGGCGGATCGACGGCCTCGATGTCGAGCTCCTGCCCCGCATGCGGGTCCGCCGCGATACAGGCGGGCGTTTCGTAGTAGTGGCGGGTGGTGACCTGCCCCGCCTCCGGCGCCAGCGGCATCCAGTTGCCGGTGGCGGGCCTGTCGCCTCCCAGCAGGATCTCGAAACTGCCGTCCGCGGCCACCTCCAGCCGACTGTCGTCCAGCTCAGCCACCGAGGCGGTGGCGGCACCGCCCTCCCCGCTGCCGGCCTCCACGGTGAAGGAGGTAAAAGTGGCGCCCCCCAGCCGGCCGCGAATGCGGTAGCGCCGGTCGCCGCGAATCGGGGCGAAATAGTACAGGGCGTCGGGATTGTCCCCCAGCAGCTTGCGCTGGGGGGTCACATAGGGGGTGAAGCGTGGCCGCGCCGGGTCGGCCTCCAGGAAAAACTGCAACCCGGTATGCAGCAGGTGGGCCAGCATGCGCTCGCCCTCGGCGATATCCGCCGGGCGCGAAATGCCGTAGCGCGGAGTGAGATACGTATCCTGCAGCTCGCGCAGGGTATCCAGCAGGCCGAGCATGGCGTCGCGGCTCGCGACCCCCGTGCCTTCCCCGGAACCGGACGGCTCCCCCGCCAGGCTCGCGGCGCCCGGCAGCAAGCCCAGCGAACCCAGGGCGCCCGCACCGCGCACAAAATCGCGTCGATCCATTCTCGCCGCCTCCCTTATTGTTGTCGGCGGCCATCAGTCTGGCGGATTCGCGCGTCGGGCGCCTCCTACGGTGTCGCGATAATTGAACCAAAACCCGCCGCGGAGCCCGATCCGGACCACGCCACGCGACGGCATGGACGCTGTCGCCGGATCACACGGCGCATTTCCCGCCGCCGCCCATCGCCATCTGGGGCACGAACCTGTCCGAGTCGCCGCGGTAGGGCTCAAGATGCCTCAGGTGGCGCAGGGTCGAACTCACGATGGCGCCGATCCATTCCGGCATTGCGGGGTTCTTGCGGTAATAGGTCCACCGGGCGTCTCGCCGGTCCGCCAGGATACCCGCCTGCTTCAGGGCGGACAGGGCTTTGGACACGGTCGGCTGGGATATACCCAGCGTGTCGACGAGTTCGCACACGCAGATCTCGTCGTACCGCAGTACCAGATTGAGGCAGCGCAAGCGCGTCTCGTTCGCCAACACCGAAAATACCTGATGAGCATCCATTGCCCTGTGTCTCCACCAATGCCTTCGCGCATTCTACACGCTTCGATCCACCCCCGTGCGACCGGCGTCTCAACGCGACTTTGACGGGGGCCGATCCAATGGCGGCTTACATATATTCCAATATAGGAATACAATAGCCGGAAGTGAATCCAGTCCCCGCGCAAAACGGGAATGCCGCCCCATGAAAATTCTCTTTGTCTGTACCCACAACCGCTGCCGCAGCATTTTGTGCGAAGCCATTGCCAATCATTTCAGTGCCGGTATTCTCGACGCCAGGAGCGCCGGCAGCCAGCCCGCCGGCGCCGTTCATCCACTGACCCTGAGCCACCTGCAACAGGCCGGCATCGCCGTCGACGGGCTGGCCAGCCAGTCCTGGGACGAGCTGGCCGCATTTGAAGCGGAAGTCGTGATCACGGTGTGCAACAATGCCGCGGGCGAGGCCTGCCCGGCCTGGCTTGGCCCGGCGCTGAAGAGCCACTGGGATCTCGCCGATCCAACGGCCCTCGACGCTTCGCGGGAAGACATTGACGAGGCCTTTCGCACGACCATTGAATTGATCACCGCGCGCATCCATGAATTGAAACGGATAGCCACGCTACCGCGAGATCACTGGCCCGAAGCGCTGAACACACTGGAAGACTGACATGCCACTGTCCGACACAAGCCTGCCCAATATCGACCGCGAACACTTCCGGGTTCCCGACACCCGTCACATGGCGCGGATTCACTCCACCCACAAACCGCGCATTCTCCTGCTGTACGGTTCTCTGCGCCAGCGCTCCTTCAGCCGCCTGGTGTGCGAGGAGAGCGCGCGCCTGCTGATGGCGATGGGCGCCGAGGTCCGCATGTTCGACCCACGCGGCCTGCCGCTGCCGGACAGCGAGGAGGACTCGCACCCCAAGGTGCAGGAACTGCGGAATTTGGTGAGCTGGTCCGAGGGCCAGGTGTGGTGCTCCCCCGAGCGCCACGGCAGCATGACGGGCATTATGAAGGCCCAGATCGACTGGATCCCCCTGTCCATTGGCGCGACGCGCCCCACCCAGGGCAAGACCCTGGCGGTGATGCAGGTTTGCGGTGGCTCGCAGTCCTTCAACGCGGTCAACCAGATGCGCGTGCTCGGGCGCTGGATGCGCATGCTGACCATCCCCAACCAATCCTCCGTCGCCAAGGCCTTCAATGAATTCGACGAGGCCGGCCGCATGCGCCCCTCGGGCTACTACAACCGCATTGTCGACGTGCTGGAGGAGCTGATGAAATTCACCCTGCTGACCCGCGACAACAGCGACTACCTGGTCGAGCGCTACTCCGAGCGCGTCGAAAGCGCCGAGGCGCTCATGCGGCGGGTCAACCAGGATAAAATCTAGGGTACATACACATGGGATTTTTCGAACGCTACCTCTCCGCCTGGGTGGGCCTTGCCATCATCGCGGGCGTTGTGCTGGGCAACCTGCTGCCCGGCGCCTTCCGGGCCGTTGCCGCACTGGAGTACGCCCACGTCAACCTGGTGGTCGCGGTACTGATCTGGCTGATGATCTACCCGATGATGGTACAGGTGGACTTTTCAGCGCTGAAGGACGTAGGCAAAAGACCCCGGGGCCTGGTGCTCACCCTCACTATCAACTGGCTCATCAAGCCCTTCACCATGGCGGCCCTGGGCTGGCTGTTCTTCCGCGTGCTGTTCGCCGACTTCGTCGATCCGCAGTCGGCGGGCGAATACATCGCCGGCATGATCCTGCTCGGCGTGGCTCCCTGCACCGCCATGGTGTTCGTGTGGAGCCAGCTCACCAAGGGCGACCCCAACTACACCCTGGTGCAGGTGTCGATCAACGACATCATCATGATCTTCGCCTTTGCACCGCTGACGGCTTTCCTGCTAGGGATCAGCGATGTCACCGTGCCCTGGGAAACACTGCTGTTGTCGGTGGTGCTGTATGTGTTGCTGCCGCTGGTGGCCGGCGCCCTCACCCGCTACCGGCTCAACCACGACAGCGACCCGGCCAGCCTGGACCGCTTCCTGCACCGCCTCAAGCCCTGGTCCATCGTCGGCCTGCTGGCCACCGTGGTGCTGCTGTTCGGCTTTCAGGCCGGCACCATTCTCGACAAGCCCCTGGTCATCGCCCTCATCGCCATCCCCCTGCTGCTGCAGACCTACGGCATTTTCGCCCTCGCCTATGCTGGCGCCAAACTGCTGCGGTTGCCGCACAACGTGGCGGCCCCCGCCTGCATGATCGGCACCTCCAACTTTTTCGAGCTGGCGGTGGCGGTGGCGATATCGCTGTTCGGCCTGCACTCCGGCGCGGCCCTGGCGACGGTGGTCGGGGTCCTGGTGGAAGTGCCGGTCATGCTGTCGCTGGTGGCCATCGCCAACCGCACCCGTCACTGGTTCGACGACACCCCCGCGGCACGGTCCACCGGGAAGCGCCGGGCGCTGGAGCCCTCGTAGCGGCTGACCCGGGGCGCTACAGCTCCCGCAGCACCGCCAGCGGCGGGCTGGCGACCACCTTGCGGCAGCTGTAGACCCCGAGCCCGGCAATCAGTACCACGCCCAGGACGATGCCGGTGGGCCACAGCCAGGGCGAGGGCACGTAGCGCATATCCATCACCCACACCTGCAACACGTAGACCGAGAACTCCGCGGCGACGGTCGCCAGCAGGCCGGCGAACAGCCCCAGGGCGGCGAACTCGATGGCCAGGCCGCCCAGGATCAGGTTGCGCCGCGCGCCCAGCGCGCGGAGGATGGAGCTCTCGTGCATGCGCGCGTCGACGCTGGCCTGCACCCCCGCCACCAACACCAGGGACCCCGCCGCCAGGATCACCGCCAGCACCAGCTCGATGGCCGCGGACACCTGGTCGACAATCGCCCGCACCTGTTCCACCACCACGTCCATCTCGATCACGGTAATGGTGGGAAAACGGCGTATAAATTCGTTGAGAAAGGGCTTTTCCGTCGGGTCGAGGTGGAAACTGGTCATGAAGGTGGCCTGGAAGTCCGCCAGTACCCTGGGCGGGAACACCATGAAGAAGTTGGGCTGGAAGGACTGCCAGTCGAGCTTGCGCACACTCGCCACGGTCACCTCCAGCGGCCGGGCACCGACCAACAGCCCGAGCCGGTCTCCGACCGTCGCACCCAGGCGTTCGGCGAACTCCTCCTCCAGCGACACCAGCGCCTCCCCGGTACCTGCGGACCACCACTGGCCGGCAACGAGCTTGTTGCCGGCGGGCACGGTATCGGACCAGGTGAAGTTGGCGCCGCGCTGGCGCGGGCCCTCCTCCCCCGCGTCCTCCCGGGTGGGCAAATCCACGCCATTCACCGACATCACCCGCCCGCGAATCATCGGGTAGATGGCCTCGCTGGGCACGCTGTTGGCGCGCAGCATCTGCTCCACGTCCTGCACCTCTTGCGGCGCGATGTTGAGCATGAAGTGATTGGGCGTGTCCGCCGGCAATTGCGCCTGCCACTCGCGGATCAGGGAGGTGCGCACCAGCACCAGCACCAGCAGCAACATGATGGCCATGGCGAAGATCACCACCTGCAGGGCGTTGGCCGCGCCCCGGCGCTGCAGGCCGGCCAGGGCCAGGCGCCAGATGCTGCCCGCGCTCATGCCCACCAGGCGCCCGCCCCGCAGCAGGGTCAGCGCCAGGCCCATGCCCAGCACGATGGTGATCGCCAGGCCCAGCAGCACCGCGCCGGTAAGGCGCCAGTCGCCGCTGTACCACCACATCAGGGCGGTGACCGCGACCAGGCCCAGCAGGTAGTCCCCCAGGGTGCGCCGGCTTTCGCGGGGCATGTCCCGGCGCAGCACCCGCAGGGGGCTGGCCTGGCCCAGGCGCCGCAGGGGCGGCCAGGCGAAGCACAGCAGGCAGGTGAAAGCGGTGGCGAAACCGACGGCATAGGGCCGCGGCCCCGCCGGCCCCGGGGTGACCGGCAACTGGTCGCCAAACAGGCTAAAAAACACACTCTGGATACCCCAGCCGGCGACACAGCCCAGCCCCGTGGCCACCAGCCCCAAGATCAACAAGCTCTTGCCGTACAGGCGATTGATCGCCCCCGAGCTGGCGCCAAGGCTCTTCATGATCGCCACGTAGTCGGTGTGGCGCTCGCTGAAGCGACGCGCCGCCAGGGCAATGGCCACGCCCGCGAGCACCACCGCCAGGCTGCCCGCCAGCAGCAGGAAGCGCTCGGCCCGATCCAGCGCGCCGCCGATCCCCGGCTGCCCCTGCTCCACGTCCAGCAAGCGCTGGCCGCTCTCGAGGCGCGGTTTCAGCCAGGCCTCGAATGCCTCCCGGGCGGCGGGCTCACCGGCGTACAACTGGCGGTACTCCACCCGGCTGCCGGGCTGTACCACACCGGTGGCGGGGATATCGTCGTAGTGCATCAACACCCGCGGCCCCATGCTGTAGAAGCCCGCCGCCTGGTCCGGCTCGGTGCGCGCGGCGGCCACCACCTCGAACGTCGCCTCGCCGATACCCACCCGGTCGCCGATGGCAACATCCAGCAGGGCGAACAGGCGCGAGTCCAGCCACACGGTGCCCGGGGCCGGCCCCCCGGCCGCCGGCCGCGCCGGACCAAAGGGCTGCTCGCTGAAGGTGAGTTCGCCACGCAGGGGATAACCCCCGCTCACCGCCTTCACCGAGGCCAGCACCATGGCCTCGTCACCGGCGTACACCATGGACGGAAAGCTCAGTGTGCGGGCCGTGGACAACGACAGGCTTTCGGCGCGGCCCGCCCACTGGGCGGGGATGTCGCGGCCGCTGCGCACCACCAGGTCGGCGGCCAGGAAGCGGTGGCTCTCCTGCTCGAGGGCGGATTGCAGGCGGGTGGTAAAGGCGCTGATACCGGTGACCACCGCCACCGCCAGTACCAGCGCCGCCACCAGGATGCCCAGTTCGCCGCCGCGCCAGTCGCGGGCCAGCATGCGTGTCGCGGTCATCGACATGATCGGCACCCCCTACTGCGCCACCAGGGCCCCGCCCTCCAGCTGCAGCCGGCGTTCACAGCGGTCGGCGAGCTTGAGGTCGTGGGTCACCAGCACCAGGGTGGTGCCGTGCTCCCGGTTCAGTTCGAACAGCAGGTCGATCACGTGGGCACCGGTACTGGCGTCCAGATTGCCGGTGGGCTCGTCGGCGAACAGGATCTCCGGTCGCGAGGCGAAGGCCCGGGCGATGGCCACCCGCTGCTGCTCGCCCCCGGACATCTGCCGGGGGTAGTGGTCCAGCCGCGAGCCCAGCCCCACGCGCTCGAGAAAGTATCCGGCCTGGGCCCGGGCGTCCTGCTGGCCCTTGAGTTCCAGCGGCAGCATCACGTTCTCCAGCGCGGTGAGCGCCGGCAGCAACTGGAAGGACTGGAACACGAAACCCACGTTCTCCGCGCGAAAGGCGGCGCGTCCGTCCTCGTCGAGCTGGCCAAGTTCGGTGCCGCCGATGATCACGCGCCCGCCGGAGGCCTCGTCGAGCCCCGCCAGCAGGCCCAGCAGGGTGGATTTGCCGGAGCCCGAGGCCCCGACCACCGCCACCGACTCCCCCGACTTGATTTCGAGGTTGATCCCTTTCAGTATCTCCAGCTCGCGCCCCGCCATCGGCACCCGCTTGTGGAGATTTTCTGCCTTGATCATGCAACATCCCTATTTCGTTCGCTTGCTACGCGGGCCCCTCGCCCTCGGATTGCTGGCCCTGCTGCTGGCGCTGCCGGCGCGGGCCGCGCAGCACAGCCTGCTGGTGCTTGGGGATAGTATCAGCGCCGCCTACGGCATGTCTCTGCAACAGGGCTGGGTGAGCCAATTAGCCGACGAACTGCGGGACAGCCACCCGCACTATCGGGTGGTCAACGCCAGCATTAGCGGCGAAACCACCGCCGGCGGCCTGCGCCGGTTGCCCGACCTGCTGGCCGAGCACCAGCCCGAGCTGGTGATCATCGAGCTGGGCGGCAACGACGGCCTGCGCGGCTACCCGGTCGGGCGTCTGCGCGACAATCTCGAGCAGATGGCCCGCATGGCCCGGGACGCAGGTGCCCGGGTACTCATATTGCCGATGGAGATTCCCCCCAACTACGGGGCGCGCTACACGCGCCTGTTCCGGGAAGCCTTCGGCGCCGCCGCGGAAGCCGCCGACAGCACGCTGGGCCCCTTCCTGCTGGACGGCGTGGCCACCGACAGCGAGTTGATGCAGGACGATGGAATACACCCCACCGCCGCCGCCCAGCCGCTGCTACTGAACAACCTGCGCGCCGCCATCATGGCGCTACTGTGAAACGACCCCGGAGTTAATGTGAAGACTGCCGCCAAACGCGACTGGAGCTGGAACCGCCTGCGCGAAGCCGACCGCGCCACCCTCTGGCACCCCTACGCCTCCGCCACCGACGCCCCCGAGGTATTCCCGGTGGTGGGCGCCCGCGGCGTGCGCCTGACCCTGGCGGACGGCTGCGAACTGATCGACGGCATGGCCTCCTGGTGGTGCGCCATCCACGGCTACAACCACCCGGTGATGAACCGCGCCCTGAGCGAGCAGCTCGAGCGCATGTCCCACGTGATGTTCGGCGGCCTGACCCATCCCCCGGCGGTGAAACTGGCCAGCATTCTCACCGACCTGACGCCGGCCAGCCTCAACCGCGTTTTCTTCAGCGACTCCGGGTCGGTGGCGGTGGAGGTGGCGCTGAAAATGGCGCTGCAGTACTGGTACTCGGTGGGCCAGCCGGCAAAGCAGAAACTGGTCGCCTTGCGCAACGGCTATCACGGCGACACCTTCGGCGCGATGTCGGTGTGCGACCCCGTCACCGGCATGCACCACCTGTTCGGCGACGTGCTGCCGCGACATTTTTTCGCCCCGGCGCCGGACTGCCCCGTCGACGGTTCCTGCAGCGACACCGATATCAAGCCGATGGCGGACCTGCTGGCCGAGCACCACCACGAGATCGCCGCGGTGATCGTCGAGCCCGTGGTGCAGGGTGCGGGCGGGATGCGCTTCTATTCCCCGGATTACCTGGTCAAGCTGCGCGCCCTGTGCGACGCCTTCGACGTATTGCTGATCTTCGACGAGATCGCCACCGGATTCGGCCGCACCGGCAAGCTGTTCGCCCTGGAGCACGCCGGCATCGACCCCGACATCCTGTGCCTGGGCAAGTCCCTCACCGGCGGTTACATGACCCTGGCCGCTACACTGTGCAATTCGCGCATCTCCCGTGGCATCAGCGAGGGCGAGGCCGGCGCCTTCATGCACGGCCCCACTTTCATGGGCAACCCCCTGGCCTGCACCGCGGCCATTGCCAGCACCGAGCTGCTGCTGTCCCAGCCCTGGCAACGCAGCGTCCAGCGCATCAACCGCGCCCTGGACAGCGGCCTGGCCCCGGCCCGCGAGCTTCCCGGCGTCGCCGACGTGCGCACCCTCGGAGCGATAGGCGTGATCGAACTGGAACGGCCGGTCGATATGAAAACCGTACAGCCGATGTTCGTGGAGCGCGGCGTGTGGGTGCGCCCCTTCGGCCGCCTGGTGTACGTAATGCCGCCCTTCATCATGAACGACGAGGACCTGGCCACGCTGACCGGGGCGATGGTGGATGTTGTCAGCCAGCTGGGTTAAATTAATTGCCAAGTGGCACTGCCCTGCCTTTGCAACGCCAAGGATAGCCCTCAATGACCAGTCGTACCCACGGTTCCTGCCTCTGCGGCAATGTACGCTTCGCGGTGGAAGGTGAGTTCGAGCATTTCTTTCTGTGCCACTGCGGGCACTGCCGCAAGGACACCGGCTCGGCGCACGGCGCCAACCTGTTTTCGAGCGGCGCCACCCTGACCTGGCTGTCCGGGGAAGAGCAGGTCAGGTCCTACACCCTGCCATCGACACGGCATGCGAGGAGCTTTTGCTCAAACTGCGGCTCCGCCCTGCCCAATGTGCAGATGGACGGCAAGCTGCTGGTGGTGCCCGCCGGAAGCCTCGACGAGGCACTCCCGGTCACGCCCGATGCACACATTTTCTGCGCGAATCGCGCGGACTGGGATCGGGACCTGCAGAATATTCCCTCGCTGGATGGCCCGCCCGGATAATCGGGAGCACTTGCGATTACTGCGCCCCTGCTGTCGAATCGGTTGACAGGCCCTGTTTCCGCGCCACCAAAAACACCGCTTCCGCCCTGCTCGGCCGCCATCGGTGCTCAATGCCAAAACCCGCCTGCTGCATGACCTCAACCAGCTCCCCCTCTGACAACACCTGCACCGATGGCAGCAGGGGCAAGGCCCGCATCAGCGGCGCGATCACGCGAAATGCCGTGGGGCCCTCCGCCAGGCAGGCCGTGCTGGACACAAATACCCCGCCCGGCTTGAGCAAGGCGCAGGCCCGGTCGATCGCGCCGCGCCAGTCGTCAAGCAGGTGCAGTATATTGAGGCCGAGAACCATGTCGAAGGCGCGGCCGCCGAGATCGAAATCGGCGATATCCCCGACCTGGAAGTCGACCGTGTCCAGGCTGGCGCCGGCGGCCTTCCCGCGGGCGATATCGATCATCTCGGGCGCGGCGTCGATGGCCAGTATCCGTCCCGCGTAGGGGGCGTGGGCAATCGCGGTGGAGCCGGTGCCGCAGCCGAATTCAAACACCTCGGCGGCGTCCGCGAGATACTCGCGCGTGGTGGCCAGTTTTTGCTGGTAGGCCGCTTCGTTGGCGATGGCTGTCCGGGCGTAGCGTGCCGACATCCTGCCCCAGAACCAGGCTGCGTTTCCCATTGCGTTCTCCCCGAGGTCCAGGCGGTAAAAGGCGGCCGCCTCTCCGCGACGAGCAAGGTAGCACAGGCTGGCGGATTGACCACCCCGATACCGCTCCAGGGGCCGACAAATGCCCCTGAAGGTTCATTTACCGACCCGCGTGTCCTATATTGGTGACCATGAACCAACGCCCTCCCGCCATGGAACCGATATGACCGCGCGCAGCATCACCCCCCTGCAGAAAAAATTCTACGAGGTGATCTTCGGCACCGAGACCCCGGCGGGCAAATGGTTCGACATCTGCCTGATTATGGTGATTCTCAGCAGTGTCACCATTGTCATGCTGGATTCCATATGGGACCTGCACGCCACCTACGGCGAACTGTTCTGGCGCATCGAGTGGGTGTTCACCATCCTGTTCACCATCGAGTACGCGGTGCGAATCTGGTGCTCCCCCAACCGCAAGGCCTATGTGCTGAGCATCTACGGCGTGGTCGACCTGCTCGCCATCCTCCCCACCTACATCGCCCTGGCCTTTCCCCAGGCCGCCTCGTTGCTGATCGTGCGCCTGCTGCGCATCCTGCGCATCTTCCGCGTGCTGCGCCTGGTGGCCTTCCTCAACGAGGCCAACCTGCTGGCGGGGGCCCTGCGCCGCTCGGCGCGCAAGATATTCGTGTTCTTTTCCATGATGATGATCATCACCATGATTTTCGGCTGCCTGCTCTACGTGGTGGAAGGCCCCGAGAGCGGGTTCGACAACATCCCGATCAGCATCTACTGGGCCATCGTCACCATCACCACGGTGGGCTACGGCGACGTGGTTCCGGTCACCGCCCTGGGCCGCGCCATCTCCGCCACCGGCATGTTGGTCGGCTACGCCATCATCGCCGTGCCCACCGGCATCATCACCGCCGAGCTGGCCTCGGGCCTGCGCGGCAGCCACCGCACCAGCCGCAATTGCAGCCAGTGCTCCCGCGCCGGCCACGACCTCGACGCCCGCTATTGCAAGTACTGCGGCTCGGACCTGCCGCCCCTGGGCAGGGAGGGCGACTGAGGGTGCAAGCACCCTGGCCGTGGGGTATGCTTGCCACCGATTATCCCCTAGAATGTTGACAGGCGTCACAAGCGTTCAGAGTATTCCAATAACGTTGTACAAGGCCATCCCAATGAGACATTTTAAACGTCACACCCTGGTGGGTGCTGTCCTGGCCGCGGCCGCCTCGGCCCAGGCCCAACCCATGCTGGAAGAAGTTATCGTCACCGCGCAGAAGCGGGCGGAAAACGTCATGGACGTGCCGATTTCCATGAGTGTCTTCAACGAGAGCACGGTGGAGAAACTGTCCGCCCGCAACCTCACCGACCTCGGCCGCTTCACCCCCGGGGTGGAGATGAACAACGACAACGCCCTGCAGCCGACCTACACCATCCGCGGGGTGCAGACCAACGACTGGACCGTGGGTTCGGACCCCGCGGTGGCGGTGTACGTGGACGGCGTGTACGCCGCCCGCGGCGCCGGCGCCGAGGCGGCGCTGGCCGATATCGCCCGGGTAGAAGTGCTCAAGGGGCCCCAGGGCACCCTGTTCGGCCGCAACGCCACCGGCGGCGCGATCCATATCATCAGCCAGCCGCCCGTGTTCGAGCGCGAGGGCCGGGCCAAGGTCACCGTGGGCGACTACGGCCGACTGGACGGCGAATTCATGGTCAATGCGCCGCTGAGCGAGTCGGTGGCCGTGCGCCTGCTGGCGGTCAGCCGCAACCGCGACGGCTACCTGGACAACCTCACCGGCCCGGACCAGAGCGAACAGAATTCCGACGGGCTGCGCGCCAGTCTGTTGTGGGACGCCTCGGCCAATACCGAAGTCCTGTGGCGGGTGGAGTACAGCGAGCTGGACCAGAACGGCGGCGCCCAGTTCACCATGATCGACAGCGTGTTCGAGAATGCCAACCCGGGCCTGAACCACGACCCCTTTGGCGATATCGCCAACGACTTCGAGAGCCGTGAAGAGCGCGAAATGTTCGCCACCTCGCTGGAGATCAACCACGAGTTCAGCGGCGCCACCCTGACCTCCATCACCGGCTGGCGCCAGTTCGAGACCGAGTTGCTGGAGGACCTGGACGGCTCCAACAATCCGGACTACTACTTCGCCTCCTCCAACCCCGACGACAACGAGTACTTCTCCCAGGAGTTCCGCCTCACCGGCGCCAGCGAGCGGCTCAAGTGGACCACAGGGGTGGCCTACTCGCGGGAGACGGTCGAGCACCTGACCACCGCGGAATTCAACTTCAGCACCCTGGAAACCTTTGCCTGGGCGGAGATCCTGCGCAACTCCACCTCCGCTACCTCCCAGACCTTCCTCTCGGCGCTGGCCGGCCTGCCCCAGGAGCAGATAGACGCCCTGGATGGCCTGAGCAACTCAGAGGTGGGCCAGGTACTGCCGGCCTATCGGCAGCAGCTCAAGGACCGGAATCTGGACGGCATGGCCATGTCCGCCTTTATCTGGAGCTTCCTCAACGACGAGGGCACGCTCGGCAATTTCGGTATTTCCGACAATCCCGTGACGGGCCTGTTCCAGATCCTGGGCGACGTGGCGCCGCGTATCGGCGCCTACGAGAGCTGGGTGGAGGCCGTGGAGACCAGCGGCACCTACGAGAGCTACGCCGTGTACGGCGACGCCACCTGGAGCCTCGACGAGCGCTGGAACCTGACCGGCGGCCTGCGCTACACCTATGACGACAAGTCTTTCGACCTGTTCACCCAGTACCAGAACCAGATCGCCGGCGCCGACTTCGGCCTCGCCTTCTACAACAACGGCCAGCCAATGCTGGACACCTCCCAGAGCGATACCTGGGACGCGATTTCCGGCCGCCTGGTGCTGGATTACCACGTCACCGACGATGTGATGGGTTACGCCAGCGTCGCCACCGGCTTCAAGTCCGGCGGCTTCAACAGCCTGAACTTCGGCCCGGACATCGACAGCTCCTATGACGAAGAGGAAGTGATCAACTACGAGCTGGGCACCAAGGGCGCCTACCTCGACGGCCGCCTGCGGTTCAATGCCGCGGCCTTCTTCTACGAGTACACCAACCTCCAGGAACTCAAGCTGCTGGGCGCGCCGATTCCCAGCTACAACCTGCGCAACGCCGACGCCGAGGGCTACGGCGTGGAGCTGGAGGGCTTCTGGCTGCTCACCGAGAACCTGACTGTCAGCGGCAACTACAGCTGGCTCAAGACCGAGTACACCGACTTCGATATCATCGAGGCCGCCGGCGAGACCGCCGAGGACGACCTCACCGGCGAGCCGCGCGTCGGCACGCCGGAGAACAAGGTCAACCTGGCGCTGGAGTACAACCTGCCGGTGGGCGAGTTCGGCGAGGTGGTCACCCGCTTCGACTACACCTGGAGCGACGAGCGGGTGGAGAGCCTGACCGACCCCACCCGCATGGTGGACGCCTACGACCTGGCCAACCTGCGGGTGACCCTGCTACCGGCCGGCAACCGCTGGGAAGTGAGCGCCTGGAGCACCAACCTCTTCGACGAGGAGGCGGTCACCGTATTCGGCGACAACGGCGACGCCATCGGCTCCCTCACCGGCTGGCGCATCCCCCCGCGCATGGTCGGCATGGATTTCCTGTTCCACTTCTAAGATAAGGGGTCAGAGCCCTTTTCCCAAAAAGGGCTCTGACCCGAATGACACTTACTGAACCGTTGTAGGGCCGAATTTATTCGGCCATTGATGCCGTGAACTCCTCTTTTGGTCGAATAAATTCGACCCTACAGAGAACGAACACCCTGTTTTTGACTTAAGTGAGTGCCATTTGGCTCTGACCCCAATTTTTCGATCGGGGAAAGCCGCGGCGATTTTGTGTATACTCCTGCCCCGTTTTTTGATCCCGCGCCTATCGCGCCACGTCCCCATGTCGACACCGACGCCGCTGTACGCCTACCGCAAATACTGGGCCGAGTGCTTTGGTCCCGCCCCCGAGCTGCCCACCTCCCGGGAGGAGATGGACGCCCTTGGCTGGGACAGCTGCGACGTGATCGTGGTTACCGGCGACGCCTACGTGGACCACCCCAGCTTCGGCATGGCGGTGATCGGCCGGGTGCTGGAAGCGCAGGGTTTCCGGGTGGGGATCATCAGCCAGCCCGACTGGACCAGCGCCGAGTCCTTCAAGGCACTGGGGCGGCCCAACCTGTTTTTCGGCGTGGCCGCGGGCAACATGGACTCCATGATCAACCGCTACACCGCGGACCGTAAACGCCGCAACGACGACGCCTACACCCCGGACAACGAAGGCGGCAAGCGCCCCGACCGGGCGGTGATCGTGTACAGCCAGCGGGTGCGCGAGGCCTACCGCGACGTGCCGCTGGTGATCGGCAGCATCGAGGCCAGCCTGCGCCGCATCGCCCACTACGACTACTGGAGCGACAAGGTGCGCCGCAGCGTGCTGCTGGACAGCCGCGCCGACCTGCTGCTCTACGGCAACGCCGAGCGCGCCATTGTCGAGGTGGCCCACCGCCTGGCCGAGGGCCAGTCGATCCGCGACATCCGCGACCTGCGCGGCACCGCCTTCGTGCGCAAGCGCATCCCCGAGGGCTGGCGGGAAATCGACTCCACCTCGATCGACGTGGTGGGCCCGGTGGAAAAGCCGCTCAACCCCTACGCCGACACCCGCACCGAGAGCTGCGCCAGCCAGGCCGGCCCCGAGGGCGAGGCAAGCGCGACCGTGCAGCACGCCGAACCGGTCACCCTGCTGGACCGGCGCGACGCGCGTCCCGCGGTGATCCGCATTCCGGCCTACGAGCAGGTGAAGGACGACAGCGCGCTCTACGCCCACGCCTCCCGCATCCTGCACAAGGAGACCAACCCGCACAACGCGCGCCCCCTGGTGCAGGCCCACGGCGACCGCGACGTGTGGTTGAACCCACCGCCCATCCCGCTGGAAACCGACGAGCTGGACTGGGTCTTTGAGCTGCCCTACACCCGCCTGCCCCACTCGCGCTACGGTGCGGCGCGCATCCCCGCCTACGAGATGATCCGCCACTCGGTGAACATCATGCGCGGCTGCTTCGGCGGCTGCACCTTCTGCTCGATCACCGAGCACGAGGGGCGCATCATCCAGAACCGCTCGGAGGATTCGATCATCCGCGAGGTGGAGAAGATCCGCGACACCTCCACCGCCTTCACCGGGGTGATTTCCGACCTCGGCGGCCCCACCGCCAATATGTGGCGCCTGGCCTGCAAGAGCAAGGAAATCGAGGCCAGCTGCCGCAAACTGAGCTGCGTGTTCCCGGGTATCTGCAAGAACCTGCACACCGACCAGACCCCGCTGATCGGCCTGTACCGCCGCGCGCGCAATGTCGAGGGCGTGAAAAAGGTCCTGATCGCCTCGGGCCTGCGCTACGACCTGGCGGTGGAGACCCCGGAGTATGTAGAGGAGCTGGTGACCCATCACGTGGGCGGCTACCTGAAGATCGCCCCGGAGCACACCGAGGACGCGCCGCTGACGAAGATGATGAAGCCGGGCATCGGCACCTACGACCGCTTCAAGGCCATGTTCGAGAAGTACTCAAAAGCGGCGGGCAAGGAACAGTTCCTGATCCCCTACTTCATCGCCGCCCATCCCGGCACCCGGGACGAGGACATGATGAACCTGGCCCTGTGGCTCAAGCGCAACAAGTTCCGCGCCGACCAGGTGCAGACCTTCTACCCCTCCCCCATGGCCACCGCCACCGCCATGTACCACAGCGGCAAGAACCCCCTGAAACGGGTAACCCGCGGCTCGGACACCATGCCCACCGTCAGGAAGCTGTCCCAGCGGCGCCTGCACAAGGCCTTCTTGCGCTACCACGACCCGGACAACTGGCCCACCCTGCGCAAGGCCCTGAAGAAAATGGGCCGGGCCGACCTGATCGGCAACGGCAAGGTACACCTGGTGCCGCCGCGCCAGCCGCCAAAGCGGCACCAGCGCGTGCCCGCCGCGGCCTCGCGACCTTTCGCCACCCAGCACAACGGCCTGCCGCGCACACCGACCGTGAAAAAACGGCGCCGCTGAGCCCGCTATCGCCGGCGCCGGTCAGCCGTTCATGGCCAACCCCGGCCCGGCTGCGTCGTCCGCCGGCTCGAGCCCCCGCCGGAAGGCCTGTTTCTGGGCGTACATGCGCTGATCCGCCAGGCGCACCAGGCCGTCGAAGGTGTCGGCGCCCGGCTCCCCGCTGGCGGCGCTGCCCACGCTGAAACTAACCCCCTGCTCCAGCGGGCTATTCGCCGCCCGTGCGCGGGCGGTTTCACGCAGTCGGCGCACCACGCGCCGCGACTCGTGGAGATCACCGCGAATCACCGCGACAAACTCGTCCCCTCCCAGCCGCGCTAGGATATCGTTGGCCCGCAAACCCAATTTCATCACCGACACCATCTCGCAAAGCAGGCGGTCGCCGGCATCGTGCCCCAATTCGTCGTTCACCCGCTTGAGGTGATTCAAATCGAAGTAGAGCACGCTCAGGGTCGACCGGGCACGCCTGGCATCGCGCAGGGACTGCTCGCCCAGCAGGTAGCAGCCGCGGCGATTGAACAAACCCGTGAGTTCGTCCTTCAACGACAGATCGCGCAGGTCGTTTTCCAGCTCGTTGATGCGCCGCGCCATGAGCACCACCAGCAGGAAGAACACCAGCGAGGTCAGGGTCGTCGACAGCGCCAGCGCGTAGGGTGACGCCATCAAGCCGCGCGCCGCGCCGTGGGCGGCGATATAGGCCAGCAGAAATGGCAGCAGCAGCGCCACCGGGGCCAGCATCCGGGCCATCTTGCTGCCCAGTCCAAGCGCCACGATAACGGAAAAATACCCGTACTCGCTGCGCCGGGCCACGGCCACGAAGGCGAGTATCAGCATGCACGCCAGGGTGTGGGGGGAAGTTCTCACCTCGGCCTCCTGCCCGAACAGCCTGGCGGCGCCAAAGACGTAACCCGCCAAAACCACCAGGCAGGTCGTTAGCAGAACACCGGTCAAGGCATCGGCCAGGGAGGAAAAGCGGCTCTTGCGCTGCCGAATCAACAGCGCCACCACCGCGGCCAGCAGCAGGTAGGACGCGGTCTGCAACGACATCAGGCCCGGCCGCGACGATTCCGCATCGCCGGCGAACAGGGTCTCCAGCCCCAGGCCGCCCCCCCACGCGTGCATGCCAAGCGCCGACAGCGCCAGCATCACTGTCAGCAGCGCCGCCAAGGCGGCGCCCCGCATCCGGCGCCGGCCGCCGCGGCCCGATAAGTGCAGGCTCAGGGAACACAAGGCCATGCCCAGCGCGGTATTGAACTTCATCAACTGCCACCCGTCCGGCAGAGCCCGGCCCAGCGCCGGAAACCACCAGGCGAACATGACGACGGCCGCGACCAGGCCAACCAGGGACAACAACAGGGGTTGAATCGCGCGCAAGCGGTTCAGGATGGCGATATCAGGCTGCAGCGAAATCGCCGGCGCTCCGGTGTGGGACATGTGCTGGGTACGGCATTTTGAGTGACCCGGCAGCCTAAAGCATTCATCGACGGAGTCAAATCGAACATCCCGAGCGGGGCCGCCACTTGCCCGTGCCGGCCGTGTCTGCTACGTTCAGCAACATACTCAAAGTTCTAATCATAAAAATAGGAGTATGTGCCATGACCCGACGTTCAGTCGTCACCCCCTGCGCCTGCGCCCTGTTGCTCGGCCCCAGCCTGGCACTCGCCCAGTCGGGCATGCTCGAGGAGATCATCGTCACCGCCGAAAAGCGGGCCACCACCGTCCAGGACACCCCCATCGCCGTCACCGCCTTCAGCGGCACCGAGCTGGACCGCGCGCTGATCAGCAAATCCCTGGACATGCAGTTCAGCGTGCCCAACATGCTGATGAGCAAGGACAACTTCACCACCGCGGCGATCTCCATCCGCGGCATCGGCAACCAGGCGGTGGGCGCCGCCGCGGACAGCGGCACCGGCACCCATTTCAACGGGGTGTACCTGAACAACGGCCGCATCTTCGAGACCGAGTTCTTCGACGCCGAGCGGGTGGAGGTGCTGCGCGGCCCCCAGGGAACGCTCTACGGCCGCAACACCACCGCCGGGGTGGTCAACCTGATCACCCGCAAACCGGAGGAGGACTGGGGCGGCAACATCAACCTGGAGCTGGGTAACTACGACCACGTCAAACTCAAGGGCGCCCTGAACATCCCCCTCACCGACGACCTCGCCCAGCGCTTCGCGCTGTTTTCCCTGAACCGGGACGGTTTCGTCGACAACGAATACACCGGCGACTCCGTCGACGGCCGCGATATGTATGCCCTGCGCTCCTCCACCCGCTGGCGGGGCGAGCGCAGCGATGTGAACCTGTCGGTCAACTACCTGCGCGAGGACTCCGACCGCATGCGCGGCAGCAACCAGCGCTGCCTGCGGGACCCGCAGGGCATTATCGGCTGCCTGCCCACCGGGCTGGCCAACCAGCGCACCAACAGCGCGGCCACGGTCACCGGCTTCCTGGTCAACAACCTGGTCGCCGGACGGCTGGAAACGGACTTCCCCGACGACGACTTTCTCAACTCGCCGGTCAGCAGCGACCCGCGCAAGCAGTACCTGGACTTCGCACCCCGCTACGAGGTGGAGGACTGGATGGCTTCCTTCGAGGTCGAGCACGCCTTCGACGCCATGACCCTCACCTGGCTCACCGGCTACCACCGCTCCAAGCTCCACGCCCGCAACGACTACGATTTCACGGTGGCCTCCGAACCCTGGCCGGTGGCAGTGACCGTGGACCGCGGCCCCGACGGCCCGATCACGGTCGACCGCGCCTACGCCAGCGACCGCTCCACCACCACCCCGGAGCAGTGGAGCCAGGAAATCCGCCTGGCCTCGGATTTCGACGGCGACTGGAATTTCATGCTGGGGGGCTTCTGGCTGCAGTACGAGAGCGAGGTGCACTACTACGTGTACTCCGCGGCCCTGACCCTGTACGGCGAGACCTTCGGCATTCCCGCCGAACAGCGGCTGTTCGACAACGCCACCCGCAGCTACCAACTCGACACCTGGGCCACTTTCGGCGAACTGTACTGGCAGGCCACCGACGCGCTGCGCCTGACCCTGGGCCTGCGCTACACCGAGGAGGAAAAACGGTCGCTGCAGCGCACCATCTACCTGGGCTTCCTGGACGACCCCAACGGCCCCAACGGCGGCTACAAGGCCTTCGAGGGCAGCTGGGAGGAACCCACCGGCAAATTCAACGTCACCTGGGACATCGACACCGACCTGATGGCCTACCTGACCCTGTCGCGCAGCTACAAGAGCGGCGGCTTCAACCCGATTTCCGACGATTCGGTCCTGCTGCGGGACGACCCCGGCCTGGCCGAATTCGACCCGGAGTACATCAACGCCTTCGAGGTGGGCCTGAAATCGCGCCTGCTGGACAACACCCTGCAGGCCAACCTGACCTATTTCTACTACGACTACGACGGCCTGCAGATTTCCAAGATCACCCAGCAGACCAGTCTCAACGAGAACTTCGACGCCGCGATCCAGGGCTTCGAGGGGGAGTTCGCCTGGCTGCCCACCGACCGCTGGCGCGTCACCGCCAACCTGGCCTGGCTGGACACCGCCATGGACGGCGGCAGCAGTCTCGACCCGGCGGACATCAACCAGATGGGCACCACCGAGTTCGTGGTCAACGCAGTGAACTCCAACCTCTACGTAGGGCCCGGCTGCCCGGGCGGCGTGCCGCCCTGCGCGGGCCTCGAGGCGGACCTGGACGGCAACGCCCTGCCCAACGCGCCCGAGTTCTCGGTCAATCTCGGCCTCAGCTACAACTGGCCGCTGGACAACGGCATGGAACTGACCGCCGCCGCCAACTACTACTGGCAGGACGAGTTCTACACCCGGGTGTTCAACACCGTGAACGACACCGTGGACGCCTGGGACGTGTGGAACGCCACCCTCACCCTGTACAGCACCGACCGCAGCTGGTTCGCCGAGGCCTGGGGGCGCAACCTCAATGACGAGGACCATGTCACCGGGCAGTATCTGGGGGACCAGAACGTGGGCCTGGCGACCAATCAGTTCCTGCTGGAGCCCCGGACCTTCGGTGTCACGCTCGGCTACACCTTCTGAGTAGAGGTTGCGGCTTGCCGGGAGACGCCCCACTACAGCGCGCCGCCCCTCCCTCGCCGCACTCGGTTCGCCGAAAGCCGCGGCATGCGCTACTTTTACCCTTGGCGGTCGCCCGGTTGGGCGCCGCTGAAAAGCCAACCGCTGTCGCAGCACGAGGAAGGTCACCATGTCCCTGAAAGGCACCCAGACCGAGCAAAACCTGAAAGACGCGTTCGCCGGGGAATCCCAGGCCAACCGCCGCTACCTCTATTTCGCCGCCAAGGCCGACGTCGAGGGCTACAACGACGTGGCCGCGGTATTCCGCTCCACCGCCGAGGGCGAAACCGGGCACGCCCACGGTCACCTCGAATACCTGGAGGAGTCCGGCGATCCCGCCACCGGCCTGCCCATTGGCGGCACCCCGGACAATCTCAGGGCCGCGATTGCCGGCGAGACCCACGAGTACACCGACATGTACCCCGGCATGGCCAAGACCGCCCGGGACGAGGGTTTCGACGAGATCGCCGACTGGATGGAAACCCTGGCCAAGGCCGAGCGCAGTCACGCCAACCGCTTCCAGAAAGCACTGGACGAACTGGACGCCTGAACCCGGCGACGCGGCCCCGGGGCGGCCCCGCCATCCCGGCGGCTGCCCGTAGCCGCAGGTTCATGCCGAGGAGCTACCCGTGAAGGAAGGCAGCCTGGAGGCGCCCACCCGGCATCCCGTCGCCTGGCGGTCCGAGGAGTTCTGGGACCCCCAGGTACTGGATACGGAGCTGGAGCGCGTATTCGATATCTGCCACGGCTGCCGCCGCTGCGTCAGCCTGTGCGATGCCTTTCCCACCCTGTTCGACCTGGTCGACGAATCCGCGACCCTGGAAGTGGACGGGGTGGACCGGGCGGACTACCCCAGGGTCGCAGAGCAGTGCTACCTCTGCGACCTCTGCTTTATGACCAAGTGCCCCTATGTGCCACCCCACGAGTGGGCGGTGGATTTTCCGCACCTGATGCTGCGCGCCAAGGCGGTGCGATTCCGGCGCGAGGGCGCGCGGGCCCGCGACCGGCTGCTGACCAGTACCGACCGGGTGTTCTCCCTGGCCTCCATCCCCCTGGTCGACATCACCGTGAACGCCACCAACCGCAATGCCACCGCGCGCCGCGGACTGGAATCCGCCCTGGGCATTCACCGGGAAGCGCCCCTGCCGGCCTTCCACCGCAGGACCCTGCGCAAGCGCGCCGGGAACGCGGCGGACATCGCGCCGCATCCGGTGGGGGAAACCACGGGCAAACTGGCCCTGTACGCCACCTGTTACGGCAACTACAACAGCCCCGACATCGGCGAGGATTTCCTCGCGGTATTCCGCCATAACGGCGTGGCCATTGAACTGGTGCCGAGGGAGCGCTGCTGCGGCATGCCCAAGCTCGAACTCGGCGACCTGGACAGTGTGGACCGGTTAAAGCGGGCCAATATCCCGGTGCTGGCGGAACTGGTGGACCGCGGCTACGACCTCACCGCCCCCATCCCCTCCTGCGTACTGATGTACAAGCAGGAATTACCGCTGATGTACCCCGACGACGAGGCCGTCAGGAAAGTCCAGGCGGCTTTCTACGACCCCTTCGAGTACCTGTGGCTGCGCCACAAGGGCGGCGCGATGAACACAGAGTTTACCACCGCGCTGGGCAGCGTGGCCTACCAGGCCGCCTGCCACCAGCGGGTGCAGAACATCGGCCCGCGCACCCGGGACGTGCTGGGCCTGGTACCCGGCACCGAGGTGACGGTACAGGAGCGCTGTTCCGGCCACGACGGCACCTACGCCGTGAAACGGGAAACCCGGGATAAATCGGTGAAAATCGCCCGCCCGGTGGTGCGCAAGGTAGACCAGCAGGCGCCGGATCACTTCGCCAGCGACTGCCCGATGGCCGCCACCCACATCGCCCACCTGGCGCAATCGGTGGACCGCGGCGAACACCCCATGACCCTGCTGCGCATGGCCTACGGGCTGCCGCCGGCGGGCGAATGACGGGAGAGAGTGATGGATGAATTGTCACGCGCCGACCTCTGGTCGCTGGAGGAGTACGCCGAGGCACGACCCGCCTTTCGCCAGCGAGTGATGGCGCACAAAAAGCACCGCCAGCTCGCACTGGGGGCACACGCGCGCCTGCTGTTCGAGGACGCCCTGACCATCAAGTACCAGGTACAGGAGATGCTGCGCATCGAAAAGATCTTCGAGGCGCGGGGAATCCACGAGGAACTGGCGGCCTACAATCCGCTGATTCCCGACGGCGGCAACTGGAAGGCGACGTTCATGATCGAGTACAGCGACCCGGCGGAGCGCGCCGCGCGCCTGCGCGAGCTGGTGGGCATCGAGCAAAGCGTGTGGCTGCAGGTGGCGGGTTGCGAGCGCATACATCCCATCGCCAACGAGGACCTGGAGCGCTCCAGCGCGGATAAAACCGCCTCGGTGCACTTCCTGCGCTTTGAGCTCGACCCCGATTCGCTGGCGGCGGCGCGCGCCGGCGCCGGTCTGCGCGCGGGCATCGACCACCACGCCTACACTGTCGAGGCCCTTGCGGTAGCAGAGCCCGTGCGCGCCTCGCTACAGGCAGACCTGGCCTAGCAAGCCCCTACCCGGAGCCCTCCGCCGCCTGTCGGGCGCGGGTATGGCGCGTGGGCGTCGCGCCGACCGGATCTTCCGGCCAGGGGTGCTTGGGGTAGCGTCCACGCATTTCCTTGCGCACCTCCGGATAGCCGTTGCGCCAGAAACTGGCCAGGTCTTGGGTGACCTGCAGCGGGCGGCCGGCGGGCGACAGCAAGTGAATACTCAGCGCCAGGCCGCCGTCGCAGACACGCGGGCCGTCCTCGCAACCGAACATTTCCTGCAGCTTGACCGCCAGCACCGGCGGCGACACGGTGTAGTCGACACTCACATTGGACCCGGAAGGCACGGCGATGCGCTCGGGCGCCTGGCGTTCGAGCTCCAGCGGCAAGGGCCAGGGCAGCAGCGCCTGCAGCGCGGCGCGCAAGTCCAGGCGGGCGAAATCCTGCAGGCGCTCCACCCCGTCGAGCCAGGGCAGCAGCCAGTCCCGCAGGGAGCCGAGCAGGCCCTCGTCGGACAGATCCGGCCAGGGGTTGCCATTGCCACGCTCCGCGGCCTGTTGGTGCAACAGGTTTACCCGGGCCCGCCACTGGCGCAGGGCGTTGTTCCAGGGCAGGATGTCCAGGCCGCGCTGGCGCACCACGCCCAGCAGTGCGTCGGCCCGCGCCGCGGCCGGCACCTCGGCGAGGGCTTCGCTGCCGACCACGATCCGGCCCACGCAGCGGCGTCGCTCGGCGACAAAGCGCTCTTTCACGTCGTCCCACACCACCTTGTCCTCGGTGCGCACCAGCGACAGCAGCGCGCTGTCGAAATAGACCTCCGACAGCGGCACCGCGCTATAGATGCGGTCTTCTGTCTCTCCCCGACGCCCCCCCACCTCGGCGGTGGCCAGCCAGGGTTCGCCGCACAGCTCGTCGTCGCCGGGCAGGCGCGCGCTGCGGCCGTTGGCGAGCAGGTAGGCGCTCCTGTCGGCCCCGGGACGCAGCCGTGCGAGCCGGTCGGGGTAGGCCGCGGCCAGGAGCACTCCGGTCACGTCCCGCGCGGCCACCTGCAGGGCGAAGTCACGGGGTTGATGGACGCCGGTGGACACCCGGGCGTAGCGCCGGGCCTGCTCCCAGGTACGGCGAAACCAGCCCCGGTACTCCGGCGGACAGCGCGCCTCCCCCAACAGCACGGCGAGCGTGCGATTGAGGTCGGCCCCGCCGTCCTGCAACGGATTGCGCTCCGACAGCACCGCGGCGATCAGGCAGGCGGTCTCGCCGGCGTGGATATCGCAGCCCAGCAACAGCATGTGCGCCAGGCGCGGGTGTAGCGGCATCTGCGCCAGGCGCACGCCGTGTGGCGTCAATTGCCACTGCCCCGGCGCCGGACTGAGCACCGCGTCGCAGGCCGCCAGTATCCCCAGGGCCTGCTGGTAGGGTCCCGCCGGCGGCGTGTCCAGCCAGCGCAGTTCCGCCGGGTCGCGCACGCCCCAGGCCAGCAGCTGCAGGGCCAGCGGCGCCAGGTCGGCGTGCAGGATCTCCGGGCTGGTGTGCGCCACCAGTTGCCGGTGCTGCTCCTCGCTCCACAAGCGGTAGCAGGCGCCGGGGGCCAGGCGCCCCGCCCTGCCCGCGCGCTGGGCCGCCGAGGCGCGGGAGATGCGCCGGGTATTGAGGCGGGTGACGCCGGTGGCGGCGTCGAACTGCGCCTCCCGCGCCAGCCCGCTGTCCACCACGATATGAATGCCTTCGATGGTAAGGCTGGTCTCGGCGATATTGGTGGCCAGCACCACCTTGCGCTGCCCCGGCGGGGCCGGCGCAATGGCGAGCTGCTGGCGCTTCAACGACAGACCGCCGTAGAGCGCGCAGACCTGGACCGGCTCCGGCGACTCCCCCAGCGCCCGGGTTAATTCCCGCGCGGCGCGGTTGATCTCGGCCTGGCCCGGCAGGAACACCAGCACACTGCCCTCGCGCTCGCGCAATGCCCGCAGCACGGCGTCGACCACGCGCGGCACGATGGGATCGCGCAATTGATAGGGCGCGCCATAGACAATGTCCACCGGGTACTGCCGGCCGCGCGAGGTGATCACCGGCGCATCGTCCAGCAGGGCCGCCACGGCCTCCCCGTCCAGGGTGGCGGACATCGCCAACAGCTTCAGCGGCGCGCCCTCGCGGAACAGTTCCCGCGCCTGCAGGGCCAGCGCCAGCCCCAGGTCGGAATCCAGGCTGCGTTCGTGGAACTCGTCGAAGATAACCAGCCCCACCCCCGCCAGCTCCGGGTCCCGCTGCAGGCGGCGGGCGAGGATACCCTCGGTGATCACCTCCACCCGGGTGGATTCACCGACGCAGGTGTCGAGGCGAATGCGGTAGCCGACGGTGTCGCCCACCGATTCGCCGAGCATGTCGGCCATGCGCAGGGCGGCGTTGCGCGCGGCCATGCGCCGGGGCTCGACCATCAGCACCACCTGCCCCGCCAGCCAGGCCTCGTCCAGCAGGGCCAGGGGGACGGCGGTGGTCTTGCCGGCGCCGGGCGGCGCCTGCAGCACGGCCTCGTGGCGCGCCGACAGGGCCTCGCGCAGTTCCGGCAGTACGGCGTGGATGGGAAGCTGGGCGGAGGCGTCGTTTGGCATCGCGACATGTTAACGGAGCGCGGGACTTCCGCCAACGCCGGCGCCGCCAATGCCCGCTTTGGAAGCGCCCCTGCACCTTTGTAGTGCGCGCCTCCGGCGGACTTCGATCGCGGACAGTGAATAATTCACAGGCGCCGGCGCCGTCACAGCGCTGTCACGGGCAATCTCTAGCATCCTGTCCCTCTGGCAAGTTTTTTGCTGTATCCCTGTTGTCGCGCCCGTGGCGGTGCGTGGAAAGCGCAGTCGCGCGGGAGCCAATATGGCCTTCACGGAGTTTGACGCCCACCTGGGCAGCATTGAACAAGCACCCGGCAACCGTCCCGGCGTTGCGTTCTTCGATCTCGACGGCACCCTCATCGCCGGCTACTCGATCATCGCCCTGGCCTGGGAGACCGCCCGCCACGGCGCCGGCAGGGGCGAGCTGCGCCAGTCCCTGAAAGTCATGCGGGATCTGCTGCGCCAGCGCGCCCGTGGCTCCGGCACCAACTACCATCGCCTGGTGCGGCGGGTCACCCGCAGCCTGGCGGGCATTAGCGAGCAGTCCCTGGCCGAACTGGGCGAGCGCGCCTACCACAACACCCTGGCGCGCAGCCTGTACCGGGAGGCCATCGCCCTGGTCGAGGCCCACCGCGCCGCCGGCCACCACCTGGTGATCGTCAGTGCGGCCAGCCAGTACCAGATCGAGCCGATCGCCCGGGTTCTCGGTATCGAGGACATCTGCTGCACCCGCCTGGAGGTCGTCGATGGCACGTTCACCGGCAAGGTCATTACCCCCATGTGCTACGGCGAGGGCAAGTCACTGGCGGCGCGACGCATTGCCCGGCGGCACAAGGTAGCGCTCGACGACTGCTGGTTTTACACCGACTCCAGCGCCGACCTGCCGCTGCTGAAAGAAGTCGGCCACCCGGTAACGGTGAACCCCTCCGATCGCCTCGCCGCGCTGGCCCGCTCGCACCAGTGGCCACAGCTGGATTTCGCCTCCCGCGGCAAGCCCAGCCTGGAGTCCCTGCTGCGCACCCTGCTGACCGTGGAAGCGGTGGCCGCCACCACGGTTGCCGGCGCCCTCGGCCGACGCCTGGGACTCAAGCCCTTTACCAACGTCAATCGCATGACCCAGCTGTTGGGCGACGTGGGCAGCGGCTTCGCCGGGCTCGATTTCGAGGTGGAGGGCATGGATCACCTGAACAACTCACGTCCCGCCATCTTTACCTTCAATCACCAGAGCCTGCTGGACTCCCTGGTACTGGCGCACCTGCTGCGCCGCGACGTGGTGCCGCTGGTCAAGCGGGAAATGGCCGGCAACCCGCTGGTGGGCCCCCTGCTGCGCCAGGCGGGAACCATCTTTGTCGACCGCGAGGACAAGGACCAGGCCCGGGTTCTGCAAAGCGCGCTGGAGGTACTTCAGGGCGGGCGCTCCCTGCTCATCGCGCCCGAGGGTACCCGCAGCACCCTGGGCAACATCCAGCCCTTCAAGGCCGGCGCCTTCTTCCTGGCCAAGAAGGCCAAGGTGCCGGTGGTGCCCATCGTGCTGCACAACGTCAAGGACGCCCTGCCCAAGGGGGGCTACCTGATCCGGCCGGCCACGATCCGCATCACGGTCCTGCCGCCGGTGCACCCCCGGGACATGGGCAGTGTTCGGCAGACCTGCCACGCCATCGAGAGCCAGTACTGCGAACTGCTGGGCCGCTCGCCGGTAGCTTCCCTGCCCTTTCGCGCGGCGAGTTGAACCCCAGACCAACCCCGGGATGCTAAGCTATAGTAAAGGTTAAGCTACGCATTCCGGGAGTACTGCCTACATGTCCTTGCTTGGCGCTGGTCTGTTGATTTTTATCGCGGTCCACCTGGTACCGGCGCTGAGCCCCGGCACCAGGCATTCGTTGGTCGCCCGCCTGGGAACGGCGGGCTACCGCGGCCTGTTCTCGCTCGCGGTACTCGCCGGAGTGGCGCTGATTGTCGTCGGTTGGCGCGGCACGCAGCCGGCCTACCTGTTCAATCCGCCAGCGGCATACCGGCCACTCGGCCTGGCACTGGTCGCCGTGGCTTTTGTTCTGTTCGTGGCCGCCAATCGCGCATCCGTGATCCGGCGCTGGGTGCGCCACCCCCAGCTTACCGGCGCCGCGCTGTGGGCACTGGCCCACCTGCTGTTCAACGGCGACAGCCGTTCCATGCTGTTGTTCTCCAGCCTGGGGATCTGGGCCCTGGTGGAAATCATCGCGCTCAACCACCGCGACGCCCCGCCGGCACCCACCGACGCCCCCGGGGTGATGACCGAGCTGGCGACGCTGGCCATCGCCGCGCTGGTATTCGCGGCGGTGGCCTGGCTCCACCCCTACTTTACCGGGATGGCTGTGTGGTAACCCCGCGACGGCCTACTGCTGAGGCCTGATCAGGTACTTCTCGCCGGTGGCCTGGCGGCTGTAGGTTTTCAAGGCATCCAGGTCGAGGGCGCCGGCGAGGCTCACCTCGCGGGTATAGTGGCTGGCGAAGGTGGTGTGAATGTCACGCGCCACGCGGGCCTGCATCTCCCGTACCTTGTCCATGCCCACCCGCTGCAGGAAGATCGGCAGCAGCCAGCCGCCCAGGCCCCAGGCGAAGCCGAAATTGCGGTGCAGCACGGTGGGCGAGGTGTCCAGCATGCCGTAGTTGTAGACCTGCTTGTAGGTATCCGAGCCGTAGCGGTTGTACTCGGTCATCTTGCGCGCCGCGGCCGCTTCCATGCAAGCGAGAATCCGCGAGGCCATATCGCCGCCGCCAATGGCGTCGAAAGCCAGGGTCGCGCCGGTCTCGGCGATGGCCTCAGTCAGTTGCGCCGGGAAGTCCTCGGCGGAGGAGTCGACCACGTATTTGGCGCCCTGCTCGCGCAACAGCTCCGCCTGGGCGGGCCGGCGCACCACATTCACCAGGGGGATGCCATCCTGCAGGCACAGGCGGTTGAGCATCTGCCCCAGATTCGACGCCGCCGCGGTGTGCACGATGGCCGTGTGCCCCTCCAGGCGCATGGTCTCGGTCATGCCCAGCGCGGTCATCGGGTTGACGAAACAGGAAGCCCCCTGCGCCGCGGTGGTCCCCGGCTCAAGCGGCAGGCATTGCAGGGCCTTGACACAGCGGTAGTGACCGTAGGTTTCGCCCCCGAACAAGCCCACGGTGCGCCCCATCAGCGCCTGGGCGGCCTCCGAGCTACCCGCCGCCACCACCTCGCCGGCGCCCTCGTTGCCCACCGGCAGCGACTGCCCCAAGCGCCCCTGCAGCATCCGCATCGCCCCGGGGGGAATTGGCGCGTTAATCACCGGCCGCTCCGCGGTACCGGACTGGGTGGCCTGCGCCAGGTCGGCGAAGGCGGTCAGCAACGCCAGGTCCGAGGGATTGATGGGGGCGGCGTCAATACGGACCAGGACCTCGTCGGGGCCCGGCTCCGGGACCTCGAACTCCTGCAGTGACAGTTCCAGCGTACCCTGCTCGCTGACCAGCGAGCGCATTTGCAGTGCGGTGGCCATGGTGTGTACTCCTTAGTGCCTTGTCTCGATTCGGACAGATACTATAGCGGATGGGTGGAATTAGTGGGGCACGATCAAAATTGGAATCCATTTCCGCCTGGCTAATAGCACCGGTTTTACTTGAGCTAGATCCTAATATAAGGCCTGAGTCCAAGCTCCAGATTATGGTCGAGATCTCCAAGATTGGCAGGGCTGATTTAGAGGCTACTTACACTTGCTTCTCTCGGCAAATATAGTAGGTCCAACTGGAATTCACAAGCTCTGCAGCTGTGCCATCCTCGCCATCAGTAAATGTGAAGGATTCGGCGCCAGGCTCTCCTAATATTCGAAGATTAACGACCTGAGTTCTCGCGGCGACCAAAACACTTTTTGTTCTCCGAAAGTCTAATGCGCCCCCACTTTACATCGACGCTACATTTGTGACTAACATAGTTGCAAATATCATTACAGATATCGTGATTTGGAGGTAGAGGTAATTCCTAGCCTTCTTCAATAATTGCTTTAATCCCTGATCTTGGCAGTTATTCACTTCAGGCCCCGAAAACAATAAAGACATGAATGTAAAATCCGAATACAACGCAAACAGAGAACTGTATTTTCGGCCGAATACAGTCAAATTTCTCTCGCTGGAATAGGCCACAATTTTTTTCAAGACTCGAATGTATCGCAAAAGTATTGCTGACAACCATACAACAAATACTACAAATAGAATGCCATTCATCAATTAAAAATCCCCATTTACTATGTCGTCTGCACTATTTGAATAGCCACTGAAGTAAAACAGGGTCAGGCCTTACATTTGACACACAGTAAAACAGGGTCAGACCTTACATTTGACACACGCAAGACAAGTTCAGGCCTTGTATTTGACAGGTTATATTCGCTTTTTTGCTTCAAATGATTTCACCGCCCGACTGACAGTGGCGTAGCTCACGCCAAATGCTTCACCTACCTGTGCCAGGGTATAGTGCCCGCTGCGATAGGCCATCGCCATTGCGGCGTTCCGCTCTGGATACTTTTCCGCAAAATAATTCAATGGCTTCGGCGAGCCCAGTTTCTGGGGCCTGGGAATATCCCTTAGGGATTGATCGGGATCGAGTTTGCACTGCATATCTTCCACGAACTTATCCGAACCCAGGTAAATCTGGTTCTTC
>NZ_JAFKCZ010000022.1 GCF_017255185.1 Parahaliea mediterranea
AAGGCCAGCGGTGAGCGATACCCACCGCAAGTACAGGCCGGATATACGGCAGCAACCTGTCCCTGTCAGCCCTGACGTCTGAGCCTTGCAAACGGGGAGGAGACCATATACGAATAAATTCGACCCTACAGAGGGCAACATACCCGGCTAAATGGGGTCAGACCCCTTTTTCGCTTTTTTGCCCCCACTCGCCGTTCATGCGACCAAATCGGGCGAAAAAAGACGGCTAAATGGGGTCAGACCCCTTTTTCGTCTCCGCCACATGGGGCTATATGGGCTATATGGGCTATATGGGCTATATGGGGTCAGACCCCTTTTTCGCTTTTTTGCCCCCACTCGCCGCTCACGCGACCAAATCGGGTGAAAAAAGACCACCGCCGCCCAAATATCAGCCATTTATTTGCCGTTGTACGTCGCTTAGGCGAAAATAGCGCCCCATTTTTCAGCCCCCACTCCCTTACCCTGGAGACTCCAATGCCGTCCCGCACTGATCTCGCCAATGCCATTCGCGCCCTGAGCATGGACGCCGTCCAGCGTGCCAAAAGCGGCCACCCGGGCGCGCCCATGGGCATGGCGGATATCGCCGAAGTCCTGTGGAACGACTTCCTGCAGCACAACCCCGCCAACCCCGATTGGCCCAACCGCGACCGTTTCGTGCTGTCCAACGGCCACGGCTCCATGCTGATTTACTCGCTGCTGCACCTGAGCGGCTACGACCTGCCCATGGAGCAGCTGAAGAACTTCCGCCAGCTGCACAGCGCCACCCCGGGTCACCCGGAATACGGCTACGCCCCCGGGGTGGAGACCACCACCGGCCCCCTGGGCCAGGGTATCAGTAACGGCGTGGGCATGGCCCTGGCGGAGAAGGTGCTGGGGGCCCAGTTCAACCGCCCCGGCCACGAGGTTGTCGATCACTTTACCTACGTGTTCCTCGGTGATGGCTGCCTGATGGAGGGTATTTCCCATGAGGTCTGTTCCCTGGCGGGGACCCTGGGACTGGGCAAGCTGATTGCTTTCTACGACGACAACGGCATCTCCATCGACGGTGAAGTCGAGGGCTGGTTCACCGACGACACCCCGCGCCGTTTCGAGGCCTACAACTGGCAGGTGATACCCGCGGTGGACGGTCACGACCCCGAGGCGGTACAAGCCGCGATCGAGGCGGCCCGGGCCGAAACCGGCAAGCCCACGCTGATTTGCTGCCGTACGGTGATCGGCAAGGGCGCGCCCAACAAGGCCGGCACCGAGAGCTGCCACGGCGCGCCCCTGGGGGACGACGAGGTGGCGGCGACCCGCGAGGCCATCGGCTGGGCCCATGCGCCCTTTACCGTGCCCGAGGATATCTACGCCGGCTGGGACGCCACCAGCGCCGGCGCCGCGCGCGAGCAGGCCTGGGAGCAGGCCATGACGGCCTATGCCGGGGAACACCCGGAGCTGGCGGCGGAGTTGCGCCGCCGCCTGGCGGGCGAGCTGCCCGCGGATTTTGCCGCCGAGGCCGAGGCCTATATCGCCCGCTGCCAGGCCGAGGGGGAGAGCATCGCCTCCCGCAAGGCCTCGCAGAACTGCCTCAACGCCTACGGGCCGTTGCTGCCGGAACTGCTGGGCGGTTCCGCCGACCTGGCCGGCTCCAACCTCACCATCTGGAGCGACTCCAAGGGTGTCAGCGCCGACGACGCGGCCGGCAACTACATATACTACGGGGTGCGTGAGTTCGGCATGTCGGCGATCATGAACGGCGTCGCCCTGCACGGCGGCTTCGTGCCCTACGGCGCCACCTTCCTGATGTTCATGGAGTACGCCCGCAACGCGGTGCGCATGGCGGCGCTGATGAAGCAGCGCAGCCTGTTCGTCTATACCCACGACTCCATTGGCCTGGGCGAGGACGGCCCCACCCACCAGCCGGTGGAGCAGCTCACCGCCCTGCGCGCCACGCCCAACCTGCACACCTGGCGACCCTGCGACACCGTGGAATCCGCGGTGGCCTGGAAGGCCGCCATCGAGCGCAGCGACGGTCCCGCGGCGCTGGTGTTCTCGCGCCAGGGCCTGCCGCACCAGCAGCGCGACGAGGCGCAGGTCGCGGCCATCGCCCGCGGCGGCTACATCTTGCGCGACTGTGAGGGCCAGCCCGACGCGATCCTCATCGCCACCGGCTCCGAGGTGGGCCTGGCGATGGACGCGGCCGGCCAACTGGCGCAAAACGGCAGGGCGGTGCGCGTGGTGTCCATGCCCAGCGCCGAGGTTTTCTGCGCCCAGGACGCCGCCTACCGGGAGTCGGTGCTGCCCTCGGATGTCCTCGCCCGAGTGGCGGTGGAAGCCGGCCACGTGGACTACTGGCACAAATTCGTCGGTCTCGACGGCCGCGTGGTGGGCATGTCCACCTTCGGCGAATCGGCCCCCGCCGGGGACCTGATGAAGGAATTCGGCTTCACCGTGGACAACGTGGTGGCCGCGGTGGAAGACGTCCTCCTGGAGGACTGATTGCCGGGAGGGCGTGTGTTGAGGCTGGCAATCAATGGCTATGGCCGCATTGGCCGCGGCGTCCTCAGGGCGCTGTACGAAAGCCCCCTGAGGGAGCGTTTGCAGGTGGTGGCGATCAATGAGATCGCCGACGCCCGCACGGTGCTGCACCTGTCGCGCTACGACTCCACCCACGGGCGTTTTCCCCTGCCCCTGGAGGGGGGCGAGGACGGCCTGGTCGTCGATGGCGACCGCATCGCGCTGCTGCGGGAGGCGAGCATCGACCGCCTGCCCTGGGGCGAGCTGGGGGTGGATGTGGTGCTGGAGTGCACCGGCGCCTTCACCGACCGGGCCACCGCCGAGCGCCACCTGGCGCAGGGCGCACAGCGGGTGCTGTTCTCCCAGCCGGCGCAGCCGGACGTGGACGCCACCGTGGTCTACGGCATCAACCAGGACTGCCTGGCGGCGGGGCACCGCATCGTCTCGGCCGCCTCCTGCACCACCAACGGCATCGTGCCGGTGATCAAGGCCCTGGACGACGCCGTGGGTATCGACAGCGGCACCATCACCACCATCCATTCGGCGATGAACGACCAGCCGGTGCTGGACGCCTATCACCACACCGACCTGCGCAAGACGCGGGCGGCCTCGCAGTCGATCATACCGGTGGATACCGCCCTGGCCCTGGGGGTCGAGCGCATCCTGCCGGAGATGGCCGGGCGCTTTACCGCCCAGGCCTTGCGGGTGCCCACGCTCAACGTGTCGGCCATGGACCTGACCGTGCAAACCACCCGCGACACCGATGTCGAGGCCGTCAACGCCGCGCTGCGCGCGGCGGCCGCCGACCGCTTCGACGGGGTGCTGGGTTTTACCACCGAGCCCCTGGCGTCCTGCGATTTCAACCACGACCCCCGCTCCAGCATCGTCGACGCCAACCAGACCCGGGTCAGCGGCCGGCGACTGGTCAAGGTGCTGACCTGGTTCGACAACGAGTGGGGCTACGCCAACCGGATGCTGGATGTGGCGGCGCACTGGGCGGGCGCTCTTAATAGCAATTGAACAGGTCATCCTGACCTGTCCAATTGTCGCCAGAGAAATGCAGGCGCAGATGTGCGAATCTGCTGGCATTTCTCTGGCTCGCGCCGGCTTTGGCCGGCGGAGCGGCAGGGTCTGCCCCGTGAGCGCAGCGAGCGCTTTGGGCACTTCCATGTGCCGCGGTATTATTTTTCTTGCTTAAGGAGTGTTGAATGAGCCTGCAAGTAACACAGATGCGCGACCTGGACCTGGCGGGCAAGCGGGTGCTGATCCGCGAGGACCTGAACGTGCCCCTCAAGGACGGCCGGGTAAGCAGCGACGCCCGCATCCGCGCGGCCCTGCCCACGATACAGACGGCCCTGGAGGCCGGGGCAAAAGTGCTGCTGATGTCGCACCTGGGCCGGCCCACCGAGGGCGAGTTCGACGCGGCGTTTTCCCTGGCGCCGGTGGCCGAGCACCTGGCGGGCCTGCTCGGCCGGCCGGTAAGGCTGGTGGAGGACTGGCGCGGTGGTGTCGATCTCGCCGGGGGCGAGGTGGCGTTGCTGGAAAACGTGCGCTTCAACCCGGGCGAGAAAAAAGACGACGAGACCTTGGCCAAAGCCTACGCCGCGCTGTGCGACGTGTTTGTGATGGACGCCTTCGGCACCGCTCACCGGGCCCAGGCCTCCACCCACGGGGTGGCGAAATTCGCCCCCGTGGCCTGCGCCGGTCCCTTGCTGGCGGGGGAGCTGGACGCCCTGGAAAAAGCCCTGTCCAACCCGGCGCGGCCGATGGTTGCCATTGTCGGCGGCTCCAAGGTGTCCACCAAGCTCACGGTGCTGGAAACCCTGGCCACCAAGGTGGACCAGCTGGTGGTCGGTGGCGGCATCGCCAATACCTTCCTCGCCGCCAGCGGCAAGCCGGTGGGCAAGTCGCTGTGCGAGCACGACCTGATCCCCGCCGCCCGCGAGCTGATGGCCAAGACCGAGATTCCCCTGCCCGCCGATGTGGTTACCGGCAAGGAGTTCTCCGAATCCGCCACGGCTGAACACAAGGCCGCGGAAGACGTGGCCGACGACGACATGATTTTCGACATCGGCCCCCAGGCCTCGGCGGCCATCGCCGACATCCTCAAGGCCGCCGGCACTATTTTGTGGAACGGTCCGGTGGGGGTGTTCGAATTCGACCAGTTCGCCGGCGGGACCCGGGCCCTGTCCGAGGCCATCGCCGACAGCCCCGCTTTCTCCCTGGCGGGGGGCGGCGATACCCTGGCGGCGATTGACAAATTCGGCATCGCCGATAAGGTCTCCTATATTTCCACCGGCGGTGGCGCCTTCCTGGAATACGTGGAAGGCAAAACCCTGCCGGCCGTGGCCGTGCTTGAACAGCGTGCGCGCGAGCAGTCCAATTCACAGTAAGAGGTAATACCATGGCACTCATCAGCATGCGGCAATTGCTGGACCACGCCGCGGAACACGGTTACGGCGTACCGGCGTTCAACGTCAACAACCTGGAGCAGACCCGGGCCATCATGGAGGCCGCCGACGAGACCAACTCGCCGGTGATCATGCAAGCCAGCGCCGGCGCCCGCAAATACGCCGGGGCGCCCTTTTTGCGCCACCTGATCCTGGCCGCCATCGAGGAGTTCCCGCACATTCCGGTGGTCATGCACCAGGATCACGGGGTGTCGCCGGCGGTGTGCCAGCGCTCCATCCAGCTCGGTTTTTCCTCGGTGATGATGGACGGTTCCCTGGGTACCGACGGCAAGACGCCGATGGATTACGACTACAACGTCAATGTCACCCGCCAGGCGGTGGAGATAGCCCATGCCTGCGGCGTGTCGGTGGAGGGTGAGCTGGGTTGCCTGGGCTCGCTGGAGACCGGCCAGGCCGGCGAGGAAGACGGTATCGGCGCCGAGGGCATCCTCAGCCACGACCAGCTGCTGACCGACCCCGAGGAGGCCGCCGAGTTCGTCAAGGCCACCGGTGTGGACGCCCTGGCCATCGCCTGCGGCACCAGCCACGGCGCCTACAAGTTCACCCGTCCGCCCACCGGCGATATCCTGGCCATCGATCGCATCAAGGAAATCCACGCCCGCATTCCCAATACCCACCTGGTGATGCACGGCTCCTCCTCGGTGCCCCAGGAGTGGCTGGCGATCATCAATGAATTCGGCGGCGAGATGCCCGAGACCTACGGCGTGCCGGTGGAGCAGATCCAGGAGGGCATCCGCCACGGGGTGCGCAAGGTGAATATCGATACCGACCTGCGCCTGGCTTCCACCGGCGCGGTACGCCGCTTCCTGGCGGAAAACCCCAGTGAATTCGACCCGCGCAAGTTCCTCATCCCCACCATCAAGGCGATGAAGGATATCTGCGTGGCGCGCTACGAGGCCTTTGGCACCGCCGGCAACGCCGACAAGATCAAGGTGCGTTCGCTGGCGGCGATGCAGGAAGCCTACGACGCGGGCGAGCTGACACCGAAGGTCAACTGAGGCCGCGGCCCGGGCGCAATGGATTGCTTCCCGGTCGCTAGAATACCCCGGTTATAGAGGGGCAGGCCCTCGACCCTGCAGGGGTGGGAAAATCTCCCTGTAGGGCGCACAGCGGGCTCCTCTTTTCGGGTCATTTATTGCGCCATGGTCGAATGAATTCGACCCTACACCGTGCTGGAGCCGCAATTGAATGGGCTCGCCGAATGGGCTCGCCCAGAATGTACATCCACAATGGTGAAACGCGCCCTGACACCTGATTCACTACAGCAACTTCGCGAGAGCCTGCCGCCCTTCCAGCAATGCGCGCCACTGCCGGCGCAGTTGGATGACTACCTGCGCTTCTACCAGCTCGACTTCGGCGGAGACAGCGGCCTGGAGCATCGCATCGGCACGGTGTCTTCCGGCGATTTCACCCTGGCCGTGCAGCGCTGGCTGCGCCCCGGCGCCAGCCACAACCTGTTGCTGGTGCACGGCTATTTCGACCACGTCGGGCTGTTCGGCAAGCTGGTCGACTACGGTTTGTCGCGCGGCTGCAACGTGCTGGCCTTCGACCTGCCCGGTCACGGCCTGTCCAGCGGCGCCCCGGCGGCCATCGAGGACTTCGCCCACTACGGTGACAGTGTCGCCGCGGTACTGGCGGCGGCGGACCTGCCGGGCCTGCCCACCTGGGTGATGGCCCAGAGCACCGGCGCCTCGGCGGTGATCGATTTCGCCCGGCGCCACAGTTGGCCCTTCAGCGACACGGTGCTGCTGGCGCCCCTGCTGCGGCCGGTGCACTGGCGCCAGGTACGGGCGGCGCACTTGTTGCTGCGGCCTTTCCTGGAATCGGTCCCGCGACGCTTCGCGGTCAACTCCTCCGATGCCCGGTTCCTCGATTTTTTACAGCGCGATCCACTGCAGCCCAGGCGAATACCGGTGAGTTGGGTGGGAGCCCTGCGGCGCTGGCTTGCGGAGCTGGCGTTGGCGGATCTTGGCGTGGGGCCGGCCCTGGTTGTGCAGGGCAATGCCGATGGCACCGTCGACTGGCGCTATAACCTGCCGCAGATGGGCAAATTGTTCCCCGGCTGTCACATTGCGATGATTCCGGATGCGGGACACCACCTGGCCAATGAAGCGGAAGCCCTGCGGCAGCGTTACCTGGCAGAGGTGGATCGCTATATCGGGCTGGTTCCGCGGTAGTGTCTGGCGATCGCGCCCGCGCCTTGGTTGAATGAATGACCCGAAAAGAGGGGCCTGCTGTCGACGCTACAGCGGGGCTGTCCGCCCCTGTAGGGCGGAATTCATTCCGCCGCTTTGGATCATTCGTTGCGCGGGCGGCGCGGTCGAATGCATTCGACCTTAATGCATCCGACCGTACAGGTACCTGTCCTCTGGCCGTCAGGCGGGAATATGCAAAAACTCCCGCACCCCGTCGAAGAACATCTGCACCGCGATGATCACCAGGATCATCCCCATCAGCCGCTCCATCGCAATCAGGCCGCGGTTGCCCAGTGCCCGCAACAGCAGCGGCGATAGCATCAGCAGCGCCGCCGACACCGCCCAGGCGCCCACCAGGGCGAGGGTCCAGTCGAACATCCGGTCCGGATCGGTGTTCACCATCAGCATGGCGATCGCCAGGGAGGAGGGGCCGGCCACCATGGGAATGGCCAGGGGCACGATAAAGGGTTCGCCCTCGGGGGTGTCGCCCATCATGCCGTAGGGCGAGGGAAAGATCATGCGCACCGCGATCAGGAACAGGATGATGGCCCCGGCGATGCGGATCGACTCCTGCTGCAGCCCCAGCAGGTCGAGCAAACTGGAACCCGCGAACAGGAAGATCAGCAACACCACCAGGGCAATCAGCAGCTCGCGAAAGATCACCCACTGGCGTCGTTTGGCGTCGACATCCTTGAGCACCGACAGGAATACCGGCACGTTGCCCACCGGATCCATGACCAGTAGCAGCGTGACGAAAGCCGAAATTGTGTCCATGTTGCCCCTGGTGTTTGTGGTGAAAGCGTGCCTGCGCGCAGTATAAAGAGTTTGCCGGCGGGGGCCCAGCGGGGGCGCCCCGTGGGCACTGCACTGCCGGATCAATGGTGCTAAACTCAAACAAGGCCATACGATAATGAGTAGTAGAGAGGCCACCGATGATGACCGGCAATGTTTCGCGCGCACTGCTTGTGCTGCTGCTGACTCCGCTCCTGTTTGCCTGCGCAACGCACCCACCGGTGGAGCGCAGTATCGGCGTATCGGAAGCGCAACTCCTCGACGGCGCGCGGCTGGGTGTCGGTCCGGACCAGCACGTCGAGTCGGTGTCCCTGATCGCGGTCAACGACGATATGCGCGCCTTCCTGCGCGAACACGTCCCCGACGACGCCGGGGATTTGCGCAAGGTTGAACTGATTCTCGGGGCGATTTTGCAGGACGGCCTGCAATTGTCCTACAACAACTTCAAGACCTACACCGCGCAGGAGGCCTTCTACAGCCGCGAGGGCAACTGCATGTCCTTCACCAGCCTGTTCGTGGCCCTGGCCAGGGAGGCCGGTGTCGACGTGGTGTTCCAGGAGGTGGAGGTACCGCCGACCTGGAGCGAGCGGGGTGAATCCTGGCTTTACAACCTGCACATCAATGCGGTGGTCGATATTCCCGGCGGCCAGCAGGTGGTGGACTTCAGTCTCGAGAACTACAGCAGCGAATACCGGCGCCAGCCACTGGGCGATGCGGAGGCCCTGGCCCGCTACCACAGCAACATGGGCGTGCACTGGATGAGCGAGGGCGATCCCCGGCAGGCCTTTCTGCACCTCAAGCGCTCGCTGGAGCTGAGTGACCAGCGGGGCTTCGTCTGGTCCAACCTGGGCACCCTGTATCGGCGTGGCGGCGACCTGGAGGCCGCGGAGGCCGCCTATCTCAAGGCGGTGGCGCTGGACAACGAGCCTTCCGCCAACAGCAACCTGGCGCGCCTGTACCGGCAGCTCGGGCAAGCGGAGCTCGCGGCCTACTACAAAAACCGGGTACAGATGTTCCGCCGCAAGAATCCCTACTACCTGTTTCACCTTGCGGAAGAGGCCTACGCCCGGGCGGACTACGACGAGGCGGCGACGCTCCTGCGCACCGCGATCCGCCGGGATGGCAAGGAGCACCAATTCCATCGCCTGCTGGGCCTGGTATACACGCGCGAAGGCGACCTGGGTGCCGCCCGGCGCAGTTTCGAAAGGGCTGTCGCGCTGGCGGAGGGCCGGGAGAAGGAAAACTATAACCACAAGCTGGAACTACTGGCTGGCGCGCATTAGCAGTGCACGGCGCCGGCTGGCGTGCAGGCCCCGGTTTACAGGGGCCGCGCGATGACTTTGCCAAGGGGTGAAACACGGTGAGTACCGCGGTAACTCAGTTGCAACAGCAAGGGCTGCAGGCCCTGCGCACCGGTAATGCGGCGGATGCCGAACGCCTGTTTTTACAGGCCATTGACAGCGGGGGCAGTGACGCGGCCCTGTGGTTGGCGCTCGCCTTCGCGCGGGTGAACCAGGGGCACGCCGCGACGGCGCTGGAGGCGGTTGACCAGGCCCTGTCGGTGGAGCCGCGCAATCTGCGCGCCCTGCTGTTCAAGGCCGACCACCTGGATCGGATGGGCGAAAAACGCGCTGCCCTGGGGTACTACCAGGCGGCGCTGAAAGTCGCCGCCGGTGAGGCGCAGGTGCCGCGGGACGTGGCCCAGGCCCTGCGGCGTGCCGCGGAGGTCTGCGGACGTCAGGCGCGGGACTATGAAGACTTCCTGCGGCGGGCTCTCTCGGAACACGGCGCCGATCCCGCGACTTCGCCACGTTTCGCCGAGTCGCTGGAAATCGCCTTCGGCAAGCAGCCGCTGCAGCTTCAGCAGCCCACGCGCTACTGCTTCCCGGGCCTGCCGCAACAGGCTTTTTACCCGCGAGAACAGTTTTCCTGGGTCGCTGAACTCGAGGCCCAGACGGACGTGATCCGCGAGGAACTCGAGCGTGTTCTGGAGGATCCGCGGGCCTTCGAGCCCTACCTGCAAACACAGCACAACCAACCGAAACTGAACAACCAGCAAAACCTGGACAGCATGGACTGGAGCGCCTGCTACCTGTGGCGCGAAGGGGCGCTGAATACCGGCATGGCCCAGCGCTGTCCGCGTACCGTCGAGGCCCTGTCCCGCCTGCCCCTGTGCCAGATTCCGGGGCAGATGCCCTCGGTGCTGTTTTCGCGGCTCTCCCCCGGCGCCACCATCGTGCCTCACTATGGCGCCGTGAACACGCGGCTGATCTGCCACCTGCCGTTGATTGTACCCCCCGACTGCGGCGCGCTGCGCGTGGGCAACTACCAGCGGCCCTGGCGCGAGGGTGAGTTGCTGATCTTCGATGACAGCATGGAGCACGAGGCCTGGAACCCGAGCGCGCGGGAGCGGGTCGTGCTGTTGTTCGACATCTGGCGGCCCGAGCTGAACGAAGAGGAACGCCAGTGGGTATCGAGGATGCTGCAGGCGGTGAAAGCCTATGAGGCCGGATAAAAAAAGGCCGGCATGGGCCGGCCTTTGGAATTACTCGCGCTTTGTTGTTGAGGCGAGGCTCACGGTTTACGGCGAGCAACAAACACGTTAACGCTGTGCCACGCTGATGGATATCCTACAACAGCCGATTTGGCTTGGCCACGATTCAGGCTGTTTTTTGTGCGATTTAGGCGCCGGGTTCCGGCGCAGTTTGTTATTATCCGCTTGATTCACAGCCTGCCATTCGCGGCTGGTTGCCAATGCCCTTCGGGGCGATTTCGATAACAACCACCCTGGAGTTTACAACCATGGCAGAGGCAGAGTCCCGGGATGCATCCAGCGCTGCCGATTGGGATGTCTACTGGCGAGGCACCCACGAAAAAGCAGCGCACCAGGCTGGCGGAGCCCAGGACGCGGCCCTGGAAGCCTTCTGGCGGGAGCTGTTCGATCGCCGCCTCGCCACTTGCGAGCAACCCCGGCTCCTCGATCTCGCGAGCGGCAATGGTGCGGTCACTGGCTTCGCCGCGCAATCCTGCCCGGCGACGCTGCTGTATGCGGCGGATGCCTCCGAGTATGCCCTGCGGGCATTGCGCGAACGCTTTTCGGCTTGCCGGTGCACCGTGGCCGATGCGCTGCGACCGCCTTTTGCCGCGGGTAGCTTTGATATCGTGGCCAGTCAGTTCGGGCTCGAGTACGCCGGTATCGACGCGCTGGGCCGGGCCGCGGAACTGGTCGCGCCGGGCGGTTCGCTGGCGGCAGTGCTGCACTTGAAAGGCGGTGCGATCGACCGCGAATGCGCGGTGAACCACCGGGCGATTGTCGCTATCCAGGATAGCCGGCTGCTGCCGCTGGCGCGCGCGGCCTTTACCGCCGGCTTTGCCCTGAACGCGGGTAGCGGCAGTGTGGACGCTTTCAAGTCCGCGGAGCGGGCCTTTACCCCCGCCGTGAGGTCGCTGGAAAAGCTGCTGGCGCAGATGGGCAATGGTGTGGCCGGGGGGCTGGCGCGACAGTTGTACGATGATATCGCGCACATGTACCAAAGGATGTCAGCCTATGCCCCGGGGGATATTCTGGGTTGGGTCGATGGCATGACCGCTGAACTGGAGGCCTACCGCGCGCGCATGGCGTCGATGACCGCGGTGGCCCTGGACGAAGTGACCCTCCGGGCCGCGCTGGATCAGCTGGCCGCGGAGGGTTTCGTCGTGGATAGGTGTGACAAGCTGTTGATGGGCGCGGGAGCCGCGCAGGGCGCCTGGGCGGTGGTGCTACACCGAATTCAGAACTGACCGCCCAACTCAGGTACCGGAACCGGCGTGGGTTTGGGTTTGCGCGCCGCCGCGCTGGACGGCTTCCGCCGCCGCGCGGCTATCGCGCTGTTCCTGCTCCCACTGCTGATTGGTTTTGCAGACCCGGGTGCCGATACGCGTGCCGGTTCTGATGATGGATTTGCAGCTGATGGCGTTGGGGCCGGTTTCCGGCGCGTCGTTGCTGGCCACCTGCTGTTTGGCCACATCGCCGGAGGTGCCGGCGCAGGCGGATAACAGGGCCGTCAAGCCAAGGGACAGTACAGCTGTCGGAAAACGAAGTGCCATGATTATCTCCAATATTGTTGTGCGTGGCGTCCGAATCAGTGTCTGCCTGCAAGGCCGGCAAGTCAAGGCATATGCGGGTTTTTGGCCGCTTATTCGCTGATAATCCAGTGATTTGCGGCAATTTACCGGCCCCTGGATTCGCGAACTCACTGCCTTCCATCACCCGGCTTCTGCCATGCTCTCTGCTATGCTTTAGGAAGGACTTACCGGTTCCTTACGCGGGGGGGTTGCGCTATGCCCTGGAAGCATCTGGTCGTGTGTGGGTGCCTGTTTTGGCCGCCCCTGCCGGCAATCGCCCACCCGAACGATTCCATTGTCCCCGAGCGACCGAAACCGACGCCCTACGGATTCCAGATCAGCCGGGTGAAGGACCTGCAACAACGCAGCGTCGGACCCTGGGATCTTGACGACGGAACAGGCACCGGCCTGCCGGTGGCGGATTATCTGCGGGTGGTACAAGGCCGGGAGCGCGAGGGCGGCGCCTACGATACGCAGCTGGTGGAGCCGCTGCACGACCTGGGTCGCGCCTACCAGGCCGGGGGCCGGCACGACGAGGCGCTGGCAACTTTTCGGCGCGCCCTGCACCTGAACCGTATCAATGGCGGCCTCTACAATTCCGCCCAACTGCCACTCATGAACGACATGATCGACAGCTATCTCGTGCTGGGTGACCTCGACGCCGCCGACCAGCTGTACGATTGGCGCTTTCGGGTCCAGCAACAGGCACATTCGCCCGGACAGCCGGAAATGCAACAGGCGGTGAGCGAGTATGTCGACTGGCAGCGCCAGGCCTACCTACAGGGCATTACCGGTGTCACCGACGAAGGGTTTCGACGGCTGCTCACGATCTACGAGGCGCACAGCGCGCAAATTGAGCAACTGGAAGAGGCGGGCGACCGCGGCGCCGCCTATCGCGAGGCGTTGTACAACCGGCTCGAGGTGGAATACCTGATTTCCCAGTACGACGGTGAAAAGGTGCCTGCAGTGCAGCTCAATATTTCCGGATGGGGCGGGACCACCGACGAACTCGCCACCAGCACCAGTATCGAGGCCGAGCGTTTTCGCCAGCTGCGCGAGTACAACCTGCGCAACGGCATCAATACCGCCCGGCGCATTGTCGATCTTGAAGATAGCGCCGAACAGCCGGACCCGGTGGCGCGCGCCCGGGCTCGCCTGGCCGCGGGAGACTGGTACCAGTGGTGGGGGCTCACCGCCCGGGCCCGGCAGAACTACGAGGAGGCGTGGGCTATTTTTGACGGCGACGAGTCCGAGACAACCGACCCGGACGATTTGTTTTCGCGGCCGGTGGAGTTGCCCGATACCCGTGTCTTTCATCCCGACGGCATCGCGCCCTCCGAGGACGCGCGGGCGCGCGCGGTGGTCTCGTTGCGGGTGTCGCGCGACGGCCGGGCGCGGGAAATCGAAGTGGTGGAACAGGAGCCGCCCGAGGATATGGGCGCGCGGGTGGTGCTGTATCGCCTGCTGCGCGATGTGCGTTTCCGGCCGGTGGTGCGCAACGGCCAGACCCAGTCTGTGGCTGGAGTTGTGCGGGAGTACCGCTACCAGTACTGAAGATAAAGGGGGGCAAAAAAAATGGCCGACGGATGTCGGCCATTTTCGTTGTGCTGGTGGAAGCATCCCGGGGGATGCTTCCCGCGATGAAGTTTAGAACTCCACGCTGACACCCAGGAACATGTAGCGGCCCAGGGCGTCGTACATGCCCGGGAACACGTTGCCGTTACCGTTGAGGCTGGGGCCCGCGGCATCACCCGCGATCGGCGGCTCTTCGTCCAGGACGTTGTTGATACCGGCGCGCAGCGAGGTGTTGTCCAGAACGTCCCAAACCGCGGACACATCGAAATAATCGGTGTCGTCCAGGTCCAGGTTGCCGTTCAGGTCGGTCACGTCGCCGATGTGGCGCCATGCCAGGCTGCCGGTGATGCCCCAGGGAGTGAGCCAGGTGGCGCGGAAGTTGTTGCGGAAGTCCGGTGTCGGATAGCCGCAGTTACCGCCCCAGTTGCCTTTACAGTCGTCAACCGGCGCGCTGGAGGCCTGCTGGGTATCCCAGGTTTCGATGATCGACATGGTGTTGTTGAACATCAGGGTACCCAGGCCGCCAACTTCCAGGGAGTAGTCGAAGATCACGTCGTAACCTTCCACTTCCTCTTTGGCCAGGTTGTCCTGCAGGGCCACGATGTGGCCGCTGCTGTTGACGTCGGAACCGATCCACAGGTCGCCGCGCGGCCCGCGATTGACGCTGGCACACATGGCGTCGTCACCCGCGAGGCACTGGTTCAGGATGAACTCGGGCTCGAGGTCCTCAATGCCCTGCTCGATCTCGATCTGGTACCAGTCGACGCTCATGGTCAGGCCGTCAATGAACTCGGGTGACCAGATGAAGCCGATGGAGTAGGTGTCGGCCTCTTCCGGTGAGAGTTCGGTGTTGCCGCCCTGCAGGTAGTTATACTGCCCGGCGAAGGAATCCGGGTAGTTGTTGTAGGTCTCGGCGGTAATGCCAGAGCGCATGCACTGTTCCAGGGTCGCGGTCGGCGGGTTGCCGTCGGCGCTGGTGGTGCAGGGGTCCTGGGCCATGTCGAACAGGTTGAAGCCCTGGGGCAGGAACAGCTCCTGGATATTGGGTGCCCGTACCGCGCGCTGGTAGCTGGCCCGCAGCTTGAAGCTGTTGTTGAAGGCCCAGCTGCCGCTGATGCCGTAGGTGTCGGTGGTTGTGTCGGTGGAGTAATCGGAGTAGCGATACCCCAGGTCCAGTACCACTTCTTCCGCCAGGGTCTTGCCTTCCACCAGCGGTACGCTGGCTTCCAGGAAGAACTCGTTGACGTCGTATTCACCGTTCACCGGGTTGGTGGCGCCGCCCTGACCCGCGCCCAGGCCGAGGCGGAAGCCTTCGTCCGGGTTGAAGTTCAGGGTTTCCTTGCGGTATTCCGCGCCGAGGATGATCTCTACGCCGCTGTCCGCGGTGGGCAGCTGGATGCCGTAGTCGCCCAGGCTACCGGCCACGTAACCGGAGATCACCTTCTGGGTGGTGGTACCGCGGGCGAACAGGGGCAGGGCCAGGTATTCGGTGGCCGCGCCGCCCGGCTCTACGCCGCCGGTTTGCCAGGGGTTCCAGGGCACACAGTTCGGGTCGCGGCCGTCGAGTACCGAGCGGCAGGTGATGTCGCCGGTTTCGGGGTCGATCACCGCGTCCACGGCGTTGGCCAGCTTGGCGTTGGACAGGTCGTTGTTGTAGGTGTTCTCCATGCTGACTTCGGCATAGAGGCCGTACACGTCGTAACGCCAGGTGTCGTTGATGTCGCCGCGGGCGCCGAATACACCGCGGAAGGTGGTGTGGCGCAGGTCCTGGTTACGCGGGCCGCCCTCCACGTTGCGGCGGCCGATGGTGACTGGCGCGGTGCCGTTGTCATTCAGCAGGGAGGGATCGCCGAACAGGATGTCGCGCTGCTGGTCGGACAGGAAGGGGTTGTCCGGGGACACATTGTAGTCCAGGAAGAACGAACCGGAGGGCGCGATCTGCGCGTTGGTCTGGTTGTCCATGAAGCTCAGTTCGGTGTAGGCCTCGACGTGCTCGTTGATCGAGTAGCGGCCGAAGGCACCGGCGGTGTAGCGCTCGTCGGGGCGCTGGTAGTAGTTCAGCGGGCCGTAGTTGTAGGCCTGGCTACCCGGGATGAACTGGTCGCCATCCACGTAGTAGGTGCCATTGCCGGGAGTCAGGAAGGTACCCTCGGCGCTGGTGCCGGAACCGAAACAGCCGGTGGCGTCGTCGTTCAGGGCGCAGGCGCTGTAGTCGCGCTCGCTCTGCAGGACCCCGTCGATTTCGCGGTAGCTGGCGTAGGCGGTGATGTTACCGCGGCCGTTGTCAAAGTTGCCGCCGAGAACCAGCGAGATGTCCTGGATATCGCCGTCAGTGTTGCTGCCGTCGGGGAAGGGGAAGCCGGCGTCGCCGACGATGCGCTGGAGACGGCTGTTGTCGTTGTCATGCTGGTACTGGCTGTACTGGTAGTCGAGTTTGATGCCCTCGAAGTCGTCAACCATGATGAAGTTGACAACACCAGCCACCGCGTCGGAGCCGTAGGTGGCCGAGGCGCCGCCGGTCAGCACTTCCACGCGCTTGATCAGCGCGCCGGGGATCTGGTTGATGTCGGCGCCGACACCGCCCTGCAGCGGGGAGCCGGCGGGCATGCGGCGGCCGTTGATCAGTACCAGGGTACGTTCGTCGCCCAGGTTGCGCAGGTTCAGCGTCGCGGTGCCGGTGGCGCCGTTGGACTGGCTGGCGTTCTGGTTGGAGTAGACCTGGGGCAGGTTCTTCATCAGGTCTTCAACGCGGGTGGTGCCCTGGAACTTGAACTCGTCGGCGTCCACCTGGGTTACCGGGCTGGAGGTGACCAGGTTGGTCTTCTGGATCCGGGAACCGGTGACAACCACTTCCTCGACCAGGAGTTCTTCTTGGGCGTTTGCCACACTCGGCAGGACCGCCGCGGCGCTCATGCCCAGGGCAGCTGAAACTGCCATGGTAAGACGGTTTTTCTTTAACATATTAATACCCCTGTACTTTATGTTAAGCATGCTTGTCCGGTGGCTTTACGCCACTGGTTACAAACATAAAACGAATTTGGTACGGGTGCCCTCAAAGTTCCCGCGACATTTGTGACATATTCACGAAATGCTGCCGGAATCCGGCAAATTACCATTATTTTTTGCCTGAGGATGTCTACCTAAGCAATTGCCGTGGCAGTAATTATTGATTGACGCGGGACACGCCGACGGAGCGACCCGTGGCCACGTGGGTGAGTTTGAAGTAGCCGAAAAAGTTCTTTTCAATGACGACCCGGCGGTCGTCGCCGTGATAGGCGAAATTGCCGCTGAGGCGCTGGCGCCAAGTTTGACCGTTGTCCAGCGAGAATACCGTGTCGCCGTACCAGCCCTTGAAGGGCCCGTTGACGCTGGCCTCGATGCGAATGCCCTGGTCGGCCTCCTTGACTTCCTCGCTGGTGTGGATCAGCGTCTGGGCGTCGTCCACGGTATAGCCGATCAGCCACTGGTTGAGGGCCTCGCGCTCCGCGGGGCTGAGCTTCTCCAGGCCCGCCGCCTGGAATTCCTCCCGGGTCATCAGTTTTTCAATCCCGGGGAAGTCTTTCTCCTGCGCGTCGACCAGCGGAGTGAAGCTCAGTACCAATGCGAGGAAGGGGGGGCGGAAGCGCATGCGATTTGTCCTGTCGTGGAAATGTGGGCTCGAGTTGTGCCGAGTGTATTGGCTCAAGCTGTCTCAAAAACGCTGACTCAAGCGGGTGTACCAGTAGCGCCCCTTCAGTTCGTGGGTGCGGCCGTCGATGTTATCGTTAAACGCCGAGGCTGCCAAAGGCGCGTCTTCGTCCAGGGCGTTGTCGACCCCCAGGGACAGGCGCAGTCCCTCCAGGACGTCGAAGGTATAGCTGAGCTGCATGTCCATGACCGTCCAGCTGTCGATGGTGCGGGTGCCCCCGGTGCCCGGCAGCTGCTCTTTCATCGACGACACGTGATGCAGGTCGGCGCTGGCGCGCCAGCGGTTGTCGTGCCAGCGCAGGCCCAGCTGCCACTTCCACTGCGGGATGCCGCCGAGCCCCTCGGAGGCCTCGTCGCGGAAGGTGCCGGCAAAGTCGATCTCGGGGGCGGCCGCATCGGTGCGCGCCCGGTAGTCGCCGAGGTAGGTGGCGTTGCCGTTGAGCGAGAACTGGCCCCAGCGGTCCCTGGGGAAGTGGTAGGTCAGGCCCAGGTCCGCGCCGCGGACCAGGCGCTGCCCGACATTGATGTTGGTGGCCCGCACCAGCACCAGGTTGCCCATTTCGTCGCGGGTGACGTCCTCGGCGAAACTGCCGTACAGGGCATTCTGGCGCACGATGAACTGCGCGCTCGAAGACACCACATCCTCCTGTTCCATCTCAAACAGGTCCAGCGACAGGCGCAGGCTCCCGAGCGCGGCCGGGGTCCAGACAAAACCCGCGCTGTAGCCGTGCGAGGTCTCCGGTTCCAGGGCGGGATTGCCGCCCTGGACGGTCAGGAACTGGTTGCGGCTGGGGTCGGCCTGGCCGTTACAGCCCGGCAGCACGGCGGCACTTCCGGGGCGGGTGCAGGGGTCGTCGATGAAGGCCTGCTCCTCGGTTTCGCCCTCGTACAGTTCGTTCAGGCTGGGTGCCCGGAAGCCGCGTGAATAGCTGGCGCGCAGCAGCAGCTCGGAGCCCAGCTGCAGCAGCAGTCCCAGCTTGGGGTTGGTCGAATCGCCAAAGTCGCTGTAATTGGAGTGGCGGATGGCGCCCTCGAGGTGCAGGGTCACCGCTTCCGAGGGGCTGCGCCACACGGGCAGCACCGATTCGGCGTAGAACTCGGTGATTTTGCGCTTGCCGCGGGTGGCCTCGAAATTGGTGGCGCCGAGGGTGGCGGCGCTGGCCAGCAGATCGTCGGGCCGTTTGTCGGTCGATTCCTGGCGGTATTCCACGCCGAAGGCGACATCGCCGCGTCCGGCGGGCAGATGCAGCAGGGCATTGCTGACATTGAAGCTGATGGAAGAGAGTTCCGAGTAGCCACTGACCCTGCCGTCGGCGCGGATGTAGTCGACCTGCTCCGGTGTGATACTGCCGGCGGGGCCCAGCAGGTCGACCGGGGTGCAGCCGTCGATTTCGGCGCCGAGGCAGCCCGCCGCGGGTCCCAGGGCGCGCTGCAGGCGGTCGGCGTTCACCAGGTTGCGGGTGATCTGGCTGGCTTCGGAGCGGCTCCAGGTATAGCCCGCGTCCCAGTTCCAGTCGTCGTAGAGGCCCTCCACCGCCGCCACGAAGCGAATCACCTCCGATTCGTTGAGCTGGCGCCGCTCGGGGAACTCCACCAGCCGCCGCCGCGCGTCGGTGATGTCCTCGCCAAAGGGGTTGTGGATATTGTCCGCCGAGATCGTCAGGTCGGATTGTTCGAAGGCGGTGAACACCGGGGTGGGCGCCAGGGTCGAGGCGGCCTCGGTTTCCAGGTAGGTGAATTCCACCAGGCCGGTGATGCGCTCGGTAAAATCGTAGATGGCGTTACCGTACAGGCTGGTGCGCTCCAGTGGCACCACCGCGGTGGTGTAGGCCTGGTAGTCGAACAGGTCGTCGGGCCCCGCGGGGCGGTAGCCCGCGCCATCGGCGATCAGTGTGCGGCCGTCCGCCAATACCACCCGTGTGTCGGAGGTGGCGCTGGAGCGCAGGTCGGTGCCGCCGAGCGCCCGGGTGTCGGCGCTCGCGGAAACCGCGCGGTCGCGGCTGAAGATCGGTTCCTGCTCGTAGTGGGAGGCGCTGAGAAACAGGGAGCCGTTGGGCAGGCCGGTGCCGTATTGCAGGGTGTTGGTGCGTGTCTCGAGGTCGCCCCGTTCGGTTTCGCCGTAGTAGGTTTCCGCCAGCAGGCCGCGAAAATCCTGCTTCATGATCACGTTCACCACCCCGGCAATGGCGTCGGAGCCGTAGATCGCCGAGGCGCTGTCCTTGAGGATCTCGATGCGCTCCACCGCGGCCGGCGGGATGCTGTTGAGGTCCACCGATTCCCCGGCCAGGCCGTCGTTGGCCACGCGGCGGCCGTTGATCAGGATCAGGGTGTTGCTGGCGGGCAGCCCGCGCAGCGTCACGCTGGCGGTGCCGTCGCCGCCATTGGCGATGGCGGTGCTGGTGGAATTGCCCACCACCGCGGGCACGAACCTGAGCAGCTCGCCGAGGGATTGGGCGCCGGAGAGTTCGATGTCGGGCGAGCGAAACACGTCCACCGGGGCGCTGCCGCTGTAGTCGGTGCGCCGTATGCGAGACCCGGTCAGGCGGCTGCCGTAGACATAGGTTTCCTCGATGCCCGGTTCGTAGACCGGGTTGTTGCTGACAGTGTCCCGGGGGCTGTCGCAGTCCTGGCCGTCGCACTCCTGGCGATAGACCGCGATGATGCGACCGTCGATCAGCTCCCAGTCCAGGCCGGAATCCTCCAGCAGCATGTCGAGGGCGTCCCGGGAACCGTAACCGCCAATCAACGGCGTGGCGGGCAGGTGACGGGTCAGCCGGTCGGAGAACACGATGGGCTGTCCGCTTTGCTGGCTGTACTGGATAAGCGCACCGGACAGCGAGCTGGCGTCGATGGCGAAACGGGTGGACTCGCCGGTGCCGGGTCGTCGATCCGCAACCCGGTTGTCCCCGGCCATCGCCGGGGAGCCGTCCGCACAGGCGATCGCGAGCAGGCCCCACAGGGCGCTGCGCGTCGATCGATGCCATCGCCTGCAATCGGTCAGCATGTAGCCCCCGTGTCCGGAATTAATACGCAAGTTTATGAATTATAGGGGTATTTCCGCGGGCCTGGGGCGGCCCAATAGGGTGTTATAACCTACTGCGAGGCGGGGAGCAACCGTAGCGTGTGCTCATCCAGGCGCGCCACCTGGATGTCCAGGCTGCGCTCGAGGGCGCCGAGCACGGAGGGCAGGTGGTCCAGCTGGAACACCCCCGACACCGGCAGGGTGGCCAGTTGTGGGTCGGTGATCAGGAAGTGCTGGTCGTGGTAGCGCTCGAGTTCCGACGCCAGTTCGACCAGCGGCATTTCCCGGGCCAGCAGCTCGCCCCGGCGCCAGGCCAGGCTGGGCGCGATATCGACCTGGCCGCTGGTGGCGAAGCCCTGCTGGCTGGTTTCCAGGCGTTGGTTGGCGCGCAGGACTTCGGTGGAGGCCGCCCGGGTGGAGGGGGCGTCCCGCTCGCTGACCCTGACCACGCCCTCGGCCACGGTGATGACACTGCGGTGTTCGTCACTGCGACGGATATTGAAGGCGGTGCCGACCACGCTGACCCGCGCCGACCCGGTATCGACCACGAAGGGCCGCGTGGCGTCGGTCGCGACCTCGAAAAAGGCCTCGCCGCGCTCCAGGCTGACGTGGCGCAGGGCTTCGCTGTAGCGGATGGTGAGGGCGCTGTTGGTGTTGAGGTTGATGCGTGAGCCGTCGGCCAGGTCCACCTGGCTGCGCTCGCCGAGGGCCGTGAGGTAGCGCTCGGAGGTCTCCGGGGCATTCCATTGTGGCACCAGTACCAGCGCGGCAACCAGGCTGGCGGCGACCGCCAGTGAGGCGCCAAGCCAGCGGCGGCGGCCCGTGTCGTGGGGGAGGTCGTGTTCCGGCAGGTGCTTGAGAGAGCCCAGGTCGTCCCACAGATCCTGCATCTGGTCCATGGCGCGACCGTGATCCGGATCCGCCTCCAGCCACAGGGCGAAGGCCTGGCGGTCGGCGTCGGCCACGGCGTCGGAACGGAACCTGGCTATCCACGCCAGTGCCGCGTCACAGTCCCGCTCGAATTTTTCGTGGCGCCCTAGGCTCATTATGTTTCCTGGTTGCGGCCCGTCACCCCGGCCCTTGCGGCGGCTGGGTGCGACATTCCCGGCCGCATTGTTGTCGTTGTTGTTAGTGTGACGGATGACCCGACAGTTCCCTCATTGAAAAAAATCAGTTTCCCCGCCCTTCCCCGTCATCGGCGGGGTAGTGCGTCGCGAGCCGCTTGCGGCAGTGTTTCAGTGCCTGCAGGATGTACTTTTCCACGCTGGACACCGACACCGCCATTTCCCTGGCAATATCATTGTAGGACATGCCGTTGCGGCGGTGGAGCAGAAAGGCCTGCTTCACCTTGAATGGCAGTTCGTCCACCGCCGCGTAGATGGCGCGCAGTTTCTCCCGCGCGCCGAGGATCTGCTCCGGGGACACGCCGCTGGCGTTGGTGTCGTTCAGCTCACTATCTTCGGCCAATACCCGCTCGGCTTTAAGCAGGCGGAACTGCAGCCTGCGCCGTCGCAGCTGGTCCACCGCCAGGTTGGTGGCGACCTGGAACAGGAAGGCCCGGGCGTTGTCCAGGCGCTCCGGTTCCTCCAGGCGGTGCAGGCGCAGGAAGGCTTCCTGGGCGACCTCGGCGGCGTCCTCGGGGCTGTCGAGCTTGCGCGCGAGGTATTTTTCCAGTGCGCTTCCGTGCTCGCTTACCAGCTCGGCCAGAAATTGGTCTTTCGCGGTTTCAGGCAAGGCGGTCTCGGTCGGGTGGGTCGGCAACGCCCCGGGGGCCGGCGCGGCCGGCCCCCGGGGCGAAGGGCGAATCAGAATAGTACGCGAGTGCGAATTGTGCCGTCTACGGCGGCCAGTTTGGCCAGGGCGATGTCGGAGTACTCGGCGTCGATGTCGATCACCACGTAGCCCACGTGCTCATTGGTCTGCAGGAACTGGGCGGAGACGTTGATGTCGTTTTCGGAGAACACGGTGTTGATGGCGCTCATCACCCCGGGCACGTTGTGGTGGATGTGCAGCAGGCGGTGGCTGCCCTCGTGCTCGGGCAGGGCCACCTCCGGCAGGTTGACGGAGGAAGTGGAGGTGCCGTTGTCGCTGTAGCGGGCCAGTTTCTCCGCCACTTCCATGCCGATGTTTTCCTGGGCCTCCACCGTGCTGCCGCCGATATGCGGAGTGAGGATGGTGTTGTCGAAGGCCCGCAGCGGCGACTGGAACTCCTCCTCGTTGGAGCGGGGCTCCACCGGGAACACGTCGATGGCCGCGCCGGCCAGTTTGCCGTCCCGCAGGCGGTCCGCCAGGGCGTCGATGTCCACCACCGTGCCCCGGGAGGCGTTGATCAGGATGCCGCCGGGTTTCATCTGGGCCAGTTGTTCCTCGCCCATCATGTTCTGGGTGGCGCCGGTCTCCGGCACGTGCAGGCTGACCACGTCGGATTGGGCCAGCAGCTGGCTGAGGCTGGGCACCTGGCGCGCGTTGCCCAGGGGCAGCTTGTTGACCACGTCGTAAAACAGCACCTGCATGCCCAGGCTCTCGGCGATCACGCCCAGCTGCATGCCGATGTTGCCGTAGCCGATGATGCCCAGCTTCTTGCCGCGGATTTCAAAGGCGTTGGCGGCGGATTTGCGCCACTCGCCGCGGTGGGCGGCGGCGTTCTTGTCCGCCACTCCGCGCAGCAGCAGGATGGCCTCGGCGATGACCAGCTCGGCCACGCTGCGGGTGTTGCTGAAGGGGGCGTTGAATACGGCGATGCCCCGGCGGGTCGCCGCGCCCAGGTCGACCTGGTTGGTGCCGATGCAGAAGCAGCCCACCGCCACCAGTTTCTGCGCCGCCTCGAACACGTCCTCGGTCAGCTGGGTGCGGGAGCGGATGCCCACGAAATGGGCGCCGGCGATGGCCGCCTTGAGTTCCTCGGTGGGCAGGGCCTTCTGGTGCAGCTCGATATTCTCGTAGCCCGCCTGCCGCAGGGTCTCCACGGCGGAGGGGTGCACGCCCTCCAGCAGAAGGAACTTGATTTTGCTCTTTTCCAGCGACTTTTGCGCCATTGCGGGCAGGCTCCATTGTGATCTTGCAGAACCCCGGGGACCCGGGGGGCGCGTATGGTACCATACGCCGCCCTGAATTCAGCGCCGGCCCCGGCGCGCCGTGAAAATTACCCGAGGTCACCTTGTGAGCGAGCCGGCCACCAAGCCATTGAGTCCTGAAATCCTGTCCGCCCTGGGGGCAATCGTGGGGGAGGAGCGCGTGCTCACCGACGCCGAGTCCGCGGCCCGCTACGGCGCCGACTGGACCCGGGTGCACAGTCCCGCGCCCGCGGCGGTGGTGCTGCCCGGCTCTGTCGAGGAGGTGCAGGAGCTGGTGCGCCTGGCGGCCAGGCAGGGGCTGGCCGTGGTGCCCTCCGGCGGCCGCACCGGCCTCAGCGGCGGCGCGGTGGCCTGCCGCGGCGAGCTGGTCCTGGCCCTGGACCGGATGAATGCCATCGACGACTTCAACCCGGTGGAGCGCACCGTGCGCTGTGGCGCCGGCGTGGTCACCGAGCAGTTGCAGCAGTTCGCCGAAGAGCGGGAGTTGTTCTACCCGGTGGACTTTGCCTCCGCCGGCTCCAGCCAGATCGGCGGCAATATCTCCACCAATGCCGGCGGCATCAAGGTGATCCGCCACGGCATGACCCGGGACTGGGTGGCCGGTCTCAAGCTGGTCACCGGCACCGGAGAGCTGCTGGATCTCAACCGCGGCCTGGTGAAGAACAACGCCGGCTACGACCTGCGCCAGCTGGTGATCGGCGCCGAGGGCACCCTGGGCGTGGTGGTGGAGGCCACCATGCGCCTGGCGCGCCCGCCGAAAGACCCGGCGGTGCTGGTGCTGGGGGTGCCCGACATGGCCTCGATCATGGACGTGCTGGCGGCCTACCAGGGCAGGATGGATCTCCAGGCCTTCGAGTTCTTCTCCGAGCTCGCCCTGCAGAAAGTCGTAGAGCACCAGGGCCTGCAGCGGCCCTTCGACACCCCCGCGGCCTACTACGCCCTGCTGGAGTTCGAGCAGGTGAGCGACGCCGACATGGAGCAGGCCATGGCCCTGTTCGAGCACTGCGTGGAGCAGGGTTGGGTGCTGGACGGGGTAATCAGCCAGAGCGTGGCCCAGGCCCTGTCACTTTGGCGGCTGCGCGAGGACATCTCGGAGACGATCTCGCGCTGGACGCCCTACAAGAACGACATCTCGACCACGGTTTCGAAAGTGCCGGCCTTCCTGGCCGAGGTGGAGTCGGTGGTCAATGGCGCCTATCCGGATTTCGAGATCGTGTGGTTCGGCCACATCGGCGACGGCAACGTCCACCTGAACGTACTGAAGCCCGACGCGCTGCCAATGGCCGAATTCCAGCAGCGCTGCGGTGAGGTCAGCCGCTGGGTGTTCGAGATCGTGCAGCGCTACGGCGGCAGCGTCTCCGCCGAGCACGGCGTGGGCCTGCTGAAGAAGGACTACCTCCTCTACAGCCGCTCCGCGCTGGAAGTGGACCTGATGCGCCAGATCAAGCGCGCCTTCGACCCCGAGGGCATCATGAACCCGGGCAAGATCTTCGATTAGCCCGGATCGGATGTTCGCTGTCCCGCACCGCTGTGGTCGAATGAATTCGACCCTACACCGGATGCGACGCACTCGCCCGTAGGCCCGAATTCATTCGCCCCCCCAACACCGGGCACGGCGCCCCCCTGTAGGGTCGAATTCATTCGACCAACACCGGGCACGGCTCCCTGTAGGGCCGAATTCATTCGGCCCCCCAATACCGGGCACGGCGCCCCCCTGTAGGGTCGAATTCATTCGACCAACACCGGGCACGGCTCCCTGTAGGGCTGAATTCATTCGGCCCCCCCAACACCGGGTACGGCGCCCCCCTGTAGGGTCGAATTCATTCGACCAACACCCCAGAAGGCAAACACCGACAAGGAGGTCGGAATGTCCTACGACGCATTAAACCGCGGCCGCTGGTCGCAATCTCACCGGATCTACGCCATAACCACGGTCACCCACCAGCGGTGGCCGGTTTTCCGAACATTGCGACCGGCAAGGTTGCTGATTGGGCAGCTCCGAAACGTGCACGAATCCGGCGCGGTTCATTCACTCGCCTGGGTCGTCATGCCGGATCATCTGCACTGGCTGTTCGAACTGGGTGACCGCCTCAGCCTCCCCGGGGTCGTGAAAACGCTCAAGGCCCGCACGTCCCGTCATATCAATGGCCACCTTGGGCGAACAGGGTCGCTATGGCAACGCGCCTACTTCGACAGGGCGGTTAGGACGCACGAGGACGTAAGGGCCTTGGCACGGTATATCGTGGCCAATCCACTGCGCGCAAAACTGGTTGATCGAATCGGTGATTACCCGCATTGGGACTGCGTGTGGGTGGGGCGTGGGGGGAATGGCACGGCGTTGGATTGAGCTGGGCCGGTGTAGTCAACGCTGCGCGATATCCCCCTGTGGGGCGGAATTCATTCCGCCGCTGTTTGGTCGAATGAATTCGACCCTACACGTTGCGCGATATCCCCCCTGTGGGGCGGTATTCATTCCGCCGCTGTTTGGTCGAATGAATTCGACCCTGCACGTTGCGCGATATCCCCCCGGTGGGGCGGAGTTCATTCCGCCGCTGTTTGGTCGAATGAATTCGACCCTACACGCTGCGCGATATCCCCCTGTGGGGCGGAATTCATTCCGCCGCTTTTGGGGCGAATCAATTCGACCCTGCACGTTGCGCGATATCCCCCCTGTAGGGAGGAATTCATTCCGCCGCTGTTTGGTCGAATGAATTCGACCCTACACGTTGCGCGATATCCCCCCTGTGGGGCGGTATTCATTCCGCCGCTGTTTGGTCGAATGAATTCGACCCTACAGGCTGTGCGATATCCCCCTGTAGGGCGGAATTCATTCCGCCGCTTTTGGGGCGAATCAATTCGACTCTACGCCGCAACGGCGCGGGCTAGAGGGCCTTGAAAAACACCTTCGAATTGCGCTGCAGGTTGTACAGCTGCTGTTTCTGTCCGGGCAGCGCGTCGCGGGAGCGCTCCTCGAAACCCTGCTCGATAAACCAGTGCGCGGTCTGGGTGGTGAGCACGAAGACCCGGTCCAGTCCTTGCTTGCGGGCTTCCTGCTCCAGCTCGCGCAGCAGGCGCTGGCCGCGGTGGCCGCCGCGGTATTCGGGGTGGGAGACAATGCAGGCCAGTTCGCCGCAGCCCTCCTCGGGGAAGGGGTAGAGCGCGGCGCAGGCGAGGATGCGGCCGTCCCGCTCCAGCAGGCGGAAGTGACGGATTTCGGTCTCCAGCAATTCGCGGGAACGCTTCAGCAGCACGCCCTGATGCTCCAGCGGTTCGATCAGCTCCAGGATGCCGCCCACGTCGTCGATGGTCGCGGTGCGAGACTGTTCGTAGTCGTCCTTGGCCACCAGTGTGCCGCTGCCGTCGTGGGTGAACAGTTCCTCCAGCATCGCGCAGTCGTCGCGGTAGCTGATCACCTGGCAGCGCTCCACGCCCGCCAGGCAGGCGCGGCGGGCGGTTTCCGCCAGACGGGCCTGGTCTTCGTCGGCGAAGGCGCGCTGTGTCATGTTGCCCACCGCCAGCTGCCGCAGCAGCTGGCCGCTGTCGTCCTGCAGGCCCTGGGCGGCGCCGAACAGCAGCAGCTTGTCGGCGCCGATGGCGGACGCGCAGTGCACCGCGATGTCCTCCAGGGTGAGGTTGAAGATCTCGCCGGTGGGCGAGTAGCCCAGTGGCGACAGCAGCACGATGGAGCCCGCCGCGAGCTGTTCGCGGATGCCGGCCACGTCCACCCGGCGCACGCGGCCGGTGTGCTGGTAGTCGGTGCCGTTGACCACGCCGATGGGACGTGCGGTGACGAAGTTGCCCGAGCACACCCGGATACTGGCGCCCTGCATCGGCGAGTTGGGCAGTCCCATGGACAGCAGCGCCTCGATTTGCGCGCGCAGGGAGCCGGCGGCATCGGTGACGTGGCCCATGGCCGCGCTGTCGGTAATCCGCATGCCGTCCTGGAAGCGGCTCTCGATACCGGCGGCCCGCAGCCGCTCGCCGATCTGCGGCCGGTTGCCGTGTACCAGCACCAGGCGCACGCCCAGGCTATTCAGCAGCGCGATGTCGTGGATGATGGTGGGGAAGTTGGCGTGCTGCGCGGCCTCGCCCCCCAGCATCAACACGAAGGTCTTGCCCCGGTGCGCGTTGATGTAGGGGGCGGTATTCCTGAACCAGCGAATGTGTTCCCGACTCGGGGTCATGTCCTGTCGTTGTCCGATGCATCGATTAAAGGAGCAAGGTTACCGAATGGCCGGCCGTTGCACTAATGGCAATTTTGCACACCGCGGCATGCCGGCTTGGCGGGGCATTCCTGCAGCCGGGGTCGTGTGCATTCAGGTTTGCGGGTTGGGTGGTTCTGTCGTGGGCGGGTGAATTCGACCCTATGGGGTGGGGGTTGTGGTCGAAGGAGTTCGACACTATGGGGTGAAGGTTATGGTCGAATGAATTCGACCCTACAGGGGGGGGGGATGATTTTCCTGTAGGGCCGAATTCATTCGGCCAATGGGCGGGAGAATCCACCTGTGGGGCCGAATTCATTCGGCCAATGCCCGTGGCCGCGTCACCCGGGCCCGCTACAGGCAATAGTGGGCGATAAACTGCTCCAGCAATCGCACACAGGGTTTGAGCTGATCCAGCTCCAGGTACTCGTCCGGCTGGTGGGCCCGGTCGATGGAGCCCGGCCCCATGACAATGGTCTCCATGCCCAGTTGTTGCAGGAAGGGCGCCTCGGTGGCGAAGGCGACGCTCTCGGCGCGGTGGCCGGTGAGCTGCTCCGCTACCCGTACCAGCTCGCTGTCCGCGCCCTGCTCGAAGGGCGGTACGCTCTTGACCAGCGGGTCCAGTTCGATGGCTACGCCGCGGCGCTCGGCAATGGCCCGCAGGCGCTGGTCCAGTTCCTCGCGCACCGCGCGGTCGTCGCCGTCGGGGGTCATGCGCAGGTCGATGTGCAGCTCGCTGCGTCCGCAAATGCGGTTGGGACTGTCGCCGCCGTGAATGCAGCCGAGATTCAGGGTGGGCACCGCCACCGCGAAGGCGGGGTTGGCATAGCGTTGTCCGAGCAGCTCGCGGTAGCCGATCAGGTCGCCCAGGACCTCGTGCATCGCTTCCAGCGCACTGTTGCCCAGGGCGGGGTTGGAGGAGTGCCCGGACTGCCCGGTGATGCGCACCGCCTCCATCATGATGCCCTTGTGCATGCGCACCGGCACCAGGGAGGTGGGCTCGCCGATGATCGCCGCCCGCGCCCGGGGGCGCCCCGCCGTCGCCAGCGCCCGGGCGCCGTTCATCGAGCTCTCCTCGTCGGCGGTGGCGAGTACGATCAGCGGCTGGCGCAGGGGCTTGTCCAGGAAGCTCCGCGCCGCCGCCAGCACCAGGGGGAAAAAGCCCTTCATGTCGGTGCTGCCCAGGCCGTAGAGCCGCGCGTCGCGCTCGCACAGCGACAGCGGGTCGCTGCGCCAGCGGCCCTCGTCGAAGGGCACGGTGTCGGTGTGGCCCGCCAGCACCAGGCCGCCCGGCCCGCTGCCTAGGGTGGCGACCAGGTTGGCCTTGCGGCCGTCGTCGGTGATGTCGAGGATTTCCGTCGCGAAGCCCAGGTCCGCCAGCCAGCCCTCGAGCAGTTCCACCACTGCGCGGTTGCCCTGGTCCCAGGAGGGGTCGGTGGAGCTGACCGAAGCCGTGCCCACCAGCGCCTGCAGCTGGCGGATGATCTGTTGTTCGGGCAGGGGCATAGGGAGGGGCGCCAGTGGCGGGATTGTTCCCGGGGGTCAGGGCACGTTAGCCCCCGGGAGCGCGGCTCGTCAACTGCGGGGCGTCAGGCGAATATGCCCCGGAACATGAAGAAGAACACGATCGCCAGGCCGGCCCCGGCCGGCAGGGTGATGATCCAGGACATGAAGATCTGGCCGATGGTACGCAGGTTGAGCGCCGCGATGCCGCGGGCGAAGCCCACGCCCAGTACTGCGCCCACCAGGGTGTGGGTGGTGGAGATGGGCAGGCCGGTGGCGGAGGCGACCACCACCGTGGAGGCCGCCCCCAGTTCGGCGGCGAAGCCGCGGCTGGGGGTGAGCTCGGTGATCTTGCGGCCCACGGTGGCAATCACTTTCCAGCCATAGGTGGCCAGGCCGACCACGATGCCGGCGGCCCCCACCAGCAGGATCCACCAGGGCAGCGCGGCCTTGGCGGCGATTTCACCCCCGGACTGGATGGTGCTGGCGATGGCGGCCAGCGGGCCCACCGCGTTGGCCACGTCGTTGGAGCCGTGGGCGAAGGCCATGGAGCAGGCGGTGAACACCATCAGGATGGCGAACACCCGCTCCACGTTGGCGAAGCGGTGTTCCTGGTTGGGCTGTTCCTTGATCCGGGTCAGCAGCCAGGCGCCGAACGCCGCCACCACCAGGCCGGCCGCCGCCGACACCGGGATGGCGTTGGCGAACTTGCTGCCCAGGCCCAGGTCGAATTCGACGCCGAGATGCTTCAGGCCCTTCAGCAGGGTGACCATGGAGATCATGAAGCCGACCATCCACATGTACACGGGGATAAAGCGCTTGGCGCGCTGGAAGGGGTCGTCCGTATCGAGAATCAGGACCTTCACGCTCATGAACAGGCCAAAGGAGATGGTGCCCGCCAGCACCGGCGACACCACCCAGCTGGCGACGATGGTGCCCACCTTGTCCCAGTGGATGGCGTCCACCGAAATACCCACCGAGGCGAAGCCGACGATGGCGCCGACGATGGAGTGGGTGGTGGAGACCGGCCAGCCCTTCAGCGAGGCGATCAGCAGCCAGGTGCCCGCCGCCAGCAGCGCCGAGAGCATGCCAAAGACCATCAGTTCGGGTGAATCCTCCAGGGAGGCGGGGTCGATAATGCCCTTGCGGATGGTGGAGGTGACCTCCCCGCCGGCGAGGTAGGCGCCGAGGAATTCGAAGATCATGGCCACCAGGATGGCCTGCTTGATGGTCAGGGCGCGGGAGCCCACCGAGGTGCCCATGGCGTTGGCGACGTCGTTGGCGCCGATACCCCAGGCCATGAAAAAGCCGAAACAACAGGCGATGATCAGCAGTGTGCTGCCGTGGGCTGCGATGATGTCCATGGGTGCGCCTTCTTACTTTGCCATCAGGATCTGCAGGCGGTGACCGACCCGCTCTGCGGCGTCGGCCAGGGCGGCCAGCAGTTCGATAATCTTGTAGTAGAACATCACGTCCACCGGGGGCAGCTCGCTCTCCATCTTGAACAGCTTGCCGCGCAGCGCCTCCGACTGTTTGTCGGTGCGGCCCTCCAGTTTTTCCAGTTCCTTGATCATGCCCTCGACGCGCTTGACCTCGCGGCCGGTGAAGCCGACTTCGAGCAGCTCGTCCAGCTCGCGGATCGCCAGCAGCGCCTGCCCGGTGGTGTCGGCGCAGGTGCCCACCAGTTCGGTGAGCGGCTGTTGCAGCGCCTCGGGGAACTGCATCTGCCGGCCGAGAATCAGCCCGGAGATGTCCTTGGCGATATTGGCCACGTGATCCTGGATGGTTACCAGCTCCAGCAGGTCGGACCGGGGTACCGGCAGGAACAGGCTCTTGGGAAGGTGACGGCGCACCGAGCGCTTGAGCTTGTCGGCGCTGCGCTCGGCCCTGCCGATATCCTTGAACAGGGACTCGGCCTCGGCCCAGTCGGCTTTGGCGCTGGCCGCAAAGAACAGGGGCAGTAGCTGGGACGCCTCGTGCGCCACCTGCATGTGTTCCTGGATGGGTCCGATGGGCGACCTGCCGAACAGGCTGCCGAGGGGGTTCGATCCCGCCATAGTCATACTCCCGGTCGATTGGCGCGCAGTATAGGGCCTCGCACCGTCGATGCAACAACCGGCGCGTCACTGCCCCGACCCTGTGATAGCATGCAGGCCAGACTTCGGCAACGGCGATGGAACCCCGGGCAATGTCCGCACAGATCGACGCGCAGATGGTGGAAGCGCCACTCACCCTGGCATTTCTGGTCAAGGCCCTGCACTCCGACGGGCGCCTGTCTGCCGCCGAGGCCTCGCGCCTGGGCTCGGCCAGCATCAAGGCGGTGCATCCGCTGGTCTTTCTCGCCGAGCAGAAGCTCGCCGACGGCGCGCGCCCGGGCAAGGTGCTGGAGATGGACAACCTGCTGCACTGGCTGGCGGCGCGCACCGACCAGAGTGTGTACCGCATCGACCCGCTCAAGATCAATGTCACCGCGGTGGCGGAAGTGATGTCGCGGGCCTTCGCCCAGCGCCACCGCATCCTGGCGGTGGAAGTGCATCCGGACGAGGTGGTGATCGCCAGCGCCGAGCCCTACGTGCGGGCCTGGGAAAACAACCTGGAGCATGTGCTGCGCAAGCGGATTCGCCGGGTGCTGGCGGACCCGCGGGACATCGCCCGCCACACCGCCGAGTTCTACACCATGGCCGGCTCGGTGCGCGGCGCCCACGGCGCCAGCCGCCCGGAGGCCGCCCCCGGCATCACCAACCTGGAGCAGATGCTGGACCTGGGGTCCATGAAGGAGGTGGACGCCAACGACCAGCACGTGGTCAGCATCGTGGACTGGCTGCTGCAGTACGCCTTCGAGCAGCGCGCCTCGGATATCCACATCGAGCCGCGGCGCAATGTGGGCAACGTGCGCTTTCGCATCGACGGGGTCCTGCACAGCGTGTATGAGCTGCCGCAGCAGGTGGCGGCGGCGGTCACCAGCCGGATCAAGATCCTGGGGCGCATGGACGTGGCGGAAAAGCGCCGCCCCCAGGACGGTCGCCTGAAGACCCGGACCCCCGCGGGCAACGAGGTGGAGCTGCGCCTGGCGACCCTGCCCACCGCCTTCGGCGAGAAGCTGGTGATGCGCATCTTCGACCCGGACGTGCTGCAGAAATCCTTCGAGCAACTGGGCCTGGCGGACGAGGACCTGCGCCGCTGGAACGCCATGACCGGGGCCGGCAACGGTATCGTGCTGGTCACCGGCCCCACCGGTTCCGGCAAGACCACCACCCTCTATTCCACCCTGCGCAAGCTGGCCACCCCCGAGGTCAATGTGTGCACCATCGAGGACCCGATCGAGATGGTCGAGGGGGCCTTCAACCAGATGCAGGTGAACCACGGCATCGGCCTGGATTTTTCCACCGGCGTGCGCGCCCTGATGCGCCAGGACCCGGATATCATCATGGTGGGCGAGATCCGCGACCTGGAGACCGCCAGCATGGCGGTACAGGCGGCGCTCACCGGCCACCTGGTGCTGTCTACCCTGCACACCAACGACTCCCCCAGTTCCATCTCCCGCCTGCTGGAGCTCGGCGTGCCCGCCTACCTGATCAAGGCCACCGTGCGGGGGGTGATGTCGCAGCGCCTGGTGCGCATCCTGTGCCCGGAGTGCAAGCAGTTCGCGGCCACCGATGTCGAGGCCTGGCAACAGCTGGTGGAGCCTTACACCGTCAGCCCGCCGGAGCGGATCGCCCACCCCGTGGGCTGCCGCGCCTGCCGCGACACCGGTTACATCGGCCGCCAGGGCATCTACGAGGTGCTGGTGAACTCCCCCGCGGTGCAGGAGGAGATCACCCCGCACATGGAGACCGCCCGCATCCGCCGCCTGGCCATGTCCGAGGGCATGCAGACCCTGCGCCTGAGCGGCGCCGGCCGGGTCGCGCGCGGCCAGACCACGATCGAGGAGGTCATGCGCGTGGCCCCGGTACTCGACGCCTGAGGGAGGTGCTAGCGCGATGAACGAGATGCTGTCACAGCCCCTGCCCGGGCCGCTGGCGGAACAGGCCGCCGCGGCCCGGGCCCGCCTGGGCGAGCGCTGCGCGGAGGATGTGCGCGGGGACTGGGAGCGGGCCTGGGCCGACTATCCCCACCCGTGGCACCTGGACCACATGCTGGCCTGCAGCCCTTTTGTGGCCGAGCAGCTGCGCCGCGACCTGGCGCCGATGGTGGCGCTGCTGAACTCCGGCGAACTGTTGCGCGGCCTGGACGAGGGCGAACTGCGCGACCAGCTCGAGACCGCGCTGGCGGCGGCGGGCGCTGAGTTGTTGCCGGTGTTGCGCCGTTTCCGCGCCCGCCACATGCTGCGCATCCTGTGGCGGGACTTTTGCCGCCTGGCGCCGACCCTGGAAACCACCCGGGACACCTCGCTGCTTGCCGAGGCCTGTATCCAGGGCGCCCTCGAGCACTGCCGCCGGGACCTGGAGCGCCGCTTCGGCACCCCCCGGGGGCGGCGCAGCGGCGAACCCCAGGAGCTGCTGGTGCTGGCCATGGGCAAGCTCGGCGCCCGCGAGCTCAACGTGTCCTCCGACATCGACCTGATGTTCGCCTACCCCGAGGCCGGCGATACCGATGGCGAGAGCCGGCAGATCTCCAACGAGCAATTTTTCACCAAGCTGGGCCAGGGGGTGATCAACGCCCTGGACCAGGTCACCGCCGAGGGTTTCGTGTTCCGGGTGGACATGCGCCTGCGCCCCTACGGCGACAGCGGCGCCCTGGTGCACAATTTCAGTGCCCTGGAGGACTACTACCAGGAACAGGGTCGCGACTGGGAGCGCTACGCGCTGATCAAGGCCCGGGCGGTGACCGGCGGCGCGGCGCGGGCGGCGGAGCTGGCGCAGATGCTGCGCCCCTTTATCTACCGCAAGTACGTGGACTTCGGCGTCATCGACAGCCTGCGCGGCATGAAGCAGATGATCACCGCCGAGGTGCGGCGCCGGGGCCTGGACAACGACGTCAAGCTGGGCCACGGCGGCATCCGCGAGGTGGAGTTCATCGCCCAGTGTTTCCAGTTGATTCGCGGCGGCCGCGACCTCGGCCTGCAGCAGCGGGAACTGCTGCCGGTGCTGGCCGAGTGTGCCGCTCTCGGCTGCCTGCCGGAACAGGCGGCGCGGGAGTTGCGCGAGGCCTATCTCTTCCTGCGCGACAGCGAACACGCGATCCAGGGTTACCGCGACCAGCAGTCCCAGGCGCTGCCCGGGGAGTCTTTGCAGCAGGCGGCCATGGCCCGGGTCATGGGCTGCGCCGACTGGCCGGCCTACCTGGAGCGGTTGCGGGAGCACCGGGAGCGGGTGGCCGGGCACTTCCGCAACCTGATCGCCGAGCCGGGCGAGGTCCAGGAACCCGCGGACAGCGACCTGGTGCTGTGGGGCGAGGACCTCGGCGCCGACAGCCTGGCGGCCCTTGGCTACCGCGACCCGGAGGGCAGTCTGGCACCGCTGGTGGAATTGCGCGACAGCCGCCGGGTACTGGCCCTGCAGACCCAGGGTCGCGAGCGGCTGGAGGAGTTCATGCCGCAACTGATCCTGGCCTGCGCCGAGGCCGCGGACCCGGATACCGCGCTGGCGCGGGTCTTGCCCCTGGTGGTGGCGGTCACCCGCCGCAGCGCCTACCTGGCGCTGCTGCTGGAGAATCCGGCGGCCCTCGACGAGCTGGTGACGCTGTGCGCCGCCAGCCCCTGGATCGCGCAGCAGATGGCCGATCACCCGGTGCTGCTGGACGAGTTGCTGGACCGCGCGAGCCTGTACACCGCCCCCGACAAGGGCCTGCTGCAGGACGAGCTGCGCCAGCAGGTGGCGCGGCTGGCGGTGGACGATCTGGAAGCCCAGATGGATGTCCTGCGCTACTTCAAGGCATCCCATACCCTGCGGGTGGCCGCCAGCGAGATGGTCGGGCGCCTGCCCTTGATGAAGGTCAGCGACAAACTGACCTGGCTGGCGGAGGTCATCCTCGAGCAGGTGCTGGCGGTGGCCTGGCACGACCTCACGGTGAAATACGGCGAGCCCGCCAGGCCCGGCGGCGGCTACGGTTTCGCCGTGTTCGGCTACGGCAAGCTGGGGGGCATCGAGCTCAGCTACAGCTCGGACCTGGACCTGGTTTTCGTTTACGACGCCGAGGCCAGGGGCAGTACCGACGGCAAGCGCAGTATCGAAAACTCGGTTTTTTATACGCGCCTGGGCCAGCGCATGATCCACATCCTGGAAACCCGCATGGCCCTGGGAAACCTCTACGAAGTGGACATGCGCCTGCGGCCCTCGGGCAACTCCGGCATGCTGGTCGCCTCCACCAGCGGCTTCGCCAGTTACCAGCGGGAGTCGGCCTGGACCTGGGAGCACCAGGCCCTGGTGCGGGCGCGCCTGGTGGCCGGTGATCCGGCGGTCGGCGAGCAGGTGTACGCGGTGCGCCAGGAGATGCTGTGCCGGGAGCGGGACACGGCGGAACTGGCCCGGGAGGTGGTCGCCATGCGCCGGCGCATGCGCGAGCACCTGCTGGGCGCGGAGGTCGCCGCAAACGGTGAATTTCACCTGAAACACGGCGAGGGTGGTATCGTCGATATTGAATTTATGGTGCAATACGCGGTCTTGGCGTGGTCCCACCGGGTGCCGGACCTGGTCCAGTGGTCCGATAACATCCGCATCCTCGAGACACTGGGCAGTAACGGCCTTTTCGAGCAGCGGGAGTCCGAGGCGCTTATCCAGGCCTACCTGGCCTATCGGTCCGCCGCCCACCAGCTTGCCCTGCAACAGCAGCCGGACGTGGTGCCGGCCGAAGAATACCGTGAGCACAGGGCAGCGGTCTCCGCCAAGTGGGAGCAATTGTTCGCGTCGTACGGCAGCGACGCTTGATAATCCCGGCAGGTTGTTGGCAAACAGCCCGCCAGGGCGTGTATTGACAGGAGTAGGGTGATGAATCTGGCTGATCGCGATGGGCTGATCTGGTTTGACGGCGAAATGGTGCCGTGGCGGGAGGCGAAGGTGCATGTGCTCACCCATACCCTGCACTACGGCCTGGGCGTATTCGAGGGCGTTCGCGCCTACAAGACCCCGGACCGGGGCACCTGTATTTTCCGCCTGAAGGAGCACACCGACCGCCTGTTCGGCTCGGCCCACATCCTGGGCATGGGCATGCCCTACGACAAGGACACCCTGAACGAAGCCCAGCGCCAGGTGGTGCGCGAGAACGGTTTGGAAGAGGCCTACCTGCGGCCGATGTGCTTCTACGGCTCCGAGGGCATGGGCCTGCGCGCCGACAACCTGCAGACCCACGTCATCGTCGCCGCCTGGGAGTGGCCCTCCTACATGGACCCCGAGGCGAGGGACCGCGGCATCAAGGTGCGCACCTCGTCCTACACCCGGCACCACGTGAACATCACCATGTGCAAGGCCAAGGCCAACGGCAACTACATCAACTCGATGCTGGCGCTCAAGGAGGCCCTCGACTGCGGCGCCGAGGAGGCCCTGCTGCTCGACAACGAAGGCTATGTGCAGGAAGGCAGCGGCGAGAATATCTTCATCGTGCGCAACGACCAGATCCTGACCCCGGATTTGACCTCCTGCCTGGACGGCATCACCCGCCGCAGCATCTTCACCCTGGCGGAGGAGCTCGGCTACACCATCCGCGAAAAACGCATCACCCGTGACGAGGTCTACGTCGCCGACGAGGCCTTCTTCACCGGCACCGCCGCCGAGGTGGTGCCGATTCGCGAGCTGGACGGCCGCACCATCGGCAGCGGCTCCCGCGGCCCGCTGACCGAGAAACTGCAGACCATGTATTTCGATACCGTGCGCGGCAACCGCAGCCAGTACCGGGAGTGGCTCACCCCGGTGGCCTGACGGGCTGCTGAAAAGCGGGCTGCCTATTGCCAAGGCGCCGCCGCGGCCTTTGACAGTGACAAAGGACAAGGGAGGGATTGGTTCCCATGGCGGAAGTGCGTGAAGACGAGGTTGTGGATCGCGCCGGAAACGGCGCGAGGGAAAACGCAACGCTCACCCCCGAGGAGGGCCGCCTGGCCGGCGATGTGTACTACCGCCACTGGCCCCCCCTGGGGCAGGCGCGGGGCGTGATCCTGCTGGTGCATGGCCTGGGGGAGCACAGCGGCCGTTACCAGGGCTTCGCCGACTACCTCTGCCCGCGCGGTTTCGCGGTGGTGGCGCCGGATCATCCCGGTCACGGCGAGTCGCCCGGAACACGGTCCCATATCGATCGTTTCGAGGACTTCTTCCCGCCCCTGGACAAGCTGGGCGCGGCTATCGCCCGCTGGTACCCGGACCTGCCCCGTTTCCTGGTGGGGCATTCCATGGGCGGCCTGATTGCCGCCCGCTACCTGCTCGACCACCAGCGGCAATTCGCCGGCGCGGCGTTCTCGGGCGCGGCGCTGGCGGTGCCCGACTCGCCGCCGAAAATCCTGCTGTGGATCAACCGCCTGCTGTCGCGCCTGTTCCCCAGGCTGGGGCTGATGCAACTGGACGCCAGCGAGGTCAGTCGCGACCCCGAGGTGGTGCGGGCCTACCGCGACGATCCCCTGGTGCACGACGGCAAGGTCAGCGCCCGCCTGGTGAACGAGCTGTTTCGCACCATGGGCGAAGTCGAGGCCCGGCGCGCGGAGCTTGTGCTACCGGTACTGGTGATGCACGGCGAGGCCGACGTGATGACCGCGGCCAGTGGCTCCGCCGCCTTTCACGCCGGTATCGGCTCCACCGACAAGACCCTGTGCCTTTACCCGGGCTTGTACCACGAGATTTTCAACGAGCCGGAACGGCTGGAAGTGCTGGAAGAGTTGGCGGACTGGTTGGAGCGGCGCTGCGGCGAAGCCGTGGCCGGGACCTAGCGGGGCCGGGGCGGCTCGTGCGATCCCCGGTTTTTTTCCCCGGTAATCATCAATCCTTGGCGCGTCGTCGATAGGCTTCCACGGCCAGCAGCCGGGCTTCCTCGTGACCCAGCTCCGGGTGTTGGCGACGCCAGGCCAGAAAGCAGCGCCAGCGGTCCGCGCGGGTGGCGGCCGAGGCGGGCAATCGGCTGAGCGCCGCGAGGTCGGCCAGCAGCCCGGTGCCGGGCGGGGGCCTGCGCAGGCTGCCGTGTTCGTTGTTGATCAGGGCGAAGCGAAACTGCCCGCCCTTGTAGGTGGCCAGGACATTGTCCGAGCGCAGGTCGCCGTGTAGAAAACCGGCGGCGTGCAGGCGGCCGATGAAGGTGCCGAGTTCCCGCAGCAGGGCGCGGCGCAGGGCCAGGGTGGCGGGGTCGCGGTCGCCGAGCGCGAGCCGCAGCCAGTGACTCACCGATTCGCCGGCCAGCGCGTCCACGAATACATACTCGCGCCCGTTCTCCAACACGCCGAGGCCCCGGTATTGCGGCGCGGTGAAGCCCGCCAGCGCCAGCCTGGCGCTGTTGCGCCGCGCACGGCGCGCCACGCCGAGGCCCAGGCGGGCGCCCAGCCGTCCCGGAAGGGAGCGCGCGGTGTATTCCTTGTAGTACAGGCCCGCCGCCGGGTTCCGGGCGACCAGGTCGTGCGCGGAGCTGGCGACACTCTCCCATCCCGCGGGCAATTCCCGGCCGGCGAGCTGCCGGGCAATATGCTCCAGGTCGGTGCCGTCGGCGCTTTCGCGGGTGATGGTTTGGGCGCTGGTGTCCATGGACGTGTTATTCTACGCGGCTGTGGCCGCCAAATCTCCGGGTTTTTTCGCTGGCCGGCCCCCATGCCACGCTGCCAATCAGGACCCATTCAGATCATCGCCATGCAAAAAGTACTCGTCACCGGCGCCAACGGCCAGCTCGGCCGCGAACTGGCGGAGCACGCACCCGAGGTGGAGCTGCTGGCCCTGGGCCGCGACGCACTGGACATTGCCGACCCCAATGCCACTTTGGAGCGCATCGCCGCGCTGGCCCCGGATGTGGTGATCAACGCCGCCGCCTACACCGCGGTGGACCGCGCCGAGTCGGAACCCGAGCGCGCCCGGCAGGTGAACGCCGCCGGCGCCGGCCATCTCGCCCGCGCCTGCGCGAGCCTGGGGGTGCGAATGCTTCATGTGTCCACGGATTTCGTGTTCGATGGCCAGGCCGGCACCCCCTACGACCCCAGTGCCGCCACCAATCCGCTGGGCGTTTACGGCGCCAGCAAGCTTGACGGCGAGAAGGCGGTGCGCGAGTGTCTGCCGCGGGCGCTGATCGTGCGCACCGGCTGGGTGTACTCCCGCTTCGGCGGCAATTTCGTCAAGACCATGCTGCGTCTGATGGGCGAGCGCGACACCTTGCGGGTGGTGGGCGACCAGGTGGGCACCCCCACCTGGGCCGCCGGGCTGGCGCGGGCGCTGTGGGATTTTGCCGCCCGCCCGGAACTGCACGGCACCTACCACTGGAGCGACGCCGGCGTGTGCAGCTGGTACGACTTCGCGGTGGCCATCGCCGAGGAGGGCCTGGCCCGGGGCCTGCTGACCCGCCCGGTGACGGTGGCGCCGATCCCCGCCAGCGACTATCCCACCCCCGCCCGCCGCCCGGCCTACAGCGTGCTGGACAAGGGCGCGACCTGGGCGGACCTGGGGCGCCCCGGGGTGCACTGGCGCGAGCAACTGCGCCGCATGCTGGATGAATACAAGGAGCACCACATTGAGTAAGTCACTACTGGTCACCGGCGCCGCCGGTTTTATCGGCGCCAATTTCGTTCACCACTGGGCCGCCGCCCACCCGCGGGACACCCTGGTGGCCCTCGACGCGCTGACCTACGCCGGCAATCGCGCCAGCCTGGCGGATCTGGAGGGCCGCGCCAATTTCCACTTCGTGCACGGCGATATCTGTGACCAGGCCCTGGTGGAACGCGCCCTGCGCGACCACGATGTCGACACCATCGTGCACTTCGCGGCGGAGAGCCACGTGGATCGCTCGATCACCGGTCCCGGCGCCTTTATCCAGACCAATGTGATCGGCACCCACAGCCTGCTGGAGGCGGCGCGCGCCACCTGGCTGGCCGGCAGCGGCCGCGAGCACCGTTTCCACCACGTGTCCACGGACGAGGTCTACGGCTCCCTGGCCCCGGCGGCGCCGGCTTTCCACGAGGAGCTGAAGTACGAGCCGAATTCCCCCTATTCGGCGAGCAAGGCGGCCTCGGACCACCTGGTCCGCGCCTGGCACCACACCTACGGCCTGCAGGTGACCACGAGCAACTGCTCGAACAATTACGGGCCCTACCATTTCCCGGAGAAACTGATCCCGCTGTGCCTGACCAATATCCTCCGCGGCCGCCCGCTGCCGGTCTACGGCGACGGCAGCAATATCCGCGACTGGCTCTATGTGCAGGATCACTGCCGGGGCATCGAGCGGGTGCTGGAGGGCGGTACGGTGGGCGACACCTACAATATCGGCGGCAACAATGAGTGGAACAACCTGGACATCGTCCACCTGCTCTGCGACCGCCTGGATACCCGCTTCGCGGAGAACGCGGAATTGCGCACCCGCTACCCGGACGCACCGGCGGCCGGCGGCGGCAGCGCCCGCGACCTGATCACCTTCGTGGAGGACCGCGCGGGCCACGACTGGCGCTATGCGATCGACGCGTCGAAGATTTCCGGTGAGCTGGGCTATGAGCCGGTGGAGTCGTTTGAGACGGGGATCGAGAAGACCCTCGACTGGTACCTGGCCAACGAATCCTGGTGGCGGCCGCTGCTGCCCAACTAGCGCCCACCACCCTGTAGGGTCGAATTCATTCGACCAAAAAGCGGCGGAATGAATTCCGCCCTACAAGGCGGCTCGGCTGGGAACCTGTAGGGTCGAATTCATTCGACCAAAAAGCGGCGGAATGAATTCCGCCCTACAAGGTGGCTTGGCCGGGAACCTGTAGGGTCGAATTCATTCGACCAAAAGCGGCGGAATGAATTCCGCCCTACAAGGTGGCTTGGCTGGGAATCTGTAGGGTCGAATTCATTCGACCAAAAAGCGGCGGAATGAATTCCGCCCTACAAGGTGGCTTGGCCGGGAATCTGTAGGGTCGAATGCATTCGACCAAAAAGCGGCGGAATGAATTCCGCCCTACAAGGTGGCTTGGTCGGGAATCTGCAGGGTCGAATGCATTCGACCAAAAAGCGGCGGAATGAATTCCGCCCTACAAGGCGGCTCGGCTGGGAACCTGTAGGGTCGAATGCATTCGACCAAAAAGAGGCGGAATGAATTCCGCCCTACAAGGTGGCTCGGCTGGGAACCTGTAGGGTCGAATTCATTCGACCAAATTGCGGATTGCGAAGTGCCAAATCCCGATTGGACAATTAACCCGTGGTCTGGGAAGCCACAAACGCCTAGTCAAAAAACGGAATAGCCCCCCAAGCCAACCCCTCGGCATCCTTCCCCGACAACCGGGGCGACTCCCCCGCCGGTACCGGCCACTCAACCCCCACCGTGGGGTCGTCCCAGGCCAGGCTCACCTCGCTCGAGGGGTCGTAGTAATCCGTACACTTGTACTGGAAATCCGCATACTGGGACGTCACATAGAAACCGTGGGCAAAGCCCGGCGGTACCCACATCATCGCATGGTTGGCCGCCGACAACTCCGCGCCGAACCACTGGCCGAAAGTGGGGGACGAGCGGCGCAGGTCCACCGCCACGTCGAACACCGAGCCCTCCACCACGCGCACCAGCTTGCCCTGGGTGTGGCGGGTCTGGTAGTGCAGGCCGCGCAGGATACCCCGGGCCGAGCGGCTGTGGTTGTCCTGCACGAAGTCCAGGTCCAGACCCAGTTCGCGGAACGTATTCGCGTTCCAGCTCTCCATGAAAAAGCCGCGCTCGTCGCCGAACACCTTGGGGTGTAGCAGCAAAACATCCCGCAGCGTGGTCTGCTCAACGTTCATCGAACACCACCCCTTCCTCCTTCAGCAAGTGCTTCAGGTACAGGCCGTAGCCGCTCTTTTCCAGGGGGGCCGCCAGGGCCAGCAGGTCCTCGGCGCTGATATAACCCATGCGGTAGGCCACCTCTTCCGGGCAGGCGATCTTCAGGCCCTGGCGCTCCTCCACCACGCGGATATAGTTTGCCGCGTCCAGCAGCGAGTTGTGGGTGCCGGTGTCGAGCCAGGCGGTGCCGCGGCTCATCACCTCCACCTGCAGGTCGCCCCGCTGCAGGTAGGCGCGGTTGACGTCGGTGATCTCCAGCTCGCCGCGGTGGGAGGGCTGGATGTCGCGGGCGATGTCCACCACGTCGTTGTCGTAGAAATACAGGCCGGTGACCGCGTAGTGGGAACGCGGCTTGGCGGGCTTTTCCTCGATATCCAGGGCGGTGCCGTCCTTGTCGAAGCTGACCACGCCGTAGCGCTCGGGATCCTGCACGTAATAGGCGAACACCGAGGCGCCGTTGTCGCGGGCGGCGGCCGCGCGCAGGCTGCGGGTGAAGCCGCCGCCGTAGAAGATATTGTCCCCCAGCACCAGCGCGCTGGGGGAATTGCCGATGAAGTCCGCTCCCAGGATGAAGGCCTGGGCGAGGCCGTCGGGGCTGGGTTGCACGGTGTAGGAAAGATTGATGCCCCACTGGCTGCCATCCCCCAGCAGGTTGGTGAAGGCCCGCTGGTCGTGGGGAGTGGTGATTACCAGGATGTCGCGTATCCCCGCCAGCATCAGGGTGGCCAGCGGGTAGTAGATCATCGGTTTGTCGTACACCGGCATCAGCTGTTTGCTGACCGTGCTGGTGAGTGGGTGCAGGCGGGTGCCGGAGCCGCCGGCGAGGATGATGCCTTTGTGTTGGGTTGGGGGCATGAACCTGTCTTGTTGTCGGGAAAAGACCACAATTATAGGCAGATCTGGTGGTAACTGCGACCAACGCACGGCCCTGCGTCTCACTGTACGCTCGTACAGGGGCTGGCTTTTTGGTCACCCCTTGATAGAATCCCTAGCCTCCACAGGGTCTCCGGCCAACTGTGCCGGGGCCTCCCGCGAGTGCCTGAATCCGGTGCTTCGCCGCTGGGCCAGAATCGACGAGGAAGCCGCCATCAGGCAACTAGACACAGTTCCAGCGGAGGCTGGCAGTGCCGCCCGGGAACCGGCGGGGGGCAGTGCGGCTCCGGTGGTGCAGCACGAGCGCCCCCTGCGCATTGCCCTGCTGGGCTACCGTTCGCAGCCCTACGGCGGCGGGCAGGGTGTCTACCTCAAGTACCTGAGCAAGGCGCTGGTCGAGGCGGGCCACAGCGTGGATGTGATCTCGGGGCCGCCCTACCCCCACCTGGACCCGCGGGTGCGGCTGATCTGCCTGCCCAGCCTGGACCTGTTCGAAAACGGCCTGGGCTCCCTGCGACCGCGGCACCTGCGCTCGCTGAGCAACATCATCGAGTGGTGCAGCAAGCTCAGTGGCGGTTTCGCCGAGCCCTATACCTTTGGCCGGCGGGCGGTGAAATACCTGCGCGCCCACCGGCACGAGTACGATCTGGTGCACGACAACCAGAGCCTCAGCTACGGCATGCTGCAGCTCCAGGCCATGGGGATTCCCCTGGTCACCACGGTGCACCACCCCATTACCAGCGATTTGCGTATCGCCCTCGGCGCCGCCAGGCGCTGGTGGGAGCGCCTGCTGATCCGGCGCTGGCATTCCTTCCTGCACATGCAAAAGAAGGTGGTCCGCCGCCTGCACCACGTGGTGACGGTGTCGGACTGCTCGCGCCAGGATATCGCCCGGGATTTCGGCCTGCAGCCGGCGGGCATCGACCTGGTCTACAACGGCATCGACACCGCGGAGTTCCGGCCCCTGCCCGACATCCCGCGGCGCGCCCGGCGGCTGATGGCCACCGCCTCCGCGGATGCGCCGCTGAAGGGCCTGCGCTACCTGTTGCGCGCCTACGCCAGCCTGCTGCCGCGCTATCCCGATCTGGAGTTGTTGCTGGTGGGCAAGCCACAGCCGGGCGGGCGCACCGAGCGCCTGCTGGGCCACCTCGGCATCGCCGACCGGGTGCAGTTTGTCAGCGGCATCAGCACCGCGCGGATGGTGGCCTACTACGCCGAGGCGACGGTCGCCGTGGTGCCCTCGGTGTACGAGGGCTTCGGCCTGCCTGCCGGGGAGGCCATGGCCTGCGGGGTGCCGGTGGTGTCCACCGACGGCGGCGCGCTGCCGGAAGTGGTGGGCGACGCCGGTGTGATCGTGCCGGCGAGGGACGTGTCGGCGCTGGCGGAGGCCATCGCCGGCCTACTGGAGGATCCCGCCAGGCGCGAGGCCCTGGGCGCGGCCGGCCGCGAGCGGATTGTCGAGCAGTTCAGCTGGGAGGTCTGCGCCCGGCAGATGAGCCGGTACTATCGGGAAGTGTTGCGTGCAGACGGTTGATTTCGCGCATTTTGCCCTGCAACCCGGGGACGCGGTGCTGGACCTCGGCTGCGGCGAGGGCCGCCACGTCATCGCCGCCTACCTCGAGGGCGAGGTGCAGTCGGTGGGGGTGGACCTGGCTCTCGATGACCTGCGCACCACGCGGGAGAAATTCCAGCCCTTCGCCCGCGAGGACGACAGCCGGCGCAGTTTTTCCCTGGCCTCCGCCACCGCGCTGTCGCTGCCCTTCGCCGACAACAGCTTCGACAAGGTGATCTGTTCCGAGGTGCTGGAGCACATCCCCGACTACCGCGGCGCCCTGGCCGAGATCCAGCGCGTGCTGAAGCCGGGTGGCCTGCTGTGCGCCAGCGTGCCGCGCCGCTGGCCCGAGAAGATCTGCTGGGCCCTGAGCGAGGCCTACCACCGGGTACCCGGCGGCCACCTGCGCATCTTCCGCGCCGACAAGTTGTGCCGGGAGATCGAGGCCCTGGGCTTTCGCGGTTATCACCGCCACGGCGCCCACGCCCTGCACGCTCCCTTTTGGTGGTTGCGCTGCCTGTTCTGGAACAGCCAGGACAGCAACTGGCTGGTGCGCCAATACCATCGCCTGCTGGTGTGGGACCTGATGCAGCGCCCGGCGCTGACCCGCTACCTCGAGCGCGCCCTCAACCCCCTGCTCGGCAAGAGCGTGGTCATGTATTTTCGCAAGGAGGCGACGTCGTGAGCGGTCCCTACCTCAGCCGGGGCCTGTTTCCCCACGATTTCCTGCGGCCCACGGCGGAGTTCCTGCTGCGCTCGCAACTGCCCAGTGGCGAGATCCCCTGGTTCGAGGGCGGCTACACCGACCCCTGGGACCACGTGGAGGCCGCCATGGGCCTGTCGATTGCCGGCGAGTTGGCGGCGGCGGAGCGGGCCTACGGCTGGCTGCGGGACACCCAGCTAGAGGACGGCAGCTGGTGGGCCAGCTACCGGCTGGGCGAACCCGACAACACCGAGCGCCGCGAAAGCAACTTCGTCGCCTATGCCGCCACCGGCGTCTGGCACCACTACCTGATCAGCCGCAATCACGCCTTCCTGGAGGCCATGTGGCCGATGGTGGAAGGGGCCGTCGGTTTTGTGCTCGGCCTGCAGTCGCCGGAGGGCGAAATCGACTGGGCGGTGGACGGCGACGGCAGGCCCAAGGGCGACGCGCTGGTCACCGGTTGCAGCTCGATCTACAAGAGCCTGGAATGCGCGCACAACATCGCCGAGACCCTGGGCGAATCGCGGCCGCGATGGCTGCGGGCCCGGGAGGCCCTGGGGCGCGCCCTGCGCCATAAGCCCGAGCGCTTCGACCGCACCTGGGAGAGCAAGTCCCGCTATTCGATGGACTGGTTTTACCCGGTGCTCGCCGGGGTGTTCACCGGCGCTGAGGCGCGCGCGCGACTGGCCGAGCGCTGGCAGGAGTTCGTGGAGCCGGAGCTGGGTTGCCGCTGCGTGCTCGAGGAGCCCTGGGTCACCGTGGCCGAATCCTGTGAGCTGGTGATGGCCCTGCTGGCGGCGGGGGATCACGCCCGGGCGGTGGAGTTGTACAGCTGGCTGCATCAGTGGCGGGAGGCCGATGGCGCCTACTGGACCGGCTACCAGATGGTCGAGGATTTGCTGTGGCCGGAGGAGCAGCCCACCTGGACCGCCGGGGCGATCATGCTGGCGGCGGATGCCCTGACCCGGCACACCGCGGCCGCCGGCCTGTTTACCGAGGTCAGGTTGCTGCCAGCGGCACCGGCGCGGGGCGGACTGAAATCAAACACCTGAGAGCCCGAGCCCTGATTGCGCCGCGCCGGACCGCGCCGCGGATGCGGCTCGCAAAGCCCCGGCGGCGGTGATTGAGCCCGGTTACAATCGCCGCAGGACCCCCAGCGTATTCACCCGCTCCACCTCCTCGAACAGGCCCGAGGCCAGCGCCATGCGGTACACGGCCCACGGCGCCTGGCCGCCCTCGAAGGGATCCGGAAACAGATCGTGCACCGCCAGTATGCCGCCCCGGAGCAGGTGCGCGCTCCAACAGCGGTAGTCGGTGAGCGCCGCGTCCAGGCTGTGGCCGCCGTCGATAAACACCATCGCCAGGGGGGTGCGCCAGTGGCGGGCCGCCACCGCCGAGCTGCTCACCACCGGCACCACGGTGTCCTCCAGCCGCGCCGCGCGGATGTTGCGCCGGAACTCCCGCAGGGTGTCCACCAGGCCCTCGCTGTTGTCGTACAGCTCCGGGTCGTGGAACATCTCCCCGGCCTGGTGCTCCTCCGAGCCCCGGTGGTGATCCAGGGCGTACACGGTACCGCCCTGGTCGCGGCAGGCCAGGCCCAGGTAGATGGTGGATTTGCCGCAGTAGCTGCCAACTTCCAGCAGCGGGCCCAGGGGACAGCTGGCGCGGGCGTGGCGGTACAGCGCCCCGGCCTCGTCCTCGGCCAAAAAGCCCTTGATGCGGTCGATGTGCGCGGGCAGGTCGGGAATCATGTGGCGGCGTCCATTGTCGGCAAAGCCAGCGAACTTAGCGCCTTTGCCCCGGCCTGACAAGAGCGGCTCCGGCACCTGGCGTCCCGGCAAGAACCGTCCCCTGGGCGTCGGCGGGCAAGGGCGGGTGGCCTGCCGGGCGGGCGGCGGGTATTCTCCGCATTTCACCGCCATACCACCGGAGCCCGGATGCGCCTGCTTTACAGCCTGGTTTTCTACCTGCTCATGCCCTTCGTACTGGGGCGCATGCTGTGGCGCTCGCGACTGGCGCCGGCCTACCGGCGCCGGCTGGGGGAGCGGCTGGGCTTCATTCCCGCCCCCGCCGCCGGCGAGCCCGTGATCTGGGTGCACGCGGTGTCGGTGGGGGAAACCCTGGCCGCCGCGCCGCTGATCGAGGACCTGCTGGCGCGCTATCCCGGCCACCGCCTGGCGGTGACCACCACCACCCCGACCGGTTCGGAACGGGTGCGGGCCCTGTTTGGCGAGCGTGTGTTTCACGTCTACGCCCCCTGGGACCTCCCCGGCGCGGTGAGGCGTTTTCTCAAGCGCCTGCAACCGGAGCTGCTGCTGGTGATGGAAACCGAGCTGTGGCCAAACATGCTCCACCACAGCAAGCGCCGGGGCTGCCGCATCCTGCTGGCCAATGCCCGTCTGTCGGAGCGCTCGGCGCGGGGTTACGCCCGGCTGGCGCCGCTCATCCGGCAGATGCTGGGCCAGCTGGACTGCGTCGCCTGCCAGGCCCGCGAGGACGGCGAACGCTTTGTACGGCTGGGACTGGAGCAGCGCCGCCTGCATATCACCGGCAGTATCAAATTCGACCTGGAACTCGACGCCGCGCTGCGCGACCGCGCCGCCGAATTGCGCCGTGACTTGGGTGGTGACCGGCGCCCGGTGCTGCTGGCGGCGAGCACCCACGCCGGCGAGGACGAACAAATACTGGCGGCCTTCGGCGAGCTGCGCCGCCACGGGGACTGCCTGTTGGTGCTGGTGCCGCGACACCCGGAGCGTTTCGACGCGGTGCACGAGCTGTGCCGGCGGGCGGGCTGGCGGGTGGCGCGCCGCTCGCGCGAGGGGGTTCCGGGGGCCGGGGACGATATCCTGCTCGGGGATACCATGGGTGAGCTGTTACTGTTGCTGGGTACCGCCAGCGTGGCCGTTATCGGCGGCAGCCTGGTGGAACACGGCGGGCACAACGCGCTGGAGGCCGCGGCCTGGGGCGTGCCGGTGGTGACCGGTCCGCACATGTTCAATTTCGAGGAAATCAGCGCACTGCTGGTGACGGCGGGGGCCATGATCCGCCTGCAGCAACCCGCCGCGCTGGCGGATACCCTGCGGGAACTGTTGGCGGATGCGCCGCGGCGGCGCGGGATGGGCGAGGCGGGACTGCGCGTGGTGGCGGACAACCGCGGCGCGCGGGAGCGCCTGCTGGCCTTGGTGGCGGAGCAGTTGCGGCCGGGCTAGTGGTTCTTCCCGGCCGCGCGGTTCAGGCTCAGGGCGAGGCGCTGGCGGTCGGCGCCGGCGGTTCCTCCAGGGCCTCGTTCAGTGTGTATACGTCCTCGGGGCTCAGCAGGCCCGCCTGCTCCTTGAGCTGCAGCATGTCGATGATGTAATCGTAGCGGCTGTTGGCGTAGTCGCGCTGGGCGGCGAACAGGGTGTTCTGGGCATTCAGTACGTCCACCACGTTGCGGGTGCCGACTTCGTAGCCCGCCTGGGTGGCGTCCAGGGCGCTCTTGGAGGAAACGATGCTCTGTTTGCGCGCCGCGACCCGGGACACGTCGCTGACAACCGTCATGTGCAGCGAGCGGGTGTTGGTCACCGTGTTGCGCGCCAGGTTGATGCGGTTCTCGCGGGTGGCGTTGAACTCCTCCGCGGCCTGGCGGCGGTTGGCGCTGATGGCGCCGCCGCTGAACAGGGGAACCTCCAGGCTGATCTGCCACTGGTTGGTTTCGGTGATGTTGTCGGGCGCGGTGTCGAACTGCGTCGCCGGGCGCCGGGTCAGGTCGCCGTCGGTTTCGTAGTCCTGGTAGGAGTAGCTGCCGACGATACGCGGGGCGTGTTCGTACTTGTTGGCCTTGGCGCTGTTGCGCGCGGCTTCTTCCGCGTAGCGCGCGGCCTGCAGGTCGAAGTTGTTCTCCAGCGCGAAATCGACCCAGGCGGCGCGGTCCATCGGCTCCGGCATTTTGGCCTCGAACTCTTCCTGCAGCACGTCGAGGTTGTCGTGGTGTTTGCCGGTGAGCACCGACAGGCGCTCCAGGGCGACCCTGACATTGTTTTCGTCGACGATGCGGTTTACCCGCGACAGGTCGTAGGCGGCCTGCGCCTCGTACACGTCGGTGATGGCGATCAGACCCACCTCAAAACGCTGCTGGGTCTGTTCCAGCTGGCGTTCGAAGGCGCGTTCGGCCGCCTTGGAGGCGGACAGGTTGTCCTGGGCGCGCAGCACGCCCAGGTAGGATTCCACCACGCGCACGATCAGGTTCTGCTGGTTGGCCGCGAAGGTGGCCTCGGCCTGCCGGGTAAATTCCCTGCCTGACTGGAAGGTGAACCAGGCTGGCAGGTCGAAGATGGCCTGGTTCAGGGTGACCTGGTAGCCCTCGGTGTCGGTGTCGGTGTTGGAAAACGTATCGATGTTCGTAATACTGCCGTCGTCACCGAACTGGAAGCTCTCGGCTTCCCGGTCCTGGTCGGTATTGCTGTAGTCGTAGCTGCCGTTGACCTGGGGCAGCAGCGCGGCGCGGCCCAGGTTCTCGGTTTCCAGGTTCGCGCGGTACTGTGCCTGCTCGGCCTTGAGCTGGGCGTCGTTCTCCAGCGCCAGCTCGTAGATATCGCGCAGGGATTCCGCCTGCGCCTGGCCAACACCGAGAGAGAGTGTCAGCGCCAGCAGCGCCACTCCGGTTGTTTTCATCAAAAATCCCCTGTTGCGAGCGGGTGAGCGATGCGCAGTTTAGCAGCCCGTGGCGCCCCGCGCATGTTAATAACCCGCAATAAAAGCTGCCACTGCGGCGTCGTTTGTGCCATGGTAAGTGCTACACTTTGTAATCGTCCACGGGGCGGAGGTGCTTTCGTCGAGCGATAGCGTGCGCTCGTCGCAATTGCCCGCGCTGGTCGCTGGCGCGCTTCCTTCCGTGTAACGAGTAACCCAGGCATCCCGACAGGCGGAGACAGCAATGAGCGTGCAGCGGGCCCGCAAGCGGTCCTTCAAGATGGATATCGCCAGGCTTCACGCGGTTTGTGAAGCCAACTATGCGCGACTGCTGCGCCTGTTCCCGGATTATGAGCGCAGCAATCGCCGGGAGTTCCATGTCGGCGGCGCCCGCATTGTACTTGAGGTGCTGGAGCGCAGCCGCTACACCACGATATTCCGCCTGCAGCAACATCACGCCGAGGCGCGCTGGCTGGGGCGCCTGCAAATCGAGGTGCGCGCCTACCACGATGCCGGCATGCTGGAGGTCGGGGCGTTCCAGTCCCACCGCCGCGTCGCCGCGCGCTACCAGTACCCCAACTCGCACATGATGCAGGAAGACGAGAAAGTGCAGCAAAACCACTTTCTGTCGGAATGGCTGGAGCACTGCCTGGGTCACGGCCGCGCTGACTACAGCGGCGCCGTGACCGGCTCCTGACCCGCGCGGAGAGCAACACCCCGTGCCCGAACTATCGCGCCAGCGACTGGAGATTGCCCACACAGGCCCGGTCGTTCGTATTCTGCAGTTGACCGATTGCCACCTCGACGGGCAGCCCGGCGGCCGCCTGCTGGGCATGGACACCGACCACTCCCTGCGCGCGGTGATTGACCAGGCCCGCCGGGATATCGGCGAGGCGGACCTGGTGCTGGCCACCGGCGATCTGGCGGACGGCGGCGCACCCGCGGCCTACAGCCGGCTGCGGGGCTATCTCGACGCTCTCTGTCCGCGCCAGTTCTGGTTGCCGGGCAATCACGACGATCGCGGCGCCATGGCGGCGCAGGCGGGCGGGGCGGAGCTATTGCCTTTCGAGTTGCGCATCGGCGGCTGGCAGATTCTCCTGCTGGATTCGCAGATACCCGGGGAGATCGGCGGCGAGCTCGGCGCCGAACAGCTGGCGATGCTCGATCGCGCCCTCGGCGAGGCCGCGAGCGAGGGCCTGCACAGCCTGGTATGCCTGCACCACCAGCCGGTACCGATCGGTTGCGCGTGGCTGGACGAACAGCGGGTCCGCGATGCCGACCAGCTGTTCCGGGTGCTGGAAGGCCGCCCCGGGGTGCGCGCCCTGCTGTGGGGCCATATCCACCAGGAGGTCGATCGCATGCGCGGTGATTTGCGCCTGCTGGCGACCCCCTCGACCTGCGTGCAGTTCGCGCCGGGCAGCGAGGATTTCCAGGCCGACGACCGGCCCCCGGGCTATCGCTGGCTGAATTTGCACGCCGACGGCCGCCTGGAGACCGGGGTGTCGCGGGTGCGGGGGGTGACGTTCGAGCTCAACCTCCACCAGCGCGGCTACCTGTCCAAGTGATCGGCTGAATTTCCCGCGCCACCGGGATGCATCCCGGGCAAGGAATTGCTGGCGTCAATCGCCGGGCCCTTGTGTACAATGGGCGCGTAAGTTCCCTGACGTATCCCGTGAGCATGAGCCAGTACACTTCCGAAGACATCGAAGTCCTTACCGGACTTGAGCCGGTGCGCAAGCGCCCCGGCATGTACACCGACACCAGCCGCCCCAACCACCTCGCCCAGGAGGTTATCGACAACAGTGTCGACGAGGCCCTGGCCGGTCACGCCGACCGCATCGACGTGGTGCTGTTCAAGGACGGCAGCATCTCGGTCACCGACAACGGCCGCGGCATGCCGGTGGACATGCACCCCGGGCAGGGCCGCCCGGGGGTGGAGGTGATCCTGTCGACCCTGCACGCCGGCGGCAAGTTCTCCAACAAGAACTACCAGTTCAGCGGCGGCCTTCACGGCGTGGGCGTATCGGTGGTCAACGCCCTGTCCAGCGAGCTGGAGGTGATGATCCGCCGCGACGGCAGCGTGCACCGCATGACCTTCTCCGGCGGTGACAAGACCTCCGAGCTAGAGGTCGTCGACAGCTGCGGCAAGCGCAACACCGGCACCGCCATCCGCTTTACCCCGGATGCGCGCTACTTCGACTCGGTGAATTTCTCGGTATCGCGCATGCGTCACGTGCTGCGGGCCAAGGCCGTGCTGTGCCCGGGCCTGCGGGTGACCTTTCGCGACGAGAGAAAGGGCAGCGCCGGCGGCCAGGTAGAAAGCGACGAGTGGTACTACGAGGACGGCCTCACCGACTACCTGGCCGACGCCACCCGCGAGTATCCCTGCCTGCCCGAGCAGCCCTTTACCGGCAGTTTCAGCAGCTCCAGCGAGGGCGTGGAGTGGGCCGTGCAGTGGCTGCCCGAGGGCGGCGAGGTGGTCGCCGAGTCCTACGTCAACCTGATTCCCACCGCCCAGGGCGGCACTCACGTCAACGGCCTGCGCACCGGATTGCTGGACGCCATGCGCGACTTCTGCGAGCTGCGCAACCTGCTGCCGCGGGGCGTGCGCCTGACCCCGGACGATATCTGGGAGCGCTGCTGCTACATCCTCTCGTCCAAGCTGGAGGACCCGCAGTTCTCCGGCCAAACCAAGGAGCGCCTGTCTTCCCGGGAGGCCGCGGCCTTTGTCTCCGGGGTGGCCAAGGATGCCTTCAGCCTGTGGCTCAACCAGCACACCGAGGAGGCGGAGCGGCTGGCGGAACTGTGCATCAGCAACGCCCAGAGCCGCCTGCGCTCGGCCAAGAAGGTCACCCGCAAGAAAGTCACCTCGGGGCCGGCCCTGCCCGGCAAGCTGGCGGACTGTTCCGGCGAGGACCCGAGCCGCGGCGAACTGTTCCTGGTGGAGGGCGATTCGGCGGGGGGCTCCGCCAAGCAGGCCCGGGACCGGGAGTTCCAGGCTATCCTGCCCCTGCGCGGCAAGATCCTCAACACCTGGGAGGTGGACTCCCAGGAGATCCTCGCCTCCCAGGAGGTGCATAACATCTCCGTCGCCCTGGGTATCGACCCGGCCAGCGACGACCTGACCGGCCTGCGCTACCACAAGGTGTGTATCCTGGCGGACGCCGACTCCGACGGCCTACACATCGCCACCCTGATCTGCGCCCTCTTTGTGCGCCACTTCCGCGCGCTGGTGGCGGCGGGGCATGTCTACGTGGCCATGCCGCCGCTGTACCGCATCGACGTGGGCAAGGAGGTCTACTACGCCCTCGACGAGGCGGAAAAGCAGGGCGTGCTGGACCGCATCGAGGCGGAGAAGAAAAAGGGCAAGGTCAACGTCCAGCGCTTCAAGGGCCTGGGCGAGATGAACCCCATCCAGCTGCGCGAGACCACCATGGACCCGGACACCCGGCGCCTGGTGCGCCTGGTGGTGGATCCCGGCGACGAGACCAACAACATGCTGGACATGCTGCTGGCCAAGAAGCGCGCCTCCGACCGCAAGGCCTGGCTGGAGAGCAAGGGCGACCTGGCCGACCTGGCGATCTAGGCGTCGCGGGGAGAGCGCGGGCCGTCAGGGTTTCGGGTCGAGATACTCGGGCAGGAAAGTGCGGGCGTAGGCGACCCTGGCGCGGCGCGCCTGCTCTTCCAGTTCCTCGGTGATGATCCCGTGGCGGTGTACCGACAGTGCCCAGATCGAATCGTTGATTGCCAGGAGTTCGGTCAGGCGGTTCACCAGATTGGGAAACTCCGGCAGTTGGAAAACGTTCCGCAACTCCTCTGCTCCCCGGGTCGCGAAGCGCCTGTCGAACTCCATGTCCCGCGCCCGCAAAGCGGCCGATAGGCCGGACCCCAGTAGCAGTTTGCGGGCCGCGGGGGTTTCGTTGTACAGGTCCCGCGCGGCTTTGAAGCGATAGTCAAGGAGCGTCTGCCATGACCGCTTCGCCTCTTCCGGCGGCGCTTCCTGGGAGCCGATAAAGACAGCGTTGAGCCGCTCCGCCAGGGCCAGGAATACGCAGTCCGTGTCCGGGAAAAAATGATAAACCGACTGCGCGGATACGCCCGCTTCCTTGGCGATCGAATAGATACTCAACTCGCTTGGTTCCTGCCCGGCAAGTAGCCGGTCCGTCGCGTCCAGGATTGCTTCGAAACGTTCCTTGCCGCGCTTTTGCGTGGGGCGGCGGATCGTGGGTGCGCGGTCTTCCCGGGTGTTCACGTTGGTCAGTGGCTGCATGCGGCGTCTACTACGTTTGCGAGATGTATCGTTCCTTGGGCTCGGGGCGGCATGGCCGCGCCGTGCGAGGGCGCATCAAATACCGATAAATATCGGTTTAAGTATGGGCTCAGGCGCGGCGGTGTCAACTTTGCATGCGACTTGTGCCCGTGCAAGCCATGCAAAAGCGTGGCGGATAGGGGCTGTCCGTGCGTTCATCGGCCCTGTCTCGCTCCCAAGAGCCACTTTACGGATATATATCAATTAATGGGCGGTCAGTATTGACATGGATGCCGGTTTTCGTGCATTTTGCCTATATATATCCGAATAAATCACAATCTTGGGAGAAACGTATGGCAGGGGAAGGCGGTATGCAGCGTAGAAAAATGGTGGGCGTGACGACGGGCTTGTGCGCCTTGTCGGCTGCTTTTTCCGCGTGCGCGCAGGCACAGGGCGGCGGGCTGCGGCTCCTGGAAGAGGTCGTCGTTACCGCGCAGAAGCGCGCTGAAAACTCCCAGGATGTGCCCATCACCATGACCGCGTTCAGCGGCGACGATATGATCGGCCTGGGTTTGTCCGAAACCAGCGAGCTGGGCCAGTTCATTCCGGGGTTGGAGCTTTCCACGACGAGCGGGGAAGGCTCTCAGTTGATCATATTTCTCCGCGGCGCGGGGCTGAACGATTTCAACACCAATAATGCCGGCCCGATCGGTATTTATACCGACGAGGTCTATATCAGCTCGCCGATCCTGACGTCGTTCCAGTTTTTCGACTCCGAGCGTCTGGAAATTCTCAAGGGGCCACAGGGCACGCTCTACGGCCGCAATACCACTGGCGGCGCGGTGAAGTTTATTTCCAATAAACCCGGTGACGAGTTCGAGTTCAAGGCGCGAGCCAGCTATGGCCGGTTTGATAGCCGGGACCTGGAAGTCGCGGTGTCCGGCCCGGTAAGCGACAAGGTGAGCGCGCGTGTCGCGTTCAAGAAAGCCGATTCGGCGGGGTACATCAAAAACCGCGTGACCGGCGGCAGGGATAATGGCACCGATACGCTTGCGTGGCGCGGGACCGTCGATATTGATGTCACCGACAACTTCTTCCTGCGCGCCAACATTCACGGCGCCACGTCGGACAGCGAGGGCTTCAGCTTTAACCATCTGGGGGTGCTGCCCGGCGGTGTGGACGCGCTTGGCTATTCCGGCCCGGACGACGAGTTTACCGGTGAGTACAACGAAGACAACCAGAATGATCTGGATTCGATCGGCGGCTATATAGAAGCCCGACTGGAGCTCGATACCGTCTCTATCACCTCGATATCGGCTTTTGACGGCGTCGATAGCCTCGTGGATGAAGAAACCGACGCATCGCCCCTGTCGTTGATATCCATTGACTACGGTGTTGAATCAGAGACCTTCAGCCAGGAACTGCGAGTGAGCGGTGAATCCGGCTCCGTTGAATGGCTCGTGGGTGGCTTCTACCTGAAGGAGGACCTCGATCAGGACCAGACCGTGGATCTGTTCGGAGAACTGCGCGGGCTTACCGGCGGAGTGTCCGACCCGTTCGGTTGGGCAACGGGTGGCGCGCCTGTCCTGTTCGCGCGCACGCTGAATGCCCAGGAGTCGGAAAGTTTCGCCGTTTTTTCACAGGCCGATATCGCGCTCACCGACCGCCTTACACTGACCCTTGGCGGCCGTTACACCGACGAAAGCCGGACGTTTGATGCCTCCACCAGGCTCGAGGATGAGGTGCTGTTTGGCGCGGGGGGGCTGGTGATTTATGACTTTGACGGACTGAAGCTCGATGACGACGCTTTCTCCTGGCGCGCGGGGCTGGACTTCGCGGCGACGGACAATGTGCTTGTCTATGCCAGTGTCGCGAGCGGCTTCAAAAGCGGCGGATTCAATGGCGGTTTTCTGTCGCTCGATGCCGCGGAAGCGGCCGTTCAGCTGGAGCCGTACGAACCGGAGTACCTGACCGCGTATGAGATCGGCGTCAAGTCGGATCTCTTCGATAACAGCCTCAGGTTGAACGCGGCGCTGTTCCTGAACGACTTTTCCGATCTCCAGGTATTCACGCTGGTGAACACCGAAACGCTGCCGATACAGGTGCTGGACAACGCCAGTAGCGCCCAGGTGGTCGGGCTGGAATTCGATATCACCTACTATCCGACTGACAATCTTCTCGTGAGCGTGTCGGGGGCGTTGCTCGACAGCGAACTGAAAGACTTTGTCAGCGATGAAGGCCTCGACTTCTCCGGCAACGAACTGGCGCGGACGCCGGACACGTCGGTCACCGGCCTGATTCGTTATGACCATGAACTGTCCGACTACGGCAACCTGTACGCACAGGCTTCGGCGGCCTATAAAAGCTCGGTTTTCTTCTCCACTGAAAACAACCCGCTTATTGCGCAGGATGGCTACACGCTGGTGAATGCCAGGGTCGGTTATCAGCACAGCTCGCACAACTGGGAGCTTGCGCTCTTCGTCAATAATCTTGGAAACGAAACCTACTTCACGAATGCAACGGATTTGTCCGATTTTGGCCTGATTCCCCGATTTGTCGGAATGCCCCGTATGTGGGGCGTGGAATTGGCGGTGAACTTCTGAACAGGGACGAGCCGTGCCGCGTTTGACCGAAGGGAAAACGCGGCGCATCAAGTTCCGCAACCCGCCGTCGATGTCCGGTAACCCAGGTTCCGGCTTGCGCAGTTCGGGTTGAAACAGGCGTTGATGAATACCTTGCGGAGATACCGTGCATAAACAACGAGCCGTCGAAGACAAACCGGGCGCAAAATGGCCGCGGCTGCTGACAAGCGCCTTCGTGGCGTTTTTCCTGGCCGCGTGTGACGAGCAGGAGGTGCTCGAGGAGGGCGCGTACTCGGTGCCGGATCCAACACGGGCAGTGATCGACTACGCTGAATCCGCCCTGCCCGCGGACGCGAATCTTGCGTCGATCTACGAGCGCTCGTGTTTCACCTGCCATTCGAGGGCGGGTTCGGGCGCGCCGTTGACGGGGCACGCGCGGGACTGGGAGGCGAGGGCCGGAAAGGGCGGCCTGGATAAACTGCTTCGCTCCACCAAGCAGGGCTTGAACGCCATGCCCGCCATGGGGCTCTGTTTTGATTGCAGCGATAGCGAGTTGATCGCCATCATCGAATTCATGGCGAGGGATGCGGCCGAATGAGCGTAACACGAAGAAAGGCAATCATCGCCGGCGCAATTGGCGCGGCGTTTGTTGGAGTTCCGGCCGCACGGCATGCCGCCTGGAGCCTGCGCGATTTTGAACGGGACAACTGGAGCGAGGAAAACACCGCGCGGCAATCGGACCAGCGAACCTGGCAGAACTGGTCGGGCCTGCAGAGATCGCATCCGCGGGAGTTCTTCAGCCCCGGGAGCGAAGACGAACTGGCAGACTTCATGGCTCGCGCCCGGGGCCTGATCAGGCCGGTTGGCAGCGGGCATTCCTTTACGCCCCTGGTAAACTCCGACGGCGCGATCGTCGATATAAGCCGCCTGCAGGGTTTGCTGTCGCACAACCCCGAAGCGGGCACGGCGACCTTTGCCGCGGGCACCCGTTTGCGCCGGGCCGCGCAACTCAGCGACCCGCTGAACCTGGCGTTCATGAACCTGCCCGACATCGACACGCAGACGCTTGCCGGCGGCTATGCAACGGCCACGCACGGCACCGGGCGCGATATTCCCGCCATTCATGCCGACATTGTTGGGTTCCGGTTGGTAACGCCGCGCGGAGAGGTCGTGGACGTCTCCGCCGGGAGAGACGATGAGCTGCTGCGTGCCGGGCAGGTGTCTCTCGGCGCGCTTGGCGTCATCACGCAGTACACGTTGAAGCTCCGGCCGTCATACCGGCTCCACCGGCGCGTGTGGGTCGAGCGCATAGACAGTTTGCTGGATCGCGCGGAAGAACTCGCCAGGGTTCACCGGAATTTCGAGTTTTTCTACGCTCCCCACACCGGCTACGCAATAGCGCTGTCCCATGACGAAACCGACCAGCCGGTGGGTGAACGTCCCGGCGGCCAGGATGACGAGTTCCTGGCCGGCATGCGCGACATGCGCGACAGGTTCGGCTGGTCGAGCTGGATAAGGCGCCGGATTGCGGACGCGGCCTTTCCAAAGGGGGAGATCGAGAACTTCGTGGATGTCTCCTGGAAGCTTCTCGCGACTTCACGGCCTGTTCGTTTCAATGAAAGCGAATATCATGTGCCTGAGGAAAATGGCCTGAAGGCAGTGCGAGAGACCATAGAGAAGCTGGAATCGCGCAACGATACCTTTTTTCCCGTGGAGGTTCGGTTTGTTCGCGGTGACGATGCCTGGCTCAGTCCGTTCTGGCATGGGCAGGATGTCTCCATTGCAATACACGCCAGTGTGGACGAGCCCTGTGACTATCTGGTCGAGGACTTCGAACCGATGTTCCGCCGCTACGGCGGACGCCCCCACTGGGGCAAGTTGCATGGCCTGGGCGCGCGGGATTTTACCGAACTCTATCCGCGCATGAATGACTTCAGGGCCCTGCAGAAAGAACTCGATCCAAGCGGGAAGATGTTGAACGCGCATCTGCGCCAGATACTGGAGGTATCATGAGCGATAGGGGGCAGGCGGCTTCGGCGGCGGGAAAACGAGCGCTGCTGACGCGGCGAAATATGCTGATAACCGGCGTTGGCATGGTTGGAGCAGGCCTGCTCGCGGCGCGAAAAGCGGATGTCAGCGGCCCGCGGGACGATTATTTTATCGGTCTTGAAAAGGCCTTGAAAAGCGCTGGGATCGCGACCCCCACGCTTGTCGTCGATCGCGCGCGCCTGGACGCCAACATTGCAGCCTTGATGGAGTCCCTGCCGCCGGGCATGGGATACCGGATCGTAGCCAAGTCCCTGCCGTCGCTGGATTTGATCGCGTACATACGTGCGCAAACCGGTAGCTCTCGAATCATGACCTTCAATTTGCCGATGCTGGAGGCGCTGTCGCAGGCGATGCCCGATGCCGACCAGCTTATCGGCAAGCCCCTTCCCGCCGGCGCCGCGCGGGCATATATGCATTCCGGACGCTTCACCGCCGACGTTCGCTCCAAAGTCCAGTGGCTTGTCGATAGCCCGAGCCGGCTGCGGGAATACGCCGATATCGCACACGGCATGAACGAACCCATTCGGGTGAATATCGAACTCGATGTCGGGCTTCACCGCGGCGGGGTGGTACCAGGCGAGGCGCTTGCCTCAATGCTGCGAGCGATCTCGGCCGATGAGCTGCTGACCTTTTCCGGTTTCATGGGCTACGAGCCACACGTGGCGGCCATCCCCGACTTCGGGGGTCTGCGGGACAGACAGCTTCGAAAAGCCTGGAACACCTACCAGGGCGCGCTCGATGCCGCGCGGGAAATACTCGGCGCGGGCGCTGTTGAGCGGGCGACGCGAAACGCCGCCGGCAGCCCGACCTACGGTTTCTATGAAGACACCCGGATCGCGAATGAAGTGGCCGTGGGTACCGCTCTGGTCAAACCCAGCCACTACGACATGGATACACTGACGCATCACGTGCCGGCGAGCTTTATCGCCTCGCCCGTCATCAAGAGCTTCAACGAAACGCGCATACCCGGGCTGGAAATGCTGGACGGCGTCAAACGCGCCTTCAATCCCAATCTGGATCACACGGTTTTCATCTACGGCGGTAACTGGTTGGCGGACCCGGTGGATCCGCCCGGTCTGCGTTACAACCCGACCTACGGCCGTTCTTCCAACCAGGAGATGCTGAACGGCGGCAGTGCCATCGATTTGGCGGTGGATGATTTCGTGTTTTTCCGGCCACAGCAGAGCGAAGCCGTCTTTCTTCAGTTCGGCGATATCGCGGTCTACGAGGACGGCAAGATTACCGATTTCTGGCCGGTCTTTCCGGCATCGGCATAGCGGAATAGTCGCGTATGAAAAGACGCACCGTATTGGGCGGGATCGGCGGCCTGGTCGCCTGCTCCGCACTTGGAACGTCGTCCAGCACTTTGCAGGGGCTGGAGCAAAACAAGGAGTCGCGCATGAAAGCGCCACAGTTCTACCCCGATAAAGTCTGCGCATTTCCCGGCGATGAGGTTGCCGTTCACGCGAGCTACAACGGCGACAGCTGCCGTCTGGTCATTACTCGCGTGGCCGCGAAGGAAGAGCATGTTGCGACGCTGGAGGGGCTGGCCATTGATGCGCATGCCACCGCTCCGGATGCCGGTCGCGACGGTTGCCAATGGCCCAGGGCTTTTTCGTTTACGGTCGGTAGTGATTGGCTGCCCGGTTACTATGACCTGAAGCTCGAGGGGAGAGACGGCGAGTATACGCGCCACTTTATCTGCGTTAAGCGCGCGCTTGATGCGAGTGCCGCGAGTGCCGTACTGGTGCTGAGTACCAGCACTTACCAGGCCTATAACTACTGGGGCGGCGCCAATGCCTACGCGCATGTTGAAAAGCTGCTAAGTGGCGAGCTGAGTCCGGAGGATGCCCGAGACCAGGCGCTGGGTGTCCTGTCGCTCAATCGGCCGTATGCACAGGGCATGTTCGCTCCGCCCCCGGGCATGCCGCGGCTCATTAGTATCGCGCCGCGTGATTTTGGGGAGCCGGGGGTTCTGGGCGATATGGACTGGTTCGCCAAACACCAACCCACGCCCTACGACGGATCCGCCGGCTATCTCGGCAAGTGGGAGCATAAATTCGCGGCGTGGTGCGAACGCAATGGTTATGACATCGATTACCTGACTGATCATGATTTCGAGACTGGCGAGGATGTCCTGTCCCGTTACGGGACGGTGATTCTGGCCGGCCACAGTGAGTATTGGTCCGGCAGGCAGCGCGACAGCCTGGATGCTTATGTGGAAGCCGGGGGGCACCTCGCTGTTTTCTCGGGCAATACCGGGTACTGGAAAGTCAGGTGGGAAAGCGACGCAACACGCCTTGTTTGCCACAAGTGGAAGGGCGAGGAGAACGACCCTCTGTTCTCCGACCCGTCCGGAAAACGCGATGCCACCCATCTTTGGTCCCACCCCGCCTTTGGGCGCTCGGAAGCCGAAGTTACCGGGCTGTCCTTTCTCTATGGTGGCTATCACCGTCTGGGTATGTGCGTGGCGCGTGGGGCCGCTGCCTATACCGTGTATCACGACAAGCACTGGGCGCTCGATGGCACCGATCTGTTCTACGGTGATCAGATCGGGGGGGATGTCCCGTTGATCGGCTACGAAAACGATGGCTGTCCCATTCGCTTTGGCAAGGACGGTCTGCCCAAGCCGGATGGCGGCATCGGTATACCGGACAATCTTGAAATCATCGCCATGGCGCCGGCGACCCCGTTCGAGCCCCCCGAAAACCCCTTCCCGTTCATGATCCCGCCGGAAAAGCCCGACATTCTTGCCAGGGTCGCCTATGGCGAGGCGAACAGCGATACCCGCGCCCGCCTCGCTCGGGGCCACGTTGTCATGGCCTCGTTCGAAAAAGGCCGGGGCGAGGTTTTCAATGGCGGCACGACAGAGTGGGCGCACGGCTTGGCGGCGGGCAATCCCTATATCGAGAAAATCACGCACAACGTTCTCGCGCGATTTGGTGTCGTTCGCCAGCCCGTCTGAGTGCGGCTCGCCTGGTCGGAAACAGGGGCGACCTGGCGGTTTAAAAAAGGGACATCAGGGCTCGTGGGCCTTGATGTACGCCGCGGGCGGTGCGCCGAAATGGCGGCGGAAGGCGGCGATGAAATTGCTGGCGTGGTCGTAGCCCGCCAGGTAGGCGGCCTCGCCGATACTGGCGCCCTCCAGGGCCATGGCGTTGCGCGCCCGTTGCAGCCGCCGGTGCCTCAGGTGTTCCGCCACGGTGATGCCGTAGGCGGCCTTGAAGCGACGCTGAAGCGTACTTACGCTGAGTCCCAGGCGGGCGGCCACTTCGGGCAGCTCCGCGCCGTCCAGTGCGGCAGTTTCCACCCGTTGCATCAGCTGTTTCTCGCGGTCGCCGCTGGCTGGCGTGTGGCGGGGGGCGCTCGCCGGCTGCCGCGCGAGGGTCTCCAGGCACCGGGAGAATAACCGCAGGGCCAGGGATTCCATGGCCAGTTGCTCGGCGATAGCCACCGGTTCCGCCGCATTCATCACCTCCCGCGCCAAACGCCGGGTCTCGCTGTCCACATCCCAGGCCAGCAACTCGGCGTGGCGCGCGAACAGCGCGTCCAGTTGCCGGCGCTGGTGGTCGCCACCGCAGCGGCTGTACAGCCACTCCCGTGTGGCGTACAGATTTAACTTGTTCACCTCGGTGCCGCGGCGCATCTGTCGCGTCAGCAACTCCGGGTGGGCGAGGGCATAGGCGTGGCAGCGCATCGCCGGCCGCTGGCCCGGAGTCAGCACGCGCGCCCGGCCGCCGAGGCTGAAGTGCACCTCGCCCTGCAGTACCAGGTTAAAGCTGATGCCCGCTTGCAGCTCCGCGGTGGCGGTGCCATTGGCGACCTCGCGCACCCGGGCGCGGTGCAGGGATAACCCCAGCTGGTTGTGCCAGTGACGCAGTTGGCCGGCCATTACCGGTTGGCCGGGACTGCCCTCGACGAAGCGCAGCGCCGTGGAGTCGACCGCGGTGGCGATACCGAGATTCAGTACCTGCAGGTCTTCCTCGTGCAAGTTCGCGGTCTGTGATGTCGCTGGCATGATGGGGCGGCTCCGGGCTGACGATTTCCCATAGCAGATTGACGATTGCGCACACCAGAATGCGCTTCCTGCGCGGTGTTTTTGGCAGTATAAATACTAACGATTCTCATTAACAGTTAATTCTCGGGCCCCTTTGGCCCGTGTGGGGGAGCAATGTCCAGGAATACAACACCGACTCGGCGGGCCGGCGGCCTGCTGGCGGCCGCCGTTGCCGCGGCGACGACCGCCGTGGCCAACCAGGCGCTGGCGCAGGAAAACGCCGGTGCGCAACTCGAGGAAACCGTGGTCTGGGGCACGCGCGTCAGTGCCTCGTCGGTGCAGTTACAGGAGGGCACCATCGCCATCCGCCAGGCCGACCACATCAGCGACCTGCTGCGCACCATTCCCGGGGTCGATGTCGGCGGCGCCCACTCGCTGAACCAGCGCATCACCATTCGCAGCATGGACGACAAGGACCTGCGGATCACCATCGACGGTGCCCGCCAGAACACCTACATGTACCACCACATGGGCAACCTGCAGATCCACTCGGACATCCTGCAATCGGTGGACATCGACGTGGGCACCAACTCCGTGGTCAACGGCGGCCTGGGCGGTTCGGTGCGCTTCGAAACCAAGGCGGCCAGGGAGCTACTCAAGGACGGCGACCAGTTCGGGGCCCGCATCCAGGGCTCCTACGCCGACAATGACTCCAGCGGTTACGCCCTGACCGGTTACGGCCAGCTCACCGAGACGCTCGATGTACTGGCCTATTACAACCATGTGGACCGCAATAACTACGAAGTGGGCGGCGGCAAGATCAAGGGCGCCGACGGCGGCGAAATCCCCGGCACCGACGGCGAGGTGCGCGGCCTGGAGGGCGAGCTGGACGATGTCCTGCTGAAGTTCGGCCTGGATATCGGCGACCGGCAGCGCCTGGAGTTGGGCTATGAATCCTACGAGGACTCCGGCGACTACAGCTACCGTCCCGACATGGGCCTGGCCACGGATATCGCCATCGGCGACAACCTGGGCCTGCCGCTGACCTACCCCACCGAGTTCACGCGGGACACCTACACCCTGAACTACGATCTGCAGTGGGGGCAGGCCAGCCACCTCAAGGCGGCCCTGTTCCACAATGAGAGCAGCCTGTGGCGCGACGAGGCGGCGATCAAGGCCCTGTGGCCCGACAGTCCGGCCAGGGTGGAGGGCACGGCCACCAACAGCGGGTTCAATGCGCTCGCCACCTCCTCGCTGGGTAGCCGGGTCACCCACGACCTGACTTATGGCGTGGATATCGTGCGCTACGATACCGAGTACCATCCCGACGGCCGCACCCTGTCGGAGGAAGACGCGACCGCCAGCGCGCTGTTCATCGAGGACACAATCGCTTTCGGTAATGGCCTGAGCCTGATCCCCGGCCTGCGCTATGACCGCCACGACCTGGATTCGGCGGTGGTGGACGACAGCTTCAGCGAGGTCACCGGGGCCCTGGCGGCACAGTACCAGCTCGGCGACAGCTTGCTGTTTAAACTGTCCAGCACCCAGCTGTTCAAGGGGCCGGAGATCGGCGAGGTCTTCGTCGGCGCCGGTCTCTACGACTCCCCCAACCCGGGTATCGAGGCCGAGACCGGCTATAACACCGAGTTCGCCCTGGCCTACGAGGCGGCGCGGTTCGGCGCGGACCGCTTTGCCGCCGGCTTCACCGTGTTCCGCACCGATATCGAGGACTACATCTACGATTACGCCAGCTCGCCGGCGGGTGGTTATTGGAAGGACAACGTGGGCGACATGACCATCGATGGCTACGAGGCCTATATCGGCTATGACATCGGCGGCCTGCAGGCACTGTTGAGCGTCTCCGACGCCGAGAGTGACCTCGATGCCGCCGACGCTCACGCCGACCTGGACGGCGCGCGCCTCGACCGCCAGCAGGGCGAAACCGTCAGCCTCAATATCGACTACGCGCTGGCGGACTGGGGCGTGACCCTGCACTGGGACACCCTGTGGGTGGACGACGTGGCCGCCGCCCTGGATCTCGACGGCGCCACGCTCGACAACGCCAAGGACGGCTACACGGTCAGCAACCTGTCCGCGCGCTGGACACCGAAGGCGCTGCGAGGCCTGTCGCTGACCGCGGGCGTGGACAACCTGTTCGACGAGTTCTACGCCTCCCAGTCCTCGCGCACCGGAGTGAGCTTCCACCCGCGCTTTGGCAAGCTCTACCTGCAGGACTACGAGCCCGGCCGCAACATCAAGGTAACTGTCACCTACGAACTCTGAAAATGGGGGACGGATGCAAATTTAAATCAGTATCCGTCCTCCCCTTTGGGCCAAAATAGGTATCCGTCCCGAATGGTACTTACTTAAGCCAAAAACAGGGTATGTTGCCCTCTGTAGGGTCGAATTTATTCGTATATGGTCTCCTCCCCGTTTGCAAGGCTCAGACGTCAGGGCTGACAGGGACAGGTTGCTGCCGTATATCCGGCCTGTACTTGCGGTGGGTATCGCTCACCGCTGGCCTT
>NZ_JAFKCZ010000023.1 GCF_017255185.1 Parahaliea mediterranea
GGTCAGTTGTGGGCACAACTCAACCTCAAGAGATAGCATGAGCCTTTCTATTCGTAACAGGCAGAGCCTGCCACTCATGACCACGTCCGTAGGACGTGGTTTCCCACGCTTAAATGAATTCGACCCTACACCGGACTGGCGCTCCCCCTGTAGGGCGGACAGCGGGCCCCTCTTTTCGGGTCATTCATTCCGCCTGCGCCGCAGGCCGGGACGATACCGCTCAACAAAAAACGCCGGCAACATGGCCGGCGTTGAGAAACATCAAAGCCCCGTCATCGCGGGGCAGGTTTCAGTGATTAGCCCGCCAGTTCGCGAACCAGCCCGCCGATGGTCTCCTTCGCATCGCCGAACAGCATCCGCGTGTTCTCCTTGTAGAACAGCGGGTTCTCGATGCCGGCAAAGCCCGAGGCCATGGAGCGCTTGAGCACGAACACCGTGCGCGCCTTGTCCACGTTGATCACCGGCATGCCGTAGATCGGCGACGACTCCACCTCGCGGGCGGCCGGATTCACCACATCGTTGGCGCCGATCACAATCGCCACGTCCACCGTCTCCATGCGCGGGTTGATGTCGTCCATCTCCAGCAGCTGGTCGTAGGGCACATCCGCCTCCGCCAGCAGCACGTTCATGTGCCCCGGCATGCGCCCGGCCACCGGATGGATACCGAAGTTCACCTCCGCACCGTTCTTCTCCAGCAGTTCGGTCAACTCCTTCACCACGTGCTGGGCCTGGGCCACCGCCATGCCGTAGCCCGGAATAATCGCGACATTGGTGGCCGCTTCCAGCACGTAGTAGGCGTCCTCCACCGAGATCGGCTTGATCTCGCCCTCGATCACCGTCTCCTCGCTGCTCACGCTGCCAAAGCCCGAGAACAGCACATTGCTCAGGGAGCGGTTCATCGCCTTGCACATGATCTGGGTCAGGATGATGCCCGAGGCGCCCACCAGGGAACCGGCGACGATCAGGATATTGTTGTTGACCGCGAAGCCCGCGGCACAGGCGGCCAGGCCCGAGTAGGAGTTCAGCAGCGAAATCACCACCGGCATGTCGGCGCCGCCGATGGGGATCACCGCCATGATGCCGAACCACAGGGACAGGCCGATGACCAGGTACAGCCACAGGGGGTTTTCCGGCTCCAGGCAGAACATCACCGCGCTGGCCAGGATACCGAGCACAATCAGGCTGTTGACCACCTGCTGGCCCTTGAACATGACCGCCCCGGAGCCGATGGTTTCCGAGAGCTTGCCCCAGGCCACCAGAGAGCCAGTGAAGGTCAGGCCACCGATCAGGATCGACAGCACGATGGTCACCAGGGTGAACGTATTTCCGGCGGTGGAGAGCGCGGCCGCCCCCACCAGCAGGCTGGCCATGCCACCGAAGCCGTTGAACAGGGCCACCATCTCCGGCATCGAGGTCATCTTCACCAGGCGCGCGGCCGCGGCACCGATGGCGCCGCCGACGACAACACCGGCCAGAATCCACTGGAACTCGACAATGCCCTGGTCGAGCAGCGCGGCGATGATCGCCAGCAGCATGCCGACGGAGGACAACATGTTGCCCCGGCGCGCTGTGGCCGGCGAGCCCAGCAGCTTGAGGCCAAAGATAAACAGCGCGGCCGCGACGACGAAGGCCAGCTGGGTGATCAATTGCATTGGTTCCACGCTCAACCCTCCTTCTTCTTGAACATCGCCAGCATGCGGTCGGTCACCAGGTAACCGCCCACCACGTTGATCGAGGCCAGGGCCACGGCGGCCGCGCCCAGCCAGTTGGCCAGGTCGTGCTGACCGGTGCCGGCGAGGCTGATGGCGCCCACCACGGTGATGCCGGAAATGGCGTTGGCGCCAGACATCAACGGCGTATGCAGGGTCGCGGGGACCTTGTTAATCAGTTCGAAGCCCACGAAGATGGACAACATCAAAATGAATGTCAGGAATACGGCTTCCATATCAGCTGCCCCCCTCCAGGATGTTCTTGATGGTTTCGTTGGTGACTTCGCCACCGTGGGTGATGATGCAGCCGGGCAGTATGTCGTGCTCGAAGTCGATCGCCAGTTGCTTGCTGTCCTTGTCCCAGACGTCTTCCACCAGGTTGAACAGGTTGCTGGAGTACATCTTGCTCGCATCCCGGGACACCCGGTTGGGCAAGTTGGCCTGGCCGATGATGGTGACACCGTTCACTTCCACCGTTTTGTCGGGCTCCGAACCCTCCACGTTGCCCCCGGTTTCGGCGGCCATGTCCACGATCACCGAGCCCGGCTGCATGGCTTCCACCATATCGCGGGTCACCAGTACGGGCGGCTTGCGTCCAAAAACCTGGGCAGTGGTGATCACCACGTCGGATTGCGCAATGACTTCCTTCTGCGCCTGGCGCTGCTTCTCGATCTGTTCGGGCGTCAGTTCCCTGGCGTAGCCGCCAGCGGTTTCACCGGTCTCGCCCAGGTCGATTTCCAGAAAGGTTCCGCCCAGTGACTGCACCTGCTCCGCCACGACCGGCCGCGTGTCGAAGGCGGTGACCTTGGCGCCGAGACGCTTGGCGGTGGCGATGGCCTGCAGGCCCGCCACGCCGGCGCCGAGCACGAAAACCTTGGCCGGTTTCAGCGTGCCCGCGGGGGTCATCATCATCGGCAGAATGCTCGGCAGGTGGTTCGCGGCCAGCAACACCGTCACGTAACCCGCCAGGTTGGCCTGGGAGCTGAGGGCGTCCATTTTCTGGCTGCGCGTGGTGCGGGGGATCATCTCCATGCTGATCGCGGTCACGCCCTGTTTTTGCAACGCGCGAACCAGCTCGCGCTCATTGAAGGGGTCCAGGTAGCTGATGTGGATGCAGCCCGAAGGCATCAGTGCCACTTCCTCCAGCGTGGGCTTGCGCAGGCGAAGCAATATTTGCGCCTCGGCAAACAGTTTGTTCCGGTCCGGCTCCAGACCGGCGCCGGCTTCGGTGTACTGTTCGTCGGCGAAACCGGAGCCCAGTCCCAAGCCTGGCTCAATGACAATCTCTGCACCGAGCAGGCAAAGTTTCTTTACCGTTTCCGGGATGATGGGCACCCGGTTCTCTCCCGGATGCGTCTCCCTGGGAATTGCGATGCGCATAGCGTTTTTTCCCCATACCTGTGTGTCGTTGTATTTCGGGTGTTATAGTTTCTGCTGCAACTTCTAGCGGTTGCTGTCACCCTTTATATCGCCGTTGCTTTTCGCAAGGCGGCCGGTGACTGTAGCACAGCCCCTGAAACGCAGGAACTATGGCCACTATTCACCAACTGAATTGCCGACGGGCCATTTCATACAGCCCGGCAGGGCTGCATTAGAGCACCCAAACGGCCGGCAACCTTAGCGCAGGCCGCGGCTGTCGCCCTAATCTACCTGGATGAAATTGCCAATCAATGGCCATTGAGCCCAAATAACTAGACCCGTTGTGACAGCCCCGAAGTCGAACCCATTCGGGGGATGCGTCGCGCGCATTCGCGGACCGCGCCCCCGTGCGCGGGGCGCTGGGACAGGTGTTCAGCCGGCGCGCAGATGCAGGAAGGGGTTCATCCAGCGGTGTTTCCAACCGGTGAAGCGCAGCGGCGCGTCGAGCACGCCGATGCAAATACAATCCTCGGACTGCAGGGCCGTGGGGGCGTGCACCTCGTCCTTTCGACGCAGCAGGAAATCGCCCTCGTGATAATCGCCGTCCGCGTCGGAAAACCCGCCCTGCAAGACCAGGGTGATTTCCGACCCCCTGTGGTCGTGCTGGGGAATGCGACCGCCGGCCTTGATGTGGTAAAGCGCGAACTCATGCCCCGGATCGCCGGTGCGCAGGTAGCAGATCGACAGGGTGCGGGTAATGTGCTTCCACGCCAGGTCGGCGAAGTCCCCGTCCATCAGGCGCTGCAGGAATGCGGGTGTGCGTCCGGCGGGAGCGCCCGCCACCTGGCCCGCACCGTAACTGAGGGGCGGCTCTTCATCCAGGCGCGCCAGCACGGTGTTGAGCAGGGCCTCGGACACCGGTTCCGGGGTCGCGCGCTCGAACATCGCCGCGCCCACTTCCTGCAGGCTGGTGGCCAGGCGCCGGCACTCGGGACAGTAGTTCAGGTGCGCGGCCACGCAGGCGCTCTGCGCCAGCGGCAGGGTACCGGCGGCGTATTCAGTGAGAAAATCGAGGTCGGGGTGATATTTGGCCATAGTGCTATCTTTCAACCTGAATCTGTAACTTCTGTACTGCCAGCCGGACGCGGGATTTCACCGTGCCCAGGGGCAGGTCCAGTTCCGCCGCTGCTTCCGAGTGGGACTTACCCTCCATGTAGACCTTGGCGAGGATCTGCGCCTGGTCGATGGGCAGTTCGCCCATCAAGCGCCTGACCTGGTCCCGGCTACGGCGCGAATGCATCACCTCGAAAGGCTCCCCCAGGGCCTGCTCGGGGGTGAAATCCTCGGCCGCCAGCGGGGTATCGAATTTCCGCAGGCGGCGGAACAGATCGGTGCGGCAATTGCGCGCGATGGTGTAAACCCAAGTGCTCGCAGCCGCCTTTTCCGGGTTGTAGACACCGGCTTTCTGCCATACTTTCAACATGACCTCCTGGACCAGCTCATCGGCATGGCTGGCGGACAGGCTGGAACCGGACAGCGCAAAGGCCTTGACCAGGGGCGCAAAGTGCCGAAACAGGCGCGTAAACGCCGCGCGATCGCCGCTGGCGCCGATGGCTACCAGGCATTCGCTCCATTCGTCGCGACGCGGGCCGTCCGCCGTATGCTGCATGTTGTCGGTGCCACTGTCCTGGCGTTCCGTCACCGCGTTTCTCCCGCTTGATACCCGTGTTGGCCAGTATACGCGCGCCAGAGACGTGTGGATCAGCCCGGTCGGGGCGATTGCCGCCTGATCCAGTCCCGCGACCCGGGCGTAACCCAGTCAACGGGAGCGCGGCGGCATCGCCTCCGACCCGGCGAACCGGCAAGGGAGACGGAATATTGGACATCGCAGTCATAGGCGGCGGCATTTCGGGACTGGCCTGCGCCCACTATCTCAGCAGCTCGCACCGGGTCAGCCTGTTCGAGGCGGGCCGGGAAGTGGGGGGCCACACCGCTACCGTGGATGTAAAAGTGGGCACCCGGCGCTACGCCGTGGACACTGGTTTCATCGTCTACAACGACTGGACCTACCCCCGTTTCATTGCCCTGATGGAGGAGCTGGGCGTCTCCAGCAAACCCACCAGCATGGGCTTTAGCGTGCGCGACGAGCGCACCGGCCTGGAGTACTCGGGCTCCAGCCTGGATGCGCTCTTCGCGCAGCGCCGAAACCTGCTGTCGCCGCGCTTTATCGGCATGATACGCGACATCCTGCGCTTCAACCGCGAATCGGTGGCCGATCTCGAGGAGGGCCGGCTGGACGACGGTGAAACCCTGGGGCAGTACCTGCAACGCAAGGGCTACGGCCAGGCCTTCCAGCGCGACTACCTGGTGGCCATGGGCTCCGCCATCTGGTCGTCCGATTGCGACACCATCAGCCGCTTCCCGGTGAGTTTTTTCCTGCGTTTCTTCCGCAATCACGGGCTGTTGAGCATCGGCGAGCGCCCGCAGTGGCGCGTCATCGAGGGCGGCTCGCGGGAGTACCTGCGCCCCCTGTGCCGGCGCTTCGAACAACGCATCCACACCGGGAGCCCGGTGCGCAGCGTGCGGCGCCCGACCGGCAACAGCGTGCGCATCGAGCTGGAAAACGGTGCCGGGCACACCTTCGACCAGGTGGTGATCGCCACCCACTCCGACCAGGCCCTGCGGATGCTCGCCGACCCCTCGCCGGCCGAGCGGGAGGTGCTCGGCGCCCTGCCCTACCAGCGCAACGAGGTGGTCCTGCATACCGATACCCGCCTGCTGCCGCGCAACCGCAAGACCTGGAGCAGCTGGAACTACCACCTGGGCCGGCACAGTGACCGCGCCGTGGTCACCTACAATATGAACATCCTGCAGGGCCTGGAGGCCCCGGAGACTTTCTGCGTGACATTGAACAACGGCGCCGCCATCAACCCGCACAAGGTGCTGGGCACCTTTTACTACGACCACCCGGTGTTCTCCCCCGGGGGCATCGCCGCCCAGGCCCGCTGGGCGGAAATCAACGGTGTGCGCGACACCTGGTACTGCGGCGCCTACTGGCACAACGGCTTCCACGAGGACGGCGTCAACAGCGCCTTGCGGGTGGTGCAGGCACTGGGCGAAAAAGGGGTTGTGGCGGCGTGAGGTCGCGGCTCTACGAAGGCTGGCTGCAGCACCGGCGGCTGCAGCCGCGTCGACACCAGTTCCGCTACCGGGTGTTCATGCCCTATATCTGCCTGGAGGAACTGCCCGACCTGTTTCGCGGCGCCAGGCTTTGGTCCCTGGAGGGGCGCACGCCGGCGAGTTTCAGGCGCGCGGATTTTCTCGGCGATCCCGGCACGGAGCTGGACGCGGCGGTGCGCGCGCGGGTCGAGCGCGAAACGGGCGAGCGCCCCACCGGCCCTGTTTTTATGCTGGCCAACCTGCGCTACTTCGGTTTCAACATGAACCCGCTGAGCTGCTATTACTGTTTCGACCGCGACGAAAAGCGGCTCGAGTACCTGGTCGCGGAGGTGACCAACACCCCGTGGAACGAGCGCCACAGCTATGTGCTGCCCGGGCCGGACCAGGGCGACTGGCTGCGACACGATTTCGGCAAGTCCTTTCACGTCTCGCCCTTCAACCCGATGGATATGCGCTACCGGTGGCGCAGCAATACGCCCGGTGAGAACCTGCGCCTGCACCTGGCCAACACCGTGGCGGGTGAACGCGTGTTCGACGCCGGCCTGTCGATGCGCGCCCGGCCGTGGACCACGGCCAATCTCAACCGTGTGCTGTGGCGCTACCCGGCGATGACCGCCCAGGTCGCACTGGGCATTTACTGGCAGGCGCTGAAACTGTTTGCCAAACGCGTTCCCTTCCACCCCCACCCCGGTTCCCCAACGAACGGAGTCCACCATGAGTAACACCAGCGTCACCCGTATACCTTCCCTGCCGCGGCCGCGCCGACTGTGGTCCAACGACAGGCTGGCGCGCCGCCTGTTGCTGAAAGTACTGGACAGGATCGCGGTGGGAGAACTGGTGATTCACGACGGCCCGGAAACTTTCCAGCTGGGTCGCCGGGACGGCGGCGGCCCAAGGGCGGAACTGCGGGTTCACCATCCGCGGGCCTGGCGCCGGGTGTTGACCGGCGGCACCATCGGCTCCGGCGAGGCCTATATCGACGGCGACTGGTCGTCCCCGGACCTGCTCCGGGTCACCCGGGTGTTTTGCGCCAACCTGGCGACCATGGAAGCGATGGAGTCCCGCAAGTCCATCCTGATGCGGCTGGCGCTGAGGGCCGCCCACCGCATCAATCGCAATACCCGGCAGGGATCGCGGCGCAATATCGCCGCCCACTACGACCTGGGCAACGACTTTTTCGCGCTGTTCCTGGACCCGACCATGATGTATTCCTCGGCGCTGTTCAGCGATCGCGCCGCCACGCTGGAAGCGGCCTCGGAGGCCAAGCTCGATGAAATCTGCCGGCAACTGGAACTGACCGCCGGCGACCACCTGCTGGAAATCGGCACCGGCTGGGGCGGCATGGCCCTGCATGCGGCGCGGCACTACGGCTGCCGGGTAACCACCACCACCATTTCCCGGGAACAGTACCAGTACACCCTCGAACGGGTGCGGGCGGCGGGCCTGGAGGAACGCGTCGAGGTGCTGTGCGAGGACTACCGCGCCTTGTCCGGTCGCTACGACAAACTGGTGTCGATCGAAATGATCGAGGCAGTGGGCCACGCCTTCTACCGCGATTATTTCCGCGCTTGCAGCGCCTTGCTCAAGCCCGAGGGCAAGATGGTCATCCAGGCCATCACCATGGCCGACCAGCGCTACGAGCAGGCCAGGGACTCGGTGGACTTCATCAAGCGCTATATTTTTCCCGGCGGCTGCCTGCCCTCGCTGGCGGTCATCGCCGACCACCTGGCCCGCGACACCGACATGCAACTGGTGCACCTGCGCGACATCACCGACGACTACGCCCGCACCCTGGCCTGCTGGCGCGAGCGTTTCACGGCGCAACTCGATGCGGTCAAGCGCATGGGCTTCGACCAGCGCTTCATCCGCATGTGGGAATTCTACCTGTGCTACTGCGAGGGCGGTTTTCGCGAACGGATTATCGGCACCGTACAGCTGGCCATGGCCAAGCCCGGTTACCGTTTTGGCGACTCGGCTCCTGGCTGACGGCCCCACCAGCAGGGCGATCCCGGGCGTGGGAGTTGTCGGCGCACGGTGGCGCGGCTACCATGGCAGGACAATAATTGCGGGAGTGGTTATGCTGATACTGAAAATCGGGCTGCTGGCCGTGTACCTTGCCGCCGCGGCATCCCTGGTGGTGCCGGTGTTAGGTCCCGGCGATATCTATTTACAATACGTCGCCCTCGCGCTCCTGGCCATTCACGCGCTGGAAACCGTGTTCACATTCCAGATTCTTCAACGCCACCCGGGAGGTATGGCGCAAAGTGTCCTGCTGTGCCTGCTTTTTGGCGTAGTGCACTGGGCACCACTGAAGAAATCCGGTAGCTGAGGGGCCACTGAACGCGAACAGTGCCAACATGCCACACTACAGCTACAGCCCGGGCGATGCACTGGGGACCATCTTGGATTGCCACTCCCTTGCCGATGTCCGTGAAAAGATCTTGGCGCCGACCTGCAGGCATCTGAATTCCGAAAGCGGCATCTTCGGTTTGATTGACGGCCAGAAACTCGCCGCGCAGGACCATTTTCACGACAGCTATCGCGTATCCGCTCAGATAACACGTTTGTATTTCGACCAGTTCATCCAGTCGGATCCCGTCATCCAGACGCTGGGCACACGTTTACGCCAGCCGCGACAGAGGCCAACCATCGAGCTGTTGAATCTGCGGGAAATTCGCAGCTCAAGACAGCTAAACGCCAGTGGCTACTACCGCGACTTCCTGCAGCCCTTCGATTTCCAACACGTACTGGTACTGGCATGCCGACCCTCGCCAGCCAGCCCCGACATATTCCTGCTCGGACTTCACCGCAAGCATCTCGACCGGCCCTTCAACCAGCGAGACATCCAGGAATTTCGTACCCTCGGCAAGGCCATTCTTCCAGTAATTGGGCGGTTTTCACTTGAAAACCGGCTTGCACAGCTACAATCCGTTATCGACGCACTGGAATCCGATAGCGGGCACCGCGCAATAGCGCTGCTTGCTGAAGATGGGAGATATATTTACGGCAACGAACTGGCCAATCACGCCTTTTCACCACTGCACGGCAACTTTCCCGGCGGCACGGCAGGGCAAGCTGTCCTTGAAAAATGTCGCCAACTCGACAAACGCTCGCGTGGAGCCAGCCAATCCCCGGTATACCTTGAGATCAACGCTCCCGGCGGCACGATTGAGTGCACAGTGGAACGCCGGGAAAGTCACGAAGGCAAGGCTCACTATCTGGTCAATGCCCGTCTCCCCGGCGTTCGCGAAAAACTGTATGCGCGAGGCCGAAGCCACGGTCTGAGCAAGCGCGAACTGGAAGTCGCCTACGAGCTGAGCAAGGGGCTCACCAACGCACAGCTAGCCCAGTCGCTATCGATCACCGTACGCACTGTCGAAACCCACCTCAGAAGCATGTACGCCAAACTCGGCGTACACAACCGCACGGAACTGGTTAGCAAGCTGACGCCCCACTGAGCCTTGCAGCCAGGGCAGCGCAATACAACAAGCCGTTCGGGGACCTTTTCCTCCCTCTCATTTGTCTCGCTCGACTGAGCACGCAATCCCGACAGCCCTGTCCTCCCTACGTAGATTCCGGTATTGAGCGCCGCGCAGTCGGTTCTTCACACTCGCATGCCTGGAATGCTTTCCATCTGTACTAAAAACACTTCTAAACGCGGGAATTCGCCATGCCATCTACAAACCCCTCGAGTCTTGTCAATCTCTGCACCCTCCGCGGTCGCCCTACAGCTCTGGCTACCAGGGGGTTATTAACCGCCCTGGTAGCCAGTCAAGCCGCCGTTGGCGGAATCCAGCTGGCAAACGCCGCACCGGCGCTCGAAGAAGTGGTCGTTACCGCGCGCAAACGGGTGGAAAGCCTGCAAGACACCCCGATTTCCATCAGCGCATTCCGGGGTGAAGACCTGAACGCCCTATCGATCAGCGATTTGACCGGCATTTCCCGCGCAACCCCCAATCTCGACCTGTCCTCGTCCACCGGTGACGGCGGCGGAAGCAATATACAGGCCACGATACGCGGTATCGGCCAAACCGACTTCCTGATCACCACCGATCCGGGCGTCGGCATCTACATGGACGGCGTGTACCTCGGACGTGCCACGGGCGCCAATCTCGACCTGCTCGACGTGGAGCGTATCGAGGTGTTGCGCGGCCCCCAGGGCACCCTGTTCGGGCGCAACACCATCGGCGGCGCCATCAGCGTCATCACCAGCAAACCCGCGCCGCTACCCGAGGGCTCGGTCCGCCTGACTACCGGGCGCTACAACCGCCAGGACATCCACGCTTCCCTGTCGGGCCCGCTGGTCGCCGACACCCTCGGCGGCAGCCTCTCGCTGGCCTCCAACCAGCGGGACGGCTACGCCGACCGCGTCGATGGCCGAGAGGCCGGCGATATCGACCAGCAACTGGCGCGTGGCGCCCTCTACTGGACGCCGACAAGTAACCTGGAAGCCAGCCTTAAACTTGACTACAGCAAGCAGAACCAGGAATCGGTACCCATGGTACTGGCGGAGGTCGACGAGCAAGCCCCGCTGCTATCGCTGTGGAATGCCCTGGTTAGCGGCCCCCAGGGCACGGCAATCACTGGCGCCCACCCCCAGAGCGATATGTTCCACTCCGACGGTACCGGCGTCAGCGTCAACGACCACGAAATTTGGGGTGTTTCCGCAACCCTGGAGTGGGATATCGGCGACCTGACCCTGAAATCGATCTCCGCCTACCGCGACCTGGATGCCGTGTTCGGTCGCGATACCGACAACAGTTCCGCCCGCTACGCGGAGACCCGGGACACCGTATCCCAGGATCAGTTCAGCCAGGAGTTCCAGCTCCAGGGCTCATCGCCTGATGCCCGACTGAACTGGGTGGCGGGCGCCTACTACTACCACGAGGAAGCGGTGGATCGCATCGACGTCATGATCGCCAATGGCCTCTACGACGCCCTGGAAGGCCTGCCAGCCAGCGTGGACTGCCTGGCGAGTTCTCCCCCGTCCTGCATGGGCCAGACGCCAGGTGTGCCCGGCGGCGCCGGCAATCCGACCAATGCGGTACTCGACCTGATGCTGGACGATTACAACAAAATCGAAACCGACAGCTACGCGGTGTTCGGCCAGGGCTCCTACGATCTCGACGAGCGCGTCTCCGTGACCCTGGGGCTGCGCTATTCCTACGATGACAAATCCTACACGCTGGACCACTACCGCCTGTCCGCCGGGGAATACATCTTCCACGACAAAACCGTCGCCGAGGACTTCACGGCGACCTCCGGCCGCGTCGGCCTGGATTACACCACCGACGATGGCACGCTGCTCTACGTCTCCGCGTCCTACGGCTACAAGAGCGGCGGTTTCAACGGCCGCCCGACAGCGGAAGGCGAACTCCAATCCTTCGACCCCGAGTACCTGTGGTCCTATGAAATGGGCGCGAAATCACAGTTCTTCGACGACCGCCTGCGTCTGAACGCCGCCGCCTTCCAGGGTTACTACGAGGATATCCAGCTGCTGGTGCTGTCCGCGGACCCGGACACCGGCACCTTCCTGTCGGCGATCCAGAACGCCGGGGAAGCGGAAATCCGGGGCATGGAAGTCGAGGTCAGCGCCCTGCTCGGCGCACACTTCCAGCTCGACCTCGGCTCTTCCTACCTGCATAGCAAATACACCGATATCGGCGCCGCCGAGGGCATCGACGAAAACAGCTACCTGCCGCGAACGCCACGCTGGAGCCACTACCTCGCCGCCAGCTACCAGCGACCGCTACTGGATAGCCTCGACCTCAAGCTGCGGCTGGACTACCAATACCAGAGCAAGATGTACATGGATGTCATCAACACCGAATCCATCGCCAGGGACAGCCTGGGCCTGTGGAACGTTCGCGCCTCCCTGCTCCCGTCCAGCGAAAGCTACGAACTCGCCATGTTCGTGACCAATCTGACCGGTGAAGCATATATCGACAACGGCGTGTCGGCGCTTTCCAGTGTCGGGGTCGCCTCGGCGATCCCTGGGCGGCCGCGGGAATGGGGCCTGGAGTTTAACTGGCATTTCTAGCCCGGACCAAAGCGGATATCCAAACCACGAAACATTCACCAAAGGGAGAATCAACAATGACCCGCAACGGACGTGTTCAGGGCAAGTCCGCCCTGGTAACAGGCGCCGCCGCCGGCCTGGGCTACGCCATGGCCAAGCGACTCGCGGAGGAGGGCGCATCGGTCATTATCACCGACATTCAAACCGACCTGGGCAAGGAGGCCGCGGATCGCCTGGGCATCGAGTTTATCCGCCAGGACGTTACATCCGAGGAAGACTGGCGGACGGTCACCGACCAAGTCATCCACCGCCACGGGCAGCTCGATGTCCTGGTCAACAACGCAGGCTACGGCGGCGATGCCACCCAGAACTCACCGGCCTCCACCACCGTGGAGGAGTGGCGCAAGCTACAGAAGATCAACGCTGAAAGTGTCTTCCTGGGCTGCCGTCACGCCATTGAGTCCATGTCCCCGGGCGGCGCCATTGTCAACCTGTCCTCCCTAGCCGCCCTGATGGCCACCCCCTTTCTCACGGCCTACGGCGCCAGCAAGGCGGCGGTCACCCACCTGACCCAGTCGGTGGCCCTGCACTGCGCCAGAAGCGGCACGGGCATCCGCTGCAACAGCGTGCACCCCGGAAATATCGACACCGCCATGCTGGCGGCAGGGATCGAGCAGATGGCGCGGGCCAGCGGCCAGCAACCCGAAGCCGTGCGGGAACAGTTCCTCGGCCGAATTCCCCTGGGATATTTCGGCGACCCCGAGGACATCGCCCACATGGTGCTGTTCCTGGCCTCCGATGAATCCCGCTACATCACCGGCAACCAGTTCGTCGTCGATGGCGGTATCCACTTGAACGGCTAGCGATCGCTCACTGGCTGCCAACAACTCTCCATAGCAAAGAGGAAATGACCATGTCAGACCCATCTAAATTCAGTGGCAACAACCCGATCCAGATCAACGTGCCGCACAAGCCGACCTTTTTCGATCCGGCCACCATTCCGTGGACGGAGTGGGTGATGCCCGGGACCTACTTCAAGCTGCTCACCGTGCGCGAGCACAGCGGCGGCTTCAGCATGCTGCTCAAGGTCGACCCCAACACCGAGGCTCCCCCCCACCACCACATCGGCAACGCCGAGGCCTTTATTCTCGAAGGCGAATTCGGATACGGGGAAGATGACCGCGGCGGCGTCTGGACTCATTCGCTGGAGCCGGGCGGGGCCATCCACGTGGCCGACTCCCCCACTGGGGTCATTATGTTCGCGGTTGGCGATGGCCCCATCGTGGGCTACAACGATGATGGCAGCGTGGGCGCGGTTGTCGACTGCCGCCTCATGTACGAGCTGGCCAAGGCCAACAACGCCGCCGATCACATCGAGTTTTCCCACCACTTTTCAATGGAGGGCAGCCGCTAGCGCGCCTCGGCCGACAGACGAGGCCGCATCCGCCTTGGGCGGGTCCGGCCTCCCACATCGATGCTGCCCCGCCGAGCCACTGCCCCGCTCCGCGCCGGCAAGTCATGCGATCACATCACTCCCGAAACCGGCTTCGCGGCACCTCGCGGCTGGCTAAAACTCACTTTGAAGACGCGGCATCGCGTTCGTTGTAGATCCACCAGGGCGGCAGCAACTCGCGGTAAGCGGCCTGGCGGTAGCGGCTGTCGACCAGCAGCGCCCGCCCCCGGTCCCCGGTGTCGCGGATCACCCGGCCCAGTGCCTGGCTGACTTTCTGCATCCCCGGGTATTGGTAGGCGTAGGTGAAGCCATCGCCGTATTTTTCCCGGTAGAAGTTCCGCTGGGCGTTGCTGTCGCGGTTGACCTGGGGCAGGCCGACCCCCACCACCACCACGCTGGCCAGGCGCTCCCCCGGCAGGTCGATACCCTCGCCGAACACGCCCCCCAGGACGCAGAAGGCCGCCACGTCCCGGCGGCGCTCCAGCAGGTCCAGCAGCGCATCCCGCTCGGGATCGCCATCGCCCGGGGCCTGTGTCGCCACATGGCGGCCGGGAATCTCCCCCACCGCTTCGAGGCAATCGCGCAGGTAGCGGTAGGACGGGAAATACAGCAGGCAGTTGCCCGGCGCCTGACGCAACCAGTCCCGCAACAGCGCGACCAGCGCCGGCAGGGAGGCCTGCCGCTGTTGAAAGCGGGTGTCGATATGGGTGGCCAGCTCCACCTGTAACTGCTCGCGGGCGAAGGGCGAGGCCGCGCGATAACATACCGCCTGTGCGTCGAAGCCCAGTGCGTCTCGGGCCCAGTGCCAGGGCGACAGGGTGGCGGAGAAAGCCACCACCGCGTGGCAGGTGGCCTGGCGCGCCGCCAGCAGCCGCGCCGGGTCGAGGCAGTTAAAGTGCACTTCCAGGCCTTGCGCGCCCTCGCCGCGATGCAGTTCGCAGCGAAACTCCGGGCCCCAATTCTCGGCGCAGCGCAGCAATTGCAGTACATCGAAGTACAGGTCCATCAACCGGCGGTGGCGCACCAACGCCACCGGCTGCCTGGCCAGCTGCTCGCCCATGTCGGCGGCAAATTGCTGCAGGGCCTGCAGCAACGCGGTCGGCGCCTGCGCCCGGCCGTCCCAGTCCGCCTCCCGCCACGCCTCCTTGCCCAGCGCCAGCAACACCCGGTTGAGGCGGTTGAGTCCCCGCCTGGGCGCGCGCCCCTGTGAGCCCCCCTTCGGCGCCTCCGCTTGCCATTCCCGCCGCGCCGCCAGCACCGCGGACTTGCGCAGCCGGGCGCTGTACATGCCCCGCGCCCGCGGGCCCAGGTTGTGGGCCTCGTCCAGCAGCACCGTTGTGCGTTCGCCGGTGTCGCGGTGGAGCGGCGACAGGGCGGGGCTCAGGCTATAGAGATAGTGGACGTCGGCGATCAGGGTATCCATCCAGGGCTCCAGGTCCCAGGCCAGCTCGTAGGGGCAGACCTGGAACTCACGGCCCAGCGCCTGCAGGTCCTCGCGGCGCAGGGCGGGCCGCGCCAGCGCGGCGGCCAGGGCCGCCGGCAGGCGGTCGTAGTAACCGCGGGCGAAGGGGCAGTCATCGCCGTGACAGGCCGAGCCCGGGGACAGGCACACCCGCTCCTTCGCCGACAAGGTCATGGCGCGGCCGCGATAGCCCGCCACTGCCAGCGCGGCCACGGCCTGCTCCGCGGCGCGGCGGCCGGCGGTCTTGGCGGTGCAAAACACCACCCGCTCGTGCTTGCCGCGACCCAGGGCCTTCAGCGCCGGGTAGAGCACCGCCAGGGTCTTGCCCAGGCCGGTGGGCGCCTCCAGCATCAGCTGGCCGCCGCGGTCGATGCACTTGTAGGCCCGCTCCGCCAGATCCCGCTGGCCGGCGCGAAAACCGGCGTGGGGAAAGGGCAGTTCCCGCAGACTGTCGTCGCGCGCCGAGCGCAGCGCGACCACGCGGCGCAACCAGTCGGCGAAGCGCGCCAGGGCGTCGCCCAGGAACGCATCCAGTTCCTCGCGGCTGTAACGCTGTTCCAGGGGATACTCCCGGTCCTCGTCCAGGTGCAGCCAGGTCAATCTCACGTCGAGGGCCGGCAAGTCCCGCGCGGCCGCGATCATCGCCGCGTACAGCCGCCCCTGGGCGAGGTGCATCCGGCTGACGGCCGGCGCAATGCCGGCGGGCGCCACCCGGCAGGTCTTGATCTCCTCAACCAGCCCCGCCGCGGGGTCGTAGCCGTCGGCGCGACCGCGCAGGCGCAGGCGCAGGGCCAGCCCATCCAGTTCACAGCGGTAATCGACAGGGTATTCGCCGCGGTAGCTGTCGCCGCGGCGGCGGTAAATGCGCTGGTGGCCCTCGATGCCCTCGACCGCGGTGGGCGAGGGGCGAAAACGGTGGTCGATGTCACCCTCGCGAAAGCAAAAGCGCACCAGATCGCCCACCGACAGGGTCAGTTCAGTCATCGCGCCACCGCACCCAGGCCACGGCGGCGGGGATGTCCTGCTCGCCGAAAAAGCGCAACCAGCGCTTCTGGCTCTCCTGCAGGGCGTCGCCCGGTCCCTTGACCTCGATCATGCAGTACTCCCCGGGCCGCTCCCCCAATGCCAGCAGGTCGGGAAATCCGCGCCGGCACTCGCCGGGATCGAACAGCATGCGCCGCCACATCGCCAGCAGGTGCGAAGCGGGAATGCGCGCCAGCGCGGCCTCCACCAGCGCCAGCGGCAGCGCGCGCCAATGCACCCAGTGGCACTGCAGGCCCTGGTAGCGCCGGTAGGCGGCGCCCAATTCCGCCGCCAGGTCGGCTTCCGCCAGTCTCTCGAGGCGCCGGTCCAGCATCGACCTCCGGTTGCGGTAGAAGCCGCCGTCGTACATGTCCGCCGGCACGGCCTGGTAGGGGTTGTGGAAAGCGCCCGCCACCGGGCTGAACATTTCCTCCCAGAAGGCCAGGCCAAACAGGCCGTTAACCAGGGTATTTTCCACGTAGTACACCGCGGCCCAGTCCGCCGCCAGGGCCCGGGCGGCCGCCAGTTCCACCCGCTCCGCGGCCCGCTCTAGTGACAGATCCAGGCGCGCGAAGCTGTCCCGCGGCCGGCGCGCGGGCGTGTCACCGGCGCGGCGCTGCACCCGCGGCAGTATGCGCCGCGCGGCCTCGCGCTCCTCCTCGCCCCAGGGAGTATCGAGAATCTCGCGGCACAGAGCGATGGCGCCGCGCCAGTCCTGTTGCGCCTCCAGCACCCGGGCGGCGCGCTCCCGGGCCGGATGCAGGGCGCTGCGGCGGTACAGTGACAGGGCGGTGTCGAGTTCCCCGCAACGCTCCAATTGGCGCGCCACGCGGTTGAACAGTCGCCACCAGCGCCGCTCGCTGGCGCAATGATTGACGCTAATATCGAGCAACGAACGGGCCAGCGCGACAATACCGGCATCGTCTCCGGCCTCGCGCAACACGGCGTAGTGGTCCGCCAGCCGGCCACAGGCGAGGTAGTCCTCCACCGAGGGCCGGTCGGGAAACAGGCGGTGCGCCCGGTCGAGACGGTAGGGGTGGTAGGTCGCCACCCCGAGGTCACTGAGGATGAAATCGGTCAGGCTCTGCCGGCGGTTGCCGAAAAACAGCAGTTGCAGGCACTCCATCCGGTCGAGCCCGGTGGCGGCCACCGGCGCCTCGCCGTCCGCGCCGCGCGCCACCGCCAGCAGGTCGGCCCCCTCCGCCTCCGACCACTGCGCGATCGCGGCAAGCGCGGCGCGCTTGTCGCCGCGCAGGCCCCGCAGGGCCCGCGGGAACAGTCCGCCCAGCTCCGCGCGGGTGTACAGCCGGCCCAGCTCTTCGACAGCCAGGACTTCGGCCGCCACCAGGTAGCCCGCCGCGCGCAACTCGGCCAGGGGCGCGGACAGGGAGCCGATCTCGGCATAGTCGAGCCGCCGCGGGCGGAACCAGGGGCCCACCCGGGACACCAGGCGCAGATAAAGGCACTGGGCCTGCACGGTCAGGGCGCGAAAGCCGGCCAGCCAGTCCCGCTCGTCGGCGGTCAGCAGGTCGCCGTACTGCGCCTCCACCGTCCGGCACAGGGCCAGGAAATTGTCGCGATAGTAGCGCGGTGGCAACGCCACCGCCTCCCCGCCGGCGGGCCCGGCCAAGGCCTCAGGCCTGGGCCGGCACCGCCGGCCGGCCGGTCTGTTGCAGCAGCACCCCGGGAATGATCAGCGCCAGGCCCGCCAGGGTGGCCGGGTGAATGGTCTCGCCGAGAATGGTGGCGATGAACACCAGCGAGAACAGCGGCGACAGGAAGATCAGGTTGCCCACCCGCGATACGCCGCTGGCCAGCTTGAGGGCGCTGGACCACAGGGCGAAGGTAATGCCCATTTCGAACAGGCCCACATAAATGGCGGCCGCCGGCCCCTGCCAGCCGCTGGTCCAGGGGGTGGAAAACAGCGCGCACACCAACCAGGCAAGCGGCGCGGCGAGGGTGAAATTCAGGCACAGCGAGGCGACCGGGTCGCGGTGGTTGCGGGTGCCCAGGAGCCAGTACAGGGCCCAGATGATGGTGCTCGCCAGGGCGCAGATCACCCCCTCGACGCTGGCAAACTGCATGTCCAGCACGCGCCCCTCGGTAGCGATCACGACCACCCCGCTGTAGCCCAGCAACACCGCCAGCAGGTCGCGCCGCGACAGCTTCTGCCCGAGCATGGGCACCGCCAGCAGCGCCAGGGTGATCGCCCAGGTGTAATTGATGGGCTGCGCCTGCTGCGCCGGCAGCAAATCGTAGGCGTGCAGCAGGATCAGGTAGTAGGCCAGCGGGTTGAGCAGGCCCATGAACAGGAAGTACCCGGGGGACTCGCGCAGGTAGCCAAGGGCCAGGCGCGCCTTGCGCTGGCGGACCACAATCAGCCACAGCGCGATGGCGGAACAGGTGGCGGCCCAGGCCAGCAGTTGAAAGACATCGAGGTGGCGCAGGGCGAGCTTGAACGCGGTGGCCACCGTGGACCACAGGAAAATGGCGGCCAGGCCCAGCAGCAGGGCTTTGCGGTCGTTGGTCATTGATTGCCTGTCACTGCGTCGGGGCGGGCTCCGCGACCTCGAGCCGGATCAGCCGCGAGCCGGCCGCCAGCGCGTACACCCGGCCGTCGGGCCCGGTCCGCACATCGCGGATGCGCATTTTCAGGTTGGCCAGCAGTCGCGTCTCCGCACCGACCCCGTCCCCGTCCAGCTCCAGGCGGCTGATGCGGGTGAGCTTGAGGCCGGACACCAGCACCGAAGGCCGCCAACCGGGGTAGAGGTCGCCATCGTAGAACGCGATATTGCCGGTGCCGATGGAGGGCACCCAGTACACCAGCGGCTGCTCGGTACCGGCGCGGTGGGTGCCCTCGCCGATGCGGCCGCCACCGTACTCCTCGCCGTAGGTCACCAGCGGCCAGCCGTAGTTGGCGCCACGCCGCAGCACGTTCAACTCATCGCCGCCCTGGGGCCCGTGCTCCGCCACCCAGATCGCGCCGGTAACCGGATGGCGCGCCATGCCCTGGGGGTTGCGGTGGCCGTAGGTCCAGATTTCCGGCCGCGCGCCCGGCACGCCCACGAAGGGGTTGTCGGGGGGCAGCGCGCCATCCTCGGTCAGGCGCAGTACCTTGCCGTTGTGGGTCTCGAGGCTCTGCGCGAGATCGCGATTGCCGCGATCGCCCACGGTGACATAGAGATAGCCGCCGTCGAGCAGCAGGCGCGAACCGAAATGACGGCGCTCGCGGAAGAAGGGTTGCGCGGTGAACAGCTCCTCGACATCCACCAGGGCCCCGTCCGCCAGGCGCCCGCGGCTCACCCGGGTGCTGAAGGCGCCGCCCTCCGCCACGCTATAAGAGAGGTAGACCCAGCCATTGCTGGCGAAATCCGGGTGCACCAGGACATCCATCAGCCCCCCCTGGCCGACATCCGCCGACGCGGGCAACCCACCGATCGCGGTCACCGCGTAGCTTTCGAGGTCGATGCGTTTCAGGACGCCGCTTTTCTCGGTGACCAGCAGGCTGCCGTCGGGCAGGAAGTCCATGCCCCAGGGCTTGTCCAGGTCGTCCACCAGGGTGACCATGCGTATCGGCGTTTCCGGGGCGAGACCGGCGCCGCTGGCGGCGCCCTCGCGGGCAATGGCCTGCGGCGGTGGGCCGCTATCCGCACCCGGCGCGACACAGGCTGGCAGCGCGACGAACAACGCGGCGGAGGTGGCCGCCCACAGCAGCCGGGAAAGGGTAAGCATGCTCTACAATCCTGAGGTTCTCGAAGCGGCTATGGTACGTGATCGCAGAATTGAAGTCAGACCCCCGGGGGCTGATGTGTCGCCCCGGCGGCCCGCGAATGCCTCGCCCCGGGAGCCGGCTACTGGATGCTGGCGCTGTAGCTGTCCACACCCTGGTAGCACAGGCCGTTCTCGTCGCAGCGGCTGGCCACCACGGTGTAGTCGCCCGCAGCGAAACTCCGGTTGAAATTGCCGTCGGCCGATACCACCAGCTGCTTGCCGGCATCGTAGATGCGCAGGAAGTAGCCCTGGGATTTACTGAAGCTGACGTTGCCGGATAGCGCCAGCCGGTAGCTGTCCTCGTCCCGCTCGCTGTCGAAATTGCCGGAGAAGCCCGCGGCGCCACCGCTGTCCCCCGCCTCCAGGGGCTTGTCCACGGTGAACAGGTTGAAGCGGTCCAGCATCACCTCGTACTGGATCTGCAGCGGTGCGCCACCGGGCTGCTGGATATTGTTGATACTGACGACGTAACGCGTGTCATACGCCCAGCCGTCGACCATCCAGGACAGGAAGTTGCGCAGGCCAAAGCCCTTGTTGTCGCTGTGCTTGCCGCGCACGGTCAGCGGCTGGCCGCTGTCCTTGTCCACCACACTGACGGTGGCCGATGCAAAGTAGTCAAAATCGCTGGAGCCCCCCTGGGGAGGAACGATCGACAGGCTCCAGGGCGTGGGCTTGTCGCCGCCGGAAAACAGCACATAGGGATAGTTGCGATAGGGCACTGCGACAAAACCCAGATCGGGGTCCGGCTCCCGCGCCGGCGCCCGGTTGAAGCCGAAGACCTTGAGCGCCGCATAGCCGTCCACCTGTCCGTAGGCGGTATAGCCCAGCTCCGGGAACAGGATCCAGCGCCGGTGACCGGCCTCCATCAGGGCCGCCACGTTGTAATTGTCGTTGGTCCAGCCAAAGACATCCTCCGCCGGGTCGGTAATCCGGCTGCCGCCACTGAGGTTGGCGCTGCCGGCGCCGATTTCAGCATCGGCGTTGTAGCAGGCGTCGCCGGGTTGCGGAAAGTGGGAGAGGTATTCGTTGGCGCGCTGCACCAGGCCGGTGAGCTGCATCTGCATGTCGAAGTTTTTGTCGTATTGCACCGGCGGCAGCGCGTGCAGCGCGCGGGTCCGGTTCACCGCCTCCAGCACGCGCTTGCGCACCGGACCGGCGATGGCGCCCGGGTCGCACTGTCCCGGAATCGGCGCGATGGCGTACAGGGCGCTGGCGGTGGTGAAATCGCCGTTGTCGATCTGGTGGAGCACCCGCTTCCAGTAGGCCCAATTGTAGCCGGGGGTGGGGGTAAAGCGCGGTATCAGGAAGAACTCCAGGTCGGAGGCCAGCGCCGCCATCAGGTTGTCGTTGCCATCGAAGCTGGTGGTGGCCAGGTGGCAGGGCTCCTCCTGGCCGCCGCAAAAATAGCCGTTGCCACTCTCCCAGCCCGCGAAGCCGCGACCCGCGTCGGGCACCGCGGTAAAGGTGTCGTCGAAATCGGTGTCGCTCACCTCGATGACACAGGTCTGGCCGGCGAGGCAGACCTCGCCGTTGGCGGACACGACCTTGCCGCCCGGCGGCACCAGAATCACGACCTTGCAGGCCCCCACGGACAGGCAGAGCAGCAACAACAGCGCTCGGCGCAGGGCGCGCAATCCGCGGTCGGCACAAGCTGGCTGGGGCAAAACGGACACTTCGTTCATGGCGTGGACCTCGTTGGCCCGGGCATCCAATGCCGCGGTGGTTACGGCCCCCCCGCGCCACGACTTCGGGCGGCGTATCAGCGCAATTTATAGCCCAAATCCGCGCCAGCCGCCACCGGCCCGGGGGCCGCGCCGTCGCGAGCGGCTGTACCCGGGGCGGGTTTTGAGGCATTCTGCACCGTTGCGGGTGTAGCGACCGCGCGGCATCCCCGTCTGCGATACCACACGATTAGCAATAACAACCCCCGAAGAGAGCCGCCTGCCTTGAGCGTGACCGCCCACACCAATGACCGCCTGAACCTGCCACTGGCACTGGCGCCCATCCTGTTCCTGGTCGCCCTGCTGGCCTGCTCGGTCTACTTGTTCGGGGCCGACTCGTCCTACGGCGCCAACCAGATCGCCCTGGTGCTGGCGACCTGCGTGGCGGCCCTGGTGGGCCGCCACACCGGCATCGGCTGGCGCGAATGCCAGGAGGGCATCATCGACGGCATCGGCGTCGGCCTGGGGCCGACCCTGATCCTGCTGTCGGTGGGCATGCTGATCGGCACCTGGATCCTCAGCGGCACCGTGCCCGCCATGATCTACTACGGCGTGGCGGTGCTGGACCCGTCGATTTTCTACGCCGCCAGCGCCGCCATCTGCGCCATCGTCGCCATCAGTATCGGCAGTTCCTGGACCGTGGCGGGCACCCTGGGCATCGGCCTGATGGGCATTGCCGGCAGTTTCGACCTGTCCCCGGCGATCACCGCCGGCGCCATCATCTCCGGCGCGTATTTCGGCGACAAGCTGTCGCCGATGTCGGACACCACCAACCTGGCCTCCGCCGCCACCGGGGTCGACCTGTTCGACCACATCCGCCACATGCTGTGGACCACCATCCCCAGCTTTGTCATCGCGCTGATCGTGTTCGCCCTGATCGGCAGCGCCGACGCCGCCACCCCGGAGGAAATCGAGGCCCTGCAACACAGCATCCGCGAGCAGTTCAACATCGGTTTTCACCTGCTGCTGCCCCTGCTGGTGATGCTGGGCCTGGTGTACAAGCGCTTCCCGGCCTATCCGGCCATTGTGGTCAGCGCCCTGATCGGCGCGCTGTTCGCGCTGCTGTTCCAGCCGGAGGCGGTGCGGGGGCTGGCGGGCGACAGCGAGGGCCTGTCCGGGGCCTTCGTGCTGCTCAAGGGCATCTGGATCAGCCTGTTCAACGGCTACGTGTCCAACAGCGGCAACGAATTCCTGGACGCCCTGCTCAGCAAGGGCGGCATGAGCAGCATGCTCAACACGGTGTGGCTGATCATCTCGGCGCTGGGCTTCGGCGGCGTGCTGGAGCGCACCGGCATCCTGCGCTACCTGCTGACCCTGGCGCTCAAGGGCGTGCACAGCGTCGGCTCGCTGATCACCACCACGGTATTCACCTGCATCAGCGCCAACATCCTGGCGGCGGACCAGTTCATCGCCGTGGCCCTGCCCGGCCGCATGTACAAGGACGAATACGAGCGCCACGGCCTGTCGCGCCTCAACCTGTCGCGCACCCTGGAGGACTCGGCCACGCTGACCTCGGCGCTGATTCCCTGGAACACCTGCGGCGCCTACATGTCGGCGACGCTGGGCGTGGCGACCTTTTCCTACGCGCCCTTCGCTTTTTTCAACCTGCTGTGCCCGGTGATCGCGATCATCTACGGCTTCTTCCACATCGCCCTGAAGCCGGCGGAGACACCACGGGAACAGCGCTTTGCGGCGGAACCGGGAGTCGAGGCGGAGCAGTGAACGAAGCGCAAGCGCAGTGGGATCACCCGGCCCCCTTCGTGGTGAGCCACCGGGTCGAGGCCGGGGATATCGACGGGCTGCAGCACACCAACAATACGGTCTACGTAAAGTGGTGCGAACAGGCCGCCTGGGCGCACTCGGTGTCGCTGGGCCTGGACCTCGACCGCTACCGGGCCCTGGACCGGGCGATGGCGATCACCCGCTCCGAATACGATTACCTGCGCGCCTCCCGGGAGGGCGAGGACCTGCTCACCGCCACCTGGATCACCGGCTGGGACCGCCGCCTCACAATGCGGCGCCGCTTCCAGATTGTGCGCCCGGCGGACGGCGCGACCATCCTGCGCGGGGGCATGGAGTTTGCCTGCATCGAGATCAGCAGCGGTCGGCCGCGGCGGATGCCGGCGGAATTTATCGAGGGCTATGGCCCGGCGGTACTCGAGCAGCCCTGAGCGGGAATAGACAGCCCTGAGCGGAAATAGACAGCCCTGAGCGAGAATAGACAGCCCTGAGCGCACATCCACAGCCATGAGCACCAACGAACACAGCTTTTCCGACGCCGAGCGCCAGGGTCTCTACCGCGCCATCCACGAGCGCAGGGATGTCCGCGCCCAGTTCAAGCCCGATCCGATCCCCCTCGAGGTGCTGGCGCGGCTGTTGCACGCCGCCCACCACGCGCCGTCGGTGGGCTTCATGCAACCCTGGGATTTCCTGGTGATCGACAGCCCGGCCGTCAGGCGGGCGGTACAGGCGCTGTTCGAGCGGGAAAATGCCCGGGCCGCGGAGAATTACCAGGGTGAGCGCGCCGCGCAGTACCGCAGGCTCAAGCTCGAGGGCATCCTGGAGAGCCCGGTCAACCTCTGTATCACCTGCGACCGCGGTCGCGGCGGCCCCCATGTGCTGGGGCGCAACAGCATTGTGGAAACAGACCTGTTCAGTACCTGCCTGGCGGTGCAGAACCTGTGGCTCGCGGCCCGCGCCGAAGGTGTCGGGGTGGGCTGGGTAAGCATACTGGACCAGGGGCAACTCGCGGATATTCTCAAGTTGCCGGACCAGGTCTACCCGGTGGCCTACCTGTGCCTGGGCTACGTGAGCGAATTCCAGCCCCGGCCGGAACTGGAGCTGCAGGGCTGGCGTTCGCGGCTGCCGCTGACCGACCTGCTGCATGGCGACACCTGGGGTGAAGCGCCCGCCGCGCCCGAACTCGCGGCCGCGTTGGCGGCTAGCGAGGCTAACTCCGCTCCCAGCTGAAGGCCAGCACCCGCCGGATATCCGCTTCGCCACAGGCCAGCATCAGCAGGCGGTCCACCCCCAGCGCCACCCCGCTGCAGGCGGGCATCCCCGCGGCCAGCGCGGCCAGCAGATATTCATCGAGGGGCCTCGCCGGCTGGCCGCGCGCCAGGCGCCGCGCATTGTCGGCCTCGAAACGCGCGCGCTGCTCGGCGGCGTCGGTCAGCTCATGGTATCCGTTGGCCAGCTCCACGCCGTCGATGTAGAGTTCGAAACGCTGCCCCACCTCGACACCGTCGTGGTCCACGATTTGCGCCAGTGCCGCCTGGGACGCCGGGTAGTCATAGACGAAACACAGCCCCTGGCCCGCCAGCCAGGGCTCAAGGTCGTGGGTGAGCAGCAGATCGAGCCAGAAATCGCGGTCACCTTCCAGATTGCCCAGGTCGTGCCGGCCGCGGGCAACCCGCTCCAGCTCCCCGGCGTCGACCTCGAAGGGATCGAGGCCGAGCCCCTGCCGGAACAGTTCGCGGTAGCTCAGCTTGCGCCAGGGCCGCTCACCCAGGCAGGCGCACACCAGCGCCGCCACCTCGGCCATCAGCGCGTGGTGGTCGAAGCCCGGGCGGTACCATTCCAGCAGGCTGAACTCCGGGTTGTGACGGGCGCCGGCCTCGCCGTCGCGGAAAGCCCGGGCCACCTGGTAGATGGGGCCACTGCCCGCGGCGAGCAGGCGTTTCATCGCGTATTCGGGGGAGGTTTGCAGGTAACGTTGCGCGCTGAGCGAGTCGCCGGCGGCGACGATCAGCGGTTCGATGGCGGGGTCGGTGATGCCGCTGCCGCACAGCAGGGGCGTCTCGACCTCCAGGATATCCCGCTCGGCGAAGAAGCGGCGGATAGCGGCCAGCAGGCCGGCGCGGGCCCGCAGTTGCGACAGGCCGGCGCCGGGTTGCCAGTCGGGCATGGGCTCAGGACTTGCCGCCGCGGCCCTGGTACTCGCCGGAGCGGGTATCGACGCGGATCACTTCGCCCTGGCTGAGGAACAGCGGCACCTTGACCACGGCGCCGGTGCTGAGGGTCGCCGGCTTGCTGCCGCCCTGGGCGGTGTCGCCCTTGAGGCCGGGGTCGGTCTCGACGATTTCCAGCTCGACGAAATTGGGCGGCGCGACCGACAGCGGCGTGCCGTTATACAGGGTGACCTCGCAGGACTCCTGCTCCTTCAGCCACAGGTGGGCGTCGCCCACGGCCTTGACGTCGGCCTGGTGCTGTTCGAAGGTGTCGGGCTCCATGAAGTAATAGAATTCGCCGTCGTTGTAGAGGTACTCCATGGTGCGGTCCATCACGTCGGCGCCTTCCAGGGATTCCCCGGATTTAAAGGTGCGGTCCCAGACGCGGCCGGTCTTCAGGTTGCGCAGGCGCACGCGATTGAAAGCCTGCCCCTTGCCGGGCTTGACGAACTCGTTTTCCAGGATGCTGCAGGGGTCGCCGTCCAGCATGACTTTGAGGCCGGAACGGAATTCATTGGTTGAGTAACTTGCCATGACTAACGGTGCTGCTTGAAAAAAATGGGCGCCAATGATACCGCACCCGGCCCGCTTTTGGCAGGGCCACGCGGGTTGGATTGCGCTAGCCGCGAGGGCCGCACATAGGCTACTCTTTAAGCAACCCAGCACAGTGGACACGGAGGGCCACCGGAAGTCCATGAGCGAAAACCCGCCTATCAAGCTGCGCATCCCGCGACAGGACCTGGCTGCTTTTGAGTTGTTCCCCCTCGACGCGGACAGCGCGCGGCAGTGGGCCCACGCACTGCCGGTGACCAATACCCGGCTGTCGGTGTCGCGGCTGCGCGACGCGGTCCGCGACCTCAACCGGGTGCAAATCGCCGCCGCCGACCGCTTCGGCATTATGGAGGAGCTGTCGCCGAGCCTTCAGGTCGCGGTCACCAACCTGTCCCGCCGCTTCCTCAACCAGCCCCTGGTATTGCCGGAGGAGCCGCGCCAGCTCGCCGAGCTGGCGGAAAACCTCTACAGCGCCTTCAGCACGGCCTATACCCTGGTCGCCGTGCACGCCATCCAGCAGCGCGAACAACTGGGCGATGTCAACCCGGCGCGCCTGACCTGCGAGAGCCTGCAGCGGGCGATTAGCTTCGCCGGCCGGCGCATGCTGCAGACTTTCCAGCTGTACCAGAACGTGGAGCCCGGCGGCTGGCTCACCCTGCACCAGCTCTACGCCCTCGGCGAGCGCCAGCGCCTGGCCGAGCTGCCGGTGCGGGACCAGCACAACCGGCAGGTGACACTGCAGGAAAGCTATCTGCAGGCACTGCTGCTGGGCTGCTGCAAGGCCAACCAATTGCGCCAGAGCGATCTCGTGGGAGTTCACCGGGGCTTGCAGGAGTGGAGCGGCAAGGTGCGGCTACTGGGTGTCGAGGACGCCGACGAAGCCCTGTTCATGATCGATCTCAACGGCGACCACCCCCCCGTGTACAACACCTCCTCGACCCAGCGCAGCCGCAACCAGCGCTATATCGACACCCGGGAACTGGTCGATCACCTGGAACAGCTGCGCGAGCGGGACCGCGCCAGCGGCCGCCTGGGGCTGCGCCTGGATGACGAAATCACCCTGCCCTCCAACCTGCTGGACCACCTGATCGCCTCCCTCGGCAGCCACAGCCTGCGCAATTTCAGCCGCGCCGCCGGCTCCGATACCGAACTGGAAGTCGCCGTGGGCCTGAGCAGCGCCCACTACCACGTCGCCGGCGGCAAGCCCTTCGCGGAATTACTGCCGCGACACCTGCTGGCGGCCGCCAGCCACGATCCCTTCACCGCGCGCGATCCCGGCCGCGACCACTGGGAAAAAGCCGAGGCGGACGACATTCACCGCGGGGAGGCCGATGCCAACAGCCACACCGGCGGCCCCCCGGTGGTGGAAATGGAAGATACCAGCGAGGCCCTGTCGGGCGAGCGCCACCCGGGACTGCGTTTTCCCGTGTACCGGGTCAGCGCCATCAACGCCAGCCCCGGCGGCTACTGCCTCGAGTGGACACAACGCACGCCGCCCAACCTGCGCTCCGGCGACGTCATGTGCGTGCGCGAACCGGGACAGCGCGAGTGGGTCATTGCCGCGGTGCGCTGGGTGAGCGCGCTGGAACAGGCCAACACCCTGGTCGGGGTGGAGCTGTTGAGCCCCAAGGCCATGCCCTATGGCGCGCGCACCGTGGGCCAGCGCGGCGCGCTGTCCGAGCCGATGCGCGTGCTGCTGCTGCCCGAGATCAAACTGGTGGGCAAGCCCCATACCCTGATCACCCCGCGCACCGGCTTCCGCGAACGGCAGAAGGTGGTGCTGCTGCGACAGGGGGAGGAGTTCCTGGTGCAGCTACAGCGCCAGGTGGGGGCCGCCCCCGGCTTCAGCCAGTTCGACTTCCGCTACATCCGCGAGTTGGAACAGAACAACAGCGCCATTGCCGAACCCGTGGAACTGCCCCGGCCCGCCTTCGACTCCCTGTGGTCGGAGATTTGAGCGAAGCCCGGCGCGCGGCGGATCAGCTGCCCGGCAGGTAGCGGTCGGAGATACCCAGCAGGTAGAGAATGGCGTCCAGGCCCAGGGTGGAGATGGACTGCTCGGCGGACTGCTTGACCAGTGGCTTGGCGCGAAAGGCCACCCCCAGGCCGGCGATACTGAGCATCGGCAGGTCGTTGGCGCCGTCACCCACCGCGATCACCTGCTGCAGGTCAATGCCCTCCCGGGCGGCGATCTCCCGCAGCAATTCCGCCTTGCGCCGGCCATCGACGATATCCCCGCGCACTTCACCGGTCACCGCGCCATCGCGGATGTCCAGTTCGTTGGCGTACACGTGATCAATCCCCAGCCGCTCCTGCAGTTGCCGCGCGAAATAGGTGAAACCGCCGGACAGGATGGCGGTGCGATAGCCCAGGCGCCTCAGCGTACTGATCAGGTGCTCGGCGCCCTCGGTGATGCGCAGGCGTTCGCCGATGCCCGCCAGCGCCGACTCGGGCAGCCCCTTGAGCAGGGCGACCCGGGCGCGAAAACTTTCGTTGAAATCCAGCTCGCCACGCATGGCGCGCTCGGTGATCGCGCTGACCTCATCGCCGACCCCTGCCTCCCGGGCCAGCTCGTCGATGACCTCCGCCTCGATCAGGGTGGAATCCATGTCGAAAGCCACCAGGCGGCGGTGACGGCGGAACATGTTGTCTTCCTGCAGCGCCAGGTCGACATCGAGGCTGGAGGACAGCTCCAGCAGGTCGCGGCGGAATGCCTCCGGATCCCCCAGCGGGCCGCGCACCGAGAATTCCGCGCAGGCCTTGCTCAACGGCGGCAGCTCGCCGAGTGGGATGCGGCCGGACAGGCGGGTAATGCCGTCGATGCCCAAACCGTGATCGGCGAACACCGCGCTCACCCGCGATACCTGCTCGGCGGTGATTTTCCGTGCCAGCAGGGTGATGATGTAGCGCGCGCGACCCTGGGCCTCCACCCACTCGCGGTAGCTTTCCGGCGCCACGGTCTCGCTGCGCAGCTTGAGCCCGCTGTCCTCGGCGAACGCCTCCAGCGCCGCTAGCAGTCCGGCGCGCTCGTGCCCGGCCGGCAGCTCCACCAGCAGGCCCATGGACAGCGTGGCGTGAATCACCGCCTGGCCGATATCCAGCACGTTGCCCGCGTGCCGCGCCAGGATGCCAGTAACCGCGGTGGTGATGCCGGGCCGGTCGGGCCCGGACAGGGTAATGAGCAGGATTTCATTCACGGGCGACTCTCGCTGGCTCTAGCAGGATGCGAAGCGCGGTATTCTAAGGAAATAGGGGACGGATACCAATTCCTTAGGGAATTGGTATCCGTCCCCTATTTCCCGCTGGTGGTTTATACTCTGGCGCTTTGCACCAGAATTCACGGGCCGCGTGTTTAAACGGATACAAAACCTGAGCCTGGGCCCGCAGCTGGCCCTTATCGCCGCCGCCTGCTGCCTGCTGGTGAGCCTGGCCCTGGTGTTGCTGGCCACCCGCTCCAGCCAGCACTTGCTGCAGTCCCAGCAGGCCGAGCACGGCCGGGCCCTGGCGCAGCAGATAGCCAGCCGCCTGGGCACCGCGCTGGAAACCGGCGACCTGTTGAGCGTGGCCGCCTCCCTGCAGCGCTTCGCGACCACTTCCCCCGCCGAGCAGGTGGCCATTTTCGATGTGGAGGGCAAGGCGCTGGGAGAGGCCGGCGAACCCCGGGGGACGCAATTGCAGCGCTACCGCGCGCCGGTGCGCATCGCCGGGGACGTGGCCGGCGAGGTGGTGATCACCCTGAGTACCGACCGCGCCCAGGAGGCGCGCTGGCGCTTCCTGCTGAGCCTGCTGGGCCTGGCCATCCTGCTCAGCGTGGCGGTGTACGGCCTCTGCCTGCACCTGGGCCAGCGCCTGGGCCAGCGGCTGCTGGCGCTGCGCAAGCGGGTGCTGCTGGAGGAAAACCGCGACGCGGTACCACCGGACAATGAGATCGAGGCACTGGCCAGGGAGATCGACGCCCTGCCCATGGACCTGCTGCGGGCGCGCTCGGGTGCCGGCCCCCGGGACGAGAACTACACCGGTAGCGCGATTCTCTACCTGCACCTGACTAGCCTGATGGAGTATGTGGACACGCTGGACGAGCAGTCCCTGCACCGCTACACGGACCGCCTGCACCAGGTGGTGTACGCGGCGGCGGGCTTCTACGGCGGCCGCATCCAGGTGATGCGACAGTTCGGCCTGGCGATTTTCTTTACCGGTGACAGCAGCGCGGGCAGCACGGCCTTTCGCGCGGCGTCCTGCGCCTGGCTGGTGCAGGCGGTGGGCCGCGAGGTGGAGAAGCAGATGTCGCTGTCGCTGGGCATGGCGATGGCGGTGGCCCACTGCGAGCTGGGGCTGGGGGACGAGGCGGATATCTACCCGGGGCTGTATATGCAGCACACCCTGGACGAGTTGCAGGCGGTCTGCGCCAGCCGGCCGCCGCGGGTGATGCTGTCACCGGCGGCCTGCGAGGATGTGGATATCAGCGGACGGGTGGAGCACCAACCCAGCGAGCTGGGGGAGTACGCCATCCTGGAAAGCTTCGAGGGGCCCTACGCGGATTTGCTGGAGCGACAGTTGCAGTTGATTTTGCGGAAGCTGTCTGGGCCATAGGCCTAAGCTACGCAAGCGAACTAACCCCAAACGTTAGACTGTGGTAGCGGCAACCGACCGGACAGGTCCGCTACGCGACACGCTACAAGCATGACGTCCCTGTCGCGCTCGGCAACGGCCATCCATGGCCGTTGACGGTCGCTACGCGGACCTGTCCGGCCGGATGCCTTCAGTCTACGGACACTACGTTCGTTCAACCGGAACTGCCCACAAGCCAATAACGGAGTATTGAGAGAAGTACCGAAGGCGCGGGCGGTGGGGGGCGCTTTCGGGACCGTGCGAGGCATGGATGCCGAGGACGAGCCCCCATGGATGGGTTCACGGCGTGTCCCGAAAGCGCCCCCCACCGGTCGTGCCGCCACCATGCCGCTAACGGTGGGCTAAGAACTAAACAGCTGTTATCCTTCAACCACCATACTGTCGACCTTCTGGAACCCGCGCGGCAGCTTGTTGCCCCGGCGGCCGCGCTCGCCGCGGTAGTGCTCCAGCTCGTTGAACTTGAGGCTCAGGTGGCGCTTGCCCGCGTGGACCACCAGCGACTGCTGCTCGCCCAGCACCTGCACCGCCACCACGAACTCCTCGCGGCTCTGCACCCGGGCCGAGGGGATACCGAGGATCTTGTTGCCCTTGCCCCGGGCCATCTGCGGCAGGTCGGCCAGCGGGAACACCAGCAGGCGCCCTTCGTTGGACACCGCCGCCACCCACTTGCCCTCGGCGCCGCCTTCCGGGATCGCCGCCGGCTGCATCACCCGCCCGCCCTTGGGCAGGCTCAGGGCCGCCTTGCCGGCGCGGTTTTTCGACTGCAGGTCGCCGAGCTTGCCGACAAAACCGTAACCCGCGTCCGAGGCCAGCAGGAACAGCTGGTCCTCGGCGCCCATCATCATGCCCTCGAAGGTCGCCCCCGAGGGTGGATTGATGCGGCCGGTGACCGGTTCGCCCTGGCCCCGGGCCGAGGGCAGGTTGTGGGAGGCCAGGGTGTAGGAGCGGCCGGTGGAGTCGAGGATCACCACCGGCTGGTTGCTGCGGCCGCGGGCGGCCATCTTGTAGCCGTCGCCGGACTTGTAGCTCAGGCTGGTGGGGTCGATGTCGTGGCCCTTGGCGGCGCGGATCCAGCCCTTGTCCGACATTACCACGGTGATCGGGTCGGCGCTCATCAGCTCCAGGGCGCTGAAGGCCCGGGCCTCTTCCCGCTGCGCCAGGGGCGAGCGGCGGTCGTCGCCGTACTGCTCGGCCACCGCCTTCAGCTCCTTCTTGATCAGCGTCTTCAGCCGGGCCTCGGAGCCCAGGGTTTGCTCCAGCTTGTCGCGTTCCTGCTCGAGCTCGTCCTGCTCGCCGCGAATCTTCATCTCCTCGAGCTTGGCCAGGTTGCGCAGCTTCAATTCGAGGATGGCCTCGGCCTGCACGTCGGTGATGCCGAAGCGCTCCATCAACGCGAGCTTGGGCTTGTCCTCGGTGCGGATGATGTGGATCACCTCGTCGATATTGAGGTAGGCCACCAGATAGCCTTCCAGGATGTGCAGGCGCCTGAGCACCCGCTCCAGGCGGTATTCCAGGCGCCGGCGCACGGTGGTGGTGCGGAACTGCAGCCACTCCCTGAGGATCACGTCCAGGGACTTCACCGCCGGGCGTCCGTCGATGCCGATCAGGTTCAGGTTGACCCGGTAGGTCTTCTCCAGGTCGGTGGTGGCGAACAGGTGGCTCATCAGCGCCTCGACGTCCACCCGGTTGGAACGCGGCACGATCACCAGGCGGGTCGGGTTTTCGTGGTCGGACTCGTCGCGCAAATCCGCCACCATCGGCAGCTTCTTGGCCTGCATCTGCTGGGCGATCTGCTCCAGCAGCCGCGAGCCGGACACCTGGTAGGGCAGCGCGTTGACCACGATATCGCCGTTCTCCCGCTCCCACACCGCGCGCATGCGCATGCCGCCGCGACCGGTTTGGTACATGCGCAGGATTTCCTCCCGCGGGGTGATGATCTCCGCCTCGGTGGGGTAGTCCGGCCCCTGAACGTGCTCGCACAACTCCTCCAGGGTCGCCCTGGGCGACTCCAGCAGGTGCACCGCCGCGGCGACCACCTCGCGCAGGTTGTGGGGCGGCACGTCGGTGGCCATGCCCACGGCGATGCCGGTGATGCCGTTGAGCAGCACGTTGGGCACCTGGGCGGGCAGTACCGATGGCTCATCCAGAGTGCCGTCGAAGTTGGGCACCCAGTCCACCGTGCCCTGGCCCAGCTCGCCCAACAGCACGTCGGCGTAGGGGGTCAGGCGCGACTCGGTGTAGCGCATGGCGGCGAAGGACTTGGGATCGTCGGGTGAGCCCCAGTTGCCCTGGCCGTCCACCAGCGGGTAGCGGTAACTGAACTCCTGGGCCATCAGCACCATGGCCTCGTAGGCGGCGCTGTCACCGTGGGGGTGGAATTTACCGATTACGTCGCCCACGGTGCGGGCGGATTTCTTGTACTTGGCCGAGGCCTTCAGGCCCAGCTCGCTCATGGCGTAGACAATGCGCCGCTGCACGGGCTTGAGCCCGTCGCCGATATGGGGCAGCGCCCGGTCCAGGATCACGTACATGGAGTAGTCCAGGTACGCCTTTTCGGTGTATTGCTTGAGGGAGACCTTTTCGGCGCCGTCCTCGTCCAGTTGCAGCATGTCGGACATGTCTTACTCGGTCCTGTATTGGGTAACACGTGGCGGCCCCGCTCGGGGGCGGAGCGGGGCTGCCGGGTTTTTTAGGTGTGGGCGTACTATATGTCGAAATCGCGGTCGCGGGTACTACTGCGCAGGCCCACCAGTTGTTCGTTGAGGTTAACGATGGAGTTCGCCATGTCGATCAGCAGGCTGTGAATGGTAGCCGGGTTGCTCTTGATCAGGTCGGTGAACTGCTCCTTGGGCACCTTGACCACGGCGCAGCTGGTCTTGGCCTTGACGGTGGCGCTGCGGTCGGCGTGGGTCAGGGCCGCCATGGCGCCAAAGATCTCGCCCTCGCCGATACGACCCACGGTGACGTCATCCACCAGCACCTCGGCCACGCCGGTGGACAGGTTGAAGACGTAATCGGCGCGGTCGCCCTGGCGAATGATGATCTCTCCCGGCTCGTAGATTTCAAAACCCGGGGTGGCCTGGCTGTCCTCGTTGGTGCGCGCGGCGGTCAGGCGCAGCATCATGCCCGCGTAGGTGATGAGCAGGCGGGTCCACAACTTGATGGCCGTCGGCTCGGCGAACACCCGCTGCATGAACTCCAGCGCGGGGTAGCTATACAGACTGGCGCCCGCCTCGCTGCCGTAGAACACCGCCATGTCCTTGTGGGTCACGCCGGCGATGTCCGGCAACAGCATGTCGCCCTCTTCCAGGAAGTACACCGTGCGCCCGCGGTAGCGCGCGCTGATCGAACCGCTGTCGATAAGGTAGAACTTGCCGCCGTCGAAACCGCGAAAATGGCCCTCGGGGGTGGCGTCCACCTCGAGACGCACCGGCGGGATATTCACGACATCGAGCAGCGCGGTCACCAGCTCCTTGTACTGCTGGTTCAGTTTGTTGAAATCCTGGGCGAGCTCTGCGTTCGCTAACATAGTTGGCCCTGTGTCTGTTGGTACGGGGCTCCGCCGTGCCCCTGCTTTCGACTGCGGGCGCTGGCGGATTTCCATCCGGCGCCTGGGCAGTATATTAGCAAGTGCATCGCCGGGGGAGTATCGGAAACCGGAGTTTTCTGGAATCGGGCCGGCGCCATCGCTAGAATCGGCCACTCCACATCCGAGGCAACTGTACCGTGAACATTTCCGACAACTGTGTCGCCACCTTCCATTACACCCTGCGCGACGAACAGGGTGGCGAGCTGGAAAGCTCCCGCGGCGGCGAACCCAGCGCCTACCTGCACGGCGCCAACAACATCATACCCGGCCTGGAAAACGCCCTGGCCGGCCACGGCCCCGGCGAAACGGTGGAAATCACCCTGCCGCCCGCCGACGCCTACGGGCTGCGCAATGCCGAGCGGGAGCAAAAAGTGCCGGTCAAACACCTGCTGTTCGAGGGCCGGCTGCGCCCCGGCGCGGTGGCCCAGCTCAACACCAGCCAGGGCCGGGTGCCGGTCACCGTGCTCAAGGTGGGCCGCCACTCGGCCACCGTCGATACCAATCACCCCCTGGCGGGCAAGACCCTGTGCTTCGAGGTCGAGATCCTCGAGGTGCGCGAAGCCACCGGCGAGGAAATCGACCACGGCCATGCCCACGGCGTCGGCGGCCACCAGCATTGAGCGCGGAACGGGAAACGGCGCTGCGCTGGCAAGTCAGCGCCTTCGACGCGCTGAACCTGCGGGAACTCTACGCCGCCCTGCGGCTGCGGCAGGCGGTGTTCGTGGTGGAGCAGGACTGCGCCTACCAGGACCTGGACGACCGGGACCAGGGCGCCCTGCACATGCTGTGCTGGCGGGGCGGCGAATTGCTCGCCACCCAGCGCTGCCTGCCCCCGGGCCTCAGCTATCCCGAAAGCTCCCTGGGCCGCATCGTGGTGGCGCCCGCCGCCCGCGGCCTGCAGCTGGGGCGGGAGCTGGTGCAGCGGGGTATCGATCACAACCTGGCGCAGTGGCCAGGCAGCGGCATTCGCATCGGCGCCCAGGCACACCTGGAGCGCTTCTACGGCAGCCTGGGCTTTGTCCGCGACGGGGAGAATTACCTGGAGGACGGGATTCCCCATGTGCATATGAATTACGCGGCGCCACGGTAGGGCCGGTTTCAACCGGCCTGTTCAGCGTTTTGACGGCAGAATAAATGATCCGGTAAAAAGAGGGCCGTTGTGTCCGGGAAAGAGGGGCGGATCCTCGGCCGTGCAGGGGGGATCGGTGTCTCGGTGGCCGAATGAATTCGGTCCTACAGGGGGTGGGGGTGGTTTTGTAGGGCCGAATTCATTCGGCCAACCGGAGCTAATCCGTGAGTTCCAGCAAGAAGGTCACCGGCCCGTCGTTAACCAGCGACACCTGCATGTCGGCGCCAAAGCGACCAAAGGCACAGTTGCCGTGCCTGGCCCGCAGCAGCTTGCAGCATTCATCGTAGAGCACCTCGGCCTCCACCGGCGGCATGGCGCTGGTGAAGCTCGGCCGCAGGCCCTTGCGGGTCTCCGCCGACAGGGTGAACTGGGACACCAGCAACACCCCGCCGCCGGTGTCCGCCACGCTGCGGTTCATGCGCCCCTCGTCGTCGGCGAACACCCGGTAGCGCAGCACTTTGTCCAGCAGCCGTGCGGCCCGGGTCTCGTCGTCGCCCCGGTCCAGGCCCAGCAGTACCAGCAGGCCCGGGCCGATCTCGCCGATGCAATCGCCGTTTACACATACGGCGGCGGAACTGACGCGCTGGATGAGTGCTTTCATAGACGCATCGGGGACCGTTTACCGGGTGGATGGTTCGGTAAAACGGTCCCCGGGGTTTCAGGCGCGGCTGGCGCGCTTGCGCTCGTGCTCAAGCAGCAGCTTCTTGCGCAGGCGGATGCTCTCGGGAGTGACCTCCACCAGCTCGTCGTCCTCGATGAACTCCAGCGCCTGCTCCAGGGTGTGACGCACCGGCGGCGTCAGGGTCAGGGCCTCGTCGGTACCGGCGGCGCGGATGTTGGTGAGCTGCTTGGCCTTGGTGGGGTTGACCACCAGGTCGTTGTTGCGCGAGTGCAGGCCCACGATCTGGCCCTCGTAGATATCCTCGCCGTGGCCCAGGAACAGCCGTCCGCGGTCCTGCAGGGTGTAGAGCGCGTAGGCCAGGGTCTTGCCCTTGACCATCGACACCAGCACGCCGTTGATGCGCTTGCCCACCTCGCCCATTTTCACCGGGCCGTAGTGGTCGAAGATACTGGTCATGATGCCCGAGCCACTGGTCAGGGTCATGAACAGGGAGCGGAAACCGATCATGCCCCGCGAGGGCACCACGAAGGTCAGCCGCACCCGGCCCTTACCGTCGGGCTCCATATTGGTCAGCTCCGCCTTGCGCAGGCCCAGCTCTTCCATCACCGCGCCCTGATGCTGCTCCTCGAGGTCGATCACCACCTGCTCGAAGGGCTCGTGGATCTCGCCATCGACCTCCTTTTGCACCACTTCCGGCCGCGACACGCCGAGCTCGAAACCTTCGCGACGCATGTTCTCGATCAGCACCGACAGGTGCAGCTCGCCGCGCCCGGAGACCTTGAATTTCTCCGGCGAATCGCCGGGCTCCACCCGCAGGGCCACGTTGTGGATCAGCTCCTGGTCCAGGCGCTCCTTGATATTGCGGCTGGTGACGTACTTGCCTTCCTTGCCGGCGAAGGGCGAATCGTTGACCTGGAAGGTCATGCTGACGGTGGGTTCATCAACGGTCAGCGCCGGCAGGGCTTCCGGGTGTTCCGGGTCGCACAGGGTGTCGGAGATGTTCAGCTCGCCGACGCCGGTGATACACACGATGTCGCCGGCGCTGGCCAGCGCCACCTCGGTGCGCTCCAGCCCCAGGTAACCCATCACCTGCAGCACCTTGGCCTTGCGCTTGTTACCCTCGCGATCGAGCACCACCACCTGCTGGTTGGGCTTGAGGGTGCCGCGCTTGATGCGGCCGACGCCGATCACACCCACATAGCTGCTGTAATCCAGCGCCGAGACCTGCATCTGGAAGGGCCCCTCCAGGTCCACCGCCGGCGGGCTGACCCGGTCGACGATCATCTGGAACAGGGGGGTCATGTCAGCGGCCATGTCGCTGTCGTCCAGGCCCGCGATGCCGTTCAGCGCCGAGGCGTAGATCACCGGGAAATCCAGCTGCTCCTCGGTGGCGCCGAGGCTGTCGAAGAGGTCGAAGACCTGGTCCATCACCCAGTCCGGGCGCGCGCCGGGGCGGTCGATCTTGTTGATTACCACGATGGGGTTGAGGCCCTGCTCGAAGGCCTTCTGGGTCACGAAGCGGGTCTGGGGCATGGGCCCGTCCACCGCGTCCACCAACAGCAGCACCGAATCCACCATCGACAGCACCCGCTCCACTTCGCCGCCGAAGTCGGCGTGCCCGGGGGTATCGACGATATTGATACGGTAGTCGCCCCACTTGATGGCGGTGTTCTTGGCCAGGATGGTAATGCCGCGCTCGCGCTCCTGGTCGTTGGAGTCCATGACCCGCTCGGCTCCCTGGTCGCGGCGGTCGAGGGTGCCCGACTGCTGCAGCAGGCAATCCACCAGTGTGGTCTTGCCGTGGTCAACGTGGGCGATGATGGCGATGTTGCGAAGATTGTCGATCAAGGGAAATCCGGGCCCTGGGGGGCGGCAGCTTAAAATGGGCGCGGATTATACCCCAGGCCGAGGGACGGCCGCAGCCTTGCAGGACGGCAGTATGTCACACCGGCGCGGGGCGCGCCGGCCCCTCGGCTATCGATCGGGCCGCGGGGCGTGCTCGGCGCGCAAGCGGGAATTGCCCCCACCCTGCCCTTCGGGCGGGTGCTGCCGCAGGACGGCCAGCAGCGCGGCGCTCTCCCGGGAATCCCGGTGCCGCGCGCCCAACACCTCGCGGCGCAGCGCCAGGGTCCGCCCGAGCAAGGCCTCGGATTCGGCCACCCGGCCATTGCGCTGCAACGCCAGCGACAGGGTGTGCATCGCCTGCAACGTGTCCGGGTGACGCTCGCCCATGACCTCGCGCATGAGCGCCAGGTGCGCCCTGGCGGAGGCCAGGACCTGCCGGTGGCGCCCGGTTCTGGCCTGAAGGTCGATCAATGCCCCCTCGCAGCGCAGCGTATAGATGTGCCGCCGGCCCCGGCCGGCCTGGCCCGCTCGCAGACAGGCATCGAAGTAGTGCTCGGCCTGCTCGGCCTTGCCCCACTGTTCGTACAGTCTGCCGAGGTTATAGGCCGTTTCGACCGTGTGGTGATTGCTGGCGCCAAATAGCGCCAACCGCTTTTGGTACACCGCCAGGTGCAGGGCCTCCGCCCGCCGCAGGTTGCCCTGCTCGGCGTGGTGCTGCGCCAGGTTATTGAGCGTGCCGAGGGTATGCTGGTGGTCGTCACCGTACAGGCGCCGGCTGAGTGCCAGCGCCTCCGTGTTGAGGGCGAGCACGGCGTCCTGGTGATCGAGCAGGTCTTCCGGGCGCGCCAGGTCCAGCAAACTCAGCAGGTAACGCTCCGAATCGGTTTTTCCCGCTGCGCGCAACAATGCGACGGAGCGGCGCAGGTGCTGACGGGCCGCCTCAAACGCGCCAAGATCGAAGTTGACGCGCCCCAGAACCCTGTGGATGTGCGATTCCAGCTCGCGGTCGTTTTCGGTTTTGCGCCCGTCCTGATCCAGCTCCGCACTGGCCATCTGCAGCAGTTGCGTCACCGAAATCTCCTCGCCCAGCGTGTTGTAGGGCGAACCGAGCTCGAACATCTCAGTGAGGAACCCGGTCACCGCAAGCGCCCGGTCGCGCTGCTCGTTGGCGCGATCGCGCTGCTGGGCCAGTTCCACGGACTTCACGGCCAGCAGGCCGCCCGAGGCGAGAATCGACAGCAGCAACAGGCTGGCCAGGCCGGCGGCAAAGCGGTTGCGGCGCACAAAGGTCGCGCTGCGGTAGAGCCAGGTATCCGCCCGCGCGGTGACCGGCTTGAGCGCCAGGTGATGGCCGATATCCCGCGACAGCTCGGCGGCGGTGGAATAGCGATCCTCCGGCGACTTTGCCAGCGCCCTGGCGGCGATGGCGTCCAGGTCCCCCCGCAGGCGCCGCCAGTGCGGCAAGCCGTGGCGCCGGGCCGAAACACTCACCGCCGGCGGGTCGGAGGCGAGCACCGCATCGGCGTAGGCCTCGGGGTCGCCTTCATCGATATCAAAGGGCGGGCCGCCGCTGAGCAGGCCGTACAGGATGACCCCGAGCGCGTAGATGTCTGTGGCGGTCCCCAGCGGCTGGCCCCGCAATTGCTCCGGGCTGCTGTAGCGCAGCGTCATGCGCCGGGGCCCGCGCGGCTCAACCCCGAAATCGGAGCGCCGCATCAGCGTGGCGATGCCGAAGTCCAGCAACCTCGGCTCGCCTTCCGGGGTCACCTGGATATTGGAGTCTTTCAGGTCGCAGTGCACCACCAGCTGCCGGTGGGCGTAGTCGACCGCGGCACAGACTTTCTGGAACAGGGCCAGCCGCTGGTTCAGGCCGAGCGCGTGGCGGGCGCAGTAACTGTCCAGCGCCTCGCCCTGCACGTACTCCATCACGAGGTAGGGCAGGCCCTGATCGGTGGAGCCGCCGTCGAGCAAGCGCGCAATGTAGGCATGTTCTAGCCTGGCCAGTATCTGGCGCTCTTCACGAAAGCGGCGCGGCAGTTCCTCGCCGACCAGGGGCGAGCCGATCAGCTTGATGGCCACCTGCTTGTAAAACTGCTCATCGGCCCGCTCCGCCAGATACACGACCCCCATGCCGCCGCGGGCGAGGACGCGCTTGAGGCGATAGGGCCCCAGGTGCTGGCCGCTGAGATCGGTTTCCTGGCTCAGCAGGTCGCCGGCCGTGGCGATTACCGCCGCGCGCGGATCGAAGTCCGAACCGGCGTGCGACAGCAGCTCCTTCACACCCGCCAGCAACGCCGAATCGTCCGCACACGCCTTTTCCAGGTAGGCATCGCGCTCTTCCACCGGCAATTCACTGGCGGCGTGAAACAGGTATTCAGTGCGGGTCCAGGTGGATTCCATCACCGGCACACTACGATGCCGCTGTCACCGGCGCAAGTCACTCCCCCGCCCGGCGGACTTGAAAATTATCCCGGAGACTCCATAATTCGCGGCGGAGGACGGCCTCCCCCATCATGGGCCAATCTGCCGGGACGACCCGGGACAGGAGACACACACATGTCCTGGATTCTGCTCGGCCTCGCCGGCCTGCTGGAAATTGTCTGGGCCCTGGCGATGAAACAGTCCGAGGGCTTCACCCGCCCCCTACCCACCGCGGTCATGGTGCTGGCCATGGCCGGCTCCTTCGGCCTGCTGGCGCTGGCCATGCGCGAGCTGCCGCTGGGCACCGCCTACACCATCTGGACCGGCATCGGCGCCGTGGGCGCCTTTATTGCCGGCGTGGTCCTGCTCGGCGAGACCCTGACGCCGCTGCGGGCCGGCGCCGCGCTGCTGATCGTGAGCGGCATGGTTGTTATGAAGCTGTCCAGCTCTGTCTAGGGCCGTTAGCGCCCACCCTTTTTCAGGTTATTGATTCGGCTGCTGGCGGCGGGATTCGGTCGTATGAATGCGAGCGCTGTAGGGGGAGCGGGCGGGTTTCCGCCGTGGCCGAATGAATTCGGCCCTACAGGGGGAGGCGGCTTCTGTTTTGGTCAAATGCATTCGGCCCTGCAGGGGTGGGCGGCTTCTGTTTTGGTCGAATGAATTCGACCCTACAGGGGGGCGGCTTCTGCTTTGGTTGAATGCATTCGGCCCTGCAGGGGGAGGCGGCTTCTGTTTTGGTCGAATGAATTCGACCCTACAGGGGGGCTCACTGTAGGGCGGAATTTATTCCGCCGCTTTTTGGGTCATTTAGTCCGCCGCTTTTCGGCCGTGGTGAATTGGCCTGCGGGAATTGGATCAGGGCGCGTAGACCTTGACCTCCAGGCCCTCCTCGCCCTGCAGATGGCTGGCGTGCAGTCGGCTCATCACGCCCTTGCCGCAGTAGAGCATGTAGGTCTGCCCCCGCGGCAGGCCGGCGGCTTTGCCGTGGAGTTCATAGAAGGGAATCTTCAGCACCTCGCCGCGCACCCGCAGGGGGGCCAACTCCTCCTCGTCGGGGTGGCGGATATCGATGATCGTGGCCCCGGCCAGGGGCACCGACAGCACTTCGACGTCCGCCCGCTCGAGCTCTTCCTGTGCCAGGCGGTCGATGCGGGTTTGTTTGGCATTGGCCAGAGCGCGATCGAGGATGGCCATGTCGAAGCGCCGTTCTTCCGCCTCCACCCGCGCCAGGCGCGCCCGGGTGGTGGGGTTCACCGAAATCACCCCGCAGTACTCGGGCATGTTGGCGGCGAAGTCGCGGGTGCCGATCTCGGTGGCGATGCGCACGATGTCCTCCTTGTCGGTGGCGATCAGCGGCCGCAGCACCAGGCGCTCGCTCACCGCGTCGATCACCGACAGGTTGCGCAGGGTCTGGCTGCTGACCTGGGCCACGCACTCGCCGGTCACCAGGGCGTCGATCTCCAGGTCGTCGGCGATGCGGTCCGCCACCCGCAGCATCATGCGCTTGAGGATCACCCCCATCTGGCTGTCCTGGATCTTGCCCAGCAGTTCCGCCACCACCTCCTCGAAGGGCACGCTGATAAACAGCACCCGCTGGTTGCAGCCGTATTTCTGCCACAGGTACAGGGCCACCTCCTTGACCCCCACCTCGTGGTCGCGCCCGCCGAGGTTGAAGAACAGGTAGTGGGTGCGCATGCCCCGGCGCATGGTCAGGTAGCTGGCGACCGGCGAATCGAAGCCCCCCGAAATCAGCGACAGCACCGGGTCGAGGCTGCCCACCGGGTAGCCTCCAGGGCCGCGGTGGCGCTGGCCAACCACGTACAGCGTGTGCTTGCTGATCTCCAGGTCGACCGTCACCTCGGGGTCCTTCAAACGCACCCCGGCGGCGTCGGTGCGCGCCAGCAGGGCGCCGCCCACCGTGCGCTCCACCTCCACCGAGGTAAAGTCGTGCTGGCCCGAGCGCTTGCAGCGCACGGCGAAGGTCTTGCCCGCGAGCCGCCCGGCGTACACCGGCAGCACGTGCTCGACAATCTCCTCCACTTCGCCCAGTGGGTGCGACTGGACCTCCAGGATATAGGTAATGCCCGAGACGTGCCCCAGGGCCTCGACCATGCGCCGCTGGCTCGCGGCATCCGCCGCGCACTGGACTTCCAGCTTGTCCCAGTGGCGACGCACCTCCACCGCCGGGTCGATATCGCGCAGCACCGCGCGCACGTTTTCCGCCAATTTGTCGACAAAGCGGCGGCGCACCGGCTTACTCTTGATGGCGATTTCGGAGAAGAACTTGACAACCAGTTTCATGAAGACGATAACGAGTGGGCTTGAAACGGCTGCGTATTATACGGATTGCGACGCGCCGTGTGTGGCCAGTAATCGGGCAATCACCGCCAGCGGCGCACCAAAATGGTGCCTATGCGCTCTTTGTTGGTGCATCATTGCCAGGCGAGCGTGGGTCTCGAAGTTTTTATTGATAGATTTCAATCGCTTACAATTGGCACCTTTTTGGCACAGCTCTTGCTATCCTTCACACTACCAACAACTTCTGGCCGCTGCCGGGGCAATCGCAAGTGCCCGCCGCACCAGGACAACGCACACGGGCCGGCAAAGCGGCACGAAAACCATCCCATGGAGGAAAAACAATGTCAGAGCAAACTCTGAACCTGATCAAAGAAAGCGAAGCGGCCTGGGTGGACATGCGGTTCACCGACACCCGCGGCAAGGAACAGCACGTCACCATTCCCGCCACCGAGGTCGACGAGGATTTCTTCGAAGAGGGCAAGATGTTCGACGGCTCCTCCATCTCCGGCTGGAAGGGCATCAACGAATCCGACATGATCCTGATGCCGGACGACAGCACCTCGGTGCTGGACCCCTTCACCGATGACACCACCGTTATCCTGCGCTGCGACATTGTCGAGCCCACCACCATGCAGGGCTACGAGCGCGACCCGCGCTCCGTGGCGCGCCGCGCCGAGGAGTACCTGAAGTCCACCGGCATCGGCGATACCGCCTTCTTCGGCCCGGAGCCCGAGTTCTTCGTGTTCGACGACATCAAGTGGCACGCCGACATCAGCGGCTGCGGCTACACCATCAGCTCCGACGAAGCGGCCTGGTCCTCCAACGCCAGCTTTGAGGACGGCAATATCGGTCACCGTCCGCGCGTCAAGGGCGGGTATTTCCCGGTGCCGCCGGTCGACTCCCTGCACGACATCCGCGCCGCCATGTGCTCGGCGATGGAGCAGATGGGCCTGGCGGTGGAAGTGCACCACCACGAGGTGGGCACCGCCGGCCAGTGTGAGATCGGCGTGAAATTCAACACCCTGATCAAGAAAGCCGACGAGGTGCAGATCCTCAAGTACTGCGTGCACAACGTGGCCCACGCCTACGGCAAGACCGCGACCTTTATGCCCAAGCCGCTGGTGGGCGACAACGGTTCCGGCATGCACGTGCACCAGTCGATCTCCAAGGACGGCGACAACGTGTTCGCCGGCGACGGCTATGCCGGCCTGTCCGAGACCGCGCTGTACTACATCGGCGGCATCATCAAGCACGCACGCGCCCTGAACGCCTTCACCAACGCGTCCACCAACTCCTACAAGCGCCTGGTACCGGGCTTCGAGGCGCCGGTGATGCTGGCCTACTCGGCCCGCAACCGCTCGGCCTCGATCCGCATCCCCTATGAGCCGAACCCGAAAGGCAAGCGCGTGGAAATCCGCTTCCCGGATCCCACCGCCAACCCCTACCTGTCCTTCGCGGCGCTGTTGATGGCGGGTATCGACGGCATCAAGAACAAGATCCACCCCGGCGACCCGGCGGACAAGGACCTGTACGACCTGCCGCCGGAAGAAGGCAAGGCGATCCCCACCGTGGCCTCCAGCCTGACCATGGCACTGGAAGCCCTGGACGCGGACCGCGGCTTCCTGACCGAGGGCGGCGTGTTCACCAACGACATGATCGACGGCTACATCGCACTGAAGTCCGAGGACGTACAGCGCCTGGACATGACCACCCACCCGGTGGAGTTCGATATGTACTACTCCGTGTAAGCGGTCACGGTACTTTTACGCTTCGGAAGCCCGCCATTGCGCGGGCTTTTTTTTGCCTGTTTTTTGGGTGGGATCTCATGAGCCTTTGTTGGCTTGGGAGCTTGGTAGCAAGACCGCCTGTATTGGAGGCCCTGTCTGAAAAGCGATCGGGTTTTGGAGGTCCTGGCCGGGAGGTGGCCTGGTGTTGCAGGTCCTGACTGGGAGGCGGCTTGGTATTGCTGGTCCTGACTGGTAGGCGGTCTGGCGTTGCTGGTCCTGGCTGGGAGGCGGCCTGGTGTTGCTGGCCCTGGCTGGGAGGCGATCTGGTGTTGCTGGCCCTGACTGGGAGGCGGTCTGGTGTTGCTGGTCCTGGCTGGGAGGCGGTCTGGTGTTGCTGGTCCTGGCTGGGAAGCGGCCTGGCGGCCGCTGCATCGTGCCCCGGCAGGCGGTACCTCTTTTGTTCCGCTCCGGGGAGCATGCGGCGCGTCGGCCTCCTTACTTCTTAATGTGGCGAGTTGGAGTGGTCAACTAATTTGTGACAACCCAGTTAAGCTGCTTTCTTCGTTTCCACCATAGCTGCTTCGTACTGGCTGGGACTGGTGTAACCCAGGTACGAATGCAGCCGTTGGCTGTTATAGAACATCGCAATGTAGTCCAGTATGTCCTGCTGTGCATCGGCGCGGGTTTGATAATGCTT
>NZ_JAFKCZ010000024.1 GCF_017255185.1 Parahaliea mediterranea
TCGAATCTACAAAACAGGCTCTATGGCCTCAGGGTCGAAGCTGACTCACCGCCTCACCTGATGAACTGCCAGCTAAACAGTACATCGAGAGAGACACAAGGGTCGAATTCATTCGACCAGTCAGAGCCAGGGTCAACCCCCTGTAGGGCCGAATTCATTCGGCCAAACAAAGCCGAGACAGGTCCGCCATGCCTGGCAAAGAGGGTCGGGTTCTCAACCTTACAGCCAGTAACTGCTTTTGGTCATCGCCTGGGACACCAGGGTCATCAAATCCTTCACCGGCTGCGGGAAATCGACGCCGCCCGCCTGCAGGGCGTTGTGGCCGTGGCGCTCTTCGTCTTCCAGCATCTGTTGCAGGATCAGGCGCGACTTGCGGTCGTCGTCGGGCAGTGACTTGAGGTGTTCGCGCAGGTGCCGGCACACCCGTTCCTCGGTGGCGGCGACGAAGCCCAGGCTCCACTTGTCGCCCACCGCGCCGGCGGTGGCGCCGAGCATGAACGACAGGCCGTACCAGGCGGGGTTCAGGGCGCTGGTGTGGCTGTCCAGTTCGCGCAGGCGCTGCTCGCACCAGGCGAGGTGGTCGGCCTCCTCGCGCGCCGCTTCGCGCATCTCGTCGCGCACTTCCGCCAGCTTCGCGGTCAGGGCCTGGCCCTGGTAGAGCGCCTGGGCGCAGACCTCGCCGGTGTGGTTGACCCGCATCAGGCCGGCCACATGCCGTCGTTCATTGTCACTGAGCGGCGACTCGCTGTGGCCCTGTGCCGGCGAGGGGCGCGCGGGCGCCTTGTTGCGGGCGGACAGGGCGCGCAGCACGGTGTCGGCCTCGCCGATTACCCGGTCCAGTAGGGAAAGCCGCCGTTGGGCTGCCGTGGCCATGGATTCGCTCCCGGGCTCAGCTTGCGCTGGAAGCCTGCATGAGTCGTGATACGGCGCGCCAGCCGATGTCCTTGCGCTTGGTGACGCCGTCCCAGCTTATTTTTTCCGCCGCCTCGTAGCAAGTCCGCTGGGCTTCGGCGATATCCTCGCCCAGTGCGGTGACGCAGAGTACCCGGCCACCGTTGGTCACCACCGCGTCGCCTTGCAGCGCGGTGCCGGCGTGGAAAACTTTCACCGAACCCGGGAAAAAGCTCTCCAGGCCGGAAATCACCTGGCCCTTGGCGTAGCTGCCGGGGTAGCCGGCCGCCGCCAGCACCACGCCGATGGCGCAGCGCGGGTCCCACTGCGCATTGGCCTGGTCCAGCTTGCCGTCGACGGCGAGCTGGATCAGCTCCACCAGGTCGGATTGCAGGCGCATCATGATCGGCTGGGTCTCGGGGTCGCCAAAGCGGCAGTTGTACTCGATCACCTTGGGGGTCCCGTCCGCGGTGATCATCAGGCCCGCGTAGAGGAAACCGGTGTAGGGGTGGCCCTCGGCGGCCATGCCGTCCACGGTGGGGCGAATGACTTCGTCGCGAATGCGCTCGTATACCGCCTGCGTCACCACCGGCGCAGGGGAGTAGGCGCCCATGCCTCCGGTGTTGGGGCCGGTGTCGCCCTCGCCAATGCGCTTATGGTCCTGGCTGGTAACCATTGGCAGGACATTCTGGCCGTCCACCATGACGATGAAGCTGGCTTCCTCGCCCTCCAGGAACTCCTCGATCACCACCCGGGCTCCCGCCTCGCCGAAGGCGTTGCCCGAGAGCATATCGGTGACCGCGGCCTCCGCCATGGCCAGGGAAGTGGCGACCACCACGCCCTTGCCGGCGGCCAGGCCGTCGGCCTTCACCACGATTGGCGCGCCCTTCTCGCGCAGGTAGTCCAGCGCCGGCTGCAGCTCGGTGAAACTGGCGTACTCGGCGGTGGGAATGTTGTGCCGGGCCAGGAAGTCCTTGGTAAAGGTTTTGGAGCCCTCCAGCTGGGCCGCGGCCCGGCCGGGGCCAAAACAGCGCAGGCCCTGCTCCTGGAAATAGTCCACCACGCCGGCCACCAGCGGCGCCTCGGGGCCCACCACGGTCAGCTCGACACCGTTGTCGCGGGCGAAATCGGCCAGGGCCGGGAAATCCAGAATGTCCAGGTCGACGTTGCGCACGCCCCACTCGCCGGCGGTGCCGGCATTGCCCGGTGCCACGAACACGGTTTTTACCTGTTCTGACTGGGCGATCTTCCAGGCCAGGGCGTGTTCGCGACCGCCGCTACCGAGTATCAATACGTTCAAGCTTTCTCTCCCCGAAAAATATCATGTGTCCGGTTGTCCACGCCCCGTCGGGTCGAATTCATTCGACCTTTGGAGGCGGGCCCTTGTAGGGTCGAATTCATTCGACCTTTGGATAGCCGAACCCCTATGGAATCGGATTACCGCATGCATCGGTCGAATGAATTCGACCCTACAGGGGCTCCCGGCGAGTTAGTGCCGGAAATGCCGCATGCCGGTGAATACCATGGCCATGCCGTGCTCGTCGGCGGCGGCGATGACCTCCTCGTCGCGGATCGAGCCGCCCGGCTGGATGATCGCGGCGATGCCCCGTTCGCCGGCGCTGTCGATGCCGTCGCGGAAGGGGAAGAAGGCGTCGGAGGCCATTACCGCCCCCTTCACCGCCAGGCCCGCGTGCTCGGCCTTGATCGCGGCGATGCGCGCCGAATTCACCCGGCTCATCTGGCCGGCGCCCACGCCCACGGTCTGGCCCTCGCGGGCGTAGACGATGGCGTTGGACTTGACGAACTTGGCCACTTTCCAGGCGAACAGCAGGTCGCCCAGCTGTTGTTCCGAGGGCTGTACCTTGCTGACCACTTTCAGGTCGCTGGCGCTCACCATGCCCAGGTCGCGGTCCTGTACCAGCAGGCCGCCGTTGACGCGCTTGTAATCAAAAGCGGATTGCGGGGCCTGCCACTCGCCGCAGGCCAGCAGGCGCACGTTCTTCTTGCTCGCCACCGCGGCGGCGGCGGTCTCGCTGATCGCGGGGGCAATGATCACCTCCACGAACTGGCGCTCGACAATGGCGCTGGCGGTGGCGGCATCCAGTTCGCGGTTGAAGGCGATGATGCCGCCGAAGGCGGATTCGGGGTCGGTCTCGAAGGCGCGCTCGTAGGCCTGCAGCAGGTCGCCCGCCACGGCCACGCCGCAGGGGTTGGCGTGCTTGACGATGACACAGGCCGGCTGGTCGAAATTCTTCACGCACTCCAGGGCGGCGTCGGTGTCGGCCACGTTGTTGTAGGAAAGCTCCTTGCCCTGCAGTTGCCGCGCGGTGGCGATACCGGCCTCCGCCGGTTTGGCTTCCACATAGAAGGCGGCGCGCTGATGGGGGTTTTCGCCGTAGCGCATCTCCTGGGTCTTGTGGAACTGGGTGTTGAAGGTGCGCGGGAACACCTCCGAGCCGCCGGGCACGCGCTGGCCGAAGTAGTTGGCGATGGCGCCATCGTAGGCGGCGGTGTGTTCGTAGGCCTTGATCGCCAGGTCGAAGCGGGTGTCGAGGGATGTGGCGCCGTCGTTGGCGCGCATTTCCCCGAGGATCGCTTCGTAGTCGCTGGCGTTGACCACGATGTTGACGTGGCGGTGGTTCTTGGCCGCCGCCCTCACCATGGTGGGGCCGCCGATGTCGATGTTCTCGACCGCGTCTTCCAGGCTGCAGTCCGGCCTGGCCACGGTCGCCTCGAAGGGGTAGAGGTTGACCACCACCATGTCGATGGCGTCGATGCCGTGCTCGGCCATGACCGCCTCGTCCTGGCCGCGGCGGGCGAGGATGCCGCCGTGGACCTTCGGGTGCAGGGTTTTCACCCGGCCGTCCATCATTTCCGGGAAGCCGGTGTAGTCCGCCACCTCGGTCACCTCGAGGCCCTCGTCCCGCAGCAGGCGGTAGGTGCCGCCGGTGGAGAGCAGGGCCACGCCCATGTCACGCAGGGCGCCGGCAAACTCGACGATGCCGGTCTTGTCGGACACGCTGATCAGGGCGCGCTTTACGGGTACAAATTGTCTGTCGTTCATGATTCCTGGCCGCCTGTCAGCTTTTGTCGGAGATAAGGTCGTATTGCTTGAGTTTTTTGCGCAGGGTGCCGCGATTGAGGCCCAGCATGATGGAGGCCTTGGTCTGGTTGTTGCGCGTGTGGGCCATGATCTCGCGCAACAGCGGCGCCTCCACCTCCGCCAGCACCATCTGGTAGAAGTCCGTGGTCATCTGTCCGTCGAGTTCCGCCAGGTAGTTGCGCACCGCCCGGGTGACGGCCTGGCTGAGGTGACTGGAAGCGTCTTCGTCGCCCGCGGTGTTCGCGCCGTCGCTGTCCGGCGCGGCAATGGGGCTTAGGGGGTCCGCCCTGCTCATGCTGCTAGTTCCTTCTGGTCTGTCGTTGCGCCACCGGCCCCGGCAAAGAGCTTGTCGAGGTAGTGGTGTTGTGCCTCCGGGCTGGTCAGGGCGTTAAATGCCTTGCGGTGGGAGGCGAAGTCCGGGTGTTGTTGGAGATACCAGCCCACGTGTTTACGGGCGATACGCACGCCCATGAAGTCACCGTAAAAATCGTGTAGCGCGGCGAGGTGGCCGCGAATGATCGCGCGCTGCGCCGGAAGGTCCGGGGCGGCGAGGTGCTCGCCGCGCTCCAGCCAGGCGGCGATCTGGCCGCAGAGCCAGGGGCGACCCTGGGCGGCGCGGCCGATCATCACCCCCGCGGCGCCGGTGTGCGCCAGTACCGCGGCGGCCTTTTGCGGGGAGTCGATGTCGCCGTTGGCGAGTACCGGGATGTCGACCGCGTTGGCGATGGCGGCAATGGTGTCGTACTCCACCTCGCCCTTGAAGGCGCAGGCGCGGGTGCGGCCGTGCACCGCGAGGGCGCGGATGCCCGCGTCCTCGGCGATGCGCGCGATGCTCAACCCGTTGCGTCGGTCGGGGTTGCTGCCGGTGCGGATCTTCAGGGTCACCGGCACCGGCACCGCCGCCACCACGGCGCGGAGAATGTCCGCCACCAGCGCCTCGTCCGCCAATAGGGCGGAACCGGCGGCCTTGCGGCACACTTTTTTCGCGGGGCAACCCATATTGATGTCGATGATCTGTGCGCCGCCGGCCACGTTCAGCTGTGCCGCCGCGGCCATTTCAGCGGGATCGGAGCCGGCGATCTGTACCGAGCGTGGCTCGATCTCGCCGTCGTGGCGGCTGCGCCAGGCGGTCTTGCGCGAGCCCTGCACCTTGGGATTGCTGCTCAGCATTTCGGACACTACCAGGCCCGCGCCGTGGGCGGCACAGAGGCGCCGGAAGGGCAGGTCGGTCACGCCGGCCATGGGTGCCAGGGCCACGCGGTTCGGCAAGGTATAGGGTCCGATTCGCAAGCTCACGGTGCGCGCTGGGTAGTCGTTGGAAAAGGGCGGCTATGATACTCGACCCCCGGAGAGGGTAAAAGCGCATGTGGCCAAAAATTGGTCAAACTTTGCGCTTGCCGCGAAAACCTCAGACGGGCATCACACCTTTGAGGCAGACCCACTCTTCCTGCTGTGCGGCAATGTCCAGCGCGAGGCGGTCGCGGTAGTGCTCGCGCAGGGTGTCGGCCTGGCTGGCCAGCAGGCCGGACAGCAGCACCGTGGCTCCCGGTCGGGCCAGCGCCAGCAGGGTGTCGGACAGCTCCGCCAGGGGGCCGGCGAGGATGTTGGCGACCACCACGTCGGCGCGCTCGCGCCAGGGGTCGATGGCGGCCGCGCCGGGCAGCGCGGTGACCAGCGCCTGCGGCGCGATGCCGTTGCGCTGGGCATTGTCCCGGGTGGCCACCAGGGCCTGGGGGTCGTTGTCCACGCCCAGCGCCCGGCGGGCGCCGAGTTTCAGCGCGGCGACCGCGAGAATGCCCGAGCCGCAACCGTAGTCCACCACCTCCCTGTCCGTCAGCGGCAGGCCGTCCAGCGCGGCGAGACACATCGCGGTGGTGGGGTGGGTACCGGTGCCGAAGGCGAGGCCGGGGTCGAGCAGCAGGTTGATCGCGTCCGGTTGTGGCGGTGCCAGCCAGCTGGGGCACACCCACAGGCGCTCGCCAAAGCGCATCGGCTGGTAGTGTTGCATCCACTCCCGCTCCCAGTCCTTGTCCTCGAGGATCTCCACCCGCGCGCGGCAGTCGGCAACCAGTTCCGGTGGAAAGTCCGCCAGTACTGCCGCCATGTCGGTGTCGGCCGGGTAGAGGCCGGTGAGGCGGGTTTGCCGCCACAGCGGTGTTTCGCCGACCCCCGGCTCCAGCACCGGCTGGTCGGCGTTGTCCTCCATGGTCACCGCCACCGCGCCGGCCTCGAGCATCAGGGCTTCCAGTGTTTCCACCTGTTCCGGGTGGGTGTCGAGGCGCAGCTGCAGCCAGCTCATGACGCGGTACCGATCGAAGGCATCAGTCTTCCAGCTTGCTTTCCAGGTAGTGAATGCTTACACCGCCCTCCTGGAAGTTGCGGTCGGTCACCAGGCTGCGGTGCAGCGCGGTGTTGGTACGGATGCCCTCCACCACCAGCTCGTCGAGGGCCTGGCGCATGCGCGCCAGCGCGGTGTGGCGGTCCGGCCCGAAGCTGATGACCTTGGCGATGAGCGAGTCGTAGAAGGGGGGGACCGTATAGCCGTCGTAGAGGTGCGAGTCCACGCGGATACCCAGGCCGCCGGGGGCGTGGAAGGTGGTGACCTTGCCGGGGGAGGGAATGAAGCTTTGGGGGTCCTCGGCGTTGATGCGGCACTCGAAAGCGTGGCCGGCGATCTTCACATCGTCCTGGGTGCAAGACAGGGGCAGACCTGCCGCCACCCGCAGTTGTTCCCTGACGATGTCGACGCCAGTCACCATCTCGGTGACCGGGTGTTCCACCTGGACCCGGGTGTTCATCTCGATGAAGTAGAAGCCGCCGTCTTCGTACAGGAACTCGAAGGTGCCGGCGCCGCGGTAGCCGATTTCGATGCAGGCGTTCACGCAGGCCTCGGCCACCTGCTGTCGCAGGTCCTCGTCGATGCCGGGGGCGGGGGCTTCCTCCAGGACTTTCTGGTGGCGCCGCTGCAGGGAGCAGTCGCGGTCCCCCAGGTGAATGGCGTTGCCCTGGCCGTCCGCCAGCACCTGGATTTCCACGTGGCGGGGCTTTTGCAGGAATTTTTCCAGGTAGACCACGCCGGAGCCAAAGGCCGCCGCGGCTTCGGACTGGGTGACCTGGACCGAGCCGAGCAGGGCGGCCTCGTTGTGCACCACGCGCATGCCGCGACCGCCGCCGCCGGCGGCGGCCTTGACGATCACCGGGTAGCCGATGCGCCGGGCGATCTCCAGGGTGCGCTGGTCGTCGTCGGTGAGGGGGCCGTCGGAGCCGGGCACCGTGGGCACCCCGGCTTTTTTCATCGCCTCGATGGCGGAGACCTTGTCGCCCATCAGCCGGATGGTGTCGGCCTTCGGGCCAATAAAGGTAAAGCCGCTGTTTTCCACCTGCTCGGCAAAGGCGGCGTTCTCCGCCAGGAAGCCGTAGCCGGGGTGAATCGCGGTGGCGTTGGTGACCTCGGCGGCGCTGATGATGGCGGGGATGTTCAGGTAGCTCTCGTTGCTCGAGGCGGGGCCGATACACACCGACTCGTCCGCCAGGCGCACGTGCATCAATTCCCGGTCGGCCTTGGAGTGCACCGCCACGGTCTTGATATCCAGTTCCTTGCAGGCGCGCAGCACGCGCAGGGCGATTTCCCCGCGGTTGGCAATGAGCACCTTGTCCAAAATGGGCATCTTGTGATCCTCTGTAGCTGGGCGATCAGCGGGCCGGGCCCGCGCAAAATCAAACGATGGTGAACAGAGGCTGCTCGAACTCCACCGGCTCGCCGTTTTCCACCAGGATCTCGCCAATGGTGCCCGACTTGTCGGCCTCGATCTGGTTCATCATTTTCATGGCCTCGACGATGCACAGCACGTCGCCGGCGCGTACGCTCTGGCCCACTTCCACAAAGACCGGTGAGTTGGGCGAAGGTGAGCGGTAAAAGGTCCCGACCATGGGCGAGGCCACCACGTGGCCGGCGGGCGCCGGCGCCGATTCGGCGACGGGGGCGGCCGGTTCGCTGGCCGCCGCGGCACTGGGGGCCGCCGCGGGTGGAGGCGGCGGTGGCGCGTAGCCGGCGGGGGCGGCCATCATCGGCTGGGCGCTATTGCGGCTGATGCGCACCGATTCCTCGCCCTCTTTGATCTCTATCTCGTCGATATTGGACTCTTCGAGCAGTTCGATCAGTTTCTTGACTTTGCGAATGTCCATAGTGTGGTCTCTTGGCCTCTGGTTATATGGCTGTTACAGCGGTCAGTGTTGCTCGAGGTCGGCCAGCGCCGCCTCCAGTGCGAATTCGTAGCCCCGGGCGCCCAGTCCGCAGATCACGCCGCGGGCGAGGTCGGAAAAGTAAGAGTGGTGGCGGAATGTCTCGCGCGCGTGCACGTTCGACAGATGCACTTCGATAAAGGGGATGTCGACCGCGGCCAGGGCGTCGCGCAGGGCAACGCTGGTGTGGGTGAAGGCCGCCGGATTGATGACGATGAAATTGACCCCTTCGTGGCGTGCGTCGTGTACCCGCTCGATCAACTCGTACTCGGCGTTGCTCTGCATGGTCAGCAGGTGATGGCCCCGCGCCCGGGCCAGGTCTTCCAGCCGGGTGTTGATGTCGGAGAGGGTGGTGCCGCCGTAGATTGCCGGTTCGCGCTCACCCAGCAGATTCAGGTTGGGGCCGTGCAGCACTAGTATGGTGGCCATGTCGCGAACTCTCCCGGTTGGCGCCTTCGGTATTTGCGCAAGCGCAAGTATTGGAGATTCTGGCGCAAATAGTCGGGATTGTCCATGTTTGCCGGGGGTTTGTGGGATTTTGGCGGCAGTTCGCCGCCGAATTGGGGAAGTTTGCCCGTTTTGTGCAATTCGCGGCTTCTCCGGGGGCGCAGGGCCCCCAATTGCGTCAGATGTGGGATCTGACGCGAAATTACACGAAACCCTTTATAAAGAGCCGATAACTTCCGGCTTTTTGCTTGAAGCCTCCGCCAGGGCCTGCAATACCACCTGCTTGCGCAGCAGCTGCGGCAGGATCAGGGGCTCGCGGCCGGGGTCGGCGGGATACAGCACATACAGCGGAATGCCGTTGCGGCCGTGTTGGCGCAGGAAGTCGGCGATGGCCGGATCGTAGTTGGTCCAGTCGGCCACCAGGTAGGCGACGCCCTGTGCGTCGAAGGCGGCCCGCACCTCCTCGGTGTGCAGTACGGCGCGCTCGTTGGCGATACAGGTAATGCACCAGTCGGCGGTGACATCCACGAATACCGGCCGCCCGCTGGCGCGCAGTTCCGCCAGGGTCTGTTGCGACCAGGCAATGCCGTGGGCGGGGTCGCGCTCCGCCCCGCCGCCGTTGAGGGCGGGGCGCCACAGGGCGAGACCCGCCGCGACCGCGATGCAGCCCAGGGCCAGCGCGCGCCGCCACGGGGTGCCGCGCCACAGCCACAGGGCGAGGGCCAGGAACAGCCCGCCCAGCAGGGCGGCTCCCATGGTATCCACGCCGGCCTGCCGGCCCGCCACCCACAGCAGCCAGATGGCGCTGGCATACAGGGGGAAGGCGAGAAATTGCTTGAGGCTTTCCATCCACGGGCCGGGGCGCGGCATCAGGCGCCGCGCCAGCCCGCTGTAGCTCAGCAGTACCAGCGGCGCGGCCATGCCGGCGCCCAGCGCGGCGAACACCAGCAGGCTCACCGCGGCGGGCTGGGTGATGGCAAAGCCCAGCGCGGTGCCCATCATCGGCGCGGTGCAGGGGCTGGCGACCACCACCGCCAGTACGCCGGTGAAAAAGCTGCCGCTGTCGCCCTTGCGTTCGGCGAGTCCGGCGCCGGTGTTCATCAGGCTGCTGCCCAGCTGCACCACGCCCGACAGCGACAGGCCCATGGCCAGGAACAGGTAGGCCAGGGCGATTACGAAGCCCGGGCTCTGCAGCTGGAACCCCCAGCCGATGGCGCGCCCGCCCTGCTGCAGGCCGATCAGTAGCGCGGCCACCAGCACGAAGCTGCTCACCACGCCCGCGGCGTAGATCCAGCTCTGCCGGTGCCGGGCGTGGGGGCTGCTGTCGGCGAAGCTGAGGACTTTCAGCGACAGCACCGGGAATACGCAGGGCATCAGGTTGAGCAGGGCGCCGCCGGCAAAGGCCAGCAGCAGCATCCCGGCTGCGGTGGCCAGGCTGGCGGTCTCGGTGCCCCGCGGCGCGGCGTCCGCCACGGGCGTCGCAGTCGCGTCGACCTCGGTCGCGGTACCGCTGTCGAAGTCCACCGCGAAGGTCTGGGTGCGCGGCGGGTAGCACAGGCCCGCGTCGGCGCAGCCCTGGCTGGTGACGGTCAGGGTGGCCGGACCCTGCTGGCGGGCCGTGGCCAGGTCGATGTCGGCGCTGTCGTAGTAGACCCGGGTGTCGCCGAAAAACTCGTCGCTGCGCTCGATCGCCGGGGGAAAGTCAGGCGTGGCGGCGACCGCGCCCGCGGCGTCGCGCAGGCTGAATTTGAACTGGTGCTGGTACAGGTAGTAGCTCGGGGCGATCTGCCAGTACAGGCGCAAGCCGCCCTCCTGGGGAACGACCTCGATTTGGTAGGCCTCTTCCACGGGCAGGAATTCGGGGCCGCTGGAGGCGGCAAAGGGCTGGTTGGCGGTGCTGCCGCCAAACTGGGCGTGGCTGAGGCAGCTGGCCAGCAGTAGCAGGCCGGCGAGGATCAGGCGCATGCGGTCTCCCGTGGGTTGCTCTATTCGAAGTGGTGCCTGGTCTTGGACCGGGAGCAGTTTATCAGTGCCGCGACCGGTTCCCAACGACGACCCGGGCGCGGGCCAATGGTATAGTCCTCTGACGCCCCCGCCGTCGATTGGTTTCACCCGGCGGTGGAATACGCGCGATTGATCCCGAACAGGAGTGGATGCATGCACGACCCGATTTTGCGCCCGGCCGTGGTCCTGATGGCTCTGTTGACGAGCCTCGGGGCGCGGGCGGAGTTGAGCCTGGACGATGCCTGGGTGCGCGCCCTGCCGCCGACCCAGCGCAATACGGCGGCCTATGTCACCCTGCGCAACGAGGGCGATACGCCGGTAGAAATCGTGGGCGGCCGGGCGGATTTGGCGGGCCGGGTGGAAGTACATCGCAGCGAGGAGGTCGACGGTTTGATGCGCATGGTGCCGGTGCCCTCGCTGCCGGTGGCGCCGGGGGAAACCGTGCGGCTCGCGCCCGGTGGCTTACACTTGATGTTGCTCGACCTGGAGCGCATGCCCGCGGAGGGCGAGACGCTTCAGCTGTGCCTGACTCCTGCCGCGGGCAGTCCGGTCTGCGCCACCGCCGCGGTTCGTCGTCGCGCGGGTGGCGGCGAGCATGCGCATCACCACTGATTGCCGAACAGGGAGCTAGCAACGGCTATGAGCAATACCAACCGGGATACACAAACCACGCTGGGTGACCGCTGGCAGGACTGGCGCGACGGACTGGGCGGCAGCGCCTGGTGGAAGTGGCCGCTGCGCTTGCTGGCGCTCTATCTGGTGCTGGCGCTGCTGCTGGGCATGTATTGGAGCCTCACTCCCGCGCGCTTCGATGTCAGCGAGCGGGCGCGGCGGCTGGTGGCCGAGGAGGGCGGCCAGGTGGTGACCGGAACGGTGACCACGTCGGCCCTGATCGGGGTGATGGAAACCCTGCTCGACAAGCCCGGTGGCTACCTGCGCAACGACCGCTTTCCTCCGGGTTTGTGGCTGGACAATATGCCCAGCTGGGAATACGGCGCCCTGATCCAGTCGCGCGACCTGGCGCGGGCGATGCGCGAGGTGCACAGCCGCTCCCAGTCACAGTCCACCGAGGACGAAGACCTGGTCGAGGCGGAGCCGCGCTTCAATTTCAACGCCAACAGCTGGGTGCTGCCGGCCTCGGAGTCGGAGTATCGCAAGGGGGTGGAGTTCCTGCGCGGCTATCTCAAGCGGCTGTCGGACCAGGACGCGCGCAACGCCCAGTTCTACGCCCGCGCCGACAACCTGCGCTACTGGCTGAACACCGTCGATTCGCGCCTGGGCAGTCTGTCGCAGCGTCTCAGCGCCAGTGTGGGCCAGCGGCGCCTGAACACCGACCTGGCGGGGGACGAGAGCGCCCGTCAGTCGACCGGCACCCCCGGGGAAATGGTGGTGCGCACCCCCTGGCTGGAAATCGACGACGTGTTCTTCGAGGCCCGGGGCACCGCCTGGGCGCTGATCCAGTTCCTGAAGGCGGCGGAGATCGATTTCGCGGACGTCCTGGAGAAGAAAAACGCCCGGGTCAGCCTGCAGCAGATCATCCGCGAGCTGGAGTCCACCCAGGACGCCATGTGGAGCCCGATGGTGCTCAATGGCACCGGCTTCGGGGTGCTGGCCAATCACTCCCTGGTGATGGCCAACTACCTGAGCCGCGCCAACGCCGCCATTATCGACCTGCGGGACCTGCTGGCGCAGGGGTAGGTGCCGGGACTGCAAGACGCCGTGTATTGGCCGAATGAATTCGGCCCTACAAGGTATGGGCTTTTACCCCCTGTAGGGCCGAATTCATTCGGCCAACCCGACTGGAACCCCTTAGGGCCGACAGCGGGTCATTCATTCAACCGCCTGTGGTTAATTCTTGTGGTCGTAGCGCAGCCGGGTGCCGGTATCCAGTGACAGGCGGATTTCCGCGGCGCTCAGCTCCGCGGGGAAATAGGTACCCGAGAGTTTGGCGTCGAGCAGACTGGCCCCCTCCAGGTTGGTGTCGCGAAAGTCGATCCCGGACAGGTCGGCATTGCGGAAATAGGAGTTGCTGAAGTCCAGCCCGGCGGCGTTCATGTTGCGCAGGTCGCGGCCGCGATAGTCGCCGCTTTTGAGTTCGCCGGCGTCCAGTTTGTCGCGTTGTTCGTTAAAGCCCTTGATGTCCTCGTTGCGCAGGAGCTGGTATAAGGGGTCTTGCTTGATGACAGGCTTACTCATCGATTGATCTTCCATTTATTGCATCGGAGTCACCCGCGGGGGCGGCGCCCTGCGACTAGCGGTCGCCGGCAGGGTCGAGTGCAGAGCATAACACACCGAATGCGTCGCCAAGGCGGGAGGCGGGTTTGACCCTGCGCACCCGCGAGGGGTTCCTGGTCACCCGCCACTGGCGCGATACCCCCCGGGGCCTGGAGCTGGAGTACTGGTTCGCGGGCGCCGACGGTCCGCTGTGCGTGACGGTTGGCGGCGAGCGCAGCGTGTATTTCCTCGACGCGTGCCGGGCGGACGAGGCGCGGGCGCTGCTGGCCCTCCAGCCGGGCATCGAATGGCGGCCGCTGGGCCTGCGCGATTTCAACCTGCGGCCGGTGCTGGGGGTGTATTGCGAGAGCTATCGCCAGGCGCGGCGCAGTGCCGAGCAACTGGCCGGCGCCGGCCTGGATCCCCTGGAAGCCGATATCAATCCTGCCGAGCGTTTCCTGATGGAGCGCTTCGTGCGCGGCGCCGCCACGATTGAGGGGCATTTCGAACGCCGCGGGGGAGTGCTGCGCGCGCGCAACGCCAGCCTGGCTCCGTCCACCTACCGCCCGACCCTGGCGGTGCTGTCCTTCGACATCGAAACCGCGGTGCACGGTGGGGTGGAGCTGTTTTCCATCGGTGTTCACGCCCGCCGCGGCGCGCGGGAGGTGCGGCGGGTGTTCATGCTCGGGGAGGGCGCGAGCCAGGACTACGTGGTGTCGGTACAGAGCGAGCGCGCGCTGCTGCTGGCCTTTCTGGACTTTGTGGCGGACTTCGACCCGGACGTGCTCATCGGCTGGAGCGTGGTTAACTTCGACACCTGGTACCTGCAGCGGGTGGCGGACAAGCACGGCCTGCCCCTGGCCCTGGGGCGCGACCGGCGCCCGGTGCACTGGCGGACCTTTCGCGATGACGGCGAGCGGCGCAGCGCCCAGGTGCCCGGGCGGGTGATACTCGACGGGATCGAGTTACTGCGGGCCGCCTTCTACCGTTTTGAGAGTTTTTCCCTCAACCACGTGGCCACCGAGTTGCTGGGAGAGGGGAAGCTGCTGGCGGGCAGTGATCGCGGCGCGGAGATCGGGCGCCTGTTTCGCGAGGACAAGAGCGCCCTGGCGGCCTATAACCTGCGCGACTGCGAGCTGGTGTCGGAGATCTTCGAGCACGCGCGCCTGTTGGATTTTGCCGTCGCGCGCAGCGCCATGACCGGCCTTAACCTCGATCGCCTGGGTGGCTCGGTGGCCTCCTTCGACAACCTCTACCTGCCGCGCCTGCACCGGGCCGGCTATGTGGCGCCCAATGCCAGTCGCGAGGCGGTGGCCAGCCCCGGGGGCTACGTGCTCGATTCCAGGCCCGGCATTTACGACCACGTGCTGGTGCTGGATTTCAAGAGCCTTTACCCCAGTATCATCCGCACATTCTGTATCGACCCCCTGGGGCTGGCGCTGGGCACGGGAGGGGAGCTGGAGGAGAGCGACACGGTGCCCGGTTTCATCGGCGCGCGGTTCGCCCGGGAAGGCCACATCCTGCCGGCATTGATCGGTGAATTGTGGGCCCTGCGGGACGCGGCCAAGGCGGCGGCGGACGGGCCGCTGTCGAACGCGATCAAGATCATCATGAACTCCTTCTACGGCGTGCTGGGTTCCGGCGGTTGCCGTTTCTTCGACGCGCGCCTGGCCAGTTCGATCACCCGTCGCGGCCACGACATTCTGCAGCGCACCCGGGACCGGATCGAGGAGCTGGGGCACCAGGTGATCTACGGCGATACCGATTCCGTGTTCGTCTGGGTCCAGGGCGCCCGGGACGACGCCGAGGCCGCGGCGGCCGGCCGCACCCTGGAGCGGGAGCTCAATCGCTGGTGGCGGCAGCGGGTCGCGGTGGAGTTTGGCCGCGACAGCGTGCTGGAGCTGGAGTTCGAGACCCACTACCGGCGCTTTCTGATGCCTACCGTGCGCGGCTCCGACAAGGGCAGCAAAAAGCGCTATGCCGGTCTGGTCGGCGATCGCCTGGTATTCAAGGGCCTGGAAAACGTGCGCACCGACTGGACCCGCCTGGCGCGGGAGTTTCAGCAGGAACTGTACCGCCGGGTGTTTGCCGGGGAGGCATTCGACACCTATGTGCGTGAGATTACCCGCGCGGTGCTGGCGGGCGAGCTGGACGCGCAATTGGTGTACCGCAAACGCCTGCGGCGCGCCCTGGACGAGTACCAGCGCAATGTGCCGCCCCATGTGCAGGCGGCGCGCCTGGCCCGGGACCGCGGCCTGCCGGTGCCGCGCCGTGGCGACTGGGTGGAATACGTCGTTACCACCGCCGGCGCCGAACCGGCGAGCGAACCGCGCTCGCCCCTGGACTACCAGTTCTACGTGGATCGCCAGCTGCAGCCGGTGGCGGATGGCATCCTCGGTTTCCTGGGCACTTCCTTCACGGCCCTGGTGGACCGCCAGATCGGACTGTTTTAACAAAGCCGGCACATGGATGTACCCAAAGCATTCGCTGCGCTCATGGGGCAGGCTCTGCCGGATTATAAAGAGTCGCTGAAGAATTCCTCTCGCAGGGCGGGGTAGTTTGCCGCCGGCAGCCTGGGCCCGAACTGGCTGACCACCCGGCCGGCGGCCAGGCTGGCGAACTCGCCGGCGCGGCGGTAGTTTTCACCGCGCCCCAGGGCATAGAGGAAGGCGCCCGCGAACATGTCGCCGGCACCGTTGGTGTCGACGGCCTTGACCGGGTGGGCGTCGACGTGGGCCAGGGATTCACCGTCGAAGGTGATGGCGCCTTTGGCGCCGCGGGTGATCACGAAGCTGTGGGTCACCTGCTTGAGCGCCGCTATGGCGTCTTCCAGGTTGTCGGTCCGGCCCCAGCCCTTGGCTTCCTCCTCGTTGCAGAATACCAGGTCCACGCGTTCGCCGATCATGTCCGCCATGCCCTCGCGGAAGAACTCGACCATGCCGGGATCGGAAAAGCTCAGGGCGGTTTTCACGCCGGCGGCCTCCGCCAGCTGGCGCGCGCGGATGGCGGCGGCGCGGCCGGTGGGCGAGGTGACCAGATAGCCCTCGACATAGAGGTACTCGGAATCGGCGATGGCGCCCGCGTCCAACTGCGCTTCCGACAGGGTTTCGGATATGCCCAGGAAGGTGTTCATGCTGCGTTCCGCGTCCGGGGAGATCAGCACCAGGCACTTGCCGGTGGTGCCGTTCTCGCGGCCATCGCGCAGGCAGTGCTCCACCCCGGCGGCTTCCAGGTCGGCGACGTAGATGTCGCCATATTCGTCGTCGGCGACCTTGCAGGACATAAAGGTGGGGCCGCCGAACTGGGCGGTGGCGATCATCGAGTTGCCGGCGCTGCCGCCGCTGGCGTGGGAAGCGTGCACCAGGTGGTCCTGGAGGTGGCCCAGCAGGTCTGCCTGGCGGGCCTCGTCCACCAGGGTCATCAGGCTTTTTTCCACGCCCATCCGTTCCAGGTCGCTGTCCTGAACCTCGATTTCGGTATCCACCAGCGCCGCGCCGATGCCGTACACCCAGTATTTTTTCATATAGCCGTGGTTCCCTTCGAATCAGCCCGCTATTATCCCGATCCGCCTGCCAATTGAAAGTCGCGCTGTTGTACACTCGCTGCCCATGCCTAAATCCCGTCGCAAACTGTCGAAAACCCGCCGTCCCCTGCTCAAGCTCTTTCTGTCCGCCCTGCTGCTGTTCGCCCTGGTACTGATCTACCTGGACGCGAAGATCACCGCGACCTTCACCGATAAAATGTGGGAGCTGCCGGCCAAGGTGTACGCCCGGCCGCTGGAGCTGTTCGCCGGGGCCCGGCTGGACGCGGATGACCTCGCCTACGAGCTGGAGGTGCTTGGCTATCGGGACGTGGGTGCCGTGCGCCAGCCCGGGCAGGTGCGGCGCCGCGGCGGGAGCTTTGAGGTCTTTACCCGGGGTTTTGACTTTGCCGGGGAGAAAGAGCCCGCCCAGCGTGTGCAGGTTGAACTGGCGGGGGGGCGGGTCACCGGCCTGCGCGGGCGAACCGGGGAGATCGACCTGATGCGCCTGGACCCGGTGCAGATCGGCGGCATCTACCCCTCCCACGGCGAGGACCGCATCCTGGTCCGCCTGGCGGACGTGCCCGACACCCTGCGCCAGGGCCTGCTGGCGGTGGAGGATCGGGATTTCTACCAGCACTGGGGCTTTTCCGTCACCGGCATCCTGCGGGCGGCCCTGAGCAACCTGCGCAGCGGCGCGGTGGTCGCCGGCGGCAGCACCATTACCCAGCAGTTGGTGAAGAACTATTACCTGACGCCGGAGCGCACCTACATCCGCAAGCTGACCGAGTTGCTGATGGCGGTGCTGCTCGATTTCCACTACAGCAAGGACCAGATCCTCGAGAGCTATATCAACGAGGTCTACCTCGGGCAGGAGGGCCCCAGGGCGATTCACGGCCTGGCGCTGGCGGCGCGGCACTACTTCGATACCCCGCTGGAGCAGCTGGGTCTGCACCAGCAGGCCCTGCTGGTGGGGATGATCAAGGGCCCCTCCCTCTACAACCCCCTGCGCAATCCGGAGCGCGCCCGGGAGCGGCGCAACCTGGTGTTGGACGTGATGGCGGAGCAGGAGGTGATTTCGCCGGAACACGCCACGGTGGCCAAGGCCATGCCGCTGGGTCTCAACAACCAGCGCCGCATCCGCGATTCCTTTCCCGCCTACCTCGACCTGGTGCGCCGCCAGTTGCGCCAGGAGTACCACGAAGAGGATCTGACCACCCTGGGCCTGAGTATCTTCACCAGCTTCGACCCCATTCTGCAGCGCCAGGTGGAGCGCAGCGCCAGCGCGGTACTGGACCAGCTCGACAGCTCCGGCGAACTGCAGTCCGCCACCGTGGTGACCCGCTTCGACACCGGCGAGGTGGCCGCCCTGGTGGGCGGGCGCAATGTGCGCTACGCGGGCTTCAACCGCGCGCTGGACGCCCGGCGCCCCGCGGGCTCGCTGCTGAAACCGGCGGTCTTCCTGGCGGCCCTGGAGCAGCCGCGGCGCTACACCCTGGCCACCGTGCTGTCCGACGCGCCGGTGCAGGTGGCGGGCCCCGACGACAGCCTCTGGGAACCGGACAACTTCGACCGCATGTCCCACGGTGACGTACTGTTACACCGCGCCCTGGCCAAGTCCTACAACCTGGCCACCGCCCGGCTGGGCATGGAACTCGGCATCGACCGGGTGGTGGACATGCTGCAGCGCCTGGGGGTGGAGGGGGATATCCCCGCGGTGCCGGCCCTGACCCTGGGGGCGGGGGCCTATTCGCCCATGGATATGGCGGCCATGTACCAGAGCATCGCCGCCGGCGGTTTCCGCATGCCCCTGCGCAGCATTCGCGATATTGTCGACGCCCGGGGCGAGCCCCTGCGGCGCTACCCCCTGGAGTACGAGCGCACGGTTAGCCTGCAGGCCACCAACCTGCTGCATTACGCCCTGCGGGAAGTGGTGCGCGAGGGAACCGGGCGCGGCGTGTACCGCTACCTGAGCGAGGACTTCGAGGTGGCGGGCAAGACCGGCACCACCAATGACGGTCGCGATTCCTGGTTCGCCGGTTTCTCCGGCGACCTGCTGGCGGTGACCTGGATCGGCCGCGACGACAATGGCGGCACCGGCCTTACCGGGAGCTCCGGCGCCCTCAAGGTGTGGGCTCACTTCATGTCCCGGGCCAGCCAGCGCTCGCTGGGCTATCGCATGCCCGATCGCATGGCGCCCCACTGGGTGGATGACAGCAACGGTTACCTCACCGGCGAGGGTTGCCCCGACGCGCGACTGCTGCCCTTTATCGAGGGCTCCGAGCCGGAGCAGCGCACCAACTGCTCGCCGCGGCGTAATGTGATAAAAGACTGGTTTCAGTCCCTGTTCGGTGGAGAGTCGCCATGATCCCTTTGGTCCGTGCCACGGCGCTGTTGTGCCTGGCCGCCCTTGCCGGTTGTTCGGTGTACAGCACGCCCGGGCGGCAACCCGCGCCGGTGGAAACCCGGCCCGGTTCGGAGGTGGTCAGCCCGCAGCCCGCCCCGCCGGCCGAGCCCCGGCCAGCGCCGCAGCCCGCACAACCGCCGGAGCCCAACGCCAGCAACGCCTACGGTCCGCTGCTGGCCCGCGCCGACAAGGCCTCGGCGGGCGGCGACTACGAGCAGGCCCTGGCGCTACTGGAGCGCGCCCAGCGTATCGACCCGGACAGCGCCGAGGTCTACCTGGCCCTGGCACGCACCTATGCGGCAAAAGGTGATAACAGCCAGGCGCGGGCCACCGCGGAGCGGGGCCTGTTGTACTGCCGCAGTAATTCGGAATGTGGACAGCTGCGCGCCCTGGCTGGCCGTTGAGGTGGTGCGGGTCTTCGCGGCTGAATGAATGACCCGAAAAGAGGGGCCCGCTGTCGGCCGTACACCGGGTGGGTGCGGGGCCCTCGGCCGAATGAATTCGGCCCTACAGGGGGTGGGTGCGGGTCCCTCGGCCGAATGAATTCGGCCCTACAGGGGGTGGGTGCGGGTCCCTCGGCCGAATGAATTCGGCCCTACAGGGGGTAGGTGCGGGTCCCTCGGCCGAATGAATTCGGCCCTACAGGGGGTGGGGGCGGGTCCTGTAGGGCCGAATTCATTCGGCCAACGCAGCTGGATTGTCTACCTCCGTCGGCGCTCATGTATTCACACAACGCACGGTATACCCGTTTTCACCCGGCTCGAAGGTCAAATACTGGTTGATACAGCGCGGCACCTCCCCGGCGCTGTGGCTGACGAAGATCACCCGGGTATCGCTGTGGGCCGCGATATGGTCGATGGCCCGCAGCATCAGCGCCCGGTGGTGGGTATCCAGCCCCAGGGTGGGCTCGTCGAGGATCAGCACCGCGGGGGACTTCACCATGGCCCGGGCCAGTAACACCATCCGCTGCAAGCCGAAGGACAGGGCGTCAAAGCGCGCCCCGGCGTAGTCGCCCATGCCCAGGGCGCGCAGCCAGTCCAGGGCGCCGTGGCGCTGGGTGTCGCCCCAGTCGTCGTAGAGGCCGACGCTGTCGAAGAAACCCGACACCACCACTTCCATCACACCCATGCGCTGTTTGAAGTCGAGGTGCAGGCGGTTGTCCAGCAGGCCGAATTTCTGCTTGATATCCCACACGCTCTCCCCCGACCCGCGGCGGATGCCGAACAGGGTGATGTCCTGGCCGTAGGCCTTGTGGTTGTCGCCGGTGATCAGGCTCAGCAGGGTGCTCTTGCCGCAGCCGTTGGGGCCCGAGGCGCAGCAGTGGCGGTCCCGGTCGAACGTCCAGTCGACGCCTTCCATTACCGTGAGTTCGCCGTAGCGCACGCCGACATTGCGCAGCGCCAGCAGGGGGCCCTCCCCGGGCAGCGTATAGGGGCGCGGCGCCGGAGGCGGCAGGTCCGCCAGCGCCGGAAGGGGCGGATTCATCAGTCCTTTGACGGCGTCATCGGCCAGCACCTCGCCCCGGGGGCCGGCCCGCAGCACCTGCCCCGCGTCCAGTACCAGCACATGGCTGATTCCCGCCGGGATATCCTCCAGGCCGCGGCACAGCAGCAGGACCGGTAGCCCGGAGGCCAGCAACTCGTCGAGTACCTGGCGCATTTGGGCCTGGCTGTCGCGGTCGAGGCCGTCGAGGGGGCTGTCGAGGATCAGCAGGCCGGGTTCCGACAGGATCGCCGACAACAGCAGGGTCTTGCGCATCTCGCCGGTGGAGATATAGCGCAGGCCGCGCTCGAGAATATGGCCGATGCACAGGCGCGCCACCCAGTGGTGGAAGGTCTCGTCGGCGTCCCGGCCGCCGAGGATCAGGTCCCGCACCCGGGTGCCCGGGTCCGAGGCGTCGGCGCGGAACTCGGAGTCGTCGAGCTTGCTGTCGCGCTCGCACAGGGCCCTGGCCTGCTCGAAGCACACGTAGGCCACGCCGCCTTCGGCAATGGCCGCGCCGCGCCGGACCGTGCCCGAGTGATGGCTGGCCTGGCCGCTGACGACCCGGGCCAGGCTGGTTTTGCCGGCGCCGTTGGGTCCGAGGCAGGCCCATTGCTGGCCCGCCGCCAGCGTCCAGTCGATGTCTTGCAGGGCGGGCAGGGCGCGGTAGACCAAGTTGACCCGGTCGAGTTGGAGCAGTGTGTCGGTGGTCATGGAACCTCTATGCTGTTGATGGCCGGTATGCCCTTGTGTCTGCGGCGAGGGGCTGGCTTAATCCGGGAACGTTCAGTCAGGCCCGCCACGCCACGTGTCAGTTTCGCTATTGCAACTCATCGAGGATCGACTCACCGCGCACCGCCCCGGTAGAAAATGGCTGCGGCGCTTCATGCGGCGCTCCGCGGTGGCGATGATCCTGAGTGTGCGCCAGGGCGAGCTGCACATTCTAATGATCAAACGGGCCGAGCGGAAAGGCGATCCCTGGTCCGGGCACATGGCCTTCCCGGGGGGGCGCATGGACCCGGAGGACGCCAACGGTTTCGAGGTGGCGAACCGGGAGACCGAGGAAGAGGTCGGCATCCGCCTGGGCGATTGTGCCAGCTGTATTGGTCGCCTGTCCGATATTCGCGCCAGCCCGCGCGGGGGATTGCTGGGCATGGCGGTAACCCCCTTCGTGTTTCGCCTCGAGCGGGAGGTCCGCTTCCGGATCAACCACGAGGTGGCGGAGGTGGTCTGGGTGCCGCTGGAATTCCTGCTGGATACCGACCGCCGCGAGTCCATGACCTGGGCGCGGGGCAAGGTCAACCTGACCCTGCCCTGCTATTTCTACCAGGGGCGTCGCATCTGGGGGCTGTCGCTGATGATGCTGGACGAATTGATGGACCTGGTCGAGGGCCGCAACCCCCTGCGCAAGGTCTGGCGCCGGGGCTGAGGCGGAGCGAGCCTTCGGCGGAGCCCTCAATCGCCCTCGCGCAGGAAGGCCTTGGTGTCGAGCATCAGTTCCCTGACCGCCGGATCCTCCTGGCTCGCCCGCAGCAGCGCCTCCCTCGAGGCCTCGCCGCGCACGTAGTCCGCCACCAGCTCCAGCATCACCGGGGTCATCTGGGGTTCGCGCACCCAGCGGGGGGCGTTTACCAGGTTGCCGGTAACCCAGTCGTCCTCGCGGCTGAGCCAGTAGCCGCCGCAGTTCGACAGCCAGTAGTCGCCGACGCGCCCGTAGCTGTAGTTGGGCGTGTTCGGGTTGAAGCCCCCGGGGACGGTTTCGCTGATTTCGTGCAGCGCCATTACCCACTGGCTGCCGACGGGGAAGACCTCAGGTTCCGGGCGGCAGTAATCGCCGGTTTTCAGCCACACGCGGATGGTGTCGAACTCCCGGCCGCCGCGCAGTTCGCGCTTCACCTCGAGGTCGATGGAGTTGCCGGCGGCCTCGACCACCGTGCCGCTCACCACCAGGTCCGTGCTCCCCTGCACCTCGTCGAAGCTGCCCTGCCACAGGCATTCGCAGTCGGCGAAGGCCGGCCGGGCGGCCAGCAGGGCGAGTGCGAGGAAGAGGAGATTGCGGCGCATGGTCCTACTGCAACGCCCGCGCCGCCGCCACGGCAAAGTAGGTGAGAATGCCGTCGCAGCCCGCGCGCTTGAAGGCCAGCAGGGATTCCAGCATCACCGGCTCCTGCGCCAGCCAGCCGCGCTCGAAGGCCGCCATGTGCATCGCGTACTCGCCGCTGACCTGGTAGGCGAAGGTGGGTACCTTGAGCTCCTGCTTCACCCGCCGCGCGATATCCAGGTAGGGCATGCCGGGCTTGACCATGATCATATCCGCGCCCTCGGCCAGATCCAGCGCGCACTCGTGCAGGGCCTCGTCGCTGTTGCCCGGATCCATCTGGTAGCTGAACTTGTTGCCGCCCTTGATATTGCCCGACGAGCCCACCGCGTCGCGGAACGGGCCGTAGTAGCTGGAGGCGTATTTGGCGGCGTAGGCGAGAATCAGCGTATTGAGGTGCCCCTCGGTTTCCAGCCGCTGGCGGATCGCGCCGATGCGCCCGTCCATCATGTCGGAAGGCGCGACCACATCGGCCCCCGCGACGGCGTGGGACAGGGCCTGCTTCACCAGGGTCTCGCTGGTGACATCGTTCAACACATAGCCGGTGTCGTCGATGATGCCGTCCTGGCCGTGGGTGGTGTAGGGGTCCAAGGCGACGTCGGTGATGATGCCCAGCTCCGGCAGCGCATCCTTCAGCGTCTTCACCGCCCGCTGCACCAGGCCGTCGGGGTTCCAGGCCTCGGCGGCGTCGAGGGACTTGCGCTGCGCCGGCACCACCGGAAACAAGGCCAGCGCGGGAATGCCCAGGGCGGCCACTTCGCGGGCCTGCTCCACCAACAGGTCCACACTGAGCCGCTCGACGCCCGGCATCGAGGGCACCGCCTCGCGCTGGCCGCTGCCTTCGAGCACAAACACGGGGAAAATAAAGTCCGCCGGACTGAGGCGGTTCTCGCGCACCAGGTCACGGGCAAAGGCGCTGGCGCGCAAGCGCCGCATACGGGTAGTGGGAAATGGTCCCCGCGACGTTGAAAACGTGGAGGAGGTCATGCCGCGCCCCCCGCCGCCAGGCCCGCAAACACCCGCCGCGCCGCCTCCACCGTCGCCTCGATATCGGCATCGGTGTGCGCGGCGGACATAAAGCCCGCCTCGTAGGAGGCCGGCGCCAGGTACACGCCCTGCGCCAGCATGCCGTGGAAAAAGCGGTTGAACGCCGCCGTGTCGCAGGCCATCACCTGCTGGTAGTTGGTGACCCGGGGCTCGCCGGTGAAAAAGCCCCCGAACATCGTGCCCGCGCTATTGGTGGTAAAAGGCACCCCCGCTTCTTTGGCCGCCGCTTCCATGTCCTCGCACAGCAGCGCGGTGCGCGCGAACAGCGGGTCGTAAAAGCCCGGCTTCGACAGAATGTCCAGCGTCGCCAGCCCCGCCGCCATGCATATCGGGTTCCCCGACAGCGTCCCCGCCTGGTACACCGGCCCCAGGGGCGCGATCTGCTCCATGATCTCCCGCTTGCCGCCGAAGGCGCCCACCGGCATGCCGCCGCCGATCACCTTGCCCAGCGTGGTCAGGTCCGCCTCGATGCCGTAGTGCCCCTGGGCGCCCTGCAGGCCGAAGCGGAAACCGGTCATCACCTCGTCCAGGATCAGCACCGCGCCGCTGGCGGTGCAGACCTCCCGCAGAGCCTCCAGAAAACCGGGCTCCGGGGGAATGCAGTTCATATTGCCCGCCACCGGCTCCACAATCGCGCAGGCAATGGCCTCGCCGTGCTCCGCGAAAGCCCGTCGCAGGCCCTCCGCGTCGTTGTAGGTCAGCGTCAGCGTGTGATCCGCCAGCGCCGTCGGCACCCCGGGCGAACTCGGCACGCCCAGGGTCAGCGCCCCCGAGCCCGCCTTCACCAGCAGCGAGTCCGAGTGGCCGTGATAGCAGCCCTCGAACTTCACGATCGTGTCCCGCCCGGTATAGCCGCGGGCCAGGCGAATCGCGCTCATCGTCGCCTCCGTGCCCGAGTTCACCATGCGCACCAGGTCCATATTGGGCATGATCTCGCACAGCCGGTCCGCCAGCTGCGTCTCCAGCTCCGTCGGCGCGCCGAAACTCAGGCCTTTTTCGCACTGACGGATCACTGCCTCGCGCACCTGCGGATGGTTGTGCCCCACCAGCATCGGCCCCCAGGACAGCACGTAGTCGATATAGCGCTGGCCCTCGGCGTCGAAAATGTAGGCGCCCTCGCTGCGTTCAATAAACAGCGGCGTGCCGCCCACCGCCTTGAAGGCGCGCACCGGGGAGTTCACCCCGCCGGGGATGTGGGTTTTGGCCTGTTCGAAGAGTTGTTGGGAAGTGGTCATGGGTCTCCCGGAGATAATGTCGAAGGTCGATTGTGCCGATCGAAGGCACTCATCGTGGAATTTGCACTGAGGCCGCGGGCCGCAGGGCTCCCGGCGGGACCGTGTGAGACATGGACGTCGAGTACGAGCCCCCATGGATGGGTTTACGGCGTGTCCCGACGGGAGCCCTGCGGTCCGGGGCCGGAACCCTTCGAGGGCCAGCAGTCTGGACGTGGGGAATTATCGGCGCTCACCGGCAAATTATCCACCCGGTCTAGAACGGTTTGAGTACCGCCAGCAACACAATGCCAAACAGAAACAACACCGGCACCTCATTGAAAAAGCGGTAAAACACATGGGAGCGCGAATCCGTGTCCTCGTTCACCGCCCGCACGTAGCGCCCGCACTGGATATGGTAGCCCACCAGAAACGCCACACCAACCAGCTTCACCCACAACCACCCCGCGTGCAAATAGTACGCGTGGTTCTGCGCAATCATCGCCAGCCCAAAGGCGATCGCCAACACCATAAAGGGCGTCACAAAGCGGTACAGCCGGCGCGCCATCACCGCCAGCTGCGCGCGGGTCGCCGGGTCCTCGCTGGCGGCGAAATACACCAGGATGCGCGGCAGGTAGAACAGCCCCGCGAACCAGCACACCACAAAAATAATATGAAAGGCCTTCAGCCACAGCATGGCAAATTCCACTATAAATTGGCGAGCGAAAAACGCTCGATACTCTCGCGGGTCACGATCCCCTGCAGCACGCGGTTGCCGCTGGCGCTGCGCCCGTACACGCACACCGCCTCCGCCGTGCGTTCCTTGAGGCGGTCCATCGCCTGGCGCAGGGTCGCCTGTACCGGTACCGGAGCGATCGACCAGCGCCGCAGGTCCGCCTCCGAGAGATTGATCGGGCCCTCCTCCGGGACGTGTTGCCCCAGCCACTGCGCCAACTCCTGGCCCCGCAGCAGGAACAGATCCTCGCCCTCGCGGGTCACCAGGCACCAGGCCGGTGTCGCATTGATCAGCGCCGGGATGCTCGAGCGCTCCAGCTCTATCGGTATCTTGATCACGCTGACCTCCATGTTGGACGTCACGTCCGTGCGGTGCAGCAGCTGGTTCAGCGGGTCGTCCGGCACCACCCGCCGCAACTGGCGCAGCACCGTCTGGTGGGCCGCGCGCTGGCGGAACACGCCGTTATTGGTCAGGTTGGCGGCGATGATCGCCAGCAGCGCGGGCATCGCCACGCTGGCCGACTGGGTGAGTTCGATCACCGCCAGGATCGCCGCCAGCGGGGCGTTCAGCACCGCGCCCATGCAGGCCGCCATGCCCAGGGCGATGTACAGCGTTATTTCTGACGCCAGCTCCGGCGCGTAGCCCTGCCCGACCAGGCCCAGCACCCCGCCGAGACAGGCCCCGATCAGCAGGTTGGGGCCGATCAGCCCGATGGGCATGCCCACGCCGCAACTCACGCCGGTGGCGAGCAGCTTGCTCGCCGCGATGGCCAGCAGCAGCGGCAGGAGCAGTTCGCCCTGCAGGGCCAGGTTCAGGGTGTCGTAGCCGATGCCCAGGGTCTGCGGAACCAGCAGCGCCAGCGCGCCGGTCAGGGCGCCCGCCAGGGTAAAGCGCAGCGCCACCGGCCAGTGCGACAGGCGGGTCGACAGGCGGCTGAGCTGAATGAACGCGGTGACCGCGACGCCGCAGCAGATGCCGAGCAGCACGATATAGGGCAGCTCCCACAGTGAGTTGAGCTCCACCGCGGGGATGCTGAACAGCACCGCGCCGCCGCCGAGGTTGCGGGCGATCGCCGAGGCCGAGACCGCCGACAGCATCACCGGGATAAAGCCGGCCACCGTGTACTCCGCGACGATCACCTCCATGGCGAAGATGACTCCCGCCAGGGGGGTGTTGAAGGCCGCCGCGATGCCGCCGGCGGTGCCGCAGGCGATCAGCACCCGCAGGCTGTTATTGGGCAGGCCCAGGTGCTGCCCCAGCAGGCTGTTGATGGCGCCGCCCAGATGCACGCCGGGGCCCTCCCGGCCCCCGGATTGGCCGGTGGCCAGGGCGAAGGCGCCGCCGATGAATTGCACCAGGGCATTGCGCAGGGGCAGCACGCCGTAGTCACTGTGCATGCGGCTGATCACGTGCACGATCCCGGTTTCCCGGTTTTCCGGCTTGAGTAGCGAGAAGCCCAGGCCCAGCGCCAGGGCACCCAGGGTGGGCAGCGCGAACAACTGCCAGCGCGGCAGCGCCTCGAAGGCCTCGCCGCCACCGCCGACACCCCACAGGCGGGCCAGTTCGGCAATCGCGGTTTCGAAGGCCAGCACGGTCAGGCCCGAGGCGACGCCGCCCACCACGCCGAGCACCGCGTAGGCGAGCACCGAGTGGTAGTTGGTGAGATAGCGTCGGTAGGTATTGAGCAACCTGTACAATCCCGCGTTTCCCGCTGGCAAAAAAAGCAGTTTACCAGTTAACCCGCAATCTGCGGCGGTTGGCGGGTGTTTGCCGGCAGATTCGCCGTACTTGTGCAATTTCCGGGTTAATTCATCGGGTTTTACTTTTATACTGTGCGGCCGCCGCGGCGGCACGCCTGAATGCGCGTTGCCGGCGGCGTACACTGTTAACCCGGGAGGACGGCGAGGTATTGGCCATGGTCAGAATTGGAATCGTAGGCGGCACCGGCTACACGGGCGTGGAATTGCTGCGCCTGTTGGCACAGCACGAGGACGCCGAGGTGGTGGCGATCACCTCGCGGGCCGAGGCGGGCCGACGCGTGGACGCGCTGTTTCCCAACCTGCGGGGGCGCTACGACCTGGCCTTCAGCGAGCCCGATGTCGAGCTGCTGGCCGGCTGTGACCTGGTGTTTTTCGCCACCCCGCACAACGTGGCCATGAATCTGGTGCCCGAGTTGCTTGAGCGCGGCACCCGGGTTGTGGACCTGTCCGCGGATTACCGTATTCGCGATGCGGCCCTGTGGTCGGATTGGTACGGGGAGCCCCACGCCAGCCCGCAACTCCTCGACGACGCGGTCTACGGCCTGCCGGAAGTCAACCGCCAGCGGATTGCCGGGGCGCGATTGGTGGCCTGTCCGGGCTGTTACCCCACCGCCATCCAGCTCGGTTTCATTCCCTTGCTGGAAGCGGGCCTGGTCGACCCCGCCCACTTGATCGCCAGTGCCGCCAGCGGCGCCAGCGGCGCCGGACGCCAGGCCAAGGTGGACAACCTGTTGAGCGAGGTTTCCGGCAGCTTCAAGGCCTATGCCGCCGCCGGGCACCGCCATTTGCCGGAAATCGAGCAGGGCCTGGCGGATGTGTCCGGCGGCCCGGTGGCGGTGACCTTCGTCCCGCACCTGTTGCCCATGGTTCGCGGTATCCACGCCACCCTGTTTGCGCGGCTCGGGGCCCCCGGTGCGAAGAGCGTCGAAGAGCTGCACGGGCTGTTTACGGCGCGCTATGCCAGCGAACCCTTTGTCGATGTATTGCCCGTGGGGATGCTGCCGCAAACCCGCACCGTAAAAGGGGCGAATCACTGCCAGCTGTCCCTGGTGGTACCCCAGGAGCGCGATACGGTGGTGGTGTTGTCCGCCATCGACAACCTGGTCAAGGGGGCCTCGGGCCAGGCGATCCAGAACATGAATATCATGCTTGGCCTGCCCGAGGATCGCGGCCTCGGCCAGGTGGGCCTGTTGCCCTGACGCAGGGGCAATACAGGACGGTCGTACGCCGCTATCACGTCCGCCACCGGCAGATTGTGGTGTTGGCGGCGACCCTGTGCGCGGCCCTCTTGCTGGGTCTGGGAATCTACCTGGGGCAGCGCGCCGCCTACAGCGGTATGGGCATGGACCCGGAGCGCTATCGCGAGCTGGAGCGCGCACTGCCCCAGGCTCGCCAGCAGATCGCGGACCTGGAGCGGCAGCTGGGGGCGGCTAACACCCGTCACGAGGTGGACCGGGCCGCCCTGGAGATGGTGCGACAGGATCTCGCCCGCCAGCGCGAACAGATTGCCGATCTCGACGAGGGCCTGCGTTTCTATCGCAGCTTGATGGCGCCGGGGGAGATTGCCCAGGGCTTCAGCCTGCGCGGCCTGGAGCTGATGGCGCGGGAGACCCCCGGCCGATACGCCTATCGCCTGGTGGCCCAGCAGGAAGCCCGCAAGCACGAGGTCGTGCGCGGCACGCTGCGGCTCGAGGTGCTTGGACTGGCCGACGGGCAGCCAGTAAGCTACCCCCTGTCGGAACTGGCGCGAGACGTGGAAAACGGGGATATTCCCCTGCGTTTTCGCTATTTCCAGGCGATCGAGGGCGAGCTGGAGCTGCCGGAGGACTTTGAGCCCCAGGCGGTCGAAGTGCTGGCGGCGGTGAGCAGTCCGCGCCGGCTGGAGGTCAGGGAGAGTTACCCCTGGCAGCTACAGGAGAAATTTACCCATGTTGGGAAGTAAGAAGCCGCGGGGCCGCGTCTCTGGAGGCACTACCCTGGTGTCACGGGACACTGAGGTTGTCGGGGATATCCATTTCAGCGGCACCCTCGACATCGAGGGCCTGGTCAGGGGCAATATTGTCGCCCAGCCGGGCAAGGACGCGCTGGTCCGGGTGGTGGACGCGGGTAGTGTGGAAGGCGAGATACGCGCCCCGGCGATCATGATCAACGGCCGCGTCGACGGCGATGTCCACGCCGCCAGGCACCTCGAACTCGCGTCCAAGGCGCGGGTCCATGGCGATGTGTTTTATACCCTGGTCGAGATGGCGGTGGGTTCGGAAGTCAACGGCCGGTTGATGCATGTCGATGGCAAGGAGGTTGACGACAGGCCGGAGCGTGCCCCGGACCCCGCCGTGGAGATTGCGGAAGTGGGTCGAGACGGCGCCGCGGAAACCGCCCTGGCCAAAGGCTAGGTCCGTCGGTCCGGACCGGGGTCAAGCGGGCCGTTATACCCGTTATGCGTAAAAGTTGACTGTTTTACTCGGTCTTACGATAATAGCCAATCAGAGTTCATTCATTGTGCCCACGGTCGTCATCGGCCCGGAATCCGTTCATGTCAGTCGCTGAGTCATTCAACCCGGCCAGCCTCAATCTCTCGCCCCGCGCCGTGAGCAAGGTGCGCGAGCTGGTGGAGGAAGAGGAGAACCCGGCCCTCAAACTGCGGGTGTACATCACCGGCGGTGGCTGCTCCGGCTTCCAGTACGGCTTTACCTTCGAAGAGGACGCCGCCGAGGATGACACCGCCATCGAAAAGGACGGTGTCACCGTGCTGGTGGACCCGATGAGCTTCCAGTACCTGGCGGGGGCCGAGGTCGACTACACGGAGGGGCTCGAGGGCTCGCGCTTCGTCATCAACAACCCCAACGCCGCCACCACCTGCGGCTGCGGCGCTTCCTTCTCTATCTAGCAGGCCCTGTCGCCGCGCCCGGCGGCCCGCCGGGATAGATGCCGCCCAGGATCACTTCGCTGTCGGCCCCGGTTACCGCGGGGATGTTGCCCGCCAGTCCCGCCATCGTGCGCCAAGCCAGCCAGGCGAACGCCGCCGCCTCCACCCACTCCGGATCCAGGCCCAGGGCCGTGGTGATGTCCAGCGTGGCCGGTTGCAGTTTGCGGTAGAGGCGCCGCATCAGGTCGGTGTTGCGCGCCCCGCCGCCACAGACATACACCTCCTCGACTCGCGACGCGCTGCCGTGAATTCCCCGGGCGATACTTTCGGCGGTGAACTCCGCGAGCGTGGCCTGCACGCCCTGCGGGTCGGGCGTCTGCCCCAGGTCGCCGATACAGCGGTCCAGCCACTCGAGGTTGAAGGCTTCCTTGCCGGTGCTGCGCGGGCCGCTTCGCGCCAGGTATTCGTGATCCAGCAGCGCCGCCAATAGGGTGGTGTCGACCTCGCCCTCCGCCGACCACTGGCCGTCCCGGTCGTAGCGAGTGCCGCGATGGCGCGCCACCCAGTGGTCGAGCAGGGTATTGCCCGGGCCGGTGTCGAAGCCCAGGACCGAGCCCCTGCCCTCCAGTAGCGTTACGTTGGCGATGCCGCCGATATTGACGATGGCCCGCCGCAGCCCGGGCGCGGCGAAAGCGGCTGCGTGGAAGGCCGGGGCGAGGGGGGCGCCTTCGCCGCCGGCGGCGATATCGCGACGGCGGAAATCCGCCACGGTGGTAATCCCGGTGGCCTGGGCGATGGTATTGGGGTCGCCGATTTGCAGGGTGAAGGCCGCTTGTTCCGACGCCTGGTCGAGCGGCGGCCGGTGGCGGATAGTCTGGCCGTGGCTGCCCACCGCCGCGATCGCGTCCGGTGTGTAGCCGGCGCTGTCGAGCAGGGCCAGGGTGGCCTCGGCAAAGAGCTGGCCCAGTTGCCGGTCGAGTGTGCCCAGGCGTTCAATCTCGTTGTCGCCGGGCCGGCTGATGGCGGCAATGTGTCGCCGGGTCTCGCCGGGAATGGGGTGCTCGAGGGTGGCCAGCAGCTCGACGGTGTCGGCGCCGCAGCGCACCAGCGCGCAGTCGATGGCATCCACACTGGTGCCCGACATGAGCCCGGCATACAGCGAGGGACTCACGCCGGTTCAGCGCTGGCTGTTGTCGCCGGCCTGGTTCAGCGCCAGGCGCGAGCCTGACTGCAGTGAGGCCAGTTGCTGGGACGCCGGGCTGATGGCGTTGCGGAAGCTCGGCATTTCCGTTTTCGGCAGGGACTTGGCCTTGGGCAGCTCCTTGTGAATGGTCCGCGGGTTGCGGTGCACGCCGTCGACCAGGAACTCGTAGTGCAGGTGCGGACCGGTGGCGGCGCCGGTACTGCCGACGGTGCCGATCACGTTGCTCTGGGCCACGCGCTGGCCCTTTTTCACCTTGCGCTTGTGGAGGTGCAGGTATTTGGTGACGTAGCGATTGCCGTGCTGGATAAAGACGTAGTTACCGTTGGCGCGGCTGTAGCCGGCTTCCACGACCCGGCCGTCACCCGCGGCGTAGACTGGCGTGCCGGTCGGTGCCGCGTAGTCGGTGCCGCGGTGGGGGCGCGTGGTTTTGTAGATGGGGTGCAGCCGGCGCAGGTTGAAGTTGGAGCTGATGCGGGTGAAGTCCACCGGGGCCAGCAGGAAGGCCTTGCGCATGCTGACGCCGTCTTCGTTGTAGTAGCTGACATCGCCCGCGCTGTCTTCGAAGCGATAGGCGTTGAAGGTTTCGCCCTGGTTGGTGAACGAGGCGGCGATGATGGCGCCGTCGCGGTACTTCTCGCCGTCGAGGTAGTGCTCTTCGTAGACCACGTGGATGGTGTCGCCCTTGCGCGGGTCGAGTACGAAATCAATCACGCCGCCAAAGATATTGGCCAGTTCCAGGATCTTGCTTTGTGACAGCCCCATGTCCTGGCCGGCCATGAACAGCGAGGAGGTGATTTTGCCGCTGGCCCAGGCCTCCCGCACTTCGGGTTGGCGCAGCGTGTGCTCGGCGGCGAACAGGCCGTCTTCGGCGCGCTGGTAGGTCATGGTTTCGAGAGGGGAGATAACGTGCCTGACCCCGATCAATTCGCCCTCGTTCCCGGCCAGGAACGCCACGGTCTGCCCCGGGAATATACGCTCCAGTCGCTTGCCTTCGGGCGACTCGTAGACCACCTGGTGCACGTCGCCGTTGTCGAAGCCGGCGCGTTTGAATATCAAGGACAGGTTGTCGCCGCTGCGAACGGTCTGTTCGACCCATTCGGGGGCGGTTTCCCCGGCGGGCGGCTCGGAAGCGGGGGCCTGCGCCCGTGCCGCCAGGGCCGAATCCACGGCGGCGGTGGCGTCGGGGGCGGTGTCGCCGCCAGTCGCCGGCTGTGCCAGTACTTCGACGGCGGGCTCGGTGGCGGCGAGAATGCGCGCGACCGTCTGTTCCTGTTCGTTGTTTTCGCTAACGGCCTCGCGATTGGCTTCCACCTGGCCGCCGGGGGCCAGGCTGGCCGCCACGGCCACGCAGGCGGATAGTACCGCCACCGCAAGCAGGTGCTTGTGTGGTACCGCTGTCGGCTGGTGGTTGATCGCAGTCGCCCCTCGCGGTTTCGCGCGTGCTTTCATGTCCCGCTCTTTCGTCTCACTCCGTTGTGCCTGGAGTATATTAAAAAACCCCGTAGATCAACAGATGCGGTATTATTCCCATTCCCAGTTTTTCGGGCTTAATGTAAAGTTTTCGCCCCTTTCCAACCCCTCTTTTTACCCCTTAATTGAGATTGTAGTGATGAGTAGTGCCCTTTTAGCTGATCTCCGCGCACGCGGACTGGTTTTCCAGGTGGCCGGCGAGGATGAGCTTCCCGCCTGGCTCGATGGCGGAATGCGCACACTTTATTGCGGCTTCGACCCCACCGCGGACAGCCTGCACATCGGCCATCTCGTGCCGTTGCTGATGCTGCGTCGTTTCCAGCTGGCGGGTCATCGGCCGCTGGCGCTAGTGGGCGGTGCCACCGGCTTGATCGGTGATCCCAGTTTCAAGGCCCAGGAACGGCAGCTCAATACACCCGAGGTGGTGGCGGGGTGGGTCGACAAGATCCGCGACCAGGCTTCCCGCTTTATCGATTTCGATGCCGGCGATCATTCGGCGGAGGTGGTGAATAACCTGGACTGGATGGCCGGTCTGGATGTGCTGGCCTTCCTGCGGGATGTGGGCAAGCACTTCTCGGTCAATGCCATGATCCAGAAAGAGTCGGTACGGCAGCGCCTCGAGCGCGAGGGCAGCGGCCTCAGCTTTACCGAGTTCTCCTACATGATCCTGCAATCCTACGATTTCGCGGAGCTCAACCGCCGCTACGGTTGCGGCTTGCAGGTGGGTGGGTCCGACCAGTGGGGCAATATCACCGGGGGTATCGATCTCACCCGGCGCATGAACAGTGACCGGGTATACGGGCTCACCGTGCCCCTGATCACCAAGGCGGATGGCACCAAATTTGGTAAAACCGAATCCGGGGCTGTCTGGCTGGATCCCGCCCGCACGTCGCCCTATGCCTTCTACCAGTTCTGGCTGGGGGCCGCCGATGCGGATGTGTACCGCTTCCTCAAGTACTTTACTTTCCTTCCTGTGGCGGAGATCGACGAGCTGGAGCGCGCCGACGCGGAGCGGGCGGGGCGCCCGGAAGCGCAGGCGGTGCTGGCCCGGGAGGTCACCCGCCTGGTGCATGGGGAGGAGGGGCTTGCCGCGGCGCTGCGCATTACGGAGTCGTTGTTCAGCGGCGAGTTGGGCGGGTTGTCCGAAGATGATTTCCGCCAGTTGCGCCAGGACGGCCTGCCCGCCAGTCGGGTGGCGCGGGGCGAGCTGCCGGAAACCGTGACCCAGATGTTGGCCGAGGCCGGCATGGCCGCGTCGGGCAAACAGGTCAAGGATGCGCTCGGTCGCAAGGCGGTGCTGGTAAACGGCGCGTCGGTCGGCTGGGAGGAGAATGGCGCCCCTGCGGAAGTCTTCGCACGGGGGCGCGCCCTGTTCGGTGGCTATTACCTGGTGCGCCTGGGTAAGAAGAAGTACCACCTTTTCGAGGTGGCGTAGGCGTTTTCCGCGCCTGTTTTTAGGCCAAAAACAGGCGCCGCCAAAATATTTTTCACAAAGGGCTTGCGCTGCCCGGAAGCGCTGCGTATAGTTCGCGTCCTTCGGTGAGGCAAGGACGCAAACGGCCTCCCGGAGGCACCTTGAAAGTCTTGAGCTTTCAATAGCTTAGGCTAAAAAGGTGAGCTGTTAGGTGAAGCGCAGATCGCTGCAAAAAAATGCAAAAATCTGTTGCCAACGAAACGCCGATCAGTATAATACGCGTCCTCAGTCAGGGGCAGCCACCCAGCCAAGCGCTAGCGGCGGCCAGACTGACCACCCGGAACCCGAGCGGTACGGGGTTGTTTAACAAGAAGACGAAGACAGATGTGTGGGCACTTGTTGAGGTAGTAGCTACAACTATTATCAGACACAAGTGACTCATTGATTCA
>NZ_JAFKCZ010000025.1 GCF_017255185.1 Parahaliea mediterranea
AGAAACAAGTCCGTATGGACTTACGTCGATAATCTGAAGATGGCACAACTTGGGCCAGCCTTCTAAGAAGGCTGGCTTCACAGCCCCCTTATAGGGGGCTAAAAGCAAGTCTGCGTTCTAAGAACGCAGATGTTTACTCCGCCGACTCCCCGGGGCTGGTTCGCCAGTGGCGATTTTTCAGCCAGGTTTCAGGCAGCGTGCTAAGATAGTGTGATTCTAATTGGTACGATAGTACCAACAATGCCGCCGCCAACAACGAGCCGAGAGATACCCGATGCGACTGTCGATCCTGATACTGCTGGCCTGCCTGTCCGCGCTGGCGGCCCGGGCCCACGCCGAGGCCGACCTGGCGCGTGGCGAGTCGCTCTACGCCACCTGCGCCAGTTGCCACGGCGCCGATGCCGGGGGCAATCGCGCGCTGTCGGCGCCGCGACTCAGCCACCTGCGGGAGGTGACGATCGTGGCGCAGCTGGAGAAGTTCCGCGCCGGCCAGCGCGGCGGCGAGGGCGCCACCGCGAGTGCCCGGCAGATGGCGCCGATGGCCGCCACTCTGCCCGACGAGCAGGCCCTGCTGGACGTGGCGGCCTATATCGCCACCCTCGACAGCCCGGTATCGCCGGCCACCGTGGAGGGCGACCCGGCGCTGGGCGCGGACTACTACAACCAGTTCTGCGGCGCCTGTCACGGTCCCGGAGCGGCCGGCAACGTGGCCCTCAATTCGCCGGCCCTGGCCGGTGGCGACGACTGGTACCTGGTCGCGCAGCTGCAGGCCTTCCGCGCCGGGGAGCGCGGCGCGCAGTCCGGGGACAGGACCGGCCGCCAGATGCGGGCCATGGCCGCGGTGCTGCCCTCGGAGCAGGCGGTGGCCGACGTGGTGGCCTTTATCCGCTCGCTGTCGGAGGGCGAGTGAGCCGCGTGTTGCGGCAAGCGCTCGCCCTGTGCGTGTTGTGCCTGGGCGTCGCGGGCGCCGGGGCGGGGGAGCGCATTCGTCTCAACACCGACTGCCCGCCAGGCTTCGAACTCAGCGCCGGTCACTGTGAACTGCGCAGCCTGTACCAGCGCTACGCCTCGCTGCAGGACGCCGGTGTCGGCGGCCTGAAAACCGGGCTGCCGGATTACCGCGACGGTTTCAGCCCGCGGCAGATCGACCTGGGCCGCTACCTGTTTTTCGACCCCTTGCTCTCCGCCGATGGCGACGTGTCCTGCGCCAGCTGCCACCAGCCCGACCGGGGTTTCGCCGACGGCCGCGGCCGCAGCGTCGGTCACGACGGCCAGCTGGGGACGCGCTCGGCGCCGAGCCTGTGGAACGTGGCCTTCCAGCAACGCCTGTTCTGGGACGCCCGGTCCGGCAGTCTGGAACAGCAGATGCAGGGGCCGCTTTACGACCCGGTGGAGATGGCCAATACCCCGGCGCAACTGTTGGCGAGCCTCAACGGCGTGGATACCTACCGGCGACTGTTTGCCGAGGCCTTCCCGGACAGTTATGAGCCCGCCCAGGGCATTACCCTGGAGCAGATCTACCGCGCCATCGCCGCCTTTGAATCCTCGCTGGTCTCGCTTAACAGCCGCTACGACCAGTACGCCCACGGCTACGCCGACGCCCTGACCGCGCGCGAGAAAGAGGGCCTCAACATCTTCCGCTCCTTTGTCGCGCGTTGCGCCGAGTGCCACACCCCGCCGCTGTTCACCAACCAGCAGGTGGCGGTGATCGGCACCCCGGAGCCGGAGGGCATGGCTTTCGACCCGGGCGCCGAGGTGCTCGGCGAGTCCAGCCAGCGCGGCGGCTTTAAAGTGCCGTCGCTGCGCAATATCGCGCTCACCGCGCCCTATATGCACTCGGGGCGCTTTGCCACCCTGCGCGAGGCGGCCGAGTTCTACACCCTGGGGCGCGGCCACGCGGTGCCCGAGGGCGAGGAGCTGAAGATTCACTGGCATATCTGGGAGCCGCAGCTCAGCGACAGCGAGCTCGACCGCCTGGTGGATTTCATGAACACCCTCACCGATGAACGATTCAAACCGCGGGAGCCGGCGCTGTTACCCTCCGGACTGGCGCCCGCACACCGAACCACAGCTCGTGGGGGCGAGCTGGCAAGTGGAGAGCAGAACAATGAATAAACTGGTACTGGTGATTGGCGCCGCGGCGCTGTTGGCCGGCGGCTTCTACGTCGGCAAGTCACAACAGGCCGCGCCCACGGTGATCAAAGTGGACAGCCAGCCGAAGGCGGCCTTCTCCTCGGGGGGCGCCGAGGAAGTGGCGGCGGCCGGCAGCGGCGCGGTGCGCGCCTGGGAGACGCCCACCACCGGCGCCCTGGTGGTGGTCAAGGACGGCGAGTCGATCCAGGAGGCGGTGGCGGCCGCCGAGCCGGGCACGGTGATCAAGGTGATGCCCGGCACCTACAAAGAGACGGTCTATATTGACAAGGACAATATCACCCTGTCCGGGGTGATCGAGGCGGGCCGCTACCCGGTGCTGGAGGGGGAGGGTGTCCGCAATGACGCCATCCTCTACTCCGGCAACGGCGTCACCATCGAGAACTTCACCATCACCCACTACAAGGGCAACGGGGTGATGGGCCAGGCCGGCAACAACTTCATCATCCGCAACAACATCGTGGTGGACACCGGGGTCTACGGCATCTTCCCGCAGCTGGGCAAGAACGGCATCGTGTCCCACAACATCCTGTCCGGCATCGAGGACGCGGCGATCTACGTGGGCATGTCGGAGAACGTGGACGTGGTGCACAACGAGGTGTTCGAGAGCGTGGCCGGCATCGAGATCGAGAACAGCCGCAAGGCGCTGGTGGAGAACAACTACGTCTACAACAATACCGGCGGCATCCTCGCCTTCATTACCCCGGGCCTGCCGATCAAGACCTGTGGCGATGTCATCATCCGCAACAATTTCGTGGTCAACAACAACCACGAGAACTTCGCCATTCCCGGCTCGCTGGTGTCGAACATCCCCCAGGGCACCGGCATGATCGTGATGGCCTGCGACGACGTGGTGATCGAGGGCAATATCGTCTCCGGCAACGAGTCCATGGGCATCGCCTTCACCGACTTCGCGCTGGCCAGCAGCGCCGCCACCGACCCCGACTCGGAGCCCAACCCCAACCGGCCGGTGATCCTCAACAACATCATGCACGGCAACGGCACCAGCCCGGCGCCGGCGGTGCGCGCCATCCTCGCCGCCATGCTGGAGACCAGGGGTCCTGACATCGTCGATACCGTGGGCATGGACGACGGTTGCATCCTCAACCCGGAGCGCTTCCGCACCATCGGCCTGGACAAGTACGGCGAGTGCGACTTCGACACCACCATGAACGTGGCCAGCTACACCCTGCCCGAGCGGGTGCCGCCGCGGAACAAGGAGCACCTGGAAACCGGCAAGCTGGTGTACTACGGCATCTGCGCCGGTTGCCACGCCTACAATTCGCGCATGATTGGCCCCCCCGCGCAGATTGTGCAGGCCCTGTACATGGACGACCCCGAGGGCATCGCCGCCTACGCCGCCGAGCCGGTCAAAAAGCGCGAGGACTACCCGGAGATGCCGCCCCAGTCCCATCTCAGCGACGAGGAGCTGATGGCGGCGGCGGAGTTCATGCTGCGGCTCGACAAGTAGGGCCCGTTTTCCCTGCGCCGTCGGCTGTCATGGCCGGCGGTTTTTTTGGTCGAATGAATTCGACCCTACAGGGGGGTGGACAAGTAGGGCCCGTTTTCCCTGCGCCGTCGGCTGTCATGGCCGGCGGTTTTTTTTGGTCGAATGAATTCGACCCTACAGGGGGGCGCTCCCTGTAGGGCGGAATTCATTCCGCCGCTTTTTGGTTTTATGCCATATCTGGCAGTAAATTGTCATATTTGGCAAGACAGCTGGCGCGCTGCCCGCGATCCAATCCGGCCATCTCCCCCCGGCCCGAAAAAATAATGCTATCTATCAATAGCTTACGAGCTTTCCGTCGATGGGGCGACAGCTGGCACAGGTATTGCTCTATATAAAGTGTTATGGAGTCGAAGTGGGAGTTCGGCGTGGAGTTTGACCCTGTTCTACTGGCGCGCATCCAGTTCGCGGCCAATATCAGTTTTCATATCCTGTTTCCGGCCGTTTCCATCGGCCTGGCCTGGGTGCTGCTGTACTTTCGCTGGCAGTACACCCGCACCGGAGAGCGCAACTGGGAGCATGCCTATTACTTCTGGGTGAAGATCTTCGCCCTCACCTTCGCCATGGGCGTGGTCTCCGGCATCACCATGAGCTTCCAGTTCGGCACCAACTGGCCGGGCTATATGGAGCGGGTGGGCAATATCGCCGGGCCGCTGCTCGGCTACGAGGTGCTGACCGCCTTTTTCCTGGAAGCCTCTTTCCTCGGCATCATGCTGTTTGGCAAGAACCGGGTGTCCAACCGCATGCACCTGATCTGTACCTTCCTGGTGGCCTTCGGCACCACGCTGTCGGCCTTCTGGATTCTCAGCCTCAATTCCTGGATGCAGACCCCGGCGGGCTACCGCCTGGAAGACGGCGTGTTCATGGTGGAGGACTGGTGGGCGGTCATCTTCAACCCCTCCTTCCCCTATCGCCTGGTGCACATGCTGCTGGCCTCGCTGTTGACCACCGCCTTCCTGGTCGCCGGGCTCAGCGCCCTGCGCATGCTGCGCGGCCTCGGCGGGCCGGGTACCGTGAAAGTGCTGCGCACCGGCGTGGTGCTGGCGGCGGTGGTGGCGCCGCTGCAAATCCTGTCCGGCGACCTGCACGGGCTCAATACCTTCGAGCATCAGCCCGCCAAGGTCGCCGCCATGGAGGCGGTGTGGGAGACCGGCACCGGGGTGCCCTTTACCCTGGTGGCGCTGCCCGACGAGAACAGCCGCAGCAACCGCCTGGCGCTGGAGATTCCCTATGCCGCCAGCCTGGTGCTGACCCACCATGTCGATGGCGAGGTGCCGGGCCTGAACGATTTCCCCGGCGCCCACCCGCCGGTGGCGCCGGTGTTCTGGTCCTTCCGGGTGATGCTGGGGGTGGGCATGGCCATGCTCGCGGTGTCCTGGTGGGGCGCCTGGACCCTGTTGCGCCGGCGCGAACCCGGGCGCGGCCTGCTGCGCGCGCTGTCGCTGATGACCTTCTCCGGCTGGGTGGCGGTGCTGGCGGGCTGGTACGTGACCGAGATCGGCCGCCAGCCCTGGATCGTCGACGGCCTGCTGACCGTGGAGGAGGTGGCCGCGTCCCACAGCAGCGCGACCGTGGCCGGCACGCTGTTCGGTTACGTGCTGCTCTACGCCGGTTTGCTGGCCGCCTACATCGGCGCCCTGCGCAATCTCGCGCGCAAGCCGGCACAGTCCCAGGGGGAGCCGGCGTTCGGCCCCCTGACCAGCGTATCCGGGGAGGTGTGAGATGGAATACTGGTTGCCAATCATTTACGTGGCCACGATGGGGCTCGCGCTGCTGATTTACGTGGTGCTGGATGGCTATGACCTCGGCATCGGCATGCTGTTGCCGCTGGCCCAGGAGCGCGAAAAAGACCTGATGATCGCGTCCATCGGCCCTTTCTGGGACGCCAACGAAACCTGGATCGTACTGGGGGTGGGGGTGCTGTTCATCGCCTTCCCCTCGGCCTACGGGGAAATACTCACCACCCTCTATTTGCCGGTCACCATCATGCTGTTTGGCCTGATCCTCCGGGGCGTGGCCTTCGATTTACGGGTGAAGGCCGGCGACCACCGGCGGCAGTTGTGGAACCGGGCTTTCTTTTTTGGCTCGGCCACGGCCTCCGCGGCCCAGGGCTGGATGCTGGGTTCCTACGTGACCGGCCTGCAGGGCGGCGCCCTGGGCCTCGGATTCTCGCTGCTGATCGCGCTTACCCTGCCGGCGCTGTACCTGCTGCTGGGCTGCGGCTGGCTGCTGATGAAGGCCGAGGGCGAGCTGCTGGAAAAAGCCGCGCGCTGGGCGCGCCTGGCCCTGTGGCCGATGGGCCTGGGGTTGCTGGCGGTGTCGCTGGCCACGCCGCTGGTGAGCGAGGTGATCGCCGCCAAGTGGTTCAGCTGGCCCAATCTGTTGCTGCTGGCGCCCATTCCGCTGGCCTGCCTGGCCTGCTTCGGCGCCATGATCTATGCGCTGGAATACCGCCGGGGCTTGTACCTGCGGCGCCCCTGGCTGGTGTTCGTGGCCAGTGTGGCGATCTGCCTGATGGCTTCGCTGGGGCTCGCCTACAGCGTGTTCCCCGACGTGGTGATTGGCCGCATGACCATCTGGGAGGCCTCCGCCTCGGTGGCCTCGCTGCGGTTCACCCTGGTGGGCGTGGTGATCACCCTGCCGCTGATCCTGTTTTACACCGTGTACGTCTACCGCGTGTTCCACGGGCGGGCGACGGAACTGACCTATGACTGACAACGCGAGGGATTTGTCATGAGCGATAAACCCGGATTCACCGTCGACCTGGACTGCCGCCCGGAGGTGGTGCCCTTCTTCGACGAAGACACCAATACCTTCTCCTACGTGGTGAAGGACCCCTCCTCAAGCGCCTGCGCCGTGGTCGACTCGGTGATGGAGATCGACTACGCCGCGGGCCGGCTCAGTTGCGCCGGCGCGGATAAGATCGTTGAGTATATCCGCGACCACGGCCTGCAGCTGGAGTGGTTGATTGAAACCCATGTGCACGCCGACCACCTGTCGGCGGCGCCCTACATCCAGGAGCGCCTGGGCGGCAAAATCGGTATCGGCGAGCATATCGTCACCGTGCAGGAAACCTTCGGCAAGATCTTTAACTCCGGTACCGAGTTCGAGCGCGACGGCTCGCAGTTCGACCGCCTGTTCAGCGACGGCGACAGCTACTTCGTGGGGGGGATGGAGTGCCATGCGATGCACACCCCCGGCCACACCCCGGCGTGCATGACCCACGTCATGGGCGACGCCGCCTTCGTCGGCGACACGCTGTTCATGCCCGACGGCGGCACCGCGCGGGCGGACTTCCCCGGCGGCGACGCGCGCACGCTTTACCGTTCGATCCACAAGGTGCTGTCGCTCCCGGACAGCGTGCGCCTGTTCATGTGCCACGACTATATGCCCGGCGGCCGCGCGGTGGAGTTCGAGACCTGTGTGGGTGACGAGAGGCGCGACAACATCCACGTCGGCGGCGGCGTGACCGAGGACGATTTCGTGGCCATGCGCGAGGAACGCGACGCCACCCTGGGCATGCCGCGGCTGATCCTGCCCTCGCTACAGGTCAATATGCGGGCCGGGCACCTGCCCCCGGGCGAGGACAACGGCACCGTTTACCTCAAACTGCCCCTCAACGTGTTGTGAAACCGGCGGACAAGGCGATGGATATTAAAACACTGGATACCGAACTGACCGTCTCCGGGCAGATCCTGCCCGAGGACGTCGATACTCTGGCGCGGCGCGGCGTGCGCTGCCTGATTTGCAACCGCCCCGATGGCGAGGGCGCGGACCAACCCAACTTCGCCGAAATCGAGCGCGCCGCGCAGGCGGCGGGAATCGCGGTCCACTACCTGCCGGTCACCACCGGCGCGGTCACCGACGACCAGGCGGCGCGCTTCGGCGCGCTGCTGTCGGCCGCGGACGGTCCGGTGCACGCCTACTGTCGCAGCGGCATGCGCTCCACCACCCTGTGGGCGCTGTCCCGCGGCGACAGCGGCCTGTCGCTGGAGACCATCCTGCTGCGCGCGCGCGAGGCCGGCTACGATATGTCGGGAGTCGCCGCGCGGGTCGCCCACTCCGGGGTCAGCGTCGGCGAGATGGAGCTGGCGAGCTACGACGTGGTGATCGTCGGCGGCGGCGCCGCCGGGATCGCCTGCGCGGCCAGCTTGCGCGAGCGCGACGCGTCGCTGTCGGTGGCTATTGTCGACCCGGCCGACGTGCACTACTACCAACCGGGCTGGACCTTCGTCGGCGCCGGCATCTTCTCGCCGTCCACCACCGCGCGCACCATGGCCTCGCTCATTCCCCGGGGCGTGGACTGGGTCAAGGCGGCGGTGGCGGCCTTTGATCCCGCGCGCCACGCCGTGGTGCTGGAGGGCTGCCGCCTGCTGCGCTACCGCACCCTGGTGGTGGCCGCCGGCATCAAGTTGAACTGGGAGGCCATTGAGGGCCTGGTGGATACCCTTGGCCGCAATGGCGTGACGTCCAACTACCGCTACGACCTGGCGCCCTACACCTGGAAGCTGGTGCAGGAGACCCGCGCGGGGCGAGCGCTGTTCACCCAGCCGCCGATGCCGATCAAGTGCGCCGGGGCGCCGCAAAAGGCCATGTACCTGTCCTGTGATCACTGGCTGCGGCAGGGCCGCCTGCGCGACATGGAGGTGGGTTTTTACAACGCCGGCGGAGCGCTGTTCGGGGTGCCGGAGTACGTGCCGGCGCTGATGCGCTACGTGGAGCGTTACGGCGCGGCGCTGAACTTCCAGCACAACCTGGTGCGCGTCGACGGCGAGGCGCGCCGCGCCTGGTTCGTGCGTAGCGGCGAGGACGGCCAGAGCGAGGTGGTGCAGCGCGAGTTTGATATGATCCACGTGGTGCCGCCGCAGCAGGCGCCGGATTTCGTGCGCGCCAGTCCGCTGGCGGACGAGGCCGGCTGGGTGGACGTGGACCAGTTCACCCTGCGGCACAAGCACTTCGAGAACATCTGGTCACTGGGCGACGTGATGAATGCACCGAACGCCAAAACCGCGGCGGCGGCGCGCAAGCAGGCGCCGGTGGTCGCCAACAACGTGTTGCACTTCCTGGGGCGCGCGCGCGGCCTGGCGCGCTACGACGGCTACGGCTCCTGCCCGCTGACCGTGGAGCGAGGCAAGATCGTGCTGGCCGAGTTCGGCTACGGCGGTAAACTCCTGCCCAGCATGCCCCGCTGGTTGATCAACGGCACCGAGCCCAGCCGCCTGGCCTGGTATCTCAAGGAGTGGATGCTGCCGCCCATTTACTGGAAGGCCATGCTGCGCGGCCGCGAATGGCTGGCGCGCCCGGTGATCACCGAGGGATGACGCGCGCGCGTTCAACACGGCCGCGGCTGGCGCGTTACCTGCCGGCCCTGGCCTGGGGGCGGGACTACACTCGCGAGACCCTGGTCAATGACGCGGTGGCGGCGCTGATCGTCACCATCATGCTGATCCCCCAGTCGCTGGCCTACGCCATGCTGGCCGGCCTGCCCCCCGAGGTCGGCCTGTACGCCAGCATGCTGCCGCTGGTGGCCTACGCCCTGTTCGGCAGTAGCCGCACCCTCGCGGTGGGGCCGGTGGCGGTGGTGTCGCTGATGACCGCCTCGGCGATTGGCCATTTGGCGGCGCCGGGCAGCCTCACCTACCTGCAGGCGGCCGTTTTGCTGGCGCTGTTGTCGGGCGGCATCCTGCTGGTGATGGGCGCGCTGCGGCTGGGCTTTCTCGCCAATTTCCTGTCGCACCCGGTGATTTCCGGTTTTATTACCGCCTCGGGTATCGTGATTGCCCTGAGCCAGCTCAAGCATGTTCTCGGTGTGCAGGCCGCGGGCAGCACCTTGCCGGAACTGCTGCCGGGCCTGTTCGCGCAGCTGGCGGCGGTGAATGTACCCACCCTGCTGGTGGGGGGCGGCATGCTCGCCTTCCTGTTCTGGGCCCGCGCCGGCCTGCCGCGCCTGCTGCAACGCCTGGGCGTGCCGGCCCTGCCCGCCAAGGTGCTGGCGCGCTCGGGGCCGGTGTTCGGCGTGTTGGTCACCAGCTTCCTGGCCTGGTGGCTGGATTTGGGCGCGATGGGTGTGGCGCTGGTGGGCGAGGTGCCCTCGGGGCTGCCCGGCCTGGCGCTGCCGCAGGTGGCGGGCCTGCCCTGGCGCGAGTTGCTGCTGTCGGCGCTGCTGATTTCACTGATCGGTTTTGTAGAGTCGGTGTCCGTCGGCCACACGCTGGCGGCGCGACGTCGCCAGAAGATCGACCCCAACCAGGAACTGTTCGGCCTCGGCGCCGCCAACGTGGCGTCGTCGTTCTCTGGCGGCTACCCGGTCACCGGCGGCTTTGCGCGCTCGGTGGTCAACTTCGACGCCGGCGCCGAAACACCGGCGGCAGGGGTGATGACCGCCGTCGGCATTGGCCTGGTGACCCTGTATTTCACGCCCTACCTGGCGTACCTGCCCACCGCCACCCTGGCGGCGACCATTATCGTGGCGGTGCTGTCGCTGGTCGACCTGTCCCTGCTCGGCCGGGCCTGGCGATTCGGCCGCTCCGATTTCAGCGCCGTGTCCATCACTATCCTGGTGACCCTGCTGCTGGGCGTGGAGGCGGGTGTCGCCTGCGGCATCGTGGTGTCCCTGGGCCTGCACCTGTACCGCAGTTCGCGCCCGCACATGGCGATTGTGGGCGAGGTGCCGGGCACCGGGCACTACCGCAACATCGACCGCCACCAGGTGGCCACCCGGGGCGACCTGCTGTCGCTGCGCATCGACGAGAGCCTGTACTTCGCCAACGCCAGCTTTGTCGAGGACCGGGTCATGGACTGGGTCGACAGGCGGCCCGAGGTCCGTCACGTGATACTGATGTGCACCGCGGTCAACGAGATAGACATGAGCGCGCTGGACGTGCTCGAATCCATCAACCGGCAGTTGCGCGACCGGGGAATTACCCTGCACCTGTCGGAAATCAAGGGGCCGGTCATGGACAGCCTGCGCACCACCGATTTTCTCGAGCAGCTGAGCGGGCGCGTGTTCCTGTCCCATCACGACGCGGTTTGCCGCCTGGGCCGGGAACTCGACGAGGCCCGCCAGGCGCATGTTCTCAACTGGGAGATATAGCTATGCAGGGTTTTCCACATCACTATGCCGTCAGTGCGCGGGCAGCGGAGAGCGGCGACGTCACCCTCAGCGCCGCCGGGCTGGCGGATATTGCCAGCGCGCCCCCGGCGGAGTTCGACGGGCCGGGCGATCGCTGGTCGCCGGAGTCGCTGCTGGTGGCCGCGGTGGCGGACTGTTTCGTGCTGACCTTCCGCGCCATCGCCCGCGCCTCGAAACTCGATTGGCTGGAGCTGTCCTGCGAGGCCGGGGGCGAACTCGACCGGGTGGAGCGCGCCACGCAGTTCACCGCGCTGTCGTTGAAGGCCACGCTGAGGGTGCCCGCTGGCGCCGACACTGAGAAGGCCGAACGCCTGCTGCACAAGGCGGAGGCGGGCTGCCTGATCACCAACTCCCTCAAGTGCCCGGTGACCCTGGACTGCGAGGTCGTGCAGGGCGACTGACGCGGCGCTGGTGCCGACGCCGGGGCACGGCGTACACTCGTGACCATGCTTATCGCCACCGACAAACCCTCCGTCGCCACCCTCGGGCGCATGCTAGAGGGCTACGACTGCCCGGCCATCCTGGTGTCCGCCGACTACCGGGTCCTGGCCACCAACCGCGCCTACCGCGACGCCTTTGGCGAACTGGATACGGCGCGGGTTCACCACTGCTACCAGGTGTCCCACGGCTATGACGAGCCCTGCGACCGGGCCGGGGAATCCTGTCCGCTGGCCGCGGCGACCGAGTCCGGCCACAAGGAGCGCGTGCTGCACATTCACCAGACGCCCCGGGGGCGCGAGCACGTGGATGTGGAGATGGTGCCCATTCACGACGACCAGCAGCGCCTGCAGTTTTTCATCGAGTTGCTCAAGCCGGTGCCGCTGGCCAGTGGCAGCCTGGGCGATGTGGAAATGGTGGGACAGAGCGAGGCCTTCAATCGCATGCTGTCGCGCATTGCCCGCGTGGGGCCCAGCGACGCCTCGGTGTTGCTGCTCGGCGAGTCCGGCACCGGCAAGGAGTTGGCCGCCCGCGCGCTGCACATGGCCAGCCCCCGCTCGCGCGGCGCGCTGGTGACCCTGGAGTGTTCGGGACTGACCGACACCCTGTTCGAGAGCGAGTTGTTCGGCCATGTGAAGGGTGCGTTTACCGGCGCCCACTCCAACAGGCAGGGCCTGGTGGAACTCGCCGATGGCGGTACGCTGTTCCTCGACGAAATTGGCGACGTGCCCTTGCCGCTGCAGGTCAAGCTGTTGCGCCTGCTGGAAACCGGGACCTTTCGCCGGGTGGGTAGCGCCGAGGTGCGCACCTCGGATTTCCGCCTGGTCTGCGCCACCCACCGCGACCTGCCGGCGATGGTCGACGCGGGGGAGTTTCGCAGCGACCTCTACTACCGGATCAATGTTTTCCCGATCCACACGGCTTCTCTCGCCGAGCGGCGGGAAGACATTCCACTGCTGGCCGCGTCCCTGCTGCAGCGCCTGGGCAAGGGTAAAAAGTATCACCTGACTGAATCCGCCATGCGCCTGCTGGTGGATTACCACTACCGCGGCAATATCCGCGAGCTGCGCAATTTGCTGCAGCGTGCGGTTGTTCTGACCGACACCAATGTCATCGATCGCCATGTGATTGCCGACGCCATCGGCGATGGCGGCGCGGTTGTCCCGGACCGCGAAGCGGTAGCTGGCGAGTCCACCTGGGTGGATTTGAAAACCGCGGAAGCGCGCTATCTGCGCGAGCTGATGGCGGCGCACGGCAACGACAAGGAGAAAGTGGCGCGCATCGCGGGGATCAGCCTGCGTTCGCTGTACCGCAAACTCGAACCCGACGATATGAACGACGCCGGATAGGCGAGCAATAAAGCGTTACAGTTGCGCGGGATTGCGTCTACACTACCTACGCGGTACCCGATTATCGAGGGAGTGCACAGCGTATGTTGGAGAAAGAACTGGCCCAGGCCACCAAGATGGCGGAAGAGGCCAATAAGAAAGTTGAACAGCTGCGCAAGAAGCTGTTGGCGGAAACAGCGAAAGCGCACGCCCGGGCCAAGAAAGATCTGGCCTCGGCGCGCAAGCAACACAGCTCGGCCAACGAGCGCCTGAAAAAGGCGCGCACGGCCCTGCGCAGCAAGGTGACCTCGGCCAACCAGAAGAAGGTCGAGCAGCTGATGAAGCAGGTGCAGGAGCTGGCCGACGCCGTGGCGGGTATCGCCAAGGCGGCCTACGAGTCGGCGGAGAAACTCATGCCGATGCAGGCCGACGCCGCCCTCGAGGCGCGCAAGGCCCAGGCGGCGGAACGCGCCGCGACGATGGTGGAGAAGGCGGCCGGCCGGCAGGCGAAAGCCAGGGCCAAGAAGGCGGCGGCGAAAAAGAAAACCACTGCCAGGAAGCGGCCCGCGGCCAAGAAAAAAGCCGCGGCAAAGAAAAAGGCCGCCCCGCGGAAGGCCGCCCCGAAGAAGAAAGCCGCACCGAAGAAGAAAGCCGCACCGAAGAAGAAAGCCGCACCGAAGAAGAAAGCCGCACCGAAGAAGGCCGCTGCGAAAAAGACTGCTGCGAAAAAGACTGCTCGGAAAAAGGCCGCCCCACGGAAGGCCGCCCCACGGAAGGCCGCCCCGAAAAAGGCGGCCTGAGGTCGGCGCCGGCGGCGCGGGCTGACTCAGTCCGCCGCCGGCACCACCCGTATCAGCGCGCCCTGCTCGCTGTCGGTGAGCAGGTAGAGGTAGCCGTCGTCGGCGCTGTAGACGTCGCGAATGCGCGCGCCCAGCTCGGAAAACAGCGCTTCCTCCGCGCGCACCTCACCGTCTTCCATATCCAGCCGCCGCACTTCCCTGTCCACCAGGGCGCCGATGAACAGGTCGCCGCGCCACTGGGGAAAGCGCTCGCCGCCGTACCAGGCCATGCCCGAGGGGGCGATACTCGGTACCCAGTAATGCAGCGGCTGTTCCATGCCGGGTAGCTCGGTGTAGGGCGAGACATAGGCGCCGCTGTAATCCACGCCGTAGGTGATGGCGGGCCAGCCGTAATTGTCGCCCGCGCGCAGCACATTCACTTCGTCGCCGCCCCGGGGACCGTGCTCGTGCAGGTAGACCCTGCCGCTGTCACCATCAAGAGCCAGGCCCTGGGTGTTGCGGTGCCCATAGGTCCACACCCGCGGCCGCTCGCCGTCGACGAAGGGATTGTCTTGCGGTGTTGCGCCGTCGTCCTGTATGCGCAGCACCTTGCCCAGTTCGCTGCCCAGGTCCTGGGCGGCTTCGCGGTAGTCGAAGCCATCGCCGGTCGCCACCAGCAGTGTGCCGTCGGGCAGGAACAGCAGGCGGCCGCCGTAGTGTTGGGGCGTGTCCTTGGCGTCGCGTACGCGCAGGATTTCCTCGACCGCTTCCAGTCCGTTGTCGCCCAGGCGGGCGCGGATCACCGCGGTGCCGTTGTCGCCGGGAGTGCCCGCGGCGAAACTCAGGTAGACCAGGCGGTTGCGCTCGAACCGCGGGTGCAGCCGCACATCGAAAAAACCGCCCTGGCCGGCGACGTAGGTCGTCGGCACGCCGGCTAGCTCGCGCGCCTCGCCGCCCGCGGCGGGAATCCGCAGCAGCCGTCCGCGGCGCTCGGTGACCAGGAAGTCGCCGCCGGGAAGCTGCGCCACCGACCAGGGATGGTGCAGTCCCTCGCTCAGGGTTTGCAGACGGTAGCCGGCGCCGTGCGCCCCGGCGGCGAACAGGCAGAGACATCCGAGCAGGCCCGGCAGCAGGCTGCGCAGGTTAAAGCGTGCGATTGGCGGTCGTGGCATGGACTTTCCCCGGCGGCGGTATCGCGTCATTATAGGCACAAATATCATGGGGGTTGAAAATGCTGCGCGTACTGAAGGCCTTTTTCCCGTCGCTGCTGCTCACCTATGTGGTGGCGAGTGTGCTGGCCACCGCCTCGGTCATGTCCAGTTTGCGCGGCATGGGCGTGGACGTGGGAGTCGCCACCCAGTTGCAAGCCACCTGGCACGACCTGCTGGGCATGTCCTCGTCCTACCTGTTGATGATCCTGGTGGCCTTCGTCCTGGCGCTGCCGGTGGCGGCTTTGCTGGTGAGGCTGGCCGGCGGCTGGCGCCTGCCGCTGTTCCTGCTGGCGGGGGCGGTGGCGCTGCTGGTGCTGCACTGGCTGCTGTCGCTTACCCTGCAAGTGACTCCGGTGGCCGCCGCGCGCACGCCGCTGGGACTGGCCGGGCAGTGCGTCGCCGGGGCCCTGGGGACGGGACTCTACGCCCTGTTGAGCCGGCGTCCCGCCGACAACTGACACCGCGCCGACGCGCCGTGGCGGCCCCTCAATCGATGCCCGCCGCTTCGCGGGCCTCGTGGTGGCGCATCTCGTAGTTGGCGGCGAGGCGGTAGCTCAGGTAGTACTTGTAGATATTGGCCACGTACTGCACGGTCTCGCTGCCGATCTCCCGGGCGGCGATGATTTCCACATTGTCGAACCACAGGTTCGGGTCGTAGCCCTCGGCTTCCGCCGTGGCGCGCAGGCCGCGCACCCGCGCCGGGCCTGCGTTGTAGGCGGCCAGTGCGAGCAGGGTCTGGTTCAGGCGGTCCATGTTTGGATCGGAAAAATAGCGGTTGCGAATGAAATCCAGGTACTTGATGCCGGCGTGGATGTTGTTATCGGCGGTGCTGATGTCGGGGATGCCCACGTTCGGGTCCGCCGCCGTCGAGGGTAGCAATTGCATTACCCCGACGGCGCCGGTGTGCGAGCGTTTGCTCTGGTCCAGGCGCGATTCCTGAAAACCCTGGGCGGCGGCCAGCAGGTATTCCACCCCGTACTCCTCGCCGTAGGTCTCGAAGTACTCGGACAGCGCGCGGAAGCGCTCGTACTCGGTGTCGTCCAGGGCGTGGCCGGCCCAGTCGAAGTCGCGGATGTAGCGATTGCGCAGGATATTGCCCAGCAGGGTGCCCTCGCGGTGCTTGTTGAGGAATTGGTTGGCGGCCCGCATCAGTAGCGGACTGTTCGGGCGCATGGCCCAGGCCAGCCGGTCGCCCTCGCGCAATACAATGTCGTCGCGCACGGTGAGGCCCTCGAACACGCCCTCCCAGAGCTGGACCTTGTAGTCGTCGACCACCGCCCAGGGCAGCAGGCCGCCGTTGACCATCTCGATCAGGTCGTCGTCCTCCAGCAGTTCGGAAATGGGCTGGATGTCGATCGGTTCCCCGCCCGCTGCCACCAGGCGCGCGCTCAGGCTCTCGAGGCTCTCGCGATAGCTGCTGGAATGGCGCACGTGCACGGTCTTGCCCGCCAGGTCCTCGATGCCCGCCAGCGGTGGCGCGGTGGGGCCGGTCACCAGGATCTCCGACACCGGCTTGCTGACCGGCTTGGTGAAGTCCACCTGCGCGCCGCGTTCCGGGGTGATGGTGAGGCCGGCCACCACCAAATCGCCGCGGCCCTTGAGCAGCGCCGGGATCAGCTGGTCCCGGGCCACCGGAATGATCACCACGTGCACCCGCAGGTGTCCGCGTTCCATCTGCTCGTTCAGGTAGTCCTCGAACATGCCCATGGTTTCCGCCACCAGGCCTTTCTCGGCAGCGTCCTCCAGGTAGTAGCGGCCGGGGCCATAGACCGTGAGCACCCGCACCACGCGCCGTTCCTCCATGCCGTCGAGGTCGCCGGTCCAGGGCTTGTTGAAGGCCACCCGGGCCTCGGGCAGGGGTTGCGGCGCCGGTATCGCGTCGGCGGGGGCGCTATCGGTAGCGGCCGCGGGGGGTGGCTCCGGCGCCTGTTTGGCTTCGCCCGGATCGTCGCCCTCGCTGCAGGCGCTGAACAGGAACAGGTGGGCGACAAAAAAGAGAGGGACGAGACGGCTCAATCCGCGCATGGTTGCAAAACACCCCGGTGTGATTATTGGCGTCTGGACAATTCTGGGAGCTGCGCCGGTGCGGCGTCAACGCCCTGGCTGACGGGAATGGACACCAGGTAGTCCGCCGGGAAGTCGACGCCGTCGCGGTCACTGTCCAGTTGCAGGGTCGCCGGGCGGTCCGTGGTCAGCCAGGCGCCGCAGGCCTCGCCGGGGTCGCAGATCAGCAGGTCGTTGTCGGCGTCGGTGCCGGCGAACAGGCGGTAGCTGCCGGCGATGACGTTGTCGAAGCGGTAGTGGTAGCGCCCGTCCTCGGCGCGGCCGACGAACTGCTCCACCACCGAGCCGGTGTCGGGGTGAAACAGCAGGATGTACAGCGTGCCGAGGTTGGAGCCGGCGCTGTCGCCCACCGCCATCTGCACCTGGACCTGCAGGGTGTTGGCGGAAGATTGCACGGTGAGGGTGGCGCTGTAGATGCCGTCCGCCAGGCCGCCGCGGTCCACCACCAGGGTGTAGCGCCCCAGCCCGTTGGCGTCGATGTCGCTCGCGCTTACGTTCAGCCAGGGCTGGGACACGGCCAGCTGCTGTACGCGCACCGGGCTGCTGCCGCCGCTGGCCAGCACCAGTTCCAGGCTGTCGCGCTCGCTGCCGAAATTCAGGCTGCCGCTGGAGGCGGACAGGCGCGCCTCGGTCTGCACGCTGTCGCCGCGGCTGGCCAGGGCCGCGTTGACCGCGCGGCGCGCGTCGATCAGCCCGTGGCCGTAGAGATCGTCGCGGCCCGGCGAGCCCAGATCCGCGGTGAGTTCCCCACGGGCCAGCAACTCGTCCACCGCGGCGGGGCCGAGGTCCGGATTGATCGACTTCATCAGCGCGATCACCCCGCTGACGTGGGGCGCGGCCATGGAGGTGCCGCTGACAAAGGTGTAGGCGTAGTCCAGGCTTGCCCCCGCGCCGCTGGCGCCGGTACTGAGTACGCCGTCGGGGTAGCCGTCGCCGGCAATGTCGCGGCTGCCGTCGCCCCCGGGGGCGGCCACGTCGATAAAGGCGCCACGGTTGCTGTAGCTGGTGGCGCGGCGCTGCGCGTCCACCGCGCTGACCGATATTACCCCCTCGTAGGAGGCGGGGTAGCCGGGCTGGGAACTCGCCTCGTTGCCGGCGGCGGCCACCACGATCACCCCGGCGGCCCGCACCTCCCGGTACAGGGCCTGGGTAATGTTGCTGAAGCCCTCGCCGCCGAGGCTCAGGTTGATGATATCGGCGGGGCGCTCGGGCAGGCGCCCGGAATCATTGGCGAGCCCGGCGGCGTAGCGCACCGCCTGGGCCACGTCGTAGGAGGTGCCGCCCTCGTCCGAGATCGCGCGCAGCGGCATCAGGCGCGCGCCGTAGGCGACGCCGGCCACCCCGGTGCCGTTGTTGCCCGCCGCCGCCACCGTGCCCCCCACATGGGTGCCGTGGTAGCTGCTGGCGCCGGCTTCCTGGGTGTTGCCGGTGTCCTCCGGGTCGGGATCGATGCCGTCGCCGTCCCCGGCGACCTGTGGGTCGCGGATAAAGTCGTAGCCGGGCACCAGTTGCCCGCGGATATCCGGGTGGTCGGCGAGGATGCCGGTGTCGATCACCGCCACCACCACCTCGCTGCTGCCGGTGGATACGTCCCAGGCCGCCGGCAGATCGATCAGCGGGTAGTGCCATTGATAGCCCAGGGCCGGGTCGTCGGGGGTGAACAGCGGCCGCAGGCGGTAGTTGGGGCTGGCGTCGCGCACGCCGGGGCTGTTGCGCAGGCGCTTTATTTGTATGAGGGTCTCCCAGCGCGCGCGCAGCTCGAGGTCGGCGATGCGCTCCCCGCGCCCCGCCGCGGCGCCGAGGCGCGCGCGCTCGATGCCCGCCTCCAGGGTGGCCAGCAGGCGGGCGCGGCCCGGGCCGCCGCCGCGCTGGCGCATGCCCATGTGCCAGGCCAGGTCGTCGGGAGCCAGCTCCGCCAGTTGGGATGCCGGGCTGTCCGGCTCGTAGCTGACAATGGCCTCGCCCGCCACCAGGGGTGGCCGTTGTGGCAGCGCCGCGCCAGCCACCGGGATGCCGGCCACCGGATTGCCGGCCACCGGATTGCCGATGGCGAGGATGTAGTTGGTGGCGCCGTCGAAGGCGAACACGTTAATGGTGTAGCGGCCGTCCTCGGGCGCCACCACCTGCTCGAAATCGCCGGTCTCCACCGAGAAGTCGAGCACATTGCCGGCGAGGTCCCCCAGGTAGAGGTCGGCGTCGCCTTCGGCGGGTTCCGCCACCAGCAGGGTGACGGTCTGCCCGGCGAGCAGGTCCGCCACGAAGAAATCGTCTTCGTCGCCGCCGGTGCTGGACTGGCCCTCGGCGCCGCTGCCGGGCTGGTTGACGTAGCCGCCGAGGGTCACCGGGTTGCCGATGCGCTGGGCCGTGTCGACGGAGTTGTTGTCCACGGGCGCATTGGCGGGGTCGTTGGTGTCGCCGTCCACGTCCTGGAAGGCCGGGGCCAGGACAGTGCCGCTGATGGAGAAGCGGGCGGCGCCCGCTGGCGGCGCCACGCGCAGCGCCACCTGGGCGCTGGCCTCGGCGCCGTCGTCGTCGGTGACGGTCAGTACGAAGGAGAGTTCGGTGAGAGTGTTGACCTGGGGCGCGGTAAAGCTGGCCTCGGGGCCCTCGGCGCCGCTCAAGGTGACGGTGGGGCCGGCGGCCTGTTCCCAGGCCCAGCTGGCGATACTGCCGTCGCGGTCGGTGCTGTCGCCGCCGTCGAGGATGACCGTGTCGCCGGGGCTGGCCCGTTCGGGGGCGGTGGCCCGCGCCAGTGGCGGGCTATTGGCGGGGGGCGGGTTGTTGCCGCCACCGCCGCCGCCACCGCCACCACCACAGGCCGCCAGTAGTAGCGGCAACAGCAGGCTGGGGAGCAGTTGGGCTTGCGGCATGGTCGTTCCGGTGACGGCGCGATGCCCCAACCATAGCAGATATTCAGGTGTGCCGGTCGAGCACTCGCGCCGGCACCAGCACGCAGATCAGCGACAGCACCAGCGCCAGGACACTGAGGTTGATCAGCAGGGCGTAGTTGTTCTCCCCCAGCACCAGCGCCCCGATCATCGGGCCGCTGGCCAGGCCCATCTTGGAGGCGAAGCCCCCGAGCGCCGCGGCCTGGCCGCTGGCGTCGAAGGTCGAGCACATACCCAGCAGGTAGGAAATGACAAAGGCCCAGGTGATGCCCACGCCGACATTGGCGACCCAGAACAGGGCCTTCACGTCGCTGTAGTGCAGGATCCAGGTGCCGGCGACGGTGAGGGCGATGGCCCCCGCCACCGGCAGCAGGCGCCCGTAGCGCGTGGACAACAGGATCACCGCCACCGAGCCGGAAATGGCGATCCAGGCGGCAAAGCCCAGGGTGCTGCTGATAAAGCCGCTGTCCAGGCCGAAGAAGCGGCCCATGCCGATGATGTAGGCGTAGATCGCCATGTTGGCCGCCTGGAACAGGAAGGTCGCGGCGAGGGTCAGTGTCAGCAGGCCGCGGCGGGATACGAGGCTCTTGTTATCGCCCTGAGCGGCCGCCGCCACCGGCGCGCGCGCCACCGGGTAGTCGTCGAGGAAGGGCACCATCAGCAGAGTCACCACCGAGAAGGCGATCAGCGCCAGGAACAGGGCCGACACGCCGAAGTCGGGCACCAGCCCGGGCAGGTACATCAGTCCCAGCCCGCCGAGGCCGAACTGCACCGTGAGCAGGTAGCCGAAGGTGCGGTCCGCCTGGGTGGTGCGCGAGATCACCGCGAAGCCGACCCCCACCAGGGCTCCGCCGACGCAGCCGTGTACGAAGCGCAGGGCGATCATCGCCCAGGCCGACTCCAGCAGCATCGACGCGAAGTCGATCGTGATCAGGCCCAGCAGCAGGGTTACCGCGCAGGGCCGCCAGGGCAGGCGCTTGACCACAAACACCGCCGTCAGGGCGCCCAGCGCGGCGCCGTAGACATTGGCCGAGCCGACAAAGCCCGCCTCGCGGTTGCTGAAACCCAGGCCGCCGATCAGGCCGTCCACCAGCGCCGGCATGATATTGACGTAGAACAGCCCGGCGGTGGCCAGGAAGGCCAGCAGCACGCGGGCGATTTCGCCGTTGGCGGCGGCGGTGGGAAAGCGTCGCGCCGGTGGCGCCGCGGCGCCGGGGGTGGCCTGGTAGCTCATGTGGGTGTCCTTGTTATGGGCTTGGCTTGGGCGCAGAGCGGCCGCAGCTGGTTGATCTGGAGCAGGGCGTCGGCGAAGGCGAAGCGGCCGCCGTCGCTGAAGTAGTAATAGACCATGTCCCCCGGCAGCAGCAGGACATTGATGCCCCCGTAGCCGGACATAAAGGGCAGGGCCAGCGGCCTGTCGCAGCCCAGTAGCGGCGCGGCGTCGTAGGCCCAGAAGCCGTGCTGGTAATAGAGCCTGCCCTCGCTGGGGAAGATGCCGGCGGGATGCGGGCCGCGCTGCAGGGCGGCGGCGAGCATGCCGGTGTCGAGCCGGGCGTCGAGTTCGCCCCGGTTCAGGGCCCGGGCCAGTCGCGCGATGTCGTCCCGCAGCAGGGTGAGGCCGTAGCCGGTGAAGGGCTGGCGCGCCGTGTCGCGGCTGCGCCGGGTGTCCGCCAGGGCCGGGCTCAGGCCGAGGTCCCGCCACAGGGGCCGCAGCACATCGTTATACAGGTCGGCGCTGTCGCCGCGCTGTTGCCGCAGCAGGGTGGTCATCGCGGTGCCCAGCAGGTAGGTGTCGGAGCTGTGGTAGACGAAGGTCTCCCCCGGCGGCGCGCGGCGCGGCCAGCCGCTGCAGGCGAAGCGGATTTTTTGCGCGTGTTTTTCGGCGTTAAAGAATCCCGTCAGCATCGCCTCGCTGGCCTCGTCTTCCTGGGCGCCGGGTGCGCCGTAGTGGCCGGTGACCATGTTCAGGCTGTGTTCCAGGGTCACCGCCTGCCAGCCGTCGCCGTTCCCGCAGGCGCTCACCAGGTCGCTCACGCGCCGATCGCGGCTGCCGGGGTACTGTTGTTCCAGGCGCATCAGGCCCAGCCCGCCCACCAGGGATTTGGCCAGGGAGTAGGAGGGCAGGCTCAGCGCGTCGCAGAAGGGGTAGGGGCCCAGGCGCGTGGGGCAGCCGCTGGCGTAGTGGGTATCACCCACCACCAGGCCCCAGGCGCTGAGGTCCTCCCGGGGCAGCTGGCCGGCGCCGGCGAGGGCGTCGATGTCGAAAGCGGGCGCGGTTTCCTGCAGGGCCACCAGCGGCTTGACCGGCAGCCGCCTGGCCCGCAGCGCGCGCTGTGTCGCCAGCGCCTGCTCCGCCCCCGCCGGCGCGCCGGCGTGAAAGCGCGCGGACACCTGCCCGCGCAGGTTGAACTTAAGGTACTGGCAGGTCTCGCTGCCGATCAGCACCGTCACCGGCGATACCTCGCCGGACGCGTCCGGGCGCTCTGCTGATTTGTGCAGGCGCTCTCTCGATTTGTGCAGGCGAAAGTGCAGCACGCCGTTGTGGGTGCAGTTGGCGTTCTTTTCCTGCAGGGCGAAAGGCAGGCTCGCGTGCATCGCGTCGTCCCCCGGCGCGCGCCACAGGCCCCCGGGTTCCAGGAACAGGTCCCAGTGGGGGTGCGCGGTGCGCTGCAGGCCCCTTTGCAGCGGGATCAGCTCGGCGCCGTCCTGCACATAGTCGAAGGCGAAGTCGGGTAATTCGGCGATGCGCAGCTTGCGGTCTTGCGCCAGGGCGTAGTCGTCGCGCAGCACTTCGATGGCGAGCGCTGTTGAGAGCTTCAGTTCCAGGCGTCCCGCCAGTTGCCCCGCCGGTGGCTGGGCATCGGCGGGGGGCGTGACGGCCGCCATCTCACCGGCTTCGGCCAACTCCGCGCCGGCGTGACCGCGCCCGGCGGCCAGGACCGACAGGAGCAGCAGCGCGGCAAGACAGGCGCGCAGCGGGTTGTGCCGTGTGGTGTGGGGGTGCTTCAAGGCCGGGCGCTGGTGATGACTGTGTGGGCCACCGTAGCAGCGCCCCCCGCGCCGCCATAGAGCCAGTTAGTGCGCCGGCGCTGGTCCAATGCCCGCTAGTCCAGTGCCACCCCGCCGGCCCGCAGGCGCTCGGCCAGCGGCTCGAGCTCCCGCGCAAAGTGGCGCCAGCGCCCCACCGAGCGCCGGTGCACCGGCTCGCGCACCTGGCTGGCGCTGGCGGTGGTGCTGGCGGCGGCGCTGCGGTGGAAGTCCAGGCAGGCGTCCTCCCAGGGCAGGCCGCAGTACTCGAGCAGCGCCCGGCTGTGGGGCTCGAGGTCGCTCACCAACTGCTCGTAGTGCACGGTGTGGATGGCGCCGGGCAGCACCGCCTCCCAGTGGGCCATCAGCCGGTGGTAGGCCAGGTAGTATGCGGCCAGCTCGTCGAGGTCGTAGGAGAAGGGGTAGGCGTCGGCGAACAGGGTCTTGTAGATGGCGAAGCAGGCGTCCAGGGGGTGGCGCCGCAGGTGGATAATGCGCGCCCGCGGCAGGGCCCGGTGGATCAGCCCCAGGTAGAGGAAGTTGAGCGGCATCTTGTCGACGAAGTGCGGCGCCGCCGCGGCCGCCGGGGGGATGCTGGCGAGGTAGTCGCGCCCCAGGGCGGCGAAATCCAGCCGCGCGCTGAGCGCCACCCGCTGCTGCTTGCTCAGCTTGCCCCGCGCCTGGGGCAACTGCGCCACCGCCCGCGACATGCACAGCGCGAACTGGTTGAGCTCCCCGGCGGCGTGCACCCGCGAGTGCATGCCCAGGATGCGCTCCACCAGGGTGGTGCCGGTGCGCGGCAGGCCCACCACGAACAGCGGCGCCTCGCTGTCACTGCCGACGGCGGCCTCCGCTGTAACCGTATCGCGGTCGTAGACCCGGGCGATGGTGTCCAGGGTGTCGACGTCGTCCGCCACCTCGTAGCGCATCAGCGCGCGGCGCTGCCGCGCGCCCTTGTTCAGCGCCGCGAAGGCCTCCGGCCAGCGCTCCAGGTCCTCCAGCTCCTTGCCCAGGGCGTAGTGCAAGGTGGCAATCTGCCGCGGGTCTTTGGCGCGCTTAAGGGCCGCCTCCAGTTGCGGGATGTGATTGCTTTGCGGGCTCTGGCGCCGCAGGTCCGCGCGCAGCTTGTGCGCTTCGGCGTCGTCGGGGGCGAGCCGGATCGCGGTGTCCAGCGCCGCCTCGGCGTCGCCGGTGCCGCCGACAAAGCGCAGCACCGAGGCCAGGTTGTAGTGGTGCTCGGCGACCTCCGGCTCCAGGGTGGCCGCGTGCCGGTAGTGCGCCAGGGCGCGCTCCTGCTCATCCAGCCGCGACAGTAGCAGCGCCAGGGTGGCGTGCTGGTAGGCGCTCTGCAGCGGCGCGTCGTCCAGGGCGGCCACCAGGGGTCGGGCCTCGGCCTCGCGCCCCAGGCGCATCAGGCAGTTGGCGCGCTGCAACTGCGCCCCCGGGTGTTTCGGTTGCAGCTGCAGCAGGTTGTCCACTGCCTGCAGCGCGGCGGCGGGCTTGCCCAGCTGCAGGGCGATCTGGCTGCAGCTGTACCAGCCGGAGGCGTAGTCGGGGTGGTGCTGGTTCAGGCGGCGGCAGCACTCGATGGCCTCGCGCGGCTGGCCCGCCTTGAGGCACTGCCAGGCGCGCTGTTCCAGGGCTTGGGCCGCTCGCAGCGGCGTATTGGGCTGAAATGATTTCACCGCGCCATTATCGCCGAAGCCGCGCACCGCTGGCCACCGGCAACGCGCCACTGGCGCGGCGCCCCCGTCAGCGACTATGCTACCCGCTGCCAAGGACAGGAGAGAACCCGCCATGACCCGCACCCTGCGCCGCGTCGTCACCACCAACAATGCCGATGGCCAGTCTGAAGTGGCCCTCGACGGCGGCCCCGCCGCCGCCATCGCCGCCCATGGCTCCGGCCTGCACGAGATCTGGCAGACCGCGTCGGTGCCGGCGGACAACAGCCGCTTCGAGGACGCCCTGGCCGGCACCGATCCGCGCCTGTGTCCGCCCCCTGGGGGCGTAAAAGTGCGCTGGTTCGAGGTGCCGCCGGAAAACGACGCCATCCCCGCGGAAGAAAAGGAGGCCGCCGCGGCCTTCAGCTTCGAGGCGGTGGGGGCTAGCGGCGCCCGGGTGGACACCCGCCGGCACCCGCTGATGCACAAGACCGACAGCGTGGATTACATCGTGCTGGTGAAGGGGGAGTTGGACATGCTGCTCGACAACGGCGAGATCGAGGGCCTGAAACCCGGCGACGTGGTGGTGCAACGCGGCACCAACCACGCCTGGGTCAACCGCGGCAGCGAGCCCGCCCTGCTGGTGGCGGTCCTCGTGGACGCCGCATCGTGAACGGCGCGGGTCACGGGCAGCGCCTGCGGCTGGCGGTGCTGATCGACGCCGACAACGTCAGCCCCAAACTGTGCGAGGTGCTGGTGCAGGAGATCGCCAAGTACGGCGTGGCCAGCGTCAAGCGCGCCTATGGCGACTGGACCACGCCGCAGCTCGGCTCCTGGAAAGACATCCTGCACGAGTTCGCCATCAGCCCGATCCAGCAGTTCAGTTACACCCGCGGCAAGAACTCCACCGACGCCTCCATGGTGATCGACGCCATGGACCTGCTCTACACCGACAAGCTCGACGGCTTCTGCCTGGTCACCAGCGACTGCGACTTCACCCGCCTGGCGACGCGCATCCGCGAGTCGGGCCTGGTGGTGTACGGCTTTGGCGAGCAGAAGACGCCCACCTCGTTACAGGCGGCCTGCGACAAGTTCGTGTTCCTGGAGGCATTGGAAGTGCCGCGGGAAGAACCGAAAAAGAGCGGCGGTAAAAGCGCCAGCCAGCCGAGCAAGAAGTTCTCCAAACAGAAGCTCAACCAGGACGCCAAGCTGATCAACCTGCTGCGCGGCGCCGTGGATGCCACCTCCGACGACGATGGCTGGGCCAACATCTCCTTCGTTGGCCAGCACATCGCCAATCAGAGCTCCTTCGATTCGCGCAACTACGGCTACCGCAAGCTCAGCGAGCTGATCGAGGTGACCGAGTTGTTCGACATGGAAAAGCGCGACCAGCGGCCGGACGGCTCCTACAAGCTGTACATCCGCGACAAACGCTTCAAACCCTGAACCGACCCCGCAAGAGGACATCGACATGATTGGATACGTAACCATCGGCGTGAAAGACATGGAAAAGGCCAAGGCCTTCTACGCCGCCCTGCTGGAAGACCTCGGCGCCAAGGTACTGATCGACATGGACCGCATCGCCATGATCGGCAAGAGCATGCAGGAGCCCATGCTCAGCGTGTGCATCCCCTACAACGAGGAAGACCCGCACCCCGGCAACGGCAACATGCTGGCCATCAACCCCGGCTCCAAGGAAAACGTGGACAAGCTCTACCAGAAAGCCCTGGAACTGGGCGCCACCGACGAGGGCGAGCCGGGCCAGCGCATCCCCGACATGTTCTACGGCGCCTATATCCGCGACCCGGACGGCAACAAGGTGGCCTTCTTCCAGTTCGGCTGAGGCCAGCCGCAGGCAGTAGCGATCGCGGGCGTGTCTACGCCCGCAATTCCACCGACACCGGGCAGTGATCGGAGCCGAAAATGTCGTTGTGGATCTCCGCCCCCGCAACCCGCTCCCTGACGAACTGCTCGCAGCCCAGGAAGTAATCAATCCGCCAGCCCACGTTCTTGGCCCGGGCCCCCGCGCGGTAACTCCACCAGCTGTACTTCACCGTGTCTGGGTGGAAGTGGCGGAAGGTATCCACAAAGCCGGCGGCGTGGATATTGTCCATGCCGTCGATCTCCTTCTGGGTGTAGCCCGCGCTCTTGTTGTAGTTGGGCTTGGGCCGCGCGATATCGATCTCCCGGTGGGCGACATTGAAGTCGCCGCACATCAGCACTGGCTTCTTTTTCTTCAGCTTTTTGACGTAGGCGAGGAAGTCCCGGTCCCAGGTTTCCCGGTAGGGCAGGCGCACCAGCTCATTGCCGGAATTGGGGGTGTAGACCGTAAGCAGGTAGAAGTCCGGGTACTCGGCGGTAAGCACGCGCCCCTCCTGGTCGTGCTCCTCCATGCCCATATCCGGCTCCACCGACAGCGGCCGTTCCCGCGCCAGGATCGCCACACCCGAGTAGCCCTTGCGCACCGCCGAGTTGCTGTACACGTGGTAGCCCTCCACCCCTTCCAGGGCCGCCACCACCTGGTCGTCCTGGGCCTTGGTCTCCTGCAGGCAGAGCACATCGGCGTCGAGGGTGTGCAGGGACTGGGGAAAGTCCTTCTTCATCACGGCGCGCAGGCCGTTGACATTCCAGGAGGCGAGTTTCATGGATAGGCGATCCGGTAGTCGTTGAGTGAGGGGGAGGATTTTAGCGCAAATAGTGGGTATTTTGGTCAGGGATCGATACCTGGGAGATTGTCCGGCGCGCTGGACAGACAACACAGTAGGGGTATGATCCGGATATGGACACGGATTTGAAAAAAATGCCTGTTGAGGATCGCATTCGGATCGTCGAGGATCTGTGGGATAGCATTGCCCACGACCAGAGTGTTCTACCCCTAACCCCGGAGCAGAAAGCTGAGCTGGACCGGCGGCTAGATGCCTTCGAGATTGACCGGAATACCGGTCGACCAGCTAACGACGTAATCGCGGACATTCGAAAGCGCCTATGACATACATCCTCCGGCTCAGGGAAGAGGCGGAACGTGACCTGGAAGAAGCGGCCTTTTGGTATGAATCGCAAAAACCGGGGCTCGGTCATGAATTCCTGGATACAGTGCTTGGGATGGTGGAAGCCATCGAACAAAACCCTCGGTCTTACCCTGTCGTACACCGTAATGTGCATCGAACAGTATTGCCCAGGTTTCCATTTGCAATTTTCTACCTGGTGCGAGAGGCCGAAATACTGATCATTTCAGTTATGCACGGCAGTCGACATCCCTCAAAGTGGCAACGACGCACATGACGAGTTGCATGCGACTTCGTCATAACAATGCCGGGCGCGTTACGCCATTTGTCTACCGAACTTGACGGGCCGCATACAGAGCCGTGAACAAAATACTAGCTTTGTTACACGAGGCGAATCATGGAAATTGACGAGGATAAAATCGATCAAGCTGTGTTGGCACTACTTCATCTGACGCTGCACAATGGCGGCAGAGCGTGGAAGTCCTTCGATTGGGGTGCAATGAATAGACTTTACGAAAAAGGCTATATTGACAACCCGGTTAGCAAAGCGAAGTCAGTGCTGCTAACCAAGGAGGGCGAGCGGGAATCCGAGCGTCTGTTCCGGGAGCTGTTTAGCAAAAAGTCTTGAGCAGCTATGCAGCACTTAAAACCGGTCAGAAAAGCATAGCTTATATCATCGCGTCACATACCTGATGTTGTTAATAACCGGAGCACATCTCCGCGGAGACGTGCTTTGTCTGGATTTCCTGTCATGACTTGTGATGTATTGCTTGTCGGATGCCGGTATAGTTTGCACAGTAAAGGAGGACTGTGCCATGGACATTCAAGGAAGAAGGATCGCAAGACTGTTAAAATCGTTAACTTGCAGCGTATTGGGCCTCACGGCGACATTGCTCCTAGCGGGATGCAAGGTCGTTACCGTGGGGCACACTATCGGCAGCGTTACCTCCGGCAGCGGCGCCTACCACTGCCCCGCCGGCCAGGTCTGCGAGATCGATGTGGTGGATATCCACTTCAGCGAAACCTTCCGCGGCCAGGCCATACACCCCAACTACCGTTTCAAGGGCTGGAAAAAAGGCGATAGAAGATTGTGCGGCGGCACCGAAACCGCCTGCTCGTTGAGCACGGACTTCTTCACCGACCACCCGCCGCTGATGGACATCCTGCAGTCCGATGAGCGCTTCTACGTGATCCCCGAATTCGAACGCATTGGGCCGGTTGAGACCGCTGAGCTCGGCTTCCGGGACGACGGCAATCCCCGAGTGTTTGACGCCAATGACCGCCTTATCGGAACACTCGTAGACGATCCGCAAACACGTAAAAAAGGCATCATGGTCCGCCTTCGCGGCTATGCCAGGCAATACATTATCTTTCTTGAGCACACCGGGTTTAACTACCGCGTCTCCAACCCCCAAAACCATTTGGCATATAACAATGCGTCGTGCGACGCCGACCCGTTACCCTCCATGATCCTCCCCGAATGGCCGGTTACCGGCTTGTTCCCGGCTACAGGCTTCTGGCCGATTATCGTTGGACCGGATGGGCAATTCTATATCACTGACCCCGTTGTACCGCCGGCTCAATCCACGTGGGCCCAGAGATGGGATAGCCCAGAACGGGAATGTTTGCAGGTTGAGGAGGAAACCGGGCGAGTGGTGCCATTGGTGTCCACGGATATTGCGCCGGAGTTTCCGTTGAGGACTGAAGGTCTGGAGAGGGGGATAGATGGACCGTTCCCGGATTCGCTTGTGTTTTAACAAGGACATGTTGCTTTAGGACTTTGCTGAACAACGAGTTCTCAACGCTTTTCTCAAAGTTGGAAAAGTTGGTCAGTATGCTGGGGTTTACAGTCAAATTGATATATGGATCGAAAGTACCTTTTAATTGTGGGCGCATAAATAGGGATAACAAAAAACTTTAACATTATTAGTGGCTTGTAAGTGGCCTGGCTGGAATGAGCCTAACTATGGTGAATGTCACCGAAAATCTGCTGTGGCGCGACTTTAAAGCCAAAGCTCCCAACGAAAAATGGACAACCGACATCACCTACGTCTGGGTGAATGATCAATGGCTGTATCTGGCCGCTGTGATGGACTTGTATTCACGGCGTATTGTGGCTTGGGCGTCGGGTGCATCTATGACCGAAGAGCTTGTCCGAACTGCTCTGAATGCTGCCTTGGCGATTCGCAGGACATCACCTTGGCTTACTCTTCATTCGGATAGAGGTGTTCAATACCGGGCTCAGAAATACATCGACTATGCCGTATCCCGGGGTATTAAGCTTAGCATGAGCCGGAAAGGTAATTGCTGGGAAAACGCGCCTATGGGATCATTCTTCAGTCGACTGAAAGTTGAATTGATCTACGCAAAGAACTATCAGACGATGGAAGAAGCGCGATCGGGAATATTTGGATACATTGAAGTGTTGTACAACCGAAGGAGGAGACACTCGGCCAATGACAATCTCAGTCTAGTACAAAAGGGAGACCCCCCAGCTTTGCTGGGGAGGCAAGCGAAGTTTGACAGTTCCAGAAGTCTCATAGTAACCCCCAAGTGTGAGCCGCCAAGCACCACACAAGGGAGTAACCA
>NZ_JAFKCZ010000026.1 GCF_017255185.1 Parahaliea mediterranea
ATAAGTTCATACAAACGAACCTTTGCATTGAGTGATTCCTGAACTTGCTTCCAGTTGTCTGGGCTTTCCTGTCCAAGTAGTGTCCTTGGCACATTATGAACCCACGAATGACCATAAAGTTCAAAGGTAGCTTGAACCCAGCTATGCCACATTTTTCCAAGTTCAGTAGTTTGTAAAACTAACATCGCATTCCTCGAACTATGTTGGTCACTTAAACGTCGCGTTAACCGGCGGCCTGCGGCGTAGCCGCGTTTAGGCTGTCCGGCGCCGTCAGGCGCGTAGTTCAACGCCTGGTTACATGGCCGGTCGTGTTCGAGCATATAGCCAGCCCCCAAAAGCACTCGCTGCACCCAGAAGGGCGTAGCTTCCATGAAATAATGCTACCTCAACAGTAATAGCCGTTGGTAAGTAACCCATCATAGACATAGGCACAACGGCTCCTGTCACCGTGCCAGTGCCGATGCAAGCTACAAAGAACGTCAAAGGCGCCAATCCATGTTTTCGACGTAGATACAAAAGTAGGAATGATAGGAAGAAAGATAAGCAAGCAATTACTGGTAGAGCTATCGCTCCGAACGTCAAAGCGACAAAGCCGAACGCAGGTATGGACAGTAGAATCATCGTCAGCGTACCTAGAGCGGTAGCACTTAAGGTTGTTTTTCCGATCTCCGAAACCATGGTAAGGCCATGTAACGCCGCGTTAACCGGTGGCCTGCGGCGAAGCCGCGTTTAGGCTGTCCGGCGCCGTCAGGCGCGTAGTTGAACGCCTTGTTAATGGTGCGCCGGGAAGGCCTTCCCGGATACCACGTTGCCGGAGCGAAAGCGGAGGCTTTCCTGAAACGAAGCTGCCGGGAACGAAACTACCAATAATGTCGTGTCCAGCGAAATCTACGCAAGCGCCACCAGGAACGAAGCCACGTCTCCGCGGAGACGTTTTTGGGCTATAGATGGCACCAGGAACGGAAGCGCGTGGATATAAGTTGCGGAGGATTCCTGAGACTGGGTACTTTGATCGAAGTGCTTGAATCGTTGTGAACTCCATTTCTTGATTCCTTGGCGAATGCGCCCATTAACGTCGCGTTAACCGGCGGCCTGCGGCGAAGCCGCGTTTAGGCCGTCCGGCGCCGATAGGCGCGTAGTTGAACGCCTGGTTAATGGCGCGCCGGGAAAGCCCTCCCGTGCACCTCGTTGCCGGAGCAAAAGCGGAGGCTTTCCTGAAACGAAGCCGCTGAGAACGGAACTACCAATAATGTCGTGCCCAGCGAAATCTACGCAAGCACAACCAGGAACGAAGCCACGTCTCCGCGGAAACGTTTTTGGGTTATAGATGGCACCAGGAACGGAAGCGGGTGGATATAGGCTGCGCAGGATTCCTGAGGCTGGGTACTTTGGTCGAAGTGCTTGAATCGTTGTGAGCTCCATTTCTTGATTCCTTGGCGAATGCGCCCATTAACGTCGCGTTAACCGGCGGCCTGCGGCGAAGCCGCGTTTAGGCTGTCCGGCGCCGCAAGGCGCGTAGTTGAACGCCTGGTTAATGGCGCGCCGGGAAAGCCCTCCCGTGCACCACGTTGCCGGAGCGAAAGCGGAGACTTCCCTGAAACGAAGCCGCCGGGAACGGAACTACCAATAATGTCGTGCCCAGCGAAATCTATGCAAGCACCACCAGGAACGAAGCCACGTCTCCGCGGAGACGTTTTTGGGTTATAGATGGCACCAGGAACGGAAGCGCGTGGATATAAGCTGCGCAAGATTCCTGAAACTGGGTACTTTGGTCGAAGTGCTTGAATCGTTGTGAACTCCATTTCGTGATTCCTTGGCGAATGCGCCCATTAACGTCGCGTTAACCGGCGGCCTGCGGCGAAGCCGCGTTTAGGCTGTCCGGCGCCGTCAGGCGCGTAGTTGAACGCCTGGTTAATGTTGCGCCGGGAAAGCCCTCCCGTATACCACGTTGCCGGAGCGAAAGCGGAGGCTTACCTGAAACGAAGCTGCCGGGAACGGAACTGCCAATAGTGTCGCGCCCACCGAAATTAATGCTAATACCACCAGCAAAGAAGCCGCGTCTCCGCGGAGACGCAATTAGGTTATAGGTGGCACCAGGAACGAACGCGCAGGGTAATAAACTGCGCGAGCTTCCTGTGACTGGATACTTTGATCGTAGTGCTTGAATCGTTATGAATTCCATTTCTCGATTCCTTGGCTAATGCGCACATTAACGTTGCGTTAACCGGCAGCCTGCGGCGAAGCCGCGTTTAGGCTGTCCGGCGCCGCAAGGCGCGTAGTTGAACGCCTGGTTAATGGCGCGCCGGGAAAGCCCTCCCGTGTATCCCGTTGCCGGAGCGAAAGCGGAGGCTTTCCTGAAACGAAGCTGCCGGGAACGGAACTGCAGATAGTGTCGCGCCCAGCCAAATCTATGCAAGTACCACCAGGAACGAAGCCGCGTCTCCGCGGAGACGTTTTTAAGTTATAGGTGGCACCAGGAACGGACGCGCGGAGATATAAGCCGCGCGGGATTCCTGAGACTGGGTGCTTTGATCGCAGTGCTTGAATCGTTGTGAACTCCATTTCTTGATTCCTTGGCGAATGCGCCCATTAACAGTCTGTTTAATGAGGCCTCCGGCCTCATAATAAATATTAGGAGGTATACCTTTTAATTCGTTGGCTTGGATGGGGTTCATTTTAGGTCTTTGAAAAACCAAGAAAAATCCAACGAGCTAATTTGATGATAGAAGAAAAAGGTATTCCCATCGGTGTCCTACCACTCAAAAGGTATAACCTTCCTACCGGAACATATCAAGGGCGAGGTGTGATCCATCGGGTGTTCGCCCCTTCTTAAGTCTGTCGAGGACTATATGTGGGTGCAGCGCTATGGCCGGCGGACGCTACCACGGCAGGCGGCACCCCTCCGGTCTGGGCGATGAGTCCATCCCATTGCTTGCACTTGATTGTTGTCGCCGAGGTACTAGAATAGATTAATACTGTATATTTATACAGTATTCGATCACCTTTGATGTACACGGCCTATGAACACCTCTCCTGCACTGGACAATTTACTGCGCCGCGGGGACATCTGGCGCGGCCGCCGGGCCGGGCGTCGGGGCGAGGTCAGGGAAACCGGCCTGGCCGAGCTCGACCGCCACCTGGTGGGTGGCGGCTGGCCCCTGGGCGGCCTGGTGGAAGTCAGTTACCCCCGTCTGGGTAGCGGCGAGTGGCGGCTGCTGGCCGGCACCCTGCGGCACTGTGCCGGGCACGGCGGTTATCTGGTGCTGGTCAACCCCCCGGCATTGCCCTGCGCCCCGGCCCTGGCACAGTTGGGGGTACCCCTGGAGCGCCTGCTGCTGGTGCACCCGGGCAGCCGGGCGGACCTGCTCTGCGCGGTGCTGGAAACCCTGCGCTCCGGCTGCGCCCAGGGGCTGTTGTTCTGGGAGGCGCGGCAGGCGTTGTCCTACGCCGAGTTGCGCAAGGTGCAGCTGGCGGCGGCGGATACCGATGCCCTGTGCCTCATGATGCGGGTGGGGCGGCGGCCGGGGGCCAGCCCGGCGGTGTTGCGCCTGGCCCTGGCGGCGCGGGGGGACGGGCCGGAGCTGACCATCCTTCGCCAGCGCGGCGGGCCCGCGGACGTCCGCCTGGCCTTGTCCTGGCCGGCGGGCTGGTCCCTGCAGCCCTTCGACCCGTCCCTTGCGCAGCGCCCGCGGCAGGCGGGCGAGGCGGACGAGGCCCTGCCCGGCTCCGCCGGGTTGGGGTGATGGCATGCTCTGGCTGGCCCTGCGTTTTTCTGCGCTGCCCGAGGATTCCGGGGAGAGGCTTACCCTGCTGGAAGAGGTGGCTTCCCGGGCCTATGACTACACGCCCTATATCCAGCCCTATGCCGGGGACAGCCTGCTGTTGGAAATTTCACGGAGCCTGCGCTTGTTCGGCGGCGCACAGGCCCTCTGCCAGGGCGTGAGCGCGGAGCTGGATAAGCTGTGCCCCCACTACCACCAGGGGCTGGCGCACAGTGGCAGGGGGGCCTGGATCCTGTCTTTCCAGCAACACCCGGTCAGTGACGCCGACGGCGAGGCGGTCTTTGTCGAGCGCCTGCGGGGGGCGCCCCTGGCTCTGTTGGTAGAGCATCCGGGCGCGGTGGCCAGCCTGCGGCAAATGGGCCTGTCCCGGCTGGGGGAGCTCTGGCAGCTGCCCGCGGCGGAGCTGGGGCGGCGCTTTGGCCGTGATTTCGTCGCCTGCCTGCGGGAGATCCAGGGCCTGGGGGAGGCGCCGCCGGAGACCTATAGGCCCCGGGAGCACTTCCACCGCCAGGTGGAGTTCGCCAGCCCGCTGCGCGATTGCGGGCAGCTGGAGGTGCCGGCCCGACAACTGCTGCGGCAGCTGGTGGACGATTTGGTCGCGCGCCAGCGGCAGTGCCAGCATATTTGCTGGCGCCTGCGCTCGCCGGCGGGAGAGCAGCTGGAGCTGGCGATCAACTGCACCCGGGTGCACAGCCAGTGGGACATGCTGTTCGAACTGACGCGCATCCGCCTCGAGCACCTGCGGCTCACCTTTGAAGTGGGCTGCCTGGAACTGGAGTGCAGCCGCACGTCGGCGGTGGATTTAAGCAGCCGCCAGCTGTTCGCGGCGCCCCGCGCCGAGCGCGCCGGCGAGCAGGCCGAGGCGCTGGTGGCGCGGCTGCAGGCCCGGCTGGGTCCCCGGGCGCTGTGCCAGTTGCACCTGCGGGACGAGCACCTGCCCGAGTACGGCCAGAGCCTGGAGCCGCCCTTTGCGGCCATGGCCCCGGTGCCGGTGGCCAGCGGCCCCCGGCCCTGCTGGCTGCTGGCGCGGCCGCAGCCTTTGCGCCGGTGGCGGGGCCACCTCTACTGGCACGGCGCCCTGCAGCTGCTGCGCGGTCCCGAGCGCATCCACGGCTATTGGTGGCAGGGGGGCGCGGCGCGGGACTACTTTGTGGCCCGGCGCGACGATGCCCTGCACTGCTGGATCTACCGGGACCTGAGCGACAGCCACTGGTACGCCCATGGCATCTTTGCCTGAGGGCCCGCCGGCCTACGCCGAGCTCGCCGCGATCAGCAACTTCAGCTTCCTGCGCGGCGCCTCCCATCCCCACGAGCTGGTGGAGCGGGCGCACGCGCTGGGCTATCGCGCCCTGGCCCTGGCCGACGAGTGCTCGCTGGCCGGTGTGGTGCGCGCCCATGTGCGCGCCCGGGAGCTGGGTTTGCAGCTGATTGTCGGCAGCCTGTTGCGGGTGGGGGAGGACTGCAGGCTGCTTGCCCTGGTGACGGACCGCCAGGCCTACGCGGAGCTGTCGGGGCTGATCACCCTGGCCCGCCGGCGCTGCCCCAAGGGCCGTTACCAGCTGCGCATGCAAGACCTGCGCTTCCGCCTCAAGCGCTGCCTGATTATCTGGCTGCCGGATAAGCAGGGGGCGGGGGATACCCTGGGGGCCGAGCTGCGGCGCAGCTTCGAGGGGCGCCTGTGGATTGGTGTCAGCCGGCGCTTTGCCGATGGCGAGGCGGAACACTGGCGTCGCTTGCAGCGGCTGGCCCGGGACCACCGGCTGCCCCTGGTCGCCTGCGGCGAGGTGGAGATGCACTGTCGCCGGCGCAAGCCCCTGCACGATGTGCTGGCGGCCATCCGCCTGGGGCGGCCGGTACAGGCGCTGGGCACCGCCCTCGGCGGCAATGCCGAGGCCTGCCTGCGATCGCGGGTCGAGCTGGCCCGGCTCTATCCCCCCGCGCTGCTGGCGCAGACCCTGGCTATCGCCGGGCGCTGCGATTTCAGCCTGGACGAACTGAAATACCAGTACCCCGCCGAACTGGTGCCGGCGGGGCTCGAGGCCATTGGCTATTTGCGCCAGTTGGCGCAGGAGGGCGCCCGCCGGCGCTGGCCGCGGGGCGTGCCGGGCGCGGTACACCGGTCGCTGGAGCGGGAGCTGGCGCTGATCGAGGAACTCGGTTACGAGTACTTCTTCCTCACCGTGCACGACGTGGTGCGCTTCGCCCGCGAGCAGGGCATCCTGTGCCAGGGCCGGGGCTCGGCCGCCAACTCCGTGGTCTGCTACTGCCTGCATATCACCGAGGTGTCGCCCGAGCAGATCGACGTCCTGTTCGAGCGCTTTATCTCCAAGGAGCGCAACGAACCGCCGGACATCGACGTCGACTTCGAGAGCCAGCGGCGCGAGGAAGTCATCCAGTACATCTACGGCAAGTACAGCCGCAAGCGCGCGGCGCTGGCGGCCACGGTCATCACCTACCGCACCCGCAGCGCGGTGCGGGACGTGGGCAAGGCGCTGGGCTTTTCCCTGGAGCAGGTCGACCGGCTGGCCAAGTCGCTGGCCTGGTGGGACCGCGGCCGGGACCTGGCGCGGCAGGTCGCGGACATGGCGGCGGATGGCGACGGGCACCGGGCGCAACTGCTGGTGGACCTGGTGCAGGAGATCCAGGGTTTCCCCCGCCACCTGTCCCAGCACGTGGGCGGTTTTGTGATCGCCCAGGACCAGGTCAGCGACCTGGTGCCCCTGGAAAACGCCGCCATGCCGGAGCGCACGATTATCCAGTGGGACAAGGACGACCTGGAATCCCTGGGCCTGCTCAAGGTGGACGTGCTGTCGCTGGGCATGTTGTCGGCCCTGCGTCGCGCCCTGGAGCTGGTGAGCCGCTACGAGCCGCGTATCCGTTCCCTGGGGGATATCCCCCGGGAGGACCCGGCCACCTACGCCATGCTCTGCCGGGCCGACGCCATCGGCGTGTTCCAGGTGGAGTCCCGGGCGCAGATGTCCATGTTGCCGCGGCTCAAGCCCCGCTGTTTCTACGACCTGGTGATTGAAATCGCCATCGTGCGCCCGGGCCCGATCCAGGGCGATATGGTGCAGCCCTACCTGAAGCGTCGCAACGGCCTGGAGACGGAAGAGCCCGCCAGCGAGGCGCTGCACGCGGTGTTGAGAAAGACCCTGGGGGTGCCCATCTTCCAGGAGCAGGCGATTCGCATCGCCATGGTGGCGGCCGGTTTTTCCGGCGGCGAGGCGGACCGCCTGCGGCGCGCCATGGCCAGCTGGGGCAAGAACGGCAACCTGCTGCAGTTCGAGGACAAGTTCATCCAGGGCATGCTCGACAACGGTTATTCCCGGGACTACGCCAACCGCCTGTTCGAGCAGATCAAGGGTTTTGGCGGCTACGGTTTCCCGGAGTCCCACTCGGCCAGTTTCGCCCTGCTGTGTTATTTCTCCTCCTGGCTGAAATGCCATCACCCGGCGGCGTTTTACTGCGCCCTGCTGAACAGCCAGCCGATGGGTTTTTACTCGCCCTCGCAGTTGATCCAGGACGCCCGCCGCCACGACATCGCGGTATTGCCGGTGGACGTGCAACACAGTCAGTGGGAGAACAGCCTGGAGGGGGCGGCCCCCCCAGCCCTGCGCCTGGGGCTGAACCGTGTATCGGGCCTGGGGGAGGCCGTTGGCCAGCGCATCGTGGCGGCGCGCGGGGAGGAGGGTTTTCGCGACCCCCGGGACCTGGCCCGCCGCGCCCGGGTCCCCGGCCCCCAGCTCCAGCTGCTGGCGGCGGCGGACGCGCTGCGCAGCATTAGCGGGCACCGCCACCAGTCGCACTGGGACGTGGCGGGTATCGAGGACAGCCGGCCCCTGTTGTACCAGGAGGGCGGCCAGGAAGGCGGCGAGGAGGGCGGGCCGGGGACACAGGCGGTGCGCCTGGCGGCGCCCTCGCTGGCGCAGAACATCGCCGCCGATTACCGCACCACCGGTCTCAGCCTGCGGCCACACCCCATGGCCCTGTTGCGCGCCCAGCCACCCTTCAACCGCTGCACGCCCCAGGCCGGACTGGCGGGGCTCGGCAACGGGCGCTTTGTCCGGGTGGCCGGTATCGTGACCGGTCGCCAGCGGCCGGGGACGGCCCGGGGTACCCTCTTCCTCACCCTGGAAGACGAAACCGGCAATATCAACGTGATCGTGTGGAAGCGCAGCCAGGAACATTTCCGCGAGGCGCTGCTGGGGGCGCAGCTGCTGCTGGTCAAGGGGGTGGTGGAGACGGACGGGGAGGTGGTGCACGTGATCGCCGGCTCGCTGCACGACTACTCCCACAGCATGCGGGGTTTCCAGGTCAGGTCGCGGGACTTCCACTGATTCGGCGCCGCGATGCACCGGCCGGGCGGCGGTTGGGGCCGCCGCCCGGCCGGTGAGTCAGACAGGCTAGAACCTCAGGTTGGTTTGCAGGTAGGTGTAATACTTGTCGTCGATGCCCTGATCGGCAAGGGCGGAACCGGCCCAGAGGTAGGCGATACCGGTTTCCACGCGCAACCGCCCGGGGATGGCCTGCCAGCGCAGCACGGTTTCCAGCTGGGTGCCGAGGTGGCGTTCGCCGCCCGGTGTGGCGCTGGTCAGCCCGGTGCTGCTGCTGGCCGCGTTGACGCTTGCCAGGCGGGCGTCGCGCAACTCGGTATTCAGGCGCAGGGAGGCGGTCGGCTGCAGCTCGAGGCGCACCGCGGGAGAGCTGATGTTATTGCGAATGAAGATCCGGTAGAGGCCGGTGGGGCCGAAATCGCCGCGCGGCACGCCATAGAGTGAATCCAGGCCGTTATTTTCGTCATCCGAGGCGTCCTTGTCGCCACTGGCGTAGTCGTAGTGCGCCTGCAGTCGAGGCTGCCAGGGTGCGTCAAACATGTAGCCCACCTCGGCGTGCAGGAATTGGGCCGAGTGATCCAGCGTGTCGGTGTCGGTTACCGCCGTGCTCTTGCGCGATTCGCCCTCCTGTACCAGGGCCTCCAGTTCGTAGTCGTAACTGGCCGGCGATGGCTTGCGGAAGGCGCGGGCGCCCAGGCTGTACAGCTGGCGATTGCGGGTTTGCAGATTGCCCGCGTCGTCCTCGTCGAGACTCAGCAGGTAGATCTCGCCGGCGCTGCCGAAGGGCAAGCGGCTGTTTTCGTACACCAGTCCACCGAAGCGCTGGTTGGCGTGGGAGCGGTCCATTTTCATGCGGTTGTCGCGGGGGTCGCCCTTGTAGCGCCGTTCCACGGGAAAACTGTAGAACGCGCGCAGCGCGCCGTCGTCGCCGAGTTGCCAGTGGGCGTTGACGCCATCGAAGGCATTGATGGTGTTGCGGTAGCGGTTGCGCGCCATGAAACGACGGGCGCCGACGTCCTGGGTAAAGCGGCCCAGTTTGACGCTGAACGCCTCGTCTCCCAGTTCGACATAGGCTTGCAGGAAGTCCATGGGATTGACCATGGCGCTGCCGATGGGCGTGTCGTCCTCGACCATGAACACGCGGCTGTCCATCAGCTCCACGGTGACGTCGAAAGACTCGAAGTCCATGTCGGCCCGGAGGTTGGTTCGCGCGACGAGCGCGTGGTCGTAGCGTTCGTTGTCCTCGAAATCCTGGTTCAGCGCCTCGAAGCGCGTTTGCTGGTCAAAGGTCAGGGACAGCCAGTCGGGCGTTTGTCGCCGATCGTCCGGGGCCGACAATGCCGCCTGTGAGGCGGTGGCGACACCCGCCGCCAGGGATAGTCCGAGAATGTGTCGCAGTGATCGGGTTAATACGGTATTGCTCACGGGGTTTTGGCTCTCTGTGGATAGTGAAAAAAAATGTGTAGCGGGGACAGGAGCCAATATCGCCGTATAAACGCCGAACTTTAGCGGAGTGGTGTTTTGTCCCTTTCTCCGGGAGCCGACCTAAAGATCCGATCGCGAACACCGATATTACAGGCGTCGTAACCGGACCCCCCGTGGCGAGCGGGGACTTGTCCAGCGCGGGCGCCGGCTCCCGCTGAGTGATTTTCCGGCGCGTTTGTCTTTCAGGAGTTTGTCGTGTTCGCAAAGTTCAATCGTATCAATATCAAGTATGGCGTCGCCTTTGTCGGGGTCGCCCTGTCATTGATTTTCATCGTTATCGTCGATGCGATGCTGGTCAATTCGGTCAGGCAGCGCATGGTGGCCTTCAGCGACGTGTTCAACGTCGCCATATCCGAAGTGCTGAACGCCGACCGCGACCTGTACCAGGCGCGCGTGGCGGAAATGGCCTACTTGCAAGCCGAGCCCGGGAGCGCCGTCGCCGTGGCTCTGCGCGAGGACTTTGCGGAGAATGCCGCCCAGGCGCGTGATCGCGTACAGCTGTTCTCGCAGCTGATGGTCGAATATCCCGATGTCGTGGAGTCGCTGGAGGCCTTTGACGGACGCTATGAAGCCTGGGAGCAAGCGACCGCCGAAGTCTTTGCCTTGCGCGAGGCGGGCGACGAGGCCGCGGCCCGCAGGCAGCTCGACGGCGCTTCGCTGTCCAGTTTTGAGGCGCTGCGCGAGATCTACAACCAGGCGGGCGAATCGATCAACAACAAGGTGGATGAGCTGGGCACGGCCACCCAGGCGCGCATACGCAACCAGCAAATCTGGGTGACCGGCTTCGCCGTCACCGTGGGGCTGGTCGCCATTGCCATTGCGCTGATCGGCCCGCACCTGATGTCCCGGGCCATTCGTGAAGTGAGTGGCCGCATCCGTGATATTACCGAGGGAGACGGTGACCTGACGGCGCGTATCCACAGCCGGCGCGGCGACGAGATCGGCGAGCTGGCCGATTGCTTCAACGCCTTCATCACGCGCATGGACAACACATTGCTGTCGGTGCGCGAAAGCGCCGAGAAGGTGGATGTCGCTTCCTCCGAAATTGCCCGCAGCAGCGAGGAGTTGTCCTCCCGCACCGAGCAGTCCTCGGCCAACCTGCACGAGACCTCCGCCTCCATGGAGGAGATCACCATCACCGTGCGCCACACCACCGACGCGACCGGGCAGGCCTCTTCCCTGGTCGGCAACACCGTCGACATCGCCCGTCGGGGCAGTGACGCGATGCGCGAGGTGGAGAGCACCATGGGCCTGATCAACGATTCCTCCGTGCGCATCAAGGACATCATCACACTGATCGACAGCGTCGCTTTCCAGACCAATATCCTGGCGCTCAACGCCTCGGTGGAGGCGGCCCGGGCGGGTGAGCACGGGCGCGGTTTCGCGGTGGTGGCGCAGGAAGTGCGCACCCTGGCGGGGCGCTGTAGTGAAGCGTCCCATGAAATCCGCGACCTGGTGGAGGCCTCGGTCGGCAATATTCGCACCGGGGCAGACCTGGTGGTCAACGCCGGCCGCACCATGGAGGAGATCGTTGAAAGCATCGAGAAGGTCACGTCGGTGATCGGTGAGATCAGCACCGGCGCCCAGGAGCAGAGCAAGGGCATCGGCCAGGTCAACACCGCGGTGAGCGAGCTGGATGTGATGACCCAGCACAACGCGTCCATGGTGGAGGAGACCAGTGCTTCCGCCGAGCAGATGCACGGCCAGGCACAGCAGCTGATGGCCTTGTTGTCCGGCTTCCGGCTCAGCGGCCGGGAGCTGGCGCGGGAGTCCGCGCGGGAGCGTGCCGCCGATGTCGTGACGGAGGCGCGCCCCCCGGTGACGCGGCGAGGCATGGATCGGGCCGCGTGAATTCCGGGCCCGACGGGGCGCTCAAGGTGGCGCGGTAGCCGGTTCGCGGCGCTGCGGCAAAGTTGCCTACAGGGGTGGGGGAGTTCGCTCTCCGCCCCTTTTTTTTTGATTCATCGCCGCCCGGCGCGCCATGCCGCGGATCTGTCGCCCCTTGCTGCCCGCCGGGCCTCCAATGGCGGTCCCGCGATCATGGTCTATGCTTTGTTGACCTGCGACCCGGGGCGAATCGCAGCCGCGGTATCCGTTCAGCCACAGAGGTGACTTCCCATGAACAAGTTACGTCGTTTGATGGTCGCGGTAGCCCTGCTGACAGTAGCCTGCGCTGGCCATGCGCAGCCGGGCCGCGAAGGCGCGGTCCCCGTCGAGTTGTTTGCCTGCCAGTGGCAGGACGGCAAGGGCATGGAAGACTTGCTAAAAGTCTCGGCACGCTTCAATAAGTGGGCCGACGAGCACGACTCGGCATACAACGCCTGGATTCTCTCCCCCCTGTTTCGCTCGACGGAAGAGGGCTTTGATGTGGGTTGGATCGGCTCCTGGGAAAGCGGTCCGGGGATGGGGGACAGCCTCGACACCTGGATTCGGGACGGCAGCGACATGGCCGCCGAGTTCGACGCGGTGGTCGACTGCAGCGATGCCCATGCGTTGATGGCGTCCTATGTGGTGAGCGCCCCCGAAGGGCCACCCGGGGGCGGGCTGGTGTGGTTTTCCAGCTGTACCTTGCAGGAAGACACATCGATCGAGCAGGCCATGGCCGCCCACGGCAAGACCTCGGCCATGATGCGCGACATGGGGGGCAAGGCCTCGTCCTGGGTGTTTGTGCCCGCCCTTGGCGCCGGCGATATCGAGTTCGACTATTACCACGTGGTGCTGCACGACAGTTTTGCCGACCTGGGCGGTAATTTTGACCGCTACTTCAACGGTGGCGGCTACCGGAAGGCCGGGGACGCGATGAAGGGCGTGGCCGCATGCGACAGCCCGCGGCTCTACCACGCCCGCCGGGTGAGAGTCGCGGGAGATGGCTAGTTCGCGCGAGCGCGCTTCGGTTGCCGGGAGGTAAAAAAAAAGCCGACCCGGAGGTCGGCTTTTTTGGGTGCGAAAGCGCGCGTTTAGCTGGCTTTCTTGCGCTCCGCCACTTCGGCGATGACCTGTTCCGCAACGTTCTGCGGGCAGGGCAGGTAGTGGGAGAACTCCATGGAGAACTGACCACGGCCTGAAGTCATGGTGCGCAGGTGGCCGATGTAGCCGAACATCTCGGCCAGCGGCACGTCGGCCTTGATGCGAACGCCGGTCGGTCCGGGCTCCTGGTCCTTGATCATGCCGCGGCGGCGGTTCAGGTCGCCAATGACGTCACCCACATGATCTTCCGGGGTGAACACGTCCACCTTCATGATCGGCTCGATCAGCTGCGGGCTGGCCTTGGGCATGGACTGGCGATATGCGCCCTTGGCGGCCAGTTCGAAGGCGATGGCCGACGAGTCCACGGCGTGGAAGGCGCCATCGAACAGCTCGACTTCCACGTCCAGTACCGGGAAGCCGGCCACGGGGCCTTCCGCCAGCATGCTCTGGAAGCCTTTCTCGATGGCCGGGAAGAATTCCTTGGGTACGTTACCGCCCACAACCGAGGAGCTGAACTGGTAGCCGGAGCCGGGCTCGCCGGGCTTGATGCGGTAATCGATCTTACCGAACTGGCCGGAGCCGCCGGACTGCTTCTTGTGGGTGTAGCTGTCTTCGATTTCCTGGGTGATGGTCTCGCGGTAGGCCACCTGGGGCTTGCCCACGACCAGTTCGACGCCGTAGGTGCGCTTGAGGATGTCGACCTTGATGTCCAGGTGCAGTTCGCCCATGCCCTTGAGGATGGTCTCGCCGGAATCCACGTCGGTTTCCACGCGGAAGGAGGGGTCCTCGGCCACCAGCTTGCCAATGGCGATACCCATTTTCTCGACGCTGCTCTTGTCCTTCGGCGCCACGGCGATGGAGATCACCGGCTCGGGGAAGACCATGGCTTCCAGGGTGCAGGGGTGGTTCGGGTCGCACAGGGTGTGGCCGGTCTGCACGTTCTTCATGCCGACGATGGCGATAATGTCGCCGGCCTGCGCCGCGCTCAGCTCGGTGCGCTCATCGGCCTGCATTTCCACCATGCGGCCGACGCGCTCGGTCTTGCCGGTGAAGCTGTTGAGAATGGTGTCGCCCTTGTTCAGGCGGCCGGAGTAGATGCGCACGAAGGTCAGGGCGCCGAAGCGGTCGTCCATGATCTTGAACGCCAGCGCGCGCAGGGGCTCGTCGGCGTCCACTTTGGCGAACTCGCCGGTTTCGTTGCCTTCTTCGTCGGTCAGCGGTTGCGGGGCCACTTCGGTGGGGGCCGGCAGGTAGTCAACCACGGCGTCCAGCACCAGCTGCATGCCCTTGTTCTTGAACGCGGAGCCGCAGAAGGTGGGGAAGAATTCGAGGTCGCGGGTACCCTTGCGGATGCAGCGCTTGATGTCGTCGATGGAGGGCTCCTCGCCTTCCATGTAGGCCATCAGCAGGTCGTCGTCCATTTCCAGGGCGGTTTCGATCAGCTGCTCGCGGTACTCGGCGACCTGGTCGGCCATGTCCGCCGGCACGTCTTCCACGGTGTAGTTTTCCGGCTGGCCGCTCTCGTCCCAGATGTAGGCCTTGTTTTCCAGCAGGTTGACGACACCGGAGAAGGTGTCCTCGCGGCCGATCGGCAGGGTCATGACCAGGGGCTTGGCGCCCAGGACCTTCTTGACCTGCTCGACAACGCGCAGGAAGTCGGCGCCGATGCGGTCCAGTTTGTTGACGAAAATGATCCGGGAAACGCCGGATTCGTTGGCATAGCGCCAGTTGGTCTCGGACTGAGGCTCAACCCCGCCGGAGCCACAGAAAACACCGATACCGCCATCGAGTACTTTCAGCGAGCGGTATACCTCAACCGTGAAGTCCACGTGCCCGGGGGTGTCGATCACGTTGAGGCGGTGACCTTTCCAGGAACAGGTGACGGCGGCGGACTGGATGGTGATGCCGCGCTCGGCTTCCTGCTCCATGAAGTCCGTGGTGGACTCGCCTTCGTGGGTCTCTCCGAGCTTGTGGATCTTGCCGGTCAGCTTGAGAATCCGCTCGGTGGTGGTGGTTTTGCCGGCGTCGACGTGGGCGAAGATGCCGATATTGCGATAGAGAGATAAGTCAGACATTGTGCGTCCCGGTCAATAATAGATGAGGTGATTAAAAATTGGGCGAAAAAAAGTGGCGGCAAGGGTACAGGAAAACGTGCCTTGTTGGGAGTGCCGGGAGCCTATATTCCCGTGCATTTGCCACGTTTCCGCCATTTTTCTGCCAAAATTGCCCCCGCCGGGGCCGTCGGGCGGTTGCCTCGTCGCCCGCGGGCAGTCGCGGGCGGGGCGTGTCCGGCGTTGCGGGGCGGCCCCGCCGGGCCGGATTTCGCCGTTTCGGCCCGCTTGACTCGCCAAATCCCGCTCTGTAGAATCCCGCCTCCTCTTTTCTCCGGGGTGGTTTCGCTCGTCTGCGGCATGGTGCCGAGGGGCGGCCTGGCAAGTGCCGGGGAGGGTGTGTCGGGACACTGCTTTCGTCCGCTTTAGAGGAGGCCGCAAGGCCTTGAAACTAAACGAAATATTTTTGGAGTTCTAACTGAATGGCAACGATCAACCAATTGGTTCGTAAGCCTAGGAAACGCAAGGTAGAGAAAAGCGACGTACCCGCCCTGCAGAGCTGTCCGCAGCGCCGTGGCGTGTGCACGCGCGTCTATACCACTACCCCGAAGAAGCCGAACTCTGCACTGCGTAAAGTCTGCCGTGTGCGCCTGACCAACGGTTACGAGGTTTCCTCGTACATCGGTGGTGAAGGACACAACCTGCAGGAACACAGTGTGGTTCTGATTCGCGGTGGTCGTGTGAAGGACCTGCCCGGTGTGCGCTATCACACCGTGCGCGGTAGCCTGGATACCTCCGGTGTGGCCGACCGTCGCAACGGTCGTTCCAAGTACGGTGCCAAGCGTCCCAAGTAACACCCGGGCTCAAGCGAGTTCGTAAGCGTTTCCAGCTGACGATGTAAGTAAGGCCGGACCCCTGCCTCCCCCGCATATGTGGCAGGTCGGTGTTCGGGTCAACCTGAAGAGATAGAAGGGCAACAACATGCCAAGAAGACGAGTAGTCGCCAAGCGCGAGGTACTGCCGGATCCGAAATTCGGTAACGTAACGCTGGCAAAATTCATGAACCATGTGATGGTTAGCGGCAAGAAGTCGGTCGCCGAGACCATTGTGTACGGTGCACTGGACATTGTTCAGGAAAAACTGAACAAAGACCCCCTCGAAGCTTTCGACGAGGCCCTGGAGAATATTGCTCCCATGGTGGAGGTTAAATCCCGCCGTGTGGGTGGCGCGACCTACCAGGTTCCGGTTGAGGTGCGTCCCGCCCGTCGCGTGGCCCTGTCCATGCGCTGGTTGGTGGAATACGCCCGCAATCGCGGTGAGAAATCCATGCGCCAGCGCTTGGCCGGTGAGATCATCGACGCTTCCCAGGGCAAGGGCAATGCGGTGAAGAAGCGTGAAGACGTGCATCGCATGGCGGAAGCAAACAAGGCTTTCTCTCACTACCGTTTCTAAGCAGTTGCCTGGCAATCTGTTTTTGGGGATTTAATCGTGGCTAGAAAGACTCCTATCAAGCGCTACCGAAATATCGGTATATGCGCTCACGTGGACGCGGGTAAAACCACGACTACCGAGCGCGTGCTGTTTTATACCGGTCTTTCCCACAAACTCGGTGAAGTGCATGACGGTGCCGCCACCATGGACTGGATGGAACAGGAGCAGGAGCGGGGTATTACCATTACCTCCGCGGCTACCACCTGCTTCTGGCGCGGCATGGACGCCCAGTTCGAGGAGCACCGCATCAACATCATCGACACCCCCGGACACGTGGACTTCACCATCGAGGTGGAGCGTTCCCTGCGTGTGCTGGACGGTGCGGTTGTTGTGCTGTGCGGCTCATCCGGCGTGCAACCCCAGACCGAAACTGTCTGGCGCCAGGCCAACAAGTACGAAGTGCCGCGCATGGTGTTCGTCAATAAGATGGACCGCACCGGCGCGGACTTCAAGCGTGTTGTCGGCCAATTGAAAGAGCGTCTGGGCGCCAACGCGGTGCCGTTGCAGATGACCATCGGCGCCGAGGACGAGTTCAAGGGCGTGGTCGACCTGATCAAGAACAAGGCCATCCTGTGGAACGAGGCCGACCAGGGCATGAGCTTTGAGTACGGCGACGTGCCCGCGGACATGGTCGACGACGTCGCCGAGATGCGCGAGTTCATGGTCGAGGCCGCCGCCGAGGCCAACGAGGAACTGATGGAGAAGTACCTCGAGAACGGTGAGCTGTCCGAGGCGGAGATCAAGCAGGGCATCCGCGCGCGCACTTTGGCCAGTGAAATTGTGCCGGTGCTGGGCGGTTCCGCGTTCAAGAACAAGGGCGTGCAGGCGGTGCTGGATGCCGTGGTCGAATTCATGCCCTCGCCGACGGAAGTGCACGCGATCGAGGGGCACCTCCTGGACAAGGACGAAACCATCGAGACCCGCGAAGCGGACGACGATGCGCCCTTTGCCGCCCTGGCCTTCAAGATCGCCACCGACCCCTTCGTCGGTACCCTGACCTTCTTCCGGGTGTACTCTGGCAAGCTGGAGTCCGGCACCGCGGTGCTCAACTCGGTGAAGGAGAAGAAAGAGCGCGTTGGCCGAATGGTGCAGATGCACTCCAACAGTCGCGAGGAAATCAAGGAAGTACTGGCGGGCGATATCGCCGCGGCGGTGGGCCTGAAGGACGTTACCACCGGTGACACCCTGTGCTCCCCCGAAAAGCCGATCGTGCTGGAGCGCATGGAGTTCCCCGAGCCGGTGATTTCCGTGGCGGTGGAGCCGAGGTCCAAGCCGGACCAGGAGAAAATGGGTGTTGCCCTTGGCAAGCTGGCCCAGGAGGACCCGTCCTTCCGTGTGAAGACCGACGAGGAGACCGGCCAGACCATTATCTCAGGCATGGGCGAGCTGCATCTCGATATCATCGTCGATCGCATGCGTCGCGAGTTCAACGTGGAGGCCAACATCGGCAAGCCCCAGGTGGCCTACCGCGAGGCGATTCGCAACACCTCCGAGATCGAAGGCAAGTTCGTGCGCCAGTCCGGTGGACGCGGCCAGTACGGTCACGTCTGGATCAAGTTCGAGCCGGGCGAGGACGAGAGCGCCGAGGGTCTGGAATTCGTCAACGAAGTCGTGGGTGGTGTGGTGCCCAGGGAGTATATTCCCGCGGTACAGAAGGGCATTGAGGAGCAAATGCAGAATGGTGTACTGGCCGGCTACCCGCTGCTCGGTTTGAAAGCCACTCTGTATGACGGCTCCTTCCACGACGTGGACTCCAACGAGATGGCGTTCAAGATCGCCGCCAGCATGGCCACCAAGAAGTTGGCCCAGGAAGGCGGCGCGGTTCTGTTGGAACCCATCATGAAAGTGGAAGTCGTAACTCCCGAAGAGAACATGGGTGACGTGGTTGGCGATCTCAATCGCCGCCGCGGCGTGATTGCCGGCATGGACGAGAGCGTGTCGGGCAAGGTAATCAACGCCGAAGTGCCGCTGGCCGAAATGTTCGGCTACGCGACCGACCTGCGTTCGGCGACACAGGGCCGTGCGACCTACACCATGGAGTTCTCGAAGTACGCCGAGGCGCCGAACAACATCGCCCAGGAGATTATCTCCAAGAGTGCAACCTGATTTATTTCAACGCTATCCCATAGAGGTGAATTAAAGTGGCAAAGGAAAAGTTTGAACGCAATAAACCCCACGTCAACGTGGGTACCATTGGTCACGTTGACCACGGCAAGACGACCCTGACCGCGGCGCTGACCCGCGTGTGCGCGGAAGTCTGGGGCAGCGGTGCCGCGGTGGCCTTTGACGG
>NZ_JAFKCZ010000027.1 GCF_017255185.1 Parahaliea mediterranea
GAGGGTGGCCGTCACACGCCGTTCTTCAAGGGTTACCGCCCGCAGTTCTACTTCCGTACCACCGACGTGACCGGCGCTTGCGAGCTGCCCGAAGGCGTTGAGATGGTGATGCCGGGCGACAACGTGCAGATGGTTGCCACGCTGATCGCGCCGATTGCGATGGAAGAAGGCCTGCGCTTCGCCATCCGCGAAGGCGGCCGCACCGTGGGTGCCGGCGTCGTAGCCAAGATCATCGAGTGATGTGAAATTGGGGGCGGATACCGGTTTCGGTGTCCCCGAAACCGGTATCCGCCCCCCGAAAGTTAGAGCCGAACCGCTTGCACAAGCAGTTCGGCTTCGTTGTCTCAAAATGCAGTTTGCGCGCCGTGTGCGCCGCTCTGCAACAGTTTAGGCCAGTAGCTCAATTGGCAGAGCAGCGGTCTCCAAAACCGCAGGTTGGGGGTTCGATTCCCTCCTGGCCTGCCATATATGGCAGGGGGAAGCAGAGATTCCGGGTCTCCCTTCCCGCCCGAAATAGGATTGTTTGATGAGTGTGGAAACGACCACCAGCCGTTTTGATACGCTGAAGTGGCTTGTCGTGTTTGCCCTGCTGGCAGTGGGTGTCGTCGGCAATAGCTATTTCTCCGGCGAGTCGCTGTTGTACCGCGTCCTGGCCCTGGTGGCCCTGGGGGTGGTGGCGGCCATGGTGGCGCTGCAGACCGCCAAGGGCGCGGCCTTCTGGGCGTTGGTCAAGGGTTCGCGCACCGAAATCCGCAAAGTGGTCTGGCCCACGCGCCAGGAAACCGTGCAGACCACCTTGATTGTGGTGGTCTTCGTTATCGTCGTGGCACTGATGCTCTGGGGGCTCGATTCCCTGCTGGGCTGGCTGGTGTCGTTGGCGATTGGCTAGTAGGACGGACTCAGATGGCAATGCGTTGGTACGTGGTACACGCCTATTCAGGCTACGAGAAGAAAGTTGCGACTGCCCTGAAGGAGCGCATCGAACTCCACAACATGCAGGACATGTTTGGCGAGGTGCTGGTGCCCACCGAGGAAGTGGTGGAAATGCGCGCCGGCCAGAAGCGCAAGAGCGAGCGTAAGTTTTTCCCCGGTTACGTGCTGGTGCAGATGGAGTTGAACGATGATTCCTGGCACCTGGTAAAAGAAACCCCCCGGGTGATGGGTTTTATTGGCGGCAAGGCCGACGCGCCGGCGCCGATTACCGAGGCGGAAGCCCAGGCCATCCTGCAGCGGGTGGAGCAGGGTGTGGAAGCCCCCCGTCCGAAGACGCTGTTCGAGCCGGGCGAGATGGTGCGCGTGATCGACGGCCCCTTCAACGACTTCAATGGTGTTGTGGAAGAGGTCAACTACGAGAAAAACCGCCTCAATGTGGCGGTGTTGATCTTCGGCCGGTCCACGCCAGTGGAGCTGGAGTTCAGCCAGGTGGAGAAGGCCTGATCCCGATCGGGTCGAATTGAAGTAGCGCCACCGGGGAAAGGGCCCAGTCTCTTTCCCCGGTGGCGACATTAACCGGCGGCGACAGCCGCCCCAATGGGGAGCCCGCGTACCGCAAGTACAACGGCGTTTGCACCCGGGAGAGTCAAAATGGCAAAGAAAGTCGAAGCTTATATCAAGCTGCAAGTGCCTGCTGGCCAGGCCAACCCGAGCCCGCCCGTGGGCCCGGCGCTGGGTCAGCACGGCGTCAACATCATGGAATTCTGCAAGGCGTTCAACGCCGAGACCCAGGGCACTGAGCCCGGTCTGCCGATTCCGGTGGTGATCACGGTCTACAACGATCGCTCCTTTACCTTCATCAAGAAGACCCCGCCGGCCGCGGTACTGCTGCGCAAGATCGCCAAGATCCAGAAGGGCTCCGGTACCCCCAACACCAACAAGGTGGGCAAGGTCACCCGCGCCCAGCTCGAGGAAGTCGCCACCCAGAAGTGGCCGGACCTGACCGCAGCCGATATGGATGCCGCCGTGCGCACTATCGCTGGCAGCGCCCGTTCCGCCGGTATCGAAGTAGAGGGAGTGAACTGATGGCCAAGCTGTCCAAGCGCGTACGCGCATTCCGGGAAAAAGTCGATCCGCGCAAGGCTTACCCCTTCGAGGAAGCGGTTGCCCTGCTGAAAGAGTTCGCCACCGCCAAGTTCAACGAAAGCGTTGAAGTGGCCGTGAACCTGGGCGTTGACGCCCGTAAATCCGACCAGGCTGTTCGCGGCGCCACCACGCTGCCCCACGGCACCGGTTCCGAGGTTCGCGTGGCGGTGTTTACCCAGGGCGAGAATGCCGAGAAAGCCAAGGCGGCGGGTGCCGACCTGGTGGGCATGGAAGAGCTGGCCGAGCAGATCAAGGGCGGCATGATGGACTTCGACGTGGTCGTGGCCTCTCCGGACGCCATGCGTGTGGTTGGCCAGCTGGGCCAGCTGCTGGGCCCCCGCGGCCTGATGCCGAACCCGAAGACCGGCACCGTGACCCCGGACGTGGAAACCGCGGTGAAAAATGCCAAGGCCGGCCAGATGCGCTTCCGCACCGACAAGAACGGCATCATCCACGGCGGCATCGGTAAGATCAGCTTCGAGCTGGATGCGATCAAGGGCAACCTGGAAGCGGTCCTGGCCGACCTGAAGAAAGCCAAGCCCGCCGCCGCCAAGGGCGTCTACCTGAAGAAAATCACCCTGTCCACCACCATGGGCCCGGGTGTCACGGTCGACACCGCTTCCGTCGAGGCGTAAGCGAGGCGACAAGTCGAAGGAAGCCGGCTCCGCGCCGGCTTTCATCGAAACGTGCCCACAAGCGTCAGTACGCAGATTGTGGGTGTGTGCAAGGAATTGACGGGCGGTCCCCACAGGGGGCGCCTCTCATAGCTTCCCAGGGATGGGGAGTTGGTTGACCGGAGCGGAACCCAAGCGGGTACGGTCCGGTCTACTTTGAGGTCTTTGGAACAGGCTGAGGCTCGTGTCCTGAGCAGGATATCGACAGATTAGCTGAGAACTGAAGGCCATCAAAGACCGTAGGCGGGGCTGCTGGATAGCCGTAAAAAGCATACAGCACCCCCTTAATTGCGATCAACCCGAAAGATGCGTTCATCTCGAGGGTGTGTCAAGGCCTACGCAGATGGTGGATACGTTCACCACGCAAGCGGCCCCGCCATAGGTTTGGCGGTGCTTAACTTAGTCATCCAGGAGTAATACCAGTGGCAATTGGACTCGAAGACAAGAAAGCGATCGTTGCTGAAGTTAACGAGACTGCCACCAGTGCACTGTCCCTGGTCATCGCCGATGCACGTGGCGTGACCGTGGACGGGATGACAGCCCTGCGCAAAGAAGCGCGCGACAACGCCGTGACCCTCCGTGTAGTGAGGAATACTCTGGCCAAGCGCGCGCTCGTTGGGACTGACTACGAATGCGTCAACGACGCCCTCGTGGGTCCGTCCCTGTTCGGTTTCTCCATGGAGGATCCGGGCGCTGCGGCTCGTCTATTCAAGGATTTCGCCAAGGACAACGCGGCGTTTGAGGTGAAGGCACTGGCGGTGAGCGGCCAAATGCTGGGTGCAGAGCAATTGGATGTTCTGGCTAAGTTGCCGACGCGTGATCAAGCACTCTCCATGCTGATGAGTGTGATGCAGGCGCCGGTGACCAAGCTGGTACGGACAATGAACGAAGTACCTGGAAAATTGGTTCGCACGCTGGCAGCAGTACGCGATCAGAAAGAGGCAGCGGCGTAAGCCCTTGCCCCGGACTATTTTTTATCAGCTAACCCTTTAATCAGCTAAATGGAGTAATGAGTCATGGCTCTGTCTAAAGACGACATTCTGAATGCAATCGCTGAAATGAGCGTAATGGAAATCGTTGAGCTCATCGAAGCAATGGAAGAGAAATTCGGCGTAACCGCCGCTGCCGCCGTTGCCGCCGCACCGGCCGCCGCTGCTGCCGATGGTGGCGCTGCTGCCGAAGAGAAGACCGACTTCGACGTCGTTCTGACTTCCGCTGGCGACAAGAAAGTGAACGTCATCAAAGTCGTTCGCGCGGTAACCGGTCTGGGCCTGAAAGAAGCCAAGGGCCTGGTCGACGGCGCTCCTTCCCCGGTCAAGGAAGGTGCTTCCAAGGAAGAAGCCGAAGACATCAAGAAGCAGCTGGAAGAAGCCGGCGGCAGCGTCGAGCTCAAGTAAGCTCGACATTGGTTTGGCATTTGCCAAACAAGGACAAGGCTGGTGGGCGTTTCGCCCGCCGGCCTTTTCCCGTTTCAAGGCGGGACTGGGTTTTAGGGGTCTTTTAAGGGGTCAGTACCCTTTTCAAAAAGGGTACTGACCCCTTAAAAGACCTTTCAAAACCGACCGACTACTGGATTGGCGGTGTCCGCCGCGCGATCCGACCGCAGCCCGCACCGGGGCTGTTTACCCGCCCGCGGTGGCGGATGGCTAAATACGCTGGGGAGTACTGATGGCATACTCGTACACTGAGAAAAAACGCATTCGCAAGGACTTCGGCAAGTTGTCGAAGGTGATGGACGTTCCGTTCCTGCTTGCGATCCAACTGGATTCTTACCGGAAGTTTACCCAGCAGGGCGTACCACTGGACGAGCGCGGCGATTACGGTCTGCACGCCGCTTTCAAGTCCGTGTTCCCGATTGTCAGCTACAGCGGCAATGCGGCCCTGGAATACGTCGATTACAACCTGGGCACCCCCGTGTTCGACGTCAATGAGTGCCAGCTGCGCGGCGTGACCTACTCCTGCGCGCTGCGCGTGAAAGTGCGGTTGATCATCTACGACAAGGACTCCGCCAACAAGACCATCAAGGACATCAAGGAACAGGAAGTCTACATGGGGGAGATCCCCCTGATGACCGACAACGGTACCTTCGTCATCAACGGTACCGAGCGGGTAATCGTGTCCCAGCTGCACCGCTCTCCGGGCGTGTTCTTCGACCACGACAAGGGCAAGACCCACTCCTCGGGCAAGCTGCTGTACTCCGCCCGGGTGATCCCCTACCGCGGCTCCTGGCTGGACTTCGAGTTCGACCCCAAGGACCTGGTCTACGTGCGCATCGACCGTCGCCGCAAACTGCCGGCGACCATCCTGCTGCGCGCCCTCGGCTACGAGTCCGAGGAAGTCCTGGACATGTTCTACGACGTGAACACGTTCCGGGTCGACAAGGAAGGCAACTACACCATGGCGCTGATCCCCGAGCGCCTGCGGGGTGACGTGGCGGCCTTTGACATCAAGGCCGGCAAGAAGGTTGTCGTGGAACAGGGCCGCCGTGTCACCGCGCGCCACATCCGCGAGCTGGAAAAGGCCGATATCACTGAGCTGGAAGTGCCCGGGGAGTACCTGCACGGTCGCGCCCTGGCGAAAAACCTCATCGACGAGAAAACCGGCGAGGTGCTGGTCGAGTGCAACACCGAGCTGAGCGAGGACGCGCTGATCAAGTTGCGCGAGGCCGGCGTCGAGACCATCGAGACCCTGTACACCAATGAACTGGACTGCGGTCCGTTCATCTCCGACACCCTGCGCCAGGACACCACCCGCAACGAACTCGAAGCGCTGGTGGAAATTTACCGCATGATGCGTCCCGGCGAGCCGCCGACCAAGGAGTCAGCCGAGAACCTGTTCCAGAACCTGTTCTTCTCCCAGGACCGCTACGACCTGTCCAACGTCGGCCGCATGAAGTTCAACCGCCGTCTGGGCCGCGAGGAAGTGACCGGTTCCGGCGTGCTGGACCGCGAGGATATCGTGGCCGTGCTCAAGACCCTGGTGGACATCCGCAACGGTCGAGGCATGGTGGACGACATCGACCACCTGGGTAACCGCCGTGTGCGTTCCGTGGGCGAGATGGCCGAAAACCAGTTCCGCGTGGGCCTGGTGCGCGTCGAGCGCGCGGTGAAAGAGCGCCTGTCCATGGCCGAGTCCGAGGGCCTGATGCCCCAGGACCTGATCAATGCCAAGCCCGTGTCTGCAGCCGTAAAAGAGTTTTTTGGTTCCAGCCAGCTGTCGCAGTTCATGGACCAGAACAACCCCCTGTCAGAGGTGACCCACAAGCGCCGCGTATCCGCGCTTGGCCCGGGCGGCCTGACCCGCGAACGCGCCGGCTTCGAGGTGCGCGACGTACACCCGACCCACTACGGCCGCGTGTGCCCGATCGAGACCCCGGAGGGGCCGAACATCGGCCTGATCAACTCGCTGGCGACCTACGCCCGCACCAACGACTACGGCTTCCTGGAGAGCCCCTACCGCAAGGTGGTGGACGGCCAGGTGACCGACGACATCGAGTACCTGTCGGCGATCAACGAAGCCGAGTACGTGATCGCCCAGGCCTCGGCGCAAGTGGACGACAACAACCGCTTCGTCGACGACCTGATCAACGTGCGCCACATGAACGAATTCACCGTGAAGCCGCCCATCGAGGTGGCCTACATGGATGTGTCGCCTAAGCAGGTGGTATCGGTGGCCGCGGCGCTGATTCCCTTCCTGGAACACGACGACGCCAACCGCGCACTGATGGGCTCCAACATGCAGCGCCAGGCGGTGCCGACCCTGCGTGCCGACAAGCCGCTGGTGGGTACCGGCATGGAGCGCTACGTGGCGGGCGACTCCGGTGTGTGTGCCGTGGCCAAGCGTCCCGGCGTGATCGACTCCGTCGATGCCAGCCGCATCGTGGTGCGCGTCAACGACCAGGACGTGGGCAAGGACGAGGCGCCGGTCGACATTTACAACCTGACCAAGTACACCCGCTCCAACCAGAATACCTGCATCAACCAGCGCCCGATCGTGCGCGAGGGCGATGCGGTGGCTCGCGGCGACATCCTGGCCGACGGCCCGTCGATCGACATGGGCGAGCTGGCCCTGGGCCAGAACATGCGTATCGCCTTCATGCCCTGGAACGGTTACAACTTCGAGGACTCCATCCTGGTGTCCGAGAAAGTGGTGACCGAGGATCGTTTCACGACCATCCACATCCAGGAGCTGACCTGTATCGCCCGGGACACCAAACTGGGGCCGGAGGAGATTTCCGCCGACATCCCCAACGTGGGTGAGAGCGCGCTGGCCAAGCTGGACGAGTCCGGCATCGTGTACATCGGCGCCGAGGTGGACGCCGGTGACATCCTGGTGGGCAAGGTCACGCCGAAGGGCGAGACCCAGCTGACCCCGGAGGAAAAACTGCTGCGGGCGATCTTCGGCGAGAAGGCCTCCGACGTGAAGGACACCTCCCTGCGGGTGCCCTCCAGCACCAAGGGCACGGTCATCGACGTGCAGGTCTTTACCCGCGACGGCCTGGAAAAGGACGCGCGAGCCCTGCAGATCGAGAAGCACCAGCTGGACGAGTTCCGCAAGGACCTGAAGGAAGAGTACCGCATCTTCGAAGAGGCGACCTTCGCGCGCCTGGGCAACCTGATCAAGGGTCAGAAGACCATGAGCGGCGGCGGCCTGACCAAGGGTACCGCCCTCACCGACACGGTGCTGGCCGAGCTGGACCGCGACCAGTGGTTCAAGCTGAAGCTGTCCGACGCCGACCTGAACGAGGCCCTGGCTTCCGCCAAGCGCCAGCTGGACGAGCAGAACAAGCTGCTGGAAGAGCGCTTCGAGGACAAAAAACGCAAGCTGCAAAGCGGCGACGACCTGGCGCCGGGCGTACTCAAGATCGTCAAGGTCTACCTGGCGATCAAGCGTCGCATCCAACCCGGCGACAAGATGGCCGGCCGCCACGGTAACAAGGGTGTGATCTCGGTGATCATGCCGGTGGAGGACATGCCCTACGACGAGAACGGCGAGCCGGTCGACATCGTGCTCAACCCGCTGGGCGTGCCGTCGCGGATGAACGTGGGCCAGATCCTGGAGACTCACCTGGGCATGGCCGCCAAGGGACTGGGCGTGAAAATCGACCAGATGATCCAGGAACAGCGCAAGGTCGCGGATGTTCGCAAGTTCCTCGAGTCCGTGTACAACAACGGTGCCGGCCGTGAAGAGGACCTCAAGTCGTTCAGCGACGAGGAGGTGATGGAGCTGGCGGGCAACCTGCGCGGTGGCGTGCCGATGGCGACGCCGGTGTTCGATGGCGCCGCCGAGCCGGAGATCAAGGAGCTGCTGGAGTTGGCCGGCCTGCCGGAGTCGGGGCAGTTCACCCTGTACGACGGGCGTACCGGCGAGGCGTTCGACCGCCCGGTCACCGTGGGTTACATGTACATGCTGAAGCTGAACCACCTGGTGGACGACAAGATGCACGCCCGTTCCACTGGTTCCTACAGCCTGGTAACCCAGCAGCCGCTGGGCGGCAAGGCGCAGTTCGGTGGCCAGCGCTTCGGTGAGATGGAAGTGTGGGCCCTGGAGGCCTACGGCGCGGCCTACACGCTGCAGGAAATGCTGACGGTCAAGTCGGACGACGTCGCCGGCCGGACCAAGATGTACAAGAACATTGTCGATGGTGACCATCGTATGGAGCCGGGCATGCCCGAGTCCTTCAATGTGTTGGTTAAGGAAATCCGCTCCCTCGGGATCGATATCGAACTGGAGCACGAGTGACGCGGCACTGAGGTCGCCCCCGCACAGGCGGTGATACGCCACAGCGGGGGCCCATTGTGAAAAATGGATCCCGCAACGGCGTACCATCGCCCGCGCGGGACGACACGGAAAACACCAACAGAATTTGGACTCAAAGGCAGGGTGGCACCACCACCGGCCCGAAGGAAAACCTCGCGGAGGAAAGACCTTGAAAGACTTACTCAATCTGCTCAAGTCCCAGGGACAGTCAGAGGAATTCGATGCCATTCGCATCGGCCTGGCCTCCCCGGAGATGATTCGCTCCTGGTCATACGGCGAAGTGAAAAAGCCGGAAACCATCAACTACCGTACCTTCAAGCCGGAGCGGGACGGCCTGTTCTGCGCCAAGATCTTCGGCCCGGTAAAGGACTACGAGTGCCTGTGCGGCAAGTACAAGCGCCTCAAGCATCGCGGCGTGATCTGCGAGAAGTGCGGCGTGGAAGTGGCGCTGGCCAAGGTGCGTCGCGAGCGCATGGGCCACATCGAGCTGGCCAGCCCGGTGGCGCACATCTGGTTCCTGAAGTCGCTGCCCTCCCGCATCGGCCTGCTGCTGGACATGACCCTGCGCGACATCGAGCGGGTGCTGTACTTCGAATCCTACGTGGTTACCGATCCCGGCATGACCACCCTGGAGCTCGGCCAGCTGCTGACCGACGAGCAGTACTACGAGGCGATGGAGGAATTCGGTGACGAATTCTCCGCCAAGATGGGTGCCGAGGCGGTCCAGGACCTGATGATACAGCTGGACCTGGACCAGGAAATCGCCCGCCTGCGCGAGGAGATTCCGGCCACCAACTCGGAAACCAAGATCAAGAAGCTGTCCAAGCGCCTGAAGCTGATGGAGGCCTTCGCCGGCTCCGGCAACAAGCCCGAGTGGATGGTGATGAACGCCCTGCCGGTACTGCCGCCGGACCTGCGTCCGCTGGTGCCGCTGGACGGCGGCCGTTTCGCGACCTCGGACCTCAACGACCTGTACCGCCGGGTGATCAACCGCAACAACCGCCTGAAGCGACTGCTGGACCTGAATGCCCCGGACATCATCGTGCGCAACGAGAAGCGCATGCTGCAGGAGTCCGTGGACGCGCTGCTGGACAACGGCCGTCGCGGCCGCGCCATCACCGGCTCCAACAAGCGCCCGCTGAAATCCCTGGCCGACATGATCAAGGGCAAGCAGGGCCGTTTCCGCCAGAACCTGCTGGGCAAGCGCGTGGACTACTCCGGCCGTTCGGTGATCGTGGTGGGGCCGACCCTGCGCCTGCACCAGTGCGGCCTGCCCAAGAAAATGGCGCTGGAGCTGTTCAAGCCCTTTATCTTCGGCAAGCTGGAAGCGCGTGGCCTGGCCACCACCATCAAGGCGGCCAAGAAAATGGTTGAGCGCGAGCCGCCGGAAGTGTGGGACATCCTCGCCGAGGTGATCCGCGAGCACCCGGTGCTGCTGAACCGCGCACCGACCCTGCACCGCCTGGGTATCCAGGCCTTTGAGCCGGTGCTGATTGAAGGTAAAGCCATCCAGCTGCACCCGCTGGTGTGCGCCGCCTACAACGCGGACTTCGACGGCGACCAGATGGCGGTACACGTACCGCTGACCCTGGAAGCCCAGCTCGAGGCCCGGGCGCTGATGATGTCCACCAACAACATCCTGTCCCCGGCCAACGGCGAGCCGATCATCGTGCCGTCCCAGGACGTGGTACTGGGTCTGTACTACATGACCCGCGAGCGCATCAACGCCAAGGGCGAGGGCATGGCCTTTGCCAACGTGTCCGAAGTGCACCGCGCCTACAAGGCTGGTCACGTGCACCTGCAGGCGCGCGTCAAAGTCCGTGTTTCCGAAGCCGTTGTCACCGAAGACGGCGACATGCAGGAGCGCACATTCCTGGCCGACACCACCGTGGGCCGCGCCCTGCTGTGGGAAATCGTGCCCAGGGGCATCGCCTACGACATGGTGAACCAGGACATGGCCAAGAAGGCCATCTCCCGCATCATCAACCAGTGCTACCGCGTGGTGGGGCTGAAGGCGACTGTGATCTTCGCCGACCAGTTGATGTACACCGGCTACGAGTACTCGACCCGCTCCGGTTCCTCCATCGGTGTGAACGACTTCGAGATTCCCACCGCCAAGGCCGAGATTATCGATCACGCCGAAGCGGAAGTGAAAGAGATCGAAGACCAGTTCGCCTCCGGTCTGGTGACCCACGGCGAGAAGTACAACAAGGTGATCGACATCTGGTCCCGCGCCAACGACCTGGTGTCCAAGGCGATGATGGAAGGCCTGTCCAAGGAAACCGTGGTCAACCGCGAGGGTGAGGACGAGGAGCAGGCTTCCTTCAACTCGGTGTACATCTATGCCGACTCCGGCGCCCGGGGTTCGCCCGCGCAGATTCGCCAGCTGGCCGGTATGCGCGGCCTGATGGCCAAGCCCGACGGCTCCATCATCGAGACGCCGATCGTGGCCAACTTCCGCGAGGGCCTGAACGTACTGCAGTACTTTATCTCCACCCACGGCGCCCGTAAGGGTCTGGCGGATACCGCGCTGAAAACCGCGAACTCCGGTTACCTGACCCGCCGCCTGGTGGACGTTGCCCAGGACCTGGTGGTGACCGAGGACGACTGCGGCACCGACGCCGGCCTGCTGATGGCACCGGTGATCGACGGCGGCGACATTATCGAGTCCCTGGGCGACCGGGTGCTGGGTCGTATCGTGGCCAAGGATGTGCTGAAGCCCGGCAGCGACGACGAGATCGCCATCACCGCCGGCACCATGCTGGACGAGCTGTGGGTGACCCGCCTTGAGGAAATGGGCATCGACGAGATCGAGGTGCGCTCCCCGATCACCTGTGAGACCCGCCACGGCATCTGCTCCGCCTGTTACGGGCGCGACCTGGCCCGCGGCCACCGTGTCAACATGGGCGAGGCCATTGGTGTGGTGGCGGCGCAGTCAATTGGTGAGCCGGGCACCCAGCTGACCATGCGGACCTTCCACATCGGTGGTGCGGCGTCCCGAGCCACGGCCCAGGACAACATCCAGGTGATGAACGACGGTACCGTGCGCCTGCACAACGTGAAGGTGGTGGACCGCCAGGACAACTCCCTGATCACGGTTTCCCGTTCCGGCGAACTGTCGGTACTGGACAAGCTGGGCCGCGAGCGCGAGCGCTACAAGCTGCCCTACGGCGCGGTCATCAAGGTGCAGGACCACGCGGAAGTGTCCGCGGGCGACGTGGTCGCCAACTGGGACCCCCACACTCACCCGATTGTGACCGAGCTGGCGGGTATCGTGAAGTTCTCGGCCATGGACGAGGGCGTGACCATCAAGCGCCAGACCGACGAGCTGACCGGCCTGTCCTCCATCGAAGTGATGGAAGTGGGCGAACGCCCGGCCGCCGGCAAGGACGTGCGTCCCGCCGTGACCCTGGTGGACGAGAACGGCAAGGAACTGTGCCTGCCCAACACCAATGTGCCGGCCCACTACTTCCTGCCGCCCCACGCGCTGGTCAACCTGGAAGACGGCGTCAAGGTGAATTCCGGTGACGTACTGGCCCGTATCCCGCAGGAAGGCTCCAAGACCCGGGACATCACCGGTGGTCTGCCGCGGGTGGCCGACCTGTTCGAGGCCCGCAAGCCGAAGGAACCCGCGATCCTGGCGGAAATCTCCGGCACCGTGAGCTTCGGCAAGGAAACCAAGGGCAAGCGCCGCCTGATCATCACCCCGACCGACGGCAAGTCGCTGCCGGATGGCTCCGATCACTACGAGGCGCTGATTCCCAAGTGGCGCAACCTGTCGGTGTTCGAGGGCGAGCAGGTCGAGAAGGGCGAAACCGTGTCCGAGGGTCCGCTGAGCCCCCACGACATCCTGCGCCTGAAAGGCATCGAGGAGCTGGCCAAGTACATCGTCAACGAGATCCAGGAGGTGTACCGCCTGCAGGGTGTGAAGATCAACGACAAGCACGTCGAGGTGATTGTTCGCCAGATGCTGCGCAAGGTGATCATCACCTCTCCGGGCGACTCCACCCTGATCAAGGGCGAACAGGTCGAGTTCGTGACCCTGCTCGAGGAAAACGAGCGCCTGCTGGCGGAGGGCCTGGTCCCGGCCAGCGGCGAGCGCGAGCTGCTGGGCATCACCAAGGCCTCGCTGGCCACCGAGAGCTTCATCTCCGCGGCCTCCTTCCAGGAGACCACCCGCGTCCTCACCGAGGCGGCGGTCACCGGCAAGCGCGATTACCTGCGCGGCCTGAAGGAGAACGTGGTCGTGGGTCGCCTGATCCCCGCCGGTACCGGCCTGGCCTACCACGAGGAGCGCAAGCGCAGCCGCGAGAGCGACTCCGAGATGAGCGTATCGGCCCAGGAGATCGAAGCGGCACTGACCGAGGCGCTGCAGGCGGACGACAACTAAGCTCCGCCGCTTTCCCCGCGCAAGCAACGCAAGGGCTCACCCGTAAGGGTGGGCCCTTTTTTCTGGGCGGATATCAATATTTGCAGGTGGTTCTGGGGCCGGAAAAACAAGAACCGCCGGGTGACACATCTCCATTTACCTGGTAAATCACTCGAGCAGTATGCGCGCCCCACGGCCTGGCCTTTTTAATTGCCCCACTCATCCCGATCTTCGAGCAGGAAATTCCGGAGCTCACGTTCACTGCGCATAACATAAAGGATGAGGACATGATCTCTGGTTTGGCGATAAAAAATGCGACAGGGATTACATACCACTTCCCGATAGCGATTATCTTTTAGTTCCTCCGGGACCTTACCAGAGCTTGGGTGTTCTATGAGGTGTTCAACAGCGGAGAATACTCGCTGCACCAAATCACGCGCGGCTACAGGATTTTCTATCGCGATGTATTCTGCGATTTCATTAAGGTCGGATAAGGCGGGATCAGTCCAGATTAATCCAGCCATTTTTTCATTTTGGCTTTGGCTTCATCATGAGTCAGAGTCCTGCCTTCTTGAACAGCACACTCCCCTCGAGCAATACCCTCCAATATTGCCATTCTACGCTGGAGGGATTCAAAGTCTTCAAAATCAACAAGATAGGCAGAAGGTTTACCATGCTCTGTAATCAGCACTGGCTCTTTAGATTTATGAAGTTCAGACAATATTTTGGTCGCCTGACGCTTCAATGTAGTCACTAATTCAGTCTTCATAAGAGTGATACTATTCTATCACTCGGTGCCTGACAACGGGTAATTAGCGCGTCAGGCTGCGGCCTGCGGCAAAGCCGCGTTTAGGCTGTCCGGCGCTGATAGGCGCGTAGTTGAACGCCTGGTTATGCGTCACTGCTGCCACTCATCATCGGAACTTTCCTTTGGCTCGTACTTTGCCATGATTTTCCACCACTTGCTTACCATGATAGTCACAAAAAGAATTGCTGTTCCTGTCAAGATAGAAAACGCACCGATCTCGTATCGAGAATACCGGTCGGGTTGTAGTATGGAGCCGTCAGGATTTGTGAAAAGCAGAGTAATCCCAGCAATGATGCATGTCGAACCCAAAAATTGATAGAACCCTTTTTTGAGCATCAACATGTTGCCCACTGAAAAAGAGCGAACATATTCTAGCTGGCGGCGATTCTTTTCGGGGGCAATGTCGAGTTTCATCGGTGTCTCATGACGCATAACGCTTCAAGCAGGGGCCGTAGCTAGTCGGCTGCTTGCGTTTGTTATGCATTTTTCCCTAACAACTGTGAGACCGTAACAAATTTGTAGCCCTTTGCTCTCAGCCCCTTAATTATTGGCCCTATAGCGTCTCGCGACTCTCTGTTTTTAGACCCCAAAACGTGTAAAAGAATAATTGAACCTGGAGTAGAAGATTTAACAACATACTCTGCGATAGACGCAGAACTTCCCGCAATTTTAGGATAGGTTTCAGGCTCAACATTCCATGTGATTGTTTTTACTCCTTCCGACTTCAAATAATAGGGCAGAACAAAAAGCTTTTTACCATATGGAGGCCTAAAGTATATCTCACCCTCAAATCCAATCTGGCGGATTAAGGCTGTGGTGGAGTCGATTTCCTCCCTCACTTCGTCAAGCCCCATTAACATCATTCTTTTATGGCTGTACGAATGATTGCCTATCTGATGACCTGCGTTAACCAGATCTATAGCCGGCTGCTTGTTTTGTTGAATTCCCGACCCATTGAGGAAGAACGTACCCTTCACATCATGCTCTTCAAGGATATTCAACACTTGAGTGGTATATTCCGCCCCCCAAGGACCATCATCAAATGTTAATGCGATAACCTTTTCATTTGTTTCGGCCTTTGCGACTATCTCTCCAAACACTTGAAAAGTTCTTGATTTACTTATATTCCAGGCTCCCAAGATCATTACTACAGAAAGAATCAATATCGACAGGTATACTCTTTTCAATGGTTTTCATCCTTATTTGCATAACGCTTACCGCAGCGGCGGCTCGCCGCGAAGCGGTGAGACGTCCCAGCAGCCAAAGGCTGCGACTTGAATTACTTGTTAGAAGCAATTATTCGTCTGCTTTCCGCAAATACGCGATCGATGTATGCCTGGGGATCACTGACTTCATAATGAAAATTGTTCAGAACGGCGCTTTTGAGCCTTAATCCAGCACTATCCTCTACGCGGTTAATGGCATATATGAAATCGTAAATGCCAACGCTCATTGACGCATACCCTTTGCTATAACCATGCACCATTATTAGTGCCGGTATGGGGTAATTCAGTGCAACTTGGGCAAACCTCTCCCTTCCCGGGATTTGTTCCTCGATGTGATCTTGAATGTTGAAATTGATACGAGTGTCATAAATTTTGAGATCCGGAGGAGTTAGAACGAGAGTGCCAATATTCAATTCACTCGGGAAAAAAACTGTCATGCTGTGAATTTGCTGACCATCCTCAAGAGGGCTGAATGCTATGTGGTCTTCTTCTCGGATTGTTCTTACAGCGATACGACGCTCCGCATTAAAACTGTTCAGAGACAGCTCATAAGCGCTATGGCTTATCGCATTTGAATACATAGAAACAGCTATTGCGGTAACAGAGACGATAGCTGCAAATGCGCTGATCCCGATCTGGACTTTGTCGGTTAATTTCATCTTTTTGCTTCTAACGTTGACAGCAGCGGGCGCGCTGAAAGCGCGTCCGGCGACCGAAGGGAGCGAACTGCCTGACATTGTTAATTGGCCGACAGATAGATGATGAGTCCAATAACAAAAGCGATAACGTATGGTAAGGGTGATAGATACCACGGTATTTGTTCATTGCTTTCCCTGCTAGAACGCCGAAGTAAACGATTCTTAATGCTGTTTCTGTCAGTATACTCGGTGGGGACAAAGACGAGAATCACCCCACCAATGATTGCCACAAGTCCGATTGCCCAACTTCCCGCATAGATTATAAGTATTCCAAATCCAATTGAGTAAGCTGCTGCCCTCAGATTTTCTTTTCGCTCGAAGTCCACCTGCCTAGACCAATTAACGCCGCAAACAGCGGCGAGCGTTAGCGAGTCCGGCGGCGACAGCCGCGCACTGATTTGCCTTGTTAAGTGTCTTTGACATTGCCGGTGCTTTCCAAGAATTCTTCTAAGAATGGCCCGCTGGAAATAGACAGCTCGATTTTAGCCTTTTTTAGAAATTTATTGCTTGCAGAAAAATGCCAAAGCTCAACCTGATTGAGGTCCGTATGTTCATCACTGCGGACCATGACCAGTGATACCGTGCCGTCTGAATTCTGGAGAATGTCGAGAAGGGAAACGTTTTCATCTCGGTTCATGAATTCATCCGAAACGCGAGATCGAACTGTACGCCAGAGTTCCTCGGATTCTTCGGCGCTTCGCTTAAGTTTCTTCTTGACGTATTCGTTTCGATTCATGTCTCTCGATGGCCTTCGGGATTGACACTTAACGCCGCGTTAGCCGGCGGCCTGCGGCGAAGCCGCGTTTAGGCTGTCCGGCGCCGAAAGGCGCGTAGTTTAACGCCTTGTTATAATTCACAGCGCTACTTTCTTCGCCTTCAGCATGCTTCTGTTATATGGAACATTCCATACCTTCGGTAGATAGCTAATGGAAGCCACAAACACAAAATAACGTGTAATGTAATAAACCACCACTTTTCTACAAAGTCCATGAGGTAAAGCAATGGCACGACATACTCCACTTGGTTTTGCTCTGCAAATTGTGGAATAACTTTTAACAGTATGATAACAACTGGAAATGCAGTAACGACAAGTAATAGCTCTATTAGCGTATATACTCCGATAAACGAAGCTATAAAGAATAATTTATTCTTGCCGCCTTTATATAATATGAAAAAAATGGGAAATAAAGTTGTACACGAAATAAGAACAGCAAATAAATACTCAGTCGCTGCCATAAATTAAATCTCGTACTAGCTCCAACAGTAAAACTGCCGCGATGTGAGATATAGCAAAGCTACCACCACCAACCAAGCCCAGATAAAGGATTACCTTACCGGATACATCTTCTATAGGGTTGTAGGGCCATTGAAGCAATAGGCCAATGACGCTAAAGAAAATAACCCCATAAACAACGAATCTTAAAGCAGTAATCAATCGATGCTTCATTTCATATAACGAGGCTGTAGAAAAACCGTCTTGGAAAGCGAACAAATCGCTCCTGCAGTTTTCCCGGAATTTTTAAAGCACAAATCGTTATCAGAATGCATTTTCGGTATAGATCCTTCTCATGTTCGCACAGGACGCCCTTTAGCTCGACAGCCTTCCGTAGTTCTTGAGCTTTTCGATATTATGCACCATACAGTACAGCTGCCATTGTCCCTGGACCTTGGCCTTCCCGCGTAAACTGAATCTACTCAGGCGCTTATTGAAGCCCATGTTACCAAAAACGGGCTCGACCACTGACAATCTGTGGCCGTAAATAGCTTTGCCTCGATCGCTATCCACCCGGTGCTTCATCCAGTCGGTATAGGTGGGTTTGCGTTTTCCATCGAGATGAAACGATACCTGTCGACCGGCACCTTTTCGATGATCCGCAGCTTTGGGGTTATGCATGCATCGCGTTTTGAGTGGGCAGTGCCTGCATTGCAACAGTCTGCCCTCAAAGTAAGCTGT
>NZ_JAFKCZ010000028.1 GCF_017255185.1 Parahaliea mediterranea
GGCTGATCGCGTCCAGCTTGAATTCTTTCGAATACTTCTTTCTCGAGGTCATGTAGTACAGTCTCCAGTTGAGGGTATTATCCCTTAACTGGGCTGGCCACATCCATTGAACCACTCCACATAAACCCCACGATCTAACAGTTGAGACGTAGCTAGCTCATACTCAAGTGCATCTTTGGCCCAGATAGGGGCTGGCTTAACCAATGGACGCCTAGCGCAAGATAAATGCCCCGAAACTTCTTTTACATAGAGAACCTTTTCACAGATGAAACTTGAACATTGAGCTATAAATAACTCTTTCAATGGTTTGCACGATAGCGCATGTGCGCCGGGCGCCATGCCCAAGACAAGAACTATTACTGTGATAACTCTATGTATCATTCCGTGATCTCTTTCACTTAACATCGCCAATAGCGACAGCCTTGGCGCGGCGAAGCCACGGAAAGACTGTCCAGAGCACGTATTACTCGACGTTGCCTGGTTTTGTGAAATGAGGACCTCGTTAAAAACAGAAATCCCGCGTTATTAACAGCAGTTATGTGAATCATAGTTCGTGATTGGGAGGCCACTTCCCATTTTCGCTTGGAAGCAGTTTATAACTCGCCGCACCCAAAAATACAGTGAATGATCCTTCTTCTCATAGTCGCGCAATATTGAGGCCGGTAATCCATATCCTTTGGCGATCTCCGAAATCTCCAAAACCCACCTTGACTTAAAGCCGGCTTTAGGTTGTAGGCTTGCATCGGTTAGCAGTCATAGCAAGCAACGGCGACGTATATGAACGATAGTTTTTTGATAGTTTTAACCGGGATTGGAGCCACGGCGGTGATGGACTTGTGGTCCGTAGTGAGGAAGCTGTTGTTCGGCATCCCGCCGGCAAACTGGGGGCTGGTGGGACGCTGGATAGCATACCTGGCACACGGCCAGTTTCGTCACGACCCCATTACGGCAACACCGTCTGTTCACGGAGAGCGCTTTATCGGGTGGACTGCCCACTATTTCATAGGCATAGCCTACGCTGTACTACTAGTCGCCATCTACGGAAGTGCATGGATTCATGATCCATCGGTTGGCCCCGCGCTCACAGTGGGCATTGCAACCGTGGCAGCGCCATTTTTTATCATGCAACCGGGAATGGGTGCCGGAATTGCCGGCTCCCGAACACCCAGGCCGAATGCTACCCGGCTACAGAGCGTGTTGAATCACGCTGTCTTTGGATTGGGTATGTATGTATCTGCTTGGGGGATGAAGCTAGCTTTTTCCACTTGAGCTCTCTTTCTTGACTATCTACTCGCGGCTGGAATGCTATTTCCCGATTTCGCCTGTAAGAAGTTTATAACTCGCCGCACCAAACAATACAGCGAATGCACCTTCAAACACCCCTTTGGATTTCAGGTATACACGCCTTGCGACACCGTTAGAGAAAACAACGGCATAACCAAGGAAAATGCACGCACTGACTACTCCAACTGCAAAAATCACCGATAACAACTCGAAGGGCTGCGCTGTTGCAGGAACGCCTATTGAGTAAAGAGAACCAAAGAATAAAACGGCTTTTGGATTGGTGAGGTGTATTAGCAATCCCTTGAAGTAGCTTTCTTTTGATGTTGTCGCGAGACTTTCTGGCAGGATTGGCTGCGACGAACTGAATACAGACCGAAGGGATTTGAAAGATAGGCACAAAAGATAGATTGCCCCGCAGTACCTCAGGAGTTCAAACGCCCACACATTGGTATGCAGTATCGCGGCAAGGCCAAATGCCGCTGCCGTAGACCACAGCAGCGAACCAGTAAGAACACCGGAAGCAAGCAACAGGCCGGAATAACGGCCATGGCTCATGGAGGCGCCGGCTATGGCAAGCGTCGCCGGCCCCGGACTGCCAATCGCCGCAAAAGCAGATACGACTATAAGCAGATAATTAATTTCTTGCATTGACTTCCCGAACCTCACCCAGGTAATGGCGTCGGCGGCGGCATGATACGGGCTCTAACGCACCTCCACTGCCTGCGTTCTAAGTCAGCTTCCAAGATCCAACTTCATTTCCAGCATGGAACCACGAAAGCCAAACTTCTCATACGCGCGGACCGCGGAGCTATTCTCCACATATACGTGCAGATAGAAATCCCTCAGTTAAACACCTTGTTGAACGAAGCCGCTGCGCGGCAAGAGATCTGCACCGATTCCCTCCGATGAGTAAATAATGCCTCCACGTGCCAACGCCCGGCACGACCACAGGAGGCATTATCATGAACACAGCACAGCAACAGAAGTTCCAATCACTGTACCGCAAACATGTTAGCGCGTTGCGCCGGCAGGGCAAAGCCGAACGCACTATCGATTCCTATGCGCGCGCCGTCCGGCGGGTCACCGAGTTCTGGGACACCTGCCCCGACACGCTAACCCAGGAACAGCTCGAAGCCTATTTCTCGTCCCTGGTTGAGACCCACTCGTGGTCAACCGTAAAGGTGGATCGCAATGGTCTGCAATTCTTCTACCAGCACGTTCTCAAGAAGGACTGGGTCTGGGTGGACATCGTTAAACCGCCCAGGAAAAAGCTGTTGCCCGACATCCTCACCCTCAAGGAGATCGAGCGACTGATCAACGGTACACACGAGCTGCGCTACCAGACCTTTATTCTGGTGGCCTTCAGTATGGGGCTGCGCCTGGGCGAAGCCTTGAATCTGCGTGTCGGGGATATCGATGGCGAGCGCATGAAGGTGCACGTTCGCCAGGGCAAGGGCTGCAAGGACCGCTTCGTGACCCTGCCCGAGGTCAGCTTGCAGGCCCTGCGCCGCTACTGGGTCACTCATCGTAACCCTGACCTGATATTTCCTCGGGGCCGCAACCCGCAAGAACGGGCCGAGGCCGCCGAGCCGATGGACCGCGGTGGCTTGCAAAAGTCCTTCAAGGCCATCATCCAGGATTGTGGTATCCGCAAGGCGGTCACCATTCACACACTGCGCCATTGTTACGGGGCGCACCTGGTCGAAGCCGGCGTGAACCTGCGCGCTATCCAGCACGCAATGGGCCACGACTGCCCCAAGACCACGGCGCTGTATACGCAATTGACCGAGGTCACCCAGAGCGACACCGACCAGCGCATCAATCGGCTGGTTGCGAAGATGCGTATCCGCTGGGGTTGCTGAGATGGACCTCGCAACCATCTTTGAGCGCTACCGGGAGCGCTTTCTGGCGAGCCATGGCCGCACGCTGACCCCCGATCAGTGGTCCGCCTACCAAGCCATCACCGGCTGCCGTACCGGGCAGTACGGGGAACTGGCGCTGGCGTGCCAGGATTGCCACCGGCCTGGCACTCGCTTCTGTTCTTGTGGGCACCGTGCCTGTAACCAATGTCAGCAGGAAGCGGCCCAGCAGTGGTTGGCGCGCCAGCAGCAGAAGTTGTTGCCAGTGCCGTACTACCTGGTGACCTTCACGCTGCCGCTTGAGCTACGAGAGCTGGCCAGACGGCATCCCCGTATGGTCTATACCCTGCTGATGCGCTGTGCCGCTGAGACCTTGCGGCGCTTCGGCCGCAACAAAAGAGACTTCGCCGCCGAACTCGGCTTGTGTGCGGTATTGCACACCCATACCCGTCGACTGGATTACCACCCTCACGTCCACATCGTGGTACCGGGTTGTGGTGTCCACCGAGCCCGGCGTGAATGGCGAGGGCTCAAGGGCGGCTACCTGTTCAATGGCCGGGCACTGGCCGCCGCCTTCCGCGGCGCCTTCCTGCATGCCCTGGCGGCCAGCGGCCTGACACCACCGTCTACGCCGCGACGCTGGGTCGCGCACTGCAAGCAGGCCGGGCGCGGCCTCCAGGCCTTGCAGTACCTGTCCCGCTACCTGTACCGCGGCGTGATCAGCGACCGGAATCTGCTCGCAGACGATGGTGAGCGCATCACCTTCCGCTACAAGGACAGTCGCCGCGATCGTTGGCAAACCCGCACCTTGACGGGCGAGGACTTCGTCGCCCTGGTGTTGCAGCACGTGTTACCGAAAGGCTTCCGCCGGGCACGGGATTACGGCTTCCTGCACGGCAATGCCCGGGATTTGCTGCGTATCGTACAGTGGGTATTGCGCACCCCGGTGCCAGAGCCGCTGAGGAAGGTCCTTGCGATGTTCACCTGTCCACACTGTCACGGGCGGATGCAGGTCTGTGGTGTGCGGCGACGCTGGGAACCGGGGTAAGCCTGGACCGGCGTCCTATGCCCGACATTCTCCAAACAGGGAGGGCATGACGGACTGATGGTACAAGAGTACTTTAAAAGTCGCCGGTCCGGTGAGGCTGGTGCTCGACTGAAGAAAACCCTTCTGCACCACGCTTCGCGCGTCCAGCCAGCTCCGCAATTACTTATTTGCCTATAAACAGTGACAGGCTTCGGGCTTGTTCAACAATGGGATAGGTCGCGGCTGATGCGCGACATATCCTTATTTGATATGTATTCTGAATCTCTCCACTCGCAAATGCTCTTTTGTAGACAGGTTTTCGAGCATTCAGGCTTTCATCTGACATGCTGGAATAATGCGCTCTCGCTTCACCCCTCAGTTGCCCAATGGTTGTGCGACTTACTCACTACTGGCTTGTCAAACGAATAAGGATATGTCGCGCATCAGCCGCGACCTATCCCTATTTGATATGTGGCTTGGTTTGGTGGTGCGTTATGAAATAGTCGATCCCTTTGGTTTAGCCAAGAACATGGCGAGTATCGCGAGCGGACCAAATAGAGAACCCATCACCACCCAGAATGGCCGCGACAAACCCCGTTTCTTTGCTATGTCGTAACAAACTGCGCCACAAATGACGAAGATGACTGGTAAAACGTATACAGTACCCATCAAACCCTCCTGTTCAGAACATAGCGACGATTACCATCACCTTGTTAAAGGTCGTAGTGCGCATACGCTTTTATGACTTTACCATTGTCGCCAAAATAGAATACTTCGTTTGAAAGGCCAAGTACGCCCTCATATACTAGCGCGACGCTATTTGCACCTTGCAACGTATGCAGCAAAGTAAACTTTAAGTCTGGAAATTTTTCTAATGCTCCAGCCCAATAATTTCCCACAGCTTTTTTGCCTTTGAGTATTCCGGTTGGCTCTCCAATCAGCCTAGTAATTGCCGGTGATGACATTTCAAATTCGTCGTCGTAGTGTGAGAGAATCAGCTCTAGATCATGTGAGTTCCAAGCGTGAACCCATTCTTCTGCAAACTTTTGAGCTTGTTCTTTATTCATAATTGATACTTACCTCTAACGAGGCTGTAGAAAAACCGTCTTGGAAAGCGAACAAATCGCTCCTGCAGTTTTCCCGGAATTTTTAAAGCACAAATCGTTATCAGAATGCATTTTCGGTATAGATCTCTCTCATGTCCGCACAGGACGCCCTTTAGCTCGACAGCCTTCCGTAGTTCTTGAGCTTTTCGATATTATGCACCATACAGTACAGTTGCCATTGTCCCTGAACCTTGGCTTTTCCGCGTAAACTGAATCTGTTCAGGCGCTTATTGAAGCCCATGTTACCAAAAACGGGCTCCACCACTGACAATCTGTGGCCGTAAATAGCTTTGCCTCGATCACTGTCTACCCGGTGCTTCATCCAGTCGGTATAGGTGGGCTTGCGTTTTCCATCGATCTGAAACGATACCTGTCGACCGGCGCCTTTTCGATGATCGGCTGCTTTGGGGTTATGCATGCATCGCGTTTTTAGTGGGCAATGCCGACATTGCAACAGCCTTCCCTCAAAGTAAGCCGTGGGTTGACCTGTGCTGCTATCGCGTACACCGCGAAGACGGAGTGTTTTTCCCACTGGGCAGATACAGGTCATGGCCACGGGGTCGAATGTGAATTCGCTTGCCGGAATGACATTGCGTTTCTGCTGTTTCGGTTTGTTCTGGTGGCGCTTGCCGTGTTTGTCTTTCTGGCCCTGGAAACGAGGGTCTCTCGACCTGAACTGATTGTCGGGGATATAGGCATTGATTTTGCGATCATGCAAATACTTCATATTGGCTTCGTTGGCGAAGCCGGTGTCTGCGGTAACGATGGTCTTTTGGTTGAGCAGATTCTGACGAATCTTCAGCCTTTGGTACCGCTTTTCCAGTGATTCCAGAACAGGGCGCAGGGTGTGGTGCTCCTGACCATGACCGTATGCCTGGGCATCCACGATGATCTGATGTTTCTTATCGACGGTTGCGACGCCGTTGTACCCCTGAATTGTTCCCTTCGATGTCGTCATCTTCGCCGATTCATTGTCGGTGATGTTGCTTTTCACTTCCTTTGGTCGCTTACCTTGCCCCATCCGTGGGGCTTGCATCTTTAGGAATTGATCGATCCTGTCGAAGGCTTGCTCCAGCGTCTTGATCGTCTGCGCCTGTCGGGCGGCTTGCGGCGCGTCGCTCGGACCATTCTTATCCAGCTTGCGGTGCTCTTGAACGCAATGGCGAATCCGGCTGCGTATCTTCTGTTTCTTTTCCTCCAACTCCTTGAAGGTACCCGACCATTCCTTTGCTGCATTGGACGACATTTTGCAGCCGTCAATGGCAAAAAGATCATTGCCCAGCAAGCCTTGCTTGTGACAGACCAACAGAATCTGCTCGAACAACTGCTCGATTTCCTCTGGATAGCTGCTGACGAAGGCGGCAATGGTCGTAAAGTGAGGAACCGCGTCGCAGGACAGTGCCTTGAAGATGATGTTGGTTTCGCAGCACCATTGAATTTCGCGGCTCGATGTAATGCCGCGGGAATAAGCAAATAGCACGATCTTCAGCAAGATCGCCGGATCGTAAGCAGGCCGGCCACCATCGTCGTTTTTGTAGTGTTTATCGAAGAGAGAAAGGTCGAGCTTGTTATCGATCAAGAAGTGTATTGCGTGTTCAAAGGTGCCTGGCTGCAACTGTTCCTTGAAGTTGATCACCACCATGGTGTCTTGATTGTAGTTGTAGGCCTTGAACTTTGGCATTTCTGGAATCCTTTCACGCTACAATGCCATTTTACCGGGTTTTACTGATTGAAATTAGGTTTTTCTACAGCCTCAACGTGTTGCTAACCGGCGACCTGACGCGCAGCAGCGATTGGACTGTCCGGCGCCGGCAGGCGAAGTTGATTGACTTGTTACATGCCCGCATACGACGAAAGCAGTTTTGAATAAGCCTGTATATGCCTGGCAATCTCATCTTCAGTAACTCTATACGCGTTGTGCAGAATCAACGGCTTTGGATATAGCATGCTGCAAAACTTGGCGGTAACCTCAAAGGTTTTAAGAAAATCTCTGACGGGCTGCTCGTTCGAACCTTCAGTAGTATAAGTTTCTTCTGGACCACCGGCGCTTACTACTGAAACTAGGTTCTTTCCTTCGAGCGCCCTCCCATGCTTGCCATAAGCGAAATTTCTAACGAAGACCTTATCAAGCCACTCCTTTAGTAGTGCTGGGCAGCTATACCAATACAATGGGTGTTGAATTACGATGGTATCGAATTCAGTTATGAACTCCTGTTCTTTTTCGACATTAATTTTGAAGTCAGAATATTTGTCATAGAGATCATGGACAGCTACCCCTGGCATATCAACTGCGCAATCAATAAGCGGCTTGTTAATTTTTGACTCTGCCAAGTTGGGATGTGCTAAAACGATAACAACTTTGGTCATTCTAAAGGTGCTCCAGAATTATCAGCTTAACGCTGTGCTCTGCGACATCCTTACTTGTTATGCCATACTTTCTATACGACATCATAGGAGTTGAAAACGATGCCGCAGCCATACCTCTTTTGATCAATAAGTTCCAACGATATGTGTTTCGGAACTGAGCCGAACAATGGAATTCCAGCTCCAAAAACTACGGGATTTAGCTTAATTACGATTTTGTCTATTAATTTAGCCTTGACTAGCTGCGTTGCGATATCGGATCCTCCGCAAATCCAGATAGGTTTTTCTTTTTCCGATTTCAATTTTTTAACATAAGAGACAGGATCGGAATTAACAAGCTCCACAGCAGCATCAGGGCTTTCCTTCATGGTTTTCGAGAAGACGATTTGATGCATGTCTGGATATGGACTGGTTTTTCCTTCTTTAAGACCGACATCATAGGTTTTCCGACCCATCAAAACAGTACCGAATTTTTTTTGATCTTCAAAAAAATCTGAGACTACTTCGTCATCCCATTCGAATCCATCGATAGCGCCATTGACGTGAGCGATAAATCCATCCAAGGATGATGCAACATAATAAACAAGTTCAGACATAGTACCTCCAGCTATTGGTGTGGGGCATAACACGTCAGAGATCTGGTCGTGAAAAACCAGAGTAAAGCGGCTGTTTTTACGTCGCGCTGTCTTACCTTGTTATGCATTTTTCTTCTGCTCATACTGCTCTTGAGCGCTTTTCCCAACATTAGTAATTGCCCAAATTTCACCGTTTGACCCTGTGCCATTTTTGGCAAAACCACGCGTCATTAAAGAAAAAAGTATAGACTCCGTTTTATTCAACGGTAGCGATACCTCACCAGAAACTGTTCTAGCATATCGCCATGTGTATCCCGGCTTCTGGAGAGAAACGAGTATTCTAGCTTCCTCATTCGATAGAACATCACTCTGTATAGCTTGCTTCTTCTGCTCCGGACTTGGTTCAGTTTGGTTTTCAATGATGGTATGAACCATATTCATCTCAGCTTCGAATCCAGCACCTTTGAAGCGTGAAATCTTATCTAAATTTGAGAAAGCCAGTCCAATGGCGCCGGCCAATATGGCTAATCCCATTTCCCCGGCTAGTTCCATAAATCCGAGAACACTGCTTACGCAAAGCAGGACAATAAATGAGGATGCTTGAAATAGAGCTATAATCGCTTAGCCCTCTTTATGCATAACGTCGTGCTTCAGTGGCGTGGAACGACACGCGAACGGAACATCCGACTGCAAGTGCTTTGTTAGCTTTTATAAGGATGATTTTAAACCTCTTGAATTTAGCCTATTTTGATTTTCCTTTTCCATTCTCTTTTTTCTTTTAGTCTGGATCTTTTGGTTTTTAACATTCCACCTTATTGCAATTTTTTCTAATTCGACGAACAAATCAAAATCATCAGCAAGTTTACGATAAACTTGCGTTATATACGGCTCGAACAGTATCCACGCCGATACCACCTCATCGGAATGGAAGCTATAAGCCAAATCTTCATCAAGCGCACCAAATGATACTCCGGAACAATAAAGTTCGAGATAATTTAAGTAATCAATAATTGCGAATCGAATTTCACTATTATCCTTTATCAAGGAGAAATGCTCTTCAGCCAATTCGTCAAGCTCTAGCAGATGAACCCCTTTAGAATCAAAAGCAGAATGTAACTTTTGTTCTAATTTTATATGGTGTTCATTGCTATGCAGTGAATAAGTAGAATTGGCTCGATTCCATAGTCTAGTCTGGCGAAGCTGCATTGCCATAAAAAGCAAGGCAAACAATCCTAGAGTAGTAAGCACCAGCTGTATTGTAGGAACATACATAAGGTTAAATTCAGATAGAGTCATATTTTTCCTTTAATATTTGTCCGCCCCACAAAAAGTAGACACCTAAACTAAGCTGCTAATGCAGCTTTCTCCTCAAATGCCAGTAAGTATCCCCCGGCAAAGCCGGGGGCTTTAGTTTGTGAGCCGCTCAAAGCGGCAATAGTGACGGAGCCTCCGGCTCCTTGCGACCCCTAAAGGGGTCGGGTCACATCAGTTTTAAC
>NZ_JAFKCZ010000029.1 GCF_017255185.1 Parahaliea mediterranea
TTTTGGTTAAGTAGGTTTTGACGGATCTTCAGTCTTTGATACCGCTTTTCCAGTGATTCCAGAACAGGACGTAGGGTGTGATGTTCCTGACCATGACCGAATGCCTGGGCGTCCACGATGATCTGATGCTTTTTGTCGACGGTTGCGACGCCGTTATACCCTTGAATCGTTCCCTTGGAGGTTGTCATCTTCGCCGATTCATTGTCGGTGATGTTGCTTTTCACTTCCTTTGGCCGCTTACCTTGCCCCATCCGTGGGGCTTGCGTCTTTAGGAACTGATCGATCCTGTCAAAGGCTTGCTCCAGCGTCTTGATCGTCTGCGCCTGTCGGGCGGCTTGCGGCGCATTGCTCGGACCATTCTTATCCAGTTTGCGGTGCTCTTGAACGCAATGGCGAATCCGGCTGCGTATCTTCTGTTTTTTCTCCTCCAACTCCTTGAAGGTACCCGACCATTCCTTTGCTGCATTGGACGACATTTTGCAGCCGTCAATGGCGAAAAGATCATTACCCAGCAGGCCTTGCTTGTGACAGACCAGGAGAATCTGTTCAAACAACTGTTCGATTTCCTCTGGATAACTGCTAACAAAGGCGGCAATGGTCGTAAAGTGAGGAACCGTGTCGCAGGACAGTGCCTTGAAGATGATGTTGGTTTCGCAGCACCATTGAATTTCTCGGCTCGATGTAATACCGCGGGAATAAGCAAATAGCACGATCTTCAATAAAATCGCCGGATCGTAAGCAGGCCGTCCACCATCGTCGTTTTTGTAGTGTTTATCGAAGAGAGAAAGGTCAAGCTTGTTATCGATCAAGAAGTGTATTGCGTGTTCAAAGGTGCCTGGCTGCAACTGTTCCTTGAAGTTGACCACCACCATGGTGTCTTGATTGTAGTTGTAGGCCTTGAACTTTGGCATTTCTGGAATCCTTTCACGCTACAATGCCATTTTACCGGGTTTTACTGATTTAAATGGGGTTTTTCTACAGCCTCAACGTCGCGTTAACCGGCGGCCAGCGGCGAAGCCGCATTTAGGCTGTCCGGCGCCGTCAGGCGCGTAGTTGAACGCCTGGTTAATGTTGCGCCGGGAAAGCCCTCCCGTATACCACGTTGCCGGAGCGAAAGCGGAGGCTTACCTGAAACGAAGCTGCCGGGAACGGAACTGCCGATAGCGTCGTGTCCCGTTAAATTGATGTAAGCACCACCAGGAACGAAGCCACGTTTCCGCGGAGACGTTTTTAGGTTATAGATGGCACCAGGAACGGACGCGCGGGGGTATAAGCCGCACGGGCTTCCTGAGACTGGGTACTTTGATCGTGGTGCTTGAATCGTTGTGAACTCCATTTCTCGATTCCTTGGCTAATGCGCACATTAACGCCTTGCGCAGCGGCACGAGAACCGCGTAGCGGTTTTCGTGTCCGGCGCCGACAGGCGCGAACTGCCGCTACTTGTTACGTGTCGTTTTAGCTGTGCTGGCATTTGCATTTTTAACTCGTTGCGCGGGGCTTATGTGATCTGGATTTTCAGATGGAGCACCGGTGTCTAAATTGCGCGGAGGACCACCACCTAGTAGCGAGATGGAGCCAAAGCCCAGTAAGAAGAGAATCAGCCATCCAAGACGTACAAAGTCTATTTCATCACGCTGACCCGATTGGACCTGCCAAAAAGTAAGTGCCACGAGCAAAGCCGAAATAGCGATCCCTACTAGGAAGCCTCGGACGACTCTCTGCTGCCAGGGCATAGACAGTTTGTGGCATTTCTGTCGAAGGTACGAGACAGTCATTACAAAGATGGCAATAAAGAGGTACTTGCTCATAAAGACTCGTAACGCTTAAAGCTGGGGCCGGCGTTAGCCGGTCCCGGCGCGCAGCGCCCTTGCAGCCTTGACTTGTTATGTGCCGGCACAGGGCTCATAGGAATAGTCATCAAGTTCATAAGTGAATCTGAGCATATGCCTCCGCTGTACCGGGGTTTCGCTTGATACGTCATTGGGGTCGAAATTTTGTCGCATTAGCTGCTTTATCGCAGCTTCTTCGAACACTCCTGTGGGTTCGGATTCTTCAACGTTTACAGATTCCGCCTTGCCTTCCGAATTTACGGAATAGCTTAGGACCACCCAGCCTTCGATGCAGTTAAGCGCTGCATGTTCTGGGTAAGCATCAGGCCTTGAAACCGTAGTGGCTATAGAGGTGGCACACCAGGCGCAAATGGCGAGAATCATCAAGCTAACTCTACGGAACATTCTAGAGCACATAACGCCCAGCACTGCGGCTGGCAAAGCTGGCACGTATTTGCGCAGCAAATGGAGTGACAGGTTTGACAGTCCGTTGCTGCTGCTTGTTAGAGCTACCTGAGTCCATTACATTCTATCTTCCCAAGGGATTTATCATGGTTTCTACCAGAAGGGAATGCAGTAAAACCAGGTCTTCTCAAATTTCGTCTTGTCTCATCATAAAAAACAGAAAGCACTCCTGTAAGGATAAATTGTAACCCTAGGTGTGACTCTCCGGTCTTGTGAATTAAGTTAACATATTCAGCTTTTGAGGGAGGCTTTCCTTCTGGTCTTCTCTTAAAAATACTCCATTCATTTAGCGAGCCAACGAAACCAACTAGGTCATCGAAAGTTGGCTTTTCTTGACCAGTATAAGCTTCATTAATTTTAGAAAAGATCCATTCAAGATTATCTTGTGTCTTCTTTTCAATTTTCGAGTTCATACTTACTAAGGCTAAATAAGGGCCACGTACTTTGTCTTCGCTTAAGTTTGAATGTTGGGTTCGGCATAGCTTTGACGCTACCCAAAGGGCTTCACATTCTTTCTTAATATCACCGTCATTCAGGTGCTTTTTAACTGAGATAATGGCTACAACGCCTTCAGGAGGAACTATTACACTATCCCCGAATCTTTGAAATACAGGATAGCGCTCCGAGTCGAATACTATGATATCTAGTTGTGATGAATGTTTATCGGAATCAGACTTTCTTTCGCGACCATTAGTCCCTGTTTTAACTGCTGGCCTTAAAATAAAGCCAGTAAGAACTTCTAATCCCTTTGGAAGGTATTTTGAGAAGTACTCTCGTATCAAATCTTCTACAAAGCGCCCATCCTCACCATGATGGGCAGAGCCATCATGCTTTTCTGATGGAATTAAAGTCTCGAATTGTTTATACGTCGAAATTAATGCATCGACTTCTTGAGACCAATAATCTTGTAATCTTTTTCCGTCCATATCTTCCTATCTAGGCTGCTCTAACGTCGCCATAATGGGCGCGCGCTGTATGCGCGTCCCAGGCCACGATTTTTTGTGGCCGAATTCATGGCCTTGTTAACTGGCGGGCCTGAAAGATACGGGAAATCCATTAAACTGCCTTCCATTTTGGTATAGGAACATTGTGCCATATATTGCACTGGCCCTTTTTCCACCTTCCTCCACATGCCAGCCGGAAAGCACAAGCTTGTACCTAATTCCGAAATCACCATCGTAGTACTCAATAAGAATGATGTCGTCGAGGATTGTGGTATCTGAGATTGATGCGCTTACGTGTATTTCGTCGCCATCGGGGAATATTCGAAGGAACTTAGAATCACCAGGCTCTTGAAAGGTCAGCGTCTGTTTTTCACCTGGCACGCTAGTCCAATTTGATTTCCAGACACCAGCTATACTCTCTAAGGAAAAGGAAGTGTTTGAATCACTATTGGCGAAAGCTGGTAGACAAACCAAGTAGAACCAAAGTAGTTTTTTCATACTAAAGAGCCTGTTAACGTCGCGTTAACCGGCGGCCTGCGGCGAAGCCGCGTTTAGGCTGTCCGGCGCCGTCAGGCGCGTAGTTGAACGCTTTGTTATAAGCCATTTGGATCACTTTGCTCTAAAACCAATCTGTAAAGTTTATCTATTGCCAACTGACCAGATTCAGCTTTGGGTTCAATTGAAACACCATTTGGAAAATCATCATAAACGAAATTTAGAATTTCACCCTCATATTCGATTTCCCAGATATGCATATCTGGGCCAGTAATCTTTCTCAGTACCTTTGCTCCAATTTGCTCCGCATATCTATGAGCGAAGGGCGGAAAAGACTCCCAAGTGCCAGCCTCGGTAAGCTCCAAGCTTTCCCAGCCTGCGGCCATCTTCTGCTTCTTTGGATTCGCGAAGACGATAGTTGTCATGGCTTATAACGTCGCGTTAACCGGCGGCCTGCGGCGAAGCCGCGTTTAGGCTGTCCGGCGCCGATAGGCGCGTAGTTCAACGCCTTGTTAACTGGCCTCATTTCCGCACTCCTTGAGCCAACGTTGCGAGCTTGGGGTAAATAATAAAGCGACAAGGGCAAGCTGTGCCCAAAATAACCAAGAGTAAAAATAGCT
>NZ_JAFKCZ010000030.1 GCF_017255185.1 Parahaliea mediterranea
AAACTCTATCCTCAAGGGTCTGGCCATTGGAATCCCTTCCCGCCTGGCTAGAAGCACCGTATTGCATGAAGCTAGCTCCCAGCCTCAAAAACGTCAAATGCAAGGCCTGACCCCAACCACATGCTCGTTCGCAACCGACCACAAAACAGCCTAGCTCAATGTCTTCATCGTCGTTTTATTTTCAGCGGACTAATACAAATTAAAGAAACATATACTATTGATAAAAGCAACGAAGTTAAGGCAAAGGAAAACAAAACCCCATTAATTCCGAAAAACAGAATAAAGAGGGTTGGCAACAAAGTGGCCATCAACAATGAAACAAAAAGCTTGAGTAAATTTGAAATCTCACATGACGAACCACAACTATCACACTGCAGGACTCCACCCTTCATCAACCTAACTTTTTCATACATTGAGAACGTTTTCTTTCGGCAATTTGGGCAAGAAAACATAATTACCTATATCTTCCAACAATCAAACCAGATGTAAGTGATACCGAATCATAATGAGACAAGGTCAGACCTTACATTTAACACGCTGTATCCGCTTTTTCTTCAAGTGCCATCACCGCGCAACTGACAGTAGCATAGCTGACACCAAAAGCTTCACCTACCTACCTGTGCGAGAGTATAGTGCCCGCCGCAACAGGCCATTGCCATTGCGACTTTCCGTTCTGTTGAAAGGTCTCCATTGGTTGAGCCAGTTGAACCAAGAATTTCCGGCCTGAACAAGAAGACACATCCAGCTTGGCTCATATTCCAGAGTTCCAGACAATAAAGAGCCAGTAAAGCGCAGAATTGACTGAATCAGTTCAGAAAAAGACTAAAAAAATATGACAGCGAAAATATAGGGACAGGAAAAACTGATCAAAGCCAAACTCAGATCTATTGACGAGAAAAACATTCCACATTTTTCACCAGATTTATTATTCTTTGGACTTCGATCAACTCATTTTGGATCGCATTTCTCTGCCTCAAACGAGCATAAACTTTCACATAACCTTTTCCACAGCTTGATTTATAGGTGCCTCCATTATTTGTATTATCCTGGACTAGCACTGAAGAAGCATAATCTAGAAAAGATGCGTGATCTTTGGATAAAAAGAGGAATGGACCATCCAAATATCCAACCACTGTGACATCATGCCCAATAAAATTACTAGATTCCGATAGTACACTGACAAGAGAAACTGGAATTCTTGGTGACCCTTCAATACATATTGCTCTACCAGAGAAAAGCACAATGCTAAAGAAAAGTGTGACTTTAAATACATTTGAGTTACATAGATTAGCCATAAATCACCATTACCAATAATACATAGATGGACATCATTTATTGCCGAAACAGTAACACCACTCAGAAAACTCTATCCGCATGTCTGGCCACGGGACCCCCCTAACACTGGTTCACACCTTCTTCTCTACTGAAACCAAATCCTGAATAAGAGTGTAAACACAAGCCCCCCCCCCAACCAATCAAGTAGCTAACTAGAATCTCCATCTAAAAGCGAAACTATATTCCAGAGCCAAAGTGATTGAATCAACTTCGATATCTGACAAGCTCAGCTCAAATTCAATATAATCGTAACTCACCAGCACCGACCAATAAGCGTTTACCCAATATCGAGCACCAACACCAAAAAAGATATCCGTGACAAAACCACTATTGTTTGACAGGATCGCACCTATCTCAAAAATTCAGCAACGATGGGACTCAGTCAGGAGCACTGAAAGGACTATTCCGCAGCCACCCATCTGTCGCAGAGCGCGGAAGAATCGTCAGAGCTGAATTGTTCGCAGACCATCCATCCACTCTCAAATTTTTTCCCATAATCAACTGCATCCAGGCGAAGACCATATCTTTGCTGTGAAACAGTGACAATAGAATCGGGAAAAGTGATGCTAGTTGGCAGGCCACGCCCGTGATAGAACATGTACACCCTAGCCACTGGCAAACCTTTGATTATTAGGTCACCACGAATTACATCAGTCACGTAGTATTCAATAGCGAGCACTCGATCTAGACACAGTGTGCGCGCGTTATTTTTATCACCATCGCGCAACAAGAATTCATCGCAAGTTTGCTCTAGAACAGTCACGCTTTTTGGCTTTCCTGCAAAGCGCGAAGTTGAACCATCACCTGCCATTGCAATATTCTCACAGCATACCAGAGAAAAAAGCCCAAACATTATATTTCTCAAGACTACGGACGCCATTGGCCTTACCCCGTCACATTTGCTCTTTTTGCTATTCGAACACAACGCACACATGAACACTAAGGTGTCAAATGTAAGGCCTGACCCCAACCACCTACTGAAGCGTCAAATGTAAGGCCTGACCCCAACCACCACCTATGGAAGCGTCAAATGTAAGGCCTGACCCCAATCACCACTTTTTGCTATTCGAACACAACGCACACATGAAAACTGAGGTGTCAAATGTAAGGCCTGACCCCAATCACCTCAATCACCTCACAACCACCACTTAAGGCCTGACCCCAACCACCATGCTAAGGTGTCAAATGTAAGGCCTGACCCCAATCACCACGCCAACCACCTGTGACTCCAACCACCATGACCCCAACCACCCTGAATCTCACCCACTCAATAAAAAGACACATCCAGCATGGCTCATATTCCAGGCCTCCAGGCAATAGAGACCTCGCAATATTTCCATACCATATGGTCTATAAAGCAGTATACTGCGCCCCTACGCCAAGAGCGGCGCAATTTCCCCCGGACCGAGAACGCCAGATGACTGACATCACGCCCCCAACAGCAGGCACAAGCTTAAGGCTGGTTTTTCTGCTGGCTATTTCTCTTGGCTCTGCGACGGCAGCGGGCGCATTAAATGTGGACTTTGAGACCTATCCAAACACCTCGCCTACCAATATCGGAGACACTATAGCGACAACTGCTTTCTCAGGCTATGGAATAAGCTATATAGACACCACTGACTCCTCCCTGGCTTCGTTTAAACCGACGATTGTTGATGGCGCCACCTATGGCATGTCGGGCCATGCCGTCATTTCGAAGAGCGGATCTACGGTATGAATCGCTCCGGGTTTGTCGGAGGCTCTAAACCTTGAGAGGATGGAGCAATGACCAAACCAATGAGATATCCCCCAGAGTTCCGGGAGCGGGCTGTGCGGATGCTGCTCGAGCAGCAG
>NZ_JAFKCZ010000031.1 GCF_017255185.1 Parahaliea mediterranea
TCGAATCTACAAAACAGGCTCTATGGCCTCAGGGTCGAAGCTGACTCACCGCCTCACCTGATGAACTGCCAGCTAAACAGTACATCGAGAGAGACACAAGGGTCGAATTCATTCGACCAAAAAGCGGCGGAATGAATTCCGCCCTACAAGGACAAGCAGCCCCCCCCTGTAGGGTCGAATTCATTCGACCAACCCCAGGCCGGACAATTCCACCCTAACCCACCGATTGGCACCCCGCGTTGATCCGGGGTAGGTCAGGTCTTTTTGGCCCGGCGCGCAGGGGTCGGTGCGAACACCACATCCGCTTAGTGGCAGCAACCCCGCAACCCGCTCGCCCGGACACCCCCCAAACAACCGCGCCCAATCATCAGTATCACCCGGGTCGACCAACCGCCCCCCAAGCAACGCCCCCTGCGAGAAGCAAAAAGGCAAACGCACCGCATGCCCCGTAGCAGAGGGCCAAAAAGCACCTGGCCTGCGCCGGAGCGACGCAGCGGCCGCAGGCCGCCCCTAAACACCCCAATACCCGAACCCCGGGCACTCGAGCACTCGAGCACCCGAGCACCGCAACACGGAAACCCAAACAGGCACCAGACCTAGCAGGCCCAAACCAAACACCGCCCCCACAAACAAAAAACGCGGACCGAAGCCCGCGTTTTTCGAACAGCTTGGAGCAACCCGAATTACAGGGACTCGGCGTTCTCCGACAGGTAGGCGGCCACGCCGTCCGGAGAGGCGTTCATACCCTTGTCGCCCTTGTTCCAGCCCGCGGGACACACTTCGCCGTGCTCCTCGTGGAACTGCAGCGCCTCGACCAGGCGGATCAGCTCGTCGATATTGCGGCCCAGCGGCAGGTCGTTGATCAGCTGGGAGCGCACCACGCCCTCCTTGTCGATCAGGAACGCGCCACGGAAAGCCACGCCACCGGCGCTTTCCACATCGAAGGCGCGGGCAATGTCGTGGTTCACGTCAGCCGCCATCGTGTAGGAAACCGCGCCGATGCCACCCTTCTCCACCGGCGTGTTGCGCCAGGCGTTGTGGGTGAACTGCGAGTCGATGGAGACCGCCACCACCTCGACGCCCAGGTCGCGGAACTGCGCCATGCGCTTGTCCAGCGCGATCAGCTCGGAGGGGCAGACGAAGGTGAAGTCCAGCGGATAGAAAAAGACCAGGCCGTACTTGCCCGCCATCTGCTCGGACCGCTTGTAGGAATCGACAATCTCACCGCTGCCGAGAACCGCGGCCACATCGAAATCCGGTGCCGGTTTACCGACTAATACACCCATGTTTTAACTCCATTTTCTCTGGAAAGGAACAAAAGGCGCCCGGCTTCTCGCCGGGCGCCAGCGCTGTGCATCTTACACAGTGCGGGCGAAGGCGACCATTTCAAGGGGGGCGCCGCACCTGAATGCCTCAAGAAATTTACCAGGGATACTGTTGACAATCATTCTCATTACTATTAATTTCACAATCAACAGCACACAAACCGGATGGCGACACACCATGTACGTCTGTATTTGCAAAGGAATCACCGATACCCAGATCCGGGCAGCCGTGCAGGATGGCGCCAGCAGTATCCGCGAAGTGCGCAACAGCCTCGGCGTCGCCAGCCAGTGTGGTAAATGCGGCATACTGGCCCGCGACATCGTGCGCGAATCCCTCGAGAACACCCTGCCCAGCGCCGAACAGGAACTGTTCTACGCGGTGAGCTGAACCCCCGGCCCCCCGAATCACCGAAAACCCCGCCCGGCCCCGCCGCGCGGGGTTTTCCATTTTCTGGGGACGGATACCTATTTCCGATAAATGGGGTCAGAACCCTTTTTTGCTTTTTGACTCAAGGATAAATGGGGGCAAAAGGAATCTGACCCCTTTAATCCTTAATAGGTATCCGCCCCCGTTTTCAGGTTGAAACCGGCTGAGAATCACTCTGATTTTCATTCTAAAAATATAACAAAATCAATGACTTACTTGACTTTTCGGTTTGCGTGACAGACTATGGGTAGCATCTGAACTCAAGGCGGAGGAGTACGCTATGAAAGGCGACGCGAAAGTGATCGGGCACCTGAACAAAGTACTGGGCAACGAGCTGGTGGCCATCAACCAGTACTTTTTGCACGCGCGGATGTACAAGGACTGGGGGCTGAAGGAACTGGCGGACCACGAGTACCACGAGTCCATCGATGAGATGAAGCACGCCGACGCGCTGATCGAGCGGATTCTGTTCCTGGAGGGCCTGCCCAACCTGCAGGACCTGGGCAAGCTGCTGATTGGCGAGAACACCCAGGAAATGCTGGAGTGCGACCTCAAACTCGAGCATAAAGCCCACAAGGACCTGAAAGAGGCCGTGGCCTATTGCGAATCAGTGGGCGACTACGTGTCCCGGGACCTCTTCGTGGACATCATGGAGTCCGAGGAAGAGCATATCGACTGGCTGGAAACCCAGCTGAGCCTGATCGACAAGGTGGGCCTGCAGAACTACCTGCAAACCGCCATGCACAGCGTCAAGCCCGAGTAAGTATCCCCCGGCAAAGCCGGGGGCTTTAGTTTGTGAGCCGCTCAAAGCGGCAATAGTGACGGAGCCTCCGGCTCCTTGCGACCCCTAAAGGGGTCGGGTCACATCAGTTTTAAC
>NZ_JAFKCZ010000032.1 GCF_017255185.1 Parahaliea mediterranea
AAGCATTATCAAACCCGCGCCGATGCACAGCAGGACATACTGGACTACATTGCGATGTTCTATAACAGCCAACGGCTGCATTCGTACCTGGGTTACACCAGTCCCAGCCAGTACGAAGCGGCTATGCTAGAAATGAAGAAAGCCGCTTAACTGGGTTGTCACAAATCAGTTGACCACTCCAGGTCTTATCGTGCATTCAGACAGAGGCTCGCAGTACGCGAGCGGAACGTACCGGCAGTTACTCAAAGCTCATGGCTTTGTCGGCAGTATGAGCCGCAAAGGTGACTGTTGGGACAACGCGGTTGCCGAAAGCTTCTTTGCCAGCCTGAAAAAAGAGCGGGTGCAGTGGAAGCATTATCAAACCCGCGCCGATGCACAGCAGGACATACTGGACTACATTGCGATGTTCTATAACAGCCAACGGCTGCATTCGTACCTGGGTTACACCAGTCCCAGCCAGTACGAAGCGGCTATGCTAGAAATGAAGAAAGCCGCTTAACTGGGTTGTCACAAATCAGTTGACCACTCCAAGTCATTTCTTATATGTTTTAGGTTGTGGCTTTTACGCTGGAAGCCTTCATCCCTGAATGCACATAGATGCTGATAGTGGGAATGATCAGCATTTCTCTGTAACCAGGTTTCTATTTTTTTCTCCAGTTCTTCCCAAGTAACCCTTAACCTAGAAAGCGCTTCGTCAGTTAAGAGTAGATTTTCTGCTGCTCGACAAGACAGTTTCATTCTGACTACTGGCGGGGTGTCATCTATTTCTTCCGTCGAGTCATCTCTATCCCTAAGAGAATAAGCAACTGCATTGTCATATATGGAATTAATTACGCTAGCGATTTCTGTTTCGTATTCATTTAGGTGGGTGATGCTATCTACTGAGCAGGGAAATATTCTTAGTCTCCCTTGTGAAGTTCTAATAGCTTGCTGCCACACTCGCTCATCATCTTCACCCTCGACCAGCATAATAGGAGCTTCATTAAATACATTCGATAGGGGGTGTGCGCCAAAAACCGGAAGTACTTTGCGATAAACATCACTTATGGGGCTGAAGTTTATTTCTGTTTGCCCTGAAACCACAAAATCTATTGAAACATCAGTATACGACTCAAAGGCACCGAGAAAGGAAGTGCTATGAGTGGCAGTGATAATTTTAAATTCATGGGTATCAACTAGGTCTTTCAAAAAATGTCCTAACCTCGACTGTAGATCAGGATGTAGATGAGCATCAGGCTCATCCAAAAATAGAATATTGTGCTTTTCAGTATCGCACTCTTTTGCAAAAACCAAGCACTCAATACCTAAAGATATTAGTTCGGACTCTCCACTGCTTATGTTGTCTGGAGCTATTTCAGAGCCGCTTGATAATGAATAAATTTTGAAATCAGAACCCTCTCGACGAATTTCTATGTTATCCAAGAGGCTGTTAACAGAGTCAACAATGTTTTGAAATGTATAGCTATGATCGTTTCTTAGTTCTGGTTGCTTTTCGATTTCTCGTAAACTTAAGAGTTCTAGCTTCCTAAACTGTAGTAGCGTTTGCTGCTTAAACTGCACAAACTGATTCTGACGTAGTTGATGGTTAAGCCATTGTTCATTCGTAGAATTTTGAGCAAGGCTGGCATCGAACTTTAATGCCCCGCCACGCTCGGGGGTTATGTACCTTGTATTTCCGTATTCAGCATCTCTTTCAAGGGCTTCTTCTATTCGTTTTAACGTCGTGCTTTTTCCACATCCATTTTTACCCAAGATGACATTAATTTTAGTGACATTTTTTAAGTCATAGCCGTTTTTGTTGAGAATATTCATTCGTTTACTTCATTTTCCATGTAAGAGCACTAACGAGGCTGTAGAAAAACCGACTCGGAAAGCGAACACATTTCCTCTACGGTTTTCCCTGGATTTTCAAAGCACAAATCGTTGTCAGAACGCATTTTCAGTATATATTCCTCTCGGAG
>NZ_JAFKCZ010000033.1 GCF_017255185.1 Parahaliea mediterranea
TTTTTGGTCGATGAGATGGTCTCCTCCCCTCTCCAACGGCGTCGCGATGCGCCAAGATAGAGATGTACATCCTATCTGCACGGGATGAGGAGGAGACCATGAACAAGACTACGGTAATTGGGCTGGATTTGGCAAAGCACAGTTTTGAGGTGGTGGTCATCAACGGACAAGGCCAGTTGCAACAGCGCAAGTCGCTCCGGCGCCATACGCTGCTACCGTTTCTCCTGCGTCAGGCGCCCGCCGTGGTGGCCATGGAAGCGTGCGCCAGCGCCCACCACTGGGCGCGGCGGATCGGCGATCAAGGCCACCAGGTCCGGCTGCTGCCGCCGCAGCACGTCAAGGGCTACCTGCGCGGGCAGAAGAACGATTACAACGATGCCCTGGCCATTGCCGAAGCCTGTGTTCACGGCCGGGTGAGGCCCGTGCCGGTAAAAACGTTAGCGCAGCAGGACGAGCAGTGCCTGCACGCGATCCGGCGCGGGCTGAATGCCGACAAGGTACGCCTGAGCAACCAGTTGCGCGGCCTGCTGGGGGAATACGGCCTTGTTGTGCCCCGAGGCGATGCCGCTCTGAGGCGGGCCCTGGTCACGCACCTGGACGAGACGGCCACGGGGTTGTCACCCCGGGTTCGCACTTACCTGGCGCGACAATACGCGCGGTTTGTGGCGCTGCTGGATGAGCTGGCCTGGTACGACGCGGACTTGCGTCAGCGGGTCAAGCAGGATGAGGCCTGCATCCGCTTGCAGGCGATTCCGGGCATCGGGCCGGTGGTGGCCAGTATGGTTCGGCACTGGATGGGGGATGGCCGCCAGTTTACTTGCGGCCGGGATGCCTCGGCCGCCCTGGGACTGGTACCCCGTCAGCACAGCACGGGTGGGCGTCAGCGCCTGGGGGGCATCAGTAAACGGGGTGACCCCCACGTGCGCTCTGTGGTGGTTCACGGCGCCCGGGCCGTGGTGAGCCGCGCAAGTGGCAAAACCGACCCCTTGAGTTGCTGGGTCCAGCAACTCCGGGCACGGCGGGGGTTCAATAAGGCGGTGGTTGCCCTGGCGAACAAGATCATACGCATGGCTTGGGTAGTGATTGCCCGTGGCGAGCACTACCGGCCCCAGGGCGAGGTGAGTAGCGTGGCGGCCTGATAGGGCGGCACACCAGATAACAGGAGCAAGGTCCAACGGTTGCGAAGGCAACAGACACAGGATGACAAAACAGGTCATTCCGGCCTGCTGAAACCCTGGTTTATTCGACGGCCACAAAGGCCGAGAGGTCGATAAGGACAGCAGGCAGCGGATAGTCATCAAGGCCAGCGGTGAGCGATACCCACCGCAAGTACAGGCCGGATATACGGCAGCAACCTGTCCCTGTCAGCCCTGACGTCTGAGCCTTGCAAACGGGGAGGAGACCATATACGAATAAAT
>NZ_JAFKCZ010000034.1 GCF_017255185.1 Parahaliea mediterranea
TGAATCGCTCCGGGTTTGTCGGAGGCTCTAAACCTTGAGAGGATGGAGCAATGACCAAACCAATGAGATATCCCCCAGAGTTCCGGGAGCGGGCTGTGCGGATGCTGCTCGAGCAGCAGGATCAATACGACTCCCAGTGGGCGGCGATGAACTCGATCGCCGTCAAAGTCGGCTGTACGGCTGAGACCCTGCGTAAGTGGGTGCGCCAGGCTGAGCAGGACCTTGGCCTACGCAAGGGCGTGACCAGCGATGAGCGTGAGCGACTCAAGGAACTGGAGCGAGAGAATCGGGAGCTGAAGCGGGCCAATGAGATCCTGCGCAAGGCTTCGGCGTATTTTGCCCAGGCGGAGCTCGACCGCAAACCGAAGTGATGGTGTCATTTATCGACGAGTATCGGGATGAGTACGGGGTCGAGCCGATCTGCAGCCAGCTGCCGATTGCCCCATCCACGTTCTACGACCATAGCGCCAAACAGCAGAACCCTGATCGCCGCTCAGAAAGAGCCCGGCGTGATGATGCACTGTGTGCTGATATCCGGCGGGTGTATGAAGAGAACTTCCAGGTTTATGGGGCCCGCAAAGTCTGGCGCCAATTGAACCGGGAGGGGATTGACGTGGCCCGCTGCACCGTTGAGCGATTGATGAAGCGGCTCGGTCTCGAAGGCGCAAGGCGTGGTCGGCGGTGTCGAACAACGATACCGGATACCGCTGCAGAGCGCCCAGCAGATCTGGTGCAGCGCCAGTTCCTCGCTGACCGTCCAAACCAGTTGTGGGTCGCAGACATTACTTATGTGGCGACCTGGAGCGGCTTCGTTTACGTGGCCTTCGTGACCGACGTGTTTGCGCGCCGAATCGTTGGGTGGCGAGTCTCTCGCTCGATGCGAACGGATCTGGTGCTGGACGCGCTGGAGCAGGCTGTCTGGGCTCGAGGCGGCGCCAAGGGCGTGATTCATCACAGCGACAGGGGAAGCCAGTACCTGTCGATCCGCTACACCGAACGGCTGGCGGAAGGCGGCCTGGAGTCTTCAGTCGGCAGCCGTGGCGACTCCTACGACAACGCCCTGGCGGAGACCATCAACGGCCTGTACAAGACCGAGGTGATCCATAAGCGTGGTCCCTGGCGGACGGTGGATGAGGTGGAATACGCGACCCTGGAATGGGTCGACTGGTTCAACAACCGCCGGCTATTGGAGCCCATCGGCAATATTCCGCCGGCGGAATTGGAAATGGCGTACTATCGCCAGCAAGAAGAGTCAGCCATGGCGGCCTGACTCAAGCAACTGAGCCTCCGGAAATCCCGGGGCGATTCA
>NZ_JAFKCZ010000035.1 GCF_017255185.1 Parahaliea mediterranea
CCACTGCTGTCCCACAGTTTGAAATAAAAAAGGCTTAAACCCTGGCTGGTTGATACAATGATTGTGCGACCAAACACTATAAAAACCAGAGGATTTAAGCCTTGGCACATACTAACACAGTTCTCGCTCAGCTCCTCCAATTGATCCCCAGACATGAGTTCCAGCCTCTGGCAAAACAGCACCACCAGGGGCAGAAATTGCGCAAGATCAGCCGCTGGGACCAGTTTGTCGCCCTGATGATGGCGCAACTGACCGGCCGACAAAGCTTGCGGGACATCGAGGCCAACATAAACGTCCAGACCGGTTGCCGCTACCATCTGGGCGTGCGCCGGATCGCCAAATCCTCACTGGCACGGGTCAACGAGAAGCAGCCCTATACTCTCTATGAGGCGCTGTTCGGTAAACTGGTGTCCCGCTGCCAGCACCTCTCACCCCAGCACAAGTTTCGGTTCAAGAACCCGTTGTTCTCCCTTGATGCCAGCCTGATAGAACTCTCCCTGGCGATCTTTCCCTGGGCCGATCACAACCGCAGCAAGGCGGCGATGAAACTTCATGTGGGACTGGATCACCGCGGCCATTTTCCGGCCTTTGCGACGGTGACTGATGGCGCCAGGCACGATGTGCCGGTGGGGCGCGAGTTCGACTTTCCCAAAGGCAGCGTGGTGGTGATCGATAAGGGGTACACTGACTATGCTTGGTATAAGCAGTTGACGGAAAAAGGAATTTTCTTTGTCACCCGCCAGCGCACCAATGCCAAATACCGTGTCATAGAGCGCCGGGAAGTGAACCGGGAGCAAGGTATCACCTCAGACCAGGTGATCGAACTCACCGGCGTGCAATTGAAGAACAAGTCGATGCCAAAGCTTCGTCGAATCGGCTATCGAGATGCAGAGACGGGCAAGCATTACGTCTTCCTGACGAATCATTTTGAGCTGTCCGCAACAACTGTGGCTAATGTTTACAAGGACCGGTGGCAGGTCGAGTTGTTCTTCAAAGCGCTCAAACAAAATTTGAAGATACACGCCTTTGTTGGCAATTCGAGGAATGCGGTGCTGACCCAGATCTGGATCGCCCTGTGTACTTACCTACTCTTGAGCTACCTGAAATTCCTATCCAAAACCGGCTGGTCGGAACAGCGAATACTGCGATTGCTACAAGCGAATCTGTTCTCGAAGAAAGACCTGATGACGTTGATCAGGCCTTTTCCACCCGAGCAGCCGGGGAGCCCTCCGCAGCTGGCGCTATGGGCGTGAAAAAATGTGGGACAGCAGTGG
>NZ_JAFKCZ010000036.1 GCF_017255185.1 Parahaliea mediterranea
GTAGATACCATCTCCCTCACCCAACCTCAAACGGTCCCTTAGACCGCTTGAGGCTGGTACGGCGTCTGGTGTTTCAGGACGCCATAACACAGATGTACCAGCTTGCGCATGGCCGCCCCGATGGCTGCCATCCTGGACTTGCCGCGGCGCACCAGCCGCCGGTACTGCGCCTGGATAACCGTGTTGTGCCGTGTGGCGACCATCGCCGCCATATACAGCTTTGCCCGGATCCGGCCATCGCCGAACTTGGACAACCTCGGCGGCTTCTTAACACTGGTGCCAGATTCGCGTTCGATTGGTATCAATCCCAGGAACGCCGCGCACTGCGAGGCCTTCTCGAAGCGACGGCTGCGCAACACCGCTACCATCTGTTGCGATACCGTTGGCCCCACCCCCGGAATGCTCTCCAGCAGGGCCCGGTCCTGCTTCAGCCCCGGATGATTGTCGATATGATCGTCAATCAGCGACTCCAGGCGCTTGCGCTCCCTGTCCAACTGTTCTCTGACATGCTCAATGGAGGTGCGTACCTGCGCTGAGCTTTGGCTCACCTGCGCCTTCTCCAGCCGGTTCCACTCTCGTTCGATGTCCTGCTTAACCGCTTCGTAGCGGGCAAGCAGAGCCTTGAGTTCCCGGACCTCCTTCGGTTCTGGCTCCCACAGGATGGGGGACTGGGTCATGCCATAGCGGGCAATCACCACGCTATCTTTGCGGTCGTTCTTCGAATGAGCCCCCAAGCTCTTGGCAAAGTCCCTGATACGTGTCGGATTTACCACTGACACCTGGGCCCCCGCGTCATATAGGGCATAGGCCAGGGCCTCGTGGTAGACCCCCGTGGCCTCCATGACAAAGTGCAACCCGGCTACCGGCTCACCCGTCAGCTGGATTGCCCAGTCCAGCAGTGCTCGGTGCCCCTTGGGGGTATTGGGCTGGACCTTGCTTTTGACTTTCAGCTTGGACAAATCCCGAATCCACAGACAGTCCAACTTCGATTTACTGACATCTATCCCGATAATTGTCACGAAATCTCCCTATCTTGCCTTGTACGTGCAGCCTCATCGCTATTAGCGAGGACTTGGATACCATACAGATTGCAGAGAATTGCGAGGCGGGGTCGAATCTACAAAACAGGCTCTATGGCCTCAGGGTCGAAGCTGACTCACCGCCTCACCTGATGAACTGCCAGCTAAACAGTACATCGAGAGAGACACAAGGGTCGAATTCATTCGACCA
>NZ_JAFKCZ010000037.1 GCF_017255185.1 Parahaliea mediterranea
TCGCCCGGCATCACCATCTCAACGCCTTCGGGCAGCTCGCAAGCGCCGGTCACGTCGGTGGTACGGAAGTAGAACTGCGGGCGGTAACCCTTGAAGAACGGCGTGTGACGGCCACCCTCGTCCTTGGACAGAATGTACACTTCGCACTCGAACTTGGTGTGCGGGTTCACGGAGCCCGGGATCGCCAGCACCTGGCCGCGCTCGACTTCCTCGCGCTTGGTGCCGCGCAGCAGGATGCCCACGTTCTCGCCCGCACGGCCTTCGTCCAGCAGCTTGCGGAACATCTCAACGCCAGTACAGGTGGTTTTCTGGGTGTCCTTGATACCCACGATCTCGATCTCGTCGCCCACCTTGATGATGCCGCGCTCGACACGACCGGTGACCACGGTGCCGCGACCGGAGATGGAGAACACGTCTTCAACCGGCATCAGGAAGGGCTGGTCGATGGCGCGCTCCGGCTCGGGGATGTAGCTGTCCAGAGTCTCAACCAGGGTTTTCACCGCGGTGGTGCCCAGCTCGTTCTCGTCTTCGCCGTTCAGCGCCATCAGCGCGGAACCACAGATGATCGGAGTGTCGTCGCCCGGGAACTCGTACTGGTCCAGCAGCTCGCGCAGCTCCATTTCGACCAGCTCTTTCATTTCCTCGTATTCCTCGGTGTCCGCACCGCCGCAGTCTTCCGCCAGCAGGTCGGCCTTGTTCAGGAATACCACGATGAAGGGAACGCCCACCTGGCGAGACAGCAGGATGTGCTCGCGGGTCTGCGGCATCGGGCCGTCGGTGGCGCCACACACCAGGATCGCGCCGTCCATCTGCGCCGCGCCGGTGATCATGTTCTTCACGTAGTCGGCGTGCCCGGGGCAGTCAACGTGCGCGTAGTGACGGTTCGGGGAGTCGTACTCCACGTGGGAGGTCGCGATGGTGATACCGCGCTCTTTCTCTTCCGGCGCATTGTCGATGCCGTCAAAGGCCACCGCGGCACCGCTGCCCCAGACTTCCGCGCACACGCGGGTCAGCGCCGCGGTCAGGGTCGTCTTGCCGTGGTCAACGTGACCAATGGTACCCACGTTGACGTGGGG
>NZ_JAFKCZ010000038.1 GCF_017255185.1 Parahaliea mediterranea
CTTTATGGTCATTCGTGGGTTCATAATGTGCCAAGGACACTACTTGGACAGGAAAGCCCAGACAACTGGAAGCAAGTTCAGGAATCACTCAATGCAAAGGTTCGTTTGTATGAACTTATCGAAAGCAACCCAATTCCGATAAACCCTGGAGCGAATGGCAATCATCTTAATGCAATATTCAACGACACAATAACCAAGTACTGGGCAAGCTCCAATCAATCAAGTGAGGTAGCTGAAATCACTTTCTCGGTATTCATGTCTTGCCTAGAAGACGGCTCCATTACAATAGCGGAGCAGCACCTTGAGCAAGTCACTTAACAAGTCAAGGCAGCAAGGGCCCTTCGGGCCGGGACCGCTTTACAGCGGCCCCTGCTTGAAGCGTTAATAGGCCATGATGAGTTCAAAGCTACGATCAAGACCCATATCCATACTAATACCTTGCACGTTTTTGGGTGGCCTGGCGCTATGGTATTTTTCAAGCTCGATACATCGAATTCTACGAATTCAAGATCCTAGTACCATTGTATTTGCTGTCCCAGCGTTCTTTTTTGTTGGAATCATATTTTCAGTTATTCTTTATGGGCAGCACGCATGGGCACGTTGGGGATTGCTTTTCTGGGTTATCATTCCACTAGTCGGCGATCTATCGCCGAGTCGACACCCTAGCTATTTTTACTCTTGGTTATTTTGGGCACAGCTTGCCCTTGTCGCTTTATTATTTACCCCAAGCTCGCAACGTTGGCTCAAGGAGTGCGGAAATGAGGCCAGTTAACAAGGCGTTGA
>NZ_JAFKCZ010000039.1 GCF_017255185.1 Parahaliea mediterranea
ATGGCTTCGGCGAGCCCAGTTTCTGGGGCCTGGGAATATCCCTTAGGGATTGATCGGGATCGAGTTTGCACTGCATATCTTCCACGAACTTATCCGAACCCAGGTAAATCTGGTTCTTCAGCGCCTCCCATGGACTCGGCTGCCCCTTCCCTGACTGGACAAACCGCATGTAGGCTTCCTGAGCTGAACCCCGCCGACGCCCAAAGCTCCCCAACAACCAGTCAGTGGTTAGCACTTGATGTCTATGTACTATGCCCGCGGTAGCCCTGTAGCTACTCCACGGCCAATCCTTCGCGGATCGCACCATACCAGCGCGCACGGGATTCAACACAAAATACCGGGCAAGTTCCAGTAGGTAACTGTCACGATCCACAACAATGGCCTTGAAGCGCCCTTGAAAAACATGCCCCACTCTTTGGTGCCTTCGATTGATGAGTTGGGTATAGGTGCCATTGAGATATTTCATCCCCTTCGAGAGGGTCGGCGCCTGGGTTTCGAGCAGCAAATGATAGTGGTTGCCCATCAGACAATAGGCATGGCACAACCATTTATATCGATCACAGGCCTTGGACAGCACATCCAGAAAACTCTCTCTGTCCACATCGTCCAGGAAAATGTCCTGTCGCGCGTTACCCCGCGATGTCACATGATACAAGGCACCGGCAAACTCTATCCTCAAGGGTCTGGCCATTGGAATCCCTTCCCGCCTGGCTAGAAGCACCGTATTGCATGAAGCTAGCTCCCAGCCTCAAAAACGTCAAATGCAAGGCCTGACCCCAACCA
>NZ_JAFKCZ010000040.1 GCF_017255185.1 Parahaliea mediterranea
GTTGTCCCAACAGTCACCTTTGCGGCTCATACTGCCGACAAAGCCATGAGCTTTGAGTAACTGCCGGTACGTTCCGCTCGCGTACTGCGAGCCTCTGTCTGAATGCACGATAAGACCTGTCGGCGGGCGTCGCCGCCATAGGGCCATCTGCAACGCATCGGTGACCAATAGGGCGTTTATCCGCGATCCCATACTCCAGCCCACGACACGGCGACTGAACAGATCAATAAATACGGCCAGGTACAACCAGCCTTCCTGAGTCCAGATATAGGTAATATCCGATACGTACGCCTGATCAGGGGCAGATGCATCGAACTCCCGCTCCAGAACGTTCTCGAACACCGGCTGCCTGTGATTACTGTTCGTCGTCACCCTGTATTTCTTGCGGTAACGAGCCTTTACACCGGCCTCGCGCATCAGAGAGCGAGATTTTCTGCGGCCTACCGGGTAACCCAGGGCATTGAGCGCTCGCTTCATTCTTCGCGCTCCGTAGCTGTAACCACTGGCCTCCGCGATTTCCTTGACCGCTGACAACATCGCCTGACGTTCGGGGTCCGGTTGTTGCTTCGCTTGTCGCTGGCAATACTGATAAAAAGCACTGCGACTCACACCCAGTAGCCGACACATCAAGTCGGCTGGCCAGGTCTTCTTGTGTCGGGTGATGAACGCGTATTTCACCGCGTTTCCTTGGCAAAGAAGACCGTTGCCTTTTTTAAGATGTCTTTCTCCATCTTTAAGCGGCGATTTTCTTCCCGGAGCTTCC
>NZ_JAFKCZ010000041.1 GCF_017255185.1 Parahaliea mediterranea
ATTCATTTAAGCGTGGGAAACCACGTCCTACGGACGTGGTCATGAGTGGCAGGCTCTGCCTGTTACGAATAGAAAGGCTCATGCTATCTCTTGAGGTTGAGTTGTGCCCACAACTGACCTGAGGAGAAATAGCGATGAGCCGTTTCGAGAAATTAACGCATGTAATCTGGCATTGCCAATATCATTTGGTTTGGGTGCCTAAATATCGATATAGGGTGCTAAAAGGTGAGATAGCTCAAGAGGTTATCAACTGTATCCAGGTTTACAGCAGTCGGCTGGGATGCCGAATCGTAGAGTTAAACGTGCAACCGGACCATGTCCACTTACTCTTGAAAGTGCCACCGAAGGAGTCAATTTCAAGGGTAATGGGAGTCGTTAAGGGCAAGACGGCGCTGAGGTTATTTACTCGGTTTCCGTATTTGAGGGAAAAGCCATACTGGGGGAACCACTTCTGGGCGAAAGGTTACTGCGTGGATACGGTAGGGCTAGATGCGACGATGATACGCACGTATGTAAAATATCAAGAGAAGCAGGAACAGAAACAAGTCCGTATGGACTTACGTCGATAATCTGAAGATGGCACAACTTGGGCCAGCCTTCTAAGAAGGCTGGCTTCACAGCCCCCTTATAGGGGGCTAAAAGCAAGTCTGCGTTCT
>NZ_JAFKCZ010000042.1 GCF_017255185.1 Parahaliea mediterranea
AGTAAGTATCCCCCGGCAAAGCCGGGGGCTTTAGTTTGTGAGCCGCTCAAAGCGGCAATAGTGACGGAGCCTCCGGCTCCTTGCGACCCCTAAAGGGGTCGGGTCACATCAGTTTTAACTGGTCAATCCGACGATCTTCCTGTTCCTGATGGCGGATGTACTCCCGTATCACCTGCTCATCCCGACCAACGGTTGAAGCAAAATAACCTCTTGCCCAAAAATGATGGCCGACATAGTTCCTTTTTCGACCCAGATAGCTCCGCGCAATGTGAATCGCACTCTTCCCTTTGATGTAACCCACTACCTGCGAGACCGCATATTTCGGAGGAATCGATATCATCATGTGCACATGATCTGGCATCAGATGACCCTCTTCTATCAGGCTCTCCCTCTGCCTCGATAACCGATGGAATACATCGGCCAACTCCCTCCGTATCTGACCAAACAGTACCTTTCTGCGATACTTCGGTATGAAAACTATGTGGTACTTACACTCCCATCGCGTGTGATTTAAACTGCTCACTTGTCTCATGGTTACTCCCTTGTGTGGTGCTTGGCGGCTCACACTTGGGGGTTACTATGAGACTTCTGGAACTGTCAAACTTCGCTTGCCTCCCCAGCAAAGCTGGGGGGTCTCCCTTTTGTACTAG
>NZ_JAFKCZ010000043.1 GCF_017255185.1 Parahaliea mediterranea
CCGAGGCCGCTAGGCGCAGGACGGCGTCGCCAAGAAATTCCAGTTTTTCGTGGTTGACGCTGAGCCCTGCGGAGGTGTGGGTGAGGGCCTCATCCAGCCGCTCCAGGTCCATCTCCGCGTGGGCTGTCAGGCCCAGGCCTTGAAGGAACTGCAGCAGTTGGGCGTGGCGCTCAGCGTTCATTGGGGTGAAAGCAGGACGTAAGCCGGGTTCTGTTCTCCGCTTTCGCGGGGGCGATCATCTGTCTGGGACCACCGTTACCGATGGCCTCAAGCGGCGCAAGAAAAGCGGAACGGGTGTCATGGCCAACCGTTGTTCCTAGGCCTTGCTCCCAGCCGGGGTTTACCGAGCCAGCACCTCTCGATGCTGCTGGTGCGCTCTTACCGCACCTTTGCACCCTTGCCTGATCCCCGAAGGGCCATCGGCGGTGTGTTTCTGTGGCACTCTCCTCACGGTCACCCGCACTGGGCGTTACCCAGCAAGCCTGGCCATTGGGGAGCCCGGACTTTCCTCAACCGGTCCGTTCCACCAGCCCGAGGGCCTGGGCGTGTCCCGGTCGCGATCACCTCG
>NZ_JAFKCZ010000044.1 GCF_017255185.1 Parahaliea mediterranea
TGAAACGATACCTGTCGACCGGCACCTTTTCGATGATCCGCAGCTTTGGGGTTATGCATGCATCGCGTTTTGAGTGGGCAGTGCCTGCATTGCAACAGTCTGCCCTCAAAGTAAGCTGTGGGTTGGCCTGTGCTGCTATCGCGTACACCTCGAAGACGGAGTGTTTTTCCCACTGGGCAGATACAGGTCATGGCCACGGGATCGAATGTGAATTCGCTTGCCGGAATGACATTGCGCTTCTGTTGCTTCGGTTTGTTCTGATGGCGTTTGCCGTGTTTCTCCTTTTGACCCTGGAAACGCGGATCTCTCGACCTGAACTGGTTGTCAGGGATGTAGCCGTTGATCTTTCTATCGTGCAGGTATTTCATGTTGGCTTCGTTGGCGAAGCCGGTGTCTGCGGTAATGATGGTCTTTTGGTTAAGTAGGTTTTGACGGATCTTCAGTCTTTGATACCGCTTTTCCAGTGATTCCAGAACAGGACGTAGGGTGTGATGTTCCTGACCATGACCGAATGCCTGGGCGTCCACGAT
>NZ_JAFKCZ010000045.1 GCF_017255185.1 Parahaliea mediterranea
GAGGGCAGCTGGATTGCCTGATCTCCCATAGGAGGAGGCCGCCCCTCCCGGATGGAAGAGACGGCCTAGTTCGCTCGTTCATGCATGGAATGACCCGTTTCGTGGATGACGAAAGAGTGGGTCGGAGCTGCTGAGGGAGGTCACCTGGGGCCAGGTGTCCAGGTGTGGAGCAGTTGTGACTCCTTGGGGCACCTGTGGCGGTGCAGATGGAGTGCCGACAGCTCAAACGCACACGTTTGTTTGATCTGACGGCCCGCTCACGTTTTGAGAAGACTGTTGGAGCAGGCGCCTTCAGTCAGCTCGCTCCTGACGTCTGGTTGGGTGGAGTGTCGACCATTTGAGGCGTCTCAAAAGGGGGGGGGGGGGGGGGGGGGGGGGGGGGGGGGGGGGGGGGGGGGGGGGGGGGGGGGGGGGGGGGGGGGGGGGGGGGGGGGGG